>JBKBQA010000004.1:30540-315614 GCA_046292765.1 Alcanivoracaceae bacterium | reverse complement strand
GTCCGGCCGCTGGATGCCGCGCCCCGCCAACACCCGCGCCAGAATCGGCGGCAGATCCTGCCAGTCAGACAGGGTGGCTAGCTTACGACGTCGTATTTGCGGCAGTTTCAAGGCGGGCCTCCGAAGGAAGGCCCGAAGTATAGCCCAGACGCTTGGCTTACACTTCCTGCATCACCTCACGCAGCACTTCGGGGTGAAGGGCGACAATCCTCAGCAAGGTTTCGGCGGCACCGGAAGGATGACGGCGACCCTGCTCCCACTGTTGCAGCGTACGAGGGGAAATATTCAGGGCTGCCGCGAACTGGGCCTGGGAAAGCCCGCAATTCAGACGCGCCTGCACCACTTCATTGGGCTCGATCTGATAGCGGGCGCCATAACGCCCTGCTTTCACATCTCGAATAGCGTCCAGCAGCTCCGCACCGATATCCCGACCGGCATCCCGCTTATACAGTTTTTTCAGGTCAGTCATCACTCAGCTCTCTGGCAATTTTTCTCAGCACATCCGCTGCGATAGTGTCTTGCACGTTCTTGGCGTATATCGTCAGCAACACCAGCTCACCGGATTTCAGTTGGGCGAGATAGATAACCCTGACACCACCCCGCTTGCCCATACCAGGCCTTGACCAGCGAACCTTGCGACAGCCACCTGAACCGGGGATTACATCGCCCGCTTCCGGGTTCAGCCCCAGCCAGAAAACAAAGTCGCCGTATTCCTCAGGGGTCCAATAATCCGGCCAAAGCCGGGAGAACAGGGGTGATTCGATCACGGTCAGCACGAACTATACTCCAATGGCGTACATAAATCACCCATCAGGTGTTCTGGCTGACTGTGCAACGACGGAAACGCCGCGATCTTCGGCAAAAGACCGAAACAGCCGTAAGAAGGAATCGATCAAGACCATCTGGTCACAATCAGGGGCTTAAATCCTTGCTTCACGCGCCTATACTTGGCGCCCGTTCCCTTTTGCCTTAGTGGGAACGTGGACATGCTGGAGTGAGCAAACGCTCACATGAAAGCGGTTTTATGACCACTTCAGCCGGGGCCGCCCGAACCGGGCTCCGACCCAATCAACGTGGAGAGCACACCATGATTTATTCCGGCAAGGCCGTCAGCGTGACGCTGCATGACGGTGGCATCGCCGAACTGAAGTTCGATCTTCAGGGCGAGTCCGTCAACAAATTCAATCAGGAAACCGTTGTCGATCTCGGCAAGGCTGTCGACGCCATCAAGGGCAACCGCGACGTCAAGGGCGTGGTAGTCACCTCGGGCAAGAGCGTCTTTATTGTCGGCGCCGACATCACCGAGTTCACCGAGATGTTCAAACTGCCGGAAGACGAAATCGCCGGCTGGTGCCTGAAGTCGAACCAGGTGTTCTGCGCGTTCGAGGACCTGCCGGTCCCGACAGTTTGCGCCATCAACGGCATCGCCCTTGGCGGCGGTCTGGAAATGGCCCTGACCTGCGACTTCCGCGTGATGAGCGAGACCGCACAAGTTGGTCTGCCGGAAGTGAAACTGGGCCTGTTCCCGGGCTTCGGTGGCACCGTGCGCATGCCGCGTCTGATCGGTGTCGATAACGCCGTTGAGTGGATTGCCGCTGCCGGTCAGCACAAAGCCGACAAAGCCCTGAAAGACGGCGTGGTTGATGCTGTAGTTGCTGGCGACAAGTTGTTTGATGCTGCTATCGCCCTGATCAAGCAGTGCCTCGAAGGCAAGATTGATCACATGAAGAAGCGTTCGGAAAAACTCGAGCCGCTGAAACTGCCGCCGCTGGAAAACATGATGGCATTCCAGACCTCTGGCGCTTTTGTTGCCCAGCAGGCTGGCAAGAACTACCCGGCCCCGGTTGCTGCGGTAAATGTCATGCAGCAGCACAGCGGCATGAAGCGTGACCAGGCGCTGGAAGCCGAAGCCAAAGGTTTCGCCAAAGTAGCCAAGACCCCGCAGGCCACTGCACTGGTCGGTTTGTTCCTCGCCGATCAGGCGGTGAAAAAAGCCAATGGCGGCCACATGAAAAAAGGCGCCAGGGATATCAACCAGGCCGCCGTACTGGGTGCCGGCATCATGGGTGGCGGTATCGCCTACCAGTCCGCGTCCAAGGGCACGCCGATCATCATGAAAGACATCGCCGACGCTGCGCTGGATCTGGGCATGGGCGAGGCCTCCAAACTGCTGGCCAAGCAGGTTGAGCGCAAGAAAATTGACCCGGCGAAGATGGGCAAAACCCTGTCCATGATCCGCCCGACCCTGAACTACGGCGACTTCGCCAACGTTGATGTGGTGGTTGAAGCGGTCGTCGAAAACGAGAAGATCAAGCAGTCCGTGCTGGCCGAAACCGAAGGCAAGCTGAAAGACGGCGCTGTGCTGGCTTCCAATACCTCGACCATTTCCATCACCCGTCTGGCCACCGCCCTGAAGAAGCCGGAAAACTTTGCCGGCATGCACTTCTTCAACCCGGTGCACATGATGCCGCTGGTGGAAATTATCCGTGGCGAAAAAACCTCGGATGAAACTGTCGCAACGCTGGTCGCCTACGCCACCAAAATGGGCAAGAACCCGATCGTGGTTAACGACTGCCCCGGCTTCCTTGTTAATCGTGTTCTGTTCCCGTACTTCGGCGGCTTCGGCATGCTGATGCGTGACGGCGCCGACTTCCAGGCCGTCGATAAAGTCATGGAGAAGTTCGGCTGGCCGATGGGCCCGGCATACCTGATGGACGTGGTCGGTATCGACACCGGCGTGCACGCTGCCAAGGTGATGGCCGATGGCTTCCCGGACCGCATGAAGCACGACTTCAAAGATGTGTCCGAAGTGCTGTTCGAGAACAAGCGCTACGGCCAGAAGACCAAAGCCGGCTTCTACCAGTACGTACTGGACAAGAAAGGCAAGCAGGTCAAAACCCCGGATGACACCACCTGGGAACTGATCAAGCCGCACGTTGCACAAACCCGCGAATTCGATGCCGACGAAATCATTGCCCGCCTGATGATTCCGCTGTGCACCGAGACGGTTCGCTGCCTCGAAGACAACATCGTCGGCTCGGCGGCTGAAGCCGACATGGCGATGATCTACGGCATTGGCTTCCCTCCGTTCCGCGGTGGCCCGATCCGTCATATCGAATCCATCGGCATCAACGAGTTCATTGCCCTGTGTGACAAGTACGCACACCTCGGCAAGCTCTACGAAGCGCCGCAACTGCTGAAAGACATGGCCGCTTCCGGCAAGTCTTTCTTCGCCTAATTAACGGATCAGGAGAAACGAAATGAGTCTGAATCCGAATGATGTAGTGATCGTTGATGCGGTCCGCACGCCGATGGGCAAGTCCCGTAACGGCATGTATCGCAACGTGCGCGCAGAAAAACTGTCCGCACTGCTGATCGAAGCCCTGAAAGCCCGTAACCCGGGCTGGAAAACCGAACAAACCGAAGACGTGATCTGGGGTTGTGTTAACCAGACCAAAGAGCAAGGCATGAACATCGCCCGCAACATTGCGTTGCTGGCTGGTATGCCGCGCACTGCCGCTGGTCAAACCATCAACCGTCTGTGCGGCTCCTCCATGCAAGCCCTGCACAGTGCTGCGCAAGCGATCATGACCGGCAACGGTGATGTGTTTGTGATCGGTGGTGTTGAGCACATGGGCCACGTTGCCATGGACCACGGCATCGACCTGAACCCGGAAGCCAGCAAGTTCACCGCCAAGGCGTCGAACATGATGGGCCTGACCGCGGAAATGCTCGGCCGCATGCACGGCATCAGCCGCCAGCAGCAGGACGAGTTCGGCCTGCGCTCGCACATGAAAGCCTGGGAAGCCACCCAGCAAGGCCGCTGGAAAAACGAAATCGTACCGATCGAAGGCCACGACGCCGACGGCCGCAAGGTGCTGTGTGAAATCGACGAAGTGATCCGTCCGGAAACCACCCTGGAAGGTCTGCAGGCACTGAAGCCGGTATTCGATCCGCGCAGCGGCACCGTCACCGCCGGTACTTCCTCGGCGCTGTCCGATGGTGCTTCCGCCATGCTGGTGATGAGCGCCGCCAAAGCCCAGGAAATGGGCCTCAAGCCGCGCGCCAAGATCCGCGCCATGGCAGTCGCTGGCTGCGACGCTGCGATCATGGGCTACGGCCCGGTACCGGCCACCCAGAAAGCACTGGCCCGCGCTGGCCTGACCATCGACGACATCGACTACTTCGAGCTGAACGAAGCCTTCGCCGCGCAGTCCCTGCCGGTGATCAAGGATCTGAAGCTGATGGACAAGATGGAAGACAAGATCAACCTGAACGGCGGCGCCATTGCACTTGGCCACCCACTCGGCTGCTCCGGCGCCCGCATCACCGGCACACTGCTGAACGTGCTGGAATGGAAAGACGGCACCCTGGGTGTAGCGACCATGTGTATTGGTCTGGGTCAGGGTATTGCGACGGTAATCGAGCGGGTTTAAATCCGCGCTTTAACTGAAGCAAAACCAAAAGCCCGGCCTGCTCACGCAAGCCGGGCTTTTCTTATTGCAGGAGTGAGGTTCATCCCAACAAATCTCCCAGCACGGCATAACGCTGCCTGCACTGCGCCACCAACTCGCCAAGCAATGCCGACTCCTCGTTATCGCAAATCGACACCACTTCTTTTACCGACAACGCGACGCCGTTATTCGCCTGCTCCAAAAAATCCCGTAACGCTTTGCGCATGCGCGCCGGGCCAGTGGCAGTTTGGGTGGCAAACAACTGCAGTTGCTCCACGCCAAGTTCAGCAAAGCGTTGCGCGCCGCCCACCGACATGGCCAGCTCGCGGCTCAATTGCGGATACAGCGCGGTGGACACGAGATCATAGGCCGGCGCCAACACCGGCTTGCGGGGCCCATCCTGCAACGAAGGGTACTGCATCGAAGAGTACAGCAAAGAAAAATTCTTGCCGTGCGCATCCTCATTGCCGATCAGAAGATTAAACAGCACCCGCTTGAGCAGTTCGACAATATCCTTTGCCGGAGTGGCGGAATGTTGCCGGATCACCGCGAACAACTGCGCCATGCCAGGCCCGCCATCGGCTTCATACTTGCGCGGCGACACCACGCTGAGCGCTTGACAGATATCCTCCTGATGCAACCGGGTCCATTGACCCGGCACCCGCTCAACTCGATCATAACGGGTAACTTGTAAACACACCTGCTTGCGATCATCGATACCGATGTAATGTCGCAGCGACACGTCCGCCACCTGCAGCCCCGCCAGGCGTGCAGCACGCATGCAAACAAATTCGTTATGCGCCAATGCGGGAAAGCGGGGGCTGGGCGGTTTCAGCAAATGCGTAGAAGGACTCCCCTGCGGCAACCGCAAACCATCTGCCCGAATCAACACCGGCAACTTCTGCTGGGCACCGGCCAGACTCAAACGCGGCCCGTCCGGACGCGCCGCCAGAAACGGATGACGCGCTGACTCTTCAAGCAACTGCCCCAGTGCGACTTCATCCAGCACCGGACTATCGGCGTCGACAGGATTCGCTCGCGCTTCACCCTCCGCATGCAAAGACACCGCCCCCGCCACATCGCCACCAAGACGCTTCAACAGGCGCGAGATATTTTGCACATCGGTGCGCAGATCCTCGGCAATGCGAAACCGAAGCTCGCCTTCCGGCAACAGATTTTCAAACCAGGGAAACGCCACCTCATCCGACCAAGGCGCCTCACGCAGCGACATGGATACAGACAGAGGAATGCCCTCGCGAGCCAGATAGTCCGGCAAGTAACGAAAACGGAAGCGCTCCGCCGCACTGATCTCCAGCTCGCCGCAGGCCTGCTCCGCCAGCCTCACCAGCAACTTCACACCGAGCCCTCCCTAAGATCGGGAGGCAGCAAACGGATTTCGACCCCCAACACCGCCAACACCGCAAGCGCCAGCCCCAACGCCGCCGTCGGCTTGCCGTGTTCCAGATCATGAATAAAGCGAGTGCTCACATTGGCAGACGCCGCCAGCGCCTGCTGGGTCAGGCCCTGCGCCTTGCGCACCCGCCGCACCAGTGCTCCGAGTTCCTGAGGGTCCATGGGGATTCCCATATGCGCGTTCGTGCAGATTATAGGCATAGCGGCTGAATAATAGCCAGATATGTGCGATCGCGCAGATTAAGAAACTTTCCCTAAAGCCCCCCAACCCATCACAGCGACTCTCCTGACGCTGTGGAAGGCTGTCAGATTACGGCCACCAACAATGGAACTCTTGCAGCATATCCCTCAAAAAAACGGGCTTAAGGGATACAAGAACGCTTCCCGTTGGCCGATGCACCCGCTTATGTCTGTCACAGCTTCGCCTTGTCCATCCGCTCAATCAGTGCCGGGCGGCGGGCGTAGCGGGCCCGAATGGCCTGCAACCACTGACCTGTTTCGTTGCCGGGGTCGACATCCCGCGCCCGCTTCATGAGTTTCACCAGACTGGGATACTGCTTCGACTGCGCCTCTTGGGCTCGGTAATCGACGCAGCGGCGAAAAAACGCAGCAGCATCTGATGGAAATGCATGACTGCATTGGGCCGCCAGCCTTTCCAGTGAAAAAGGATCCAACCCGCCGTCCCGCGCCAGTGCGACGGCTTCGGAAAGATCACCGTCATGCACCAGCAGCCGGACACGCTCCGTTACGATCAAACGACCGTCCGTATCCTTGGACTCCCGTGATGCCAGCAAGGCTAATGCCTGCTCGCGCCAACGAGGCCAGTCCTTCCCCGACAACTGTTTGAGGGAATCCCAGATGCGCTCGCTGGCCACGCGCTGAAATGCCGACCACATGCTCTCCAGCGCCTCTTCAGTGAGGCCCGCACGCTGATACTCCTCTGCCAACAGTATATGCAGGTCGCTCGACCGGGGATGTTCACGCACGCCTTTCTCTGCCCATGCTGTCGCCTCGGCACCGCGACCAAAATGGCGATACATGGCCACCATCTTTTCATACGCCATTGGAAAGGAAAGATCGCGACTGTAAAGCTGCACCAGACACTCCACATCACCGCGTTGAAAACCGACCTCTTCCATACGATGCAGCACCGGGTATTCACCGGGAATGAACGACCGATAAAACCCGTTGTCTGGCGCCGGGGGCGACAGCGCGGCGTATTCCTTTTCCACCTGATCGCCATAGTATTTCTGCCCGGCACTGCCCATGGCGTCCCAGTAGTCTGCCAAAGGAAACAGATCCCAATCATCCAGCAGCTTGAGCTTGTAGAAAGACACAGCGAGCTTGCGCCCTTCCATGCCACCACGTTTCACCGCCTCGGCATGCAATTCGGCAAAGCGACGTGTTTGATCGCCGATGGCACCGGCAGAGTCGTCTGCTGTTCCATAGATTTTCAGCAGCCGCTTTATCACATACTCGCTTAACTCCACGCACTCCTTGGGAGAGTGATCAAGCAAGCGCGCCAGCAGATCAAGCGGTGCTTCCAGCTTTTGCGCATAATCCATGCTGCGCCGGTAATCGAGAAAACCGCCTGTTCTGAGCGAATCCTTCAGCAGCTCTTTCAGCGCCACCGGTGACAGCAGCGACATACGCGATCGAAGCTGTTGCTCCAGCACAGGTTCATCACACGCGATTTCATACAACCAGCCCGCCAGCGTCTCTGCAGATTGGCTCTTCAGCGCTGTCAGTAATTCATCATTCGCAGCAGCAGCGGGAGAGGTTTGATCTCCCTCTTCACGGGCTGCCAGTGCCACGGCCACCAAATGCTTGCAGAAACTGCCATCCTCTGCCGCCGGGCAACTGCATTGCCAATGCAACGTATCGCCGCGCTGATACAGACGCACCTGATAGTCTTCACTGCCTTCGACAACGGCCTGCACCTCCGCCTCCCCGCGCTTCAAACGCACCACATGCCCATCCTGAAAATAGGCTTTGCCACGTTTGAAGGTTGTCTGGCTCGCCAGTTCGATCAGTCTGCTGTCTGTCAGGCTTTCAAATATCACTTATCTATTCCTTCACCACGGCTCAGGCAACCTTCCAGATCCCCCGAATTTAATTATTCCAAATCACCAAGGATGTCCCTCCAGGGATCATCTGCCAGTGAACTCGTTTCCATTTCACTAACAGGCAATTTGGCAGATGAAAGCACCTTGCTCAGTTCCTCACCGCTGTCGGACGACAGCAGGTTTCTTACAAAGCCGATCTTCTCGTGCGGCACGAACATCAGCTCTCCTTTCAGCCCCTTGACCAGCAACTCGAGCGTATCCAAACGAGGGTTACCCTGCTTTTCCAACCGCTGGTACTGCTGACGGGACATGCCGATGCGGGATGCCATATCTTCCTGACGTAGCGCCAACGCCTTGCGGCGGATTTTTAGCTGTTCGAGGAGGGCCGACATAAAGCATCTCTTATGTTGCTCGCTGACGATATAGCAACATACTAGTTTCTTAAAAACCAATAAGGCAATAAATATATTTCTTTTATAGTAGAAGGGACATCCCAGCACGGAGGCAGCCTTAGGCCCTTACGCGACCAAGCAGCCCTACCCTCGTAATCACCTCTCCAGCAACGGCCACCAACTCCTCAATCAGCTGCGGCGGAATATCCAGCGCCTCCAATGTCATCGTCGCTTCCCTTCACCCAGAGCTTGGGCTGCTCCAGCACCCGACTCAGAAAACTGCTGCCCTGGGCAAGTTTCGAGTGAAACTCCGCAGCGCTGTAGAGGGTGGGGTTGACGGGACGCATCAGCGTTTTCTCAAGCGGCAGCAATACATCCATGACATCGCTGTAAGCCAGTGAGTCGGAGACGATCATCAGATCAAGATCACTGGTTTTTCTATCCGTAGCCTTTGCCAGCGAGCCGAAGACAAAGGCCAACGTAATCTGTGCATCCAGCGGCTGCAGGGCGGTACGAATGACTTCCGTAATGCCAAAGGTCTTTCTGACCAGACCCAGCAATTCCGGATACACCGGGGAGTCGTGGTTGGCCTGGTAGTAAAGCTGATTGCCCTCCCGACTGGTGCGCAGGATGCCCGCCGCAGTCAGACGCTCCAGTTCGCGGCGCACCGTGCCACGGCCCATATCAACGCGGCGCAATATTTCATTGGTGTAGAACCGCACATCCGGTTTGCCGAATAGCAGACCGAGCACACGTTGCTGGGTTTTGGTGAAAAGGGCATCGCCAATAGACAGGGAATTCATGTTAATTCCAAAAGGACCTTTATTGGGTACTTTAAGCCCCAATTAAGGTCCTTTCAATCCTGAAGTCCAATCCTCTCACCACCGCTCAGGCAGCCTCCGGGCAGCATGAAAAACACGGAGTATCTCCACCCGCTCCGGGCGTCCGCTGACTCGGTAAGGGACGATATAGGGCGTGCCCGGCACCACCAGCTCACGGGTGCCGGGCAAACGGCCGGGATGACCCAGAGCCGGGTTATCGGCCAACAGGGAAACACTGCGATGGATGCGTCCGACGATCTCGCGGGCAGCGACTGGGTTTTCAAGGGCGATGTATTCGGCTTCCTGGTTCAGGTTGTTGAGCGCTGTCCTTAGCCACCTAATCTCCATTCACCCCCCATTTCGACAACACGCTGCCGACCTCTTCCGAGGTGGCGAAATCACCGGCATCCGCCTCGCGAACCGCCTGCTGCAGCTCACGTACTTGCCATTCGTTCAGCTCAACAAACTCGCGGACTGCCTCGGTGGCGAGAAAGGATCTGCTGCGCTGCGTTGCCTCGGCAAGCTGATCCAACCGGGCCTTGAGGGCGGGGGGCAGGCGAATGGTCATGGTAGTGGATTCGGCCATGGTTCAGATCTCAGTGTGCGCGTTTGTGTACAGGCTAGCACAAACTCATACCGCTGCTGCAGCAACCTCCAAGTGCCGTCCGCAACTCTACAAGCCAAAACCTCCAGAGGTATCAGCATGCTCCCAAGATCGGGTCATACATCCGTGACCTTTATGTAAGCGTTAAAGCCGCAGCCCGGAGGAACCTTTTGGCCCCATCAGCGCTAGCACCCAACACTCCAATCAAGGATAAAGTGCACATGCGTACACTTAATTCGTCCTCATTCTCTCCCGATGCCCGCTTTCTGCTTGGCATCTCCCAGCTCAGCCTGTCACTGGCGGGCGAGCTGTCGGATACCATTGGCTCGGTGCATCGGGAAATTCATCGCTCTACACCGCTCGGCCTGCTGCCGGCCCAGACCAACATTGCCCGGCATATTTATGCGCTGGTGAAAAAGGGTTTCCTGTTGCCCGCGCAAATGATCGGCGTGGCCGGACACCGCATACCGCACCGCGACGGGGATGCGATGACGATGAATGTGCAGGCCGCCATCAACGGTGTGTTCGGTGACCTGCTCGCCCGCCAGAACAATCCGCTGGCATTTGGCATGTCCCTGCACGGCGATGCGCCGGTTGCCGACCAGCCGCTGGCGCTGTTTGTCCACGGCCTGTGCCTGCATGAACAGTACTGGCACAGCCCGGCGCACCTGGCCTTTAGCGACGACCTGCGCAAGGACGGCTTTCGGGTCAGCCGGCTGCGCTACAACAGCGGCCTGCCGATTGCCGATAACGCCCGCCTGCTGGCGGATCTGCTGGAAACCACCGGCGCCTCGCGCATCGTGCTGATCGGCCACTCCATGGGTGGCCTGGTTGCCCGCAGTGCCCTGCACCAGGCCACCGACACCGGCCACCGCTGGCCCGATCAAGTTTCCCACCTGGCCGCACTCGGCAGCCCGCACCACGGCGCCGAAGCAGAACGCCTGGGCAACTACGCCAACCGGCTACTGAACCTCACTCGCTGGAGCGCGCCCCTGACCCGCCTTGGCAACCTGCGCTCTGCCGCCATCCACGACCTGCGCTTTGGCAACCTGCTGCACAGCGACCGCGAACGCGCCGCCGACATCTTCCACACCCACGACCCGCGCGAACCGATCCCCATACCGGACGGCATAGCGCACTGCTTTATTGCCGGCACCCGCACAGTGGAAAAGACCGCTACTAAACTGCGCAGTGATTTGCTGGTGACGCCGGCCAGTGCGCTGGCGGAGGACTATCCGGGATCGCACACCGTTACCCGCGAGCTGCTGCATGGGGTGGATCATATGCAGTTGCTGCGCGATGAGGGGGTTTATGGGCGGTTGGGGAGATGGCTGGCCAACTGAGAGACATGCTATATTCTTACCCGATTGCCATCGATCAAAAAGGGTATGAATATGTCAGCAACAGCGACCTTATCCAGCAAATACCAGATATCCATTCCCAAGCAGGTCCGTGAAGACCAGCACTGGGAAGCCGGGCAAGAATTCGTCTTTATCCCCAAAGGCCAAGGCGTACTGCTGATGCCAGTCCCGGAACGGGATCAGCTGGCAGGCATCGCCAAAGGCGCCCGCACGACAGGCTACCGCGACCGAGAGGACCGCTTCTAATGGCAGGCACTCTGTGCGTGGTGGATACCTCTGCGTGGATCGAATGGCTTGCGGGCACTGCCCTGGGCAAGAAACTGGGCAAGCGGCTGCCCGACAGGGCGCAATGTATCGTGCCCACGATTGTGCAGCTGGAACTATCGAAATGGCTGGTTCGCGAGCTTGGCGAAGACCAGGCCGACCAGGTGATCGCCTACACCCAGAAGTGCGAAATCGTTCCCCTGGACACGCGCATTGCACTGCTGGCCGCCGACCTGCACCGCGAATACAAACTGGCCACAGCAGACGCCATCGTTTATGCCACCGCGCGAGAACGGAATGCCGAACTCTTGACCTGCGATGCGCATTTCAAGGGATTGGCTGATGTTGTTTATTTTGCGAAGAAGGGGTGACCTACATCAGCACCCTCTGACCGAACCTAGCCCTCCTGCCTGAACACCTCGAACCTCTCCGCAAGAAAATCCCTGTCAGGTCGCCGTCCCTTATTGATGGCACCCGCACGGTGGAAAAGACCGCGACGAAACTGCGTAGTGATTTGATGGTGACGCCGGCGAGTGCGCCGGAGGTGGACTATCTAGGATCGCACATAGTTACTCTGGAACTGCTGCATGGGTGGACCAGCTTTAACCACGCAAAGTGGTCAACAGCGTGACCAATTCGTGGATGCCTGTAAATGGTTCGGGGGCGGTGTAAGGGCTAAATCTAGCAGCCAACGCTAGCGCGCGCTGTGTGGCGATCTCAAGCCTCTCACGAGTGATGCAGAAAGCGCCACCAGCCCCCTTGTCATAACCGGGAATGTGCACCTTCAGGCGTCGCATCACCTCATCGCGGTGAATGGGTGACTGAATATCCTCGAAATGCAGCAACAACCACAGCTCGAAGCTCGGCACCGAGGCAATGGCTTTAAATATCACTGACTGTTTGTTGTCGTTGCGCAAGCTGCCATCCAGGGAGGCCGCCAGTGCCAACGCATCGAAATAAGTGCGATGGTCATCACGGTCAAACACCGCGTAGACCTGTTCGAAGGCGCGCGCTTGAATCTGCCTGTGGCGGTCGCCATTCTCGAACAGCGACTTTGCATACTGCACCACCTGCAACGGCTCGGTACCTAATTCGCCAGGCTGCACTTCTACATTAGCCGTTTGCAGGCGATGCGCAGCGCGAATCTCCTTGAAGTAGTTGGGCTCGGTTTTGCTGCCCTCAGAAACGATGAGGATACGGTCGCAGCTTGCGCGTTTACTTAGTTTGCGCTCAAGCTGCTTTTTTTGGCGTGCCCTAGGAGAGTTGTCTCGTGCCATCAGTGCTTTAGGCCGAGAGAGTGGTTAAGGAACGGTACACCACCATAGCGCCCCATCAAGTATCCCCGTTCCAATGCCTCGTTCTTGCGTGGACTGAATTCAGCCAGGGCCACCAAAGTGGAGGCTTGGTCCTTGTCTTTCTCGACGAACCATATCTGGTCGCGCCGAAACAAGTCGGGGGCGTCCAGCAGGGAGGTGTCGTGCGTAGTGAAAATGAGCTGGGCGCCACCAGTGTTGACTTCGGACCGGTGAAACAGCCGCACCAGCTCTCGTACCAGCAAGGTGTGCAGGCTAGTGTCCAGCTCGTCTATGACGAGTGTTAGCCCCTTCTTCAAGATATCCAGCACCGGGCCGGCTAGGAAAAGTAGATTGCGAGTGCCGCTGGATTCGTCCATAAGGTCGAACACCGCCTTGCCATGTTCAGTAACGTGTGAAAAGCGCAACTGACTCTGTTCCATCTCCTCGGCACGAACCTCAGTCTTACCCGCTGCCAAATCGAAGTGAACTGTCTGTCCCGGAACCTTGCGGGCAACAACCTCAATGTCGGCAATGCTGATGTCAGCAGCCGAAAGGAATTCGCAAATCTGCTTGCGACCATCAGCCTGCTTGAGCATCTGGATTGAAAACTCCGGCGAGAGTGGCGATTGCTCATTGAAGATCGCCAACCCAGTCGAGAACCAGTCAAACACGGGACGCATAGCCTCGCTATTCAACTGCACAGCCATAGAGAGAAACAGGGCATTCGGACGCGTCGCGCCTTCCCACAAGCTCTTGGCACCTTTTAAGCCAGCACCAAATTCATACAAGTCCTTGCCGCTTTCAGCATCAAAGTGACGCTCGAACCAACGCTGTGGTTTGAACGCTTTGTAGACCAAGAGGTGCTCACTGACAATGCGCTGCAGAGTCATAGCAAAACCGTATTGATAACGCACTCCGTCAAGGAGAAAAGTGACTTCAAACTCGGATGGCTGACTGGCAGAGAGCTTGTCCAAACGGAACGGCTGAACGGCGAAGGTCTGGCCCGGCTGGATAACTGTAGCCGATTCCATTACCACTCCGCGCATGTACTGCAGAGCCTTGATGAGGTTGGACTTCCCGCCCGCATTAGCGCCATACACCACAGCGCTATGCAGCAGGCTAGGAACGGACTTTAGGCCAGTACTCAGAGTATGGGTGCCTTCAAGAGTCTTATCCTTCGACGCAACAAGACTAAGCACCTGCTCGTCACGCAGACTGCGAAAGTTCTTGACGCGAAACTCGACCAGCATCTAATTAACCCCTAAAAACTAATAATAACAACGAATATTGCATTAAGTTCACATATTATCAAGTTATTTTATCAATATGGTGTGTTTTATAGAAAAGCGCGCCAGTCACAGCTGGTCAGGAGCAGAAGCCCCCTCATGCCCATCCCGCTTGAGCCGTAGCTGGGAAATGAGCGAAACCCCTGACCGCAACAAACAGGCGCTTGGCGAGACCCATATCCATCAAGGGCTTTCACTGAAAAGAAGGCGTGATAAGGGTCAACAAGACCACCTAGGGATGGGATATAAACTAGTCCGCCACCCTGAAAGCCTCGAACCGCTCCGCAAGAAAGTCCCTGTCAGGTCGCCACTCTTCATGCGCGGGCACACTAATAAGCCTCCCATTCAGGCCTTTAATGCCGTGCTCAAGCAAAGGCCCATCACTGGATGCCATTACTTCACGACTGACGTAGATGCGGAAATCAGCGTCAATGCCGATCAGGTTTTTATCAAAAAATAGCTTGCACATAGCCCCCCCCCGATCAGTTGAGGTGAACCACCATAAATGGCCAGCGAGACTTACAAACCCCAGAAACCGAAGGATGAAAAACATGGTCAGCTTTACCAAAAAATTGGCAGCAGTCGAAGTTGAACGGAACTCTTCAAATCAGCACACCATTCAATGGTGTTTCTCAACTGAGGAAAATGCTTGGCAACAACAGATCGGAAATTGAAGCTCTATTCTCCCTGCGAGGGGAAGCCGAAACCTATTCATCCGCACTTACTTGGTATGATGCTAGAGAGAGCCACCCAGACAGATCAGAGCACAGACTTTATTTCCCTACCAATCCAGTAATGCTGCCCGGATTCAATAACGAAGCGCAACGCCCTTTGATGCAGCCATTCTGTTGAATACTTCCAATGGCGTTTGATATCCGAGCATCTTGCGTGGCCGATTATTCAGCTTCTTCTCAATCATCGCAATCTCCTTGTCGTCAAGCGTGGCAAAGCTTGACCCTTTTGGAAGGTATTGCCGGATCAATCCGTTAACCTGCTCGTTGAGCCCGCGCTGCCAGGAAGCATAGGGGTCAGCGAAATATACTTTCGTACCCACCTTGTCTCGTATTGTCGCATGTCCGGCAAACTCCTTGCCGTTATCAAAGGTCAAGGTACGGCAGCACCGGCTGACAGGCGTCAAGGCACGTATCACGGCCGCGCTGACAAGCTGCGCATCCCGGCTATCCACGCGTCGAATTCTGGCGAGCTGGCTGCGGCGCTCCACCAACGTAACCAGGGCGCCGCGATGGTTGGCACCGATGACCGTATCGCCCTCCCAATCCCCCAGGCGCTGCTTGGCGTCAACCGCCTTGGGGCGTTCCGAGATCGGCACGCGGCCCTTGATCTGGCCCCGCCGGTCACGGCCGGAGCCATAGCGTTTCCGTCGCTTCTTGCGACAGCGAAGGTGCTGATGAAGATCTCCACCGCCCGCCTTGTCGCGATATACATGCAAGTAGATGCTCTCGTGGCTGCCAAGACCCGTGCGACCGGCGATCTGTTCAGGGCTCCAGTCTTCGCGCAGATGCGCCTCGATCCTGAGCCAATGTGACGCCGGGATGCAGCGGGCATTACTGGCGCTACGTCCCTGACGCTCCTGCGCAAGACCTTGTGCCTGCCGAGGCCGGTAACCGCGCTGGCCGCTGTTCCTTCGTAGCTCGCGGCTAACGGTTGAAGGGTGCCGTTTCAGCTTCGTGGCTATGTCTTTCTGTGTCCAACCGGCTTTCTTCCAGGCGTAAATCTGGTAACGTTCATTCTCGGTGATGTGGTGATAGCTCATCGTGCAACTTCGACTTGGCGGTTAAAGAGGTACGAAGTCTACACCACGTCACCCCTTTAACTCAGGTTGGTAAAATTGCACTTCGTTCTGGAATCCGGGCTGCGTGCAAAAGCCGGCGATGAAATGATATTCACTCTTAAAAACGGAAAAGTACTCCTCTGCGAATTGGTGAAGAAATAAATCCCCTAATAACGAGCGAGATATCGAAAGAGTACGAAAATCATGACCGCCGTCACTCAAAGAGGCGCGGCCTGCACTACTAGCAGTAAGATATCAACTTTGTTTCAACAATGAAGTCTGTCAGCGTCATCACATTTCCTCTGACGGACTTCGGGTATTTCCTGAGCAATCCCTCAGGCACAACCAAGACAACCTTTGAATCACTCATTTCAGCATGCTGATTGATTGAAACACCTTCTTGCAAGGTAAAAAGATGCTTCACATCAACCCTCCTTGCCTCCGAAAGGACCTGTCTCCACCTGTCTTTACACGTAGTCTTAACTCCCAACATCCTAAGGCGTGCATCGGGAAAAAGGGGATCATGATAAGCCGCGCAGCTTGGAAACAGAAAATCTGGCTTTTTATTGTTTTCTGTTACGCACTGATCTCCCACTGATGGAATCTTCTCTTCTTCGAAAATTTTCCGAAGATGGAGCTCAAGAGAATGCCCGGATCGGGACTTTCTACGATTAGCCACCGAATTAGCTACCGCAATAAAGTCATCTACGTTCTTGAACCCTCCTTCTATCAAGGGCATTACATGGCCAGACTCAACCTTCCTGAAAACCTCATACTCTAACTCACGTCGTTTCATGAGCCTCTGGTCCGGAGAGAGAGATGACAGACCAGAAATTGAAAACACGTACTCAAGGATATCTCGACCAGTGGGGAATTTCTCATTCCACACCGGAGGGATTGAAATATCTGGCTCTGGCTCACGCGAGAAGACAGCTCCGCCGCGTAGATTGTTGGCACGCCCAACAAGAGATTCCCCTGGCAATATTTCGCCAAATCCTTGCTCAACAAACTCTTCTTCACCGGGAGAGCGGCATACCCAAAGCCGCAACAGGCTAGCGTCTTTACCTGGCTCAACAACAAAAGCAAAGACTGCCAAAGCGCCAGTGCTATCCTGGTCTTTCATGGGGGAATTGAAGCCCGGCCATGCCCAGCGAGTAAGGCGCGCCTCGTCCCTGGTTCCATCAAAATGCTTATTGTTGTAATAGATCGCCCTTACTTCTCCCTCACCCCCTCCATGGGAGTCAATCTTGCATGGGAGAAGGTAGTCGGGGTTCTGGCTAATCGTATGACTGATTGACGGGATCGCCGCCTTGGTAACACTGTCAGGAACGTAGATGCCCACCTGATGAGAATCAGTCGCCCCGGTATCGTTCGCCGAAAGCCGCTTGACGTACAGAAAGGCACCCGCCTCCTGTATCTCATTCAGCCAGAAAGCAAGGCCGCGCACTTCATCCCGCAAGGCATGAGCGGGCTCTTCCTCCTGGATATCCCGGACATCGAGGACCAGCTGCTCACTTCTGGCTTTATCCTCATAATTCATAGAGTGCTTCCCTGTAATAAAGCCTTATGCTGTTTTCTTGACTTTGCCTTTGACAAGCAAGTCCGGCGCAGAAACCCATTTCTCGTGATCTACGATATAAGGGCGCATAATTCTCGCCACCTCCTTGAAAGCGAGCATTACGACAGAGTTACCAAACTGCTTGTATGCGCGGGTATCCGATACCGGGATTCGGAACTCATCGGGAAATCCCATCAACCTGGCACATTCTCTCGGAGTGAGCCGCCGCGGGCGCTTTCTTCCCCGCTTGATCAGAATTTCGGATCCATCCTTGTAGTATCTGGCCGAGAGTGTTCTTGCCACATCTTCAGGGCCAACCAGACCAAAACCAAACCCGTTTCCTTGTGCTTTGTGCTTTTTCTTGTAGTCCTGCAGGTACTTCCAGAGATTCGGAGTCAGGATGTACTTCTCATTTACGCTGCCGCGATCATGATCGAAGAACCTGCCTGCATCCCATTCCAGATATGGCTCGGAGCCATCCTCTTTGTGCAATATATCTGCAAGGCGACGAGATCCCTTTTCAGGCATCTGCAGCGCATCCCAGGAAAATGGCATCGGCTCACGGAACCCGACAATAGCAATCCGCTCTCGATGTTGCGGAACGAAGTGCTGACCGTCTATGACTTTCTCGTAGACATGGTAGCCAAGCTCTTCTTCCAGCGTCTTCATAATGATTTTGAACGTATTGCCTTTGTCATGCGATTTCAGGTTTTTCACGTTCTCCAGAAGGAAGGCCTTCGGACGCTTTTCCTTAATGATGCGCGCCACATCAAAGAACAGTGTTCCTTGAGTGTCACAAGCAAAACCATGTAATCGCCCCAACGCGTTTTTCTTGGAAACCCCGGCGATTGAAAATGGCTGGCAAGGAAACCCGGCAAGCAGGACATCATGATCCGGGATGTTCTTCTCACGAATTTTGGTAATGTCGCCGTCCAGCTGGTGGCTATCGCCAAAGTTGGCAAGATATGTCCTTTGCGCGTAGCTGTCCCACTCACTGGTGAAAATGCACTGCCCGCCGATGGACTCGAAGGCCATTCTCAGCCCACCGATACCCGCAAACAGGTCAATGAATGTGAACTCCCCGGCGACCTGCGGCTTGTTGAAGGGCAGCAGCAGTTGTGTCAGGCGGTCCGCCACATAAGGTTTGGGCTCATTCTCGCGCAGCAACCACCTGGTCAGTGTGCTGGCATTGATTTCGAGGGCAGCAGCCAAGTCTCTGCGGGTGTAGACCTTGAGAGCCTCTTCAAGCTGCTGATATACGACCCTACTACTCACAGAGCTCTCCGCTGGGAATTTTTTGTGCATTCTGCATAGGATTCTTCCCGCCATCAAGAATGATGGCTCATCATTTCCTGCCTAACACCCGGGCTGCCCAGCCAGGGTGTTAGGCTTTCCTTATCTCTCAAGCAGTTAGTCGCCATGACGGATATCGTCTCCCCAACAACCCGCTCCAGAATGATGTCCGGCATCAAAGGCAAGGACACCCTGCCCGAGCGCCTGCTGCGCAAGGAACTCCACAAGCGAGGGTTCCGCTACCGGCTCCACTACAAAAGCCTGCCGGGCAAGCCCGATCTGGTTCTTCCCCGCTTCAAGGCCATCATCCTGATTCATGGTTGCTTCTGGCACGGCCACAACTGCCACCTTTTCAAATGGCCCAGCACACGTCCCGAGTTCTGGAAAACCAAGATCGACTCCAACCGTATCCGAGACCAGAGGAATCTTGCCATTTATCGTGACAGTGGCTGGCGAACGCTGACTATCTGGGAATGCTCACTGAAAGGCCGCACCAGACTCGGCACCTACCAGGTTGCCGAAATCGCGGCTCGCTGGATTCAGTTCGATAGCCAGGATGCGGAAATCAGCGGTGCTGAAGCTCACTAACCAGCTGTAGCTTTGACCCAGTCCCCGGATGGCCCAACTGTCCAGCCCATGCATTCCATAAGTGCCGCATGGCCAGCCTCATATACTTTGTCTCCGTGAAGCCGAAGCATTTCGGCAAGCAGACCTTTAAGCTTCAGGCAGGCCGAAGCATCGAATAAAGCCTCGCCCTCTTCCACCGTCACAATGATTTCAGGCGGATCATCCGGGTGGAAGGCAAGCCCTTGAGCTGCCATTTGCCGCCACCAGGCCCGAAGCCCTTCTTCTGTCTTGTCGGCCCACGCCGGCACTTCCTTGTCGGTAATCATTAGTTATCCCTCACAAATACAAATAGTTATCGCCCCGTATCAGCCGCAGTACATCGGCGACACGAATACTGATTATATGTACAGCATTCAGAATTAAAAGCCCTTTTGCAGTCAGGCCCGCAGCGCCGCCAACCACATCCCCCTCACCTCCTCCACCACCGCTTCCACACTCACCCCCGGCAGCGGTTCCAGCACTGCGCCATGCACTTGCGCTTCCACGCCCTGCACCAGCAGCAGGGCACGCATCAGCGGGTTGGGGCCGCCGACGTCAAGGCGGATCAGTTGTCGGGCCACGGCGGCGGCCAGCAGTTGTTCCATTTGTCGCAGGCGGCTGACCATCTCCGGGGTGCGCGGGGTCTGGTCGAACAGCAGGCGGTGCATGGCCGGGTCGCGCTGGTGCAGGGCGACGGTGACGTCGATCAGGCGGGAGATGGTGTTGTCGAGGTCCGGCTGGCGCTGATCCAGTGCGGTGAAGGTGGCGGCCAGCTCCTCGCCGGCTTCGCCGATATGGCGCTCGGCCAGTGCCAGTAGCAGGGCGTCCTTGTTGGGGAAGTACTGGTACAGCGAGCCGATGGACACGCCGGCCCGTTCCGCCACCTTGTTGGTGCTGGTGGCGGCATAGCCGTGCTCGCTGAAAAGCTGAGCAGCGGCATCGAGGATGGCGTGCCAGGTGGCGCAGGCGCGCTGCTGGCGCGGGCGTTTGCGAAGTCGGGTCATGGCGGGAATGCGAGTAGTGGTGGCCGGCGGCGGCATTGGCGGCGTCCATCGGTTTTGAGGTGCTGGTGCCGGATCTGCCCGGCTACGGCCAAACCCGGGTGCCGCACCCCGGCCGGGTTCGTTACCCGGATTGGGTGGACTGTGTTTCCGATCTGGTGCGGGAGGAAAACCGCGCTGCAGCCAGGGACGGCAAGACCACGCCGCTGGTGGTGGTGGGTGCCAGCATGGGCGGCATGCTCGGTTATGCGGTAGCAGCGCGTACCGGCGAGGTGGATCAGTTGCTGGCTACCTGCCTGCTGGATCCATCCAACCCGGTGTGCTGGCCGGCCTTGTCGCGCTGGGGCGGCGCGGTAAGTGTCCGCTTGCTTCGCCCGCTGCTAAAGCCGCTGGCAGGGCCGAATGCCGGCGCACTGGCGCGGCTGCGCGTGCCGATTCGCTGGGTAGCGCCGATGCATGCCATCGCCAACCAACCCGCCCTCACGAGCCTGTGCCTTGAAGATGCCCGCGGTGGCGGCAGCCGGGTGCCGCTCGGCTTTCTGGTCAGCTTTCTGCATTCGCAACCGGAGGTTCCGCCGGAGCAGTTCCGCACCACGCCAGTGACGCTGGTACACCCGGCAGCAGACCGCTGGACGCCACCGGCCATGAGCCTGGCGTTCTTCGAGCGGATTGCGGCACCGAAGCGCTATGTGGCGTTGACGAACTGCGGGCATTTTCCGGTGGAGGAGCCGGGGATTGGGGAATTGGCGGGGGTGTTGGAGGCGGCTTATCGGCAGAGCTGAGGGGCGTCGGTCATACTGAACCGCCCCGTGGGGCGAGGCATGACCAGCCGACAATTATTCCGCCTTGGAGGCTTGCTCCATTAACTGGTTTTGACGCTCTGAAGCCGCCTTGAGGACACGATCATAGACCCGCTTCTTCTCGGCAGAAGAGGCGTTACGGATGAAGTCAGAGAATGGGGTCGACTCGGCGACCGGGTGCTTCGTAGTCTTGAACATGATTCCACACTATCTCAGCTTAAGCAGGCGCTCAAGGTCGGCGCGACTATATTTCTCAGGGATATGGCTGTCAATTTGATCGACGATGAACACAGAAACGGGCTGCTTTTCCGGTATGTAGCGGTCAACGTCAGTCAGACGAGCGGCAACCACTTTCTTGTGCTTTTTCGCGAAGGCAATTGCCTCATCCTGAATGGCCTTTTCTTCCTTGCTCAAAGACTCCGGCATTTTGCTTTTCCCTCCTGCCCTTCAGCGCTCAGTCAGCAAACTAACGCTGGGCTTACTATCCTGTGGTATCGCACGAAATGTCACCCATGCCTTGAGGGTATAGCGAGCTATCTTGCGGATATCTTCGGCGGCCTCTTCCGTGAGGTCGTAGTGATTCATTCCCTTTCCCGACTCTCCTGCAGCACTCCATCAATGACTTGATCCACGGTCTGCGCCGACAGTGACCCGCGCTCCGCTGCCGCGACTCGCGCATGCAGTAACCTCTCCAGCCCTTCAAGACCGGAATTCCCGGCACTAATGTCCGCCAGAGCTCGCTCCAGCACATAGCTTTTGATGGTTTTACCCTCCAGAGCAGCCGCCGCCTTGAGGCATTGATGTTGCTCGGGGGTCACTTCGATGGACAGGCGCATCGCAAGCTCCGCTTGAATCTCAGATGGAAACAACTTATGTACATACGCACATTTTGTCAATTTATACATAAATCCCCTGACACCATGTCCATTTACCGCCGCCAAGGTTGACATCCCTCCCCGGACATGAAACAAATGTCCTTTGTCCTCAAACCATGGACAGCAAGGACCAGGGCAACATGAAAAGTCAAGACATTCTCCTGATGCTGAAGCTGGTCAGCCTTAAAGCCGCCGAGCGGGATGAAGCCCGGCGCCACGAGCAGGCTGAAAGCGTGCTCGACGAGGCCAATGAGTACCTGGACTGGCAAGGCTGGGAAAACACTCCGGAAGCCATTGCCGAAGAGCCCGCTGCCTGGGAGCTTTACTCTGTGCGCAGCCTGTCTGCTCTGCTGGGGATCAGCAAGTCGGAAATCTCCGCTTCGCTGAATCGTGGGCTGGAGGTAGGGCTCATCAGCAAGGATCAGGCTTCTTCCGCCTATCGCGCCAACACCAAGGCGCTTCTCGGCATTATTGAGCATGCCGTGCCCTATTTCTTTCCAGCGCGTTTGGGTGCGGTGGCGCGCGGCATCCCCACTACGTTTGCCGCACCGGCATTGAAAGGCAAGCTGATGAGTGTCGGCGACCTGCCCCCCGTGTGGCCAGATGCGCGCGGCAATGTCCGGGGGCAAAGCGTAGTTCCTCTCTACAAGAGCGTCCCCCTAGCCGTACGCAAGGATCGCAGGCTGTATAGCTGGCTCGCACTGGTGGATGCCGCTCGACTGGGTGCACCACGAGAACGAAGGCTCGCGATGGATACCCTGCAAGGCATGTTGGAATCCTGATTTCGAGATTTGGCCATGACAGATACCTGGAACACGCTTCAATCCATGTTGCTGAATGTCGCCACCGCGCTGGGAGATGACCTTCTTCCCCGCGTGGCCTTTGTTGGCGGCTGCACAACCGGATTGGGCACCCGGACTTCCATCATGCCCTGCCCGGCTCGATTCGGGATGCAGGTCGGGCAGCGCTGGCACTGGAGCGCATGCAGGCAATTGTCGCCGGGAAAGCGCAGATATACTGAACATCTGATCGTCATTCTTGCGACACATGCAGCCCTGAACGGGATGCCATGGGGAATTGGCGGGGGTGTTGGAGGAGGTTTATCGGCAGAGCTGATTGCTGGTGGTGATGGTCGTACCGCTCCGTGCGGGAGGCGCCCGGGCCTGCTAATCAACAGACAGGCGCGGGCGTTCCGTTCCAGGACATACCATTCAGGCGGTGGGAACCGTCTTTTCAGATGTCGATTTGATGTCTTCGGCACCGGCGCGCTTGTAGATTTCCTCAACGGTCTTTTTCTGCTCGGAACTCTCGGTATGCACGGAGATGAGCGTATTGCCGCTGCGAATCTTGCCGTCGTAATGCTTGGCTTCGAATTCCGGAATACCCATTCCCACCAAGGCACCGATGATGCCGCCAGTGGCTCCGCCAACCGCCGCGCCACTCAACGCCGCCATGATCGGGCCCGCTGCGATGAAGGGGCCGACACCTGGAATGGCCAAGGTGCCAATACCGGCCAGCCAGCCAAGGATTGCGCCTGCTCCCATGCCGGTGACTGCGCCGGTGGTTGCACCTTCTGGCATCTTGGTATTTTGTTCGTGAGCGAAATCGCGCGTCCCGGAGGTGTCGGGGAAGAGCACTGAAATCTCCTGACTGGGAAACCCAGCGGCTTTCAGCCCTTCAACGATGGTTTCTGCCTGAGCGCGGCTCGTGGCGATACAATAGACTGCGTTTTTCATTTTAGACTCCGTTTAGCGTTGTGTTATTGCTTCTTGATGTCAAGCTGGTTATTGACACTGGTAACACCTGCGACACCTTCTGCTAGCGAACCGATTTTTGCTTTCTCGGCTTCGCTGTCCACCGGGCCACGCAATATCACGACCCCGTTTTCAACCATGATCTTTACGTTTTTTGCTTTGACTGATAACGAATTATCATCAACCACTGCGCGGCGGACATCGGCCAGCAAATTGACATCTCTCCGCGAGTTTGATTGCGACTGAGCCGTTGGCTTGTCGCTATCTCTGTCTCGCTTGTTAATGCCAGTGTTGTCGGAATCACGAGTTTTTCCTGAGTCACGGGATCTGTCTTCATCACGAGTTCGATCTGTTTCTTGCATTCTATTTGTGTCGTGCATTCTATCTCCGTCGTGCATTCTATCTCCGCCACGCATTCCATCTGCGTCGCGTGTTGTTTCCGACTGGTTGTAGGGCTGCGGGTTTGTGTCGTAGCCAGGCTGCTCTTCAGCAACTGCGCCGGTGCAACCCAGCGCAACCGTCAAACCCAATAATATCGCTTTCTTAGTCATTGGAATTCTCCATCAATTGGCTGCCATTAAGGCGAGCGTGATGACCACACATTAGTGAAGAAAAGAGGGGTGATCTGTGCGGCATCAGACGCCAGCTCGGCGT
Source organism: Alcanivoracaceae bacterium (assembly GCA_046292765.1). Taxonomy (GTDB): domain Bacteria; phylum Pseudomonadota; class Gammaproteobacteria; order Pseudomonadales; family Alcanivoracaceae; genus PGZG01. Next base: position 291,325 of record JBKBQA010000004.1, on the reverse strand, counting down.
TTGCAGGAAAACCTGATGAATGTTCAGTATAAAAAGACCTAACAGGCGACGCTGTTCTGCCAGCCAACGCTATGTGTGCCAGGCCACCTTCCCTGGAAATAAGCTTTGACTCATCACTAAAGTGGCCCCTCGACCCGGCGATCGGCGACAGACACCAAGGTACTGCTGGGCATCATTGAGCATGCCGTACCCTATTTCTTCCCCGCACGGGATGCCCCCACCCCCCGAATGCGGGCACAATTTGAAAAAATTCAGGATACCGACCATGCAGACTGCTGAAACCCTCGCCATTCTTGCCGCTGGCAGCTTCTTTCTGGTGGGTCTGCTCACCGGGGTCTGGAAGTACCAGCAGATCCACACCCGTGAAGGGGCCGAAGCCCACCCCTACGTGAGCATCGCCCACCGCACCGCCTTGCTGTATGCCTTCGCCTGTCTGCTGCTGGCGCAGTTTGCCCGGCTGAGCGTGCTGTCGGATCTGGTGAATACCATTGCCGTGGCGGCCCAGGTGGTGTTTTTTGCCGCTGCTGTGCTCTCTTATGTCGTGCATGGCTGGCTCGCCGATACCGACAATCAGCTGCGCAAGCCGCACCGGATCGGCAAAGGCACCCTACCCGGCGGACTCATGCTGATGTTTATGTGGGCCCTGATTGTCGGCGAAATCGGTGGCTTTCTGGTGCTGTTTTATGGGGTGATTCTGGGACTTTAAGGCTCGGTCGGAAGCACACTTTTCATCCCTTTCTGCTATAACCTTGGGCTGACCAATTCAAAAACCCACTCAGAACAACAACAGGGGCTGGCATGAACTTCGATGAGTACGTAAAACTTGACGCCATCGGCATGGCAGAACTGGTGCAACGCGGCGAAGTGACCGCTCTGGAATTGCTGGAGCTGGCCATTGGCCGTGCCGAAGCCGTGAACGGCTCACTGAACGCCATCATTCACCCGCTCTACGACCATGCCAGAAAACAGATCAAGGCGGGCCTTGCCGGGCCGCTGGCCGGGGTGCCAATGCTGGTCAAGGATCTGTTTCAGGAAATGCAAGACGCGCCGCACCATATGGGTAACGCGGCCCTGAAAGCACGCAACGTCACCTCACCCTATGACAGCACCCTGGTGCAGCGCTGGAAGGCCGCTGGGCTGGTGCCGTTTGGCCGCACCAATACGCCGGAGTTCGGCGCCAAAGGCGTGACCGAACCGGAGGCCTGGGGCATTACCCGCAACCCGTGGAATACCGATCACACGCCGGGTGGCTCGTCCGGTGGTTCTGCGGCATCGGTGGCCGCTGGCATCGTGCCGATTGCCGGCGCCAATGATGGCGGTGGCAGCATTCGTATCCCGGCGGCCTGTTGCGGGCTGTTCGGGCTCAAGCCCGGTCGCGGGCGCACGCCTTGGGGGCCAACTTTTACCGAAGCGATGCATGGTATCGCCGTGAATCATGTGGTCACCCGCAGCGTGCGCGACAGCGCGCTGGTGCTGGATCTTACCCATGGCCGCGAGCCCGGCAGCCTGTTTGATATTGCCCCCCCGGCACAAAGCTATTTGAGCTACGCGCAAACCTCACCGGGCAAGCTGCGCATTGCCTTTTCTACCGAATCACCGCTGGGCATGGCAGTGAACCCGGAAGCCGTAAAGGCGGTAGAAAAAACCGTGAAGCTGTTGCAGTCGCTGGGTCACGAGGTGGAAGAAGCCAAACCGGATATCGACATGCGGCAGATGTGTCTCGACTGGTTGAATGTCTGGTTCGCCCAGTGCGCCACCACGGTTGCCAACGTGCGCGCACAAACCGGTTGCGGCCTGCAGGAGTTCGAGGCCGATACGCTGGCCATGACAATGGTGGGCCGGGCCATCCCCGCCGATGAATACGCCATGGCGCAGGCGCGCTGGCAGAACTACATGATTGCGCTGGATCGGTTTCTGCAACAGCGCGATTTCTGGCTGACGCCCACCATGGCAGAGCCGCCGCTCAAGGTCGGCGCCAACGACACGCCGAAAACCTTGAAGGCGCTGTCACGGACTTTCGCCGCTTTGGGTGCGGGCAAAGTGATCCGCCTGAGCGGCCAGCTGGAAGAGCAGGCTCTTCTCAGTTTCCAGTCGATGCCCTATACCCAGCTCGCCAATGTCACCGGCGTGCCGGCCATGTCCGTGCCGCTGCACTGGTGCGACAACGGCCTGCCGCTCGGTGTGCAGTTTGTCGGCACCCATGGCGATGAAGGCAAGCTGTTGTCGCTGGCGGCGCAGCTGGAACAGGCGCAGGCGTGGCAGCATCGGGTGGCGATGCTGTAACAGTGTATTTGTGGTTCATCTCATTCATCTGGATAGTGACGTCCGACTTGCCCACAGCGGGGTTGGCGTCCGTCAATCATATCTGATAACGTACGTTTCCAGATTGTTCGAGGCCACAGCCATGTGCCCGAGCCCACCGGGAACCAGATATGACAAACGACCTGCAAGACCGGCCTTACGGCGGAGAAAGCCTGAGCGAACGCGAAACCTGCCGGAAAGAAAAGCTTCTTCAGGCAGCTCTGAACATCATCGGTACGCGGGGTGTGCGGGCCGCTACGGTCCGAGCCCTGTGCGGGGAGGCCGGGCTGTCGCCCCGGTACTACTACGAAGCATTCGAATCCACTGAAGATCTCTTTGTGCAGCTGTATCAGGCACAAACGGCACGTCTGGCAAGTGCAGTGCTGGAGGCCATAAGGCCGGCAGCCGGAAACATCAAACTGATGGCCAAAGCTGGTCTCACCGCCTTTTTTACCGAACTGGAAGCCGACCCGCGCCTGACTCGCATACTGTTTATTGAGTACACCACCATTGCTCCCCGCGTTAATCCGGTAAACCAGCAAAGTTTCGATCATTTTCTGGACTTGATCCTGCAACTTGCAAAGCCCTTCTATGAGGGAAGACTCCCCGAAAACATCAATGACCGCATTCTCGGGATGGCTGTCACGGGCGCCGTGGTGCAAACGGCCAACGCCTGGTTCCTGTCCGGCTTTGACCACCCGGTGGAGACGTTGGTGGAGAACATACTTTTCCTGCTGACATCGCTCTTTCGCGAATTAAGCATCCCGCTTGACGAATGAGTCCGTTGCGCATCGCGATTAAATCTGGTCGCCGCAGCAGGTCACCGATCTTGGAGAAAGACATGACATTGCGCTACTTCGTATCCATCAAGCGCTTCAGAACAAATCCTCTGTATGCCTCTATTGGCTATCGTGAGTTTGTCAAGAACACAACCAATGTCGAGGTTAAGCGGGCGCTAAAAACTCAAGCTTTTTGGGACAAGGCATTTCGGCTTGGCCCAGTCTCCTCGGTGCTTGGGTCCCGTCTTGTCGAAGAACAGCGTCAACGTCTTTTATCAGATAGAACACAGCAGATTTCTCGATTAGAGATAAAGCGCTGTGCGGTTTCCACTGACACCACGATGCATGAGCAGTCGCCTGACTCAACGATCGTTGAATCCGCTTTCTCCGTAGTGTCGGGCAGTCTTGGCAACGCCGCCATGAGTGTTGGCATTGAGATAGAGAACTGGAACAAGGAGAACTTTATCTGCGCACCAGGCGCCTCCTACAACGCCGGCCGCTTCGAGCGGCACCGCACCATATACCCGCCATTTCTACCGAAAGAGAAATGGCACAAAGAAGTTCCCATCATCACATCCGAGATTCCCGGCCTGCAAGTGAATCAGATACGCTCACAAATGGACTTACTGATGAGCGAGATATGCGCTCCGATGATTGGCATCTGGCTAAAAGAAGAATCAACCTGTATCTGGATTATCTCGAACCAGCAAAGCGCCATTGGCGAGAACGGCTTCTCTATCAAGGAGGATCTAAACCTTAAAAAACTATCTCTGGAGTTGATGACACCCATTGTCCGGGAGCACAAAGCCGCTCATGGCGCTTCAAAAATGCCATCCTGGGATAAAGGAGCACGCATAAAAAAAGGTGATCAGGCAAATATCGGCATCACGGTACATCAATTTTCCTGCGAGAGTTTTCATGATTTTTACGCTGCTTTTCGGAATATAACCTATAAGCAGGAGATGGATGCCGCTCTATGTACGAAAGTACTTCCTCTGTCCGCCGCCTGGAATCTGATTGAGCCACTTTACAACAACAAGAAGTGGTCGGAACAATATGGTTATTACCACGCTGGATTCCTGCCGCCCTTTATTGATGCCGATACCTGGAGCGCCGGATGGACAGGAGGTCTGGCGCTATCCTACGCGCTACTCAATCGAGGAAACGAGCTATCACAGCAGCGCGCACTAAGAAACCTCGCCTTCTTCTTCAGCGAAAATGGACAATCTAATGCCGGCATATTCTACGCAACCAGTGACGGCAAAGACTGGGGCGGTGATAATTACTTTGCTGCCGAGGGAATCGGCAGCAAAGACTGGATTCATGTGCGTCGCTGCGGTGACTACCTGTACTTTGTGATAAAACATTTCCGCCTTTTGGACGCGCGAGGTCAAAGCAATCTGATTTCTCCTGAATGGAAGGAGAAAACTATCCATTGTGCTGATGCGCTCTGCCAAATCTGGCGAGATAACAGGAATTTTGGTCAGTACATCAACCCGCAAACACTTGATATCCGTATCGGTAACAGTGATGCCGGAAACATAGTGCCGGCTGCGTTGGCTGAGTGCGCCGCCTATTTTGGCAGGGCGGACTATCTGGACATCGCAACGGACTCGCTTCACTTCTACTACGCTGATTTTCAGCACAAGGGGTTCACCGCTGGCGGGCCACTGGAGATTCTCTGCGCACCAGACTCGGAGTCGGCCATCAATCTGCTTGAGTCCCTGGTAACCGTATATGAACGCACACAAGACGCTGGCTGGTTGAGCGAAGCACTAAGCTACTGCAACTACATAGCCACCTGGTTCTACTCCTATGATGTTGCCTTCCCAGCAGGCACCGCCTACCAGAAACTAGGCGTCAGGACGACTGGATCGATCATGGCTTCATCTCAAAATCGCTGCGCCGTACCCAACATATGTACCTTGTCAGGCGATGCCTTCTGGCGGCTCTACCGCTATACAGGCGATCAGAGCGTGATGCGATTGCTTGTGGAATGCGTACACAACACCCAGCAGTATCTCTCCCGCAAGGACAATCCGATACGCACAGTACTCGGCGAGGCACTGCCCGATGGAACCATCCATGAGTGCATCCAAACCGGAGACTGGACCGGCCCGACCGGGGAAATCCCGTACCAATACCCGACAAGTTGGGCGGAAGTCGCGCACCTGCTATCTATCTGTGAGTTGCCAGGCATTTACCTGCAACTGGGTGAATGCAGACTGTCGGTCATAGACCATCTTGATGTCAGCATTGTCGATAAAGATGACTCAAAGATAACATTGAGAGTCAGTAACCCGACCGCCCATCAATGCACGACGAGCCTGTATGCTGAAAGCAACGTGCAAACAAAACAGTTGCCGGAAATGGATCTCATGGACAAGGCTCATTGCATCAACATACCTGCCCGGGCTGTCGTGATATGTACCATCGACAGAACGACCGCCGTAGTCGAAGCATTGAGATGAGCCGCTGAATGTGACAATCCAAAGCACTTCGAAGCCCTGCAATCACCTCCTGTGGATTTCAACAGGAGTGATTGCCGGGCTCTTCGGGTCGATAAGAATCTTGGCATGCAGTTCGGGGTTTGCCAAGGCATCGAAAGCGTTTGCCACACCGTCCAGACCGACGACACCGGTCACCATCCCTGCACATTTTAGCTTGCCGTCGGCTAAAAGGTGCAGCGCATCGCGGAATTCAAGCGGCGTCCAACCAATCGAGAACTTGATATTGATTTCCTTGGGGAGAGCCATCGCCGGCTCGAAGGTGTCCGGCTCCATGCACGCACCAATCACGACAATACGAGACCATACCGGCGCTTGCTTGATGATGCCCTGAAGAATTCCCGGCACCCCGACACACTCGAATATCACCGGGCTCTTGGGCTTCATGCCGACCCACTCGCCGAAACGCCAAAGGTGCCACCAGGGCAGAGGGAGTTTGGCCAGCTTTTCATATGTGCCAATGCCAAAATCTATAAGGTCTTGCAGGTCGTCATAGAAGCCGTGTTCAGCGGAGCGGCTGAATGGTGATTCGATGGCCGGATTGACGACGATGTCAGCTCCGCACTGGGTTGCGAAACGCCGGCGGCCGGGTGAGAAGTCGCTGGCAATTACCGTTTTTACACCCTTAGCCTTGAGCGCTGCGATCACAGCCAAGCCAATCGGACCACAGCCAATCACTACAGCCACGTCACGACTTTTTACTTCGCTGATGTTAACAGCGTGCAACGCGACGGCCATCGGCTCGGTGAGTGCCGCAATATCTGAGCTCAAACCATTTGGAACCGGAAGTAAGGTAAATTCATCCAGAATCATTCGCTCCGCATAGGCGCCCGCATGCTTCTTGGACAGACCGATGGTTTCATAGCTTCTGCCCTCCCTAATCGTTGGCGGCGCCACGATGCGAGTACCCGGCTTTAACCGTTTCCTGCAGCCAGGACCGTACTCAAGAATCTGGCCAGAGAACTCATGCCCGAAAACAACGGGATCCTTGGCTGCAGGAAATTTTTCACCAAGCCGGGAATTGGAGAAAAGCGCATGCATATGGTCAGCGGCGTGTCTTTGGTGTAAATCAGATCCGCAGATTCCACAACGCAGCACTTCTACCAGAACCTGACCCTGTCCGGGAATTGGTTCCGGCAAGTTTTTAACTGTGAGCTCCGCGTTTTGACAAACTACAGCTTTCATATCAATCCTCCTTTATGTCTTTTCCCAGCAATTCGCCCCGTGGATTGAGATAATCTATCAAATCCACGGCACACCTTTGCTATATTGATCCTGCTAAGATTCCTTCTCATGGCAACGCTCTTTCGTTGCGCCCTGGTTCGGCCTTTACAAAACCTTGTTTTTCCCGCTTTATGCTCATTCTGGCAGGTTTCGCAAATCGGGAAGATGGGTGAGAGGGCTAGCTTTCAGATGAGGGTCTGGCGGAAGCGTGGCCAGATGGGCGACAAGTTTCCGGCTAAGACCATGGATGTGCGAAGCGTATTTTTTTTGCATATCACCCATGCCAAGCACGCCAGAGATTGCCTCCTCAATCAAGTTCAATTGAGCGTCAAAGTGACTCTCAAGATTAACTTTCTCGTATAGCATCGTCGTCAGCATATGCCGCAGCCTGCGTGTTGAGTTCGCCGTCATAATGGCGAGCGGGTGGTCAATTCTGTCAGCCATCATGTCTTGCAGGGACACATCGATAGCTGCCAGTTCGGCAACGTTGGCACCGCTTGTGTATCTGCTTATCTGAATATGCAGTTGCGCGAGGATTTCTGCCCGCTCCCGTCGATCGCCCATCTCAATGGCGCGTCGTACCATGGTAGGCAAAGTCCGAATAAAGCTCTCGATCAACTGAATCATCAGACGCGAGCCTATTTCCAGTTCGGGAATGCGCAATACGGCGTCCAGCATATCGACACCGGCGTGCCGCCTCGGGTCAAGGACCGTAATCCCCGAGCCCTGTACCGAATCAAGCAAGCCCATGCGAATCAGTGTTTTCAGCGCGGTCCGCAACGATGTGCGGTCGACCTGCAGCAGCTCAGAAAGTCGGCGTTCGGCCGGTAGCCGGTCTCCCGGCTTCAGCGATTTTATAAAGATCAGCGCGATCAGAAAGTCGGCGATTTGGTCCGGAAGAAGACGGTCGTTCATTGTTAAACCCAGCGGGTATCTTACGACAAGGATAAATTGGTTTAACCATTTTCGATAAGCCTAAACCAATGTCCGCGAGGATTCAACCTGACTGGCCAATCTGGCCAAATGGCACGCTGACCCTGCGGCACCGGCATCACGAGCCTGAGTCGATCGGCAGCGACACAGTCCGGCGACTGACAGATATCGGCGCTCCGGGATGACAGACAAGCAACCCCGTAGCGCCCATTCTGGCCTCCCTGCTCAACCGACAACACAACATATATGTTGCTCAATGACCACCCCTCAGGCATCATCCCGTGAAGTACAACGAGTTCCGCCGCTGGCTGGAAAGTCAGGGCGCCGTGCTGGAACCGGGGAAAGGCAGCCACATGCTGGTCCGCCTGAATGGTCGCACCAGCGTCTTCCCTAACCATGGCGCCAAGGAAATGGGCAAGGGACTCGAAAACAAGATTCGCAAGGATCTTGGCCTTAAGTAACACCTGAGGATCATCATGCTGACCTACGGCATTACTCTGGAAAAAGACACCAACAAGAGCTGGCTTGCCACCTGTGCCGAACTGCCGGAAATGGCTTCAGTGGGCGACGATGAGCAGGAGGCATTACTGAATGCCATCGATGCGATTGAAACCGCTATTCAGGGCCGTATTGCCGATCGTCAACCTGTGCCTTTCCCGCAGCGGGTCAAACGCGGGCGTCATCCCGCGACCATGCCAGCGCAAGTCACTGCAAAGGTGTTACTACACAACGAGATGCTGAAGCAGAACATTCGCAAGGCGGAGCTGGCGCGTCGTCTTGGTGTACACATGCCGCAGGTGGATCGCTTGCTGAACCCGCGCCATGCGTCGAAGCTGGAAATGATCGAGGCGGCACTTCACGCAGTTGGGCGCAAGTTGGAGTTAAGCATCAGCCCCTGAAAAAATGGGGCCGGATAATCCGGCCCCCAACCAATCAGCGCAGATAATTCCTTACCCATTTACCGCAATATTGTTCACCCGCGGCCGATCCCGGAACAGCTGATCCATCTCACCCTGATAGTAAGCTTCCACGCGCGGGTTCATCACTTTCTTCCACAGTGGCGGCACCAGCGCCAGCACATACATGGCCGCATAGCCGCCCGGCAGTTGCGGGCTGTCTTCATAGTGACGCAGCACCTGATAGCGACGCTTGCCATAGGCGTGATGGTCACTGTGGCGCTGCAGCTGGAACAGGGCCAGATTGGTCAGGAAGTAGTTCGAGTTCCAGCTATGCGCCGGGGTAATACGCTCGTATTTTCCGTTATCCATCAGGCGACGATGCAGGCCATAGTGTTCAACGTAGTTAATCACTTCCAGTGTGCTACCAGCGACCAGACCCACCAGCAGGAAGAACAGCACACCCATCCAGCCCCAGAGCAGGAAGAACGACAGCGCGAACAGGCCGCTGATGGCGTACCACCAGACCAACTCGTTATGCACGCTGAACGCCTTCAATCCTTTGCGCTTAAGACGGTCCGCTTCCAGTTGCCAGGCGGTGAGAAAGTTGTGCTTCAGTGCCCGCGGCAGGAAGTGCCAGACGCTCTGATTGAACTTGGCGGAGGCGCCGTCATCCGGGGTGGCAACAAATACATGGTGGCCACGAATATGCTCCACCTTGAAACCGGCATAGCAAACGCTGGACAGCAGCAAGCCACCGAACCAGTTCTCAATGCGCTCGTCCTTGTGTACCAGCTCATGGGCCAGCACGATGGCGATGGCGCCGCCGAGAGTGCCGATCGACAGGATCCAGCCAATCTGGCCCAGCAATCCGTAATCATTGCTGACGAAGATATGGCCGCCGAAATACAGCACCCCCAGCCACACTGAGCCAAGGATCAGCGGGAACACCCGGTAGATCTTCTGCTGCGTCAGCAGCGGCACCTCGGTCTGCTCGTCCGGGTTGCTCGGGTCCTTGCCGACGATATAGTCCAGCACCGGAATGATGCCGAACACGGTGAAATAGATCAGCCAGGCCCAGTAGTCCTGGGTGCCGGTCTCGCGGCCCATATAAGCCGCAACAGGCAGCACCGGCAGCACCGCCAGCCAGAACAGCAGGAAACCCCACTTCTTCAGCTGCGCCATGGTATTGGGTGAAAGTCTCTCGAGCATGGGTCTGTCTCCCATCTGGTTAGCTGGCTGACAGGGCACCTTGCCCGGGCTGCCAGAACGGTTACATCGTCCAATGTCACGGTTTGTGATGTATTGATGTGGATCAAGAAGTGATGTTGAGGGAAGAGCTTCCATTGCCACCCGGATACCCGACCACTGCGCCCCCCCCTCGCCCGCCTCAGACCCGCTTGCCGGAGCCTCTGGATCAGGCAACACTGTTGCCATGAGTATTCTGCAACTGCCCGGCACCCGTCCCGATGCCATCCTGTTCGACTGGCATGCGACACTGGTCGATACCCATAGCGCCATGTATCAGGCCATTGATGACATGCTGACAGAGCTGGGCCGCCTTGGCCTCGATCAGCGGCTAATTCATCAGGATGAGTCCAAGACACCGGAAGATGCGCGCCTGCTGCAATATGTTCGCCAACATCATCACCTGCACCCGAAGGTCGTGGCGCAACGGAAGATTTCCCGCACCGATATCTTCGAGATCCTGTTCGGCGACGATGACGACGCCAAGACCGAAGCTCACAAGGCATTTGATGCTGCCTACCAGAACCACATCGCCGATGTGTTTCCGCTGGAGGCAGATATCCGCGAACAGATTGAACGCCTGAAAGCGGTCGGTCTGCCGGTGGGGGTTATCTCCAACCGTCGCAGGGATTTTTTCGAACGTGAACTGGCACTGGTGGATGGCCGCGGCTGGCAGGATCTGTTTGATGTCACCGTATGCGGCTCCGATGTGGCGCGACGCAAGCCGGCGCCGGATGCCTTGCTGCGCGCCCTCTCCGAGTTGGCGCTGCCCGCCGATGAGCGCGTCTGGTATGTGGGCGACAGCACCACCGATGTGATTGCTGCTCGCCTTGCCGGTATTACGCCAATTTTTTATAACGGTGCCGGATGGAGCCAGAGCTGGATTGACCAGATCTTTCCCGGCACCTCGCGCCACCCGCATCGACCGGAGGCGGTGGTCAACACCATCGCCGAGGTGACACAGCTCGCCAGACTGATGCTGGCGCAGGACTTGCGAGTACAGCGAGCGCGGGAAAAGACCAGTCAATGACTTTTTAGTGCTGCTTTACGCCACCACCTGTTGCTGGAGTCTGGCCCAGGCATCGGCATATTCTTTCTGCAGACGCTCGACTACCTGCGCCGCCGGCAAGGTTGCCTTCACCGCACCGATGCCCTGGCCACTGCCCCAGATATCCTTCCAGGCCTTGGCACCGCCAAGATCCGGCTTTTCGCCAAAATCCATGGTCGACGGATCACCCTCTGGCAGGTTGTCCGGGTCCATTCCGGCGAGCTCGATGGAGCGACGCAGATAGTTGCCATGCACGCCAGTAAAGAGACTGGAATAGACAATATCTTCCGCCGTGGCATCCACCACTGCCTGCTTGTAGCGCGGGTCTGCATTGGCTTCTTCGGTGGCAATGAACGCCGAGCCAATATAGGCAAGATCCGCTCCCATTGCCTGCGCCGCGAGAACGGAATCGCCGCTGGCGATAGCGCCCGAAAGCAACAACGGGCCGTCGAACCACTCACGAATTTCCTGAATCAGTGCCAACGGCGATTGAGTGCCGGCATGACCACCCGCCCCCGCTGCCACCGCAATCAGCCCATCCGCTCCCTTCTCGATCGCCTTACGGGCGAATTTGTTGTTGATGATGTCGTGCAACACGATGCCGCCGTAGCTATGTACCGCGTCATTCACGTCGGTGCGGGCGCCCAGCGAGGTAATCACGATCGGCACCTTGTACTTCACGCACATATCCAGATCGTGCTGCAAACGATTGTTGGAACGGTGCACGATCTGATTGACGGCGAAGGGCGCGGCCGGGCGATCCGGATTGGCCTGATTCCAGGCGTCCAGCTCCTCGGTGATGCGCTTTAGCCAGACTTCCAGCTGGTCGGCCGGGCGAGCATTCAGCGCCGGGAACGAGCCGACAACGCCGGCCTTGCACTGGGCGATGACCAGATCGGGGTTGGACAGGATAAACATGGGGGACGCCACCACCGGCAGACGCAGGCGGTTCTTCAGGATTGCAGGCAGGGACATGCGGGAACCTCTGTGGACAGTCGGGCAAGCCTAGCACAGGGAAATCGGCTCGCCATCTCATACTGGCATGCGACTTGCTAAGCTAAGAACTAAATCGTACTCAATGGAGCCCCCATGACAGAGCAAGAGCGCGCCATGCATCAGCGAGTATGCCAGGTAAAGGACACGCTGGCGGTTGATGTATGTAGCCTTTACCGTGCCGACCCCGCCCTCGAAACCGTCACCATGCTGGCATCCTGCGGGCTGGAAAAAGCCATTGGCTCCTGTTTCAGCTACCAGCAAGGCCTGACCGGGAAGGTGGCCCGTACCCGACGGCCGGTGGCGGCCCGGGATATCCAGACCCACGCCGAATACTTCCACATCGACGACTCCGGTGAGGAGCGCTATACCAGCTATCTGGGCATTCCGCTGGAGCGTCGCGGTGAGCTGGTCGGTGTGCTGGTTGTACAGACCATCAACAGCAAGACGTTCTTCCACAAAGACATCCGCGAGCTATACAGCGCCGCACAGGACCTGATGAATACGCTGACACACGCTGAGCACCAGAAAATGGCATCCTGACCCGACCGCCCCGTTTCGGTGCGAATGCAGCGTCTACCCGGCAAGAAAGCGGGCGAACTCACGCTGAAACTGCAGCGGCTGGTCCAGCATCGGGATGTGCCCCGAGCGCTCGAAAGTCACCACTTTGGCGTGGGGCACATGGCGCTGGATTTCCAGCTGGCCATCGGTGGAGAAAAAACGGGACCGGGCACCAATCATCAGCGTGGTGGGCACCTTGATGGTTGCCAGAGAGCCGCGGGTGTCATTGCCGTTCATGAATGCACGCATCACCTGAATGTACGCATACCAGTTCTCCACCGGAAATACCGGCCCTGCCAACAATCGCTCGGCATATTGCCCCGCCAGCCGGGCAGTGCCTCTGGCCAGCGGGTTGTTCAATGCCCGAGACGTTACCCGAGTCAGAGTCTGGACAAACTCGCGCCGCACCTCCTCCGGCAACGACCAGTAGGGCGTCGCTGGTCCGGCGTTCTCAGCCAACTCCTGCAACCGCTCAAAGCAGGCAAACAGCTCGACCTGCTTCTCGGAAAACAATCCATGCTGCCAGTCATCTCGGATGAGCGACTCCGGGGTATGCTCAATATTCAGATATTTGCTGACCCGGTCAAAACCAAACATGCGATTGTAGGTCAGGCAAACATAGGCACCGGTGGACAGCCCTCCCAATGCTGTGGGCGCAAGCTCAAAATGCTCCATCACGTCATGCAGATCACGGGCATATTGCTCGAACACATTGAGGTCTGTGATCTGCGCCTGACAGGATCGGCCAAAGCCACGCAGGTCCGGCAAAATAAAACGGTAACGGTGGGCCAGTGGCAGTACATTAGGCAACCAATGCGCAGAGTTGGAAGCGAATCCATGTACCAGCAACACCGGTGTGCCGCGGCCGATGGTGCGAACATACATGGACTGGCCATCATGCAATGTTATCTGGGGCATAGATAAACCTCCGGGTGCGGCTCTCCACTTCGCTCGGGCTGGCTCCAGACACTTCCGGAGCCTTCACGGCCCGCTCAGGCCCAGCGGACTACCGTGATTTACATAGTCTTCACCGGAGCACTGTGATGTTCGCTTTCCTCAAGCCAGATCCTCTGAAAAAGCTGCGAAAGCAGTACGCCGAAACGCTGGAAAAAGCCATGCTGAGCCAACGGGGCGGTGATATTCGCCAGTACTCATTTCTCACCGAGCAGGCGGAAGCGCTGTATCAGAAAATCACCGATCTGGAAAATGATCGTCACACTGATCGGTAATGCGGATTTGCCGCCAGCACTTCCGCGCTGCTCAGTTTCCGACTGCTGCCGGCCTCCAGTGACGGATCCAGCTTTAGTTCTCCTACCGCAAAACGATGTAAACCCAGCACCCGGTTACGAAACCGGCCAAACATGCGCTTTATCTGGTGGTAGCGCCCTTCGGTAAGAGTCACTTCCGCCACATACTCGCTGACAATCACCAGCTGTGCAGGCCGGGTGGTGATTCCCTCACAATCGAACCACATTCCCTCAGCAAAAGCCGCAATGTACTCTTCCCCCAAGGGCTTCTCTACTGTCACACGGTAACGCTTGCCAATTCGGTTCACTGGCGCACTAAGTGCACGCGACCAGTCGCCATCGTTGGTTAGCAACAACAGGCCAGTGGAGTGAAAATCGAGCCGACCAGCAATATGCAGGTGATTGCAATCCTGCTCGTCAAGCAGATCAATGACTGTGGTGTGCGTGTTGTCGCGGGTGGCGCTGACTACGCCGACGGGCTTGTTCATCATCATGTAGCGGGCCTGATTGGCCTGTAGCAGCTCAGCATCAAGCTGCACCCTGGAGAACGGACCGATGCGCTGTTGCCCGTCGCGCGTTACAGCGTTGTCGACTTGCACCCGGCCGGCCGCCAGCAGATGTTGGATCTCCCGCCGGCTCTGGCTCAGGCGCTGGCTGAGATAACGGTCAAGCCGGGCATACTTCGAAGTCATGACGATATCCGGGCAGAGCAGGCTAGGCGCCGCAGCATGGTATTCAGGGTGCGGCGAGGTCAAGACATGTTGACACCGTTAACTTAGGTGGCTAGATTTGCGGGCAGTGTTTACATCGTTAACATTGCGAGCCAGCCATGTCCGCCGCCCCGGAAATCGACAGTTACCACCACGGCAACCTGCGCAGCGCCCTGATCGTCACCGCTCTGGCCGCCCTGGAGCAGGAAGGTCCGGCGGCGCTCAGCTTGCGTGGCCTGGCCCGCACGGTAGGCGTGTCCGCCACGGCGGTGTATCGCCACTTTGCCAACAAGGATGATCTGCTCGCCGCCATTGCCACCGAGGGCTTCGAAGGCCTGAGCGCGGAAATGAGTGCGGGGCTGGCGCAGGAGCCAAAAGCCGACACCCTTCGCCGACTGGTGATTCTCGGCGAGGGCTATGTCAATTACGCCGTCGCCCACCCGGCCCATTACCGGCTGATGTTTGGCAAGCGCATGGTCGAGCGCGCGGCCTACCCGTCCCTTTCGAAAGCCGCTGCACACAGTTACGGCATGCTTGAGCAGGCGGTCGCGGATGCTGTGGCCAGCGGCGATCTGCCCGCCGTGCCAGTCCCGCTACTCAGTACGCTGGCCTGGTCGCTGGTGCATGGCCTGTCCACGCTCAGCAACGACGGCCTGCTTAACGACAAGCAACTTCCAGCCAGTGCCGAGCTCGGTAAAACCTTCACCCATATGCTGGCCACGGCGCTCAAGCACCTGGCCCAACCTGCGGAGTAAATCCATGTCGACCTCATCCGGCCTTGCCCCCAGCACCATTCGTATCGGTCATCGCTATCGCGCCAACCGTCTTGATGGCCCATACGATGCCATTGTTATCGGCTCCGGCATTGGCGGCATGACCGCCGCCGCCTGCCTTGCCGAACTGGGCCAGAAGGTGGTGGTGTTTGAACAGCACTACACCGCCGGCGGTTTCACCCACAGCTACTCGCGCAACGGCTACGAATGGGATGTCGGCGTGCATTACATCGGTGATGTCGGCGCCAAACACACGCTGGCCCGGCGGCTGTTTGATTTTGTCAGCGGCGGCAAGCTGGAATGGGCACCGATGGATGATCACTTCGACCGTATTTTCCTCGGCAAGGAATCCTTTGATCTGGTCGCCACACCGAAACAATACCGAGCCGAACTGCTCAAGCATTTTCCCGAAGAGGAAAAAGCGATTGATGAGTACCTGAAGCGAATTGCCAAAGCCGCCGATGCCATGCGTCTGCTGACCATGGAAAAGCTACTGCCAACGCCGGCGGCGATGCTGGTCCGGGCGCTGCGCAAACTGAAAGCACCGAAGTGGCTGAACCAGACCACCCGCGAAGTGCTGGAATCGCTAACGCAAAACCAGAAGCTGATTGCAGTGCTAACCGGCCAGTGGGGTGATAACGGCCTGCCGCCGGCACAGTCGAGCTTTATTATTCACTCGCTGATCGCGCGGCATTATCTGTACGGCGGCTATTACCCGGTCGGTGGCGCCTCACGCATGGCGGAGACCATTATTCCGCAAATCCAGAAAAACGGCGGCGAGCTGTTCACTTATGCCTCGGTGGAAGAAATCCTGATTGAACACGGCAAGGCCGTTGGTGTGAAGATGGCGGACGGCACCGAAGTGCGTGCGCCGGTCGTGATCAGCAACGCCGGCGTGTTCAACACCTTCGGCAAGTTACTGCCGGAAAAGGTAGCAAAGCAGAGCGGTTACCTGAAAAAGCTCGACACCGTGAAGCGCTCGATGGCGAGCCTTGGCATGTATATCGGCATTCAGGACACTGCGGAAAATCTCGGCCTGCCGAAAACCAACTACTGGCTCTACAGCAGCGAGGATTATGAGGGTTCGCTGGAGCGCTTTTTTGCCGACCCGGAGAATGAACCGGTGCCGCTGGTGTATATCTCGTTCCCTTCCGCCAAGGACCCGGAGTTCCTGAGCAAATACCCGGGCCGAGCCACCATCGAGATCGTCGCCCCCGGCCCGCATGACTGGTTTGCGAAGTGGGCCGACAAGCCCTGGGGCAAGCGTGGCGAGGAATACGATGCGTTAAAAGAGAAATGGTCGCAGCGGCTGCTGGAACGGCTGTATGAACATTTCCCGCAACTGCGCGGCAAGATCGATTACTACGAACTGTCTACCCCGCTGTCCACCGACTTCTTCTGCCGCTACGAGAAAGGGGAAATCTACGGACTGGATCATGATCCGTCGCGGTTCGAACAGAAATGGCTAAAACCGAAAACCAGTATTCCGGGGTTGTACCTGACCGGTCAGGACGTGATCACCTGCGGCGTGGCCGGCGCCATGATCGCCGGTCTGGCCACCGCCGTAGTGATCACCGGCAAGGACGGAGCAAAGCTGGCGAAGCGGTTTTTCGCTGGCTGAGAACCAACCTTGCCGTGGGGATCAGCACGGACTGATCACGAAGCCCTGTTTCGGGAAGTACACATTCACCTTGCCAACGCGCGGATGATCACGGCCAATGATCCAGCTATGGTCGGTGCCAGCCAGCAACCGACCCGTCACCGGGATCTGGCCGTAGTCGTCCGGGGATATCTTCACCATCTGGCCACTGGCGGTGGGATCGACAGGCTCCGGCAAGGCTCTTGGCTCGGCAGACAGCGCCACATCAAGCGCATGCTCGGCACTGACTTCGGTGACGCGACCATGCCCGTATGCCGCCATGCGATCCATCCAGTCACTGACATTGGTAAAACGATCGACGTACTTCGATTCACCCATGTCACGAATAAACCACAGGCTGTGATAAGCGCTGAAGTCAGCGATGGTCGGTGTGCCACCAAACAAAAAAGGCGTTACCGCCAGCATCGTATCCAGCCTCTCAAGATGGGAGCGGACAATCTGCTTTGCCTGTTTGGGCCCCATGGCCTTTACTGTCGCCGTGCGCCCCATATTGATGCGATCGAGCAGAAAGCGGCCAACATTCAGCAGCGACGATCCTTTCCATAATTTACCCAGCAGGGTGCCTCCGGGCGCGGACAGGATGCAGGCAAGAAACACCTCGAGATCAGTGTGCCGGACAAATGCCTGAATCTCCTCACTGCAATTCTCCAGCGCCAGCTCCGGCTTGCCGCTGAGGCGGGCGATTTCGCTGGTGATCGCGCGGGTATCACAAAATACGTCGGCGCCGATCTGGGCCACCGGGATCTTGCGGTATTTACCGGCCAGCGGCTCGAGTGGGCGCCGCGGTGGCATCTCCCGCACCGCCACTGACAACCAATCGATGCCAGTGTAGCCGAGCATCAGGCGAATCTTTTCCGCGAACGGCGACATGGCATAGTTGTGCAAAATGAAATCAGACATAACAACTCCGTGACGAAGAACGATCAGCTGTCCTTGAAGGCAGGCAACTGCTGCAGAAGAATGGCGCGGGCTACCTGACGATCGTGGCCCGCCTCGCGAAGAATCGCCAGCATGCTGTCAAAAAGCTGACGGCGGGTCAGGCCCTGTTCGCTGAGATCGCGGCGGCTATGAAACAGCTCCATCAGGGTGGAACCGCAAACACAATTACGGAACACTTCGAGGTAGACATTGCTGTCGCTGTTATCATGATGCACAGGGCGGATACCCGAAGCGGCTTGGGTGGCTGCAGTTGTTTCGGCAAGGAATTGCCGCTCATCAGCGTAGACCTTGCCACAGTTACGGCACTGCTTGGGAAAGGCCTCGACCTCCAGTGGCGAAAACTCCTTTCTGACAGACATGGACAACCTCCTTACAAGGCTCTGATCCGCAGTGAGCGCCCCTTGATCTTGCCGGCGCTGAGCCGCGCCTGCGCCTCGGCCACGATGCTGCGGTCCACCGCTACGAAGGACTGAAAATCAGTGATGGTGATCTTGCCCACCTGACTGCCCGGCAGACCGGCTTCTCCGGTCAATGCGCCGAGAATATCACCGGGGCGGATCTTGTCCTTGCGGCCGGCGGCAATGCACAGGGTTGCCATCGGCGGCTGAAGCTGGCCACCACTCTGTGCCTTCAGACTACTCAGCGGGTGCCAGTTCAGCGGTGCCTTCTGCATTTCAGCTATGGCCTGGGCACGGCGCGCTTCCGGCGGCGCCACCAGACTGACTGCAAGTCCTTTCCTGCCGGCACGGCCGGTGCGGCCAATGCGATGAACATGGGTCTCGACATCGCGAGCCAGCTCGACATTGATCACCATGTCGAGCGCATCGATATCCAGTCCGCGGGCCGCCACATCCGTCGCCACCAGCACCGACAGGCTTTTGTTGGCAAACAGGGTCAACACATCGTCGCGGTCACGCTGCTCCATATCGCCATGCAGCGGCTCGGCAACAATGCCGTTGGCGCGAAGGTATCGGGTCAGCTCATCGCACTGCTGTTTGGTAAAACAGAACGCCACAGTGGATTCCGGCCGGTAGCAGGCCAGCACCCTCGCCACTGTTTGCAGACGCTCTTCCGGATCAATTTCGTAGAATCGTTGCTCGATCTCGCTGTCGTCATGGAGTGATTCCGCCTGCACCTGCTGGGGATCAAGCATGAACGATTTCGCCAGCTGCTTGACGCCGGCCGGGTAGGTGGCAGAGAACAGCAAGGTCTGCCGCCTGGTCGGCAGTTGGGCAATAATTTCGGCGATGCTGTCGTAAAAACCCATGTCGAGCATGCGGTCGGCTTCGTCGAGCACCAGCGTGCTTAATCCGTCCAGTTTCAGCGAGCCTTTCAGCAGGTGCTTCTGAACCCGTCCAGGGGTGCCCACCACCACCTGGGCCCCATGCTCCAGCGACCCCACCTGTGGACCCATGGCAACGCCACCGCACAGCGTCAGTATCTTGATATTGCCGGCCGCGCGGGCGAGCCGACGAATCTCCCGTGCTACCTGATCGGCCAGTTCGCGGGTGGGGCACAGTACCAGCGCCTGACAGTCGTAATTGCGTGGATTCAGTGCCTGCAGCAGGCCAATCCCGAACGCGGCAGTTTTGCCGCTACCGGTACGGGCCTGAGCGATCACATCCTTGCCGGCCAGAATCAATGGCAGGCTTTGCGCCTGAACAGGGGTCATCTCGGTGAAGCCGAGCTGGTCGAGATTGGCCAGCACCTCGGCGGGCAGGGACAGGGTGGAAAACGCAGCGGTCACAGAGCAGGCCTGTTGATGGATTAGTGCGCAGTGTAACAGGTGACGGCGACCGATTCGCCGATGGCAAAACCTTTCACAACCGATCTGCGGCGACCGCACAGTGGTACACTGCGCGCCCGAGCCAACGGAACCCGAGCACCATGCCCTTGCTGACCCTGCGTAACATCCAGCTGAGTTACGGCGCCGCGCCGTTGCTGGATGGCGTCAACCTGTCCATCGAACCCGGCGAACGCCTCTGTCTGGTGGGCCGTAACGGCGCCGGCAAATCAACCCTGATGAAGCTCATTGCCGGCGAAATCCAGGCCGATGACGGCGATCTGGAGAAGCAACCTGGGCTGACCATTGCCCGGCTGGTTCAGGAAGTGCCGCCGGACACCGAAGGCTCGGTGTTCGATGTGGTGGCCCGCGGTCTCGGTGATCTGGGGGCGGTGCTGGCGGAACATGCGGCGCTGTCATTGCAGTTGGCCGACGCCTCGGACGCCGAGATGAAACGCTTCGAAGTATTGCAGCACGAACTGGATAGCCGCGATGGCTGGACCCTGTCGCAACGGGTCGACACAGTGCTGACGCGACTGGCACTGGATGGACAGACGGACTTCGCAGGACTGTCCGGGGGCATGAAGCGGCGTGTCCTGCTGGCTCAGTCGCTGGTGCAGGAACCCGACATTCTGTTGCTTGACGAGCCCACCAACCATCTCGATATCGAATCGATCCGCTGGCTGGAAGAGTTTCTAAGGGGCTGGAATGGCACCCTGCTGTTCATCACCCACGACCGGGCATTCCTGCGCGCTCTGGCCACACGCATTATCGAACTGGATCGCGGCCGTCTGACCAGCTGGCCGGGCAGTTACGACAAGTATCTGGAAGGCAAGCAGGCGCAACTCGACGCCGAAGAAAAGGCCAATGCGGACTTCGACAAGAAGCTGTCGCAGGAAGAACGCTGGATCCGTCAGGGTATCAAGGCACGCCGTACCCGCAACGAAGGTCGGGTGCGGGCATTGAAAGCCATGCGTCAGGAGCGGGCGGCGCGGCGCGAGCGCACCGGCCAGGCCAACATGACGGTGCAACAGGGTGATCGCTCCGGCAAGCTGGTTATCGAGGCCGAGGGTCTTGGTGCCACCTTCGCCGGCCAGACCCTGTTCCACGATTTCGCCGTTACCATCCAGCGCGGTGACCGCATTGGCCTGATTGGCCCCAACGGCTGTGGCAAGTCCACTTTGCTGAAGCTCCTGCTCGGCCGCATGGAGCCCCAGCAGGGCAAGGTGAAACTCGGTACCAACCTGCAAATTGCGTGGTTTGATCAGCTCAGGGAAACCCTCGATGAAAACAAGTCGATCATCGAGAACGTGGTCGAGGGCAGCGACTTCATTGAAGTAAACGGGCAATCAAAACACATCGTTGGATACCTGCAGGATTTCCTGTTTGAACCAGCCCGTTGCCGACAGCCGGTGAAGGCGCTGTCCGGTGGCGAACGCAACCGCTTGCTGTTAGCGCGCCTGTTCACCCGCCCCTTCAACTTGCTGGTGCTGGACGAACCGACCAACGATCTCGACGCCGACACTCTCGATCTGCTTGAGGAGCAACTGATGCAGTATCAGGGCACCCTCTTGCTGGTGAGCCATGACCGGGAGTTTCTCGACAATGTGGTGACCTCCACGCTGGTGTTCGAGCACGGCAACGTCAATGAGTACGTTGGCGGCTATCAGGACTGGTTGCGACAGCGTGCCCAGCCTGTGTCAAAACAGAGCGAGAAAAAAACCGCAGCGAAAATGGCTCCGGCCTCGCCGGCATCAACACCGGCGAAGAAGAAGCTCAGCTACAAGGAGCAGCAGGAGCTGAAAGAGTTGCCAGCGCGTATCGAAGCACTGGAAACTGCCATCGCCGCGCTTCAGCAGACCCTCAGCGACCCGGAGTTTTTTCGCCGGGAGCCGGCCAGTGTTACCGCCACCACGGCGACACTGGCGGAAAAAGAGCAGGCACTGGAACAGGCCTTCCAGCGCTGGTCCGAACTGGAACCCTGACCACGCGTCAGGGTGTTCGCCGATAGATGCCGCGGTGATTGAGCCAGTCGCCGACTAGCACCAGACTGCGGCCGAGACGAAACAGCTTTCGACCGGGACGGGCGCGCTTGAGCAGAAAACCGGCTACAAAGGCCAGCGGCAGCAGCCAGGGAGTGCGCTGGCGCCAGCGTGCTTCCTGTGCGGCCACCTGCATCAGCAGGGCATCACGATTCTCCAGCAGCTTCGCTTCTGCCGCATCAGCCGCCTGACGATGACGACGGTGGTGAAAAATCATCAAGCAGCTCCATCCTGATCACGTCCGGACCAGCGTCCAAGTGCGGCCCGGCTACGCCGGAACACCAGTTCACGGCCAAGCCGTGCAATCAGCCGCATTAACAGGACGGCAACCAGCACCAGCATCACCAGCACCGCCACCAACGCTGCCGTCGGCCCAACCCAACCCAGCTCGATCAGCAGCACCACCGGCGTCGCCACCAGCAGCAGCGTGGCACCAGCGAGCAGAAAGCCGGTCACCACCGCCAGCACCAGAATCAGCAGCAGCGTCGACGCGAACAGGCGCGACTCGGCCTTGAGCAGGGCAACACTGTCGCGGAACAGGTCGGCAAAGCCGGCGCTTATCCGGGACAGGTCACGCACCAGCATCTGGGCGGCATCATCCTGTCGGCGCTGTTGCTCCGGACCGGTCGAATCCGCTCCGGGACTCCTTTCATTGACGGGGTTCGCTTCGGTACGAGCGACGTCTCCGGACTCTGTGTTTTCCGGTGCTGAAGTCTCGTCCGTCACGCTTAACGCCGGGCCAGGGAAGCGACTACCACTCCGGCGGCGAAGGCGATACCCATTGCCGCCAACGGATTGTCTCGGGCATAGCTGGCAACGGTCCCCGCCACCTCGCCGGCGCGGGTGCGGGCCTTTCCTGCCTGCTCGCGCAGATGCTCTTCCGCACCGCTGGCTTTGGCTGCGGCGGCATCCACCGCGTCGTGAAGACTGTGGGCGACGCGGCCGGTGGTCGGTGCGCCCTTAGTTGGCGAGCTATTGGTTGGCGCGCTACTGGTTGACACGAAATTGCTGGTTTCATCGTTCATGATAAGGACTCCTGTCATAGTGAATTCCATAGAAGCACGACGGCGGTCAAGCTTCAATCAGCCGACTGTTGTACCCATGTGTCAACAGTAGCACCGATGCGCAGTCCCGACGGCGACCCGGACATGCCCCTAGAATCTGTCGATGTAATGCCGGCCGATCAATGACTTGAGCTTATTCGGAATCATTCTTGAGGCGCTCCGGCCGGTGGCCCATACTATGCGCCTTCGCTTCGGGTAAACGTATTGTATAGGGGTTGGTCACACGACCATGACCGAGACCGTTCTGATCCTGATCAGCGCCGTGCTGGTGAATAACTTTGTGCTGGTCCAGTTTCTGGGCCTGTGCCCGTTTATGGGTGTCTCGAATAAGGTCGAGACCGCCATGGGCATGTCGCTGGCCACCACCTTCGTGCTGACACTCTCCTCGGTACTCGCCTATCTCACCTGGAGCTGGATTCTGGTGCCGCTGCAGCTCGAATACTTGCGCACCATTTCCTTCATTCTGGTGATTGCGGTGGCGGTGCAGTTCACGGAAATGTTTGTCCGCAAGGCGAGTCCGCTGTTGTATCGGGTGCTTGGCGTGTTCTTGCCACTGATCACCTCAAACTGTGCCGTGCTTGGTGTGGCGCTGCTGAATGTGCGCAAGGAAGATGCCACCTTTATGTCTTCCCTCACCTACGGTTTTGGTGCGGCGCTGGGTTTCTCGCTGGTGCTGGTGCTGTTTGCGGCCATGCGTGAGCGCATTGCCGTTGCCGATGTGCCCGTGGCGTTTCGCGGCCCGAGCATTGGTCTCATCACTGCCGGCCTGATGTCACTGGCGTTCATGGGCTTCTCGGGATTGATTAAACTGTGACGGCGATTCTGTAATGACAATTTTACTCGCCATCGTTGCCCTGCTCGCGCTGGCCGCCGTATTTGGCGCTCTGCTCGGCTTTGCCTCGGAGAAATTCCGCGTCGAGGGCGATCCCATCGTCGACCAGATTGATGCCCTGCTGCCGCAGACCCAGTGCGGCCAGTGTGGTCACCCCGGCTGCCGCCCCTATGCCGAAGCCATTGCCGGCGGCGAAGATCACAACCGCTGCCCGCCCGGCGGTGAAGTCACCGTGGTGGCGCTGTCTGAATTGCTCGGCCGCGAAGTCCTGCCCCTTGATGCGGAGGAAGGCAGCGCCGTCGACGTCAAACGAGTGGCAGTGATTCGCGAAGACGAGTGCATCGGTTGCACCAAATGCATTCAGGCTTGTCCTGTGGATGCCATCGTCGGTGCCGCCAAACTGATGCACACCGTGATTGCGGATGAATGCACCGGCTGCGATTTGTGTGTCGAACCTTGCCCGGTGGATTGCATCGACATGGTGGAGCTGGCGCCGACCCTGAACACCTGGAGCTGGCAGCGTCCGCCCGGTGTCGGCAATCGTCCTGACAATCTGATCCCGCTGGTGAACCTGTGACAGCCTCCATCGGCAAGCCGCGCGTGCTATTCGATTTCCACGGTGGCATTCATCCGCCGCAGCACAAAAGCCTGTCCAACCAGCGGCCCATTCGCCCGGCACCGCTACCGCCGCAACTGATTCTGCCACTCAACATGCACCTTGGCGCGCCGGCCAAGGCAGTGGTGGAGATCGGCCAGCGTGTTCTCAAGGGCCAGAAGATTGCCGAAGCTCAGGGCGCCGTCAGCGTACCGGTTCATGCGCCTACCTCCGCAGTGGTGGTCGCCATCGGCGCCCGTCCGATCCAGCATCCCTCTGGCCTTGATGCGCCTTGCATTGTGCTTGAACCGGATGGCAAGGAAGAGTGGTGCGAGCTGCATCCGTTGCCG
Organism: Alcanivoracaceae bacterium; assembly: GCA_046292765.1. Classification (GTDB taxonomy): domain Bacteria; phylum Pseudomonadota; class Gammaproteobacteria; order Pseudomonadales; family Alcanivoracaceae; genus PGZG01. Next base: position 266,840 of record JBKBQA010000004.1, on the reverse strand, counting down.
GACTGGCGCACCTGCTGCCCTCCCACCGCACTGGTAGCGCGATTACGCGAGGCAGGGATCGCTGGCATGGGCGGCGCCGGCTTTCCGACTGCGGTAAAACTGAGCCCGCGCCCGGAGCATCCGATCGAGCAGCTGGTAATCAACGCGGTGGAATGTGAGCCCTACATCACTGCAGATGACATGCTGATGCGCGAGCGCGCAGCCGAAATTATTGGTGGCATCGAAATCATCCGCCACATCCTCAACCCGAAGGAAGTCATCGTCGGCATCGAGGACAACAAACCGGAAGCCATCCAAGCCATGCGCCGCGCCGCCACCGGCACCGGTATCGAGATCGCCGTGGTGCCGACCAAATATCCCTCCGGTGGCGAGAAGCAATTGATCTACATGCTCACCGGCAAGGAAGTGCCAAGCGGCGGCATCCCGGCCCAGGTCGGCGTGGTCTGCCAAAATATCGGCACCGCGCGGGCCATCTACCGCGCCATTGTGGTGGGAGAACCGCTGATCAGTCGCGTTACCACCCTGACCGGCAAGGCGCTCAGAGAGCCGGGCAATGTCGATGTACTGCTCGGTACACCGGTGAGCACACTGCTCGATTGTGCGGGCGCGGATCGAGAGCGCATTGGCCGACTGGTGATGGGAGGGCCGATGATGGGCTTTACCCTGCACAGCACTGCGATCCCGGTGGTGAAGACCAGTAACTGCCTGCTGGCCGCCACTGAAGCCGAACTGCCAGCGCCAGCACCGGAGCAGCCCTGCATCCGCTGCGGCAGCTGTGCCGACGTCTGCCCGGCGGATTTGTTACCACAACAGCTCTACTGGTATGCAAAGAATCAGGATCTGGAACAAGCTCAGCATTACAACCTGATGGACTGTATTGAGTGCGGCGCTTGCGCCTTTGTTTGCCCGAGCCATATCCCTCTAGTGCAGTACTACCGCTTTGCCAAAGGCGAAGTACGCAAGGCCGCCGCAGAGCAGCAGAAAGCCGACCGGGCGCGCCTTCGTTTCGAGGCCCGCCAGGCACGACTGGAGAGGGAACAGGCTGAGAAGGAAGCACGTCGCAAGGCACGACTGGAAGTCAGCAAACCTGCCGCTACCCCGCCGGGCGTCGACGTGGCCGCCCTCAAAACAGCATCGCTTGAAGCCTCTGCCGCCTACAAGGCCGCCGTCAAGGCACTGAAAGAAGCAGAGACCAGTGGCAGCGACGACGTTGCTGCACTTGCCACTCAGGCAGAGCAGTTAAAAGCGAAAGCGGACGCCGCCAAAGCGGCAGTACGTGATGCCGGCACCGCGCCCGCTGCACCAAAAGTCGATGTGGCGGCACTGAAGGCTGCTTCCCTTGAAGCGTCATCCGCCTACAAGGCCGCCGTCAAGGCGTTAAAAGAAGCGGAAGCAGATGGGCGCGATGATGTTGCCACCTTGCGCGCCGAGGCGGATGGCCTGAAAGCCAAAGCGGATGCCGCCAAGGCGGCAGTGCGAGAAGCCGGACCGGCTGCGCCCGCCACGACTACCCCCGCCGTTACCGACACCGTGACAGCTGTCGACAAAGACGAAAGCAAAGATCACGGCGCCGAACGGGCACAAAAGATGAAGGCACTGAAGACTGCCTTCAACATTTCTCACAAGCAGTTCAAGGAAGCCAGCGCTGCCCTTGAACGGGCCGAACGCGATGGCGCTGATAATCTCGATGAGCTGCGCCAACAGGTGCAACGCTTCAAACTGAAATCCGACAAGGCGCGGGACGCCCTGGGCATGCTGGTGGATCAAGCCAAAGCCGATCTGCGCGCCAGTGGCAGTGATCTGAAAACACTGAAGATCGAAGCTGCGCGCACCGAAGCGGCGGCACGGGAAAAGGGCCGCGATCTGGAAGCAGCCCGGATCAAGGGTGATGACGAACGCATCAATGTCCTGAGTCGCGAACTGGACGCGTTGCAGCGGGAAGCGCAGGTTGCCGCCGGCGCGCTCAAGGCCGCCACTGACGAACAGGGACTGGCAGACGCATGAGCCTGATCACCGTCACCTCACCTCACACCACCCGCAGCGGCAACCACACCGGGGCGTTCATGCGCCAGGTGATCTACGCCACCCTGCCCGGCGTGGTCGCACTGACCTGGCTATTTGGCTGGGGCACGCTGTTTAATCTGGCGGTCGCGATTCCTGTGGCGGTGGCGGCAGAGGCCGCGATGCGAAAGTGGCGCGGCTACGATGTGAGCTTTGCGCTGCGCGACTGGAGTGCTGTACTCACAGCGGTGTTGCTGGCGCTGGCGATTCCGCCCACCGCACCCTGGTGGCTGATCGTAATCGGCGTGCTCGCTGCCATTGTCCTTGCCAAGCAGCTCTACGGCGGTCTTGGCATGAACCCGTTCAATCCCGCCATGGTCGGCTATGTTGTGCTGCTGATCTCGTTTCCCCTGGAGATGACACGCTGGATTGGTCCCCACGAGGCACCATCCTGGTTCGACTCCCTGCGCATGACACTGGCGAGTGCCAACGCCGATGCGTTTACTGGAGCAACACCACTGGACAGCTTCCGCACCTGGGCCGGCAACGAAGAGCAGCTCGCGGCCCAATCCATCCTGCATGGCCAGTTTGCCGGCCTTGGTTGGGAATGGGTTAACGTCGCCTTTCTGCTCGGTGGCCTTTATTTGCTGGCACGCCGGATCATCAGCTGGCATATCCCGGTTGCCATGCTCGCCGGACTGGCGCTGACGGCATTGCCGTTCTGGCTCTACGACAGCAGCCGTTATGCCAGCCCACTGTTTCACCTGTTCAGCGGCGCGGCCATGTTCGGCGCCTTCTTCATTGCCACCGATCCGGTCAGCGGCGCCACCAGCCGCTACGGCCGGCTTATTTTCGCTGCCCTGATCGGCGTACTGGTATGGGTGATCCGCAGCCATGGCGGCTATCCGGACGCCGTGGCGTTCGCGGTGCTGCTGATGAATCTGGCGGCGCCAACGATTGATTACTACACCCAACCACGCACCTATGGCCATCACAAGGCGAAACGGGGAGTGGTGCGATGATTGGTCAGGCGATTACCCGTAACTCGCTGGTGCTATCGCTGTTTGCGGTAAGCACCGCCGCCATACTGGCGCTGACCAATGCTGGCACGCTTGAGCGCATCAACTGTAATCGCGAGCTGGCACTGAAGGGATCACTGATTGAAGTGATGCCGGCGGCTCGCTTCGACAATGCCCTGCTCGCCGACATGGTGGTGGTGGAGGATCCGTTGCTCGGCCGTGGCACACACAGTGTCTATCGGGCAAGAAGCAATGGCGAACCGGCTGGACTGGTGCTGCAAGCCACCACACCGGATGGCTATGGTGGCGCGATTCGTCTGCTGGTGGGTGTGGATACCCACGGCATCATCACCGGTGTCCGGGTGACGCCTCCGCATAATGAAACACCGGGGCTCGGCGACAGTATCGATATCCGCAAGTCCGACTGGATTGCCGGCTTCAACAACCGTTCATTAAGCAACCCTGCTGATGCCGGGTGGGCCGTCAGAAAGGATGGCGGCATTTTTGACGCCTTTACCGGCGCCACCATCACGCCGAGGGCGGTCGTCGGCGCCGTGCATCGCACCCTTCAGTATGTTGCCCGCGAACAGGCAACGCTGTTCGACCTTCCCGCCCGCGCCGCTGCCATGGAGACCTGCGATGACTGATTACCGCAAGATCAGCCTCGATGGCCTGTGGAACAATAACCCCGCCACGGTGCAAATCCTTGGCCTGTGCCCACTGCTGGCGGTGTCCGGCACCGTGGTGAACGCGCTGGGGCTGGGGCTCGCCACCATGGCGGTGCTGGCCGGTTCGAATACCTGCGTGTCGCTGATTCGTCACTATGTCACGCCGGCAATCCGGTTGCCGGCATTCGTGATGATCATCGCCGCACTGGTCACCGTGATTGAAATGCTGATGCAGGCACTCACCTTCGAGCTCTACGAAATCCTTGGCATCTTCATTCCCCTGATCGTGACCAACTGCGCCGTGCTGGGCCGCGCTGATGCCTTCGCATCAAAACATGGCGTGTTACCTTCCATGCTCGATGGCGCCATGATGGGCCTCGGCTTTCTGGTAGTGCTGGTACTACTGGGCGCCCTGCGCGAAGCGCTCGGCCTTGGCACCCTGATGACCAATATGGAATTGCTGTTCGGCCCTGCCGCCGCCAGCTGGGAGATCACCCTGATCGAAGATTACCGCGGCTTCCTGCTGGCCGTTCTGCCACCCGGCGCCTTTATCGGTCTTGGTCTGATCATTGCCGCCAAGAATGTGCTCGACAAACGCCTCAAGGACGCCGCCAAACGTCGCGCCGACGCCGAACCAAAAACCAGCCGCCGGGTGCGCACCACGGGCTCGGTGGCCTGATTATCACAGGGCATGAGACCACCAGACATGCGAATCAAAAACTTTCTTGCCCCCCTGATACTTGCGCTTGTGCTAGTGCCGGTGTCAGCCCTGCTACTGCTCACGCTTGGCGCTGACTCTGCCCCGCTACCAGACCGCGAGGCTCTGATCGCCGAACTGCCATCCGTAGCGGATGAGCAGAATGCCTTTCCGCTGTGGCAACAGATATTTGTTGATACCTCTCATACCGTCGACCCGGACATCATTCAGATGGCTCGGCAGCAGCGGCCATGGGACAGCAATAAAATAGAACGCCAGATCTTACAGTCGGCCGAACTCTTCCCTCTGGTGAGAGACCTGAGACGCTTTGACGCCATGCGCTCCGACTATGCCGTTGACATCCATAGCTACAGCTACTCGGATGTATTCCGGATAATGTCGGTGATTATCAGCGCTGGCCAGTGGCATTGGCAGAATGGGCAACAGGAGGAAGGCAGTGAGCTTTTTCTGGACGCAGCACACATGATCAAGCTGCTCTACCGGGATGAGGGCGCGACCCTGATATCGCTCTTCTTGGCCCAGAGAGAGCAGCTTTCCCTTGTTTCCACCCTGCAGCGATTGATAGCCGATGCGGCAAGCCTGGAGGAGTTGGAGCGGCTAATCCTCAGTGCCAACCAACTGTCTTTCCCATACGACTCTTTACCTGCAAAAGTATCCCAGAATGAGGCGCTGTTTTCCCGGCTAGCCTTCCTGAGTCACGTCAACACACCGTTCTCAACCCGCTTGTCTAATGCAATCAATTTTTATCCTTGGTGGGCCGAAGACTGTCATGTGCTGGAAGAAGATCAACAGCTGATTTGTGGCGAAGCGGTATACGATACACTCTCCTATATGTTCCCCCGCTTTTACAGCCACTGGCAGACGTTCGACCGCCATGTTGCTGATCAGCAGACCAGGCACCTTGAGATAATGGCCATGCCCTGCACAGCACTGCATGACTCGACTCCCCCAGCGCCCGGCGCCCGGCACTGGTCTGATTACTTTACTCCCGACTCAGCCATCGCCAGAGTGCCAAACACGGACGGGTTTGTTCAGCGGCTAAACGTCAATCACTGCCTTACCGACTTCTTTGTCAGCAGCCTGCAGATCGCGCTGGCATTAAAACAGTATGAACTTACCTACGGACAGCCGGCCCGATCACTCGACGAAGTGCTTTCCGAGCCCCCCCAGGACCCGTTCTCACCTACCCCCATCCGCTATGATTGGGAGCATCAGCTTTTGTGGTCTGCCGGCACGGACGGTCAGGGAGAGCGGGGCTATCCAGCTGCTCCACCGCCGTCAGAGTACACAGCGGAAAGTGCCTTGAGTGCTCATCCCACATACCTTCTAAGGCCTCGTCCGATTCCGGCCCCGGAGAAGCGACCCAGTCGCTGCGAGCAGGACCCGAGCATTCCACGTCTTGACGATATTGAGTCCGAGCAAGGCAAGAATGAACCGACACAAGCGCACTGAAATTTTTGCCCGGCTGCGGGACCATAATCCGGCGCCGACCACGGAGCTGAGTTACTCCACGCCGTTTGAGCTGCTGGTGGCCGTCACCCTCTCCGCTCAAGCCACGGACGTGGGCGTCAACAAGGCCACCTCCAGACTGTTTCCGGTGGCCAATACGCCGGAAGCCATCCTTGCCCTGGGCGTAGAGGGGTTAAAGCAATACATCAAGACCATTGGCCTGTTTAACGCCAAAGCCGAGAACATCATCAAAACCTGCCGGATTCTGATTGAACAGCACAACAGTGAAGTGCCGCAGGAACGCGACGCTCTCGAAGCGCTCCCCGGCGTCGGCCGCAAGACCGCCAATGTGGTGCTGAATACCGCCTTCGGCCAACCCACCATTGCGGTCGATACCCATATCTTCCGCGTCTCCAATCGAACGAAAATTGCCCCCGGCAAGAATGTTCTGGAAGTCGAACGACGCCTTCTGCGGGTGATCCCCGATGAGTTCAAGCTTGATGCCCACCACTGGCTGATCCTGCACGGTCGCTACACTTGCATTGCCCGTAAGCCGAAGTGCGGCAGCTGCATTATCGAGGATCTGTGCGAGTACCCGCTGAGCAAGCGACCGGACTACTGAGCAATTCCTCGCCGCGTTGCCGATACCAGCAGATACCGACCCAGCTTTTTTCGGTGCATCCAGTAACACCAGATGGCGGTGATCCGTATCTTCAGCCAGCCCCGCGACCAGCGCCGGGAAAAAACAAGCTCTCGATGACGCCGCTGCACCCAGTGGTAAAATCCGGGAAACACATCCTCACTGAGATCCTCGCACACCACATCCAAAAACCCGCACGCCAATAGTTGGTGTTGCACCGCGCTATGATCGCAGAAGGACGCGTCAGGCAACCCGGCCGTTTTCAGTAACCACTGATGCAACAAACGCTGGAACAGCGGCCGAGCGTGATAGTCGTCTGGCCGTACCAGCAGACTCAGTGCAAGACGCCCTTCCCGCTCCAGAACAGGGATGACGGACGCCAGTAATGCTGACAGAGATGACGCATGATAGGCTGCGTCAACACAGAGGATGACGTCAAACCGATAGCGTGACAGCGAGTCCGGTAGCGGCTCATCAAAGCGGCCGACAACGCGTCGGTGCTCGGTGTTATAGCCAGAGGCCCGGCAGTCGAGGCCGACTGCTTCGGTCACGGCAAAGGCGTCGCACCAGAGCGATAGCGCCACACCATGGCCGCAACCCAGTTCCAGCACGCGATCGCCATTACCCAGCCGTGCAACCTCGCCATGCCGACGGGCCAACGCCTGACAGGCGGCGGTATATTCATTCGCGTCGCGCCAGTAACCGAGGTTGTTCCAGCGTGGGTCACCATCGCCTCCTGCCAGCAGCTCGCCAGCGATGGCAAGGCGTTCAACCTGTCTGGCTGTCACGACGCAGGCACTCCACCACAGACTGTCCGGAACGGACCGCCGACTCCAGTAACGGCACACCGTCGTGGGCCCAGGAACCGCAATAGAATATTCGACGGCCCGGCTGCTGATGCCAAAGCACCAACTGGCGATGAATCGCCGCCGTGCCGGCGTGGGTAACAGCGCGCTGCAGGGGAATGCGCGCCAGCACGGAGCGGGGCTCAAAGCGGGGATTCCAGGTTTGGAAAACAGGTTCCGCCTGCACCAATGTGGGTTCCACCGGATTGACCCAGACAGTAAACATCACCGAGCTCAGGTCCGGTTCGATTCGGAAGTTGAGCGCTGTCCAGTCACGTCGGTGACCGGGCATGAAACGTTGATCGCGGTGTACCACCAGCTCTCCGCTATCAAACCTGACGCCCGACAATATCTGTTTTTCCGACTGATAACGCTCGCCTTCGAGAAAATCGAGCTGATTCGCCTGGGTGGCGATGATAGCCCGGTCATACAGTCCACCTTCTCCACGCCCATTACGTACTTCCACGCCGTGCTCGCGTTCAATGACCTGTTGCACTGCGCTGCCACTAATCCGGGGCAAACCCCGCGTCAGCCCATCGACTAGCGCCGTGGTACCACCCTGTAGTCGCACCAGTCCATCGCCATGCAGGATCTGTTGCAGCAACAACAACAACTGACGCGCCGGCCAGGTCATCAAGTGTGTTTCATCGCAGGTGCAGATCGTGGTCAGCAACGGCAGCACCAGACCGCGCCAAAACAAAGGATCAAAGCCCTCGCGCTCAAGGCATTCAGCCATGGTCATCTGCTCGGGCATGGATTCAGCCATGCGACTGACTCTGGCCAAGTGATGAAGACCGCGGGCCAGAGTCAGGCTGCGTCGGTTGAGATAGCGCCAGCTGCCCACCGTCGGCCAGCCCAGCCAGGGGATACGCGCGCTGCGGAACCAGGTCTGTTGATCCGGCCAACTACAGGACACATAGGTGCGAACAGGAAAGGTACTGACACCGACTTCGGCGGCAAGCGACAGTACGCTGGACCAGGCAGTGGGATTCATCACCCGTAACGGCACATCCACTACCCCGCCTTCCACCTGCAACGCATGGGCGTTCATGCCGTGAGCGGGTTGAGCCTCAAACAGGGCGACTGTCCAGCCCTGTTGCCGGCAACCATGGGCAGCGGCGAGACCTGCCATGCCGCTGCCAATAATTGCAACGGACTGCGTCATGTCATCTCCGGCAAGTCAGGGTGCAATCGGCGGCTCCATCGCCACCCCGAGGGTGACACCTTCGAGAATATCAGCAGCGAATGCCTGCACCTGCTGCGCCACCTCTCTTACCTCCTCGAAGCGGGCAATATGGAACAGGGCTTCACCCTCATTCACCAGCGGCAGGTTATCACGACCCACCAGAATGCCGGCGCAGGGCGAGAGGATTTCCATTTCATCACTGGAAAACGGACTGCTGATGCGACCCAACAGCTGATCCTTCTTGATCCTGTCGCCAAGCCCTACCAGTGCGCGGAACACCCCATCACGCTCAGCCCGGACCCAGATCGAGCTGCGTGCCACCGCCGGTTCAATCTCCGCATGGGGCTTGCGCGACGGCGCCAGCATGTCGAGATGGCGCATGACATTGATCACACCACGGACTCCGGCACGAATACTCGCCTCGTCAAAGCGCAGGGCCTCGCCGGCCTCATAGGTAATCACAGGAATATTCTGGGCTTCCGCCACCTCGCGCAACGTGCCATCACGCAACACCGAGTTCAGCACCAGCGGCACACCAAATGCCCGCGCCATGTCGGCGGTGCCCGCGCTGTCGAGATTGGCCCGAATCTGCGGCAAGTTGCTACGGTAGACCGCGCCGGTATGCAGGTCGATAGCATGGGTGCAGCGATCCAGCACCTGGGTCTTGAACAGCCAGGCCATGCGGGCACCAAGGCTGCCGGTCTCGGAACCGGGAAAACAACGATTCAGGTCACGTCGGTCCGGCAAATAGCGGGATTTGTGAATAAAGCCGAACACATTCACCACCGGCACCGCCACCAGCGTGCCACGAAGGCTGCGCAGCGTCTGTGACTGCAACACCCGGCGAATAATCTCGACGCCGTTCAACTCATCACCGTGAATCGCGGCGCATACCAGCAGCACAGGGCCCGGGCGTCGGCCATGCACAACATGAACCGGAATATTGAGTGGGGTATTGGTGTACAGCTGCGCGGCAGGCATTTCAACAATAGCGCGCTGTCCCGGCGCGATTCGGGTGCCGGCAAGTTCAAACGATGCCGCTGATTCCTGCGCGCTCATCCACGACTCCCCTTGGTACGAGTACGGTGTGGCCGGGCATTCTGCTCGGCGAATGCGATGATCATGCCAGCCACATCCCTGCCTGTCGCCCCCTCGATTCCCTCAAGCCCGGGAGATGAGTTCACTTCCATCACCAGAGGCCCGCGATCGGAGCGCAGCAAATCAACACCAGCCACATTCAGCCCCATCACCTGAGCCGCCCGCACCGCAGTGGCGCGCTCCTTCGGTGTGATCCGGACCAGACTTGCGACGCCGCCACGATGCAGGTTCGAACGAAACTCGCCGTCCTTCGCCTGACGCTTCATCGCCGCCACCACCTTGCCACCGATAACAAAGCAGCGAATATCTGCGCCCTTAGCCTCACGGATATACTCTTGCACCATGATGTTGGCCGACAGGCCCATAAAGGCTTCGATCACCGACTCCGCCGCCTGACGGGTCTCCGCCAGCACCACACCAATGCCCTGAGTTCCCTCCAGCAATTTGATCACCAGCGGCGCCCCCCCGACCATGCCGATCAGGTCGGGAATATCATCCGGCGCATTAGCGAAACCGGTCACCGGCAGGCCAATGCCCTCGCGAGCCAGTAACTGCAGCGAGCGCAGCTTGTCACGGGAGCGACTGATCGCCACCGATTCATTGATCGGGAACACTCCCATCATCTCGAACTGACGCAATACTGCGGTACCGTAGAAGGTGATGGAGGCGCCAATCCGCGGGATCACGGCGTCGAACCCGTCCAGCCTTCGGCCACGGTAGTGAATCTCCGGCTTGCCGGATGCCATGCTCATGTAGCAGCGAAGGGTATCGATAACGTGCATCTCATGACCTGCCTGCTGGCCAGCCTCCACCAGACGACGGGTTGAGAAGAGATCCCTGTTACGAGAAAGAATAGCGATTTTCATCTTCAACTCTTGCGGCGCTTTTTGCGACCGAGCAGATAGGAAGCATTCGGGTCGACACAGAGACCGTCCATGGCGGTGCGGCCAAGCAGCATGCGAAATTTCATGTTCTCACGATCCGTCAGGGTTATCTCGATCGGCCAGCGACGGTCCCCGAGCCGAATATCTGTAGCGATGACAATCCGTTCCTCGGTACGCCCACCGGAGTCGGTTACCTGCCGGCGCTCCACCACCCGGCATATGCATTCCGTCACCAGATCATTGTTTTTCTGCAGAGGATGGATGAGAAAGCGCACCCACTCTTCACCCTCATCAAGATAGGTCTGCAATTCGAACGCATGCAAAGCCGACGTGCGAGCGCCGGTATCAGCCTTCACCTTGATGCGCTGGATGCCTAGCTCCGGCAGACTGGCCCACTCGCGCCATCCGATCTTCTGCATCCCCGACTCCTTCACTCATCTGCCCGCTTTTCGCCGAGCAGCTCGATCTTGTACCCATCCGGGTCTTCGACAAAGGCCAAAACGGTGCTGCCGTGCTTCATCGGTCCTGGTTCACGGGTAATCCTGCCACCCCGTTGCCGGATCCGCTCACAGGCGGCATAGACATCGTCCACCGCCAGCGCCACATGTCCATAGCCGGTACCGATCTCGTACTGTTCGGTATCCCAGTTATGTGTCAACTCGATGGCAGCACCTTCGGATTCGTCCTGATAACTCACGAAGGCAAGTGTAAAGCGGCCCTCGGGGTAGTCCTTTCGTCGCAGCAATCGCATACCGAGTACGTCGGTATAGAACGCAATCGAACGATCCAGATCGCCGACACGAAGCATGGTGTGAAGGATACGCATACGGCTGTCCTCGGTGTGAAGGGCGGCAGTGTTATCGCCGAGTAGCGTCATATTGGCGACTGCTGCACCTGTAAAAAAACGCCCGACTAGGGTCGGGCGTTTTTGGGGTCAACGTCAAGCAAGTCTGACGCTACTGCATGCGCCGGCCTTTCTTGGCGGCAATCCGCAGGCGCAATGCATTCAGGCGGATAAAGCCCTCGGCGTCCTTCTGGTTGTAAGCGCCGGCATCGTCTTCGAAGGTGGCGATGGAAGCGTCGAACAGACTGTCGTCAGAACGACGTCCGACCACGCTGACATTGCCTTTATAGAGTTTCACCCGCACCTCGCCGTTAACGTATTCCTGAGTCGCGTCAATCAGCTGCTGCAGTGCCAGTCGCTCCGGCGACCACCAGTAGCCGTTATAAATCAGCTCGGCGTACTTGGGCATAATGCTGTCTTTCAGATGGGCCGACTCGCGATCCAGCGTCAGCGACTCAATGGCGCGATGGGCGCGCAGCATGACGGTGCCCGCCGGGGTTTCGTAGCAACCGCGGGACTTCATGCCCACATAGCGGTTTTCCACCAGATCAAGCCGGCCGATGCCATTGGCGCCGGCAACGGCATTCAATTGCGCCAACACCTCCGCGGCACTGGTGGCCTTGCCATCAATGGCGACAATGTCGCCCTTCTGATAGGTCAGGGTGACATAGGTCGGCTTGTCCGGTGCGGTTTCCGGGCTGACGCTCCAGCGCCACATGTCTTCTTCCGGCTCCCACCACGGATCCTCCAGATTGCCGCCCTCGTAAGAGATATGCAGCAGGTTGGCATCCATGGAGTACGGCGACTTCTTCTTGTTCTTGGCGAAGTCCACCGGGATGTTATGGGTTTCGCAGTAATCCATCAGCTTTTCGCGGGAGGTCAGATCCCACTCTCGCCAGGGCGCAATCACCTTTACGCCCGGCTTCAGCGCGTAGCCACCGAGTTCAAAGCGAACCTGATCATTACCCTTGCCGGTGGCGCCGTGGGATATGGCATCAGCACCGGTTTCGTTGGCGATTTCGATCAGACGCTTGGCAATCAGCGGGCGGGCGATGGAGGTACCGAGCAGGTACTCGCCCTCGTAAATAGTGTTGGCGCGGAACATCGGGAACACGAAATCGCGGGCAAACTCTTCGCGCAGGTCCTCGATGTAGATTTCTTTCACGCCCATGGCCTGAGCCTTGGCCCGAGCAGGCTCAACCTCTTCGCCCTGACCGATATCGGCAGTAAAGGTCACCACCTCACACTGGTAGGTTTCCTGCAGCCATCGAACGATGACCGAGGTATCGAGCCCCCCGGAATAGGCCAGTACCACCTTCTTGATCTCGGACATGCAACACCCCGCAGTGAGTGATCGGTTCGACAGGGCGCGTATTGTAGGGGCAGTAAGCGCGGTTATCCATTCATCGCGTTTTTCTCTGTGCCCGGGATCGGGTAGCATGGGCCCCCGAACTGGAGCCCCGATGACTGATCAGACACCCTCACTTGCTGCCCGCTTCCGTGGCTTTCTGCCCGTGGTCGTGGATGTAGAAACCGGTGGTTTCAACCCCCGTACCGACGCCCTGTTGGAAATTGCTGCAGTGCTGATCGACATGGACGAGGACGGCCGCCTGCAACCCGGACGCTGGTGTCACTACCATGTGGAGCCATTCGAGGGTGCCAATATCGAGCAGGCAGCGCTGGATTTCACCGGCATTGACCCCGAAAACCCACTCCGTGGCGCCGTGTCGGAGCAGGAAGCCCTAAGCGGTGTATTCGATCTTTCCCGGCAAGCCGTACGCCACTACGGCTGCAACCGGGCGGTTCTGGTCGGCCATAACGCCTTTTTCGACAATGATTTCGTCAAGGCCGCTGCCGTTCGCGTCGACCACAAGCGCAACCCGTTCCACCCCTTTTCCTGCTTTGACACTGCCACACTCGGCGGCCTGGCATTTGGCCAGACCGTGCTGGCCAAAGCCTGCGAGATGGCTGGTATCCCCTTCGACCAGCGCGAGGCCCACTCGGCGCTCTACGACGCCCAACGCACCGCCGAGCTGTTTTGCACCATCGTCAATCACTGGCATTCCCTCGGCGGATGGCCACCGGTGCCGCCTGCAGAGATGCCGCCGACGCTGGCAAAAAACCCGGTCAAGGCCAGGGGTGATGACATGGACTTCAGTGAGACGTTTGGCTGCTAAGCCGCGCCCTTGGCGGCTTCCAGACTTCCCAAACCCATATCAGACTGCCACTATACCGACGGTTAGTCACTGCAGCCCGGCAGAATCCTTCGGGCGATGTAAGGGATAAAGCCGTCGAGCACGGCGGGTGAGGGAATCATGGAACTACCCGGATACAAGATTCACGGCGAGCTGGGGGTCGGAGGACAGGCCAGAGTCTGGCTGGCCACTCAGGAGTCCTTCGGCCGCAAAGTCGCCATCAAGGCACTGCTGCCCCAGTACGCTGAGAACAAGGAATTTGCCGAGCGCTTCCTGCGTGAGGCCAAGACCGTTGCCAACCTGTCTCATCCTCACATCATTCCGGTCTACGATTTCGGCCAGTCCAACGGCTCCTACTACATGGTCATGGAATACTTGCCCTGTGGTGACCTGAAGGGCCGGATCAAGGACGGTCTGGACGAAAAGCTAACCCTGGAGATCCTCGCCCAGCTCGCCTCGGCGCTGCATCAGGCCCACGAAAAGGGCTTTGTGCACCGGGACGTCAAGCCGGACAACGTCATGTTCCGGGAAGATGGCTCGGCAGTGCTCACCGATTTTGGCATCGCCCGTCTGCAAAGTGGTGCCGATCAGGTCACCATGGTGGGGCAGGTACTGGGTACGCCCCGTTACATGAGCCCCGAGCAGGTTCAGGCCCGGCAACTCGATGGCCGTGCCGACATCTACTCTCTCGGCATCATGTTCTACGAAATGTTGAGCAAGCGAGTACCCTACGACAACCCGGATTTCACCGCCCTTGCGGTCATGCATTGCAAGGATCCCATTCCGCCACTGCCAGGCCGATTCCGCCGTTACCAGCGTTTGTTTGAGCGCATGGTCGAGAAAGAGCCGGAGAAGCGCTTCGCCTCGGCGCTGGAGCTGTCAGGCATCCTTCGCGACATTCTCAGTGGCAAAAAGGATCCGGATAGCATTGAAAGCTCCATCTCACTGGCACTAAAGAAATCGAGCCAGTTCAGGCAGGCAGATGAGGTAGACGTCAGCGATGTACCAAAACAGAACCTGCCCAGAGAAGTGTCTATCCTGCTACAGGAGCTGGATCCCCTTCTTGATGCGGACTGGTACCAAAAGGTTGGCCTGCTCTTCAGGTCACTGACCGGGCCACAGCGCACCTATGCCTACGCCAATTATTTGAGGGGCAAAGGCATTCTCCACGACAAGACATCCCGAAAGCTGATATTTGAGGGGCGCCGCAGTGTCCGCGACTTGCAACCACACATCGGTAGCACAGCGTTACAGCAGATTGTCAGCAAACTGCTAAAGGCTGAAGAGATGCTCCGCAGCACACGGGATGCCAAGGCCTTTGCAGATCTGATGGAAAGCAGCATCAGCATCATCGAAAACTTTGATGTACAGGATAGCCTGCCCCTGCAAAAAGACAAACAACTGGTCCGACAGGCATTTCTCGATGATCTGGTCCTGATTGTCCGCGGATCCGTATTTCAGATCGAAGGAAATCGTCGGGGTCTTACCGAGGATGTGGTTCGCACTTTTTTCATCCAGGTCTACCTCAAACAGCAAATGCAGGGCTATCGGTTCCGCAGCACACCAGTGTCTGCGCTGGAGCGACATAGCTCTGCATTTCTCCGCGACGTGGTAGCTCCGGAGGTAAAGACCCGGCAGTGCGATATCATCCGCACTGACAGCTGCTGGTTTCTTGTCGGCCCAGTTCGCAGCTTCGGACAAAACCCCTTCTCGGCACGACGATTCCTTAGTGAAGACAGCGCCATGGGCGGACAAGTTGTCTATTTCAATGTCGTTGCCATTCCCAATGTGGAAATATCGAACGCGAAACTGCTTGAGCACCTGAAATGGAGCATTTCCCGGATTGTCACACTGCAGCGTCAGCTCAGCCTGAGAATCGTGGAGCTGGTACAGCAGATGGAGCAGGCCCACGTACAAAAGCTCGGGCCCATGCTGCAAGAGGGCATCCACGCTGATGGCACCGATCTGGAGGAGGCTATTGAAAAACGCATGCTGGAGTATGAACAGCAGCTATCAGTCCAGATTCTTGCCAAGGTACCCAAGGCTGTGACAGAGCTGGCAAAAACCCAGGATGATTTTGAGTATCTTTTCCATCATCTCCGGCAGTTCATCATCCAGCTTGCCTGTGATGTGCGTGACTTCAGCAGCCAGTTTGTCACTACTTTCAGTCTCGCGGCGCTTGAGCTGGACCTGAAAATGATGTCGTTCCTGTCGCTACTGGATAAGCGAAAAGATTCACTCTTCGTTGTCAGCCGACCGTCAGAGCCGGACCCGTTACTGGATCCCGAGCTGCCATTTGCCGAGTTCAAGAATGTACTGGATAAGTTTGCGCCAGAGATTGACTCTCTCAAGCTGAAGCTCAAGGAGGTCGTGACAAAATCCCAACAGCCGCGCAGCGCTGTTATTGTCTGGATCGAGAAGGCGCTTAAACTTGATCAGCGTCGTATTACCCCCGACATGATTCAGCGTCAGATGGAGCAGGCAAAAAAGAAGTGTCTGGTGGACCTGATCAGGATTTGCAAGCGCTACCCGAAAATCACCGTCTATGTTGAGCTGGAAGGCCTTAACGATGTCGACACCAGCATACGCCACTATGCCCTGCCAGCGGGTCTGGAAGGAGTTGGCCAGTTACCCAAGCTGATTCGACTGTACGAAGACGCCGCACTGTTCAACGTCGAAGATGTTCACCGCCGACTTAACTTCAGTGTGTTCAGTCAGCGTCAGAAGTGGGGAGAGACCAACGCTGCCTAAGGCCGGCAGCGTTGGCATAGCCTGCTTGTTTCTACTGGGGACTTGCTGCACCCTCAATCATCGGCGCCAGCTGCCCGCTGCGATGCATTTCCAGCAGGATGTCACTGCCACCCACCAGCTCACCCTTGACCCACAACTGCGGGAAAGTTGGCCAGTTACCGTACTGGGGCAGATTGGCGCGAATTTCCGGCGCCTCGAGAATATTCACATAGGCAAAAGGCTGGCCAATGCTGGTCATCACTTCCACTGCCCGGGCCGAGAAACCACACTGGGGGAACTGCGGTGTGCCCTTCATGTACAGGATTACCGGGTTACCTTCGATCTGCTCTTTGATGACTTGCATGATATCCATAGGAAGCTCCTGAGTCGGCCGGCGCGCATTGTAACACCGAATCCGGCCGGGGGCCGAGCTCGCCGGGTCAGAACTGGTATCGAAAGCCCATATTGACGCTCCGCTCTGGACCCACGTAAATCCCCTGCCGCAGGCTGGCGACATAACGTTCATCGCTCAGGTTCTTGACTGCACCGAACAGGTCGAGCTTTTGGTTGACGGCATAACGGGCACTGAAGTCCGCTGTGGTATAGGAATCAACCCGCCCGACCCAGAGATTGTTGTTGTATACCTCGGTAATGGGTCGGATGTTCATGGTATCGGTGAACTGGGCACCGGTGTAATTGGCGCTGAGCAGTGTCTTCAGTGCCCCCACCTGATAGCCCAGACCGATGTTGGCCACCAGCTCCGGCGTGTAGGGAATCCGGTTGCCGTCCTCCGCAGTCAGGTCAATGCCGTTTGAGGCAAAGCGGTCGCCGATAAACTCGGCATCAAACACCCAGGTGGCATTCGCTTCGAGGGAGAGTCCGTTGTCGAACCGGTAATCGACGCCGCCCTCGACCCCCTGGTGCAAGGTCTCGCCGCCATTTGTGCGGGTAAAGCCGCCACTGTTGGCAGGAATGATCTGGTTATCAAACTGCATCCGAAATGCGGCCAATTCATAGCCAAACCCGCCGTCGCGGCCACGCAGACCGATCTCGACATTGATTGAACGCTCGGCATCCAGATCCTGATCTTGAACACCATCCAGTGCATCACCGTTCAGTGCCGGAGAAAACGCGCTATGCACACTGCCGAACAGCTGCAGCGATGGCGCCACCTGGAAGGTCGCCCCCACCCCCGGGATCACTTCGGTATTGGTGGTCTTTGCCTGATCGCCGGTGCGCAAGTCATGGCGTTTCTGGGTGTAATGCTCGACTCTCACTCCTGGCGTGACAGACAATGCCTCCGTCAGCGAAAACCTGTTCTGCACAAACAGCGCAAGACTGTCCGCCGAGTCGACCACGTCCTTGCTGATCGTCCCGGTACGGGGAGTAGCACGAACGGCGGCGATGGTCTGATCATGCATTTCTTCGCTCATGTAGCGAAGACCCAGCTCTGCCTCACCGGCAATGCCGAACAGATCATTCAGTATCTGCACACGGGTTTCTGCACCCACCCGCTCGAACGCACGGTTATTACCATTCAGGCTATTGGTATATACCCACCGCCCTGCGGCCTCTGAATCCACGGCGTTGACCCCATAGCGCCAGTAGTCACGGTACATCTCACTCCAGTAAAACAGGCTGCTGACACGAACGCTGGCACTGGCATCCCAGACGTGGTTGATGTCGAACGCCTTGCGTCCGGTCAGAAACCAGTCATCCGGCGCCGGATTGTATTTGGCACCAGCGCGGTAATCGTCGACAAACAATCCTCGATAGGAAATGTTGGCATCGTTCTCGTGATGGGAGAACTTGATGCCAATCCACTGGTTGTCACCGATCGCGGTGCCTGCCTTGATCATGGCATCAGACATGTTGTAGCCCTTGTCCATGAAACCATCGCTGCTCGCCGTACTGACCACGGCGCCAAAAACGCCGTCACCCGAGGGAGCCGAACCACCCAGCTCAACCGTGGTTTCAAAGGTATCGTGCGATCCCACGCTGGACTGGACAGCCAAACCCTCTGCGGGCTGTTTGGTGCGGTAATTAATCACGCCGCCGATGGTGCTTGGCCCGTAACGAAGCGAAGCAGCACCTTTCAGCACCTCAATATCCTCAATGCGCTGGATTCGCGGGTTGTAATAGCGACCATTGCCAACAAACAGACCGGGGGCCACCGGCACGCCATCTTCGAGAATCAGGGTTTTGTAATCGGCCGCACTCAAGCCTCGAATACCGATGTTGGCCACCACCGCGGACTCTTCTTCTTTCTTGATATGGACGCCGGGGACCCTGCGCAGGGCTTCTTCGGTGGACATCGGCTGGATCAGCTCAATGTCTTCGCGGCTGACTCTGGCCACGGCGCCGGGCTGGGACGACGCAGCCGCCTCATCCTCTGCGACCACACGAATTTCCGGCAGCCGCCCCGAAGCCGTATCCGCCAGCGCCAGCGAAGGCAACATGGACGAACTGCTGGCGGCAAAGGCAACTGCAACCATCAGGCGACGGGGGCCAGATGACAGATCAGGGTAGATTTTCTTCACAGCTATCTCCGCAGGACTAAAGTTACGCCGCCGCGTCGGGACGACGGTCGGAAGCGCCGGTTAAAGGGTGCCTCTCGGAAGCATGGCCCGGAGCAGATGCTCGCCCCCCGAAAGCTCAGGAGAGATCCTAATTCAAACGCCAATCTTAATGCAAACCATTCTTATTTGTATTTAATGTCCGACCATCCTTTCACCCTCCTCCCACCGCCCCTCAAGCATGCTCGGCCCAGCAGCCACGGGCATTGCAGCCCCGAAATCAGGGGGCTATCATCCCCCCTCCCCGGCAGCTCTGGCTGCCGTTTTTCGTTTCAGGACACCAATGTCCCGGAGCCAGCGATGAGCGATGTGAACAAGACCCGCGACCAGTACCTGATGCCTACTTATGCCCGTCAGCCGCTGATGTTCAGCCGTGGCGACGGCTGCTGGCTGACGGACGACAGCGGCCAGCGCTGGCTCGATGGTGTGGCCGGTATTGCGGTCTGCAATCTGGGTCACTGTCATCCGGCTGTGACGGCGGCGATTGCCGAACAGGCGGCCACGCTGGTGCATACCTCTAACCTGTATCGAATCGAGCGGCAGGAAGCGCTGGCGGAAAAACTGTGCCGCGCCACCGGCATGGAGAAAGTGTTCTTCTCGAACTCCGGCGCCGAGGCCAACGAGGCCGCCATCAAGCTGGCGCGCCTGCATGGTCACCGCAAGGACATTGAAGTGCCGCACATCATCGTGATGGAAGGCGCCTTCCACGGCCGCACCATGGCGACCCTGTCGGCCACCGCCAATCGCAAGGCCCAGGCCGGTTTTGAACCGCTGGTACAGGGTTTTGTCCGGGTGCCGTTCAATGATCTCGACGCAGTGCGCAAGGTGGCCGCCAGCAATCGGCAGATTGCCGCCATTCTGGTCGAGCCGGTACAGGGCGAAGGCGGCATTCATGTTCCTGACCCCGACTACCTGACCGGCCTGCGCGCGCTGTGCGATGAACATGACTGGCTTTTCATGCTGGATGAAATCCAGACCGGCAATGGCCGTACCGGCAGCTATTTCGCTTATCAGCAGCTTGGCGTGTTGCCTGACGTGGTCACCACCGCCAAAGGGCTGGGCAATGGCTTCCCGATTGGCGCCTGTCTGACCCGGGACAAGGGCGCCACCCTGTTTGGCCCCGGCAGCCACGGCAGCACCTATGGCGGCAATCCACTCGGTTGCGCTGCCGCCTGCGCGGTGGTGGATACGCTGACCAACGGTGTTATCGCTACCGTGAGTGCCCGGGGTCGTTATCTGCGTGATGCCTTGCGGCACCGGTTTGCCGATCTGGCCATGGTCACCGAAGTACGTGGACTGGGCTTGATGACCGGCATCCAGTTTGACCGTGACTGCCCGGAGCTGGTCGCCCTGTGTCGCGATCGCGGCCTGCTGATCAACGTCACCGCCGGCAGTGTGGTACGCCTGGTGCCGCCGCTGGTGATCAGCGATGCGGAAATTGATGAACTGGTGGCGCGCCTGGATAATGCCGTGCGTGCCTTCGCCCGCGAACAGGAGGCCGCATGAGCGTGCGCCACTTTCTCACCCTGCTGGACCTGTCACCAGCAGAACTGACGCGCTTGATTGACCGTGCCATCGAGCTCAAGGCGATGCAAAAGCGTGGCGAGCGTCACGATATTTTTCGTGGCAAGACGCTCGGAATGATTTTTGAAAAGTCCTCCACTCGCACCCGGGTGTCGTTTGAAGTAGCGATGACCCAGTTTGCTGGCGCCAGCATCTTTCTGTCGCCGCGCGATACCCAGCTCGGCCGTGGCGAGCCAATTGAGGATGCCGCCCGGGTGCTGTCGCGCATGGTGGATGCGGTGATGATTCGCACCTTCGCCCATGCCACAGTGGAAACCTTCGCGGGTCATTCGGCGGTGCCGGTGATTAACGCCCTGACCGATGACTTCCATCCCTGCCAGCTGCTCGCCGATGTGCAAACCTTCGTTGAACATCGCGGCAGCATTCAGGGCAAGCGCGTGGCCTGGATCGGCGATGGCAACAACATGTGCAACAGCTACATCAACGCCGCCCGTCAGTTCGATTTCGAGCTGGTGGTGAGCTGCCCGGAGGGATTCGAACCCCGCGCCGATCTGGTCGAGCGTGAGCGCGGCCGGGTGATTATCGAGCGTGATCCGAGCCGGGCTGCCGAAGGCGCCCATCTGGTGGTCACCGATGTCTGGGCCTCCATGGGCCAGGAAGAAGAGCAGGCCGCCCGCGAGCGGGCCTTTGCCGATTATCAGGTCAACACTGCACTGATGAACCGGGCCAGTCAGAACGCCCTGTTTATGCACTGCCTGCCGGCCCATCGCGGCGAAGAAGTCAGCCACGAAGTGATGGACGACCCCCGCTCGGTAGTTTGGGACGAGGCTGAGAACCGTCTCCATGCTCAGAAGGCGCTGCTGGAATTTTTGCTGATCGGCCCGCGCTAGGGCATCCTGAGCCGGCCTGACGCTGACACCGGAATCCCGATTCGATGACTGTCCCGCTGTTGCAGCTTGACCAGATCGCCTGCCGTTATGACAACGAGCCTGTGGTCCGTGATATCAGCTTTGCCCTTGAGCCGGGGCAGATCGCTTGTCTGCTCGGCCCTTCCGGCTGCGGCAAGACCACCACCCTGAGGGCCATCGCCGGTCTCGAGCCTCTCACCGGTGGACGCATCCTGATTGATGGCCGCGAAGCCTCCCGACCCGGTTTTACTCTGGCGCCAGAGAAACGTGGCCTTGGCATGGTGTTTCAGGAACACGCCCTGTTTCCGCACCTGAGCGTCGCCGACAACGTCTCTTTTGCACTGCGCACTCTCTCCGCCAGCGAGCGGACGCAGCGGGTGCGTGAGTGTCTGGCGATGGTGCGTCTCGATGAGTTGGGAGGACGCTACCCCCATGAACTGTCCGGTGGCCAGCAGCAACGGGTGGCACTGGCGCGGGCACTGGCGCCAAGGCCACGGCTGATGTTGCTGGACGAGCCCTTTGCCAGTCTCGATCTGGATCTGCGCCGTCAGCTCAATCGGGAGTTACTCGCCATCCTGAAGCTGGAAGGGGTCACCGCGGTGATGGTGACCCATGATCAGGAAGAAGCCTTTGCCATGGCCACTCATATTGCCATTTTGCGAGCGGGTGAGCTGGTGCAGTGGGCTTCTCCGTATCGGATCTACCATGCACCAGGCAGTCGCTTTGTCGCCGAGTTTGCCGGGCAAGGGGCCTTCCTCGCCGGCAAGGTCGTTGCTGGAGGTCAGGTGGCCACAGTGGTGGGCGAGCTGTCGTCGGAAAAAGAACTGTCGCTACCTGCGGGCGCCGATGTCGACGTGCTGTTACGGCCGGAGGACGTGGTACCGGATCTTGATGGCCCGATTGCCACCCGGGTGCTGGAGCGTATTTTTACCGGCGCCAATATTCTCTACCGACTCGGGCTTGCCAATGGCGAGCACCTCACCTGTATCACCGGTAGCCATGTGGATCTGGCGGTGGGACGGGAATGCCGAGTGCAGATTGCCGCCAAGCACCTGGTGGTGTTTCCGCGTACTCGGCAATAACCAACGTTACTATCCTGCCAAATAAACCTGCCAAACAAGCGTGCCCAATCACAACCCAGACGGTCAGAATCTCACAACCAGCGACTGTGGCGTGAAAACTGCCCGCGCAGGAACTCCATCTGGTCGCCGCGAATCCGCGCACTGTTGATCAGCGCCAGATACTCCGCCATGTTCGGCACATAGGGCAGCGCCAGCAACTCCATCCGGCATTCGTCCAGCAAGCGGTCGCCCTTGTGCTGATTGCAGCGGCGGCAGGCGGCCACCACGTTAAGCCAGGAATCCCTGCCACCCCGGGACACCGGGACAATGTGATCGCGGGTCAGATCGTGGTCCTGAAAGCGGTTGCCGCAATACAGGCAAACATGCTGCTCGCGTCGGAACAGGGCGCGATTGGTCAGCGGCGGGTGGCTGCGCGGGTGAGGATTGGGGCGACCATCGCAGGCGATGATGGAGTGCAATTCCATCCCGGACCGCTCACCGGTGGCGCGGCACAGTCCGCCGCGCAACTGGTAGATCACATCGCCGAGCGTCCAGGTCACCATGCCACGGGAGTAAAGAACCGCAGCGGACTGCCAGTCGAGCCATTCGACCGGTTTGCCGGTGATATCCAGACGCAGAATACGCTCCATAACAGTCCCTCAGTCGCGTTGACCGTGACATCGCCGTAGCGGAACGGGATGGCCAGCGAGGGCAGCCGGAGCTGTCCCCTTCGTTCACGTTGACGGGCGCGGTGGATGGGCCACCCACGCCGGAATTCAGGGCGGGCTTCGCGACACGGTCGGAAGCATCAGGTTGGACAAATAATAAACAGGATTTTGGTGACGGGTTCAACCGTGATCAATGAAATGCCGGCAAACGGTAGCAAGCACTGGCCCGGCCGCCGGTATTATCGGCATCGGTCATCACCGCGACCGCATCCACTCGGTCGATATCAAGGTCGTGAAAGCGGCGAAAATCGGCGGCCACATTGCGCTCGAACTCACGCCACTCACCCAGCCCCT
The DNA here is from genome assembly GCA_046292765.1 of Alcanivoracaceae bacterium. Classification (GTDB taxonomy): domain Bacteria; phylum Pseudomonadota; class Gammaproteobacteria; order Pseudomonadales; family Alcanivoracaceae; genus PGZG01. The sequence goes on along the minus strand of JBKBQA010000004.1, from coordinate 243,472 downwards.
CCTCGCCGCTTTGCACCACCACCATGACGGCGTTGGAGGTGAAGGGATTCGGCCAGTGGCTGCCCACCGGATGCTCACGCGACCAGACGTAGTTGATCGCCCGGGTCTGCCAGAAGAACCGCCCCTGCCGGATAACATAGACACGGGCGACGAAGTCGTCCCCTGCCTTGGTCTTCTCCGGGGCCGGACGGGCAGGCTGCAGCAGCTCGTCGGCCCGCCAACCCCAGCGCAGCAAAGGCGCCTCGGCAAGCCCGGTGTCGACCGCCCGAATAAGCCCCGAGGCACTGCCAACGGCCTCGGCCCGGATGCAATCGGGCTGCTCTGCATACCGGGTTTCGCCGGCAAAACGGATGCTCTGCCAGCCCGGAATCGGTGACGGCTCCCAACGGGCCACGACCGGCGTTGCCAGCAGCAGGAGCCAAAACAACCAGATTCTTGTCATTGATCGACGTCTCATCATTGATTGACAGGAAACCCTTCTGGAATCACCCGGAAGTTGCCTACAATGCACCATCTGTCCCCTGATGTACCGGAAACCCTCCATGCAATATGACTATCTGATCGTCGGCGGTGGTTCCGCCGGCTGTGTGCTAGCCAACCGACTGTCCGCCAACGCCGCCACCCGCGTCTGCCTGCTGGAGGCCGGCCCGGACGATAACAGTCTGCTGGTGCGAGTGCCCGCTGGCATCATCGCCCTGATGCGCTCCAACCAGCGCAACTGGCGCTATTACTCGGTGCCACAGAAGGCGCTCAACAACCGTCAGGTCTATATTCCTCGCGGCAAGACGCTGGGCGGCTCCAGCGCCGTCAACGCCATGTGCTACACCCGCGGCCATCCTTGGGATTATGACCACTGGGCGTCACTGGGAAATGAAGGCTGGGGCTGGGACCAGGTGCTGCCGCTATTCCGTCGGGCCGAACATAACGAGCGTGGCGCAGATGCGTTTCATGGTGTCGACGGCCCCCTGAATATCGCCGACCTGCGTTTTCACCATCCGGTCAGTGCGGCCTTTATTGAAGCCGCGGGTCAGGCCGGCTTCCCGAAGTCGCGGGATCTGAATAACGATGTCCAGGAGGGTGTGGGCCTGTTTCAGGTTAACCAGAAAGGGGGCGAGCGCTTCAGTGTCGCCGCCGCCTACCTGCATCCGGTGACAGATCGCCCGAACCTGACCGTTATCACCAATGCCCGCGCTACCCGCGTGCTGTTTGATGGCAAGCGGGCCATTGGCGTCGAGTATCGCCAGGGACGCCAGACCCTGCGCATCGACGCCGGTGAGACCATTTTGTCCGGGGGGGCCATCAACTCACCGCAGTTGCTGCTGCTGTCCGGTGTGGGCGGCAAAGCCGATCTGGAGCCGCACGGCATCCAGCAGGTTCATGAGCTGCCGGGCGTCGGCAAAAACCTGCAGGATCACCCGGACGCATTGGTGGTGACCCGGTCGAAACGTTCCGACACCCTGAGTCTGGGGCCGCTCGGTATGCCGGCGGCGATCAAGGGCCTGTTCGACTTTTTCAACAAGCGCGAAGGCAGCCTGACTTCGAACGTGGCGGAATCCGGCGGCTTTATCAAATCGACGCCGGAGCAGGAGATTCCCGACCTGCAGCTGCACCTGACGGCGGCGCTGCTGGACAACCACGGCCTCAATCTGGGCTTCAGCTTTGGTTTCGGCTATTCCGCCCACGTATGTATCCTGCGTCCGAAAGCGCGTGGCAGTATTGCGCTGGCCAGTGCCGATCCGATGGCCAATGCCCTGATCGACCCGAATCTGCTCGGCCACCCGGACGACATGGAAAGCATGGTGCGTGGCGTCAAACAGGTGCGCAAGATTCTCGCCCAAAGCGCGCTCGATCCGTGGCGTGGTGATGAGATTTATCCGAGCCCGGCGCTGCAGAGCGACGAGGAAATCCGCGCCTTCCTGCGCGCCAAGTGCGACAACATCTATCACCCGGTGGGTAGCTGCAAGATGGGCGTGGATGAGATGGCGGTGGTAGCTCCAGACAGCCTGCGGGTGCATGGCCTTGAGGGTCTGCGTGTGGTCGATGCTTCGATCATGCCCACCCTGATTGGCGGTAATACCAACGCACCGACGGTGATGATCGCCGAAAAAGCCTCCGATCTGATCCTCGGCAAACCGGCCGCCTGAGTACCTTGCGGGGCGGCAATCCTGACACCAGAGGCACCATTTGCGTCTCCGGCCAGAGGACCTGCCAGAGGTTGCCGGGACACGCCGTGAACCCATCCTTGGGGGCTTGCGTTCGGCATCCATGCCTCACACAGTCCCGGCAACCTCTGGCAGGCCCTCTGACCTCGCATCGACTGTTTGCATAAAAAGTCGGGGAAATCTACGACCAAACACAGCAGCCTAGTCAGTCCGGCCAGCAAGGCGAAAACCGGTTTTGCGCCACAGCAACGCCACCGCAAACGCATGCACGTTCAGCAGCAGCGCCAGGCTCCATTCAAAGGCATTTTCGAGCTCATCATGACGCTCCGGCCTCAGCACACCAATCAGCACAGAAACCAGGCCGATCAGCAAAGTCACCACACTCAATTGCACCAGGCGCGCACCGGCACGATGCCAGCGAGCGTGATGGCGCAGCACTGCGCCAAGCTGTAGCTGGGCAATCCAGGTCAGGCCGAACCAGCCCACCACGCCGGTGCGACGGATCATGTTGAACAGGTCGCCGGCATGACCGAGCGCCAGCGTATAGCACAGCAACGACAGCGATGAGATCAGCCCCAGCCAGGGCAATGCACTGGCGCCACTGATGCCCAGCGAGCGCAACCAGAGCCGGTTCAGCCACCAGAACATCACCATCAGCACGCTGGTGGGAATCATCCCGCCTTTGAAGATGAAGTAGGCACTGCCATGACGGCCAGCCCGGGAAATACTGGAGCAGGTTTCCCAGTACGGAAAGCAGCCGATGATGTGGCCTTCCAGCACCGAAACAACGAAAGCGATATGAATGGTCAGAAACGGCAGCAGGGCGCAGGCCAAAGCCAGCGACCAGATTCGCAGCTCAGTAGCAGACGTATTCATGACAACCCATTTGCTCTTTCTTGTGGCCGCGCCCAAGGGCGCGGCCACTGCTCTATCGGATCACGACAAAGAACATGCCGCCATTGCGATTCAGGCGCAACAGGATCGACGCCTCCTTGTCCGGGATCGCGGCACGGAGCTGGTCCATATCGGCAATATCCTGCCGGTTGGCATTGATGATGACGTCGCCCGGACGCAGGCCAGCGCGGGCCGCCGGACTGCCACGCTCGACATCTTCCACCAACACCCCGGACTCGGCATGACTGAGCTCGCCCTTGCGCAGATTGCGGATGCTGGCGCCATTAAGGTACTTCGACAGGCTGCCACCATCGGAGGTGATCTGGGAGGTTTCACGGATAACGGCGGTAATCTGCCGCTCGCGCCCGTCGCGCATCAACGTCAGGGTGATGCGGTCTCCCACAGGGGACATGCCGACCTTGTTACGCAGATCGGCGGCGCGACGAACCGGCCTGCCGTCCACCGCAACAACCACATCACCTGCCTTCAGGCCGGCATCCTCGGCGGCGCTGTCTTCCACCACCTGGGTAATCACCACGCCACGCTGGTCTGCCTTGACACCGAATGCTTCCGCCAGCTCGGCGGTGAGATCCTGAATGTTGACGCCGAGCGAGCCGCGACGAACCTCACCATGCTGAATCAGCTGGGCCATGATGTTGGAGGTCATTTCGGTCGGAATGGCGAAGCCAATACCGATGTTGCCGCCGGCCGGGGCGATGATCGCCGTGTTGATGCCGACCAGCTCGCCGCGCAGGTTTACCAACGCACCACCGGAGTTACCCGGATTGATCGAGGCGTCGGTCTGGATGTAGTTCTCATAGCCATCCATGCGCAACCCGGTGCGTCCCAGCGCCGAGACAATGCCCGAGGTAACGGTGTGACCGAGGCTGAACGGGTTGCCAATGGCAACGACGAAATCCCCCACCCGCAAGGTGGACGAATCCGCAATGGGCATCTGGCTAAGGCCATTGGCCGGCACTTTCAGCACCGCGAGATCGACCTCCGAATCCATCCCGACCAGCTCTGCTTCCAGTGTGCGACCGTCGATCAGAGTGATCTCAATCTGCTCGGCATTACGCACCACATGGGCGTTGGTGAGGACATAGCCGAGCCGGGCATCAACAATGACGCCGGAGCCGGCACTGGTGGTCCGGCGCTCCTGAGGCATATTGGGCATGTTGAAGAAGCGGCGGAAAAAGGGGTCTTCCATCAGCGGGTTCTGGGTCCGAACCCGCCCCTGGGTGGCGATATTCACCACCGCCGGCATGGCTCGATCCAGCATTGGCGCCAGCGAGGGCAACGGCTGGCCATCGGCGATGGCACCCGGCAGTGCCGCCAGCGCTGCCTGCGCCATGATCCAGAGCCCGGCGATCAGGGCCGCGCTGTGACGTGCTCTTATTTTCATGGTCACGTTGTCTCCTCTGTGTTATCCGGGATGGCCCGTTCGACTGGCCTCCCCGGTCGGGGTTCAATGGTCACGATGATATTGGTACAGGGTCACCTGATTGAATTCACTGGACTCCTCCAGATCTGGCCAGGTGGTGGCCTCGAAACGACCGAGCCGGCTGTAGCCGGTGGGCGACAGGTTTCGCACCCGGGAATCGGCCAGCAACACCCTCGGCGCCTCCCGGAAACGATCCACCAGCGGCAGGTTGTCGCTGTCGTAAAGAATGTCTGCAGCGGTGACGATGTCGGCGTCCGCCAGACAGAGGTCAAGATCGTCGCTCAATTCCACCGTCAGGCCCAGTGCCGCAGCGTTCATCTGTACCGCCTGCAGCGCCAGCGGGTCAATGTCGCAGGCGATCACGCGCCGGGCACCGGCCCTGACCGCAGCCAGCGCCACCACACCGGACCCCGGCCCCACATCCACCACCGTCTTGCCAGCCACCTGATCGGCATGATCCAGCAGCCAGCGCGCCAGCACCTGACCACTGGCCCAGCAGAAACTCCAGAACGGCGGCGTATTCATCAACGCCGCCGCCGTGCCGCCGTCCAGTGGCTGCCTTGACTGAATATCTCCCAGCAACCACAGCGGCAGTTCCGGGATCAGTGGCGGCGCCTGCTGGCGCAGCGAGGCCAGCGGTAACAACCGACGCAGCTCGCCCTGCAGCACCGCTCTGGCATTATCGCCTTGCGGGTCTGTGCTGATGTCTCCGCTCATGTACACTCAGTCATCCTGTGTTCACCGCCCCCCCGGGGCTCTTCATAACAGGCCAGGAAAGGCCGGGAGAATAACAAAAATGCGCTTGTTACGGGCTACCTGTCTGATGCTTTTGGCCGGCCTCGGCTGGTCTGTTCAGGCTGGTGCACGGGATGGCTGGGAAGGCACCCTGCCGGAACGCTTTTTCGAAACCTTCATGGAGTTCTATCGCAACGATCCCAGTGCCCTGGCGCGTTATCCGGGCGGGCTGCGCAATATCTCGTCGGATCAACTGCACCGGGCCATCATCGGCCTCGACACCACCCACTTCACCTATTTGTACCCCATGACCGTGCGTGGCCATGAGCTCCCGACGGTGCACGGCACCCCGATCCACCGCCTGTCACTGATGGCGGTGCGGGGGGGGCGCATGATCCCGATCCCGTTCCAGATCGACGAGTTCGATCGCACCGGACTGATCTGGATTCCCGGTGCCAACAAGGCGCCGGCAGAGGGCAAACCCGATTATTTCGACGATTTCGACGAGCTGGTGTTCATGTTCCGCGACGGTGGCCAGCACACCTACGACCCGTCCAGACATGGCCGCGTAGAAGGCCGCGTATTGCACGAGATCCGGCTGGACTCGCCACGCAACAATCCCCGCTATGTGTACCTGATGCTGGACAACCCGGAGCGCTCGGAAGCCAGCTATGTCCAGGTGGATTTTGCCAAGGGCCGCATCGACACCACTGTAATGGAAATGGTCTACGACACCAAAAATGTGATCAATATCGAACACATTGCCAGCAAGGTGGGTCCGCACCACGGGGTGAATGTATTTGACAGCATGTATATCAACATCAGCACCGGCATTCTCAACCAGAACATGCGCGTCAGCCTGACCAGTGGCAACAATATCCGCGCTGTGCCGGTGGCGGTGAAAAATGGTCCGATCCGGGCCAGTTTTCTGGTCCGCACCCGGATCTGGTACATGTACCTGCCGACATTCTTTAACCAGCAGTTCAGCATTCACTTCTACGAACAGGGCATCGTGGTGCCCAGTCGTTTTGCCGTGGAGGGGATGCGCACCCTGCGCTACTTCCTGATGTTCCTGCGCGAGCCGCGCATTGAGTTCAGCGTCGACTTCCATAACCTCGAAGGCGCGCGAGTGACGTTTGACAGCGTCTTCGATGATGACGACAGTCGCGGCGTGGTGGACGGCACCATGAGCCCGTTTGAAGAGCGCATGGCCAGCGCCCGTCTGCCGGGCGACTGGCTGCACATGGATTCCAACCGTGGCTGGGAGATGTTCTTCGCCAATCATATGCCGGTGGTCGAGGGCGGACTGTTTGACGCCTTCCTCGAAGGCATGCATCTGTCGATGCTCTATCGGGATGACACCGCCGCGATCCTGCCCCATGAACGCTTTCCCGGTGCCACCCCCCGTTTCGGCTTTACCAGCAGCGGACTGCCCCGCTACGTCATCAATCTTCTCAGCGCCATGCCCAAGCTGGATTTCTCCAAAGTAGACACCCTCGGAGAGGCCATCATCATGCTTGCCGATCAGCCCGACGAGAGCAGCAGCAAGCTGGCTCAGTACGATCGGGTGGCGAATGAGGTGTTGAGTCAATTACGTGACAAAGGGCAACTGACCAGCGCCACCCGACTCGCCGATGCCTTTATTGCCGACATGGACCGGATGCGCTTTACCGGACTGCCCCGCAGCGACCTGAACCGGCTGCTCAGAGATGCCATTATTGATGTGGTGGATGATCCGGGCGCGGTGCGCCATGGTCAGGTGCTGGCACGGATGGTGTCGCTGGCCCGCGAGCGCAAGCTGGATCTGACGGCACTGCGTTACGGCTCAATGGACAATACCCTGTGGCTGCCTGACTGGGTTGGCGAAGGCGGGCCGAGGGATTTCCACTGGCAACTGCAACATCCGCCAACTCACGTGGTGCGCCCCTGGGTGGACCCGGAGCGCGGCATAAACTGACAGGCAGACACCGGACTGGCAGGTTTAGCCATCCCGCCAACCGTCGATCATCTGGGATACTGCCGGGACATTTCGCGGGGATAACAATGAAAAGCAGCCTGCTCGCCCTGACCTGTGCGCTACTGCTGCCACTGGTCAGTCACGCTTCCAGCCGGACGCCGGTATCAGACGACGTCATGGAATCCTTTATCCGGGCCTACCGGGACGATCCGGCAGCCCTGATGCAGCATGTGCCGCTGATCCGCAATGCCTCGGTGGAACAGATGCGGCATACCATCGAGAGCCTCGGGCTGACCCACTTCACTTACCTCTACCCGATGGTGATTTCCGGTTCGGAACTGGACAAGGCCCACAATCTGCCGCTGGAGCAACTGTCGGTCATGGCAGTGCGCGGCGGCAAGCTGATCCCGATTCCATTCCAGTTCGATGAATTCAACAGTGATGGTCTGATCTGGATCGACGGCCAGACTCCGGGACAGGTTGCCGGGCAACGCGGCAAGCTGGACGCCTTTGACGAGCTGGTATTTATGTACCGTGACGGCGGTGATCAGCGTTACCGCGCGGACCAGCACGGCAAGCTGCAGGGAACCCTGCTGCAGGAAATCCGTCTCGACGGCGACGGTGTCGCGCCGCGATACGTTTATCTGGTTAAAGGCCAGCCGGGCCGCTCAAAAGCACGCTATGTCGACGTCAATATGGATGAGGGACGGATCGAAAGCACCGTCATGCGGATGCACTTCGATCGCCGCAACCTGCTCGGCATCAATCACGTTGAAAGCCTGGTGGGCCCCCACGCCGGCGAGAATGTGTTTGATAACATCCATATCACGCTGTCCACCGGCATTCTTAACCGCAACCTGCGTTTCAGTCTCGACACCGAGAACAACATCCGCGTAGTCCCGCGAGCGGTAGCCGCCGGCCCGGTGCGCAATACCATGCTGCTGCGACTGCGCATCTGGTATCTCGGCATGCCGACCATTGTCAGTCATGATATCCACGTCCATTTTTACGAGCAGGGCGCGGTGATCCCGATTCCCTTCGCCATCGACAGTATCGGTTCACTGCGCCATTTCATCTCGCTGCTGCGGGAGCCACGCTTCGAACTGAATGTGGACTTTCATCAGCTGGACGGTGCCCGAGTGACATTCGACAGCGTCTACCGCCCCGACCAGCGCGGCAATGTGGATGGCTGGATGACCGATTTCGAGGTCGGCATGAACTATGCGCGCATGCCCGGTGACTGGTTGCATCTGGATTCCGGACGCGGCTGGCAGATGTTTTTTGTTAACGGTATGCCGTTAGTGGAGGGTGGGCTGTTCGACCAGTTCATGGCCGGCACCGAGCTCGGCATGGTGTACCGGGATGATCGTGAACTGCGCAGCAAGGCGATGCGTTACGAAGGCACCCTGCCACGGCTGGGGTTCCGTCTCAACGGCATGCCGACACCGGCTATGGACCTGCTCGCCGCATCGCCGCGGCTGCCGCGCCGCATTGGCAGCCTCGGCGAAGCCATCCACTGGCTCGCCGAAGACCCGTCCCGTCTTGCCCGCTATGACGAAGCCGCCAATCGCATGCTGAGCCAGCTGAAAAGCAACGGCCTGATCACCACGCCGGAACAGTTGGCGGATGCCTTTATCACCGACATGAGCCGGATGCAGTTCAGCGGCCTTCCCCGCGAGCAGCTCGATAGCCTGATCCGCGATGCCATCCGCACCACTGTCACCGATGTCGGCCAAGTCCGTCACGGTGACGTTCTTGCTGCCATGGTGCGCCTGGCGAAAGAGAGAAAAATTCCGTTACGCAACCTGCGCCACGCACACATCAATATGGCGTTGTGGTTCCCGGACGCCACCGGCGATCAGGGACCGACCGGTTTCCACCGTGAAATCACCAATGCGCCCCGATCGGTCGTGAAGCCGGCTCCGCAACTGGCGGTGCAGTAGGCGCTGGCGCCTCAGGGCGCCAGGCGAATCCTGAACAACAACGCGTACAGCACCGGCGCCGCCACCATGGTGAGCAGGGTGGCGAATGCCAGACCGGCCATGATGGTAATCGCCATGCTGGCAAAGAACGCATCCCACAACAGCGGAATCATGCCGAGAATGGTGGTGAAGGCGGCCAGAAATACCGGTCGCAGACGACTGACACTGGCATCCAGCAGTGCCTCGGGCGGTGGTTTTCCCTCCCGCGCCTGGGTATCAATTTCATCCACCAGTACGATCGCGTTCTTCATCAGCATGCCGGACAGACTGAGGAAACCGAGCAGCGCCATAAAGGTAAACGGCTGTCCGGTCAGCAGCAGGCCGGCACTGACACCACAGATCGACATCGGCACCACCAGCCAGATCACCAGCGGCTGACGGACACTGCCAAACAGCAACACTGAAATAACCAGCATGACAAGAAATCCCAGCGGCACTTCCCGGGCAAGCGATGCCTGAGCTTCCTGTGCACCCTCAAACTCCCCACCCCATTCCAGTACATAGCCTGGCGGCAGTGGAATGTACTCCACCAACGGGCGCAGGCGACGCAGCGCCTGATCGGCCGTGAGATCGCCGGCCGGGTCGGCCTGCACCTTCAATGCCCGAACCCGGTTGCGACGATGGATCAAGGATTCCTCGGTGGCGATGTCAAACCCGCTCACCACCTGACTGACCGGAACATAGGCCTGCTCGGCACTGCTCCACATCAAGCGATCGGACAGCCGGCTGACATTGGTGCGCTCCTGATACGGCGGCCGGACAATGATCGGAATCTGGGAATCTCGCTCCCGGTAGGTGCCAGCGCGAACACCCGTCGAGGCAAACAACGACGAGGTGGCAATCTCGCTCCGGCCGACGCCCGCGATGCGAGCACGCTCCTCATCAAAGCGCGGCACGATAACCATCTCCTGCTGGCGCCAGTCGGTACGTACATCCACCACTACACCACTACGGGCAAATACCGCCCGCGCCTGCTCTCCCAGCTGACGCAGCACCACCGGGTCGTGCCCCTTGAAACGGGCCTCAATCTTGGCACCGCCACCTGGTCCGAACATCAACCGCTGGGGGTAAACCTCGACGCCCGGAAACTGCAACGCAAAGCGTTGCCGCAACGCGACTACCAGATCATCGATACGATCACGGTCACTGACGCGCACGATCAACTGACCATAGGACGGGTTGGGCAGCTCCGGTTCATAGGTAAGCATAAATCGGCTTGCGCCTTGACCGATAAAGCCGGTCACGGCCTCAACCTCTTCATGCTCGCGCAACACCGCATCCATCTCGCGCAAGCGCTGAGCGGTTTCCTGGATGTCAGAGCCCTGCCGCAACAGCACATTGAGATAAAACATGGGGGTATTGGAGGGCGGGAAAAAAGCATGCTTGAGGAAACCAAAACCCACCACCGCCAGCAAGGTGACAGCAACCAGAACCATCACCGTGCGGCCGCGATGACGCAGCACCCGAACCAGCATTTCCCGGTAGCGCAGATACACCGGCTGATTATAGGGATCCTCGCCTTCCTGATACTGATGGCCATCGAACAGGTAATGTCCCATCAGCGGCGTCACCGTGATCGCCAGCAACCAACTCAGCATCAGCGAGATGGCAATCACCGCGAACAGCGAAAACAAAAACTCACCGGTAATATCCGATGACAACCCGATGCCGGAGAACGCCATGATGCCGATCACCGTGGCGCCGAGCAGCGGCATCTGGGTGCGACGACTGGCATCACTGGCTGCATCACGGGCGAGCTGACCACGCTGGATACCGATCAACATGCCTTCGGCAATCACGATGGCGTTGTCCACCAGCATGCCCATGGCAATGATCAGTGCGCCGAGGGAAATTCGCTCCATCTCGATCGACAGCATGCGCATGAAAAACACCGTGCCAAGCACGGTCAGCAGCAGGGTGACGCCCACCACCACCCCCACTCGCCATCCCATCGTCAAGCACAGCACGCCAATCACAATCGACACCGACAGCAGCAGACTGATGAGGAAGCTGTTGATGGCCTGCTCCACCACCACATGCTGTTCATAGACCGGATGGATATCCACGCCCAGCGGGATGTTGCCCTGCAGCCGCTGCAGATGGGCGCTGACCGCCTTGCCGACTTCAACGATATTGGCGTCCTGCAGGCCGGCCACAGCAAGGGTAAACGCGGCTTCGCCGTTATGGATAATCAGATGGTCCGGGGTATCCGTGGTACCACGATAGACCGTCGCCACATCCAGCAGACTGATCTGCTCGGTGGAGCCTGGCCGGCCGATACGCAACGCCTCGATACTGGCCACCGAGTCAAAACCGGGGGGAGCCGAAAAACGCAACCGCCTCCCATCCACGGTAATGGCGCCGCCATCCTGCACCCGGTTCTCGGTCTGGATGGTATTCAGCACCGCTTCCAGTGGCAGGCCGAGACTGACCAACCGTTCTTCGGAAATCTCTACATAGATGGTTTCTTCCGGCTCACCGGCGGTGCTGACCTTGGCGACGTTCGGCACCGTCAGCAGTTCGCGGCGCAAAAAGCGCGACAGCTCGCGGATTTCCGCGTCACTGAAACCGGGCGCAGTGACGGCATAGAAAATGCCAAACACATCGCCATAATCATCATAGACAATAGAGCGGCGGGCGCTCGGCGGCAGGCTGCTCTGGGCATCGCCAACCTTGCGACGCAGTTCGTCCCACACCTGAGGAATGGTGTTGCCATCGTAGGTATTCTTGATTTCGACCTTGATGATGGACTCGCCAGGACGAGAGCGGGAGGTCAGCCGCTTGAGCTGCGGCAACTGCTGGATCGCCGACTCCAGCGGCTCAGTGATTTCCTCCTCCACTTCTGCGGCGGTGGCACCGGGATAAGGCGTAATCACCAGCGCCATCTTGATGGTAAAGGCAGGATCCTCAAGACGACCAATGCCGTTCAGACCCCACCAGCCACCGAGCAGGCAGGCCAGAATAATCAGCCAGGTATTGACCGGGCGATCAATCGAAGCACGAGCAATATCCACGGCAGACTCCTCAGAAGCCGTCAAACGGCATGACACGCATGCCGTCGTGAAGCAGCTGCAGACCGGCGCTAACGATCTGCTCGTCACCCACCAACCCGGTCACCAGCGCGCGCCCCTCCCCGTTCAGTCCCAGCAGCATCACCGGTCGTGGGGACACTGTGCCGGTATCGACATCAAATACCCAGACGCGGAAATCGCCGTGCTCATCACTGTCGATGGCAGAAGGCGGGATATCGGCGAACGCCACTTCGGCGGGCAGCGCCGCGCGCAAGCGCACCGTCACGGTCATCCCCGGCAGCACGTTCAAAGTGTCGTTGCGAGGCATGCCAAAGGTGACCCGGTAGGTTTGCGCCACCGCGTCCGGTTCCGTTTCGTGTTCACGGTAGGTCAGCACCTGAGGCTGGTCGGGTCGACTCTGGAAAACCGCTTCAGCAATGATTGCCTCGGCCTGATCGAGCGCCCCCATCAGGTTTTCCGGCACATTGATATGGACCCGGAATTCCTCCACGTTCTGCACCCGGACAATCTCGGCGCCGGCACTGACGTTGGTGAATGGATCCACCAGTCGCCGTGTAACCAACGCATCGAACGGCGCAGTAATGCGGGTGTAGGCGAGGTTGCGGCGAGCCGTGTCGAGTCCGACCCGGCGCAGGTTGTGGGCGGTTTCCGTCTGATCAAGATTGGCCCTGGAAATACTGCCGCGCTCATACAGCGAGCGGGTGCGCTCCAGATCCCGCCCGGCCTGCTCCAGTTGCAGCTCGGCTTCGCGCACCGCGAGCTGGTAGTCCGCAGGGTCCAACGCCGCAATCAGTGAGCCGGCCCGCAGCAGTGCGCCCTGTTGCACCGGTAATTCGACGATCCGTCCACCGACACGGAACGACAGGTCAACGGTGCTGACCGCATCCACCCGGCCGACAAAATGGCGCACCGCAGACAGACTGCCCTCACCCACCTGATAGAGCTTCACCGGTCGCGGCCGCTCATCGCTGACATCACCGTTGCCACTACCACAGCGCACCAGCCACAGCGCCATCAGCACCAGCAGTGCCCAGCCCGCTAACCGTGCACCGGCAGGCAGATGGTGATAGCGGCTCTTCAGATTCTCCACCACAGACAGGGCATGCTTCATTTGAGCAGTTCCTCGGCAAGCAATTGCAACTGATCATGGATCTCATCGCGTTGCTCGGCTGGCCAGGGCGCGATACCGAGCAGCTCCTGCATCAGCAATCCGTCGGCCGCTGCCCAGAGCAACCAGTACACCGGCTTGTTCCCACCCTCGGCGATGATCAGCTCCCTCACCTGGGCGATGTGGTGGCGCAGAGGCTCCAGCAGCGATGGCTGTTCCGCCGCTGCAGCAAGAATGGCGGTGGCGACATGGGGGTCGAGCACATCAGGGCGGTTGCGGGTGGCCAGCAGCGCTCTCAGCGTTGCATGCGGTGCACCGGCGAGACTGGTGGCACTGGTCTCGCGCTCCGTTCTGGTGCGATCAATCAGTCGCTCCAGCATCCCCTGAATCAGGGCTTCCTTACCGGCGAAGTGGTAGAGCAGGCCACCCTTGCTGAGGCCGCTTTCGCGCGCCACCTCGTCGAGGGTGATGCGGCCAGCGCCACGCTCTGCGGCGATGCGCTGGGCCGCATCCAGAATGGTGTCTCGAGTGGAACGCTGGCCCATGGGGTCTCTCCGGTTAAACGCATCCGAACACTATACCAACCAGACGGTATAGTGTTGAGGAGCAGGACGCGCCATTATTGAATGTATACAATCCGTTTCTTCAGGCCGGCCCTGCCGGCCCCCACCGCCTGCCGAGATATCCAAGATGACTGAACGCGCCAGCCGCCTGCCCCTTGAAGGTATCCGGGTAATCGAACTGGGCCAGCTGCTGGCCGGCCCCTTCACCGGCACCCTGCTGGCCTACTTTGGCGCCGAAGTGATCAAGGTGGAGCCACCCGGCGGCGACCCGATTCGCGGCTGGCGCAAGCTGGATGAGAACGGCACCTCGTTCTGGTGGCGCAGTCTTGGCCGCAACAAGAAGTGCGTCACCATTGATCTCAAACAGGCCGACGGCATCGAGCTGGTGCGTAAGCTGATCGGCAGTGCCGATGTGGTGATCGAGAACTTCAAGCCCGGCACCATGGAGAACTGGAAGCTGGGCCCGGATGACTTTCGCGAGAGCCATCCAAAGCTGGTTTACGCGCGTATCTCGGGGTATGGCCAGAGTGGCCCCTACGCTCCCAAGCCCGGCTATGCCTCGGTCTGTGAGGGCATCGGCGGCTTCCGCTATGTCAACGGCTTCCCCGGCGGCCGGCCAGTGCGGCCTAACCTGTCGATGGGCGATACCGTCGCTGGCATTCATGCGGCGCTCGGCATTGTTCTCGCCCTGTTTGAACGACAGCGCGGCGGCAACGGGCAGGTGGTGGACGTGGCGCTGTTTGAATCCGTCTTCAACCTGCTGGAAGCGGTAATTCCCGAGTACGACGGCGCTGGTGTCATCCGCGAGCCGTCCGGCTCCACTGTGACTGGTATCGTGCCTACCAACACCTACCTGTGCGCCGATCAGAAGTACGTCATTATCGGCGGCAACGGTGATTCGATTTTCCAGCGACTGATGAAAGCCGCCGGCCGCCCCGAGATGGCCAGCGATGCGCGGCTGTCCAGCAATGCCGGCCGGGTCGAGCACGAGGAGGAGATCGATCAGGCGCTGTCCAACTGGTGCGCCAGCCTGACCGCAGCGGAGGTGTTGGCGATCCTCGAGCAGGCCAACGTCCCCGCTGGCCCCATCTATAGCGCGGCGGACATGCTGGCCGATCCCCATTTTCAGGCGCGCGGTCTGTTCGAGCAGGTGGAAATCAACGGCAAGCCGCTGAAGATTCCCGCCATTTTGCCAAAGCTCGCCGGCACGCCCGGGCGCACTGTCTGGCCGGGGCCGGAGGTGGGCGCTCATAACGACGAGGTATTGCGTCAGGGGCTTGGCCTGTCGGCGCAGGAGTACGCTCGTCTGAATCAGGCGGGGGTTATCAGCAATGGTCGTTGACTGATCAGTCAGTGACGTCGCACACTCGGACCATCACAACAACAATGAGGACGCACCGCCATGTCCACCTTGGTCATTCTGATGATGGCCGTTGTCATTGCCAGCGGTCTGGCGTTGATCGGTACCGGCGTCTGGTACCATGTCCATCGTGATCGCCTGCAGGCTGACCCGGTGCTGATCCACAGCTGCTATCTGTGGGGCGGCATCCTGCTGGTCAGCAATCTGGCGATTCCGGCACTAGGCTGACTGCCATGACGCACCGGCTCTGGCTTGTCCTGTTGCTGGCCAGCCTGACGACACTGGCCGGGGCCCAGCCGCTTGAGGCGCTGGATGACGAGGACCTGTCCTCATCCCGGCTCGACACCCGTCTTGGCACCGCCAACGCGGCACCGGACGCAGGCGATGTCGAGGAACAACAGCGCCTGCTTCCGTCCGAACATCTGCCTGCGCGCCCGCCGCTTGCACTCGAACCCACCCCGCTGCCGGCCCACGACCCGGCCCAGTTCGCCCGCGATCTCAGCAATATCATCAATCAGCCCTGAGCCTTCACATGAGCCCTGAGCCTTCACATTTGGTTTCACTTTGCTGGTGCGGCAGTCCTTTCAGGCTAATGTGCTGATGCCCGTTCCCCGTTACTATCCGTGACCATTCAGTCACATCTGGAGCCAGCCCTTGTCTGTTCTGCCAGTCATCACCGCGCTGGGGGGCATCAGCCCGGCCGGTCGCAGCGCCTGCCACCACGGATTCCAGCGCCTGATTCACCCCGTTCTCGCCGCCCCGGAACAACAGCGTACGCTCTCCTCGCTGGCGACCCTGTGCGGCCACGAGGATACCAGCGCCCTGCTAGACGGCTCGCTGGTACGTCGCCTCGACAACAGCCTGTTTGATCGCGAGCGGGTACCCCTGAATGCGGCCGCCCACAGCCAATCGGCGCTGACCCTGACGGTACGCAATATGGATCTGCCGACACCGCTACCGCCAGGCTGGCAGCTAAGACCGCTGGACCGTACCCGCAGCGAACTGCATGTCCCGGCCGGCGCCCTGCTGGTGCCCGGCAGCGAGCCTGCCCGGGTTCAAGCTGCGGGGCAGCTACCCAGCGGATTCGATCCGGGTCGCTGCTATCCATCCCGCAACCATCCGCGCGGTTTGCAGATGGCACTGTTCGGCGCTTCGGACTGCCTCGGCATGCTCGGCCTGCAATGGGAGCGAGTTCGACAGGCGGTGGCACCGGACCAGATTGCGGTGTACGCCTCCGCGGCCATGAGCCAGCTCGACGACAACGGCCTTGGCGGAATGATGAAGTTTCCCCATCAGGGCCGACGGATCACCTCAAAACAGTGTCCATTGGGCCTCGGCGAAATGCCGGCGGATTTCATCAACGCCTATGTTCTCGGCAGTGTCGGTCGTACCGGCGGCATGCTTGGCGCCTGCGCCAGCTTTCTCTACAACTTGTCACTCGGTGTTCATGACATCCGTGCCGGTCGTGCCCGGGTGGCGCTGATTGGCACCGCAGAAGCGCCACTGGTGCCGGAAATTTTCGAGGGCTACCGCGCCATGGGGGCGCTGGCGGAAGACGAGGGACTGCGCAAGCTTGATCCCGGCTGCCGCGAGCCGGACTGGCGACGCGCGGTGCGGCCGTTCGGCAACAACTGCGGCTTCACTCTGGCCGAATCTGCCCAGTTCGTGATGCTGATGGATGACACGCTGGCACTGGAGCTTGGGGCAGATATCCTTGGCGCCGTGCCGGATGTGTTTGTGCATGCTGACGGCGTCAAGAAATCCATCTCGGCTCCCGGCGTCGGTAACTATCTGACTCTTGCCCGTGCTGCGGCATTGGCGCGTCAGCTGATCGGCGAGACAGCCCTGCGCGAGCGCAGTTTCGTCTCCGCCCATGGCACCAGCACGCCGCAAAACCGGGTCACGGAATCGGATGTGCTGAATCGTGTCGCGGCGGCATTTGGCATCGAACAGTGGCCCGTGAATGCGGTGAAATGCTACCTCGGCCACTCGCTGGCCAGTGCCTCCGGCGATCAGATGATGGCCGCCCTCGGCACATTTGCCAGTGGCTGGCTGCCCGGCATTACCACCACCGAGCAGCTCGCCGGGGATGTGCACCGCCAGCATCTGAACTTCGCCCTCCAGCACCGTCAACTGGAGACGCCAGCCGCAGCGTTTCTGAACTCGAAAGGCTTTGGCGGCAACAACGCCACCGCGCTGGTGCTTTCACCGACTCAGACCTGCGCGATGATCAGTCGCCGCCATGGCAAGGCCGCCATCAGCCACTGGCAAAACCGCCGTGCCAATACGCTTGAGGCAATAGCAGATTACGAACAACAAACACTGAACGGCACGGCTAACGTTATCTATCGTTTCGGTGAAGAGGTCCTGGAGGGTGACAGTCTGGATATTCAGCCAGGCAAACTGCACCTGCCCGGCTGGCAGAAACCGGTTTCCTTCAGCGACGATCCGATGCTGTCCGCCTACGCCTGCCATGATCAGTACTGAGCTCAGCTCCCGCCCTGTCCGCTGTGAGCATGACGGGGCTGCCACGGCCAGCGCCCTTCAATTTCCACATGCAGGGCGAAGCTCAACACAATACGGATCAGAATGACCAGACCGAGTACGGCCACACTTTCAAATGACGTGGGCACGGCAACGGTACGGATAATGTCGCCGGCAATGAGAAACTCAAGCCCCAGCAGAATGCTATAACCGATATCCCGGCGCAGATAGAGGTAAGACCTCTTGCCACCCCGCTGGGTACCACTGACCATCCGCCAGACTGCCATCATGAGGCCGACAAGAATCACCAACACACCGATCATTTCGACCGACATGCCCAGCCAGAATATCAGTTCACGATAGTGTTCCATGTTGACCTCGCACCGGGTGCTGAGCGTTAGAATGCATCAGGGCAGGCCCCCGGCACCAGCCTCAAAGCCGCTGTTGCACAAGCCAGCGATTGACATGATGGACGATGGCGCCGGGAGTTCTGGCCCAGCGAAAATGATCAGCACGGTCTCCCAACTCAGCTGCTGTCACCACTACCTTGCTGACGTGGTGTGGATTGAACTTGTCCGATACCGCCGCCATGGCCCGCTCGGGAGCGAAGGGGTCATCCGCCAGACGGATCGATAATAGCGGGCCACTGAAGGCCGCAATCCCCGCCTCAAAATCCTCTTCAACGCCATCGGCCTGATAGACGTTGGTTCTGGCCAGTGCCAGCCAGTCCGCCATCAACCTTCGCGCCTCTCGACCACCGAAGCCGAGCCGGTCGCCGGGGTAATACCCGAGCACCAGATTGCAGAGCGGAATCAGCCGGCAAAGCAGCTTCAGTTGTCGCCGGGTGACGCCATCAAACGCTGCCACCCAGGGACTGCCACAAGCAGTAATGATAACGCCATCGACCCGACCAGGCAGACGACCTGCCGTGATCGCAGCATAGTGGCCACCGAGACTGTGGCCCATCAGATAGAGCGGCAACGCCGGAGCCTGTTCGGCCACCGCCTGCAAAACTGCCGGGATATCTTGCAGCAAGGCTTCACGAAAACCGAAGTTAACGCGTCGCGATGGCCGCAGCGCGCTGTCCCCATGACCTCGCTGCTCCACCAGCGCCACATTTAAATCGGCCTTCTGCAAAGCAACGGCCAAGGGCTGATAGAATCGGGCGCCAACACCCAGAGCAGCCATCAGCACAATCGTCGCCCGTGGCCGGGCTGCCGGATACCAGCTCACCGGCACCCGATAATCTCCGCCCACTGGCAAATCCCACCGATCAACCGTCACCACCCTTACCTCCGCTGTGATAGATTCCGAGAAAAGAGAAATTGAGGATACCCGTGGACCTGAAGCAGCGCACTGACCGATTCCGCCAGCAATACCGCACCAATATCAGCCGCTGGTACTCCGGCGTCGCCCACATGGCATTCGTGTTCGGCGCCGGTG
The DNA here is from genome assembly GCA_046292765.1 of Alcanivoracaceae bacterium. Classification (GTDB taxonomy): domain Bacteria; phylum Pseudomonadota; class Gammaproteobacteria; order Pseudomonadales; family Alcanivoracaceae; genus PGZG01. Next base: position 224,308 of record JBKBQA010000004.1, on the reverse strand, counting down.
GAGCCATGATGCTGTATGCCTTTAGTCAGGTAACCCGGCTGTCGATGACAGTGATTGGCGTGATCCTGTTCGCCCTGCTGCTGGGCAACCTTGGTGAGTACGTCGCACATAAATCGTTGGGCCACAGAAAGCGCCGCTTTGCGGGGTTGTTCTATTCCCGTCACAGCGGCGATCACCACACCTTTTTTACCCACGATGACTACACCATCAACAGCCTGCGCGACCTGCGGGTGGTGCTGTTCCCGGCGTTTCTGCTGGTCGCAGTCACATTACTGATCGCCCTGCCGCTGGCCGGCATCGGCTATTGGCTGCTCGGGGCAGATGCGGGCTGGGCGCTGGCGGGCGGTGTGCTGCTATCGTATTTGTTTTACGAGTTCATCCACCTTTGCGATCATCTTCCACAGCACAACCCGTTGACGAAATTACCGCTGGTGCGACAGCTGCGCGCGCACCATCGTCATCATCATGATCCTGCCGGATTGACCAGCAACTTCAATGTCACGCTGCCGATAACTGACTGGCTACTGGGAACCAAGGCGCGAGCGGAAAAGCAATGAGCTGCAGGAATCAGGGTGCGCTGATGCGCTGGGCCACCGAGTCAGTCCGGTAGCCAGCGGTGCGTTGGCGCTCGTAATCCCGAGCCGCCGCAGCAATGGCACCCGGATCCCCGGTTTCCAGCCAGCGACGCACGCGGGCAGCATCGCCCACCGGTGTGCGAGTGCCGAGCGAGTCGAGCAATACAATCACTTTCTGCTCGCCGTTGATTTCCGAGACCATCACCAGACACCGCCCCGCTTCCGACAGATAGCCGGTCTTGCTCAGAGCGATGTCCCAGCGACCGCTGCGCACCAGAGGATTGGTGTTGCCGTACTCAAGAGCATAGCCGGGCTTGCGAAACTGGACCCGGTGGTAGGTACCGGTGCTAAGTTCGCGAATCACCTCGTAGCGGTGAGCCGCCTTGACCATTCGCACCAGATCCGCCGCAGTGGAGCGATTATCAGGTGACAGGCCGGCGGGGTCGAAGAACACGGTATCGTTCATCCCCAGCGCCTTGGCCTTGCGATTCATCGCCGCCACAAAAGCAGGCAGGCCACCGGGAAAGTGCCGTGCCAGCACATCACAGGCAATATTCTCCGATGACATCAGCGCAATGTGCAGGAAGTCACGACGACGGGCCTCTGAACCATTGCGCATTCGAGTCCAGGCCGTTTTGCCGAGCTGCTGTTCCCGTGGTCGAACCACCAGCCATTCATCGAGATCCTGTTCTGCATCCAGCACCACCATTGCTGTCATCAGCTTGGTGATGGAGGCGATAGGCACCTGGCGGTCGGCATGCTTGGTGAACTCCAGCGCATCGCCTTCAAGACTGCCGACCGCCGCATAGACGGAAGCCAGCTGAACATTACCGCCCTGCGCCAGAGCGACGCCGGACACAGACACAAGGCAGGCGGCAAGCCAGAAGGCAAGTCGTCGAATCATCATGCACAGCTTCCTGAATCGGCGTTGGCCCCGGACCAACGCGTGAACAATGGCGCCATGGTAACCTGACCCGGACGGTGACACAAAACATGCAACTCAGTGGCATGAACCACATCACACCCGCTATCCTTGCCACCCTGCCCCGAACCGATTCCGGAGAGCTCCGATGAGCAGTACCCTGACCCTGACCCTGACCCGCCCGGACGACTGGCATCTGCATTTCCGCGATGGCCCCCAGCTCCAGGGCACGGTACCCGCCACTGCCCGCGTGTTCCGCCGCGCCATCGTGATGCCGAACCTGACCCCGCCGGTCACCACCGCCGAACGGGCGCGGAGCTACCGTGAGCGTATTCTCGCTGCTGTGCCGGCGGGTGTCGGCTTCGAGCCGCTGATGGTGATCTACCTCACTGACGTCACCACCGCCGCCGATATTGCCGAAGCCGCCGCCAGCGGTATCGTTTATGGGGCCAAACTGTACCCGGCCGGCGCGACCACCAACTCGGACAGCGGGGTACGTGATCCGTCAGCGATCTATCACCTTTATGAAGCGCTGGAGAAGCACGACCTGCCGTTGCTGCTGCACGGCGAGGTGACAGAATCAGAGATCGATATCTTTGATCGCGAGAAGGCATTCATCGATCGCTATCTGGCCGATATCCGCCAGACTTTCCCGGCTCTTCGCATCGTCTTCGAGCATGTGACGACGAAGGACGGCATTGAGTTTGTCCAGTCACAGTCACGACTGACCGCCGCCACCGTGACACCGCAGCATCTGATGATGAACCGCAATGACCTGCTCGCTGGCGGCATCCGGCCGCACAATTATTGCCTGCCGGTGCTGAAACGTCGCGAGCATCAGCTGGCAATCCAGCAGGCGGTGCTGTCCGGTGATGCGCGCTTTTTTCTCGGCACCGATTCGGCGCCCCATGCCCAGAACAAGAAAGAGGCCGCCTGCGGCTGTGCAGGCTGCTATTCCGCGCCGGCAGCATTGCCACTGTATGCCATGTTTTTTGAGCAGCACAGTGCGCTGGACAAACTGGAAGCCTTCGCCAGTTTCCATGGCCCGGATTTCTACCGCCTGCCGCGCAATACCGAATCGGTCACGCTGGTGAAGGAAAGCTGGGTGATCCCGAAGCATGTCGATGTCGGTGGGCTGGTGATGGTGCCCTGGCAGGCGGGGGTTGAGGTGAGCTGGCAAATCAAAGCGTGATGTAATTCTTGCTCCGGTAGCAGTGTTCCCGGTTGTGGCAGTGAACCGCCCGGTTGTCGCGGCGGTGAAAGGCGCTCGGGACACGCCGTAAATCCGTCCCTGGAGGCTCCGCGTCAACATCCCTGTTGACGAGGGTCCCGACCGCCTTTCACCGCCACGACAACCTCACATCATTCTTCGCTCCAGCGTCGTTATTGACAGACAAGACGTTAGGGCACCTCTGAATAGCTCCAGAGAAATCATCCCCGCACTGCCTGAAACGCCGGGCCGATCAGATGCGGCAACAAATAGCGATTCACGTCCATTTCCGGTTTGTAGTGCACAAACAGGCCTCCCAGTGTGGTGAACACCCGCGCCAGCATGATGAACTCCGCTGGCAACTTGTCCACCGGATCCTGCTCCGCCATGTGAAACAGGCGCTCGCCCTCGCGCAGCATGTCATCGGCGCTGGGCCAGACCATGCGGCCGCTGCCCATATTCATGGCCGCATTGCGAATCTGGCTTAGCAACGCACCGGAAAACGCCAGCAGCGTGTCCGGCTTGCCACTGCGAGTACGGAAGCCAAGATCGGTGAGTGCACGAACAATGGCATCACTGTCATCCACCAGCGCCGCGCCCAGCACCTTCTGGTAGCCGTCGCGGAATGCTGGCGACAGCTGCATGGTGCAGCCGAAATCGAGCATCACCAACTGGTTGTCCGCAGTGACCAGAAAATTTCCCGGATGCGGATCGGCCTGGAAGACACCGAACTGAAGTACCTGACGCAGGTACAGATCGAGCAGACGTCCCAGCAGTTCCGACACGCCGGCCTGATCACCGGCGGCGTGGCGACGGTCCAGCTCGGTACCGAAGTTGGTACCCTCGATAAACTCGCTCACCAACACCTGGCGGTTGCTGTGGGAACTGATCACCTTCGGCACGATAACACCCTCGACGCGCTCCAGACGGTGGCGGATATCGATCATCCAGCGCGACTCATGACGATAATCCAGTTCCTCGCGCAGGGTGCGCTCGATCTCGCCGACAATGGTGTCGAGATCGGTGGGCGGCAGCAGCGACTCGATACTGCCGACAAACAGCTTCAGCAAGGCCATATCCATATCCATCAGCGTGGCAAGGCCAGGCCGTTGCACCTTGACCGCAACAACGCGGCCATCGTGCAGAACTGCCTTGTGCACCTGGCCGATGCTGGCGGCAGCGACCGGCACTGGATCGAATTCGCGAAACAGCTCATCAATAGACTGCTCCAGCGTGGTCTCGATCACTGCACGGATGCTATCGAACTGCTCGGGGCGAGTGCGATCCTGTAGCACCTTCAGTTCATCAACCCAGGCTTTCGGCAGAATGTCGCCCCGGGCGGATAACAGCTGGCCGATTTTCAGGAAGGCGCCTCCCTGCTGCAGCGAGGTCTCGACAAACCGTTGTGCATTGCTGCGGTGAAGGTCGTCCAGCGCGGCGGCGATGCGACTGCGCGACAGAAAGGCCGAGCGTGTGCCCCAGAAGCGATAGCTGGTGGTGAGCCGGGTCAGCATCCAGCCGGTTTTCGACAGCCGCTTGATGCGGTCAGGCCATTGCGCGGCCTCGCGGGCAATCTGTTCATATTCTTCACGGGCGAGTTCGGCACCCGCTTCCATGTCGCGCCAGGCGCGCAGCGCCTTCTCCGCCAGATCGCGCCCCTGCCAGACGGTCTGCTCCAGGGCGCCGAGGGTGGCGTTCATGACCGTCAGCCAGGTTTTCAGGCCGTTTACCTTGTTCTGGCGAGCGGGTACGTCAGTCAGTTCAGTGGCCAACATGGTGTGCTCCATCGTGATTGTCATTTTTTGTAGTACATTTTAGATCAAAAAAATACCGGCTCAGTCGCGACCTCATTCAGAAACGGCAATCCTGCGATGCCCGAGAGCGCTTTCCCTCCGATCTCTGATGGACCAAGCGAGTATCGGGGAGCGACTCCATCAGAGATCGCAGGGAAAGCGCTCCTGCCCAACGTCGCAGAAGCACTGCCGCTCTTACAAATTGCTTGTGCAATCTCTGCACAACCACACGGCAGGCGCCTCCGCCACCGTCGTCAAACCACGAAAGGCTCGCTCACCGCGAGCCAGCGCCTTTCCACATTCGATGCACTGACCCGGCTTGTTGACGATCACATCCTGCCAGGCATCGACGCTGTCGAGCAGCTGGCTTGCCAGAGCGCCGCCGTCCTTCGCCGGCGTGATCAGGCGTCCCGCGCTCTCGCCGCGGGCGGCGGCCGCGAGGCGTTTGGCGTCGCGGGTGACATGCTCCACCAGCGCACTGGAATCGGCGACGATACCGTCAACCAGATTGAAAGTGTCCTCAAGCACGTTGCGGATCAGATGCGACACCGTCATGCGCTTCTGCTCTGCCGCTTCCTTCAGGGTGCTCTCCAGATCCTTCGGCACCCGGGTCTGGATGACCCGGTCCTTGCGCTCCTCCTCGGCAGCGGGACGGCGGCCACGGGTACTGGCACGACCACTGTCGGGGTGGGGTTTGTCCGGGCGCGGGCACATGCTTCAGGCTCCTCGAATTTATGTAGTACAAAATATGACACCGCTGCCAGGCTGTCAACGCCCCCTTTGGCCGGGGCGCCTGCTATGCTTGGCGCCCTCGCCAGCCCGGAGCCTGACGTTGCGAAACCTCGGCCAGATCGACTACTCCCCGGACCATCGCCCGAACTGGCGCATTCTCCGCTCCCTCGGGCCCTACCTGACCGAGTTTCCGGGCCGGGTGGCGTTGTCGCTGGCGCTGCTGGTGGCGGCCAAGCTGGCCACCGTGGCCATGCCGCTGGCACTCAAATACATCGTCGACAGCGTTGAAGCCGCCCGCGGCAGCGAGGTTATCCTGTGGCTACCGCTGCTGCTGGTACTGGCCTACGGCGCCCTGCGTCTGGCCTCGACCCTGTTTGGCGAGCTGCGCGATGCGGTCTTTGCCCGGGTTGCCGAACGGGCCATGCGGCGGGTGTCACTGACGGTATTCGAGCACCTGCACCGGCTGGAACTCGGCTTTCACCTGTCGCGACGTACCGGGGCACTGGCACGGGATATCGAGCGCGGCACCAACGGCATCAGCTTCCTGCTACGCTTCATGTTGTTCAACATTGTGCCCACCCTGCTGGAAATCGCGCTGGTGGCCATCATCCTGTTTGCGGTGTTCCGTGCCGGCTATGTTGGCGTGGTACTGGCAGCCGTACTTGCCTATGTGGTGTTCTCGGTCCGCATCACCGAATGGCGCACCCGCTTTGTGCGCGAAGCCAACGAGATGGATAACCAGTCCAATACCCGGGCAGTGGACAGCCTGCTCAATTTCGAGACGGTGAAATACTTCGGCAACGAGTCCTTCGAATCCCGTCGTTATGACGAAGACCTGGCTCGCTGGGAATCGGCCCGGATGAAGAACCGCCTTTCACTGGCGGCACTGAACTCGGGGCAGGCCCTGATCATTGCCGTGACCATGACGGTGATGATGTGGATGGCGGTGTCGGATGTGCAGCGTGGCGCCATGACACTCGGCGATCTCACCATGATCAACGCCTACATGATCCAGGTTTTCATCCCCCTTAATGCGCTTGGATTTATCTACCGGGAAATCCGCCAATCACTGGTCAACATCGAACGCATGTTCAGCCTGCTGGCCCAGCGCGCCACCATCACCGATCGCAGCGACGCGCGGGAGCTTCCCGCCGGCCCCGTCAGCCTGCAGTTCGATGCGGTGCAGTTCGGCTATCACCCGGACCGACAGATCCTGAAGGGAGTGAGTTTCGATGTGCCCGTTGGCCACAAGGTGGCGGTGGTCGGCCGCAGCGGCGCCGGCAAGTCCACCCTCGGCCGTTTGCTGTTCCGCTTCTTTGATGTCAGCGACGGCGCGGTACGGGTCAATGGCATCGACATCCGCGAGCTTAGCCAGCACAGCCTGCGCGCCGCCATCGGCGTGGTGCCGCAGGATACGGTGCTGTTCAATGACAGCATCTGGAACAACATTGCCTATGGTCGCCCCGGGGCCAGCGCAGCGGAAATCCGCCGTGCCGCAACACTGGCCCACCTTGATGACTTCATCGCTGCCCTGCCGGAAGGCTTTGACACCCGGGTTGGCGAGCGCGGGCTGAAGGTATCCGGCGGTGAGAAACAGCGCATTGCCATTGCCCGGGTGCTGCTGAAGGATCCACCGATCCTGCTACTTGATGAAGCCACCTCATCACTCGACTCTCATGCCGAGCAGGTCATCCTCGCGGCGCTCAATGAAGTGGCCGCAAAGCGCACCACGCTGGTGATTGCCCACCGCCTGTCCACCATTCGGGACGCCGACGAGATTCTGGTACTGGATGACGGGCGGATTGCCGAGCGCGGTCAGCACCAGAATCTGCTGATGCAGAACGGTCTGTATGCGGCGCTCTGGCACCAGCAACAACGGGACCTCACGCCGCCACCACTGACATCGGCGTGATCAGACTTCAGACATGCGCCGGGTGTCTCTCGCCGGGGTTGATAATGTCCTGCTTCTTGTCTCCCCACATGCTCTGCAAGGCGGCCAGCTGGGCCTTGCGCCCTTCCCGCTCCAGTCGCTTTTTCAACAGCGGATTGAAGCGCTGGGCCGCATAACTGGCGAACCGCGGCGCCATCGTTATCAGCGGGAACCAGGGCAGCACATTTTCCGGCAGGCCAAGCTTCTTCATCTGCTTGCGAGTCAGAAACAGACTGCTGTTGCTGAGGTGCTGGTGATAGAACAGCTTGCGGCGCAAGGTCTGCAACGGCGGCGCGTACTTGCCCCACGGAAATTCCCGTTGTAGCGGCTCCTCGGATAGCGCCCGACCAAGCTCGGCGCTGGTCCAGTCGGGCCGGCTCTGGGTCAGAAAGGTCTGGTAAAGGCGCATCAGCCCGTCACGCTCCCGATCCACCAGCCATTGCTCCTCGACTCCCATTAACCAGGCGGCATATTTCCACAGGTGCATCACCGCGCGGGACTCATGCGGTGTCACCGGAATGCCCATGGCGCGCATGCCTACCAACATAATCGGCCCAAAGGCCAGATAGGTGGCGAGCATGTCAGTCTGGTTAACCGGGATACCCCATTCGTTATCATCCCACTCCGGCCGGCTCGGCAAGTGACGACGCACCATGCCGTGTACCATGCGCACCCGCAAGGTGGTCTTGAAGCCGGTACCGAAGCGATCCAGACCGCCATGCTCGGTGCAGTCGATCCACCATTTGCCGGTTTCAGCGATACGTTGGGCGGCACCCTTGTTGAGTGCGCCGGTCATGACCAGCGCATGATTGAAACCGGATAGCAGGTAGCCCCCCATCAGTGCGAAATCGCGTAACACATAGGGCCCGGCCAAACCGGTTCGGTGGATAAAAGAGACGCCATCTTCTATCAGATCATGATCAACCCAGGATGGAGCACGCTCGACCAGCACGAAAAAATCTTTCAGCGGTTGCGGTGCATCGGCAATGCTGCTGATACCTTGCTCAAGCGCCTGCTCGTAGAGTTTGCGTCCTTCTCTGGGACCGAACTCGTACATCCAGTCCAGTAGCCGGTCCATCGGCTCGTCGCCCTGCCAGAGAGCGGACACCAGCCGGTTGTATTCGTCGCGACTTGGCGATGGATCTCGCCCCATCATCACCTTCATAAACGGATTGATGCGCAGCTGGGTGCCCTCAAAAGAGCGGACACGGCGGGGAACGGGGCGGACTTCTGCATTCATGGACCAGACTCCCTGGCAATCGGAAGCCTCACCTTATGAGTGCCGCGTCACTGCGACAATGACCGCAAGTGACGTCCCCGTGGTCACTGTTACCACGGATACAAAACCGGCGACATTGGGTCATGACGGTAGAACAGAACAAGCTGTTCGTATACTTCCGGCCAGTGCGACTTCAGCGATTCCGGCAACATGAAAAAATGCTCGCTCAGTACCGAGAAAAACTCTTCCGGCCCTTCCAGTCCATAGGAATCAAGCAGCATCGGATGGCCATGCATCGCCGCCTGACTGGTTTCCTCCCAGGCCGCCTGCATCACCTGCTGCCAGCGTGCAGGTGACATTTCCCGGTGCAACGGCGGATAGCCATCGGCGTCACCGTTGCGCATGTCCAGTTTGTGCGCCAACTCATGAATCACCACGTTGTAGCCGGCGTGGTCGGCATCACAGACATCTTCCCAGGACAAAATCACCGGACCATGCTGCCAGGCCTCTCCGCTGCGAGCGTCACGGTGGTGATGGACCAGACCGTACTCATCATGTTCTTCAAAGGGCGGAATAAAAGCGCCTTCGTAAACCACAATGCTGTGCCAGTCATCGTACCAGTCGAGGCCGAGGCCAATCACCGGCAGTGTCGCCATAGCAGCAATCCGCAGCCGAACCGCATCGGTTATCTCGAAACCACTACCAGAGTAGAACTGCTTGCGAAGTAGAAAGCGCAGCGTCAGATCCTGCCAGCGTGACAACAGCTGCGGGGAAAACTGGTCCGCCCGGGGGTAGACCGCCACGGCCTGCTGCCACTGATCCGGAGACAGAATAATCCGCGCCAGCTGGCGGTCTTCCCGCCAACGGCGCCAGCGCTTCAGCATTGGCCGGATTCCAGCCTTGCTTTCAGGTTGGCCAGCGCCAGCGCCGACAGCTTGCGCATTCGCGGCTGCAACAGCCAGGGCTCCAGCAGCTGCATCGCCCCGCGAACCTGATACTGCAGGCGGCGGTGAAACAGCGTGGAGGCACCCTGCGGACGGAAGTTGTAGTGAATGGTCAGGGCGCCGTCGGCGGTTTCGCCACGCACTTCCCACAGCACCCCGGGCTCCGACAGCAGGACGGTGTAGCGGGTCTGCCGACGGATCGTCAGCGGCAACGGCGACAGGGGCTGCAGGCGAATAACCTCGTCGAAGTGATCCCCTGCGGTCAGCACGTCAACACTGGCATGGGCCTGCTGGGAGCTCGGGTGCCACTCATGCCAGCGCCACGGCTGGGTGACATAGGCAAACACGTCCTGCGCAGAACGGTCGATGACAATGCTGTTTTCCATGGTGCGCTGGATCATCACGGGCCTCATCGGTATTAAAGAACTGTGCCACAGCTCTCAGGCTGGTGCACCACCTCTACCCACGGGCGCGCTTTTATCGCTATCTGAAGATCTGCCGAGCATCTGGCCCATGACCCTTATCTGATTGACTTGCTGGGTCACGAAAAAAAGCCGCCTGATCGGCGGCTTCTTTATCGGAGTCGGATGATCAGTCCACCTTGCCGAAAATCAGGAAACTGTCCGCATTCAACCACAAATGGAGCGCTACGCTGGCGATGTAACCAAGCATGATCACCGGCGTCCAGCGCAGGTGGCCCATAAAGGTGTAGTGCCCCCGGGCCTGACCCATCAGCGCCACCCCGGCAGCAGAGCCGATCGACAGCAGGCTGCCGCCAACACCGGCAGTCAGGGTAATCAGCAACCAGTGACCATGGGACATCTCAGGCTGCATGGTCAGCACCGCAAACATCACCGGAATGTTATCGATCACCGCCGAGATCACACCGAGGAAGATGTTCGCTGAGGTGGCTCCCCAACCGCTATACAGCGCTTCCGACATCAGCCCCAGGTAGCCCATGTAGCCCAAACCGCCCACGCACATCACCACGCCGTAGAAGAACAGCAGGGTATCCCACTCGGCACGCGCTACCCGGTTGAAGACATCAAAGGGCACCACGCCGCCAAGACGGCGCAGCGCTTCTTCATCGCCGCGCTGCTCAGCCAGTGTGCGCTTCTTCGCCAGTGAACCCGGCAGGGTGCGACGCAGGAAATAGCCAAAGAACTGCAGGTAACCGAGGCCGGTCATCATGCCCAGCACTGGTGGCAGATGCAGGAAGGTATGGCAGGCGACTGCAGAAGCTACCGTCAGCAGGAACAGCACCAGAATGCGACGGGCGCCACGCTTCAGTTCGACTTCTTCATACACGGCACTGGGCGCCCGGTCTTCGATAAAGAACACCATGACCACTGCAGGCACCAGATAATTAACCATCGCCGGCAACAACAGGTCAAAGAACTCGTAGAACTTCACCATGCCGGCTTGCCACACCATCAGGGTGGTTATATCGCCGAACGGGCTGAAAGCGCCGCCGGCGTTGGCGGCCACAACAATGTTCACACAGCAAAGATTGATAAAGCGGCTATCACCCTCGCCGACCTTGGTTACCACTGCACACATCAGCAGCGCCGTGGTGAGGTTATCGGCAATCGGTGAAATCAAGAAAGCGAGAATGCCGGTCAGCCAGAACAGGGTGCGGTAGCGAAAGCCACGGCGCAGCATCCAGGACCTCAGGGCGTCGAACACCCGGCGCTCTTCCAGTGCGTTGATGTAGGTCATCGCCACCAGCAGGAACAGCATCAGTTCGGCGAATTCGAGCAGCGTGTGACGGAAGGCATTCTCGGTGACATCGGGCACACCCTCGGCGACGTACACGGCGCCGATCAGCACCCAGATAATCCCTGCTGCAACCAGCACCGGCTTTGATTTGCGCAGGTGCAGTTTTTCCTCGCCCATCACCAGAATGTAGGCGAGAACAAAGATCGTCAGGGCAATCCCGCCCACCGTCGAGTCGGTCAGGTCCAGCGGCCCCATGGCTGCCATGGCAGGCGATGCCAGCAACAGGCCCGGGAACAGTACAGCGAGAAAGCGAAGCAACGTGCGCATGGTCGGTCTCATCCGCGGCAGAACAGGAGGGGGTGTATCTGGGCGCGCATGCTAGCAGATCGCGTTCCTGACAGGGGTGGCAATCTGATATTTTATTGATCCGCGTCAGACAAACGGCCAGACCTCCGCAACTCCGACCACAGAACCGGATAGTCACGCCACATCATCGCCGCTGTCCGGGGGCAGGAACGGCTCCCGCAACCATGCCGCAAACTGGCGGCACGCGTCGGCGCGAGTAAAGATACCGGCGAGACGATGACGATGGGTCAGCACCACCAGCGGCAGGTGTCGCTCGGCCATTTCGATCAACACTTGGTCAGCGCGTTCAAGCGCGTCTACCACCACCGCCGGGGCCACGCACTGGGCCAGAAACTGCTCGCCGCTGGCGGGCAAGTCGTCGAGGGTGACGACACCAACCAGTCGATGCTGGTCATCGGTTACCGGCAGGTGCCGTATCTTGTGTTCCTGCATGAACAGGCGGGCTTCGCGCACCGGGGTATCACTGGGAAGGTGCCAGGGAAAGGCAGTCATCAGTGCGCTGATACGAGGGATACGTTTCATCGATCACTCCCGGGTCATCCGTTGACACCACTGGGGTACAGGCCATTCTTGCCCCCACCGGTGAGGACAATCAAGCGCTCCCGGCAGGCACCGGATAAAAGGCGGTGGTGCAGGTTGTTTGCTATGATGTCGGGCCGTGCTGACCGTGATCCCGCGATACATGATCCGTTACTGCCTGACTGCACTGCTGATACTGCCTCTGACCGGATGGAGCGAAGGCGACCAGAACCTGCTGCGCGAGGAGCTGCGTGACAGTATCCGCCGCGAACAGGCGGAGCTGGCCTCCCGTGCCAGAGAACTGAGCGATCAGGCCGGCACCGCCACCACCCTGCTGGACAAGCAGCAGCAGTATATCGAGCTGCTGGAGGCGCAGATCCGTGCCTTGCAGGGCCGTCAGGACACGCCAGACTGAGATGATGCGATGCTGAAGAAAGTATGGCGGCTGTTCGGCAAGCCGGCGTCGAACGAGCCCCCTGTGCTGGTCAACAGCATTGAAGCGCAGGCCGAGGCGCCGCCCCGCAACGACAGCGGGTTTGTCATGCCATTCGAAATTCGCCCGCTGGCGCCGACGGACGCTCCGGCACTGCGACAGGTATTCCGGGACGCCATCGGCACACTGGCGAGCAAGCACTATGAGCCGGTGGCGCTGCAAGCCTGGCAGGCCAGCGCCGACGACCCCGACTTCGCCAGCCGGCTTGATCAAGGCCTGACCCTGGTTGCCACCCTGCAGGGCGAGCATATCGGCTTTGCCCAACTGTTCCCGCAGAACCACATCGAGATGCTGTATCTGTCACCGCAAGGCAGCGGACTCGGCATCGCCACCCTGCTCTGTCAGCACCTCGAAGACGAGGCGCGCATCGCCGGCAGTCGCGAGCTCACCACAGCCAGCAGCCTGGCAGCGCAGCGCTTTTTTGAAAGCATGGGGTTTCAGGTCATCGGCGAGGAAACCGTGCGGCGTCAAGGTGTGGCCCTCACCCGGCTGCAGATGCGCAAAGTGCTGATCAGCGGCTGAAGGCGACCCCGTCAGCGAATCAGGAACAAACTCAGCTGCGGCACATAGGTAATGAGCCCCAGCACCACCAGCAGCACCAGCATGAACGGAATCGTCGCCCGGAACAGCTCGGTGATCGGTTTGTTGAACCGGTAGCTGGCAATAAACAGGTTCATCCCCACCGGCGGCGTGATGTAACCGATCTGCATATTGGCAACAAAGATGATGCCGAGATGCACAGGATCGATGCCATAGCCCAGTGCCACCGGCAGAATCAGCGGCACCATGATCACCAGCGCGGCAAAAATATCGAGCATCGCCCCCAGCGCCAGTAGCACCAGATTGAGTAGCAGCAGAAACATCAGCTTGCTTTCAACGTGCTGCTGGATAAAGGCAAACAGGGCCTCGGGCACACCGGCGAATACCAGATAATCAGAGAACGCCAACGCTACCGCCAGAATCAGCAGGATGCCACCCACCATCACCATGGATTCGCGCATGATTTTCGGCAGCTTGCGCAGCGGAATATCCCGATACAGCAACACTTCCGCCACCAGCACATAAAGTGCAGTGATGGCGGCAGCCTCGCTGATCACCAGAATACCCGAAAAGATACCCCCCAGCACCACAAACGGCAGCGGGATCTCCCACCGCGCCTGCCACAGGGCACCGCGCAACTCTCCCCAGGAAAATGCCTGCTTCGGCACCGGGTGCTTGCGCATCACCCACAGACACCAGAGATACAGCGCCACCACCATCAGCAACGCTGGCACGATGCCGGCGAGATAGAGATGCGTGATTTCCACCGGCGGCATGTCGAGCTGTTGCGACATCTGCTGGGCAATGATGCCGTATACCAGCAGCGGCACCGACGGCACCAACAACAGCCCCAGACTGCCGGAAGAGGTAATCAGACCAAGATTGAAACGCTCCTGATAGCCTGCCTTGGCAAGTGCCGGCAACAACAGGGCGCCAAGCGCAACAATAGTGACGCCACTACCGCCGGTCAGCGCGGTAAAGAAAGCACAGGCCACCAGCGCCACCAGCGCCATACCCCCCGGCAACCAGCCAAAAGCAGCCTGACTCAGGCGCATCATCCGGTCCGCAGTCTTTGCCTCACTCAACAGGAAGCCGGCAAAGGTAAACAGGGGCAGCGCCATCAGCACCACCGAATCGGTGAGCTGATAAATGGTGATATGCAGCACCGCCAGCGGCGTTTCCATGGTCAGGAAACCGATGGCAGCAGCACCGAGAATGATGGCAAACAGAGGTGCGCCGCACACGGCAAGCGCAATCAGAAGAATGACCGCCAGCCAGATCATGCGTGCGGTTCCTGCATCGGTGGACGCAGGTGCAACAGGTCAAGAAAAAACATGATCAGATAGCGCAGTGAAATAACCGCGAAACCAATCGGGATAATGGCCTGCAGTATCCAGGCAGGCACACCGGGGAAAGCGTTGCCGCCGTGCTCCATCTCCCCGACCAGGAACTCAAGACTGTACCAGGCCACCACCGCGCAGATACCAAAGGTGAACAGATCAATGGCCATGGCCAGCCAGCGCCTGGCGGCCGGCTTGAGATAGTTGTTGAGCAGGTCGATACGGATATGCTCGTCGCGCCGGGAGGCGATCATGGCACCCAGCAAGCCAATCCACAGCACCGAGTTCTGCAACACCGGCTCAATCCAGACCAGACTGCTACCGAACACATTCCGCAGCACGATCTGGTATATCGCCAGCAAGATCATCATCAGCAAGATCAGCACGATAAAGCCGTCCTCCAGATGACCAAGCCAGCGATACATGCGTCGCATCAGCCGCCGGCTCCATTACGGAACTCGGTCAGCAGCCGCTGGAACCGGTCAAGCATCACCTGACTGATCTCGCCCTCGGAGACGAGCTGCGACACGGCCTTGTCCGCAAAGCTGCGCCATTCGGCCAACTGCTCGTCAGTCGGCGCCACCAGATTCAGGCCCTGCTGCTGAATGGCCTGAAAGGCCTGCAGATTTTCCTGCCGGCTATCGCGGTCCATCTTCGCAAACGCTTGCGCCAGCACTTCCTCAACCACGCGCTGGTCTGCCGGGCTGAGAGACGAGAAATACTTGTCGCTGATGGCGAGCATGCCGTAGGTGTACAGCAATGGCACGTCCGACATGTGCTTGACGCGGGAATGCCACTGCAAGGTCAGGGCCGCCACCGGTGGCGCGGCAAAGGCATCAATGGCGCCGGTCTGCAATGAGGTCAGCACGGTGCCGACACTGAGCATGATCGGCGATACACCGAACACGCGGGCAGCCTTCTCTGAACCGGTGTCGTTGGCTGGCAGCCAGATCTTCTGGCGGCGCAGGGCATCCACCGTGTCCACAGGCCGCTGACTCATGATGTAGGCGAAGCCACCATCGACCGGACCGAATACCACCCAGCCGTTATCGCGGAATCCCTGACGGATGGCGGGATCAAGCTCCCTGCGGACATGATCTACTTCGTCGTAGGAGCGAAATGCGATGGGCAGGTTAAGAATCTGGCTGTCGCGATAGAAGCGGCTGAAGGCACCGCCCTGAGCCAGCGCACCATGCAGCTGACCGATGGTGATCTTGCGTTGCACGGCACGGTCATCACCCATCACACCGCCGGGGAAAATCCTCAGCTTGACCCGACCGTCGGTCCGTTTTTCGATCTCGTCACTGGCGGCCCGCAGCGCCGACACCACCGAGGTGCCGTCCGGGTAAAGGGTGGAGATCCGCAGTGTCATGGCCGACACCATCATCGGCATGCACAGGGCAATCAACAGTCCAAGTCGAAACATGGGAGTAATCCTTTCGGTTATCCGGTTACTCGAAGTAGTCCGCGGAGCTGTCCCGCAGGCGGCGGGCCTCACGCTGAGCTACGGTATTCTGCAGGGTCAGGCCGTGGGCCACAGGGTTTGCGGCCAGCACCTCATCCAGCAGACGGTCGTGCAATTCCTGATCAAATGCCAGTCTGGCATAGCGTTCGGCGAACAGCGTCTGGGCCATCAGGTTACGGCCGCCGGACAGGGCAATGGCCCGTTCATAGTGTCCACGCGCCAGCTCGGGGTTACCGCCGAGCGACTCCGGCAGGATGCTGTTCAGCACCCCGAGATACATATGAGCCTGACCATGGTCATAGGTTTCATCCAACACCACTACACGGTGCATGATGGCCTCAACCCGGACGAGCTCGGCCACCGCGTTCCAGTCACTGCTGTTCAGCTGAATGTAACTGGCCCAGCTGGTGCCCAGAGTGAACAGCACCGGCACCCGTCCCTTGCGCTGCTTTGCCAGCCGGGCCTCGAACTCGTCAATGGGCAGGCTGCGCAGGTCGCAGAGCCGGCGATCAGTGGCACAGGCGGCGCGAAAGGCATAATGCAGCGCCCGTGCCGACAACCGGCCCGCCCGTGCCGGATCATCAACAAACAACCCCGCATAAGCGGAGTACAGACTGGCGCCACTCTGCAGCAGGGATTCGCTTTCCGGCCAGTTTTCAATCAGACCGTCAACGGTGAGCAGGTAGCTAGGCAAGCCATCGCCGACCAGTTCCAGATCATCGTGGTTAAGCACGCCGTAGGGCAGGTTGTCGCCAATCCGGGTCACGGCGCAGCCGCTTAACCCCAGCATCAGGAGTCCAATAACAGCAATCCGACAATATGGCAGCACAGGCAGTCCGTCAGTGGCGATCTTGTTGTAGTAAAAAGCGCGGGCGGCAGCGGCGCCGACGGGCCTTTATAGCAGGGCGCCCCCGGCAACTCAAACCGCAGGCCGGCTCAAAGTGTCTGCATCCGCCGCCACAGGCCGGTCACCGCGCCGAGTACGCAGCCCGTCAGCAATCCGGCAAAGTGCGCTTCATTTGCAATCAGATCGGTCAGTCCGACCCAACAGATCACCAGCCAGGCGAGCATGAAGATCACCACCGGTCGCGGGATGCCGTAGCCCGCCGCCGGATTGACCCTACCGTACAGCCACAGGTAACCGAGCAGCCCATACACCACCCCGGAAAGGCCGCCGAAACTGGGGCCGGTGGCAAGAAACTGGGCCAGATTGGAAACCGCCGCAGTGGCCAGCGTCACCCAGACCAGCTGGAGGGAGGACTGAAAGCGCTCGATAATGCCGCCAAGGACCTGCCACCAGAGCAGATTGAAAATGATATGCAGGGCACCGAAGTGCAGCAGCATCGGTGTCAGCAAACGCCAGGGCTGCTCCCCCAGCGTGGCCAGATCACGACCGAACAGCAGGGCCTGATAAAGCCGATCCCCAACCACCAGGGGCGACAGCCAGACCAACACACAAGCCACCAGCACCCACTTCACCACCGGCCCGAGGCCCTGCCACCAGCCAGCGAACAGCCCCTTGCCAGCGCTGCGTCGTTGCCAGCTAAAGCTGGCGCCTGAGCGCCAGGCCGAGCCCTGAAAGGCCGGGTCGAGCGGATTGCGCTGAAACGCATCGAGCAGATCGCGCGCCTCCTGAAAGCGTTCCGGATCAGGCAGCAGCATCACCACCTCCTGTTGCTGCTGGCGCATCTCGGAGGCAATGCCATGGTCTCTCAGCACCTGGGCAAACAGGGTCGCCAAGGGAGGATGGGGAAAACGGGCCAGCTCAATCATGCAATGTCTCGTTCAGGGCTGCTCGTTGTGCCGCTGGCAGGCGGGACAGCCGTTTCACCTCGCGCCAGAAACAGGACCAGTCTCCGCCGCATTCCAGTAGTGCCACGTCAAATAGCGGCACCTGATCATGGTAGTCACTGACCATGTTGAGTTGGGCATTGTTCAATGGCCCGTCAAACCATTCCCGATAGGCCGCCAGCCCGGGCTGGCGCTGACTGGCCTCGGCATAATCATGACGCAACCGGGCGATGATAGCGGCTTTGCCCGCCCGCATCTGCGGCTCGTCCACGCCGCTGCCATACAACGCCTGCAGTGCCTCCCGAGTGCCTCCCACCAGCGCCAGGAACAGCGCCCGAGCCTGATCGCGCTCAGCCAATACCTGCATTCGAGCCGGCTCCCCGTGCACCGCCAGCCAGCGTCGGACGCCCTCCCGCGCCACAGCGGTGGCAAGGCTCTCATTGAAGCGGGTATCCCCCTTCAGGTAAAAGCGCCGGTGTACCAGCTCGTGAAACAGCAGCTCGGCAAACCAGAGATCGTCGCCCTGCAGCATGGCACTGGTGAGTGGATCCCGGAACCAGCCCAGCGTGGAATAGGCGATGGCGCCGGCGCCGTAGACCTCAAGGCCCTGTGCTTCCAGCCGCCGCTGCTCGCGGTCAGCACGGGAGCGGGTGTAGAAGCCGCGATAACCGGCGCAACCGGCCACCGGATAGCACCAGCTGTGGGGGGTCAGCGAGTAACGGGGCGCGGCGAACAGATTCCACACCACCCAATCCTGCTCCAGCGCCACATAGTGGCGATAGACCCGCTCCGCCGGCAACGCCAGCTCGTCGGCCGCGAATGCCAACAGCTCATCACTAAGCGTCAGCAGAGTGCGCTGGTGTCCCGTCAGGGAGCTCCCTGCCAGCACCCGTTCCACCGGTTGTCGGGACGACATCAGATCAAGATGACCGCGGGCCAGATGACCGTAGTAGCCGGCCTGACAGCCGCTCAGCAGCAGCAGTGCCAGCAGCAAGGCATGCTGCGGCTTGATTGAGGGTGGCATCCAGACAGGATTGCCGCAGCCATGAGCAGGGAGGATATTCACGCGCGGGCGCTGTACTTGCGCTCGGCGCTATTGACGCTGAGCACGTCAGCTCGCTTGAGATCACTGGCTTTCGGCATGGACGCTCTCCGCAACATTGGCGCCGATGCTAGGGAACCTCTCAATAACTATCCAGCCTTTCCGGCTGTCGCCGCGACCGGTTGCGCGCTCAGTGTGGCCGGGCAAGCAGTCCCGCCACCGCCTGCTGGGCCTCGCGGGCGAGCAGGTCACGGTCGGGATGGGCGCGCAGAGGCTCGCCCCAGCTTACCCGCACCCGCACTTCCTCGCGCCCGAGCACCTGCCAGAGGTGGTGGTGAAACTCGTCATCGCCAATGAAGGCCATCGTCACATCCGGCTGACCCTGTGCATCCAGATAACGCAGTGACAGTGGCTGTACCGGCACACCCGCCAGTCCCGGGGCCGCGAACAGCTGCGGGAAAAATCGCTTCACCGAATGCCCCTCGGTGGTGGTGCCTTCCGGAAACACCAGCACCGTCCTGTCCAGCCGAAGATGCGCCGCGATCTCCTCGCTCTTGCGCAATGATTCGCCACTGCCGCGACGAATGAACAGGGTGCCGACCGCTTGCGCCAGCAACCCGATCAGGGGCCAGTCGCGAACTTCCGCCTTGGAAAGAAAATGCACCGGACGCTGCACCCCGATCAGCGGGATATCGAGCCATGAAACATGATTGCAGACTAGAAATGCCGTTCCGTCCAGCGGCGCCCCATGCACCTCAAGGCGCACAGCAAGGATATTCAGCAAACGACGCAACCAGTGCCGCGTTGCGCGTCTTACCACAGGACGGTAAGGACGCCAGAATGCGCCAATGACCAAGGCCAACAGCAAACCGTAAAAAATGTGCACAATCACGCCAAGCGCGCGCCAGCAACGACGCAACGACAGCCGGACCGGGCCGGCATCACGGATGACTGCCGATGTCATCAGACCGCCTGCACCAAAACCACATCAGGCTGGAGGAAATGCTGGACATAACGGGCCGGCAGATCGGTCACTGACAGCAGGATAAAAAAATCAATGCAGTTGAAGTCTGGATCCCAGCAGGGCTCGCCACAGACCCTGGCCCCCATGCGCAGATAGGCCTTGAGCAGGGCCGGCATACGCTCCCCGCCACCATTACTGGCCGCCAGCTGCTGCAACGGCAGGCGCGGGCTGACCCGTCGTGCCGATTCGCTCAAATGGCGCTCTCGAATGCGGGCAACAATGGCACCGACATCGTAGCCTTCACCCAGGGCAACACTGGCACAACCGATCAGATGATCGATTTTTTCTTCCAGCATGAACTGGGCAAGACGCGACCACAGGACGGCGATTACCGCACCACCACGGTGTTCCGGATGAATGCAAGTGCGACCGATCTCGGCCACCCGCCCGGTCAGTCCGGCGAGCATGTCGATATCAAATTCACCGGCGGAGTAGAAGCCGCCGGCACGAACACTCGCCTCGCCGGTCAGCACCCGGGTGTATCCGACCAACTCACCGGTGCGAGTATCGCGGACAATAAGGTGGAGGCAGTGCTTGTCGAAGCGGTCGCGGTCGAGACCAAAGGGCGCACGGAAGCTGGCGCCGTATTCCTCAGAGAAAATCCGGTAACGCAGCCGCTGCGCACGGAAGATATCCCGGCGCGAGCGGGTAAACTCGGCCACGAATCGGGCCGCACTCCCTGCGGATGATGCGTCTTGTCCCTGAAGCCTGAACTTTTCTGCGGTGGCAACAAAGGGCCGCGCCAGAGCACTGTTAATGGCTTTGATTTTTCCTGCAGCCTGGGCAAGCATGTGGTTCTCCATGTCCCCTTTTGACTGCAGTCTGGACAGGCATGGTTGCACCGCGGTGAAGTTTGCATGACAGTTTGGGGACATCTGATCAGGGATCCTGTGCATGGATACACCGAAAATCGCCAGTCGCACGCCCTTCCCACTGGAAGTGGAGAAAGACAAAGTCTACTACTGGTGCCGTTGCGGTCTGAGCAGCCGCCAGCCGTTCTGTGATGGCAGCCACAAGGGCACCGACATGACACCGATCGCCTACGTTGCGCCGAAAGACAAGATCGTGTTCTTCTGCGGCTGCAAGCGCTCTGGCAGCCCGCCAGTGTGCGACGGCAGCCACAGCCGGCTTCCCCCTGACGCAGCCAACTGAGGACATCCCGTGCCCGCCTTGCCACGCCATCTTTGGCAAAACCCGTTCCGCCGACAGGACCCCGCCGAGATACTGCGTAACGTCTGGCGGCAGACACCATTGCTGAAAGGCATCCCTGCGACGGCCTGTGAGCGCCTGCTGGAGAAAACCCACCTGCGCCACTATCAACCCGGTGAATATCTGTTCCGCGAGGGCGAGGCCGGTGTCTCGGCAGCGGTAATCCTGAGCGGGCAGATCGCCATCGAAAGCGGGTGCCAGCGCATCGCCGAGCTGGGGCCGGGTGATTTCTTCGGCGAATCGGCGCTGCTGCAGGATGCCCCCCGCTCCGCCAGTGCCATTGCCATCACGGAGTCCACCGTTTCCTTTCTGGTTCGGTTCCAGCTGGAGGAATTCGTCACCCACCGTCCGAAGGCTGGTCTCGCCATTATGACCAATCTCGCGCGACTGCTGGTGGCGCGACTGCATCGTAGCAACCAGAGCGAGGTGATCGACCAATGACGCGCTGGCCCACCCGTTTGCTGCTCGGCCTGCTGGCAGCGCTGGCGCTCGGATACCTGCTCAAGCCTCTCTGGCTCGCGGCGCTGCTCTGCATCCTGTTTTATCTTTTGCTCGAACCGATTGTCAGCCAACTGCAGTCGTCCGGGCTGCGCAAGGACCTCGCCATTGCCGTGGCCCTGTTGCCGCCGCTGCTGCTGCTGGTGTACGGCGTCACCCACGGCATTGACCTCGGACGAGACTACCTGCCCCAGCTCGGAACGGATCTGGAGAAATTGCAGGCCGGGATCCTCACCTTCCTTGCCGACACAGACGGCCGACTCGAGGCCGTGTTCGGTCTTCGCCTGCACCTCGCTGATCAGGCCGCTGCCCTGAATCCCGGCAGCTGGGTTCAAGCCGAGCGGCTGCTGGCCTCCACCTCCTGGCTTGCCAATGTACTACTCAATCTGGCACTGGTCCCGCTGCTGGCCTGGTTCCTGCTGCGCGACTACCGGAGCCTGCGCGATCGCGCCCTGAGCCTGCTACCCAATGCACAGTTCGAGCTGGGCTGGCTGATGTACCACCGGGTGTGTACCCGACTGCAAGCCTACCTGCGCGGGCTGGTACTGCAGGCGCTGATTCTGGCGTCCATCACCGCGATCGGTTTCTGGCTGATCGGCATGCCCTCTCCGATCATGCTCGGTCTGCTTACCGGGGTGGCAGGACTGGTGCCCTACCTCGGTCCGCTGCTCGCCACGGTGGCCCCGGTACTGATGCTGATTGCCGGACCGGGACTCGATCCCGCCATGCTGATGGAAATTGTGCTGGTGCTGGCGATCGGTTTCGGCTTCGACAACGCAGTGGTGATCCCTTTTCTGCTGGCTGGCAGCGTCAATCTGCACCCGGCCGTGGCGATGGTGGCAGTGGTGATTGCCGGGCACGTCGGCGGCATTGCTGCCATGGTGCTGGTGATCCCGCTGCTGGGGATGCTGCGCATTCTGATCGAAACCACTTACCGGGGCCTGCAGAGTCCCGAATCGGGATTGTCATGATTTTGTCAGACGGGCTTACATTCCCGGCCACTCTTTCGCAGACTCTGCCGATGTTGAATTGAACCGGATGGAAGTCACCATGAGACGCGCCCTTATCGCCGCCCTCGCCGGGCTGATCACGTCAGCTCACGCCGAACTGGATGTCCCCCAACGCTATTCGTGGGTAGGCGGCCACGTGAGCGAACATATCTGGGATATCCGCAGCCGCGCCGAGGATCGTCTGACACGGACCACCCTGCCGGGCTTTCGTGTCGGCAAGCGGTTCGACCCGAACTGGTCGGTACAGGCATCCTGGGAGCGCAATAATGCCCGCTTTGATACCTCACGGGCACAAGCCAATCTGACCGTCACGCTGGCCAGTTTGCGCTATCACGCTCATGACATCCGGATCGCAGGCTTTGAACCCTATGCGGGGCTCGTTGCCGGTCGCAGCCGGCTCCGCGTGGCCGGCAAGGACAACGACCAGACTGTGGTAGCCGGAGAGTTTGGCGCCCAGCATCAGCTTCGCACCCACTGGCTACTGGACATCGGCGCCCGCCCCCTCTACGGCTTCGACAAGGAGCAGTGGGATGCCGAATTCTTCCTTGGCCTGAACCTGCTGTTCGACATCCGCTGACGCACCCGGTCGAATGCCGTTACCGCTCGGCGGCATACATGCTGTCGAGCGCTTCCATGGCAAACCCGGGAGACATATTGCGGGCCCGGGTCAGGTGATCCAGTATTTCTTCCGCGTCACGGGCCTTGTTCATGTAGAGCAGCGCGTTGGCAAATTCATAATGAATCACCGCCATGTCATCCACCTCGGCGAATGATGCCTCGAAGTAATCACGGGCCCGACTCTGGCGCGCTCCGAAGGTCAACCGACCCGCAGCTTCAGGTAGTCTGCCGAGGGATAGGGAATCAACAATCCACGCATCAGGCGCGGCCAGGCGGCGGCAAGCTCCTGCTCCGGGATATCGAAGAAGCGGCCCTCAAAAGGCGTTTTCTGCCACGGCCGGTTGATCAGTGCGATGTCCACTGCAACTCGGTCACTGTCACGCTGCAGCCACTCGTCTTCGTCGCTCTGCTGCAACACGGGTAGCAACTCGCCATCGTCGTCGTCATCTTCCAGGTCCTGCGTCACTGCACTGGAGTGACCTACTCTCTCCGCCCACACCATGGCTGGCCAGACCATAACCAGCCCGAGCAGCACTGCCAGTGCCTTCTTCATGCTCATGTCCCTCGAATTTGTACTTGCTGGCATTTGTGACTGATTGGTCACAAAACAGCCAGAGCATAGCCGCTGCCGGCCAGACCAGCTATCCCGGGATACATTTTTTCAGCGTCTGTGGCCTTCACAGACTCGCAATGATTGCTCTGGTGACTGCCGCGACAGGCGGCGCGGTCAAGGGGTTATCCCGAGAGCCGCGCATAATCCGGGGCGTTTCATCCACCCAGAGGATTGCCCCAATGGCCAAAGATGCAGTCGGCTATGCGCTCAGCTCCCTGAACAAGCTGGCCAGCTCCGAAGTGCTGGACAAGATCGGCCTGCGCAAGTTTTTCGAGCGCATGGCCTACACCCTGACCAAGACCGGCTTCCGGGTGATCACCACCACCGCCCGAACCTTCAAGGCCGCGAAGAAGCTCGACAAGCCGGAGCGCCTGACCGCCCCCGGCCACACCACCGACCTGTTCGACCTGAACATCACCGACGAGCAGCAGATGATCCGCGACTCGGTGCAGGCCTTTGCCCGCGATGTGCTGCGCCCGGCCGGCGAAAAAGCCGACATGGCCCATGCCACCAGCGACGAGACGTTGGCAGCGGCACTGGAGCTTGGCCTGAATTATTTCGCCGTGCCCGAAGCGCTGGGTGGCGCCGCCGGCGAGCGCTCCACCGTCACCGGCATGCTGGTGGCCGAGGATCTTGCCCATGGCGACATGGGGCAGGCAGTGGCCATTCTCGCCCCCACCGGGGTCGCCAATGCGCTCACCGCATGGGGCACGGCAGACCAGCAGTCCCGTTACCTGCCTGCCTTTACCGAGGAGAAACCGCCCAAGGCGGCCATCGCCATTGCCGAACCGACACTGCTATTTGACCCGATGCAGCTCTCCACCACCGCCGTTCAGCAAGGCGACCAGTGGATTCTGAACGGCAAGAAGAGCCTGGTACCGCTGGCAGCTGAAGCAGAGCTGTTTCTGGTGGCGGCACAAACCAGCGACGGCCCGGCGGTGTTTATTGTCGAAGGCGGTAGCGAAGGTCTGAGCTGCAGCGATGACCCGACCATGGGCATTCGCGCTGCTGCCTGTCGACCGCTGATCCTGGAAAACGTCCGAGTGCCCGCAGCCAACAAGCTGGGCAACGGCGATTTCAATTACCGGGCGCTGGTCGATCTGGGCACACTCGGCTGGTGCGCTCTGGCCATCGGCACCTGTCAGGCGGTGATCGACTATGTCATTCCCTACTGCAACGAGCGCAAGGCGTTTGGCGAACCGATCAGCTACCGTCAGGCGGTGGCCTTCATTATCGCCGACATGGCCATCGAAATTGATGCCATGCGCATGCTGACCTATCGCGCAGTATGCCGCGCCGAACAGGGAAAGTCGTTCCAGCGCGAAGCCCATTTGGCTCGCACGCTGGTGAAAGACAAAGCCATGAAGATCGGCACCGACGGCGTTCAACTACTCGGCGGCCACGGCTTTACCCACGAATATCCGGTGGAGCGCTGGTATCGCGATCTGCGCGTTCTTGGTATCGCCTTCGGCGGCCTGCACCTTTAATCACGGGAGACTGACAGCATGAATATCGAAATCCCGAAGAAATTCCGGCCAATTATCAATAATGCCCATCAGGTAGCACTGAACGTATTCCGGCCGATCTCACGGAAGTATGACCGCGCCGAACACGAATATCCGAAAGAGCTGGATATGCTTGCTTCGGTACTGGATGGCTTCAACGAGGGCGACCCGGAATCCAGCGCTGGCGCCAGCCAGACCGGAAAGGGCCGGATCACCGACGATGGTTCGGTAAAAAATGGCGCCAACATGAGCACCTGTCTCGGTGCCCTGGAGCTGTCCTATGGCGATGTCGGCTTTCTGCTCGCCATGCCGCGTCAGGGCCTCGGTAACGCAGCGATTGCGGCAGTGGCCAACGACGAGCAGCTGGAGCGCTTCAAGGGCAAGTGGGCGGCGATGGCAATCACCGAGCCGGGTTGTGGCTCGGACTCGGCAGCGATTCGCACCACCGCCATCAAGGATGGCGATCACTATGTGTTGAACGGCGAGAAGATCTACGTCACCTCTGGCCAACGCGCCGATTGCGTGGTGGTCTGGGCAACACTGGATCCGGCACTGGGTCGTGCGGCGATCAAGTCGTTCGTGGTCGAGTGGGGCACCCCAGGCATGGATCTGGCGCGTCTCGAACACAAGCTCGGCATTCGCGCCTCGGATACCGCCGCCATCAACTTCACCGATTGTCGCGTGCCGGCGGAAAACCTGCTCGGCAATCCGGAGATTGATGTCGCCAAGGGCTTTGCCGGCGTGATGGAAACCTTCGACAACACCCGTCCGCTGGTGGCCTGCTTCGCACTGGGTTGCGCCAAGGCCTCGCTGGATCGGATCCGCGAGCTGCTGAAGGAACACACCACGCTGAACTACAGCAAGCCGGTCGACAACGCCAGTGCCGTCGAAGCGGAAATCTACAAGATGGAAGCAGACTGGGAGGCGGCCTACTGGCTGGCCATGAAAGCGGCCTGGATGGCGGACAACAAGAAGTCCAACTCACTGGAGGCGTCGATCTCCAAAGCCAAGGCGGGCCGGGTGGGCAACCACATCACCCTGCGCTGCGTCGAGCTGGCCGGAAGCATCGGCTACGGCGAGGACGAGCTGCTTGAGAAATGGGCCCGCGACTCGAAGATTCTCGATATCTTCGAGGGCACCCAGCAGATCCAGCAGCTGATCATCGCCCGTCGTCTGCTCGGGCTGTCGTCAAAAGAACTGAAGTAAGCCTCTGCCGGGCGGTGCAAACCGCCCGGCTCTTCCCCTCAGCTGTATGTCGGGCATAATCAGGTAACCCTTTCTGAGGACTGCCGATGCTGCGTCTGGCCGCACTGATTGCGCTAATGGTTCTGCTGGCGAGCTGTAGCGACAGCCCGGCGCCCGCGCCGTTATCTGGCACTCCGACCGATCCTGCGGATATGCCAGCCGATCCACCGGTCGCGTTACCGGAAGACTCCCCGGTACTTCCCGAGGAAATAATCACCGAACAGCGCTACCGCTGCGACGATGATATGGAGCTGGTGCTGATGGTCAACGCACATCGCGCTCGCCTCATCACCGCCGAGGGCGAGCAGGAGCTGCGCCAGGAACCCGCAGCATCCGGCGTGTACTTCGTTGGTGACGACTGGCAGGTCCACAGCAAGGGTAGCAGCGCGCTGTTGATCGGCCCCGACAGCACCCGCGAATGTCACCAGTACGACTAGCCCCACCGACGTCACCCCGCACACATCGGGCAACCAGAGGCTCCGCCTGACACAAAAAGGTGGCAAGGCAAGGCACTTTCATGGGAAGGCGCCACTCCGGGAACTCATTCTTTCTTCTGTGATGTAAAGCAGGTCTTTTTTCTGCAGAATGGGGCCAGAATGATGCTACGCCGCAAGTGGAGAATAATAATAATGAGGTTTTTCCCCGCCAGACCGTTGCGGATCATGCTGCTGACGCTGGCTCTGGGTTCTACACCGGCCCTGCTCCATGCCGCCGAAGGCACCGTGATCATTTCCCGCAACTGCGATTACGTGCTGCTCGACTCGCCACAGGGACAGATTCTGATCAAGATCATCAGGGGCGAACGCCCCAAAGCCGGCGACCGTCTCAGTGGCAATCTTGAACGGGGCTTCAGCGATCTCACTAACCGTCGCACCGGCGATGTCATGCAGGTCTGGGTCGACTTGGTCGACCGTGGCGGCACTCGGGCGCTAATGCGCTACGGTCAGTACTGCAACTGAGTCACGCTCCCCCCTGCCATAACCACCGCTGGCCGCGGAATAAGTGACGGCGGTCGATACCCTCCCGGTCGCGCCGCACTGATGGCCATCTGACCGGGACAACGCATAACGCACTCGTCGGGATGCTGCTTGACGATGGCGGGCCGAAAAGCCTGATCCACCGCCAGCCAACGATCCTCGACAGATTGATCGTGTCCTTCCTGACGGATGGCGTTACGGAGCAAAATCTCGCGCACGTCGGCTTGCTCGCCAGTGACATACATGTGCATATGCGCAACGGCGGGACTGTCCCAGCGATAATCATCCGGCCCTCCGAACGCCGCCACCATGAAGCGGGTTTGTTTCAGGACCAGCGAACTGATGCTTTTGGTAGCAAAAAAATGCCCGAGCCAGTCATCGGCAAACAGGGTTTGATAGAAGCGCAGGTGCACTCTTTCGACAGCCTCCACGCCACCAACCCGTTCATACAGTGATTCATCTCGCACCGCTGACACTGCCCCGGGCTCGGGCGCGGATGGCAATACATCAGTGAAGATACTCCCCTCGTACCCAGGCGCCATGACTGCACATACTTGTTCGAGTAACACTTGCCATGCCTGTTGCACCGACGTGCCTGCTCCTTCCGGGTCGATACGGGACACGCTGCCCAGCAGCACTGAACACAAGGGAGCATAATCGCCCGATCCGACCCCGTAGTTGCGATGGCGGTCTCCCAGCCGACGAATCGCTGGCATGAGCCGTTCCAGATCGCGGCAGTTGGCCAACGTCGACAGCATGGCGCGCAGCTTCAAACGGCGCGACTCTTCAGAGACAAACAGCGACTCCAGCGCTGGCACCACCGTAAAAAGCCGGGAAAAGAAATCCAGCGAAAACGCCTCCATCCTGTCCTGCAGTCTCTGCACCGAGGCCTGCACCTGATATTGATTCGTCTGCATCTCCCCACCCCCAATGGCCGTGTCAGACCAGAAACAAAAAAGGCGCGAAGCCCGGCCCTCACATCACCGGAATTCGCGCCTTCGACTATCAGGCCCCGCAGCCCAGGGCTGCCTGCCTGACCGACAAGACTATTTCGCACTGACCGCGGCACTCGATACAGGCAGCGGACACCGCTTCAAGAATAGGTCAGCCCGTTGTTGTTCTCAACCCGCCATCAGCGGCGAATCTCATCGTAATCAGCAAACCGTCGCGGCTGAAACACGGCGGGCCGCCGGGCCGTGCCGGCCTGTACCGCCTCGATCTGGTTGGGCGATGTCAGCAGCCGTTTTTGCAGACATTCTTCCATCTCCAGCCCTGCCAGCGCATCGCCATGGCGACTGTGTTCGAGCAAATACTTCGCCAGACTGACCGCCTCCGGGTTACGGCCGGCAATCTCACCCGCCAGTGCCAGAGCCTCGGCCACCGGATCGTCCGCCAGTCGCGTCACCAGACCGATGCGGGCTGCCTCGTCTGCCTCGACAATCCGACCGGTAAATACCAGCTCCTTTGCCACATCCAGCCGCACCAGATCACGCAATGTCTGCGACCCTGACATATCCGGAATCAGCCCCCAGCGGACCTCCATCACCGACAGGCGCGTATCGGGCGCGGCGATACGGATATCGGCTCCCAGCGCTATCTGAATACCGCCTCCAAACACGACTCCGTGCAGTGCAGCGATCACCGGCACCGGCACCTGTTTCCAGGCGTAGCCCGGTTGCTGATAAAAGTTGGGCCAGTAACCGGCTTTGTCGCCTTCGAAGAAATCCTGAACGAAGCCAGGATCGGCAAAATTGGCCAGATCCAGACCCGCACAAAAACCTCGCCCGGCGCCAGACAGCACCACAGCCCTGACTCGGGTATCGGTTCGCAGGCGCTCGGCAGCGGCGATAATCGCCTCGAACATGGGCGGGCTCAGTGCATTGAGCTTGTCGGGGCGATTCAGCACCACATGGGCAACATGATCTGCAACGGTAATGGTCACCAGTTCGGACACGAACACTCTCCTGTCATGGTTTGCCGGCAGTATGCCGTCGCCGGTCGTCACCGGCATTGACGGGAACAATCAGCATTGCCTGCAGTCTGTCCGGCGCGGACAATGCGCACCATGCGGGGGAGACAACAGCCATGCCGGATATCCTGATTGCCTTTTTTGTTCTTGGCCTGCTCGCTGGCCTGATCCGCTCCGATCTGGCCCTGTCCAGCGGCGCCCACGACCTGATCGGCATCATGCTGATGATGGCCATCGGCCTGAAAGGCGGTATGGCCATGAGCGGCCAGCTGCATGCCGGCATGCTGATCAGCATTCCGGTAATCCTGATGCTCGGCTTCACCGTGCCGCTGCTTTGCTACGCCGCCCTGCGAAACGTCGCCCGTATTGATGGCGCCAATAGCGCCAGCCTCGCCGCCCACTACGGCTCCGTCAGCGCCGGCACCTTCGCCATTGCCATGGCCTATGCCGACCGTCTTGGCCTGCCGCTGTCACCGGACACCACCTTGCATCTGGTGCTATTGGAAGTGCCAGCGATCATCGTCGGCGTGCTGCTCTACAAGTTTCAGGGCGGTGCCACCGGCACCACCGCCAGCGTGGTCCGCGAGGCGGTGACCGGACGCGGTGTGGTGCTGATGGTAGGCGGCATGCTGCTTGGCCTGATGTACGGCGAGGCCGGCGCTGGCAAGATCGCGCCGCTGTTTATTGCCCTGTTCCCCGGTTTCCTCGCCCTGTTCCTGCTCGAAGCGGGCATCTCGACGGCCAGATATCTGCGCCAGTGGCAGCCCGGCTACTGGCGGCTGGTGAGCTTCGCGCTGCTGGCGCCGCCGGTGCTGGCGCTGATCGGGCTCGGCGCTGCTCTGGCACTCAACCTGCCCGCGGGCAGCGCGGTGGTCCTCGCCACCCTGATGGCCAGCGCCTCTTATATTGCGGCACCTGCGG
Source organism: Alcanivoracaceae bacterium (assembly GCA_046292765.1). Classification (GTDB taxonomy): domain Bacteria; phylum Pseudomonadota; class Gammaproteobacteria; order Pseudomonadales; family Alcanivoracaceae; genus PGZG01. The sequence goes on along the minus strand of JBKBQA010000004.1, from coordinate 194,119 downwards.
CCGTGCGCCATGCCATGCCGCAGGCCAATGTCGGCATGGCCCTGTTTGCCGCTCTCGGGGTCACCTTTCCGTTTAACGTCTTGATCGGCATTCCGTTGTACAATGCCGCGTTTCAATGGCTGGCGAGATTCTGATGAGCGCTCCAGTGGCAGTAGTCATGGGTTCCCGTTCCGACTGGGAGACCATGAAAGAGGCGGTAGAAGCCCTGAAAACCTTCGGTATTTCCTACCACGCAGAGGTAGTAAGCGCCCACAGGACACCTGAGCGGCTGTTTGAATTCAGCCGCAATGCCCATAGCGACGGATATCAGGTAATCATCGCCGGGGCCGGTGGCGCCGCGCACCTGCCGGGCATGATTGCCGCCATGACCCCCCTGCCCGTGCTCGGCGTGCCGGTGCAGAGCAAGGCCTTATCGGGTCTCGACAGCCTGCTGTCGATCGTGCAGATGCCCAAGGGCGTCGCCGTGGGCACCCTCGCCATTGGCACCGCTGGCGCCTTCAATGCCGGTCTGCTGGCGGTGCAGATTCTGGCCGCCACCGATCCGGTACTGCAGCAGACCCTGATCAACTGGAAGCAGGCGCGCAACGACGAGGTGCGGGCCAACTGCTCGCTGGAGGACCTGTAAATGCGCGTGCTGGTAATCGGTGCTGGCCAGCTCAGCCTGATGCTGGCCGAGGCAGGAGCCCGTCTTGGCGTGCAGGTGGATCGCCTTGATCCCTTTAGCGGCGACCTGCGCCCGGGCACCAGTATCGATGTCGTTAATTATGATCTTGATACCCTGCTCGCCCGCGCCGATATTCTCACTGCCGAAATCGAACACCTGCCGGATAACGCTCTGGTCCAGCGGCTGATGTCGGCCCCGCGTTTTCCTGCCGCCCGTGCCCTGCGTCTGATCGCCGACCGCCTGCCACAAAAGCAGTTGCTGGATGAATTGGAGGTACCAACGGCGCCTTGGCTGAACTGTGACAGCGCCACCGCACTGGATCAGGCCAATGAGCGTTTTCGCGGCGATATGGTGCTGAAACGCCGGCGCGGCGGCTATGACGGCCGCGGCACCCTGCTCTGTGACAGTGACACCCCGCGACCGACCGAGGACTGGATCGGCGACACCATCGTCGAACAGCGCATCCCGTTCCAGCGTGAGCTGTCCATCGTCGGCGCCCGCAACGGCAAAGGCGAGTGCGTGTTTTACCCGCTCACCGAAAACCTGCACCGGCACGGCATCCTGCGCCTCAGTCTGGCACCGGTCGCTGTCAGCGACACGATGCAGCGCAGCGCCGAAGACTCGTTGCGCAAGATCATGACGGCCCTCGACTACGTTGGCGTGATGGCACTGGAATGTTTCGACACCGGTGATCAGCTGCTTGCCAACGAAGTGGCACCACGGGTTCACAACTCCGGTCACTGGACTCAGGCCGGCGCCGACATCTGCCAGTTTGCCCTGCATCTGCGCGCCCTCACCGGCCTGCCGATGCTGGCACCGACGGTGTTTGGCCCCCACGCCATGGTCAACCTGATCGGCACCAGCTTTGCCGATGCGCTGACCTTTTCCGCCGGCCATCGCCTGCACTGGTACGGCAAGGAGCCAAGGCCCGGGCGCAAGGTGGGGCATATCAATATGGAACACGCGGACACCACGCAGCTGCAGCGCAATGCCCGGGCCCTGCTCGACACACTGCTCACACGGGAATAACCCCACTCTGTCAAAATCTGTCCCGAACAGCCCGGTGCAATCGCACCGGGTCACGGCATAGTGCGCCCACGGCAACAGACAGCGAGCAAATACCATGTCTTTCCAGACTACCCTTGGCCAGACTCTGACACTCCCCTGCGGCGTCACTCTGCCAAACCGTTTCGGCAAATCGGCCATGAGCGAAACCCTTGGCACGGTCGATAATCACGCCACCGAAGAGCTGGTGCGCCTGTATGGTCGCTGGGCCGATGGTGGCACCGGTCTGGTCATCACCGGCAACATCATGATCGACCAGCGCCATCTTGGTGAGCCGCATAATGTTGCGGTTGAAAATGAACGTGATCTGCAGATACTGAAGCGCTGGGCCGACGCCGGCACCCGTCAGGGCAACCATCTCTGGGTTCAGCTCAATCACCCCGGCAAACAGATTCCGAAGCTGCTCGCCAGCGGCGATACCCTGAGTCCGTCCGCCATTCCGTTTCGCAAGGAGCTGAGCGCGCACTTCAAGACACCGCGGGCGCTCACTGAAGATGAAATACAGGACATTATCGCCCGCTTCGCCCGCTCTGCTGCCATCATCAAGAAGGCCGGCTTCACAGGTGTGCAGATTCACGGCGCCCATGGCTATCTTGTCAGCCAGTTCCTGTCCGGCCATCACAATCAGCGCACCGACCGATGGGGCGGTTCACTGGAAAACCGGATGCGCTTTCCGCTGGAAATCTATCGCGCTATTCGCGCTGCGGTGGGCCCGGAGTACCCGATCAGCATCAAGCTCAACTCGGCGGACTTCCAGCGCGGCGGTTTCACCGAAGAGGAATCCATGGCAGTGGCCGCCACCCTGGCCAGTGAAGGGCTCGACCTGCTGGAAGTTTCCGGTGGCACCTACGAAGCCCCGACCATGTCCGGTAAGGATGTGCGCGAGTCAACGCTGCAACGGGAAGCCTACTTCCTTGAATATGCAGAAAAAGTTCGTTCCCGCGTCTCGACTCCCCTGATGGTCACCGGCGGCTTCCGGACCTCGGAAGGCATGGCGGCTGCGGTGAAAAGTGGCGCCACTGATATTGTTGGTCTGGCCCGGCCGCTGGCGGTGGAACCGGATCTGCCGAAGCGGATTCTGGCCGGCGAATCAGTGCACAGTGTGGTGACGCCACGGCGCACCGGTATCAAGGCGATTGACGATATGGCGATGATGGAAGTGGTGTGGTTTGCGCGCCAGCTCCATCGCATGGGCAATGGCAAGGAGCCCATCCGCGACGAGAGCGTGCTGATGGCGATGATCCGCAGTATGAGCATGGTGGCAGTCCGTTCTTTGCGGACAAAGCGGATGCGGTTGCGCGCCAACGAGTGATAATCCGTCAGCAGGGACTCAGCGCCAAAATCTGATTCCAGACTGCTTCTGCCGTTAGAGCCGTCATGCACGGTGCGTCATGTTCTCCAGATGACAACCGGGGACATTGGCGCTGGTGGCAGGGAGAGCAAGACAAACACACCGACAGATTTGAGGCGGGCGAGCCCAGCACGCCGAATCGCGTCGCGGAGCTGGCACCAAAAAGCGCAATGACCGGTTTGCCTAGCGCGGCGGCGAGATGGCAAAAGCCGCTATCAAGTCCTACCACCATGCCCGCGCCTGCCAGCCGGGTGGCGACCTCGGTGATGGTCTCGCGATGCGTAGCAAGATTAATTTGCGGCAAAACCGCCGCCAACTGCTGCGCGAATCGGCGTTCGTCATCGCTACCCCAGACCACCGAGACCCGCCATCCCGCCGTCATGGCCTGCGACGCCAGTTGCTGCCAATGGGCCCGAGGCCAATACTTGCTGGCCCAGCTACTGCCGGGCAGCAACACCATGGCACGCTCATCACGCGTCACTCGGACGAAATGGTGTTGAATGCCGAAATCCACGGAAGCCGACAGTCGATAGCCGAAAACTTCTGCGAACAGATGTCGTGTGCGCGCCACCGCCGGCAGTAAGGGATCGACGCCATGCGCCGATGACATCAGCCAACCTGCGAGGGCTTCACGACTGCTGGCACGGTCAAAGCCGTGGCAATCACGAGCGCCCACTGAGCGGGCAATCAATGCACTTTTTATCAGGCCCTGTGCATCAACAACCAGATCGAAATGCTGTTCTCGCCACTGCTGTCGTTGGGCGACAAACGCCCGCCAGTCGACCCACCGCCGCTGTCTCAACCAGCTACGCTGGTCGATGGGCCAAACCTGTTCGACACCTTGATGCCAGCCGGCCAATTCGGCATAACTGCGCTCCACCAGCCAGTGAAGCCTGACATCCGGTCTTGCCGCCTGCAGATCACTGATGGCGGGCAGGGTATGGACGATGTCGCCAAGCGACGACATCTTCACCAGTAACGCCTTCATGATCACAGACGCCTGTTACAGCCTTGCCGCGAGCTCCGAACCCTGCCGAATCGCGCGTTTGGCGTCCAGCTCGGCGGCCAGCTCGGCCCCCCCGATGAGGTGATACTTCGCCTTGCCATCACTGCTCTCTCGATATAGCGCGCGCAGCGACTCCTGACCGGCGCAGAGCACCACGTTATCGACTTCCAGCAGCTGCGACTCGCCGCCAACGGTGATATGCAGACCCTGATCATCAATGCGGTCGTAGCTGACTCCCCCGATCATTTCCACGCCCTTCATTTTTAACACAGCGCGATGCACCCAGCCCGATGTCCGACCGAGGTCCTTGCCCAGTGCCGAGGCCTTGCGCTGCAGCAAGTAGATCTTGCGAGCGGAAGGATGTGGTGTACCACGCTCCAGACCACCAGGCTGATCACTGTGGAAGCTCATCCCCCACTCCCGCATCCAGTCTTCAAGCGGCTGGGGCTGAGGTGCATTGGCGTCGTGGGAAAGAAACTCACCGACATCAAAGCCGATGCCGCCGGCACCGATCAAGGCAACACGATTGCCGACTGTGTGTTTGCCCTGCAGCACGTCGGTATAGAGCAGCACCATCGGATGATCCACCCCATCAATCGCTGGCCGGCGCGGTGTCACGCCCGTGGCAATGATGATGTGCTCGAACCCTTCCTTCTCCAGCTCACCATCAGCAATGCGCCGGTTCAACACCAGCTTGACGCCGGTCTTCTCAATGCGCTTGCCGAAATAGCGGATGGTTTCCCAGAACTCTTCCTTGCCGGGAATGCGCGCTGCCATGTTGAACTGGCCGCCGATCCGATCACTGGCATCAAACAGGGTGACGTCATGGCCTCGCTCCGCTGCCACGGTGGCGGCAGCAAGACCGGCAGGACCGGCGCCGACCACGGCGATCTTTTTCGGCTTCGCGGCTTTCAGATACACCAGCTCGGTTTCATAGCAAGCCTGCGGATTGACCAGACAGGAGGCACGCTTCAGATTGAAGGTGTGATCCAGACAGGCCTGATTACAGGCAATACAGGTGTTGATTTCATCCACCCGACCTTCGGCAGCCTTGTTGACCCAGTGAGCATCCGCCAGCATCGGTCGCGCCATCGACACCATGTCTGCCTTGCCATCAGCAAGAATCTTTTCCGCCACATCCGGCATATTGATTCGATTCGAGGCAATCACCGGAATCGACACCACTTCTTTGACCTGCGCAGTCACCTCCACAAACGCTGCGCGCGGCACCGAGGTGACGATGGTCGGCACGCGCGCCTCATGCCAGCCAATGCCGGTGTTAAGAATGTTCACGCCCGCCTGTTCCAGCGCCTGTGCCAGCATCAGCACTTCCTCGCGGGTCGAGCCCTCCGGAACCAGATCGATCATCGACATGCGGAAAACGATGATGAAGTCCTTGCCACAGGCCTTACGCACGGACTCGACGATCTCAAGGGGAAAACGGCGGCGATTCTCGCTGCTGCCACCGTATTTGTCAGTGCGCTTGTTGGTGCGGGGCGCGGTGAACTGGTTGATCAGGTAGCCCTCGCTACCCATGATCTCGACGCCATCATAGCCAGCTTTCTTTGCCAGCCTTGCTGCGTTGGCAAAATCCTTCACCGTCCGCTCCACCTGTTTAGTGGTCAGCGCTTTCGGTTTGAACGGATTGATCGGCGACTGGATCGCCGAAGCGGATTTCGACCAGGGCACATAGCTGTAACGACCGGCATGCAGCAGCTGCAGGCAAATCTTGCCACCGGCCTCATGTACCGCCTTCGTCACCGGGCGGTGACTGAGCGCGTCCGCCAGGTTGATCATGCTGCCGGAGAACGGATAGAACCAGCCACTGCGGTTCGGGTTAAAGCCACCGGTAATAATCAGGCCAACGCCGCCGCGAGCACGCTCAGCAAAATATTCCGCCAGCTTGCCGCGATGCCAGAGACGGTCTTCCAGACCGGTGTGCATGGAACCCATCACCACCCGGTTCTTCAGAGTGGTAAAGCCGAGATCAAGGGGAGCAAGCAGGTTCGGGAACGCGGTCATGACAGTCTCCTGACGACAAAAAGCCCCGACGGGGGGCATCTGGACACCGTCAAGATAGAAGGGTATCTTGACGGTGTCAAGTTACCAGCATCCAGCTCGCGGGAGCCTCCATGGCCGGTTCCAGCCCCTATCACCACGGCGACCTGCGCAGCGCCCTGCTGCAGGAGGCGTCCGCCATGCTGCGAGAGGGCGGTATCGACGGGCTGTCTCTGCGACAGCTGGCCGAGCGCGTCGGGGTGTCGCGGATGGCCCCCTATCACCATTTTCGCGACAAGCATGACCTGCTCTGCGCGCTGGCCACCGACGGCTTCCGCCAGCTTGACCGGCTGATCGCCGAGGCGCGACTGCAACCGGGCGAGGATCTGCACGCCAGTCTCGGCCGCTTCGTCAGCGACTATCTGCGCTTTGCCCTCGATAATCCGGACCGGTATGAGCTGATGTTCGGCCGACCGATCTGGAAAAGCGCCCAGCCCAGCGAGGAGCTCCGCAACACCGCCTTTGCCTGCTTCCGCCACTATGCCGAACGCATCACCGCCCTGCTCGGCACGGGGCGCATTCCCCGAGGCAGCAAGCCACTGCGGCTGGCGCAGGCCAGCTGGGCAACCTTGCATGGTCTGTGTCGGTTGATGATCGACGGCATCTACGTCAATCACGCCGATATGGAGGAAGTCAGCCGCGAAGCGGTACGTCTGATGCTCGCCGTGCTGGTACCGCAGGACAACGTCTGAGCAGTATTTTGCCAGCCACCGTGATCGACTGGCACAATTAAGCCACGCCCGGCCACGGAATCATTATGACCCGCTCGAACATCGTGCTGTTGATCCTCACCGCCATTCTGGTCAGTCTGCTGAGCTGGTGGTTTCGGCCCTGGGCCACCTATTCGCCCAGCATCATGACGCGCCTGTTCCACCCTGAGTACCGGTTGGAAAACTTCCGCCGAATGGAAAATATTTTTCCGTATCGTGTCATTCCTGCCAGCAACGATCCGTTTGCGTTTCCTGTCGGCGCGGGAACGCTGCCTGAATATTTTTTGCATGACGGTAGCGAGGTGGAGACCGCCGCGTTTCTTGCCCGCACCCAGAGCACCGGTCTGATGGTGATCCATCAGGGCACCAGCCTGCTGGAACAGTATTTCCAGGCGGCGAGTGACAGTGACCGCTTTACCTCCTGGTCCGTCGCCAAAACCGTGGTCGGCACCCTGGCTGCCATCGCCCTGAAGGATGGTCATATCCGCAGCCTCTCCGACAAGGTCAGCGACTATGTACCCGAACTTGCTAACGAAGCCTGGGGAGAGGTGCGCATCGAAGACTTGCTGCGCATGGCCAGCGGCATCGATTTCAGCGAGATTTATGACCAGCGTTTCTCCGATATCAACATGCTGTTCTATCGCACCTTCCTGCTCGGCCAACCGGTGCGTGAGGTCATTCGCAGCCGGCCTGCAGCACGCCCCCCTGGCGAAGCATTCCACTACATCAGCCCGAATACCCAGATCCTTGCCTGGGTTCTGGAGCAGGCAGTTGGCCAGCCGGTCAGCGCGTATGCAGCACAGGCGCTGTGGCAACCCCTCGGCATGCAGGACGATGCCATCTGGAGTCTGGACCAGAGCGGTGTAGAGCTGGGCTTTTGTTGCCTCAACATGACCCTGCGCGATTACGCCAAACTCGGCCAACTGTATCTGCAACAAGGCCTCTGGCGAGGTGAGCAGCTACTGCCGGAACACTGGGTGCAGCAGGCGACCCGGCGGCCGGAGCCGTGGCTGGCCGCCGGTCACGGCTTTCCCGAGCGCGGCTACGGCTATCATGTCTGGGTACCAAAAGACCCGGACGAAGAGTATTTCTTCAACGGTGTCTGGGGACAGACCGTGTGGATTTCAGAAAAACATCAGGTCGTGATCGCCAAAACCAGCGTCGACCCGCTGTTCCGCGAACACATGGCAGAAGTGATCTCGTTCATGCGCGCTGTCAGCCAACACACAGCATCAGCACAAGCAGACTGAACCGGGAGCAAAATCGCCATTGCGGCTCAGTGATTGAACTGCAACTCCGCCAACCGGGCGTAAAGAGGATTGTCACGCAGCAGCTCGGCATGACTGCCCACCGCCAGCAGTTGACCCTGATCCATCACGGCAATCCGATCCGCCCCCATCACCGTTGCCAGCCGGTGGGCGATCACCAGCGTGGTGCGCCCCTGCATCAGCCGCTCCATGGCCTGCTGAATCAGATGCTCGCTCTGCGCATCGAGCGCGCTGGTGGCCTCATCCAGTAGCAGCACCGGCGCATCCGCCAGCACCGCACGGGCAATCGCAATACGCTGCTTCTGTCCGCCGGACAGCCCGACGCCACCATCACCAATCCGGGTCTGGTAGCCCTGTGGCATTTGACAAATAAACTCCTCGGCATTGGCCGCCCGGGCCGCCGCCTCAAGCTGCGCCTGTGTCGCATCAGGGCGGCCATAACGAAGATTGTCCTCGATGGTGCCGAAAAACAGCGCAGGCTGTTGCGGCACCAGCGCAAAGCAACGGCGCAGATCCGCCGGATCAAGACGCCGAATATCGACGCCGTCAATGCGGATATCGCCCTGCTGCGGATCGGCAAAGCGCAACAACAGATCAAACAGAGTACTCTTGCCAGCACCGGAGGGCCCCACCAGCGCCAGCGTTTCACCCGGCGCCACGGTCAGTGTTACCTTGCTGAGCGCCGCACGCTCCGGGCGTGACGGATAGTGGAACGTCACCTCATCCAGCTGCAGCGCCCCGGCCACTTGCGCGGGCAGCCGGATCAGATCCTGCGCCGGCGCCACAATCTCGCTGCGTGACTGCAGCAGCTCGACAATTCGCTCCGCCGCGCCAGCAGCACGCTGCAACTCGCCAATTACTTCGCTAATGGAGCCCACTGCCATGCCGACAATCACCGCATAGAAGACAAACGCGGTCAGTTCGCCGCCGCTAATGCGGCCCTCGATAACATCCATGCCTCCGACCCAGAGCATCAACCCCACCGCGCCCATCACCAGCACGATCACCACGACAATCAGCAGCGCCCGCTGAACAATGCGACGACGAGCAACATCAAATGCCTGCTCCACCACCCCGGCAAAGCGGGCCCGATCCACTGGCTCATGATTGAATGCCTGCACGGTCTTGATCTGACTGAGCATTTCGCCGACATAACTGCCAACATCTGCCAGCCGGTCCTGACTGCTACGCGACAAGCCTCGCACCCGGCGCCCGAATATCAGAATCGGTGCCACCACCAGTGGCACCGAAATCATCACGATCAACGTCAGTTTCAGGTTGGTAATAAACAGCCAGATAATGCCGCCCATCATCATCAGCAGGTTGCGTAGCGCCATCGATACGGACGAGCCAATCACCGTCTGTAACAGGGTGGTGTCGGCGGTCAGTCGCGACTGTATCTCAAGGCTGCGATTCTGATCGAAGAACCCGGGGTGCAGGGTCAGCAGATGATCGAACACCTGGCGCCGCATATCAGCCACCACCCGCTCGCCGAGCCAGGACACCAGATAGAAGCGGACGAAGGTGCCGATGGCAAGCGCCACCACCAGACCCAGAAACAGCAATATCGACTGGTTCAGTAGCGCCGGCTCACCCGCCGCCAACCCCCTGTCCACCAGCATTCGCAACCCCTGACCAATGGACAGGGTCACCGTGGCGGTGAACAGCAAAGCCAGCGAGGCACCCGCGACAGCCGCCCGGTAAGGCGCAAGCCATCGGACAGCAAAACGGAACAGGCTCAGCGGTGAAGCGCGGGAAGAAGACATAGGATCACGAAGGCCAGTCTGAAACGGGCGCTATAGTAACCTCTGGAGCCTCAATCACTGTGAAGAAATCTCACCCGCGCGGACTGATCACCGTGGAGAACAGCCGAACGGCAAAGTCCGGGAAGCCGGTGTCCTTCATGCGATCGCCATCAGCCCTGTGGATTGAGCACCTCCGCCGCAGCCCGGATACCGGAACGAATCGCGCCCTCGATATACCCGTTCCAGTGGGTCGCGGTCTCCGTTCCGGCCCAATGCACGCGGCCGTGGGGTATCCGGGCGCTGGCAGCAAGCGCCGTCACCGCGCCCCGGCCCGCCACACCGGCATAGCACCCCCGAGACCACTGCTCCGCGGACCAGACATGGTCAAGGTAATGCTCCGGCGCCAGCGCCGCCTCGCCGAAGAAGCGCGCAAAGCAGTTCAGCACCGCGTCGCGGCGAGCGGTCTCGGACTGGGTCGCCCAGTGCGCCGCTTCTCGACCCTCGATAAAACCGACCAGAATACCCTTGCCGTTTCCGGGCGGAGTGGCATCGAACGCCACATGGCAGGGGGTGGTATCCCCCACGGCTGAGCCCGACAGCCCGAGCGGCCGCCAAAACGGTGTCGAGTAGATTGCGAAGCACTTGATAACGCGCCCCGGCACCATGGCCTCGCACCACTGGCGCCGAACGTCCGGCATGCCGGGGCGGAAATCCACCTCCAGCGATAGCACCGGCGGCAAGGTGCTGATCACCCGGGACGCCGCAAACACGCCTTTGTCAGTGTGGACGATAACGCCATCTGCCGTTTGCTCCACCGCCCGCACCGGCGTTTCAAAACGGATATCCACATCGCTGCGCAAATCCTCCGCCCAGCTGTCTGCCAACCCCTGCATGCCGCCCTCGATGCGATCCTGCTGGGCCCCTCCGGCCGACGATGTCAGCTTCTCCAACCCGCCTCCGGCACGCAGATAAAACAACGCATGCAGCAGGCTGATGTCATCGGGGTGAGCGGCGAACACCGCCTCTGCCGCCACCTGCATCATCAGAAACGCATGACGATGACGCAGATGGCGACGCATCCAGTCGCCAAGGGTCTGCTGATCGAGTACCTCGGCATGACGGGCTTGCCAGTGGGCCTCCACCGGAATACGGCTCGCCAGCCACTCCAGCCGGGCAAAGCCCCAGGCCAGATTGAGGAGCGCCAATGGCGGCAAGGAAGTCGGAATCAGGCCACGATAGGTGCGTTGCCGGCCATCCAGATGAAGCACGTGGCGGCCTTCCACATACATGGGCCAGACGGTTTTGGCGAAACGCCGGGCCAGCCCGTAGAGGTGATCCTGACCTGGCCCGGCCCACTGACCGCCGATATCGACCCACAGCCCATTATCGAGATGATCGGTGCGGGTACGGCCACCAACCCGGTCGCGTGCCTCCAGCACCAGCACCTGCTTGCCCGACAGGCGCAGCTGGTCTGTGGCCGACAGGCCGGCGTAGCCCGCCCCCAATACAATCACATCGACGTCTTTCATTGGCTCCCCCTGTGTCGCTGACACCAGTGTAATCGGGTCAAGGTGGCACCAAAGTCCCAATGAGGCCAGAAAAAAAACGGGGCCTTTCGGGCCCCGTCTGGATATTGCCTGCTGGCGACGGCCGTTACTTCTCGACGATCGCCACCACACCCTGACCACCGGCCGCACAGATCGAGATCAGCGCCCGGCCCTTGCCGGCCTCGTTGATCAGCTTGGCGGCATTGGCAAGGATACGACCGCCGGTGGCGGCAAACGGGTGGCCTGCCGCCAGCGAGCTGCCCTTGATGTTGAGCTTGCTGCGATCAATGGCGCCAAGCGGCTTGTCGAGACCGAGACGGTCTTTGCAGAAGCGCTCATCTTGCCAGGCCTTCAGGGTCGACAGCACCTGCGAAGCGAACGCCTCGTGGATCTCGTAGAAATCGAAATCCTGCAGGGTGATGCCAGCCTTTTGCAGCATGCGCGGCACAGCATAGGCCGGCGCCAGCAGCAGACCTTCCTTCTTGTTCAGGAAATCCACCGCAGCCACTTCAGCGAAAGTCAGGTAGGCCAGCACTGGCAGACCCTTTTCCTTCGCCCACTCCTCGGAAGCCAGCAGCACGACGGAAGCGCCATCGGTCAGCGGCGTGGAGTTGGCGGCGGTCATGGTGCCGTTCTCACCACCAAACACCGGCTTCAGGGTCGCCAGCTTTTCCAGCGTTGAATCACCCCGCATGTTGTTATCACGGTCGAGGCCCTTGAACGAGGTCATCAGGTCCTTCTGCCAGCCATCGGCGTAGGACTTGGCCAGATTCTGGTGCGACTGCCAGGCCAACTTATCCTGCTCGTCACGGGCAACGCCCCACTCGGCCGCGGTAATAGCCTGGTGCTCGCCCATCGACAGACCGGTGCGCGGCTCGCCGTTTTTCGGGACATCCGGCATGAACCACTTCGGGTTCAGCAGTTTCAGCGCCAGCTTGGCTTTTTCACCGTTGGTCTTGGCCTTGTTGATGGCCATGAACACCTTGCGCTTTTCTTCGTTGACGCCGATCGGCGCGTCGGACGTGGTGTCGACGCCGCCGGCAATACCACACTCAATCTGACCCAGAGCGATCTTGTTGGCCACCAGAATGGCTGCTTCCAGACCGGTACCACAGGCCTGCTGAACATCGTAGGCAGGGGTTTCCGGAGCCAGCCTGGAACCCAGCACGCACTCGCGCACCAGATTGAAGTCTCGGGCATGCTTCATCACCGCACCGGCGGCGACTTCTCCTAGACGCTCACCCTGCAGGTTGAAACGCTCGACCAGACCATTAATGGCAGCGGTCAGCATTTCCTGGTTGGACACGCCGAAATAGGCGGTATTGGAACGGGCAAACGGAATCCGGTTGCCGCCGATGATGGCTACTCTGCGAACACTCTTGCCTGCCAGCATGTCAGTCCTCCTGTGATGGGCGTCCGGGAAAAGGGCCGCCAACTATACCTGAAGTGCCGGTTGCCAGCCCGGGGGCCAACCGTTTCCCGGCAGTTGCGACGAAACGGGCGCAGTCTAGCGGCATCCCCGGGGCGCAGGGTTGGCTGTCCGGACGGGACCGTGAAGGTGGTCGGTCAATACCCGCGCGGGACGCCGGTGTTTCAATACGCGCCTCTCAGGGGCTACAGTGGCGCCCCTTCAGACCCATTCACCGACTCAGACACGAGGTCAGGATCATGAGCGACGTCTACCAGGCCATTGCCAACTCCGCCGTGGGCAATAAAATTTTCAGCTCCCTGAATCTGCCGATTCCGGTCATTCTTGAGCGCCATACCCCGGGCCAGACCTCCTTTATCCGCGGCGATGTGATCGTCGGCGCCGCGCCGGGCAGCAAGGCCATCACCACCGTGCTTGCCACCCTGAAAGGTGCCCCGGAAGCGATCCTGCACACACTGGCAGGCCTCGCCGCCGAAGCAGATGTACAAAAAGCCGCCGGCACCGCCGGTGTCAGCGTCAGCAACTACACCGCCAGCAAGGAAGACAGCCAGAAGTTCAAGGGACTGGTGTTCGATGCCACCGGCATCCGCAACACTGCCGAACTGCGCGCCCTGTATGACTTCTTCCACCCGCTCACCCGCAAACTCGACAAGTGTGGCCGGATCGTCATCATTGGTCGCATTCCGGAGAACTGTGGTCTGGAGCAGCGCATTGCCCAGCGTGGCCTTGAAGGCCTGATCAAGAGCCTCGGCAAGGAAATCAAGAAAGCCGCAGTCGCCAACCTGATCTATGTCGACGAAGGTGCCGACAGCCAGATCGCCTCTTCGTTGCATTTCTTCCTGTCGCCGAAAACCGCGTATGTGTCCGGTCAGCTGGTTCGCGTCGGTGCCGCCGATTTTGCTGCCGACGATTTCAACTGGGACAAGCCCCTCGCCGGCAAGACCGCACTGGTGACCGGCGCCGCCCGTGGTATCGGCGCAGCCATTGCCGAAGTGCTGGCCCGCGATGGCGCCAAAGTGATCGTGCTCGATATTCCACCGATGGCTGATGACCTGAAACAGGTGGCCAGCCGCATCGGCGGTGTGACACTCGAAGGCGACATCACTGCTGCCGATGCCCCAGCAAAGATTTCTGCCGCCGCCAAGGAACACGGTGGTCTGGATATCATCATCCATAACGCCGGAGTGACTCGCGACAAGACCATGGCCGGCATGCCGGACAAGTTCTGGGACATGGTGATCGATATCAACATCGCCTCTGAAGAGCGCATCAACGCCCATCTGTTGAAAGACGGCACCCTGAATGACGGCGGCCGCATTGTCTGCGTCAGTTCCATTTCCGGCATCGCCGGCAACATGGGCCAAACCAACTACGCCACCTCGAAGGCCGCCGTCATCGGTATGGTGCAGGGTATGGCGCCGGAACTGCAGGCACGTAACATCACCATCAATGCGGTCGCGCCCGGCTTTATCGAAACCCAGATGACCGCTGCCATTCCGTTCGCCATTCGCGAAGCCGGCCGCCGCATGAACTCCATGAGTCAGGGTGGTCAGCCGGTGGACGTAGCCGAAACTATCTCGTTCTTCGCCAGCCCCGCGTCGCAAGGCGTGACCGGCAACATCGTCCGCGTCTGTGGCCAGAGCCTGATCGGCGCCTGACATCCGGCCGACTCCGGTAACAGAACGGGCGCTTCGGCGCCCGTTTTTGTTTTCACCCCGGTGACCATGGGCGTCAGTTTCTGACACCCATGTTGTTCACCCGACAGGTTGCCGGCGTCACCACCCCGACCTCGCTATCCGCAGCCCTGCCAAACGCCTTGATTTACCGCGCAAACGTCGAGCTGCATACGTCTTATTCCGTCGAGAGATAACGGCATAATTCTTGCAGCTTTTTGCTTTATTGCGCGCTAATTCATGGTCAGCGAACTCCGCCGGCGGGATACTGAACGCCGGCACGCTTCGACTGAACCCATCACCCGGGAAATACGACAGGGCCCCATGAACTCAGTCAACATCATCTATCGCATCAAGCTGAACGAGACCACCACCGAGGTGTTCGACTTTCCACTGGCCGAGCAGACATTCGATCTGATCTGCAAAGACCCTGTCGATCCACCCAAGTGGGCCCGGCTCGATTACCGACAGTGCTCGCACTGCCCGCTTTCGCTGGAGACGCATCAGTATTGCCCGCTGGCACTGCAGCTACACAGCATCGTTGACCGCTTCCACGACACCCGCTCCATTGACGAGGTGGAGGTGGAGGTCATCACCGAAGAGCGCCATTTCACCCAGCGCACAGCACTGCAGCGGATCATCGCCTCCATGCTGGATCTGGTCTATCCAATCTGCGGCTGCCCGAAAACCGCCTTCATGAAGCCGCTGGCCCGTTTTCATCTGCCACTGTGCTCCGAGGAGGAAACCGTGTTCCGGGTGACAGGCATGTACCTGCTGGCCCAGTACTTCCTCAGCCGCACCCCCTCGCGGCGGGGCAAGATCGAATTCGACGGCCTGACCGATATCTACACCGATTTGCACATACTCAATACCGCCGTCGCCAGCCGCCTGCAGTCGGCCACCCAATCTGACTCGGCGAAAAATGCCATAACCCTGCTGGACATGTATTCAACGCTGGTACCGCTGCTGCTGGAAGACGAACTGGTGGAAATGCGGGGCTTCTTTCAGGCCTATCTGCCCGAAGACGATATCCAGCCACTCGCCCAGACCAAGTATCTGGAGAAAGCCAAGGCATTCTCTCTGGACCTCGACAATCTGAACCTGACGCCCACCGAAGAAGAGAGCAAGCACGACGACATGCCGGAGTGGCTGAAGGAAGCACGCGGCATCATGGGGCCCTATCTGCCGGATGAGGTGGCGAGCAAGAAGTCTGGCGAGGCGCCGGGCAAACCCCGCGACGTGACACCCTTCCGCACTTCCGATGGCCTGACGTTGGAGTTGGCGCCCATGGACGAAGAAAAGCCCTCGGCACGGTAACCTGGGGCAACTCTGACCTGGCCGGGTTTATCTGCCCGGCAGCTCAATCCGGTCGTCATGGATGACAATCCGGCCAGTCTTGTAAAGAGTGCCGATGGCCTTTTTGAAATTCCCCTTGCTGACGCCGAAATAGCGCGCGATCACCTCCGGCGGACTCTTGTCACTGAGTACCAGCACACCGCCCTCTTCGCTCAGGCGAGCGAGAATCTGGTCGGCAAGACTGCCAGCCGCCTGCTCGCCCACCGGCTGCAGACTGAGACTGATCTTGCCATCTGCACGCAACTCCTTGATGTAGCCCTGCTCGCGCATGCCGCTGCGGACAAACTTGAACAGCTCGTTTTTGTGAATCAGGCCCCAGTGCTGGTGGTTGATGATGGCCTTGAAGCCCATTTCAGTCGGCCCCGTCAGCAACAGATCGACTGCCTGACCGGGCCGGTAACGGGCTGGCGTCTTGTCGAGATAGCGGTCAAGCCGGGCGGTGGCGGTAATACGCCCCTTGCGGGCATCCAGAAACGCATACACCACGCAGTAGTCTCCGACCTGCAGCGGTCGCTGCTCCTCGGAATGGGGTAGCAACAGATCCTTGGACAGACCCCAGTCGAGAAACAGACCCACCGGCGTGATATCTACTACCTTAAGGCTGGCAAACTCACCGACCTGGACCTTCGGGGTCTCGGTCGTTGCGACCCGCCGGTCCTCACTGTCGAAATAGACAAACACATCGAGCCAGTCGCCAATCTCGGCTGGCGCTTCTCGCGAAATGTAGCGCTTGGGCAACAGGATGGCGGTATCACCTTCGCCGGCCAGAAACAGGCCCGCATCGGCACGTCTGACCACCTGTAACCTGTTCACGCGACCAACGTTGATCATCACACCCTCTCCTTAGCAGCCGCCCAGTTTACCCGGATAGCGAACGCTTTACCTGATCCGATCAATACCTCCCCGAGAAGGGTCAGGGCTGTTGAGCCAGATCAAGCAACCACACTGTTATCCTGCTACAGTTTCCCCTGACCCGAATCCAGCCACCCAGCGGACAGGATCTCCGTGCTTTATATCAAGGCTTTTTCCCACGCTTTCATGCACGCGCTGAAAAACCTTCTGCCGATCGTGGCAGTGGTGGTGTTCTTCCAGCTGCTGGTACTGCGACAGATGCCGGACAATGCATTTGGCATGAGTGTCGGCCTGCTGATTGTCGCAGTCGGCGTCGCTCTGTTCCTGCAGGGACTCGAACTCAGTATCTTCCCGGTGGGCAAAAGCCTGTCGAACCAGTTTGCTCGCAAGGGCTCTGTGCCGATTCTGCTGTCGTTCGGCTTTGCCATCGGCTTTTCTGCGGTGGTGGCCGAGCCGGCGTTGATTGCTGTTGCCCAACAAGCTCAGGACATCAGCGCCGGCCGCATTGACGCACTGACACTCAGGTTACTGGTAGCCACCTCGGTCGGCGGGGTAATCGCTCTGGGTGTGTTTCGCACCATCGCAGGCTGGCCGTTACATTGGTTTATGATCATTGGTTACATTCTGGTGGTGTCCGTCACCTACTTTGCCCCGGAAGAGATCGTCGGCCTTGCCTACGACTCCGGCGGCGTCACCACCAATATCGTCACCGTGCCGCTGATCGCCGCCCTTGGCATTGGCCTCGCCTCGTCAATTCGTGGCCGTAATCCGCTTACCGACGGTTTCGGTCTGGTTGCTCTGGCGGTGATGGTGCCGATGATCAGCGTTCAGCTGTACGGCATTCTGGTGTACTCAGGCCCAGCCCCGGAAGCGGCCCTGCCCGGCGATGCCGGTGAACAGCAGGTGGCTGTCAGCGGGCTGGTCAAGGCGCTGCTGGAACTGGCCACCATGATCCGCGATGTGCTGCCGATTATCCTCACCATCCTGTTCTTCCAATACATCGTGTTGCGCCGCAAGCTCAGCAATCCGCCCAAGATCCTGTTCGGCTTCCTGCTGGTGATCTTTGGCCTGTATGCCTTTGTGGTCGGCCTCAAGCTGGGGCTATTCCCGATTGGCAGCGCCATGGCCGAACAGCTGATTGGCCTGAACCAATTCGGCTTTATCTACCTGTTCGCCTTTATGATCGGTTTCGCCACCACCATGGCGGAACCGGCCCTGATCGCCGTCGGTCAACAAGCTGAACAGGCCGCCTCGGGGCGCATCAATGGCAACGTGATCCGTATTCTGGTCGCCTTCGGCGTCGCCATTGGCATTACTATCGGCGTGCACCGCATCATCATCGGCGGCTCCATGCACTACTACATTATGGGCGGTTATGTGCTGGTGATTCTGCTCACCACCCTGTGCCCACGCTATATTGTTGCGCTGGCCTTTGATTTGGGTGGCGTGACCACCTCGGAAGTGACGGTGCCGCTGGTGACAGCACTGGGCATCGGCCTTGCCACTCACATCGAAGGGCGCAGCGTGCTGATTGATGGCTTTGGCCTGATCGCCTTTGCCTCCATTTTCCCGATTGTTACAGTGATGCTCTATGCCATCGTCATGGAGCGAGTATTAGTCCGCAAAGAGGTGGAGTCATGAAATTTTCAGTGCTGGTGGCCATTGTGCCGGAAGATATTGAACAGGAATGTATTGATGCCGCTCGCGAACTTGGCTCCGGTGGCATCACCGTGGTACCGGGGCGCGGAATCAGCAACAGCGCCAAAAAGACCTTTTTCGGGCTGACCTACGACGGCAGTCAAAGCATTCTGATCATGGTGCTTGAAAAAGGCTTGTCGATTGAAGTCTTCAAAACGCTGCAACGCATCGTAATGCCAAAGGAGAGTGACTCTCAGGGCCTGGTATTCACGGTGCCGCTGGAGCATCTCGGCGGCATTGATCTGTCCCAGTACCAGAAGTTCGAACAACACCTCAAACAGAGCCTGTAAGGGAGAGTGCCATGCAACTGGTCAAAGATGTGATGGTCCGGGATGTGGTGTGTGTATCGCCGTTCGCCAAGCTGCGCGAAGCCATGAGTCTGATGAAACGCCACAACATCAAGTCATTGGTGGTGGAAAAGCAGACCCCGCATGATGCCTGGGGACTGGTAACCTATACCAACGTCCTCAAAACTGTGATTGCCGAAGACGGCGACATTGATCTGCTCAATGTCTATGACGTCTGCGCAAAACCGGCCCTTGCTGTCGGCGAGGGTCTGGCGGTGAAACATGCTGCCAGCCTGATGATCACCCACAGGGTCAAGCGCCTGCTGGTGCTGCGTGATAACGACTTGCTCGGCTTCATCGCCATGGATGACATCATGGAAGCCCTGCTGGAACATATTGAATAATGTTGTTCAAGGAGTAACGCCATGAGCTTCAAACTGATGATGGTATTTGTCGACGAGGACAAAACCGACAAAGTACTGGATGCTTCCCGCGCCACCGGCGCCACCGGCGCTACAATCATCACCAATGCCCGGGGCCAGGGACTGAAAAAAGCCATTGGTATCTTTGGCCTGGAGATTCTCAATCCACGGGATGTGTTGCTGATTCTGGTGGAGGCACGGCGTGTTGACGACGTGCTGAAAGCGGTGACCGCTGCAGGCGAGCTGGACGAAAGCCTCAGCACAGGAATTGCTCTGACACTGGATGTTGAAAAAGCCGTAGGTCTGTCCGAGCACATCAGAATGCTCGCCTCTCAGTTACCCCCCAAAGATGATTGACGCTGCCGACCCAGCTGCCCACTGAGCAGGAGTTCAGGCCTTGACGGAAAAGTGGCACCAGCCCTTACCCGCGCTGAAATCCCTCTGGGCGCGCAGCGCCAGTCTGCGCAGCAGTGCGCTGGATTTGCTACCAGTTGTGGTTGTGGTCGCTTTCTTCCAGCTGGCGGTCATCCGCCAGCCACTCCCCGCACACCTGCCCTTGATTGATCTGCTGGTCGGACTCGCATTGGTCATTATCGGCCTGACCCTGTTTATCAACGGCTTGCGCCTTGGCCTGTTTCCAATGGGTGAGGGACTGGCGAAAGCATTTGTCAGCCGCGGCTCCGCTCCCTTACTCCTGTTTTTTGGCTTTGCACTCGGCTTTGGCACCACCTTTGCCGAACCGGCGCTGCTGGCCATCAGCGGCAAGGCGGCTGCCACCGTGGCCAGCGCCGGGCATATAGAAGACAGCCCCGCCGTCATCCGTCAGTTCCAGCTCTCTCTGCGAATGGTGGTTGCCTGCGCCGTCGGCGTGGCGGTGATTCTCGGCATTCTGCGTATTCTCAAGGGCTGGTCGCTGCCGGTGATGGTAATTGCGCTGTACGCCTGCGCATTGCTGCTGACACTAATCGCGCCTACGGAAATCATCGGCATTGCTTTTGATTCCGGTGGCGTGACGACTTCCACGATTACCGTGCCGCTACTGGCTGCACTGGGTGTGGGCCTGGCATCCACCATCAAGGGGCGTCACCCGCTCACCGACGGCTTCGGCCTGATTGCATTTGCCTCGGTCATGCCGATTATTTTTATGCTGTTGTTCGGTGTGGTGCGGCTATGACAGAACTGCTTGCTGCTACGCTGGCATCCTTCGCCGACACTGCCCGCGACATCCTGCCGATTGCGGCCATTTTGTTCAGCTTCCAGTTTCTCGCTCTGAGGAAGCGATTGCATCATGCCCGGCGGGTGCTATCCGGCTTTGTACTGGTGTGGGCTGGGCTCAGCCTGTTTATGGTAGGTCTGGAACAGGCGCTATTCCCGATCGGCACCCTGATGGCGGAGCAGCTGCTCAGCAGCGACGTGCTGCCCACCGCCAGCGAGGCGGCGCGCCACTGGAGCGAATACTATTGGGTCTACCTGTTTGCCTTTTGCATCGGCGCTGCCACCACGCTGGCAGAACCGGCGCTGATCGCCATTTCCATCAAGGCCCATGAGATTTCCGTCGGTCGCATCAATCCGCTGGCCTTACGCTGCGCGGTTGCCTTTGGCATGGCAGTCGGCATTACCCTTGGCACCTGGCGTATTGTCACCGGACTGCCACTGCAGAACTTTATTATCGCCGCCTATCTGGTGGTGATAGTGCAGACCATCAGGGCACCACGATTTATCATTCCACTGGCCTATGACTCCGGCGGGGTAACGACCTCGACCATTACTGTGCCGATCATTGCCGCGCTGGGCATTGGCCTGGCCAGCATTATTCCCGGCCGCGACCCACTGGTGGACGGCTTCGGTATGATTGCGCTGGCCTGCCTGTTTCCGATCATCACGGTGATGGGGTACGCCCAGTGGACCGTCTGGTTACATCGTCATGACGCAGAGGACTAATCTCCGATTGGAGGATCAGGCCGACTCTTCGTCGGCCTTCAGTTTGCGGTACTCGATCGGCGTCATGCCGACCCAGCGTTTGAACGCACGATAGAACGTGCTCGGCTCGGAGAAGCCGGTGAGATAGACGATCTCGTCGATATTTTCATCGGTACCCGCCAGCAGCCGCTTGGCCAGCTTGCATCGATACTCCGCCACCAACTGGTTAAAATTGGTGCCGGCGTCGGCAAGGCGGGTACGCAGCTGGCGAGGTTTGATACCGAGACGGGCCGCCACTTCTTCCAGATTGGCATGTCCGGATTCGAGCAGCTCGGCCACCAGCCGGCTGACCTGAAAGACCAGATCCTGCTTTTCCAGCCGTGCCATCTGCTCAATGGCCAGTCGCTCGTGTAATTGCAGCAGCTCCGGCTCATGATGAGCCGACGGCAGGTCCATCAGCTTGCGATCAAAAGAGATGCCGACATCGGTCATCTCAAACTTCACCGGGCAGCCGAAAACGCGCTCGTATTCACGCTGGTCCGCATGGCGGGCATGGCTGAAATGCACTTCAATCGGCGCGAAGGAGCCATCGGTAACGAAACTGAAAAACTTGATCACGCCGACCGCAGCGCACTCGTTCAGATGCGCAAGCTTCTTGCTCCACAACATCTGCTTCAGGAACATACGCTCGCCGTGATCCACCAGCTCGGCATTAGCAGCGTCCGACAGCAGACGCTGATAATCCAGTGCCCGCCTCAGGCCTTCACCGAAAGTCGGGCTGGAAAGAAACAGGTACTCCAGCACCTGCCCTTTGAAGATTGGCATATGCGGGCCGAGGTGGAGGCCAATATGCGGGTCCCCGGACACCTCTTCCATGGCTTGCCAGAACCACTCCTGGGCATCGTGGGGAGTGCGCAGCTCGGCGACACTCAGGATCGATTTGTCGAGCCCCACCTTTGCCAGCACCGCATCAGCGTCCACACCAGCGTTCTGCATCGCCTTATAGGCCATTCGGAGCAGTACACCGGAGTCGGTCAGAGTGGTCATCGGCAGGCTATTTCCCGAGGTATACAAGAAACCGGAATGTAGCACATGGCACCCCCGCACCGGAACCGCAGGGCGCGTCGGCCAATCGCCTGTTGCAAGCGTCTGACTATACTTTGCCCCTCTCAACTGTCAGGGAGTGCCACCATGACCGAACTCGCCATCCGCGACCTGCGCAATGCGCCCTCGATGCTGCCGCTGTTTGCCAAGGCCGTCATCCGCGCCGGCGTCAAACCGGGCAAGAATCCGGAACTGCCGGCTATTGGTGCTCGCCTGAGCGATCTGGTGCTGGATGCCAAACATCTGGCCGGCTATCGCAAGGTGTGCGGTTTTCAGAGCAGCGGCACCCTGCCGATCACCTATCCGCACATGCACGCCCACCCGCTGTTCATGACCTTGCTGCTTGACCAGCGCTTTCCGTTCCCGGCCATGGGGCTGGTACATGTGCGCAACCGCATCACCCAGTTCCGACCGATTCAGGAACGCGAACAACTGGATGTGGAGTGCCGTTTCGGCGCACTGGAGAAGCGTGATTCCGGCTATGAATTTTCCATTCTGACCAGCGTCAGCACCGCCGGCGAGCAGGTCTGGGAGAGCGAGTCCTTCATGCTGTATCGCACCGGTGGCGGTGGCGGCAAGAAAAAGGAGGCGGCTCAGGTAGAACCTGTGCAGAACGCAAAGGAATGGTCGGTGCCGGGGGATATTGGCCGTCGCTATGGCGCCGTATCCGGTGATCGCAATCCAATTCATCTTTACCCGCTGACCGCCAAACTGTTTGGCTTCAAGCGCCAGATTGCCCACGGCATGTGGTCCAAAGCCCGCTGCCTGGCCGAACTGGAGCCGCAGTTCCCGAAAGGGCCGTTCAGCGTCGATGTCAACTTCAAGCTGCCGTTGTTTATTCCGGCAAAGGTGAAGTTTGCCAGCGCGCAGGTAAGCAGCGGAATGGATTTCCGTCTGCTCGGCGCCGATGGTATCAAGCCGCATCTGGCTGGCGAGATTCGCACACTGGAGAACTGATCGGGCACCGCATGGCGGCGGGATTGCCGCTGCCATGCGGAGATAATCAGAAATGGATGGTCTGGCCGGGACGGATGACGAGGAAATCGGCGCCGGCCGCCTCGGCTTCCGCTTTTAGCAACGCAAAGGATGCGTCCAGATCTTCCATCAGCCGCGGTAACGCCGGGGTTCGTTCTGCCTGCCAGGGCGCGAAGAAATCATCCCAGTGAATCGGCGCCACCTGTCTGGCGCCGGTCGCTGCCACCGTGTTGCGAACGTAATCAGCAACATAGCCCTTCCGCTGCCGCGATAACCCGACACTGGATACAAATGCCAGATCAGCCTGATAGCCCTCCAGCTGCCCCTCGACAAAGCCAGCGCTGCCCTGAACCAGAATACTGCCTGCGGGATGGGCGATGATCAGTGCCCAGGACTCGCCTTCCTTCCAGGCATCCACGGGCGCCGGTGGCGACAGTGGCTCGCTGATCACCTCGTCAATTCCGGTCAGGCGATCAATCCACCGCGATTGGGGCACATGATCCGACAGCAAAAAGGTGACCTCGAAATCGCCATAGCGAATAGGCTCCCCCGGCACCACAACACGGATGGCGGACTCCGCTATACCGGCGCCGCGACCAACATTGGCGGTGCTCTCCGAGCCCACCAGCTCGGCACCGGTGCGTAGCGCCACCCAGGGCGAGTCCATGACATGATCAAAATGCGAGTGCACCACCAGCACCGCATCCAGTGAGGCAATGCCGTAGCGCTGCAGCATGGTTTCAATACGGTTATGATCCGGCGCCAATGGCCGGGCCAGAGTGGTCAGCTTCGATGCCCGGGTGAAGTAGGCATCCGTGATCAGGTGGGTGGTGCCATCGGAGACCAGCAGTGTCGAGGTACCGAGCCAAGTCACCGACAACCCGGATTCTTCCGCCACTACAGATGCAGACCAGATTGGCCAATCCGCCAGTGACGGCCGCCAATTCATCAGCCCCGCCAGCAACAGAAACAAAAACAGCGGCACTGCCAGCAGTGCCGCTGTGATGCGCATCAGGGTGGCACTCACCCCGATCAGACCTGATCAGACTTTTTGACGACTTCCTGCTTCACCGTCTCATGCGCGTCTTCGGCCACATCCATCACGTCGTCCGCGAATCCGCCGATCTCGGCAGTGATATCACGCACCAGCTGGTAGATGCTGTCTCGGTCCACTTCCTTGTTCTCTTGCTCGATAAAACCGCGGGCGTAGTCCACCACCATATTGTGGATGTTCTCCACCCGCACCGTGCCGGATTTCACCGTACTTTCCAGCACACTCCGTACTGCATCAAAAACCTTGATCATTACCATCCCCGGTCAGGCTGTCGCCAGCTCTTGCCTCGGCTTGCTGTTCGGCAATGACAGACGCATCACCTTGCGGAGTACCGAGCCAAACTGGCGGTGCAGCGGCTTGCTGTTATAAGGCAGGCCATACTTTTCACAGATAGCGCGCACCTCAGTGGCAGCCTCAGCATACCGGTTGCTGGGCATATCAGGGAACAGGTGATGTTCCATCTGGTGGCTCAGGTTGCCGCTCAAGATATGCATCAGCTTGCCGCCAGAGATGTTCGCCGAACCCAGCAGCTGGCGCAGGTACCAGTGAGCCTTGTCTTCGTTCTCGATATCTTCCGGCAGGAAATCTTCCACCCCATCCGGGAAGTGGCCACAGAAAATGATCATGTAGGCCCACAGGTTGCGGATCAGGTTGGCAGTGATGTTGCCCGCCAGCACCGGCAGGAAGAACGGCCCGGCCAGCAGCGGGAACAGGACGTAATCCTTGACCACCTGCTTGCGCGCTTTCTTGCCAATGTGCTTGAGCTGGACCCAGGCTTCCTTGACGCTCTTCTCGCCCTTGCGAACCCGCTCGAACTCAACATCATGCAGGGCCACGCCCCACTGGAAGAAAGTGGCCAGCATGGCATTGGTAACCGGCTGCGCCAGATAGGCCGGGTGCCAGGGCTGCTTCTCGCTCATGCGCAGGATGCCGTAACCGACGTCACGATCCATGCCGACCACGTTGGTCCATTTGTGGTGCATGTAATTGTGCGAATGCTGCCACTGATCCGACGGACAGACGTTGTCCCATTCCCACTTCGAGGAATGGATTTCCGGATCACGCATCCAGTCCCACTGACCATGAATGACATTGTGACCGATTTCCATGTTTTCGAGGATCTTGGCGACGCCGAGCATGGCGGTACCGGCCAGCCAGGCCGGCGGCAAAATACCGGCAAACAACAGGCCACGACCACCGACTTCCAGTGCGCGCTGGACCTTGATGATGCGACGGATATAGCGGGCATCATTCTCACCGAGGCTATCCATAATCCGCTTGCGCAATGCTTCGATCTCGGCACCGAACTGCTGCACCTGGGCATCAGTCAGGTCCACCGGCAAACGGCGGGCGCGGGCTTGTTCAATCAGGCTGGCATCCAGTTTCATCGCTGCAGTCATGATGGCTCTCCTTACAGTTCGAGGGTAATGTCGCCAGCGGCGGCGCAGACACAAATGCGCACCATATCGCCGGGTTCACCGAAAACGTCTCCAGTGGTCAGATCGCGGACCTGACCGTCTTTCAGGGTGACCAGGCAACCCTGACAGATGCCCATGCGGCAGCCGTGCTTCGGCATCAGACCTGCCTGCTCGGCAACCTCCAGCAACGGCTTGTCACCCGGCGCATCGGCAGCACGCTCACTGTTCCAGAAGCGCACTTCACCACCGGCACCCGGCGCACCGGCTTTCATCGCCGGGCGGAAGTTTTCCTGCTTGAGCTGTGCTCCGATGCCCGCCTGCTGCCAGTGGCCGGCCACCGCAGCCATCATCGGGCCGGGGCCACACACATAGGCAAGACGGTCGCGCCAATCCGGGCACAGGGCATCAAGCTGTTCAGCAGTGAACTGATTCTTGCCGTCGGTGCCGGTCAGCAGGTCGTGGGTGGTCCAGCCCTGCGACAGGCTCATGCCCTGGCGCTCGGCGGCAAACAGGTTGTTTTCCTGATCAATGCTGTAGTGTAGGTGCACCAGATCCGCCTCGCGGCCGGAGCCGACCAGACTGCGCATCATGCCCATGGCCGGGGTGATGCCACTGCCTGCGGTCAGGAACAGCAGCTTGGGCAGCTCGCCCTGCGGCAGAACAAATTCGCCGCTGGCCTGATCAAGCATCAGCACCATGCCGGCGCGGGCATACTGATTCAGCCAAGTGGACACATGTCCACCCTGAATCGCACGCACGGTAACGGCAAAGGTATCGTCACGACCGGCATCGCCGGAGGACACTGAATAGCAGCGCCAGTGACGCACCCCTTCAATGTCGACACCCAGACGCACGTACTGGCCTGCGATAGCCCCCTGCCAGTCGCCATTGGGCCGAATTTGCAGTGATACGGCCCCGGGGGACTCGCGCACCACGCGCTCAATACGGCCACGCAGGCCCGGGCCGAACAACGGATCGATCAGCTCCAGATAGGCAGCCGGCACCAGCGGCGTAGCCAGCCAGCGGCCAATGCGGGTCAGGGGGCGAAGTGCAGAGGTCATTGTCTGAACACCTGTATAGTCAACATGTGTACACGGTAATATAGGGCGCAAAATAAAGTCAACGACTGTTCACAAATAAATAACAAGCCTTTCTATTTCATGTGGTTATATCCAACTTTAGTAGTAACGCTCTGGCTCACCCCTGCTTTTCCGGTACAATGCGCCCTTGAATCAGGCAACGGATCCGGCCGATGACCAGAGTGACCCGACGCCGCCCCCGGCGCGAAGAAGAAGAAAATGACACTGGCAGACGTGATGTGCGTAAGCAGCGCACCCGTCGAGCACTGCTCGACGCCGCTCTGGAGTTGATGCAGGGCGATCAGAGCTTCAATAGCATCAGCCTGCGCGAAGTGGCCCGTAACGCTGGCGTGGTGCCTACCGCGTTTTATCGTCACTTCCGCGACATGGATGAGCTCGGATTGACGCTGGTGGAGGAAGCCCTGCGTGCATTGAGACAAATGATGCGCGAGGCTCGCAGCGCGCCGCTGCCGGCCAGCAGCCTGATCAGTCGCTCGGTGCAGACCTACATCCAGTATGTGCTGGCCAACCGCGACTATTTCCAGTTTCTCGCCAAGGAACGTTTTGGCGGCAGCCGCGCGCTACGTCTCGCCATCCGCCAAGGCACCGCCCTGTTTATCAGCGAACTGGCCACGGATCTGGCCCGCTTCCCCGGCGCCAGCCGCTTCTCCACCGAAGAACTGCAGATGATCTCGTCGCTGATCGTTAACATCATGATCGGCACCACCGAGCTGTTGCTCGATCTGCCGATCGACAGCGAGACTGAGGTGGCGTGGCTGTCTGATCAGTCTGCCCAGCAGATGCGGCTGGTGTTCCTCGGCTCAATGAACTGGAAGCCGAAGTCTGAACGCGACCAGCAAAAGGCCATCGCCCAGGGCTGAGCGGATTCCATGCAACTGATTGACGACTACCGTCGGCTGTTTATCGACGATATCCCGATGTTGGACGTGCGGGCGCCAGTGGAATTTTCCGCCGGCGCTTTTCCGTCCAGCACCAATATCAGCCTGCTCAACGACGACGAACGCCACCGCATCGGAGTCTGTTACAAACAGCAAGGCCAGCAGGCGGCAATCGCCCTGGGCCACCAGTTGGTGACCGGGACGGTGCGGCAGACTCGCCTGCAGACCTGGCGCGATTGGGCCAGAGCGAATCCCGCAGGTGTGCTGTACTGCTTTCGAGGCGGCCTGCGATCCCAAACCGTGCAGCAATGGCTGCATGAGGCTGGTGTCGACGTGCCGCTGGTCAAGGGCGGCTACAAGGCGCTGCGGCGTTACCTGCTCGACACCATGGAGTCGCTGACTCGCAGCCTGCCGCTGGTGATCGTTTGCGGCCGCACCGGATGTGGCAAGACACGGGTCATTGAGGCCCTCGATAACAGCATTGACCTCGAAGCCCTCGCCCACCACCGTGGCTCTGCCTTCGGTCGCCGCCCCGGCGGCCAGCCATCGCAGATCGACTTCGAGAACCGGCTGGCCATCACCATGCTGAAGCAATCGTTGCCCGGCCATCGGCAGATCGTGCTGGAAGACGAAAGCCGACTTGTTGGCCGCTGTCATTTGCCGCTCACATTGCAGGATTACATTCGCGACGGCGCCCGGGTGCTGATCGAGGAAAGTCTCGACAGCCGCATTGAGGTGACGCTGGAAGACTATGTGCTGGGGCCGCTGTCGGAGTACCGCCTGCACTATGGCGACGAGACCGCACTGACCCGCCTCGGTGACGAACTGCTTGGCGGCCTGGACCGGATCCAGCGCCGTCTCGGCGGGGCCCGTCACCGCGAGCTGCGCGAACAGCTAGAGCAGGCGCTGGCCAGACAGGGTCAGTGCGGGGATACCAGCGGCCATCGTAGCTGGATCCGAACCTTACTGGGTGACTACTACGATCCCATGTACGACTATATGCTCCAGCAACGGCGCGGCCCGGTGCTGTTTCAGGGCAGTCGCGACGAAATCGCCGCCTGGCTGCAAAACAGGTAATAACGCCAGGATTCGCGCGCCACACGACAGAATACCCGCCCCGTGTCTTGCCGGACACACGGAATCAGGCGGTACAGTCCGGTGTTTCTCCCTATTGAACGGAGAGCAATGATGATCAAGCGACTTCTCGCCGCCATGGCGGTGGTGTGTGCATCCTTTGGCCTCACGGCCTGCAGTCAGCCGGCGGAACAGAAACCGGTATTCGTCTTCAGCGCCATTCCCGATCAGGACGAAGCGCGATTGATGCAGCGCTTTGGCAAGGTGGCGAACTATCTCAGCGAACAACTCGGCGTCGATGTGCGCTATGTGCCAGTCAAGTCCTACTCGGCCGCCGTCACCGCGTTCCGCAACGATGAAGTGCAACTGGCCTGGTTCGGCGGCTTCTCCGGTGTTCAGGCCACCCAACTGGTGCCGGGCAGTGTTGCCATCGCTCAGGGCATCGAAGACCCACAGTATTACAGCTACATCATTGCCCATCGTGACACCGGCATCGTGGCCGGCGAAGACTTTCCCGATGGCATCGAAGGCCGCAGCTTCACCTTCGGCTCGAAGAGCTCCACTTCCGGCCGACTGATGCCGGAGTTTTTCCTGCGCGAACAGTTCGGCAAATCGCCAGAGGAGATTTTCAGCCGGGTCGGTTTCAGTGGTGATCACAGCGCCACCATCGCGCTGGTCCAAAGCGGCGCCTATGACCTTGGCGCACTCAGCTATCAGGTTTGGGACAAGGAGCTTGCCGATGGCCTGATCGACCCGGACAAGGTTGCCGTGGTCTGGACCACGCCGTCTTACCCGGATTACCACTGGGTGATCCGTGGCGACGTCGACGCCCGTTTCGGCGCCGGCTTCGCTGATCGCGTTCGTGATGCCCTGCTGAATCTGGACGACCGCGCCATCCTCGATGCCTTCCCGCGGGAGAAATTTATTCCCGCCAGCAACGACGACTTCCTGCCAATCCTCGAGACCGCCCGCAGCCTCGGGTTGATGGACTGATGTTTGCCTTTGCCCACCACACCCTGAGTCGTCAGGGTGTGGCTGTTCTGCGTGACCTGTCCCTGACCATTGCGTCCGGCGAAAAGGTCGCCCTGCTCGGCGTCAGCGGCGCCGGCAAATCGACCCTGCTTGAAGCGCTCAGGAAACAACAGCCAACCAGCGCCGCCTGGTGTCCGCAACAGGGCGCGCTGGTGCCGATGCTGAGCGTGTTTCACAACATTTATATGGGCGCACTGGACCGCCACAGCACACTCTACAATCTCGCCAACCTGATTCGGCCGCGCCCCGCAGAACTTGAACATGTCGGCGCCGTCGCCGCCGAACTTGGCATTGCCGACAAGCTGCGCACCAGTGTCGATCAACTCTCCGGCGGGCAGGCCCAGCGCACGGCGCTCGGCCGCGCGCTGTACAGTGAGAGAGACATTTTGCTCGCCGACGAGCCGGTTTCCAGTGTTGATGAACAACAGGCGCAGGCGCTGCTGACTCTTGCTCTCGGCCGCCATCACACGGCCGTGGTGGCACTGCATGACCGTGAGCTGGCACTGCACTGCTGTGATCGCATTATTGGTTTGCAGGATGGCCAGGTGGTACTGGATGCGCCGAGCCGGCAGCTTACCCTCAGCGACCTCAATCCGCTCTATCGGCGGCGATGAACACCACTGCCGGCCGCTTCCGTCGCGCTACCCTGCTGATTGCAGTAGCGGGCTGTCTGGCGCTGTGGCTGGCGGATATGCAGATCAGCACCCGCGACCCCGGCCTTGAGCTGTCACGCATCAGCGCGGGCTTTCTGACGCCGGACTTCCTCGCCACTGAATCCCTGCCGAACGCGATTGGCTACACCCTCGCCTTCGCCCTGCAGGGGGTGGCACTGGGTTCGCTGTGCGGATTCCTGCTCGCGCTGCTGTGGCGCTGGCGCTGGGTGCGCGGCTTCAGCGCCGTGATCCGCGCAGTCCATGAACTGTTCTGGGGGCTGATGTTCCTGCAGGTGTTCGGACTCTCTACCCTGACCGGATTGCTCGCCATTGCCGTGCCCTACAGCGGTATTTTTGCCAAGGTATTCGGCGAGTTTTTTGAAGAGGCGGATCGCGCGCCGGTACGGGCTCTCCCTGCCGGCAGCGATGCCTTCAGCGTGTTCTGGTATGCGCGCCTGCCGCTGGTGTGGCAGCACATGAAAACCTATGGCGCCTACCGGGTGGAATGTGCGGTACGCGCCTCCGCCATTCTCGGGTTTATCGGCCTGCCCACTCTCGGTTTTCATCTTGAAACTGCTTTTCGCAAGGGAGCCTATAGCGAGGGAGCAGCGCTGCTCTATTTGCTGCTGGCAATTATCCTGTCATTGAAGCTCTGGCTGAAACCGAAACTGGTGCCGATCTGGTTACTGGCGGCGGTGGCTTGGGCACCACCGGTGGCCAGCAGTACGGCCGGCAGCGTGGCGCGTTTTCTGACTGAAGACATCGTTCCGGCCCCCATGCGACAGACCGATTGGCAATGGTCGCAACTCGGTGACTGGCTACTGCTCCTGCTACACGACCAGATCCTGCCTGGTCTGGGCAACACCCTGATTCTTGGCACCGCCGCCATGCTGGTGACGGGGCTGCTCGCGCTGATGATGTTTCCGCTGATCTCGCCGCTGTTTGGCCGGCGGATCACGCGCGCCGGAGGCCATGGCCTGCTGGTGCTGTTGCGCTCATTGCCGGAGTTTCTGCTCGCCTTTGTTTTCGTGCTGATGCTGGGGCCATCCATGCTGCCGGGCATTCTGGCGCTGGCGCTGCATACCGGCGCCATCGTCGCCCATCTCAGTGGCCGCTTCACCGAATCACTGACCCTGCGCAGTGATGCCAGTGGCGGCCTCAATCGCTATGCCTTCGAAGTTCTGCCAAGAGTCTACCCGAACTTCCTTGCCTTCCTGCTCTACCGCTGGGAAATCATCATGCGCGAGACAGCCATTCTCGGCATTCTCGGCATCACCACGCTCGGCTTCTATGTCGACAGCGCTTTCAGTGAGCTACGCATGGACCGGGCTCTGGTGCTGATCGCCGCCGGCGTAATGCTGAACCTCGCCGTCGATGCCCTGTCCCGCGCCCTGCGCCGTCACCTGCGCCTGAAACACAGCCTCAACGACGACAACACCTGAGGCCCGTCGGCGCAGCATCGTGGCGCGCTTCCCGGGAACCTCAACAGGTTGTGACAGTCCATGGCTTAACATTCTATGCTGGGCATCGCTTGCCCGTATGACGACAGGTTGATCTTCATGCCGCTTTTGCTTCCCCGTTACACCACACTGCTCTGGTTGATTCCACTGATGTCCTGTTCCATCGCGCTGGCCACAGAACTGGCCGACGAGGACGACATGATCCCGCCATCACCGCTGGTGCACGCCACGCCGGAACCGGCCGTGACCGAACCGGTCGCCGATACAGGCGTGCAAATCTGGGACACCATCAGCCTGCTTGGCGGCGCAGTGCCCCCCGGCGAATTCAGAACCCTTTACTGGAGCCCGGAGCAATCCTTCCAGAGCATCGACACGCCGGTGCCGGTGCTGGTTGCTCACGGTCGCAACCCGGGCCCGCGGGTGTGCCTTACTGCCGCCATTCACGGCGATGAACTGAACGGCATCGAAATGGTACGCCGACTGATGTACCAGCTTGAACCGAAAACCATGAACGGCACCGTGGTTGGCATCCCGATTGTGAATCTGGACGGCTTCCGTCGCGGCAGCCGCTACCTTGCCGACCGCCGGGATCTGAACCGCCACTTCCCGGGCAACCGCCGTGCCAGCGCCGCCGATCGCATTGCCTACTCGCTGTTCAACACGGTGATCCGCGACTGTCAGTATCTGGTCGACCTGCACACTGGCTCACAACAAAGAACCAACTTGCCGCAAATCCGCGGCAACCTGAAAAACGAACCCATTTTCGAATTCAGCCGCCAGTTTGGTGGCATCACCGTGCTGCATGGCGTCGGCGCTCGCGGTACCGTGAGGCGCGCGGCCAACGACATCGGCATTCCCGCCGTCACCATGGAAGCCGGTGGCCCGAATCAGCTCGAAGAAAGTGCCGTGGACGCCGGCGTCAAATCCCTGGAAACCCTGCTGCAAAATCTCGGCATCCAGAAAAGCAAACGGTTCTGGAGCAGCCCGCAACCGGTGTTCTACCAATCCGACTGGGTACGCGCCGACCAGGGCGGCATCCTGATGTCAAAAGTAAAACTGGGCGACAAGGTTCGCGAAGGACAGGTGCTCGGCACCGTGGTGGACCCGGTAACCAACACCGGCAGCGCCATCCTTGCCCCTTACCACGGCCGCATCCTCGGCATGGCCGTCAATCAGGTGGTGCAAACCGGCTTTGCTGCCTATCACGTCGGTGTCGAGAAGGCACCGGAAGAAGTGCAGGAACAGGCCCGCGAAACGGTACCCACGGAAAATAGCGAAGCGATGCCGATTGAGGAATGCGGCGGAGCAAGTGAAGTGAGCTGCTAACGCGGCCGCCACTGCGGCTCCGCCGTTCCCTGCCGGTAATTGATATGCCGCGCCAGCACAAACAACAGATCCGAGAGCCGATTGAGCCATTGCAGTGACAGCGGGTTCAGAGCCTGCTGGTGCTGCGCCGCCACCAGCGCCCGCTCAGCGCGGCGGGCGACGGTGCGGCAAAGATGACACCAGGCCGCAGCAGAATGGCCGCCGGGGAGGACGAATTCCCGCAACGGCGCCAGACTGGCATTCCATTCGCTGACCGCAGCTTCCAGCGCCAGCACATCAGCCTCGTTAAGGCGCGATGTGCCAGGCACGGCCAGCTCAGCACCGAGATCAAAAAGCCGTTGCTGGATCTCGTCCAGCAACGGATAGTCATCGGCGCCGGGTTGGCTGCGCAGCACACCAATCATCGCATTCAGTTCGTCGAGTTCACCCAGCGCCACAATGACGGGCGCATCCTTTGGCCAGCGACTGCCATCGGCGAGCCCGGTTTCTCCCTGATCACCGGTTCGGGTTATGACTCGGCTGATGCGATTTTTATCATTCATTACCAATCCAGTCCCAGAGTCAGCATAAAATGACGATCTGGCAGTGGATACGCACTGAACACCCCCGCAGTAAAGGTACTTCTAACCGCATAGTCGTAAACAATCTTGTTTTCCAGATTATAGATCCCGGCTTTTGCCCTGAACGCACCAGTCGGCCTTACCTCCACCTCTATGTCGGAGCGACGGTAGGAAGGAATCCGCCGACCAAAATCGTTTGCCTGATCGTTGTCCATATAGCGTTGACCAACATAGCGCTGCGCCAGCGCGATCGATAGCGTATCCAGCGGCAACCAATCAAAACGCGCATAGCCGCTCTGCCGAGGAACCAGTGGCAATTCGTTCCCCTCATAGGCTCCACCCCGGAACCTGGCACGTTGATAGCTGCCGTTAATGGTCAACCAAAGAGAAGGATCAAGCTCCCATCTTGTGTTCAGCGACACACCATAGCGACGAGTCGGATCCAGATTCAGGCTCTCCCCCGCATTAACGTCATAGTGTATCTCGTTGCGGAAGTCGCCGTGCCATCCTGTCAGTGCTGAACGCTGACGCCCCTTCTGCCAACTTGCGCCGGCGCTGTATAGCTTCCCTTTCTGGACGTCCAGAGGATCTAACGAGGAAGTATAGAACACTGGATCTAGCTCAAAGAATTCATCAACTGAGGCTGTTCGGGAATTTCTTTCCACATTAGCAAACAATGCAAATTCTGACCCGATGGATTGGCGAACACCCAGATTCCACATCTCCGCATCCTGACGGGTATCGAAAGGAGTCGCTTCCACATCCGTACACCATGGGTCAGGACATGTGGGCGCAGAAGGATCATATTGGTGCGACGCCTTGGTATAGATTAGCTCATGCCGCACTCCGGCAGTGACTAGCGTGCTATCGGTGAGCGTAATACTATCTAGCAGGTAGACGCCGGTACTTCGCTGGACAATTCCGACTTTATGGATGGGCTGCGAGAACGTGCTCTCGTCCAGAGAAACGTCGCGACTGAAATCGCTATCATTAAAGTCAAGCCCTACGATCCAGTAATGCGAGATATGCGCAGTATCAAAAATACCTGTCAGCCTAGGATTGAGGCTGAAGTGTAGCGTCTCAGCCTCTGTATAACTGGTATAGCCGAAACCCTGGTCCACGAAATACTGCTGCCTTTTTATTCGCCAACCGCCTTCCAGATGAACGTTAAGATCTTCACTAATGTTAAGCTCAAGGCTTGGCAGGACCTGAAGACCTTGCTGGTCCGCCCAGTCATTCGGGGTTGTGGCGCCTCTCGGATCGTCGTTGATCTGATCCATTACCCCGGGCACGAATCGCCGTCCACCGGGCAAATTGACTTTCTGATCGTCAACCAGCACCGTCACTGCAGCCTTGAAATCGGACAGACTGTAACGCCAATCCGAAAAGGCCGTACCCTGCCGGAGCTCGTTGTTGTCCCTGAAACCTTCTGTGCGAAAGCCATTTAGCGCAGCGATACCACTGACATGGCCGGAGCGATAACTTCCATACCCGCCAACGCCGGCTGAGCTGTAGCTACCGCCTGTCACTGACAACCCTGCCGAGTTCTCATACCCCTGCCGCGTCACAATATTGATGGCACCTCCCACTGCGCCACTGCCATACAGCACCGCCCCGCTTGCCGGGAGTATCTCAATCCGCTCTATGGCCCCCACAGGAATCGCGGAGAAATCCACCGCTGCCAGATCGACATCATTGAGGCGTCTTCCGTTCAACAGGATCAGGGTATTCTGCGTTCCCGTAGCGCCAAAGCCGAGAAAATCAACGCTGGTCTTCGCTCCACTGAGTCCGTAGAACCGACTGGCATTGACGCCGCCAACAGTATCCAGAATGTCCGCAAGGTTATCAGCGGGTATGGCCAGAATTTCATCTGATTCCATTAGCACCGTACCGACTGGCAGTCTGTCAGCCACCGGGGTAATTCTGGAAACACTGATAACAACTTCGTCAAGCATGGGTTCAGCGTAGCCGCTGGTGAAAGCCGAAAGAAAACAGAGGGCAAAGCCCGTTATGCGAAGGGGGTGTGCGAACATGATTGTCCTCCCGAGTGCACCCGCCGTACATCGGATACGGTAGCGTGAACCTTCACGCACCGCACGTATGCCTCGCGGCCGGTATCCGGGCTCCCGGTGTGGCTTGCGCCGGATCACCGCCTTCCCATGCCGAAGCACAGTGGCGTCTGGTGACCCATCACCGGTTACCGTTGCGGGGGCAGCACAGGTATCGCACCTGTTTCCCGTTTAACGTCCTGCCTGATATCAAAGCAGCACGCACCTCAAGGCGCGGCCACCTTAGGCATTTCGCCGATGCGGGTCAACCACTGCCGATGTGCCGGCAGGTCGATACCCAGAGCGTCGGCACGGCGCAGCAGGTAGCCGTTGATAAAGGCGATCTCCGTCGACCGGGCCGCCAGCACATCGGCCAGCATGGAGGAGGTGTTGGCAGCGGTCTGTTGCGCCACCTCGCGACTACGCGCCAGCGTGTCCCCGGGCCAATCGGCAAACATCTGCCCCAGTACCGCATCCACTTCTGCAGCCAGCGCCGCCATCTGCTGTTCGCGCCCGGCACCATCGAGCAGCTCGCCGTTGCGGCAATGGTAGCCGGCGGTAAGCGGATTGATCACCGCATTGATGGCGAGCTTGGCCCACTGCGCCCGCTCGATCTGTTCGCACCAGCGCAGGCCGGGCCAGTATGGTGCCAGCTCAGCGAACCACGGCGGTGGCAATGGGCTGCCGTCACCGATCAGGGTCTGATTCTCGGCCACCACATGAATCTGTTCACCCTGTCGCCAGGCGCCGTCGGTGGTCACCAGATGAAACAGTCGCGCCGACGCAGGCAAGGCCACACCATCGAAGGAGCCCATACCATTCTGTAGTCGCAACACGGAGGCGCTGGCACCAAGGCGTGGCAACAGCGGCGTAACGGCGTCGTGGGTGTCACCCGCCTTGACGGCCACCAGCAGACGGGCAATGGGTTCATCGCCCGCCGAAGGCAATGACAGTGACACCTGACGGCCATCGGGCCAATGGAGGGTGCGCTGCAGCGACAACGCCGTGGGCCGGATCACTCGAACCGTCATGCCGGCCTGCTGCAGACGCCAGGCCGCCAGCGATCCCATGCTGCCGGCACCTGCCAGATGCCAGAGGTTATCCGGCAAGCGGCTGCTCAACGATGCGCTTGCCATCGTGGGAGGCATCCAGCCCGAGCATGGAGCGCGACAGCATGACATCGGCGGCGATCTCGTCCTTGTCACCGGCACTGGTCAGGCTGGCACTCACCGAGAGCTGGAAAAAACCGCCGGCGGTCTTGTAGGCACGATGGTTGAGACCATCGTAGAGACGGCGGAAGCTGCCCGGTGAGGCATGGCGTGCTTCCGGCTGATGGGTAATCAGACAGAAATGTTCAGGGCTGATGCGAGCCAGAATGTCCATGGGGCGCACCAGCTGCCGCAGTCGACGACTGAAAGCCAACACCAGCTGCTGCATCAGCGGTCTGCCATGGCGGGCTTCCATATCGGCATAGTGATCGATACGGATCATCAGCACACAGGCAGCGCCGCCACGTTGACGGGCGTGGCGCAGGGCGTCATCAAGACGTTTCAGAGCGTACTGCTGATTGCCATAACCGGTAAGCGCATCCACCGTGGTCTGCTTGCGCAGTTTGGCGTTGGCATCAATCAGCCGCTGGTTCTCCATCAGCACCCGGTTATGCAGCCGGGTGATCCGCTCCGCGGCCATTACCCTCGGCAGCAACTGGTCGTTCATGGCGGACTTGTTGACGAAGTCATCGACGCCCTCATCAAACGCCATTTTCAGTGCCGAGACCCCTTCCTTTGCCGTCAGCAGGATCACATAGGTGTAGCGGTTGGTGGCCTCGTCCAGCTGCCGCACCCGACGGGTCAGCTCCAGACCGTCCATCTCCGGCATCAACCAGTCGGCCACCAGAATCGACACCGGCCGCTCTTCAATGAGAGCAAGCCCGGCGCTGGCAGAGGAGGCATGACGGATATCGCTGTAACCGGCGGCTTTCAGGGAGCGCCCGACCACGGCACTGGAGAACTTGGCATCATCGACTACCAGAATGCTGACATCGCGCTGGCTCATGGGGGAACTGTGATCCTGTTCTTGTTTTTGTCTGCTCCCGACTATAGCGGTTTGCGCTCGGGGTCGTCACCCGGCATTTCCCGCCGCGCGTCAGTGGTGTGGGAGGGAAACCGCCGCATCAGCCAGACCAGTAGCGGCAGCCCCACCAATGCCACCACCGCGGTAATCACGAAGAAGGTGGCCCAGTCGCCATCCAGATGATCGACCAGTGCACCACTGCCAGCAGACAGCCAGATTCGGGCGAGATTGCCAAGTGACGCCAACAGGGCGTACTGGGTGGCGGTGTAGGCATGATTGCACAGGCTCGACAGGTAGGCGACGAAGGCCACCGTCACCAGACCCGTGGTGAAATTGTCGGCTATCACCGCCACCATCAGCATCCATTTCTGCTGGCCCACCACCGCCAACAGCGCATAGGTCAAGTTGGTACTGGCAGTGGCGAGACCGGAGACAAACAGCGCCTTGAGGATGCCGATCCGCGCCGCCAGCACCCCACCGACAAGCACGCCGACCATGTTGACGGCAAAGCCGTAGACCTTGGAGACCTCGGCGA
This sequence comes from Alcanivoracaceae bacterium, assembly GCA_046292765.1. Classification (GTDB taxonomy): domain Bacteria; phylum Pseudomonadota; class Gammaproteobacteria; order Pseudomonadales; family Alcanivoracaceae; genus PGZG01. The sequence continues at coordinate 155,778 of JBKBQA010000004.1, read as the reverse complement.
TATCGCCAAGCGAGAAGCCAAGCTCGCGGTAGAACACACCGGACATGCGACCGAGCATGGCGTCACCAAGCTTGAAGACAAACACAAAAATCAGAATCAGCCAGGCTCCATGGCGACGCAGGAACTCGGCGAACGGCAGCACCACCGCCACATGCAGGAACGCCAGCACCGACGCCGGGCGGACACCGAAGCGCGGGGCCCAGCGCTCGGCCAACTGCTGCTGACGCGCGTCCAGTATCGCCACCGCTCGCCGCTCCGGCTCCGGTGCCAGCAGAATGGCGACCATGCCCACCAACACCGCCACCGCCAGCAACTGATAGGCAACCTGCCAACCGTAAGCCTGGGCCAGCAGCAAACCGCCGGCGCCGCCCACCAGGGTACCGCCGATATGCCAGCCCCAGATCGCCACGGCTGAGCCGGCGCCGTAACGGGAGGCTTCAAGAATATCGATCCGGTAGGCGTCGATAACAATGTCCTGAGTGGCGCTGGCCGTGGTCACCAATAGCACCGCCAGCGCCATCATCAGCAGATGCTGGCCCGGGTCGCTGAACGACATCCACAGGATCGCCGCCATCAGCCAGAGCTGGGTGAACAGTGCCCACCCGCGACGCTGGCCAAGCCGGTCGGTAAAGCCCGGCAACCTCATCCGATCAACCAGCGGCGCCCAGAGAAAATTGATCGCATAGGGCGTGGCCGCCAGTGCAAACAGACCGATATCGGTGCGGCTCACACCTTCATCGCGCAACCAGATCGACAGATTGGAAAATACCAGCGGCGCCGGCAGGCCGGAGGCGAAGCCGAGCGCCAACAGGGTGAGCATGCGGCGGGTCAGATAAGGCGCGAGGGCGTCCCTCCAGCGAAGCAACATGGATCAGTCAGGCCTCCGGCGAAAGCGACAGTATGCCGAGCCGACCGCAGCGCCACCAGCGCGACCGCAGGCGAATCTGTCAGCGTTCGTTGCTGCGTCCTGATCAGAACGCAGCGTAGCGACGCATATCGACCCGGGCACCGATGACCACCACGCCCTCCTCCGCCAACCTCGACAGCTGCCGCTCTGCTGCAGCGCCCGTCATGCCAGAGCGACCATCACTGCGGATCACCCGCCACCAGGGCAGCGCCGAACCGTTCGGCAAAGCACCCATTAACCGGCCGACAAAGCGGGCATGACGGGGAAAGCCGGCCTGACGGGCAATGGCGCCATAACTGGCCACCCGGCCCGCCGGGATGGCGGCCATGATCTGATAGACCGCCCGGGCAAACTCGGAGTGGGGATCAATGGCAACAGGCATCAGCACGTCTCCGCGATGAATATCGTTGAAAACTACCACCATCATGCCCGTCAATAAAAAGGGCCGGCAATGCCGGCCCGAGGCGTAGCGCACGCCAGATCAGCGAAGACCACCGTCGGTGTCGATGCAGCGGCCAGTGAAATAGCTGTTTTCAAAGATGAACAGCACGCTCATGGCAATGTGTTCCGGTTCACCAAGGCGCTTCAGCGGCACGGCGCCAATCAGGCGATCACGGGCCTCCGGCTTCATCGCTGCGATCATGTCGGTGTTAATGGTGCCCGGGGCCACAGCGCCGGTACGGATGTTGTAGCGGGCCAGCTCTTTTGCCCAGACTTCCGCCAGCGCCGCCACGCCGGACTTGGCTGCCGAGTAGTTGGACTGGCCAAAGCTGCCCTGACGGGCCAGCGAGGAAATGTTAACGATAACGCCCTCGTCGACGCCAAGACGGATCATGTGGGCAGCAGCTTCACGGGCACAGAGGAACACGCCGGTGAGATTGACATCGATGACGGCCTGCCACTGCTGCAGGCTCATGGTGCTGATTTCACCGTCTTTGGCTTTCACCAGCAGGCCATCTCGGGTAATGCCAGCGTTGTTGACCACCCCGTGCAGACCGCCAAAATCCGCCACCACGTCGTTGAACAGTTTGACCACGTCCTCTTCTTTGGCAACGTTGGCAGTGTAGGCCTTGCCCTCACCGCCGGCGGCCTTGCACTGTGCCACGGTTTCATCGAGATCGGCCTGATTCAGGTCGACGCAGGCGACTTTGGCGCCCTTGCCGGCAAACATGGTGGCAATGCCGCGACCAAGACCACGACCGGCACCGGTCACTACCACTACCTTGTCTTTCACATTCATGTTGCGCTCCCGAATCAGCTCTGACGAAGCGGCGATTATGGTCACCGGGACGAGCGCTCGCCATGACAGGATCGCTCAGCCTGTTCTGCCATCGCGGCACCTTTCTTTTATTTTCGCTTTGGTTTGGCAGTGAGGGCCTCACATTCCGCTACTTGCAAGCGACTGAAATGACGAAAAAAAGACAATGCGAGGCCGGAGGGAGTGTTGCGGATTGCCGGGACTGTGTGAGGCATGGATGCCGAACGCAAGCCCCCAGGGACGGGTTCACGGCGTGTCCCGGCAATCCGCAACACTCCCTCTGGCCAGAGACGCTCACTGCCAGACCCAAACAGACCCGCCCCCTTGAAACACCCCCAGCCACCCCCATAAAGGCCACCACTGGTGAGCGACAACCATTGACTCGGCCACCCCGGTCACTATGATTGGCACTCGCCAAGGCCGAGTGCTAACACTCAGCAGCCCTGAGTGCCAGCCCGGCCACCCGGTGGGCCCAGATCCCCGCCGGTTCCCAGTTGCGAGACATCAACAAGGAGATACACAGCAATGAACATCCGTCCTTTGCACGATCGCGTCCTGGTACGCCGCGAGGAGGAAGAAACCAAAACCGCCGGTGGCATCGTCCTGCCGGGCTCCGCTGCCGAGAAACCGAGCCGTGGTGTGGTCATCGCCGCCGGTAAAGGCAAGGTCAATGAAAAAGGTGAAGTGCGCCCGATAGACGTCAAGGCAGGCGACAAGGTGATCTTCGGCCAGTACGCCGGCAATACCGTCAAAGTGAATGGTGAAGAACTGCTGATCATGAGCGAGAACGAAATCCTCGCCGTGATTGAAGGCTGATCCACCATCTCGCAAACCGAACAATCAAGGGAATACGACCATGGCTAAAGAAGTAATTTTTCGTGACGAAGGCCGCGCCCGTATGCTGCGCGGCGTCAATATTCTTGCTGACGCAGTAAAAGTCACCCTCGGCCCGAAAGGCCGCAACGTGGTACTGGAAAAATCCTTCGGTGCCCCGCTGATCACCAAAGACGGCGTAACCGTTGCCAAGGAAATCGAACTGGAAGACAAGTTCGAAAACATGGGCGCGCAGATGGTCAAGGAAGTGGCTTCCAAGGCCAACGACGAAGCCGGTGACGGCACCACCACCGCCACCGTTCTGGCACAAGCCATCGTTACCGAAGGCCTGAAGTCAGTCACCGCCGGCATGAACCCGATGGACCTGAAGCGCGGCATCGACAAGGCGGTTGACGCCGTTGTTGAAGAGCTGAAGAAGCTGTCCACTCCGGTGAAAGACCGCAAGGCGATCGAGCAGGTTGCTACCATTTCCGCCAACAGCGACGCCAGCGTCGGCAAAATCATTGCTGATGCCATGGAGCGTGTATCGCACCGTGACGGCAAGTACACCACCGACGGTGTTATTACCGTGGAAGAAGGTCGTGGCCTGCAGGACGAGCTGGAAGTGGTTGAAGGCATGCAGTTCGACCGCGGCTACCTGAGCCCGTACTTCATCAACAACCAGGAAAAGATGGCGGTGGAACTCGATCACCCGCACATCCTGCTGGTCGACAAGAAGATCTCCAATATCCGCGAACTGCTGCCGGTACTGGAAGCTGTTGCCAAATCCGGCAAACCGCTGCTGATCATTGCCGAAGATGTTGAAGGTGAAGCACTGGCCACGCTGGTGGTTAACAACATGCGCGGCATCATCAAGTGCGCGGCAGTCAAAGCCCCGGGCTTTGGCGACCGTCGCAAGGCTATGCTGCAGGATATCGCCATCCTTTCCGGCGGCACTGTGATCTCCGAAGAAGTGGGTCTGAGCCTGGAAAACGCTTCGCTGGCTGATCTGGGCACCGCCGAGAAGGTCAACATTGACAAAGAAAATACCACCATTGTCGGTGGCGCTGGCAAGCCGGCAGACATCAAGGCCCGCGTTGAGCAGGTTCGCGCCGAAATCGAGAAGTCCTCTTCCGATTACGACCGCGAAAAGCTGCAAGAGCGCGTTGCCAAGCTGGCTGGCGGTGTCGCCGTGATCAAGGTTGGCGCGGCCACCGAAGTAGCCATGAAAGAGAAAAAAGCCCGCGTTGACGACGCCCTGCATGCAACCCGTGCAGCCGTTGAAGAAGGCGTGGTACCTGGCGGCGGCGTGGCACTGGTGCGTGCTCTGGCCAACATGGGCAAGCTCAAGGTCGATAACGAAGATCAGAACGTCGGTATCGCCCTGACCACCCGCGCGCTTGAAGCCCCGCTGCGGCAGATTTCTGCCAACGCCGGCGCCGAAGCCTCTGTAGTAGTGCAAACCGTGAAAAGCGGCAAGGGCAACTACGGCTTTAACGCTGCCAACGGTGAGTACGGCGACATGCTCGAACTGGGCATCATCGACCCGGCCAAGGTGACCCGCACTGCTCTGCAGGCAGCGGCCTCCATTGCTGGCCTGATGATCACCACCGAGGCCATGATCGCGGATAAGCCGGAGCCGAAAGGCGCTGGCGGCGGCATGCCGGACATGGGCGGCATGGGCGGCATGGGCGGCATGATGTAAGCAGCCCGGCCACACCGACCCAGAGGAAACCCCGCTTCGGCGGGGTTTTTTTTGGGCCTTCACAGGCTCTTGTTGACCACTGCGTCACGCTTGCATCTTCGCATGTTGAGAGGAGATTGCCTGTGTTGCGGATGTTGCTGCTGTCGCTGATTGTGCTCAGTCTGGGGGGCTGCCAAAGCCAGCGACTTGCTCCCATCAGCCTCGCAGGGCCGGTGGACATTCCACGCTTCATGGGAGACTGGTACGTTATTGCCCACATCCCCCTGCCGCCCGAGCGCCACGCCTGGAACGGCATCGAGCGCTACGATCTCAACAGCGATGGCTCCATTGCCACCACCTTTACCTTCCGCCGGGGCAGCGCCGACGGCGAACAGAAGCGCTACACCCCCACCGCCCGGGTGACCGATGATCCCTCAAATGCTGTCTGGAAGATGCAGTTCCTGTGGCCGTTCCGGGCCGACTTCCGGATTATCTGGCTGGACGACGACTACCAGACCACCATCATCGGCAGACAGAAACGGGATTACGTCTGGGTCATGGCGCGGCGGCCCGCTATTGATGACGGCACCTATCAGGCCATGCTGGATTTTTTGCAACAGGAGGGTTACGACCTGTCTGACCTGAGGAAAGTCCCGCAGCAATGGTGAACATCAGCCGTTGGCGGCGGCATTCATATGGGTTTCGCAGATTACCCGGTTGCGGCCGCTATCCTTGGCCCGATAGAGACAGCTGTCAGCGCGGTTGAGTGCCTCGTCAATAGCCTCTCCCATGCGGTATTCCGACACGCCGATGGACACCGTGACCTTAAGCTCCGCATGCAAGTCGGCAAATGACTGCTTCTCCAGACTGAGCCGCAGCCGCTCCGCCACCTGCCAGGCCTCGTCGAGGCCGGTCTGGCTCAGCACCAGAATAAACTCTTCGCCACCGAGTCGTCCGGTGTAATCCGCCTCGCGCAGGGAGTCATGCACCAGCCGGGCAAAGCGGCGCAACACCTGATCGCCAACACCATGACCGTAGGTATCATTGATCGGCTTGAAGTGATCGAGATCGAGATAGCAGAGACAGAAGCGGTAGTCACCTGAGTCTGCCAGAGCCTGCTGCTGCTGCAGAATTTCCATGATGTGGCGACGATTGAACAGGCCGGTGAGCTCATCGCGGATGGCCATCTCGCGCACCTGCTCCAGCGCCCGCCCCAGCTCTTCGTTCTTTGTCGACAAACGACTGCGTAATGCGTTGATACCGGCACCGGTCACGCAGAACGCCGCCGCGGTCAGCGAGAAGATCAACCACTGCAGCCACTCCACAGTGAAACTGAGACGTATGCCATGATCGGCAAATGCCGCCATCAGCACCAGTGCGTAACCGCCGGAGGCGTAGATGGCCAGTACCGACAGTCTCCAGAAATTGAGTCGAAACGATGCTAGCAGCATGGCGGCGAAGAACACCATCATGACACTGATGCGGAAACCGTCGGTGGACACCTCCCCGAACACCGTGCTTTGCTCCGGCGTCTCGACAAAGTAGATGCTGATCAAAAAGCCGGTGGTCAGCCAGAGCGCGATCCATAGTGACAGACTCGGATCACGGAGGCGCGCGGTGATGCCGCTGCGCACCAGCACCATCAGCCCCAGATTGCCCACCCAGACCACTGCAAACAGACCGAGGAACACAGGCAGTGAAGCAGAAAAGTAACCACCCCAAAGATAGAAAGCACAGATCGCCGTGTGGACAGCACTGGTTGCGAGCGCCAGCGTGACATGCCGGCGCGCCAGTCGCCGCTCATTCATCGCCAGTTGCTGGGCTCGTTCCAGATCGGCAATCATGCAGGCTCCTCCGTGGCCATGCAGACGCGATTGCGTCCACCATGCTTGGCACGATACAGGGCAGCATCAGCCCGGGCCAGCAGCTGATCCAGACTTTCGCCATTGATAAACTCCGCCGCCCCCTGCGATGCACTCATCTTCAACCCGGGTGCCGATGGGAACGACAGCGCCGTCACTGCCTCCCGCAATTGCTCGGCCACAACCAGGCCCTGCGACCGGTCTGTTTTTACCAGCACCACCAGAAATTCCTCGCCACCGAGGCGGGCAGCGAAATCCCGGCCGCTCAGCGAGTTGCGCACCATCAACGAGAACTCACGTAGCACCTCGTCACCAACATGGTGGCCATGGTTGTCGTTGACCCGCTTGAAGTGATCCAGATCCACATACAGCACCATGAAACTGAAAGCATTGCGGTTGGCCATTTCACGAATCTTGGTGAGCCGCTCGGTGGCATGACGGCGGTTGTACATGCCGGTCAACTCATCGCGTATGGCCATGTCCTGAATGCGATCGACGATCTTGGCCAGCTGGCCATTACGTTCCACCAGTTGGCTGCGGATACTGGAGATCTCGTTCGCCACCAGCACTGCACCGACCGTAATCAGGGTAAAGGCGGACCACTGGATCATCTCTGCCGTGACATCAATCGCTTCCGGATAGAGCGCAGAAACACGCCAGATAATGGCGCCATAACCGAATACACAGAGCGCACTTACCGACAGGAACGAGGCAAAAGACAGACGGAATACCCCGGTCTGCAAAATGGCGAAAAACAGCACCATCACACAGAGCCGGACCTGATCAACGAAATAGGCTGATATCAGCAAACCCAGCGTCGACCACAGTACCACGGGCAGCGACAGCGACGGGTCCGGCAGGCGCCGGTTGAGACCGCTGAGCAGCACCAGGGCAATGGTCGCATGACCCATCCAGATCAGCCCGAACAGCTGATTGAAGGCCGCCGAAGAGCCACGGAAGAAATCGAGCTGGAGTGCAATCCAGCACACCGCCGTGTGCGCCAGAGCGCCAAGCAACGCCGTGCCCACCAGCTTCCAGGGGCGGGCAGTGTGTTCCAGTTCTGTCTGTTCCATGGTCCCTTGCATGGCTGCAGCTCCTGCTCCCGCAAGGCGCCGGCATGCCGGCGGGAGCGATGGTCACGTTAGGCGCCAGGGTGATTTTGGCGCGGGGCCGGGTGATGGCTTTGTCGTCCGTACTACTAAAGTAGTATCGGACCACCTAATGCCATCTTATTACAATGCGTGACCCAGATCACAACACTTATCTGACCTGATCGACCGTCCATCCGTCATATCGGCCCGATATCACTCCCCCTTCACGCCCTCGCAAACCCGGGCCACCGCCCGGCGCCAGCCGGCGTGGCGGGCCTGCCGGGTACGCTCATCCAGCGACGGCTGGAAACTGCGCTCGCACTGCCACTGCGACGCTACCTCCTCAAGGGAACCAAACACCCCGACCTGAAGGCCGGCCAGATACGCGGCCCCCAGCGCCGTGGTTTCCGTGACCACCGGGCGGTCAACACGCACACCCAGCACATCTGCCAGAGTCTGGGTAAGCCAGTTGTTCACCACCATGCCGCCATCGACCCGCAGTGCGGTGGGCCGCGCATCCGCGTCCGCCGCCATGGCATCCAGCAGGTCAAGAGTCTGGTAGCAGACCGACTCCAGTCCGGCGGTGACCACTTCGGCGATACCGGTATCCCGGGTCAGGCCAAGCAGGGCGCCACGGGCATGGGGGTCCCACCAGGGCGCGCCCATGCCGGTGAAGGCCGGCACCAGATAGACACCGCGACTGCTGCCGACACTGCGCGCCAGTGCCTCTGTTTCACTGGCATGGTTGATCAGTCTGAGGCCATCACGCAGCCACTGGATCGCCGCACCGGCAACAAAGATGGACCCTTCCAGGGCATAGCTGGTTTCCCCGTTGAGACGATAGCCAACGGTGGTCAGCAAACGATTGCGGGAGCGCACGGCTTGAGAGCCGGTATTGAGTACCATAAAGCAGCCGGTGCCATAGGTACTCTTGACCATGCCCGGAGCGAAGCAGGCCTGCCCCACCAATGCAGCCTGCTGATCCCCGGCCATGCCGGCCACGGCAATGGCGCCACCGAACAGCGCCGGATCCGTGCGACCGTAGTCGGCAGCACTGTCCCGGACCTCCGGCAGCACTGCGGCGGGCACCTTGAACAGGGCCAGCAGCTCCTCATCCCAGCGTTGGCGGTGAATATCGAACAGCAACGTGCGCGAGGCATTGGTGGCGTCGGTGGCATGCACCTCACCGCCGGTCAGATTCCACAGCAACCAGCTGTCGATGGTGCCAAAGGCCAGCTCACCGGCTTCGGCGCGCTGCCGCGCGCCTGGCACCTGTTCCAGTAACCAGGCCAGCTTGGTGGCGGAAAAATACGGATCGAGCAACAGCCCGGTGCGCTGCTGAACCAGCTCTTCATGCCCCTCGGCCTTGAGCGTGGCGCACAGCCCGGCGGTGCGACGATCTTGCCAGACGATGGCCGGCGCCAGCGGCTTGCCGGTAGCCCGATCCCACAACACCGTGGTCTCGCGCTGATTGGTGATGCCGATCGCCGCCACACCACGAGCCTCGACACCTGCCTCCTTGAGCACCTGACGGCACAGCTGCAGGCAGTCCTGCCAGATCTGGCCGGCATCGTGCTCCACCCAGCCATCCTCCGGGTAGTACTGTCGGAATTCACGCTGGGCCTGAGCAAGACGACGCCCGCTGTGATCGAACAGGATGGCGCGGGAACTGGTGGTGCCCTGGTCTATGGCGAGAAGGCAAGACATGAAGCTCTCCCTGAATGGCGTCGCCCGGACAATGATGACGGGCAGATTAAAACCGGAAAGAGTAACGCAAAGGAGGATCACTGTGACCCGGCGTATCTGCCAATCCGGATGGTCAGGCAGGCACAGTGGCAAAAAAAGGTCCCGGGAGCAGCGCCGTCCCTGGCGCAGGGGAGATCAGTCACAGTCAGCCGGGTGGTGGTCGCAGTGGGAAGCTGGGCTGTGTGCTCACCGGGAGAGCCAGACTACTGTACATAAAGACAGTGGTCAAGCGACAAAAAGAAAAGCCCGCCGGTGCGGGGCGGGCTTTCAATGGTCACATCCAAGGAGTCAGGGTAAAACACTTACGCTACGGGGCCAGTATGTCTGCGCCCGTCCGGGCTGTCTGTAAGTCGTTTGTCAGGACCTGTTACAGCGTGTTATCTGCCTGCCCCAGCACATGGGCGCCAACCCGGTGCTGGCGCGGCCAGACCATCCGGAACAGCGCCCCGCCAAGGGGGCCTTCGTGAACAGTAACCCTGCCACCATGCCACTCGGCAATACGCTGGACAATCGACAGGCCAAGGCCGTAGCCGCCGCTTTTGCGCTGCCGGCTCTCATCGAGGCGGGCAAACGGCTTGAAAATGCGCTCGCGGTCGTCCTCGGGAATACCGGGACCATCATCCTCGACTTCCAGCACCGCCAGATCACCGTCCACCCGGTAACGAAGCACCACCTGCCCGGCAGCATAGCGCAGCGCATTGGTGACCAGGTTTTGCAGCACCCGATGCAGGTACCGCTCACTGCCGGCGGCGTGGGCATCTTCGGGTGCCAAACGCGACAGCGCTTCATCATCAATTTGAATATCAATACCGGCGCTGATCGGCGACAGCTCATCCTTCAGTCGCTGCAGCAGGGCCGGCATCGCAATCGGGGAAAAGTCGATCGCCGGGCTTCCCTCCTCCAGCCGGGCGAAGGTGAGAATCTCGTCGATCAGCTCATCGAGCTGATCAATGTCGCGATCCAGCGCCTCGACTCTGGTGCGTCGCTCCTCGGCATCATCGATGTCAGCAAGCATTTCCAGACCAAATCGCAGCCGCGCCACCGGCGTACGCAGTTCGTGGGACACAGCGCGGGTCATTTCCCGTTGTGATTCAATCAGTCTGCGGATATGTGCCGTCATGCCATTGAAGGTGGAGGCCAACTGGCCGATAGCATCCTGACTGCTGGCGTCGGCGCGGGCATTGAAATCACCACGGCCAAGTCGCTCCACTGCGGAACCCAGGCGGAACAGTCGATTCTGCAGCGGCCTCACCAACAGATAGGCTGCCAATCCCATCGCTGCCAGACCGAGGCTGCCGACCATGACAAGCATCTGCACCGGATACTTCTCGAACAAACGCATCGGCCCCATCACCAGTACCCGACCGGTACTGCCGATGGGCGCGTAAACCATCACCGAGGACTGCTCCCGACTGGCGTTTTCATCAATGGCCAGCACCACTTCGCGACGCTCGAGTCGCAGCAGCTGCTCGCGATCCAGATTGACCTTCTCGAAGGGAACCCGATCAAGGGGATAACCGAAGTGACTCTGAATGCGCGCGAATTCCTCATCCCAGCGCGTGCTCGGGAACTGTGACAATTCATCCAGAATGAGCAGCGCCGTGGCTCGCGCCTGCTGCTCCGATACCCGTGTCATGCGGGTGCTGAGGTAGCGCTCTTCGCCGGGCAACTGGAAGTAGATGTCGGCGTGGCCCTCACTGTCATGCAGGCGCATCAGCACCCGCCCGTTCGCCAAACGACGCCGCTCCTCGTCATTGAAGTCGACTTCCGCCGGCACCCGCAGCTCAATCTCTGCCGACATCAGCCGGCCCAACACCAACCGCCAACGCTCCAGCTCTTCTACCGTCTGCTGGCGTTGCAGACCGCGCGCCATCAGGTAGAAGGTGCCGCGGGCCATCTGCTCGCGATAGATATCCGCACGATAGCTGTTAACCAGCTGCACGGCGCCGTAGGCAATCGAACCAACCACCAGCACCGCTGCCAGCATGCCGCCATAAATACGCAGGAAGATACTGTTCAAAGGCTGCGGTCTCAGCCAGCGTTGATGTCGGCAACGAACAGGTAACCCTTCGAGCGCACCGTCTTGATCCGCTTGGGGTTATCCGGGTCGTCACCGACTTTGGGGCGAATGCGGGAAATGCGCACATCAATGGAGCGGTCCTGGCCGTCGTACTGGATGCCACGCAGACGCTCGAAAATGGTCTCTCGCGACAGCACGGTACCGGCATGGGAGGCCAGCAACCAGAGCAGGTCGTACTCGGCACTGGTCATCTCCACAGAGGCGCCCTCCAGGATCACCTCGCGGGCGGAATTGTCGATCACCAGATTGCCAAACTCGAGTCGCGAGGGTGGGGTTTCAGTGTCGGACTCGATCCGGCGCAGCAGCGCCCGGATCCGGGCCAGCAACAGGCGCGGCTTGACCGGCTTTGCCACATAGTCGTCGGCCCCCATCTCCAGACCCAGAATCTGGTCCATGTCGTCGGTGCGAGCCGTCAGCATCAGGATCGGGTTACGGAAATGGCGTCGCACCTCACGGCAGACGGTCAGGCCGTCCGCCCCCGGCAACATCAGGTCCAGCACCACCAGATCGGGTTGCTCGGCGGGAATGCGGCGAATGGCCTCGTTGCCATTGCCCACCACTGTCACGGACAAACCGTTGGCACTCAGGTAATCACTGGTCAGGGTGGCGAGGCGCTCATCATCCTCGACAATCATCACCCGCGGCGCGTTATCCACACTGCTCTCCTTAAACAAATCGCCACAGCATCAGGCATGGTGGCTTTATACGCATCCCCCCGGTGGCCGGCAACCGGGACACTGTGGCGTCAGTGTTAACGCCCGACCGGATCGGTCATCAATTGGGTAATAAAGAAACAGTTTCCGGTGAAGAAAAACACCAGATATTGTGTTTTGCTGTTTTACCCATCTGATCCTCAGGGGACGCACAGGTTATCCACAGCATTTCCCTCGCAGCAAACCCTTGCAAAGCCAATGGCACCGCTATAACTTGTACTCCATCAGGCCAGCCACCCCTAGATGTTGGGTTTTAAGCCAGCGGCGCACCAACAGGAAACCACCCTGCCATAGCGCTGATATCCACCGGCTAACGGTCCAGCAGCAGCAAATCAGGGGGTCAGGAAGGCCACGCACGGCACTATAACAACACTATATCTTGTGTTGTCGGCAACCACCGCGACGGAGCACAGGGACGATGCGACATAACAGGCCAGATAACAGACAGACAGCCCCGATGACTGCCAAGACGCCGACCTGAGGCTCAGGTCGGCATCACTGTCGTCGGCTCAAACAATTAACCAGACAGCAGCCTTAACAGACAAACAGCCACATTCACGGAGACGGGCGATGCACACGGAAACCCACAGCCAGACCGGTACGGCCCCGCAGGCCGGCACCAGCGCCATCGAAGAAAGCAGCCTGAGCGCCACCGCGCCGGGCCAGCTGCGCGTCATCAAGCGCAACGGCAAGGTCGTTCCCTACACCAACGACAAGATCATTGTCGCCATCACCAAGGCCTTTCTGGCCGTGGAAGGCGGCAATGCTGCGGCATCCAGCCGCATCCATGACACCGTTGCCCGTCTGGCCGATCAGGTCACTGCCATCTTCCAGCGTCGCATGGTATCTGGCGGCACCATCCATATTGAGGAAGTCCAGGACCAGGTAGAACTGGCCCTGATGCGGGCTGGCGAACACAAGGTTGCCCGCTCCTACGTGCTGTACCGCGAAGAGCAGTCCCGCAAGCGCGCCGCAGAACAGGCCAGCCAGCCCGCCGCCAGCAGCCGGGCGGCCGGCATCACCGTGACCATGGAAGATGGCCGTACACAGCCGCTGGATATGGGCCGTCTTGAGCACCTGATTCGGGAAGCCTGCGAAGGCCTGGCCGATGTCGATGCCGACAAGATCATTGGCGAGACCGTCAAGAACCTCTACGACGGCGTCTCCATCCGCGACGTCAACACCTCCATGGTGATCACTGCCCGCACCCTGATCGAGCAGGAGCCGAACTACTCGCTGGTGACCGCGCGCCTGTTGCTCGACAGCGCCCGCGCTGAAGCCCTGCAGTTCCTCGGCGTCGCCCAGCGCGCCGACCAGCAGGAGATGGAAAATCTGTACGGTCGCACCCTGGAGGCCTACATCCATCGCGGCGTGGCACTGGAACTGCTCGACCCGGAGCTGACCCGCTTCGACCTCGGCCGTCTTGGCGCCGCCCTCAAGGGCAGCCGCGACCTGCAGTTTAACTACCTCGGCCTGCAGACCCTGTACGACCGTTACTTCCTGCACAGCAACGACACCCGCATCGAACTGCCGCAGTGTTTCTTCATGCGTGTCGCCATGGGCCTGTCGGTGCGTGAGCAAAACCGCGAAGAGCGTGCCATTGAGTTCTATGACCTGCTCTCCAGCTTCGATTACATGGCCTCCACACCAACCCTGTTCAACGCTGGCACGCTGCGCCCGCAGCTGTCCTCCTGCTACCTGACCACGGTGCCGGACGACCTGCACGGCATTTACGGTGCCATTCAAGACAACGCCATGCTGTCCAAGTTTGCTGGTGGTCTCGGCAACGACTGGACCCCGGTGCGCGCGCTGGGCGCCTACATCAAGGGCACCAATGGCAAATCCCAGGGCGTGGTGCCGTTCCTGAAAGTCGTCAACGACACCGCCGTGGCGGTGAATCAAGGCGGCAAGCGCAAGGGTGCAGTCTGTGCTTACCTCGAAACCTGGCACATGGATATCGAGGAGTTCCTTGAGCTGCGCAAAAACACCGGTGATGACCGTCGTCGTACCCACGATATGAACACCGCCAACTGGGTTCCCGACCTGTTCATGAAACGGGTGCTGGAAGAAGGCGAGTGGACCCTGTTCTCACCGAACAATGTGCCGGAGCTGCACGATCTGTACGGTCAGGCCTTCGAGAAAAAGTATCTCGAATATGAAGCCAAAACCCGCGACGGCAGCCTGAAGCTGTTCAAGCGTGTGCCGGCTATCAACCTGTGGCGAAAAATGCTTTCCATGTTGTTCGAAACCGGCCACCCGTGGGTCACCTTCAAAGACCCGTGCAACGTCCGCAGCCCGCAGCAGCACGTTGGCGTGGTACACAGCTCCAACCTGTGCACCGAGATCACCCTGAACACCAGCAAGGACGAGATTGCAGTGTGCAACCTCGGCTCGGTGAACCTGACCCAGCATGTCAGCGAAACCGGTCTGGATGTCGCCAAGCTGGAACGCACCATCAAGACCGCCGTGCGGATGCTCGATAATGTCATCGACATCAACTACTACTCGGTGCCGGCAGCGCGTAACTCGAACCTGAAGCACCGCCCGGTGGGCCTTGGCATCATGGGCTTCCAGGATGCCCTGTACATGCAGAAGATCGCCTATGCCTCGCCGCAGGCGGTGGAATTTGCCGACCGGTCGATGGAAGCAGTGAGCTACTTCGCCATTCAGGCATCAAGCGATCTGGCCATGGAGCGCGGCAGCTACTCCACCTTCGAAGGCTCGCTCTGGAGCCAAGGCATTCTGCCGATCGACTCGATCGAGATCCTGGCCCGTGAGCGTGGCGAGGCCAAATACCTTAACGTCGACCGCTCCCAGACCATGGATTGGGGAACCCTGCGCAACAAGGTTCGCACTCAGGGCATGCGCAACTCCAACGTGATGGCGATTGCGCCGACCGCCACCATTGCCAATATCACGGGTGTTTCACAGTCCATTGAACCCACCTATCAGAACCTGTACGTGAAATCGAACCTGTCCGGCGAATTCACCGTGGTGAACCCGTATCTGGTGCATGAGCTGAAAGCGCGCGGACTGTGGGACAACGTCATGGTCAATGATCTGAAGTACTACGATGGCTCGGTCCTGAAAGTAGATCGTGTCCCGGCCGACCTGAAAGAGCAGTACCGCACCTCGTTCGAGGTCGAGCCGCGCTGGCTGGTGGAAGCGGCCAGCCGTCGGCAGAAGTGGATCGATCAAGCCCAGTCACTGAACCTGTACATCGCCGACGCGAATGGCAAGAAGCTGGATATCACCTACAAGATGGCGTGGCTCAGTGGCCTGAAAACCACCTACTACCTGCGTGCCATCGGTGCCACCGCGACCGAGAAATCGACCATCAACGACAGCCGTCTGAATCGGGTATCGTCGGGCGTGGAAGAAGCCGCGGCATTCAGTCAGGCAGCGGATGTGCCGAAGGCCTGCTCTATCGACAACCCGGATTGCGAAGCCTGTCAGTAACGCGATCATCGACCCGGCAGGCTGCAACAGGCAGCTGCCGGGTTAGCGAATAACGAAAAGGAGTAACGACACCATGTTGAGCTGGGATGAATTTCATGCCGAAGAGAAACCGGTCCAGCCGGCCGTTGTCCAGCGCGCGGCAGAGGAATCAGCAGCGACTGCAGCGCCGCAGACAACTGCTGCGCCAGCAGCGCCAACGCGAGCAGAGCCTGCTGCTCAAAGAACCGAGGCAGCTGTTGCTACCGGTAATCCTGTCGCTGGAGGAGACGCCGTAGCCCGCGCCAAGGCCACCGTGGCACAGATGGATGCCAGTGAAGCCGTGGCCGAACTGGAAGGCACCGCTGGCCGGGTGCAGGTGGACGAGAAGCGCATGATCAACTGCCGCGCCGACCTGAACCAGCTGGTACCGTTCAAGTATGACTGGGCCTGGCAGAAGTATCTGGATGGCTGCTCGAACCACTGGATGCCGCAGGAAGTGAACATGAATGCGGACATCGCCCTTTGGAAAGGTGCTGAAGGCCTGACCGACGACGAGCGTCGCATCATCAAGCGTTCACTGGGGTTCTTCTCCACCGCCGACTCGCTGGTGGCAAACAATCTGGTGCTGGCCGTGTATCGCCTGATCACCAATCCGGAGTGCCGTCAGTACATCCTGCGCCAGTCGTTTGAAGAAGCGATTCACACCCACGCCTACCAGTACTGCATTGAATCGCTGGGCATGGATGAAGGCGAGATCTTCAACATGTACCGCGAAGTTCCGGCGGTGGCGAAGAAGGCTCAGTGGGGCATCCAGTACACCCGCGAGCTGTCCGATCCGGAGTTCAAAACCGGCACGGTGGAGACCGACAAGGCGCTGCTGGAAAACCTGATTGCGTTCTACTGTGTGCTGGAAGGCATCTTCTTCTACTGCGGCTTTACCCAGATTCTGTCCATGGGCCGCCGCAACAAGATGACCGGTGTCGCCGAGCAGTTTCAGTACATCCTGCGTGACGAGTCCATGCATGTGAACTTCGGCGTCGATGTGATCAACCAGATCAAGATCGAGAATCCGCACCTGTGGGATGCACAGATGCGTGACAAGGCCACCCAGATGATCCTGGAAGGCACTGAGCTCGAAATTCAGTACGCCCGCGATACCATGCCGCGCGGTGTGCTCGGCATGAATGCCAACATGATGGAAGAGTACCTGCAATTTATTGCCAACCGTCGTCTGGCCCAGCTCGGTCTGCCGGAACAGTTCAAGGGTGTATCCAACCCGTTCCCGTGGATGAGCGAGATCATGGATCTGCGCAAGGAGAAAAACTTCTTCGAGACCCGTGTAACCGAATATCAGACTGGCGGTGCGCTCAGCTGGTAATCCGGCTGGGATAACAGGGGCGCCTTCGGGCGCCCTTTTGTTTTTAGTGGTTTTGGTTTGCAGTGAACTTCACCGGCTGGAGCAGGTGTCAGGGGCTTCCGGGACACGCCGTAAACCCATCCCTGGGGGCTTGCGTTCGGCATCCATGCCTCACACAGTCCCGGAAGCCCCTGACACCTGCCCCAGCCTCACATCCTGCTTCTTTCCGGCCCTTATCTTCACCCCTGACTCGCATCGGCACGGTGTATCCATTAGGCGTGAACGCCACCATGCCCGGAGGGTGACTGAGTGCAGCGCAGCGGAACGGTCAGCCCGGAGCGGCATGGCGGCGGTTGCGCCCTGGCACGATGATGAAGGTGGAAGGTTTTTTCCTTCGACATGGAAAAAAAACACAGGCACACTCAAGGTCGTGGCCCAACGCCACATCCCATTCCGATGACGAGGAACGCAGCGTGAGCGAACCACTCGATCTGGACCCGGAAGATCTGCTCGGCACCATCGAGCAAGTGGAAGAAACCCTGACTATCATGACCACGGTGGTCTGCCAGCTCAAAGAGCAATTGATGGAACAGCTCGGCGTCGTCGACACCCGTGACATGAGCGTCGAGGAATTCCTCGAGATTTGCGAAAACGCAGACGGCGTGGTGCACTGACCAGCACCCGTTAAAGGCCGCCCCTCGGCGGCCATCCGGACTCGACTTGTCCGCAACAGCGCCTCCCCGCGAGGCACGACGTTTTACTCTCCCTGAAATCCCCTGTTGCCACTGCCGCACTGTGCCGAATTGAAGAAAGGGCTATAGTGTCTGGCCATATTTCCCGGTTGCGATGGAGCCCATCATGAAAGCCTCGGACCTGTTTGTCCGCGCCCTGGAGGCCGAAGGGGTGGAGTACGTCTTTGCCATCCCCGGCGAGGAAAACCTCGACCTGCTCGAGTCCCTGCGCGGCTCGAAGATCACGCTGGTGGTCACCCGTCATGAACAGGCTGCCGGCTTTATGGCCGCCACCTATGGCCGGCTCACCGGCAAGGCTGGCGTCTGCCTCGCCACCCTCGGCCCCGGCGCCACCAATCTGGTCACCGCCGCCGCCTACGCCCAGCTCGGCGCCATGCCGATGGTGATGATTACCGGCCAGAAGCCGATCAAAAGCTCCAAGCAGGGCCAGTTCCAGATCATTGACGTGGTCGACATGATGCGGCCACTCACCAAATTCACCCGTCAGATTGTCAGCGGCGACAGCGTACCGTCTCGTATTCGTGAAGCCTTCCGTCTGGCCCAGGAAGAACGTCCCGGGGCCACCCATCTGGAGCTGCCAGAGGATATCGCCCGCGAGCATTCAGCCATACCGGTTCTGCAACCGAGCAGTCATCGCCGCCCCATCGCTGAGGACAAGGCCATCCGCAAAGCGGTGGATGCCATCAGCGCCGCCCGCAAGCCGCTGCTCCTGCTCGGCGCCGCCGCCAATCGCAAGCTCACCGCGAAGATGGTGCATGCCTTTGTCGACAAACTTGGCATCCCGGTGGTGACCACCCAGATGGGCAAGGGCGTGATCGATGAAGGCAGTCCGCATTTTATCGGCAACACGGCGCTGTCAGATGGCGATTTTGTTCACCGTGCCATCAACCAGGCGGACCTGATCATCAACGTCGGCCATGATGTGGTTGAGAAGCCGCCTTTCTTCATGCGCCCCGGCGGTGCCGAGGTCGTCCATATCAATTTCAACTCAGCACAGGTGGACCCGGTCTACTTCCCGCAAATTGAAGTGATCGGTGATATCGCCAACAGCCTGTGGCAACTGAAAGAGCAGCTTGAGCCACAGACGCACTGGAGTGTCGCTGATTTTCAACGGGTGCGGGATGCGCTCCAGCACCATATCCGCGATGGTGCCGAAGACGACCGCTTTCCCATGCTGCCGCAACGAGTGGTACGCGAGCTGCGTGAGGCAATGCCCGACAACGGCATCATTGCGCTCGATAACGGCATGTACAAGATCTGGTTTGCCCGCAACTATCCGGCCCACAAGCCCAACACCGTGCTGCTCGACAATGCCCTTGCAACGATGGGCGCCGGCTTGCCATCCGCCATGGCGGCCAAGCTGGTTTATCCAGACCGACGCGTGGTGGCCGTCTGTGGTGACGGTGGTTTCATGATGAACTCACAGGAGCTGGAAACCGCGGTGCGCCTTGGTCTGGATATGGTCATTCTGGTCCTGCGTGATGACGGATACGGCATGATCAAGTGGAAGCAGGCGCATATGGCCTTCCGGGATTTTGGCCTCGATTTCGGCAATCCGGATTTCGTCGCCTATGCCCGTGCCTATGGCGCCCATGGCCACCGCCTGCAAAATACTGCGGAATTCAAGACCGTGCTGGAACAATGCTTTAACACCGGCGGCGTGCACCTGATTGATGTGCAGGTCGACTACAGCCAGAACCATCAGGTGCTCAACCACGACATTCGCGAACTGGCGGCCAAACTGTAACGCCCCACCGAGGAGACAATCATGCTGAAGGATGCCTACCCCTATTACCTCGCCAACGAAGCGGTGTACGCGAACACCGACCTTGAGGTTACCGACAAATACAGCGGCAAGATCGCCACCCGCGTCGCCATGGCAGATGCAGCGGTGATTGATCAGGCCATTGCCGCAGCCGTAGCAGCGGAAGCACCGATGGCAGCACTGCCGCCGTATCATCGTCAAGCCGTGCTGCAACACTGCATACAGCGCTTTACCGAACGGGCAGCAGAATTGGCGGACGCCCTCTGCATTGAAGCAGGCAAACCGATCAAGGATTCCCGTGGCGAGGTAACCCGTCTGATTGACACCTTCCGGGTGGCAGCGGAGGAATCGGTGCGTATCGGCGGCGAGGTTCTCAATCTGGAAATCGCGCCCCGGGCGAAGGGCTACCGCGGCTTTACCAAGCGGGTGCCAGTGGGCGCCTGCTCATTTATCTCACCGTTCAATTTTCCGTTGAACCTGGCTGCCCATAAGGTCGCCCCTGCCATCGCTGCCGGCTGCCCGTTTGTGCTGAAGCCGGCCAGCCGCACCCCGATCGGCGCGCTGATCATCGGCGAGGTGCTGGCAGAAACGGATCTTCCGAAAGGAGCGTTCTCGATTCTGCCATGCCATCGCGATGGTGCGGATCTGTTTACCGAGGACGAACGCCTGAAGCTGCTCAGCTTCACCGGCTCTCCTTCCGTGGGCTGGGATCTCAAGGCCCGCGCCGGCAAGAAGAAGGTGGTGCTGGAGCTGGGCGGCAACGCAGCCTGTGTCGTCGATGAAAATACCAATCTCGATGATGCCGTCACGCGCATCATTTTTGGCGCTTTCTACCAGAGTGGTCAGAGCTGCATCGGGGTCCAGCGCATCTATGGCCACGTTAGCCTGTATGAGGAACTGAAGTCACGGCTGGTGGAAAAGGCCCGTCTGCTGAAAATGGGCAATCCGAGCGACGAAGACACCTTTATCGGCCCGATCATCTCGGAAGGCGAAGCGCGCCGCCTCGACAACTGGATTCAGGAGGCCGTCGCCGCCGGGGCCACCCTGCTGTGCGGCGGCAAGCGCGACGGCGCCATGCTTGAAGCCACGTTACTGGAAAAGGCGCCGCGTCATTGCTCCATTGTCGCCGAAGAGGCGTTCGGCCCGGTGGCGGTACTGGAGCCATTCGAGGATTTCACCGAGGTGCTGGAGCGCATCAATGACAGTAATTTCGGTCTGCAGGCCGGCGTCTTCACCCGAGACTTGTACCGTGCCCAGCAGGCGTGGGACACCTTGCATGTGGGCGGCGTGGTGATAGGTGATGTGCCGAGCTGGCGGGTCGACAACATGCCCTACGGTGGGGTCAAGGATTCCGGCCTCGGCCGCGAGGGAATTCGCTGGGCGATTGCGGACATGACCGAAGAGCGATTGCTGGTGATTCGGACGCCCTGATCCCGGTTTGGCAATGAACGTCCCGGCTAGTGGAGGTGTTCCCCCTGCCGGGACACGCCGTGAAACCATATCAGAACGGCAATTCCCGCTCCGACAGCTTGCTCACCATCCCTGGCGCAAAGCGCTTCGCCAGATACATCCCCCAGGCCTCGGGCGAGACCGGTTGCACTGCGACATTCTTTCGCACCGCCTCCAGCACCACCGTCGCCACCTGCTCTGGTGTGTAGTTGCGCTTCTGATAAAACTTCATCACTTTCGCATGACGCTCGGCATTGTTCATGCTCCCTTCCATGATGGAGTTGGCGACAATGGGAGTGTTGATGATGCCGGGACAGATCGCAGTGACACCGATGTTGTGTTTCGCCATATCGCCACGCAAGGATTCCGTAAAACCGCGCACGGCAAACTTGCTGGCAGCGTAGATCGGCATATCCGGCGCAGCGATGAACGCCGCGGCAGAGGCCGTATTGATGATATGACCACCCTGCCCGCGCGCGACCATCTTCGGCAGGAAAGCATGGCAACCGTAGACCACGCCCATCAGATTGATGTCCATTACCCGCCGCCAAGTATCCAGAGTCGTGTCGAGAAAGCGACCTGCACTGCCGATGCCGGCGTTGTTCATCAGAATATCGAGCGCTTCGATCTCGCCATGCACCGTGTCCGCCATGGCCTGCACCGAGGCAGCGTCGGCCACATTGCAGTGCAGGGTTCGGGCCACAGCACCACGCTGACGTGCAAGCGCTGCGGTCTGCTCGTTACCCTCGTCGTTGATGTCCGACAGCCACAGCTTTGCGCCGCATGCCGCAAACGCCAGCGCGGTAGCCCGCCCAATGCCGCTACCGGCACCCGTGATCAACACTTCCTTATCCCTGAACTGCTTCATCAACCCGACTCCAGACAATAAGCAATGGCGGCGACTATGCCTGCCGCCTCTCAGTCATGACATGGCCGTTCGCGCCAAACTCTAATTCGCGGCAGGAGGCGTGGCATTTTCCTCGGAACCGGGATTTGTCGAGCTTGCCGGCTCTTGCGGCGTCACCGCGCCATCAGTGGCCGCTTTCATTTCCTGCCAGTGATGCAGCGCCCGTAGCCACTGCTCGGCAAAACGGCGCGACAGGCTGCACATCTGCAGGGCTGAATCGAGACTGACCCGATTGATCTGCCCCGCCAGTGCCGTCTGCAACAGTTTGAGCTTGACCTGCTCATACGCCGGTGCGAGCCCAACGAAATCCAGCGTCCCCTCCGTGCCAGAGAGAATGGCATTGAGGTGCTCTGAGACGCTGGCAAACCAGCTGCCCAGAGGCTCCTTCAGGTGCTCATAATCGGCGCCCTTCTGTAGCGACTGACCAAGGTCATCAAGCCGTAGCAGGGTCTCATCGACGTAAAGCAGATTGTGCTGAATACGCCAGCCATCCGAGAACAGCGTGGCCACATTGGCACTGACCGGATAGCGCGAGGCCTCGACAAAAAAGTCACCGATTGCCTCCAGTCGCTTGTGTCTATTGGCGCTGTGTTCCCGACGGGCCGGATCCGGTTCAGGCAGACCGGCAACGGTAGCGGGATATTCTCCGAGCAGCGGCTCAAACTCGCGAATCAGCGCCATAGGCACGGCATCTGGTACCGACGCCACGTTGTGATCGAGATAGCGCAGCTTAATACCCTGCTGCTCGGCCTCAACAAATCTCCCCATCAGCACCCGGCTCATAAAGGGCTCCAGCGGCCACATCAGCGCCAGTCCCAGCAGATTGAACAGGGTATGGAACAGCGCCAGCATGGTGGTCGCTTCGTGGGTTTGACCCGTCAGTTCACCGATGAACAGCACCACCGCCAGTAGAGGAGACAGCAGCAGCAACGCAACAACACCGGTAAGCAGATTGAAAAAGACGTGGGCCGATGCGAGTCGCTTGGCGTTGCTGGTGGCACCGATGGTGGCCAGCATGGCCTTGGTGGTGGTGCCGATATTGGTACCGATGACCACTGCGGCGGCATCGGCAAAATTCACCAGCCCGCCGGCCAGCGCCGTCAGCACCACGGCCACCGCTGCACTGGAACTCATCATCAGAGTGGTCAGGACAAAGCCGATCACCACCATCGCCAACACACCGTAGCGCTCGTCATCCAGCGATACTTTCTCGCTCAGCGAACTAAAGCCGCCAGACAGCGTCTCGATGCCGAGAAACAGGATGCCGAAACCGGCCAGAGCCATGCCCAGTGACTTGTAGCGTTCCACCGGTGAAAAGATACGCAACAACGCGCCGAGGCCGACAATGGGCAAGGCGAAAGCGTCAATCTTGAATTTGAAGCCGATCAGTGCCACCAGCCAGGCGGTCAGGGTGGTGCCGAGGTTACTGCCAAAAATTACCCAGACTGCACGCTGAAAGTTCATCAGCCCGGCATTGACGAAACCGATCACGGCCACCGTAACAACACTGGAGGATTGCACTACGGCCGTCAGCAGGGTGCCCGACAACAGCCCACGTCCACGACTGGAGGTCCAGCGCGCCAGCAGCTGCTCAAGCGATGCACCAGCAGCAAGCCGCAGCCCTTCCGTAATCAGCCACATCCCGAGCAGGAACAGACCAATACCACCCAACCCAACCGAAAGGTACTCCATTTCCAGACGCCTCCTTTAGCTCACTCTGATGATGGCATGTCAGAACGCAAACGGCGACCCGGGTTCAGCGATGGTGACCTCATGCCCGTCGTCCGCCAGCGCATGGGCGAGCGCCTTGAGTGCCTCGCTCTCACCGTGCACCAGCCGGAATGCTGGCTTGCCACCAATGTTGCGCGCCCACTTCAGCAAATCATTGCGCCCGGCATGGGCAGAGAAACCACCGAGGGTATGAATACGGGCATTGACCGCATAGCGCTGGCCGAACATCCGCACCCAGGGCGCGCCGTCCACCAGCTGTCGTCCCATCGTTCCCCGCGCCTGGAAGCCGGCAAAGACGATGTGAGTGTTATCCCGCCAGAGGCGATGCTTGAGGTGATGGCGGATACGGCCGCCATTGCACATGCCACTGCCGGCAATGATGATCGCTCCCTTCTCGACCTTGTTAAGAAGGATGGAGTCCTCCACCGTCGGCGTCAGGGTCAGCACTGGCAGAAACTCCTCCAGAGATTTCGCGTGGAAATGTTTCATGGCCCGCTGATCATCCTCATCAATCTGATCCAGCCATTGGCTGTACAGTTGGGTGACTTCGATTGCCATCGGGCTGTCCAGATAGACGTGCCAGCCGTTCAGTTTACCGAGCTGGTAGAAGCAGCCGAGATGGAACAGCAACTCCTGAGTACGACCCACCGCAAATGCCGGCATCAGCACCACGCCCTGATCGCGCTGCGCCTCCTGCAACACCTGCTCCAGTTCTTCCAGCGTTTCCGCCATGGGACGGTGATCGCGGTTGCCGTAGGTGGATTCCATCAACACCAGATCCGCACGGGGCGGCACCTCCGGCTCACGCACCAGCGCACTTTCGGCATTGCCGATGTCGCCGGAGAAGACCAGCGTGGTGACCCGGCCTGACTCCTGGCAGCGTAACTCCACCAGTGCCGAGCCAAGAATATGGCCAGCATCATGAAAATGCAGCGTCAGGTCTTCGGCAATGCGGATATCGGCGTGATACTCCATCGGCACACATTGCTTCAATACCTGCAGCACATCCTTCATCTCATACATCTGCGGCAGCAAGTTCCGGCCAGCACGACGATGTCGCAAATTGACTTGCTCAAGATCGCGAAAATAAATGTTAGCCGCATCCTCAAGCATAATGGCAAGCAGATTGCGGGTTGGGCCAGTGCAATAAATCGGTCCTTTGAAACCTCGTCGCACCAGCTTGGGCAGCAACCCCGAGTGGTCGAGATGCGCGTGCGACAGAATGACGACATCAATACGGTGTGGATCAAAGCTGAACTGTTCCTTGCGCAGTCGAGTGACGGTATCCCCGCCCTGATGCATGCCGCAATCGAGTAGATAGTGGCGGCCATTAAGCTCCAGCAGATGGCATGAACCCGTGACTTCCTGGGCAGCTCCATGGGAGGTAATTACAGGCATCCGGCTCTCCGTTTGTTGTCATTCATTCTGTCAGAAAGCAACACTTCGACGACGCGCGGCGAACCACGCTTGTCGTAACCGTTTCTCCAGTTCCAGTATCAGCAGCACCAACACCCCGACACCGATGACCACTGCCCCTTCCTCCAAGCCCACCGGGCGGGAATCGAAGAAGCGGTGCATAAAGGGCGCATAGGTAAACAGCATCTGCAATACCACCACCAGCGCCACCGAGATCAGCACCGCCGGGGTACCCAGCACACCGCGCAAGGTAATGGATGCACTATCAAGGTAACGCACCGCGAACAGATAAAAAACCTCCATCACCACCAGCGTATTCACCGCCAGCGTGCGCGCCATCTCGACAGATTCGCCGCGGGCGATGGCCCAGCCATACATGAGAAATATACCGCCAAGAAAGAGTGCCGAGACAAACAGAATGCGCCAGACCAGAAAGGCATTCAGTAACCGCTCGCCCGAAGGGCGGGGCGGTCGCTTCATAACTCCGGGTTCCGCCGGTTCAAAGGCGAGGCTCATGGCCAGCGCCACCGAACTGACCATGTTGACCCACAGAATTTGTACGGCTG
The DNA here is from genome assembly GCA_046292765.1 of Alcanivoracaceae bacterium. Taxonomy (GTDB): domain Bacteria; phylum Pseudomonadota; class Gammaproteobacteria; order Pseudomonadales; family Alcanivoracaceae; genus PGZG01. Next base: position 130,243 of record JBKBQA010000004.1, on the reverse strand, counting down.
TAATCGGCAGGGTCAAGCCCGCCAGCAAGGCAACGATCAGGCTACCGGACTCACCGCCGTTGATGGGCAGGAAAAAAACGATGGATTTCTTCAGGTTGTCATAGACAGTTCGGCCAGCCGTCACCGCCGCCGCAATGGTGGCGAAGTTGTCGTCCAGCAGCACGATTTCCGCTGCTTCCCGGGCAGCCTCTGAGCCCTTCTGTCCCATGGCGATACCGACATCAGCACGTTTCAGGGCGGGTGCGTCATTCACCCCATCGCCGGTCATGGCCACTACCTGACCATCAGCCTGCAACGCTTCTACCAGACGTAACTTGTGTTCCGGGCTGGTGCGGGCAAACACATCGACCTCGTGAACCAAACCGGTCAGATCGGCATTACTGACACTGTCCAGCTCGGCTCCCGTCACCACCCGCTCGCTATTGTTCAAACCAAGCTGTCGGGCGATGGCGCTGGCAGTGAGCGCATGATCGCCGGTAATCATCTTGACGGCGATGCCGGCACGATGACACTCCGCTACGGCGGCAATCGCTTCCTCCCGCGGCGGATCGATCATGCCGGTGACGCCAATCAGGGTCAGCCCCTGCTCCACATCCTCAAAGTCCAGCTCCACATCACCACGACTGGCGGGGCGACTGGCGAAGGCCAGCACACGCATACCGTCGGCAGCTAACGCATCGACATGTTGCTGCCACTGCGCACGATCAATCGGTACATTGCCGTCGGCGGAATGGACATCGGAACACATGTCCAGCAGCCGCTCGGGTGCGCCCTTGACCAACACCAGCTGATGGCCATGGTGATCATGATTGAGCGTCGCCATGAATCGGTGACGCGCGTCGAAGGGAATGACATCGACCCGCTGCCAATCACGACGGTCGCCCTGGGCATCGAGTCCGGCCTTGACGGCAAAGGTCACCAGCGCCCCTTCCATCGGATCACCTTCTACCTGCCAGACGCCAGCGCGCTCCTGCAAGCTGGCGTCATTACAAAGCAGCGCCGCCCGGGCCAGTTGCTGCAGCAGCGGATCCTGATGTACGGGTTGCCCATCCAGACAGACCGCGCCATCGGGAGCATAGCCCTCGCCCTGAACGTGATAGCGCCGGTTATCCACGACCACCGCAGCCACCATCATTTCATTACGGGTAAGGGTGCCGGTCTTATCTGAGCAGATCACGGATACCGAGCCCAGTGTTTCGATCGCCGGCATGCGCCGCACCACCGCCTTGCGTCGGGCCATGCCCTGCACACCAATGGCCAGCGTGATGGTGAGAATTGCCGGCAGTCCTTCCGGAATGGCCGCCACCGTCAGGCCCACCACGGCGATGAAAAGCTCGTTGAAAGGATAATCACGCAGCCAGTAGCCACCCGCCAGGATCAGGGCGCCGGCCGCGATGATCGCAAACGACAGATAGCGGGCAAACACATCCATCTGCCGCAGTAGTGGCGTGGTCAGCTGTTCAATACCGGCCAACATCCCGGAGATGCGACCGATCTCGGTATGCGTTGCCGTCGCCACCACCAGCCCGCGCCCAGTGCCATAGGTCACCAGCGTACCGGAGTAGGCCATGTTGCGGCGGTCGCCAAGCGGCGGCGTGCCGCTGAGGGGCTCAATGCGCTTCTCGACGGCCACGGATTCACCGGTCAGCACCGACTCGTCCACCGCCAGCGAACGACTTTCCAGCAGACGCAAATCCGCCGGCACCCGATCTCCGGCCTCCAGCAATACGATGTCACCGGGGACCAGCGACTCCCCCGCCACCGTCTGCCGGCGGCCCTGACGCATCACCGTTGCTTTCGGCGCCAGCATATGCCGAATGGCCGCCAGGGCCTGCTCTGCTTTCCCTTCCTGAACAAAACCGATCACGGTTTGCACCACCACCACCGCCAGAATCACGCTGGTATCGATCCAGTGGCCCATCAGCGCGGTAATAGCTGCTGCAGCGAGCAGGATGTAGATCAGCAGGTTGTTGATCTGGGCAAACAGGCGCTCAGCTATCGAGCGACTCCGGCCTTCGGGCAGTCGATTGGGACCATACTTCTCAAGACGCTCGGCCTGCTGCGGCTCATCCAAGCCCTGTTCGCTGGCCTGCCAGGCCGCAAGCGACTCTGCCACGGTCTGATTGTGCCAGTGAATATCGGTGTGATCGGGGATGGGAAGTTGCGAGCTGGCCATGACACCTCCTCGAAGAACGAGGAGCCAGCTTAGCAGCCTGTCCGGGCTGCTGCATTGATGAGGATCATGGCGCAACCGGTCGCGTCAGAACTCAACCTTGCCTGAGAGAATGATCTGATAGCCGTCGATATCCTCTCGCTCCAGCAGTGGCACCGCGTAGTCCAGATGCAGCACCCGGTCGACACGGAACTTGGAGGAGCTGATTCGTAACCCGGCGCCAATGTTCGCCAGCGTCGCCCCGCTCTGGACGATGGCGTCGCCACTGTCCCAGGTGCGCCCGGCATCGACATAAACGGCACCACCGATACGCAGCAGACGAAACGGGTGCCAGTCGGTGAAATGACGGCGCTCAATGCTGCCCAGCCAGCGACGATCGCCGCGCTGCATGTACAGCGGATAGCCACGCAGCGCGTCACTGCCACCGCTGGTGAACTGCTCATCCTCGCGGATGCCGGTGGCGCCCTCGACACGCAACTGACTGAACCAGCGATCACGACGACTGATGAAGTAAAAATGCCTTGCTTCGGCGGCCACAAAGGTACTGACCAGTTGCTCATCGTGCTGGCGCCAGCGGCCACTGGAGGAGGTGCCCAACTGAAGCAGATGATGATCACCGCCGCGACGACTGAAACTCACCTGCACACTGTAGAGCACTGCATCCTCGGTACTGTTGAAGCGGGTGTCCGCCACACCGGCCGTCATGGCAAGGCGCAGGCCGAGTGGAATATCTTCCTGACGGTGGCTGAAGGAAATATTGCTGGCCCGCCAGAACTGATCACTGAGCGACTCCCAGCCAAGCCAGGGGTAGAGCAGCCGCTGATCCTCTGGTGCCACCGAGCCGAGGTCGGTGGCGTAAAAACGATCCGACTGATCGGTGACACCGACGCGCCAGCGCCATACCCGGCCATCCCGCACCCCGGCTGACCAGCCCGCAAAGGCCTGATCGAAATCAATCTCATGGCCATAGCGATTCAGCAGCACATCGCGCAGCCTGATTTCTTCGAGGCGATCCTCACGCCACCAGGTTGCCCCGGCGGTCCAGCGACTGTCTAGCTCGTAGAAGGGGCGCACCAGATTGACCAGACGCACATCGCCATCACTACTGTCGATGTAAGCGGCGCGCAGGGTCACATGATCACCGAACAGATCTGTGGCCTGCCACGCCACGGCAACACTGTCACGCTCAGGATCACTCGACCAGGCCACCGACAACTGATGGCCAGTGCCGAGTACATTGTCGTAATTGAAGCCGATATCGGAGGTATTCTCTCCGCCTTCGCGGGTCACCGCAGCAATCGGTGTCAGGGTCCAGACATCGCGCACCACCACCAGCAGATCAATCCGGTCTTCGCAGACCTGCTCTGGCACGATCATGGCATCGGCGAAGTAGTTTTTCTGACGCAACAGCCGCTCGCTTTCCTCAATCTGGAACGGGTCAAGGGTGTCGCCGTCGTGAATGGTCAGTTGCCGTCGTACCGTGCCACGACGAGTATCGATATGGAGAAAATTGGCAGTGCGATAGAGCCAGTTGCTCTCCTTCGGGTCATCGGGATTGAACACCGGCAACACCACTACCGTGACTTCACCGATCTGCAGCCCGGCGTAGCGGTCGAACTCGATAGCCGCGCGGGTCTGAACAAAGCGGTACAGGGCCGGATCGTCCGCGCTAAAGAAAGTCTCACAGGTCTGCGCCCGCGAGGTCATGGTTGCAAGCAACAACAGCAGTGCCAGCGCCCGGCAACAAGCCCCCCGATTGTTCATTCCTCGCTCTCATCCGTCGGCGCCGCGAGCATCTGCTCATGCCACAGCATAGCCCGCTTGCGCAACTCGCCCCAACGGTAGCCTCCCAGAGCGCCACTTTCCCGGATTACCCGATGACAGGGAATAGCCAGCGCCACCGGGTTGCTGCCCACCGCCTGACCAATGGCCCGTGCCGCCCCGGGTCGTCCAACAGCGTTGGCCAAACGACCGTAGCTGGTCAGCCGGCCGGCCGGCACTCGCAACAGTGCACGCCAGACACTAACCTGAAAGTTGGTGCCGGCAACGTGCAGAGACAGAGGCTCAGTAAGCGGATCAGCGGAAAACACCTGCGCCATCAGGTCGCTTGTGCGCTTCGGATTTAAGGTCAGTGTTGCCTGAGGCCAGAGGGCCGCAAGCCAGGCCGCCGCATCTGCCTCTGCCTCAACGAACTCAAGTCGACAGATCCCGCGTTTGGTCATCGCCACCAGCAGCGGGCCGTAGGGGCTGTCGTGCACACCATAGTCAATGGTCAGGCCGGCACCACCACGACCGACCTCACCCGGCGTCATCGCCTCAAGCTGGACACAGTGGTCATACAGGCGCGATGCGCTGCTCAGCCCCACCCACTCGCTGACCGCCAACACCGGCTGCGACTGCGACAATCGTGCTCTGGCCTGTTCCATGGTGAGTACCTGAAGAAATCGCTTGGGCGGCAAACCCGCCCAGCGACGGAACAGGCGCTGGAAATGACTGGCACTCAGCCCGACATGCGCGGCGACTTCCTCTACAGCGGGCTGCCGCTGGCTATTGGCGACCAGATACTCAATCGCGCTGGCAATGCGTTGATAATCCGACATCGAATCAGACTGGCAGAAACGGAAACCTGATTGTGCCGCCGTTAGCGCCCGTCCGCGACCCGAATTCAGCCTGCCAACGGGAAGCCGTTCGACAGCAATCAACCGCCCCAGTTGCCAAAATCATCGGCTCGTAATGGACGCGCCACCCGGGCCACCTCCCTGCCATCACGAAGCAGAATCACGGTGGGCCAGAGTTTGACCCCAAACGCCCGCCCGAGTGGCTTGCCCTTGCCATCGTAAATCTTGATATGCCGCCAGTCGGGATGGCTTTGCAGCAACGCCGCCACTGGCTCCCGCGCGGCGATACAGTGACCACACCAGGGCGCACCGAACTCCAGCACGGCATCACCGGCGAGCGCGGTGATTTCTTCCAGGGATGGAGCATCCTCCGCGTACTCGGGATTGAACCCGGTGGTGGCCGCTTTCATCCGCCGCATCGCCGCCGGCACAGAAAACTCACTTTGCCGGCGCCGGGGTGTATCGCAGATAGGGCAGACGCACGTCGATCTGGCCAAACCGCTCCCGCGCCTGATCATCGCTCAGACTGAGCGCAACGATCACATCCTGCCCCGGCACCCAGTTGGCCGGGGTTGCGATCGGCACGCCGTCGGTGGCCTGCACCGCATCCAGTGCCCGCAGGATTTCGGCAAAGTTGCGTCCCACTGACATCGGGTAGCTCATGGTCAGGCGCACCTTCTTGTCAGGGCCGATAATGAACACCGTTCGCACCGTCGCCGTGTGAGCAGGAGTGCGGCCGTCCGGCAAGTAGGCATCGGCTGGCAGCATGTCATAGAGCTTGGCCACCGTCAGTGCGGTGTCATCGATAATCGGGAAATCCGCAGGCGCCCCGGCCACGGACTCGATATCCCGCTTCCACTTCTCATGCTCCTCAACACTATCCACCGACACGCCCATGACTTTGGTGTTGCGCCGGGCGAACTCGGGCGCCAGTTGTGCCACCGCACTGAACTCGGTGGTGCATACCGGGGTAAAGTCCTTGGGATGGGAAAACAGGATGGCGTAGCTGGCACCGATCCAGTCGTGAAAGTGGATCTTGCCAGCAGTGGAATAAGCCGTGAAATCCGGTGCAGTGTCATTGATGCGCAAGCCCATGGGTCCATCCTCCGGTATGCAGCGATTGTGGTGCCGAACGGCAGCTATTTCGCTTGTACACCGGCTCACGCCGAATAGCAATGTGCGCCAACCCGAAACGGGCGAGCACAGAGGGGTGTCAGGCCGGGCTCAGATCTCCCGGGTTTCGCGGAAGCGGATGTCCGGATGGCGCTCCTGCGCCAGCTGCAGGTTGACCCGAGTGGGCGCGAGATAGGTCAGAAAGCCTGCGCCATCGAGGGCCAGATTTTCGTAGGCCTTGTCGCGGAATTTTTCCAGCTCGCGCTCGTTTTCAGCATTGGTCCAGCGGGCGGTGGCGACACTGATGACATCGTAAGCGCATTCGACGCCGTATTCATGCTTCAGGCGGTGGGCCACCACGTCGAACTGCAGGGAACCGACCGCACCGAGAATGACGTCATTGTTTTTCAGCGGGAAGAACACCTGCACGGCGCCCTCTTCCGATAGCTGGGTCAGGCCTTTATGCAGCTGCTTGGATTTGAGCGGATCACGCAGCACCACGCGACGGAACAACTCCGGGGCAAAAAACGGGATGCCAGTGAAGCGCAGTTTCTCGCCTTCGCTGAAGGTGTCGCCAATCTGGATGGTGCCGTGGTTGTGCAAGCCGATAATATCGCCGGCGAAGGCTTCTTCGATATTTTCCCGGTCGCCAGCGAGAAACGTCAGGGCATCGGCGATGCGCATTTCTTTGCCGGTGCGACCCTGCAGCAATTTAATGCCCTTCTCGAATTTTCCTGAGCAGATCCGCATAAAGGCAATGCGGTCGCGGTGCTTGGGATCCATATTGGCCTGGATCTTGAACACGAAGCCGGTGAATTTCGGTTCATCGGCGCTCACGGTGCGCTCTTCTGCGGCGCGCGGCAGCGGTGTCGGCGCCCATTGCACCAGACCATCGAGCAGGTGGTCGACACCAAAGTTACCAAGCGCAGTACCAAAAAATACCGGCGTCAGCTTGCCGGCAAGGAAGGCTTGCAGATCAAATTCATGGCTGGCGCCCTGCACCAGTTCCAGCGTGTCGCGCAATTCGGTCGCATAGCTGCCGACTGCCTTGTCCAGCTCGGGATTGTTCAGCCCCTGAATGGCGCGCACTTCCTGAATGGTGTGGCCCTTACCGGTCTGATACAGCACGGTGGTGTCGGTGAGCAGGTTGTAGACGCCCTTGAACTCCTTGCCCATGCCGATCGGCCAGGTAATCGGGCTGCACTGAATGCCCAGCACCTCTTCCACTTCATCCATCACTTCGATCGGGTCGCGCACTTCGCGATCCATCTTGTTGATGAAGGTCAGGATCGGGGTATCGCGCAGGCGGCACACTTCCATCAGTTTGATGGTCCGCTCTTCCACGCCCTTGGCGCAGTCGATCACCATCAATGCCGAGTCCACCGCAGTCAGGGTTCGGTAGGTATCTTCCGAAAAGTCGGCGTGGCCAGGAGTATCGAGCAGGTTGACCATGGCGTGCTTGTAGGGAAACTGCATCACCGAGGTGGTCACCGAGATGCCACGCTCCTTCTCCATCTCCATCCAGTCGGAGGTGGCGTGCTTGCCGGATTTCTTGCCCTTCACGGTGCCCGCCGTCTGGATCAGATTGCCGTACAGCAGCAACTTTTCGGTAATGGTGGTCTTACCGGCGTCCGGGTGGGAAATAATGGCGAAGGTGCGGCGTTTGCGAATCTCGTCGAGCGGGTTCATGGCAATCTGGCTGTGGGGTCGGCAGTAAAGGGCGGCAGTATAGCGATTTCTGTGCCGGGCTGCTGCCCCAGGCATGGCCGCTGTCGCAGGGGTGGCAACAGCGGCCGATTTTAGGTCCAATGGGGCTCCGCTTTCGGGCCGGAAATGAGAAAACATAGTAAAAACAATGACAATTACACTGCATTTCGAGCAGGTAATCGCCGTCGATCTGGATGAGGCATGGCATTCCCTGCACCACGACCTGTGCCTGCTGCCCGCAGGCTTGCCACATGTGCGGCATATCCGCGAGCTGCACCGGGACTCCGAGCCGTCCGGACCAGCGCGGATCAATTATGCCTGGGGCATTGATCATGTGGTGGTGCCGGCGGTGGCGCGGCCATTTCTGCGCGATCTGCTCGACGAAGTGCGCTCTGACACCCACTGGCATCACCAGCGCCGAGAGGTGGAGTTCCTGTTCTACACAGAAGCACTGCGAGAGCTGTTCAGTTGCCGCGGCCAGTTCCTGCTCGACTCTCAGGACGGTGGCACACGGATGCAGATTATCGGCGACCTTGATGTCACCCCGCATGAGCTGCCCGGAGTGCCGAAGCTGCTGTCACGGTCGATCATGCCGGCGGTGGAACGGGTGGTGCGCGACACCATCAGCCCCGCTCTCGAAGCCCTGCCGGGCGCGCTTGACCAGCTGATCCGCTCCCGCTCATAACGCCAATTTCTGTGTGTGGAGGGGGCAGCTACGGCTGTAACGGCTTCATCATCAGGATAGCGTTTTCGCGGCCACCCGAAGTGCGGTAATAGTTTTTGCGCTCGCCGATCATCTGAAAGCCCATGCGCTGATACAGGGCGCGGGCGCCCTGATTGCTCTCGCGCACTTCGAGGTACAGCGAACGCATGTCCGGGCGCTGGTAATCAGCAGCAATCTCCTTCAGGGCAGCCCAGGCGATACCGCGCCGCTGCATCGCCGGGGCAACCGCGATATTCAGCAAGTGCACCTCATCGAGCACAGAAGACAACACCGCAAAGCCCACCACCTGCTCGCCGTGGGTCACCACCCGGCAGTCGTAGTGCGAAACAAAACAATCGAGGAATATCCGGGCCGTCCAGGGAGTGGGCTGGGTGGCATTTTCGATTGCCACTACCGCATCGACATCCTCTTCCGTCATTGGCCGCAGTCGGAAACCGGCGTGCAGGTCAGCCATGGAATCCATGCGCCAGCATGGCCTGCCAGCTAAGGCGCTTGTGCTGAGCCGGGTCGGCCAGCATTTCTGCCAGCGAACTGACTGGCAGACATTGCACCTTGCCAACCATTACTGGCTGATAGCGCGGCGCATCAAACAGGGCGCGGGCGGTGTCGTCGCTCACACACAGCAACACCCTCACCTCCGTGTCGCGGCCGAGCAGGCTGCGCAGAAAAACGGAAAACATCGAACGGGCTACCTCTGCGGTCATCGGTTGCCCGGCAGTGGAGCCACACACCAGACGCTTGCCTTCCGGTTGCGGCACACCATTAAACAGCTTCATCAGCGCTGTCAGTAACTGCAATTCATCACGCCCAAGCGATGGCGCATCCACTCGTTGTTGCTCAGTCCATACCTGCAGTGTGCCGGTAGCATGGGCCTGCAGGGTAAAGGCCAGCGAGGGCGTAACAGGCAACCCGCCTGCGGGCTCTGCAGCGGCGGCCGTGGCGGCACTGGCAGGCAGCGACTCCGGAGTCAGCGAGGGCATGCTGACCGGCGCCGGATCGGCGGCCTCGATGGTGGCTGGCACAGGCGCCCTTGCTGCCCCGGTCTCCGGCCACTCCAGCAGCACCGAAGGCGCCGCACCGGGCAACGGTTCAGCCGCCACCCAGGGCGTAAAACCCATCTGCCTCAGGTAGCGCTGGCGCAGCAGTTCGTTCATCTCAGACATCCGCCGCCTGCGGATGAGCGCGCGGTACGCCTGCGGCAAAATGATTCAAGGCATCGAGATAGGCCTTGGCTGAGGCAGTAATAATATCGGTATCGGCACCATGCCCGTTGACGATGCGTCCGCCCCGTTCCAGCCGCACGGTGACCTCGCCCTGACTGTCCGTGCCGGATGTAATGGCATTCACCGAGTACAGCTGCAACGTCGACTCACTTCTGGCGATCTGCTCAATGGCGCGGAAGGTAGCATCCACCGGCCCGGCGCCCTCAGCGCGAGCTTCCACTTCGTGACCATCCATGTTCACCACCACCCGCGCCTCCGGGGTTTCGCCGGTTTTCGAACTGGCTTCCAGCAACACGAGTTTGAAACGTTCCTCTTCAGCGGCCTTTTTGGCATCGCTGACCAGCGCCTGAAGATCTTCGTCGAACACCTCGTGCTTCTTGTCGGCAAGATCCTTGAAGCGCTGGAAGGTGTCATTCAGGGCTTCATTGGTATCGAAGCTGATACCCAGCTCTTCAAGGCGGGCCCGGAACGCCGCCCGGCCAGAGTGCTTGCCCATCACCATGCGGTTGGTGTGCCAGCCGACATCTTCGGCGCGCATGATCTCGTAGGTTTCGCGATGTTTGAGCACGCCATCCTGATGAATGCCGGACTCATGAGCAAAGGCATTGGCACCAACAATGGCCTTGTTCGGCTGCACCGGGAAGCCGGTGATGGTGGACACCAGCCGCGACGCCGGCACAATCCCGGTGGTGTCGATGCGGGTTTCCACCGGGAACAGATCACCGCGGGTACGTACCGCCATGACGATTTCTTCCAGAGAGGCGTTGCCAGCACGCTCACCCAGACCATTGATAGTGCACTCCACCTGACGAGCGCCGTTCAACACCGCCGCCAGAGAGTTGGCCACCGCCAGCCCCAGATCATTGTGGCAATGCACCGAGAACACCGCCTTGTGGCTGTTGGGAATGCGCTCGATCAGCTGGCCGATGGTGTAGCCAAACTGTTCCGGTATCGCATAGCCCACGGTATCCGGGATGTTAATGGTGCGAGCACCGGCATCAATCACTTTCTCGATAATGCGGCAGAGAAAATCAAGCTCCGAACGGCCCGCATCCTCACAGGAAAACTCCACATCCGCGCACAGGTTGCGAGCATATTTCACCGCCTTCACCGCCGCTTCCACCACCTCGTCCGGCTGCATACGCAACTTGTGTTGCATGTGGATCGGGCTGGTGGCGATAAAGGTGTGTATGCGGCCACTCTCGGCATGGCGCAGGGCTTCACCGGCTCGATCAATATCGGCCTCTTTGGCACGCGCCAGTGAACAGACCGTGGATTCCTTGATGGTTTCTGCAATCGCCTTGACCGACTCGAAGTCACCCTGACTGGCAATGGCGAATCCGGCCTCGATCACATCGACCCGCAACCGCTCCAGCGCTTTGGCAATGCGCAGCTTTTCGTCGCGGTCCATGGTGGCGCCCGGGCTTTGTTCACCATCACGCAAGGTGGTATCGAAAATGATCAGGCGGTCTTTGTTCATGGGGTCTCTCAATCGTGATCCGGGCTGCCCGGCAATGGCGCAAGTCTAGCAGAATCAGCGCAGCCCAAGCAGGCGAATCAAGCTGTCGCGCAGCGCCTCGGCGGCTTCGCGGCCGAGAATATCCTCTGCCACCCGCACCCGCCTGCCGGCATGAACGGCTTCCAGATGAAAATACTGCTGATGGCGCCGCCCATCATTGCTGGAGCTGCCGGCCTTCAATGCAAACTGCTCTGCCCGGTCAAGCACAAGTTCGCGCCGCCACAGCGGCACGCCGCACCAGTAGCGCACGGTACGCAACCGTCCCTGCCGGACCTCGGCCCGCAGGGAGCGACCGGTGGTAAAGATTCCCCCGGCCAGCATCGGGTAGCCGAACGCGGAGAACAGCACCGCCATAAACCACAGCATGCCGCCTTCTTTCAGCGCCTCCAGCGTCAGGAACAGCGCCGCTCCGGCAAACACCAGACCACACACCAGCAGCACCAGCTTGATGCCCATGTGAAGACCAAACGGCGTATGGATCTGCACCGCGCCACCCTGCTGACTGACGGCGATCTGACTGACCACGCTGTCGAGCGCGCGCACCCTCGCCTGCTGCTGTTCCCGCTCGCGGTGACGATCGGGAATAACAATCCGCGAGCGGCCGCTACCCTTCACCACCGGCAGGGTGTAGGTGCGCTCCAGCGGCACCGGGGATGCCGGTCCGCACAGCAGCAGTTTCCAGAGGTGATAGCGCCGGCCCTGCATCTCGCTGGCAGGCAATTCCGCTGGCGGTTCGAACAGAAAGCGCAGCTCTGTGCCTGCCCCGGTGGCCTCGGCATGCGGCACCTGTTCCTGCTGCCATACCAGCGATTCACTGCGGCGGCGGTTTTTACCCGATCCGGTTTCGCTTGAGAGCAGGCATTGCAGGGTAACCCGGTACGGATTGTCCCCCTGCCAGGGCTGAGGCAAATGTATCCGGCCAGCCACCTCGCCACCGATCTGCCCCGGCTGAGGATCCATCTCGACGGGAAGCGGGCCATAGTGGCGCCAGCTGCGCCGGCCACGAACACCGAGATAGAACAGCCAGGCGCCCACCGCCGGAAACACCAGCACCACCAGAATCGCCCACTCACCGCCGCTGACCATGGCCGGCAGCTCGATCATTGCCGGCAACGGCATCAGCACGAACAGGCTGCCCATGGCGAGCCACAGCCAATAGCCGTAGCGTTCGGTGGAGTGGATCGGCCCCTGCACCCGGGCGGGTTCAACACCATGAATGCGGCGCGCGCCCCAGAGCACCATGACGGTGCCCGCCGCGACAAAGATCAGGCCAAAAACCGAACCGAACAGCAGCTTGTTCCAGCGCAACTCCCGCACCAGCAACGACTCGACCGGGTTATCCGGATTCACCCAGACCATCACCTCATGGCCGGCACGATGAACCTGCTCCAGCCGCGCAGCAAGACGAGCCTGATCGTCGCCGATGTTATCGCTGCCGGTATCGTAGCTGGCCCGGTCTCCCTGATAGCGACGACCGCGGTAGTCGTAGTCGTAACGAACCTGAACCCGGTAGGTGGTGGAATCTGAGCCACGCGAGCTGATCAGTGCCACCTCATGAAGACGGGCGGGCACCTGGTCCCAATGGGCGCTGAGGTAGTGCAGTCGCAGCGTGTGCAGCGGGCCGGCGATCAGCACCGCCAGCCCCGCCAACAGGAACGGCAGGCCAAACAGCATCAGGATCCGGTTACGTTTGCCTTGCTGTACCGCTGCCACCATAACGCTCCCCCGAGCATCGCCCCGACCAGACTGCCGTACAGGTGCGCATTGACGTGTACGGCACCGCCGATGGTGTCATAGAGATAGTTGACGTCATACCCCGGCCACTGCTCCCAGACCAACCGGCCCGCCACCAGCGCCAGCACCAGGCCGTGCAGACGCGGGTGACCCTGAAAACCGGCCAGCAGGCACATCACCAGTAACCCGTGGAGAATGCCGGACAGACCGACATAGCCCTGAAGGTCCGTATCAAGGAACCAGAATCCGGCGCTGACCAGCGGGATCGATACCAGTAGCCACAGCCACAGTCGCCGCCGGGTCAGCAGATCCGGGAAGAAGAGCCAGCACAGCAGGAAGCCGGTCAGGTTCATCCCCAGATGCCACAGGTTCATATGCACCAGATGGCCGCTCGCCAGCCGCCACCATTGTCCTGCGGCAATGCTGTCGCGCTGGTACTCCAACCATGGATTGACGCTGTCATGAAACAGGCCCAACACCAGCATCAGCAGGGCGAGCGCAAGGATATGCCAGCGAAGGGCGGGATCAGCGGTGTGCATCAGCGAGTCGTGTGGCAGAACGAACCGGAAGAGTAGCCCGAAAACCCTCGTCGAAACACAGCCTCCGCCCACTCAAGGAGCGAAAAAACCCCGCCGAAGCGGGGCAAGCGCTCCCGAGCGTAAGGGGAATCAGAGTTTCAGGCCCAGCTTGTGATCGACGCTCCAGCGTCCAGCACCATGAGCAAGCAGCGTCAGGAAACCGCCGGCGATGGCGATGTTTTTCATGAACAGGATTTGTTGCATGCCGTCAGCGAAGTTAGCATGAAAGATCAGCGCCGAGACGATACAGAATGCCGCCAGCGCCGCCGACGTCAGCCGGGTCAAGAATCCGGCAATCAGTGCCAGGCCGCCGCCCAGCTCCGCAACTATGACCAACGGCAGCAGGGCACCGGGCACCCCGAACATTTCCATGTATTGCCGGGTACCTTCATAACCGCCGATCTTGCTGTAGCCGGCGCTGACAAAGATCAGTGCCAGCAGCACGCGGGCGGCGAGCATCAGGGCTGGGGTGAATCGGTCCATCTCGGCATCCTCAATCAGTTAAGGGGTTAACGGCGCCTCGACTCGACGCTCCGTACTTTGGCAGCAGGTTAAAACGCTGTGAGGCCAGCTTATGACCAGCTAATTTATTGTGAAAGGCGATAAAATGGCGTCTTTATATCGATTTATTAGATCAGTAATGCTAGTCGCTCTGTATGGATCGGGCCTGCCCGACTTGTCCGGCCGGGGCCGAGCTCTGTTTTGCCGAGGGCAGGCTGGCGGATGACCCGGACAGATCTAATACCATAGTGCTAGCTCTTGACCTTAACGCCGTCATCTCTGTCTCAGCAGCTAATGTCACAGTGCCATTTTTCCCTACACTGGCCCCCTCGGCTTCGGCCGGGTAATGGAGTTCATCTCCGTGATAGCTCTCCCGAGCAAAATATTTACCGGCGCCCTCTGGGCGCCGTTTTTTTGCTCATTTCCCCTGCTCCGCCACAATCGTGAAAACTCTGTGCAAGTTCCCGTCCCGCCAGCATGGATGCGGTAGCATGACGGCTGGTCCTGCTTGCCGAGTCTCTAATGCGTTTGCGCACTCGTGTCTTCATTACCCTGCTGTCCGTCAGTGTCGTACTGGTGTTGACCATGGCGGCCCTGTTCCAGCTCGGCTTCGAGCGCGGCCTCGATCGCTTCCTCAATGAGCGCCAGCAATCACTGCTGACCGAGATGGCCGGAGATTTCGCCGATTACTACAGTAGTCAGGGCGATTTTGCCGGCATCAGCCTGCGCCTGCTGATCTGGGCCGAGGAAAATGGTCGTCGCTCCCTGCCACGGAATCTGGTGCTGCTCGATGAAGATCGCGAGCCGATATTCGGCCCCGATATCGCACCGCAGGATCTGGCCCTGCAGCCGGTGGTAGCGGACGGGGACATCGTCGGCTGGGTCGGCCTGCCCAGTGGTAGCCGTCATCGCGACCGGCTAGCTCGCAACTTCCGCGACAGTCAGATCAGCACCCTTATCAGGATCATCTTGCCGGCGTTGCTGCTGGCGTTGCTCGGCACCTGGTGGCTGTCTCGCCAATTGCTGAAACCGATCGAACAGAGCGCGACGTTGGCGCGCCGTCTCAGCGTTGGCGAATACCAGTCCCGGTTGCCGGAACAGCGTCAGGACGAACTCGGCGACCTGATCCGCAGCATGAATCGCCTGGCGCACTCGCTGGCGGAATCCAGTGCCGCACGGGAACGCTGGCTGGCGGATATATCCCATGAACTGCGCACCCCGGTGGCGGTACTGCAGGGCGAGCTGGAAGCCCTGGTGGACGGTGTCCGCGAAGCCAACCCGGAACGACTCGCCTCCCTGCATCAGGAAGTGCTGCACCTGAAACACCTGCTCGACGACCTCCATGATCTGGCCATGGCCGATGCCGGCACACTGCGCTACCGTTTCAGCCGCTTCAACCTCACCGCCTTGCTGGACGAAGCCGTTCACGCCATGGCGGGCAGATTCAGCGACCATGGCCTGAGCCTCGACTGGCAGCCACAGGGTGAGGCCATCTTTATTGACGGCGACACCACCCGTCTGCGTCAGCTGATCGATAACCTGCTCGACAACAGCCTCAAGTACACCGATGCCGGTGGTCGGGTCCAGCTAGGCCTGATGCGCGAGGGCGATCAGCTGCAGATCGTTATTGCCGACAGTGCCCCGGGAGTCAGCGACGCGGATCAGCAGGAGTTGTTTGATCGCCTGTTCCGGGTCGAAAGTTCACGCAATCGCCAGCTCGGCGGCGCGGGCCTTGGCCTTGCCCTGTGCCAACGGATTGTCGAGGCGCATCAAGGCAGTATTGAAGCAAGCCATTCCACCCTGGGTGGCCTGCAGATCATCGTCAAGCTGAAAGGAGTGGATGGCTGAATGACCCGGGTGCTGATAATCGAGGACGAGGAAAAGCTCGCCAGCCTGCTGGCGGACTACTGTCGTCACGCCGGCTTCGATGCGGATGTCCATCTGCGCGGTCAGAGCGCGCTTGCCGCGCTGCGCTCCCACGGCGCCGATGTCGTACTGCTGGATCTGATGCTGCCAGATGGTGACGGACTGGAGCTGTGCAAACAGATACGCCAGTTCTCCCGGGTGCCGATCCTGATCACCAGCGCCCGCGTCGATGAGCTGGATCGATTGCTGGGACTGGAGCTGGGTGCCGATGATTATATCTGCAAGCCTTTCAGCCCGCGGGAGGTGATCGCCCGTATCAAGGCGATCCTGCGCCGACTGCAACAACCGCCGGGGAACAGCACCGGCCTGCAGCTCGACGCGGACAGGCTGCAGGTGGTGTTCAACGGAGACGGCATGCCCCTGACTGCGGTGGAGTTCGCCCTGTTGCAGGCACTGGCAGACCACCCCGGCCATATCCGCTCGCGCCAGCAGTTGATGGACCGCATCTACACCGATCATCGGGTGGTCAGCGACCGCACCATCGACAGCCATGTCAAGAAGCTGCGCCAGAAACTGGCGGACCGCTTCCCCGGCATCCAGTTCATTGACTCCGTGTATGGCGCCGGCTATCGACTTGGCAGCCTTGAGCCGGAGCCTTCTCCCTGATTTATGCGGGCTTGTTGCGCATTCGTTGCACATTCCGGGGCCATCATGATCCCATCAACGAGAGAGGAGCCTGACCATGAAAAAGATACTGATCGCCCTGATCCTGAGTGCCCCCCTGATCGCCAGCGCCGGCCCCGCCGAGCGCGGTCAGCACCACGAGCGCTACATGGAACACCTGGAGCAGCGGCTGCAACTGAGCGAACCACAGAAGAAAGAGATCCAGCAAATCTTCGGCGAACATCGCCAGGAAATGCAGGCACTGCGCGAGCGCACCCAACAGCGTGTCGACGCCGTTCTGGATGCCGACCAGCGCGCCAGGATGGCGGATCTGCGGGAAGAGCGCCAGAGCAAGTGGCAGGAACACAAGGAAGACCGCAAAGGCAAGAAAGACAAGAAGAAGGAAAAACGCAGCGAACGTTGATCCTGAGGATCGCAGCAGGACTGCCACCCCCGCAGGAAACCCCTGCGAGGGTGGCATGATCGCCGCTCTTACAAAAGAGCGCGGCGCATGTCGGTCAGCATTTCATTGAGGAAGGTGATAAAGCGCGCTGCGTCGGCACCATCAATAACCCGGTGGTCGTAAGACAACGACAGCGGCAACATCAGCCGGGGCTCGAAATCCTTGCCATTCCAGCGCGGTTTCATTTCCGACTTGCTCACCCCCAGAATCGCCACCTCCGGCCAGTTAACGATCGGCGTAAAGGCTGTGCCGCCAATGCCCCCCAGTGACGAGATACTGAAAGCACCGCCCTGCATGTCCGCTGGCGTCAGCTTGCGGTTTCGTGCCTTGGCCGCCAGCTCTGCCACTTCTGCAGCGATCTGGACAACGCCCTTCTGGTTGGCATCCCGCACCACCGGCACCATCAGGCCGTTCTCGGTTTCCACCGCCACCCCGATGTGGATGTAGCGCTTCTCGATCAGCGCATCACCTTCAACACTGAGTGAACTGTTAAAGCGCGGAAACTTCTCCAGCGCCACCGCACAGGCTCGCACCAGAAACGCCAACATGGTGAGCTTGCCGCCTTGCTTGGCCAGACGTGCATTCTCACCCTGACGAAACGCCTCCAGCTCGGTGATGTCGGCCTCGTCGTGCTGGGTCACATGAGGAATCGTCAACCAGCTGCGGTGCAGATTACTGGCCGCCACCTTGCGCAACTTGTTCAGCGCGATCCGCTCAACCGGGCCAAAGCGACTGAAATCAATCTCCGGCAACCCCGGCAAAGCCATGCTACTTGATGCTGCAGCCGGCGGCGGCTGACTCAAGCGCTGCTTGACCCAGGCCTGCACATCTTCCTGAACAATCCGCTGACGCGGCCCGCTAGCGGTCACCACGGCGAGATCCACGCCGAGCTCCCGTGCCAGCTTGCGCACTGCAGGACCGGCGTGTACCGGCCCACTGCCACCATGGGTGGTGTCCGTCGCAGGCGCCTTGACGCTGACCGAAGCAGGTACCCCGGCATCCGCTGCCGGCCTGCTGGCGGAGCTGTCCGCCGCTGCAGCAGCAGCCGGCGTTGTCGCCGGCTCCGCGTCGGCAGTCACAACCGCCGCCCCGGACAACACGCCGATACGATCCCCGGTCTTCAGTTTGTCACCCACCTTGACCAGCAGGCTGCTCAGCACTCCGGCAGCGGTCGCCGGGATCTCCACCGACGCCTTGTCAGACTCCAGTACTGCCACGATCTGGTCGACCTCAACCGTGTCGCCTTCCCGCACCAGCAACTCGATAATCTCGGCGGCGTCAATGTCGCCCAGATCCGGTACCCGAAGTTCGACGCTGGCGGCGGCTTTCGGCGCTGTGGCCGGCTGCTGCTTTGGTGGCGCCGGCACTGAAACATCGCTGGCGGCCGGCTTTTCCTGCGCCGCCGTAACGGCACCGGACGCCGCGCCGGCCGAGGCGGTATCCAGTTCCAGCAAAGGATCGCCCTGTCTCACCCGATCACCGGTTTTCACCAGAAGGGTCTTGACCGTTCCTGCCATCGGCAGTGGCACTTCCACCGTGGCCTTGTCGGATTCCAGCACCACAATGGTGGCCTCTGCGGCGAGCTGATCGCCCGCCTTGACCGATACCTCGATCACATCTACTGCATCCTCGCTGCCGATATCCGGCACGCGCACGATTTCCATGCTCATGCTGATCTCCTCAGTGCAGCGGTGGGTAGGGTTTGGCTGGATCAATGCCGAACTGCTTCATGGCGGCGACCACCTGCTTATGATCGAGCTGACCGTCATCGGCCAATGCCTTGAGCGCCGCCAGCACCACAAAGTAACGATCCACTTCGAAGAACCGGCGCAGCTTCTGGCGTGAGTCACTGCGACCAAAACCGTCCGTGCCGAGCACCACATAGCGCTGCCCGATCCAGGGGCGGATCATATCGGCTTGCAGCTTCATGTGATCGGTGGCGGCAATGACCGGGCCAATGGCCTTTTCGAGACATTGCTGCACCCAGCAGGTTTTCGCCGGCTGATCCGCGTGGAGCAGATTATCCCGATCCACTTGCATGCCCTCGCGACGTAACTCGGTAAAGCTGGTAACACTCCAGACATCCGCCGCGATAGCAAAGTCATCGCGCAGAATCTCAGCCGCCGCCTCAACTTCTCGCAAAATAGTGCCACTGCCGAGCAATTGCACCCGTAGTGCATTCTTGCGTTTCGCTTCCACGGCTTTGAGCGGATACATCCCACGCAAGATGCCCTGCCCGGCGCCCTCCGGCATCACGCCGTGAACATAGTTCTCATTCATCAGCGTCAGGTAATAGAACACGTTCTCCTGCTCGCCATACATGCGGCGCAGACCATCCTGGAGGATCACGGCCAACTCGTAAGCATAGGTCGGATCGTAGCCGATGCAGTTCGGAATGGTGCTGGCGAGCAGATGACTGTGGCCATCCTGATGCTGCAGGCCCTCCCCATTCAGGGTGGTGCGACCCGCGGTAGCGCCGAGCAGAAATCCTTTCGCTTGACTATCACCTGCCGCCCAGGCCAGATCACCGATCCGCTGGAAGCCGAACATGGAATAGTAGATATAAAACGGAATCATCGGTTTGTCGTGCACCGAATAGCTGGTGCCCGCAGCAATCCAGGCTGACATCGCGCCAGCTTCGTTGATGCCTTCCTCGAGAATCCGACCCTTGCGGTCCTCGCGGTAATACATCACCTGACCGGCATCTTCCGGCTGATACTTCTGCCCCTCGGCGGAATAGATGCCGAGCTGACGGAACATGCCTTCCATACCGAAAGTGCGCGCCTCGTCCGGCACGATCGGCACCACCCTGTCACCGATACCCGGTTGCTTGATCAGGGTCGAGAGCATGCGCACAAATGCCATGGTGGTGGATATTTCCCGATCACCACTACCCTCTTTGATGAATTGCTCGAACACCGACAGCGGTGGCACCGTCAACTTCTCAGAGGATGCCCGACGACGATACGGTAGCGCGCCGCCACCCAGGGCATCGCGCTGGGCGCGCATGTAGCGCATTTCCGGACTGTCTTCTGACGGCCGGTAAAAGGGTACATCCTTCAGTTGCTCGTCGCTGAAAGGCATATTAAAGCGATCGCGGAACTCCTTCAGCGAATCCAGATCCAGCTTCTTCATCTGGTGCGCCTTGTTGACCGCTTCGCCGGCGCCAGTGGCATAACCCTTGATGGTCTTGGCGAGGATCACCGTCGGCCGACCGGTCGTGTTGACCGCTTCGTGATAGGCAGCGTAAACCTTGTAGGGATCATGGCCGCCGCGGTTGAGATCATAGATCTCCTCATCACTGAGATGGGCAACCATTTCCTTCAGCTCAGGATATTTGCCGAAGAAATGCTCGCGGGTATAGGCACCGCCGTTTTTCTTGTAGGCCTGATACTCGCCATCAACACACTCTTCCATCCGGCGACGCAGCAGACCCTTGGAATCACGGGCCAACAACTGGTCCCAGCGGCGTCCCCAGATCACCTTGATGACGTTCCAGCCGGCACCACGGAACTGCCCTTCCAGCTCCTGAATAATCTTGCCGTTACCACGCACCGGCCCATCCAGTCGCTGCAGGTTGCAGTTGACGACAAAGATCAGGTTATCGAGCTTTTCCCGGCCGGCCAGCGAAATGGCGCCGAGGGATTCCGGCTCATCCATCTCGCCGTCGCCAAGAAATGCCCACACCTTGCGCTGCTGGCTGGGAATCAGCTCCTGATTCTCCATGTACTTCATGAAGTGGGCCTGATAGATCGCCTGGATTGGCCCGAGCCCCATGGAGACGGTGGGGAACTGCCAGAAGTCCGGCATCAGCCAGGGATGGGGATAGGACGACAGCCCCTTGCCATCTACCTCACGGCGGAAATTGTCGAGCTCGGTTTCGGTCAGTCGGCCTTCCAGAAAGGCACGGGCGTAGATCCCCGGTGCGGAATGGCCCTGGTAATAAATCAGGTCACCACCGAAGTCGTCCGTGGCAGCGCGAAAGAAGTGATTGAAGCCCACATCGTACAGGGTCGCTGAGGACGCAAAGGTGGCGATATGGCCGCCGAGCTCGTCGTCATTCATGTTGGCGCGCATCACCGTTGCCAGCGCATTCCAGCGCACCAGCGAGCGAATACGTCGCTCCATCAGCATGTCACCGGGAAGCGGCTGCTGTTTTTCCGGGCTGATGGTGTTCAGATAGGGGGTGCAGAGATGCTTGCGGTAAATGCCGAGTTCGGTGGCGGTATCGGTGAGCCGGTCGAGTAGCCAGCCGGCCCGCTCGGGGCCCTCGTGTTCAATGACGGAATCGAGAGAATCCAGCCACTCGCGAGTTTCCGCAGCGTCCTGGTCGTCAAAAAAGCGGCGCGTCATGGGTGTTTATCCTTGGTCGCAGGAAACAACGGGCCGGGGTCGCCGGCCTGCCGTGGGAACAACGGGATGGGGGTAAACATCCCGTATCGCCAGAGTATGGCGAGAGCACGGGAGGAGGGTCAAGGACGAGTGGGTGACAAGGCATGTCAACCGCTGTCAGTTCAGATCAACATGATCCAGATTGCCGCCATGATCAGCCACATTGCCAAACAGCGCAGCAGCAAACTTTGCAGCGCTTCCAGCATATCGATACCGGCCTGAAGATCATCGGGATCGGGCTCCGCATCAAGGTCCAGCGCGGCAATAGTAGCGTCCTCAAGAACGCGGTGATTGTCGTCCAGTTGCAGCATGCGACCGTCGACAGCCTCCATGACCCGCCGGAAATCACCGACCAGCGCCATAACAACAATCAGCAGTCGTGATGGCAGCCAGAACATGGCCGCATCCACCACCCGGGCGGCCTCGCTGCCGGCCAGCGATGGCCGCGCGGCCAGCCAACGGTTGGCGAGGTAGAGGAAGGCAGCCCAGTAGCCCAGCGCCATCAGGAAAAACACCGTGGCAAACAAATGGCCACTGTCCCGATGCAGAATCCGCATCATCAGACCGGCAAAGTAACCCGGTTCACCAGGCTGCCCCTGAGCGCCAAAATGCTGCTCGGCAAGTTGGCCAAGGGTGTGCGGATCACTCATCCGTCCGCGCACCAGCATGTCATCAAGGTGGCGGAACTCACTTTCCGGGCCAAGCAGCCACAGCAACAGAACGGCGCCCGCCACCCAGCCCGCCAGCCCCCACAACATGCCATGCAGCACCAGCATCAACCAGGCCACCAGCAACGCCGGCAGGGCCACTCGGAGCCCCCATGCCACCAGATCACTCAAGTGATCGGCAAGCAGGCCGCTAAACCAGTTCTGCAGTCGCGCCATCTGCCCGCCACCTGTCAACCAGTCGGGCCACACCACGTCCAGTCGGCGCAGCGCCAATACCACCAGAAGCACCAGTAATTTCATCGTCTCCCTCTCCGCCGGTTCAGGCCGCGCTTTCCGGTTCGTTGTCTGCCGTGAGGCGGGCCCATTCGAATGCCGGCCCCGGGTCGGTCTTGCGCCCGGGAGCAATCTGATCATGCCCGGCCAGCGCCTCGATGGGAATCCCGTAGTGTCGGCGCAATACGGCCAGCAACTCGTTCAGGCGACCGTACTGCGCCGATGTGTACGGATCATGATCGGTGCCTTCCAGTTCGATGCCGATGGAAAAATCGTTACAGTTTTCTCGCCCCTGCCAGCTTGATCGACCAGCGTGCCAGGCGCGCTCGTTACAGGGAACATACTGCACCAGCTCTCCATGACGACGGATCAGGAAGTGCGATGACACCTCGAGGCCGCAGACAGTAGCAAAGTAGGGATGGCCAGCGGGGTCGAGGCAATTGCAGAACAACTCATCAATATGCGCACCACCAAACTCTCCCGGCGGAAGACTGATGCCATGGATAACGATCAGCGCAATGTCTGCCGGATCGGGGCGAGGATTTCGATTTGGCGATGGGCAGTGACGGGCCTGATCCACCCAGTGATCTGTCAGTGTCAGCAAGGCTGGCTCCGCATGAACAACATGGAACCAGTATCCCCGCTTTCACCGAAAAGGCAAAGGTCAGGCCTGAGCGCCCTGTTCCCGGATGCGACGCAGATCACCGATCACGGACTCCAGTGCGCGATCAAACAGCGGGCTGCCATCGATGATGCGAATATCGCCGGCTTCCACCGCCAGTGCCAGTGCCATGCCACTGTACTCTGCCTCCCGAATCCCCCGGGCATTGATGAACACCAGCTTGGTACCGTGGCGGACATTGGCAGCAAGGCGCAACCGCTTGCTGTCCTCACCCTGACCAATCTCGATCCACTGACCGGATTTCATGGTGGTGACCCGTTTCAAAGTCGGGTGATCAATCGGCAGCTCTTCGGCCGACTCGACGGTCTCTTCCGGCTCCGGCTCCGGCGCCAGCACCACCACCTCACGCGCCGGATCTACCTGCAGTTCCGGCTTCAGCAACTCGGCATGCAACGCCGTGAGCTCATCAAGCATTCGCTGCCGCTCGGCAGCATCAAAGCCAATACTCTCCAGCCCCTTGCGCAGACTCACCACCACCTTGGGGCCGAGATCCGCAAGCTTCGCCCGCGAGCTGTCATCCTTTTTTGGCAACACACTCCAGATCAGCACTTCGAGCACTTTCAACTGACGCTGCCACAGCTCGCTGCCAGTCCCTTCCCGCAGACACGTCAGGTACAGCACCTGTTGCCACGCGTCCTTGATAAGCACTACCGCCACCGCCGGCAAGGCTCGCTGGCTGATACGCTCCTGAAGCGCCACAGTGACGATGCGACGGGTCTGTTCGGCGAGAATCTTGCCCTGTTCGACTTCCTGCAGTCGCTCTTCAACACGCTGGCGCTGATTTTCCTGGCGGTCCACCACATCTTCGACCTGCTCGCGCAGACGTTCGAACAGCCCGGCATCAAGATCGAAATCATTCAAGACATTGAACACCGTTTCCCGGATCAACCGGTACAACGGATCTGACACGCCCTGTGAGGGTGCCCACTGGCTACCGGCGCGGGCCAGCGTGTTCAGGAACAACCGGGCAGGATGTTGTTCATTACTGAAGAAACTCTTGTCGGCAATCGCCGCCTTCAGGAACGGAATCTGCAGCCGTCCGATCAGCGCCTTGATCTCGGTGGCAAGTGCCTGATCATCGAAGATGAAATCAAACAGCATCGACACCAGATTGATGACAGCATCATCCGCCTGATCAAGAGCATGCACCGCTTCATCGCCACCTTCCGCACCGAGCAGACTTGACAGCTCGACGCGAACATCCATGTCCTCCGGACGCTGGGTGTCGTGCCCGTGCTCCATTTCCTCTAACGAGGTCTCTACCCGCTGCAGGCGATTCAACATGCCGACCAGATCATCCGACGACACCTGACGGACCTGACTCGCATCTGCCACCGGAGCGCCGTTAACGTAGGCCACACCGCCCTGCATTACCGCCATATTGGAGGGTGCCGGTGCAGAGCCTGCCGCGCGCACCGACAGCATGCGCACCGCATCCATCAGTTCACCGAACATGGCATAAAGCGCGGTGGGATCCGCCGCCGTACCACCGGCACCACCGAGCAGGGACTCCACCGGATTGACGGATGCCGGCGCCCCCTGAGTCGCCGGACGGGGGCTCTGCCCCGGCTGACGCGAGGCCTTGATCGGGGGCGTGGTCATGTCCGCCAGCACCCCGCTATCGACCAGCACCTGATTCGCTTCAGTGATGACGTAACCAAGCTCACTGAGCACCAGGCGCTCGAACAGCTTGAACATGATCAGTCGGGTGCGAATATCAACGTCGAGCTTCTCAGCCTCCTGGCGGAATGCTGCCACCACCTGAGCGGGATCAAGCGGGCTGTTACGCTCGGTAAACTCCCTCTTGCCCTCGCTGAGGTACTCCAGACGATGATTGAAAGCACGCAGCTGAGAGTCGCTGGCCATGCGGATTCGGCGGGCCATGGTGTTGATGGCCAGATCCACTTCCATCTGATCTTCCTGCACCAGCGACAGCGTGCTGAGATCCAGATTGCCGAGCACGGAACCGCCGTGCTCCTCACCCATATAGCCAGTGCGAAACTGATTTTCGAGGGTCTGGCGGAAGCCGGTTTCGACCCCGGCGCGTTTCAGACGCAACTCCCGCATGGCGTCCAAAGCGCCGGTCTGCTGCCCCTCCGACAGGTCAAACAGCTTGTCGTCAGCGCTGTCGAGCATGTCACTCAGGTAGCCGGCCAGCAGCTCGCTGGCCCGGATGCTGGCCTTTTCCACCGGACGCGGCAGCGGTCTCGGCGGGCGAGCGGCAGAGACAGGCTTGAGCGGAGTTATCTTGTCCACGGCCACACCGGTTTGGTCATAATTTGATCAGACTTTATCACGCCCACAAGCCTAGTATTTATGAAGTAGTTATCATATACGCATTTATCATTAGCAATGTACCCGGCCCTATGGACAGGGTATAGCAAGAGAGCCATCAACCATTCGCATCAGGCCTTTGCGGTCATCAGCGCATGCTCTAAGCTTGATCGCTTTCCGCACCTTCAGGGAAGCCCATGGAGCAATTCCAGCAAGTACTCGCTGATACCGTAGCCCAGACCAACTCTATCGTCTGGGGCCCCGCCATGCTGCTGTTGATCGGCGGCACCGGCATCTGGCTGACCCTGCGTCTTGGCTTCCTGCCCATGCGCAAGCTGGTGTTCGGCTTTCGCCAGCTGTTCGGCCGCTCCCGCGGTGAGGGCACCATCAGCGGATATGCGGCCCTCGCCACCGCCCTAGCGGCCACAGTCGGCACCGGCAACATCGCCGGTGTGGCCACAGCCATCCATCTGGGCGGCCCCGGAGCACTGGTCTGGATGTGGCTGATTGCGCTGGTCGGCATGGCCACCAAGTACAGTGAAGCCGTGCTGGCCGTTCATTTCCGTGAAAAGGACAGCCGCGGCCAGCATGTCGGCGGCCCGATGTATTACATCCGTAACGGCCTTGGTCCCCGCTTCGGCTGGCTTGCCACCCTGTTTGCGCTATTCGGCATGCTGGCCGGCTTCGGCATCGGCAACGGCGTACAGGCCAACTCGGTGGCAGATGGCCTGCAAAGTACCTTTGGCGTGGATCGTCAGTTGAGCGGTGTGCTGATGGCCATTCTGGTGGCCATGGTCATTCTCGGTGGCATCCGCCGCATCGCCACCGCCGCCACTGCCCTGGTACCGCTGATGGCAGTGACCTACCTGCTGTGCGGACTGGTAGTGCTGGTCCATCATGCCGATCAGTTGCCAGCGGCGCTGGCCCGCTGTCTCTCCGACGCCTTCACCGGCAGCGCCGCCGGCGGTGGCTTCGCCGGCGCCACGGTCTGGGCTGCGATCCGATTCGGTGTTGCCCGCGGTATATTCTCCAACGAGGCCGGCCTTGGCAGCGCCCCGATCGCCCATGCCTCTGCCACCACCGATCACCCGTGCCGGCAGGGCTCGATCGCCATGCTCGGTACCTTTATCGACACCATTATCATCTGCTCCATCACCGGCCTTGCTATCGTCGTCACCGGCGCCTTCGAGTCCGGCCAGAGTGGCGCCCCTTTGTCCGCCCTGGCGTTCAGCGCCACCTTCGGCGCCTTTGGTCAGACCATCGTTGTGCTTGGCCTTGCCGTGTTTGCCTTTACCACCCTGCTGGGCTGGAGCCTGTATGGCGAGCGCTGCGCCCAATACCTGTTCGGCGAGCGAGCGGTATTACCTTTCCGTCTGTGCTGGATCCTGATGGTGCCGATCGGCGCGGTCAGCAGCCTGTCAGTGGTGTGGGACATGGCAGATGTCCTTAATGCACTGATGGCGGTGCCGAACCTGATCGCCCTGCTATTGCTCAGCCCCCTTGTCGTCAAACTGACCAGAGAGTTTTTTAACGGTGAAAAGCCCTGAATTACCTGATTACGTCATTGCCGATATTCCCGGACAGGTGCGCGCCGCACTCACAGAAGATATCGGCTCGGGGGATCTCACTGCACAACTGATTGACGCTGACGCGCAAGCCAGCGCCACCATCATCACCCGCGAGGACGCCGTATTCTGTGGCCAGGCCTGGGTGAATGAGGTGTTTGGTCAGCTTGGCGGCGGCGTCAGCATCGTGTGGCACGCCGTTGACGGTGAGCGGGTTGCCGCCAACCGTGTGCTCTGCACCCTGCGCGGCAATACCCGGCAAATCCTCACCGGCGAGCGCACAGCGCTAAACTTCCTGCAGACACTGTCCGCCACCGCCACCGCGGCGCGGCAGTACAACGACGCCGTCGCCGGCCACCCGGTAACCATCCTCGACACCCGCAAAACCCTGCCGGGCCTGCGTACCGCGCAGAAATACGCCGTCCTTTGCGGCGGCTGCCATAACCACCGCATCGGCCTTTACGATGCCTTCCTGATCAAGGAAAACCACATTGCTGCATGTGGCTCTATCACTGCCGCGATCGAACGCGCCCGAGCTCTGGCCCCGGACAAAAAAATCATTGTCGAAGTCGAAACCTTGGTGGAGCTGGAAGAAGCTATTGCCGCCCGACCGGATCAGATCATGCTCGACGAGTTTGATATCAACGACCGCCACAAGGCTTTAGCTGCCTATGAGGCGGGGATAACCGTAGAAATCTCCGGCTCGGTCACTCCTTCTACCCTGAAACATATGCCATCACTGGAGTTTCCGATCTCGGTATCATCGGGGTCGATTACCAAACATGTCCGGGCAGTGGATTTGTCGTTAAGGCTTTGCTCCAACGAGACTAAAAAAAGGACATAGCCCAGTGAGACAGACCATTGTGTTGCAGCAGGCGCAGCCGTAATGCAAAAGTCGAGATCCATTACAGTCAGGAATATAGCCAACAGTGGGGCTATACATCTGGCTATCTGGTATGGAATTCGCATTATTCTTCAACTTGCATGGATCATTGCGCTGGCAAGGGCAATAGGCGCTGAAAACTACGGCATATTTGCCGGCATGGCAGGCATGGCAATCATTCTCGGCAACATCGTAGGCAGTGGCTACGGCACCAGAATGATTCAGATGACCGCGCATAGCAGCGGTAACTTTCCAGAGGCCTGGAGCTCAACAATCAGTGCCATCGTTATCTTTTCAGTCCCCCTGGCCATCCTGTATGCGCTGATCGCCCGGCAAATATTCCCGGATAACACCAACGGAGCCATGCTGGCCAGCATACTACTGGCTGAATTGGTTTTTTTTCCGTTAATTCGAGCCAGTTATCATGCATTTCAAGCAACAAAAAGAATGAGTATGTCTGGCGCTACGAATACGTTGGTTCCAGTTTCCAATCTTTTCGCCGTTCTATTCTTCTACCTTCAAGACGGCCACAGTCTGACCCATTACCTGATTATTCATTGCGCCACGGCGAGTATTGCCATGATTATTGCAATAGCTAGCGTGCATGTATCCTCGTCGTTGCCTTTAAGGCTAATCCGGCCACCCAGAGCGGGAGGGTTCCCCGCCTCTTTTTCGATCATGGCATTCCTTGATAGCGCCTCTGAAATGCTTGATAAAGCCGTTATTCTGGCGCTGACATCCAGCTACATTACCGGGATATATGCAGCGGCCCATCGGCTAGCAGTTGTTGCAAGCTCCCCCATTCATGCGGCAACTGCAGCCACCCTTCCCAGCTTGTTTCAAAATGAAAGGCATGGTCTGGACCCTTCCAGGCGCCTGGCGTCATCACTTCTGAAGGCATCTATTGCCTACGGGCTGATCGCGACCATGGTAATCTGGGCGCTTGCCCCCTATTTACCCATAGTTCTTGGCTCGAGCTTCGAGGAGTCGGCCCAGACAGTGCAATACATGGCTCTCGTTCCACTCGGTCTGGCCTTGCAGTATTCTGGCGGAGCGGTTCTTGTCGCCGAGGGAAAGCACAAGCAACGCATCTTGTTGCAGGCAGGGGGAATCGTGATCGGCATTACCCTGTTGGCACTTCTGGCGCCAGGGCATGGTATGCATGGAATTGTAGCCGGCCTTTATTCTTCGATTTTTATTACGGCAACCGCAATGTGGGGCATCCACTTCAAGGTGGACAGGAAAGTACCCCATGATAAAAAATGACAAGGCCGGAATCCTCACCGCCTTGCAAAGGGACCGCCTATGAAATCGAAAGAAGAACTAAAACAGATGCATAATGAAGTCTATGTTGCCGCATTCAAACGTCACTCTACTCTGAGACTAAAAAAGATACTTGACTACATCGACCTGAAAGACGGCCTCGACATTGCTGATTATGCATGTGGCAATGGCCTGTTGATGGAGCTGGCAGCCCCTACCGCCAAGTCTTATGCTGGCATAGATTTTTCCGAGCCATTTATCAGAGAAGCAAATCTCAAGAAGCACAAATTACATATAGATAATGCCCGTTTCTTCTGTGGCGATATAAGTGAATTTTGCCGGCAGTTTCACAGCTCATTTGACGCAGCATTTGCAATGGATTTCTCAGAACACGTATACGATGAAGACTGGATAAACATCTTAAGACAAATAAGAACAAGCCTGAAACCGGGTGGAAAGCTTTACATTCACACCCCTAACGCCTATTTTTTTATAGAGAAAATGAAGAGCAATAACTTTATATTAAGGCAATTTCCTGAACATATCGCAGTCAGGACACCGCAAGAAAATGCAGTCCTACTGGAAAAGGCAGGATACAAAGTGAGTCGCACATGGCTTATTCCTCATTACAATGCGATGAAGCACATTCACTTTCTATCCTACATTCCAATAATCGGAAAATACTTCAAGGCGAGAATTCTGATAGAGGCCGCCGCATGAAAAGCATAAAAAACAGAACAAAGTACATGCTATCTCATTTTCCCGCCCTCCATGGTCTTGCGAAAAAAATCTACTTTTATCTATTTTCATCCAGATCTGACTTCAAATCTTCCGAGAATTACTGGAAAGAAAGATACCAGAAAGGAGGAGACTCGGGAGAAGGCTCTTATAACAAATTTGCCATATTCAAATCCGATGTAATTAACGAGTTCACTTCCAGACAGTTAATCGACTCTGCTATAGAGCACGGTTGCGGCGATGGCAATCAGCTCGGCCTACTTCGCATCCCAACCTATATAGGCATTGATATTAGCCATGAAGCGATAGCCATATGCAGGGAAAAGTACAAAAATGACCAATCAAAGTCGTTCTTTACATCCGATGAGATCTTGAACCAAAAAGCGGAAATGGGAATATCTCTTGACGTTATTTACCATCTTGTCGAAGAGAGCACGTACCGGGATTACTTGAACATGCTGTTTGACTCATCCACAAAGTACGTCGTTATCTATTCATCTAATACCGACCAGCAAGACAAGTACCAAGGGAAGCATGTGTATCATCGAGAGTTCACATGCTGGGTAGAAGAAAATAGACCGGAATGGGTGCTTATAGATACCAGGAAGAATATCTATCCTTATAGGGGAGACGACACCAAAGGGTCTTTTTCTGACTTCTACTTTTTTGAAAAAGCTAAAATAACAGCGGATTAGTTATGAGCATCAGCATTGTCATACCAGCAAAGAATGAATCCGCCAGCCTGCCCGGAGTGATAAGCCGAATTCGCGCTCTACACCCCCACGCAGAGGTCATTGTTGTTGACGATGGCTCTACAGATAACACCGCCACGTCCGCCAACGATGCCGGCGCAAAAGTAATTTCCCACCCTTACTCCAAAGGCAATGGCGCTGCCATAAAAACAGGAGCTCGCAACGCCAGCAAGGATGTCATCATCTTCATGGATGGTGACGGCCAACACCGCCCTGAAGACATACAGATTCTGCTGGATCGGCTGAAAGACAACGTGGACATGGTGGTCGGTTCCAGAGACGCCAACGGCCAGGCAAGCGCCAGCCGGCACTTTGCCAATAGGCTGTACAACCGCCTTGCATCATGGATGACCGGACAGACTGTGCGTGATTTGACATCCGGTTTTCGAGCGGTTCGACGTGAAAAGTTTCTTGAGTTTCTTTATCTTCTTCCAAACGGGTTTTCATACCCCACAACGATCACTATGTCTTTTTTCCGCGCAGGCTACTCAGTGGTCTATCAGCCCATAGCCGTGCAAGCTCGAATGGAAGGCACGAGTAGCCACATCAATTTGACACGCGATGGAATTCGATTCTTTCTTATTATTTTCAAAGTTGGCACTCTCTACTCTCCCCTTAAGCTTTTCCTTCCCATTAGCTTTTTATTTTTTGCATTGGGCAGCGTTTACTATGCCTATACCTACTTATTGGATGGTCGCTTCACCAATATGGGAGCACTTTTATTTATCACATCTGTACTGGTTTTTCTGATTGGCCTCGTTTCAGAACAAATTACAGCGCTAATGTATAAGGATGATTAACGCGGATCAAAGTAGATGAGTTGCACCAATGAAGCCAACGAAGAAAAATAAATTGGTATTTAGAAAGACTGTTTTGGTTATTGCCTCCACATACCCTCGCTGGCCAGACGATCCAGAGCCTGCGTTTGTGCACACCCTTTGCAAGCATATTGATAACGAGTTCGAAATTCATGTGCTCTGCCCTCACTCACGCGGCAGCGCCATAGCTGAGGTAGTCGATGGCATAACCATTCACAGGTTCCGTTATGCCCCCGAACCAATGGAAACCCTGATTGCGGGCGGGGGCATTATGAGCAATCTGGAATTATCACCATGGAAATGGCTACTTGTTCCATGCTTTCTGCTTGGCATGATAGTAGCTCTGCTTCGGATAATTCCCAAAATCAACCCGACGCTTATTCATGCACACTGGATCATTCCTCAGGGCATCGCTTTGTGGATTGCAGGGAAGTTCAGAAAACTTCCCCCTATAGTTCTCACCTCCCATGGAGGAGATCTTTTGGGTCTCCAGAACCCACTATTACTTAAACTCAAATCGCGGGCACTACGGATAGCAAGTCATGTCACCGTGGTGAGTAACAGCATGCTAGGCGAAGCCAAAAGGCTCGGGACCGACTCAAGCCAACTATCGGTCGCGCCAATGGGGGTGAACTTAAGTGCATTCAAACCCACCGACAATGATGCAAACTCACGAGTTCCAGGGAGAATTCTGTTTGTGGGCCGCCTGGTTAAAGGCAAAGGCCTGACATATCTGCTATCAGCACTACCACTGATCAACAAACAATATCCTGATGCTCACATCGTAGTTGCCGGGGGAGGAACAGAGCTACGGCACCTCCAGACTCAGGCTCGGGAGCTTGGACTCATCAGAAAAGTGGCTTTCCTTGGCCCCGTACTGCACAACGACCTCCCCGATTTGTATCGCGAGGCAGCGATTTTCGTTGCCCCTTTCGTCAGTGCCGAGGGGCTTGGGCTAGTCACGCTGGAGGCCATTTGCTGCGGATGCCCGGCTCTGGTTGGAGATGTGCCGGCAGTAAGGGATATCTTTCCAGTGGAGTATCAGGAGAAATGCATCGTTAACCCGTTAGACACGACGCACCTTTCAGCACGAATCGTCGAGATTCTTCAACAACCGCCGGATATCAAGGATTTGAGAGCCTATGTAATCAGCCGGTTTGGCTGGGAAGCCTGCGCCTCTCGGTATGACCAGATATACCGGGAAATATTGCGGGCGGAAGGTGGCGAGCGCGTCTGAATTTAATGGAGCAGCATCAGCGCAGCTCCAGGACAGCCTTCCTTTCCAGGGCTCTAGCGGCAATTCGACGGCACGTAACGGGGGGCACCACTAAAACTGCAAGTCCAGCGAATCGCCCCCCCCACCAGGGATGGACTTAGACTGACAACATCACCAGTAACTTCTGGGTTGATGGTATTACCCAGACGGACGTTGATAACACCGTCAGTCACCTCGACTTGATCAACGAAGTTACCCTGATAGCTGGCAGGCGGCTTGATGCCAAAAGACCCTGATGAGACCCCAGTAAAGGTGCCGGTCTGGGCGAACACGGTGCCGGCAATTTCAGAGCGGAGCGAGGATGCCAGATTCAGGGCCTCGGTTACCTGAGCGCGGACGGTATAGTCCTGATAGGCAGGAATAGCCACCGCCGCAAGAATCCCGATGATCGCCACGACGATCATCAACTCGATTAATGTAAAACCCTTTTGTACCGCTCGCATGGCCGTTTACCCCGGTTGGAGTGCATTTCAATATAAGAAGCACGAATTATGCCAAACCCATCCGCGCCTGAAGTGCCATTAGCCCGGGTTCAAGCGATTGATTTATATATATAAAATTCATCCATTCAAATCCTTCAGCCCTACCATGTGCCGCTTTTTGTCAGCCTTCGGCCATGCCGCGTCAACCCCCTTGATCACCCTCTATTTCCTGCCGCTGCGCAAACCGCCTCGGCTTCCGCCTTGAACCCCGCCGTCAGACCATCCACCCTGTCAAGTAATCGTTGGGTCAGTGTCGGCTTCTGAATCGCCCGGTCGCCTAGCAGGTATTCATACTTCCGGAAGCACTCACAGCCCTGCTCAACTCCACCCAAAGCCGCAAATTTGGAGCAGGCGGAATACGCCAGTGGAAGATTGGGGTGGACATCCAGCGCTGCGGTCATATGGGTGTGAAAACCGGAATAATCACCACGGTAATAATCCAGATAGGAACGGGCGACGTGATGTGCCTGTGTCGCCTCGGAATCACGGGGATAGGCGCGCATATAGCTATCAAGAAACCGCTCAAGATGGACAAAGGTAATGCTCTTGCACTTCCCTTCATGCACCCAGCGCGCAATGTCTCCAATTTGCCGGACAACTGGCTCCGCCTTGCCCCTATACTTGGCCGTCGATGCTTCCAGCATAACCGCATCCTGCTCGCTGTCGATGCCAAGAAAGCAGGCCATTTTTACCACGTTCAGCGCGATATCCATACCATAGGGATGCTGCTCGACATAGCTTTTCATCACCACCAGGCTGTCGACGAAATCGCCTTGTCTCTCAAGGTAATTGGCGTACACCACCAGCGCCCGCTCTGAATCAGGATTTTCCATCACCATAATGGTGTTCAGATGGCGCTCGTCGCCCCAGAATGTTGCCTGAAGATACTGCAGGGCCGCACAGCTCAGCACCACCAGTACCATTGTCAGTATCGCCACTTTTTGCCGGGGAATATGCAGCACGCCGAGCAGCAACAGCACCGATGGCAGATAATTGCGGTGCTCGAAGAACAGCTCCAACGCTATCGCGCCAGACTCCATGCTATGAGCCACATAAAAAAACAGCACCCCCAGAGATAGCAACGGCAAACGGCGAGCATAGAATATGGCCGAAGCAATGATCAGGGCATGGACAATCATCCAGATCAACGTTGAAACAGGCTGCAACAGGCTAACCGATTTCTCGAAGCCATCCGCATACAGCCCCACGTAACCTACACCGGGTATCAGGTAGCGCCACAGGTAATAACCCAGAGCACGGCCCTGCGAAAGCAGCCTCTCTGACAAGGTAAAGTCCCGAAACCATTCATAGCCATGCGTAGAAAAAAAGTAGCTGCCAAGCACCATCAGCATCGCCAGCGCCGGCAGCCCCAGCGTAGCTTTCAGTAGCACCGGACGCGGCTGCCCGGAGGCTCGAGCCGGGAAAAGCAGCCATTCGAACAGCGGCACCATCAAAACAAACAGGGCGGCATTTTCCTTGCAAAGCACGCCTATCCCGGCGCCAACCAGATAGCCGGACCAGATCAACCCGTATCCCTTTGCCGACTCACCGGCAGCCAGAAAGCGTCGGCCGGCCAGATATAGCAGCAAACCCGACAACACAAACAAGGAAGAAAGCAGCGCCATCCGCTGAACCACATACATCACCGAAGAAAGCTGATAGGGGTTAAGCACCCAGAAGGCAGCAACAAGCAGCGACAGTACAATATGACGCTGATCCAGCTGTCCCGCCCACTGGCGAACGATCACCAACACCAGCCAGGCCAGCAAAAGACCATTAATAATATGGATCAGCAGATTGGTATACTTGAATGACCATGGCTCCGATGGCCAGTAAACATCATTCAGCAGGAAGCTAAGCATTGACAGCGGCCGCCCGGTCGGGCCTGCAGATTTCTCTGCCAAATAGTTTGCCAGCCCACTACGAGTAACCTCACCTTCCAGCACCCGCAATGCATCAAGATTCAAATTGTCATCAAATAGAAAAGGGCCTGACAGAGCAGGCCAAAGCGTCACCAGTGGCAAGAAAAGCAGACCGACAAGGGTCAAGGCTGGCAGCGCCACGCGAACCAATCCAGACCACATCGAAAGCCCCTTTTCAAATAACGTAAAAGGGGCGACAACCGTCGCCCCTTTTACGCCATATACCGTCAGGTATTATGGGCGGCAGTTAGCCGGACGGTAGCGCGGCTCAACGTCACCGCCAGTGCAACTCCAAATGATCGACCCTTGAGTGTTCGCCGGGACCAAAATTACGGTGTTGCCTTGGATAGCTGCATCGTTAGAATACTCAATCTCAATGTTACCACCGTTGACCGTTACAGAAGCAACGTTGTTACCGGTGATGCTGGTTGGGGACAAAAGGCCAGCCTCAGCATTATCGGCAGGAAGACCGCCCGTAGACAGTGCGAACTCGGTAACCGAAGTCTTGGCACCAGAAGCCAGGCTCAGACCTTCAGAAACCTTGGCACGCACGGTGTAGTCAGAGTAAGCCGGAATAGCGACGGCAGCCAGAATACCAATGATCGCTACTACGATCATCAGTTCGATAAGGGTAAAACCTTGTTGGACGCTCTTCATGATGAATCTCCAGTCGTATATTTTTTCTTTGGCTCGCCCCCCGACCGGAGAGCGTCTGTAACTGACTATGCAATCAGCGGGCCAACTTCATCAAAACGGCTGATCGTCGTCAATGGCGAACAACAAGGATCGCAAACATGCCCGGAAATGACGCCGCCACATGCCGGAAATGGGCGCTCGGTGACAAAATTTGGCACGCCGATGTTCCTGTTTCTGTCATAAACCAGCCACTCACTTCGCCATCAGCCCGTGAGGCGGTTCTCATCCCGAAGCATTTACCTGAAGACTGTTGGCTAACCCGCTGATATGGCCGCCCTCCCGGTGGCATGGCCGGAAATTTGTGTGTAGAGTCAGAAAATCGGCGCAGACGGGGGTCTCCCGGGCGAGCGCAACCCAGAACAATCAGAACAAGACCCGGAATCCATGGCAGAGAATAGCGCAAACATCCAGCTTAGCGGCCTGGCCAGACGGCTGGTCCGCGATGGCCTGTTGGAAGAAGACAAGGCCCGCGAGGCCCTGCTGGCGTCTCGGCGCGATCGGGTGCCGCTGGTGGCCTATCTGGTAGAGAAAGGGTTGGCCAAGGCGGGTGATGTCGCCCGCACCGCGGCTGAGGAGTTTGGCGACCCCCTTGTTGATCTTGCTGCGCTGCTACCGGATTCTCTGCCGAAAGGGCTGGTGGACAATAATCTGTTGGTCAAGCACCGGGCCGTGCCGCTTTTCAAGCGCGGCAACCGTCTGTTCGTGGCGGTGTCCGACCCGACCAACCTGCAGGCGCTGGAAGATATCCGCTTCAACACCGGCCTCAATGTTGAAACCCTGATCGCCGAAGACAACAAGCTGAAGACTCTGCTGGATGCAATTGTCTCGGAGGCCGAAGGCTCCGCCTTTCAGGATCTGGATTCCGACCTCGAAGACATCGATATTTCCAGCGGCGACGACGACGCCAAGAAGCAGGACGACGGCGTCTCCGGCGCAGATGACGCGCCAATCGTCAAGTTCGTCAATAAGCTGTTGCTTGATGCCATCAAGATGGGCGCCTCGGATCTGCATTTCGAGCCCTACGAAAAGGCCTACCGGGTGCGCTTTCGGCAAGACGGCATCCTGCGTGAAATTGCCAAACCCCCCATCAATACCGCCGGCAAGATCGCGGCCCGTCTGAAAATCATGGCCAAGCTCAATATCGCCGAGCGCCGGGTGCCTCAGGACGGCCGGATCAAGATGAGGCTGTCCAAGACCCGCTCCATCGATTTCCGTGTGAACACCTGCCCCACCTTGTGGGGCGAGAAAATCGTACTGCGGATTCTGGACGCGGAAAGCGCCAAGATGGGCATCGACGCCTTGGGGTACGAAGACTGGCAGAAGCAGCTCTATATGGATGCGCTGGCCAAACCGCAGGGCATGATTCTGGTAACCGGCCCCACCGGCTCGGGCAAAACCGTCTCGCTTTATACCGGGGTAAACATCCTCAACACGCCGGAGCGGAACATCTCCACGGCGGAAGACCCGGTCGAGATCAACCTTGAGGGCGTCAATCAGGTCAACGTGAACCCCTCGCAGGGCATGGACTTCTCCTCGGCACTGAAAGCGTTCCTGCGGCAGGATCCGGACGTGATTCTGGTCGGAGAGATCCGCGATCTGGAGACCGCCAGTATCGGCGTCAAGGCAGCGCAGACCGGCCACCTGGTGCTGTCGACCCTGCACACTAACAGCGCCCCGGAAACCCTGACCCGTCTTCGCAATATGGGTATTCCATCGTTCAACATTGCTACGTCGGTGATCCTGATTATTGCCCAGCGACTGGCCCGTCGCCTTTGTGAACATTGCAAACAACCAGTGGAAGTACCGAAAAGCTCGCTGCTGGAAATGAAGTTCAGCGAGGAAGATATCGCCACTGACTTTAAGGTATTCGCCCCGAAAGGCTGTGAAAAATGCAATAACGGCTACAAGGGTCGTGTCGGCATTTATGAGGTGGTGAGAATCACCGACGGCATCGCCCGTATCATCATGGAAGAAGGCAATTCCATCCAGATCGCCGATCAATGCCGCAAGGAAGGCTTCCCGGATCTGTACCGGGCCGGCCTGCTGAAGGTAATGAAGGGCGTGACCAGCCTTGAAGAAGTTAACCGCGTAACCTCTGGACACTGATCATGGCAAAAGCAGCGAAGTCCGCGAAGACAGCAAAGCCGGAGAAAGTGGCGACCTTCATGTACGAAGGTACCGACCGTCGCGGCGTCAAGGTGAAGGGCGAAATCTCTGCCAAGACCGCAGCGCTGGTGAAGCTGGAATTGAAGAAGCAGGGCATCACCGCCAAACGTGTCAACCGCAAGCTGGAATTCAATATCGGCGGCCCGCAAAAGGTCACGCCACAGGACATTTCGATTTTTACCCGACAGATGGCCACCATGATGAAGGCCGGCGTGCCACTGGTGCAGTCTTTCGAAATCGTCGCCGATGGCCTTGAGAATCCGACCATGCGTAGCGTAGTGCTTGGCATCAAGAACGATGTCGAGGCGGGCAACAACTTTGCCGGTGCGCTGAGAAAATATCCGCAGTACTTTGACGATTTGTTCTGCAGTCTGGTTGACTCCGGTGAGCAATCCGGTGCGCTGGAAACCATGCTGGAGCGAGTGGCGACCTATAAGGAAAAGGCCGAAGCGCTGAAAATGAAGATCAAGAAGGCGATGAAGTATCCAATGACGGTACTGGTCGTCGCCGCTGTAGTGACATCCATTCTGCTGATCAAGGTGGTTCCGACCTTCAAGGAACTGTTTGATGGTTTCGGCGCCGAACTGCCCGCCTTTACTCAGACGGTTATCGGCATTTCAGACTGGATGCAAAGTAACGGCTGGATTCTGCTGGTGGTGATTTTCGCGGGGGTGACGGGATTTACTGAGGGCAAGAAGCGTTCCGCCGCCTTCCGCTCTATCCTCGACCGCACCCTTCTGAAGCTGCCGATTGTTGGCGACCTTACCTACAAGGCCACCGTCGCCCGTTACGCCCGCACCCTCTCCACTACCTTCGCGGCCGGTGTGCCGCTGATTGAAGCTCTGGAGTCCTGTGCCCAAGCCGCCGGCAATGTTGTATATCGCGATGCCATTCTGCGCATTCGCGACGATGTCTCTACCGGTCAGCAGCTTCAGTTTGCCATGCGCGCCACTGGCGTGTTTCCCAGCATGGCCTTGCAGATGGTGGCCATTGGTGAGGAATCCGGCGCACTGGACGCCATGCTCGACAAGGTCGCCTCGTACTTCGAAGCCGAAGTCGACAACGCGGTGGATGGCCTCACCAGCATGATGGAACCCCTGATCATGTCGTTTCTCGGCGTGGTTGTCGGCGGCCTGATCGTTGCGATGTACCTGCCAATCTTCCAGCTCGGTTCGGTGGTCTGATTCCTGATGACCCTGCTTAGCCTGCTTGAATCCAGCCCGGCCGCTCTGGTCGGGCTTTTGTTTGTCGCCGGTCTGCTGGTGGGCAGCTTCCTCAATGTGGTGATCTACCGGCTGCCAAAAATGATGGAGCGGAGCTGGCAGGATGAGGCCCGGGCGGTGTTGTC
The DNA here is from genome assembly GCA_046292765.1 of Alcanivoracaceae bacterium. Classification (GTDB taxonomy): domain Bacteria; phylum Pseudomonadota; class Gammaproteobacteria; order Pseudomonadales; family Alcanivoracaceae; genus PGZG01. The sequence goes on along the minus strand of JBKBQA010000004.1, from coordinate 91,163 downwards.
GCTGCCGGAGCACACCTCTGGCGAAGCCTTTAATCTCGCCACCCCGGCCTCGCGCTGTCCGGCCTGCGGTCACCAGATCCGCTGGTTCGAAAATATTCCCCTGCTGAGCTGGCTGGCGCTGCGCGGCAAGTGCTCCGCCTGCGCTACCGCCATCAGCGTCCGCTACCCCCTGATTGAACTGAGCGCCGGCCTGATCGCCGCCGTCACCGCCTGGCAGCTCGGCTACTCCGACTGGACGCTGGCGGCGGTCGTGGCGGGATGGGTGCTGCTCGCGCTCGCCATGATTGATTTCGACACCACCCTGCTGCCAGATGACCTCACCTATCCCCTGCTCTGGGCCGGCTTGCTGCTGTCGGTCATGGCGGTGTCGCCGATACCACTGCAAGACGCCGTGATTGGCGCGGCCGCAGGCTACCTGGCGCTATGGTCAGTGTATTGGGCGTTCAAGCTGCTGACCGGCAAGGAAGGCATGGGCTTTGGTGATTTCAAGTTGCTCGCCGCCCTCGGCGCCTGGCTTGGCTGGCAGATGCTGCCGCTGGTGATTCTGCTGTCATCACTGGTCGGCGCGGTGGTGGGAGGCCTGTTGCTGGCCACGTCAATGGTGAAACGTGATCAGGGCATCCCCTTTGGCCCCTATCTTGCCGGCGCCGGCTGGATTGCATTGCTCTGGGGCGATCAGCTGGTCACGCTCTACTTCGGGTTGTTCAAATTCTGATGTTTGTTGTCGGACTCACAGGAGGCATTGGCAGCGGCAAGACCGCCGCCTCCGACTATCTCGCTAGCAAAGGCATTACCGTAGTCGATGCGGATGTCGCTGCCCGTGTCGTGGTTGAACCGGGACAACCGGCACTGGCGGCTATCCGTGAGCGCTTTGGCGACCAGGTCATACAGGCTGATGGCGGGCTGGACCGGCGAGCCCTGCGCGATATCGTCTTCGCCGATACCGCCGCACGCAAGGATCTCGAAGCTATTACTCACCCCGCCATTGGCGCCGAACTGCTGCGGCAGCTGCAGGCATCTGCCTCACGCTATACCCTGCTGGTGTCGCCGTTATTGTTGGAAAGCAGTCAGCACCGGCTGGCCAATCGCATCCTGTTGATTGATGTACCGGAATCATTGCAGTTGTCGCGCACCGCCAGCCGCGACAAGGTTGCCGAGACCCAAGTGCGGGCGATTATGGCAGCGCAGATGCCTCGTCAAGAAAAACGCCAACGCGCTGATGATATCGTCGTCAATGATGCCGATCTCGCCAGCCTTCATCAGCAACTTGATAGACTCCACCAACAGTATCTGAAAATGGCTGCAGATCATGGCTAAGCCCGACGCCCACATTTACGCCTGCCCGCAGTGCCGCAAGCCGGTGCAGTGGCGCGCCGATAACCCCTGGCGACCGTTCTGCTCGGAGCGCTGCAAGCTGATTGATCTCGGCGACTGGGCCGCCGAGCGGCACGCCATTCCCGGTAACACCAATCCGCCGGAAGATCAGGACTACTGATCTGGCAGCGACGCCTCCTGCCGTGACTTTCCCATGCCTGAGAGCGCTTTCCGCCCGTTACTGAGATGAACAAAGCGTGTATCGGGGAGCGACTTCATCTCAGTAACGGGCGGAAAGCGCCCCCTGCCGGAACGCTCGCGGCAGAATGGCCGCTTCTACAGGAAGGCGCGAATGCCGGCGACACCGCGGGCGCCGCAGGCGCGGGCGGTGTCGAGATGCTGCGGTGACAAGCCGCCAAGGGCATACACGGCGAAGGGGCGACCGGTGGCGAGTAACGCAAACTGCGACCACCCCATCGGTGCGCCCTCCGGGTGGGTCGGCGTCGACAACACTGGTGATAAGGTTGCCATATCCGCCTGCAGCAATGCGGCCCGATCAAGCTCCGCAGCAGAATGACAGGACACCGACAACCATGCCGTGTCCGGCCGGGTGCTGAGCCGCGCCGCCTGCACTGAACTCAGATGCAGGCCATCCGCACCAACTGCACGCATCAGCACCACATCATCGCAAACCAGTGACCTCGCGCCATGATCACGGCACAGCGAAATCGCCTCGCGAAGTTGAGGCAGATTACGCTCCATCCCACGCAGATACACCAGAGCGCAACCCCGGCCGATGGCGTCCGTCAGTCGCGTTTGCCAGTTGTCTGGCAACAACTCCGGCATCACCAGCAGGTAATCCGGCAATGCCAACGCAGTGACCACAGGACGATTGGCGGCGGGAAATTGCAACGATGACAGCGCCGCCGACTCGAACCACGCCACCGGTTGACCCTCGCGGCCATGGGGCTCGCCGTGCCAGCGCGTCAGTTCACGAAAATTCAGACAGACATGCAAATCAGGATAGCGATGATCCACGGTCATGAAGGGGCGGCAGCCGTCAACGATGAGGCCCAACTCTTCTTCCAGCTCACGAGCCAGTGCCGCATCGAGCGACTCACCCGCCTCGACCTTGCCGCCGGGAAACTCCCAACACCCACCCTGATGCTTGTGGTCCGGCCGGCGCGCAAGCAGCACTCGTCCGCCGGCGTCGCGAATTACCGCGGCGACGACATCGAGGCGCGAGGCCTCAGGTGCGGTACTCGGCATTGATCTTGACGTAGTCGTAGCTGAAATCGCAGGTCCACACGGTGGCTGCACCGTCACCGGCGGCCAGCCGAATGGTGATCTGAATGTCGCCCTGCGCCATCACCGCAGCGCCGCGGGCCTCAGTGTAATCCGGCGCCACGGCACCGTTGGCAACGATCTGCACATCATCGAGCCAGATGTTTACGCGCTCGACATCCAGCGCCGCAATCGGTGCGCGACCCACCGCTGCAAGAATCCGACCCCAGTTGGGGTCGGAAGCAAACAGCGCCGTCTTGACCAGTGGTGAGTGCGCCACGGTTTCGGCAATGGCACGGGCATCCTGATCACTAGCCGCCTGCTCGACTCGCACCTCGACAAACTTGGTGGCGCCTTCCCCGTCGCGAACGATGGCGTGAGCCAGCTCGACAAACACCTTTTGCAATGCCGCAAACAGGGTGTCGGCCTCGGGGCTGCCTTCGACCACAGCGGCGGCCATACCCGCCTTGCCAGTGGCGACCAGCATGCAGGCATCATTGGTGCTGGTATCGCCGTCGATGCTGATGCAGTTGAACGACTGATCCGCCAGTTGCTTGACCCAGCGTTGCAGCAGCTCAGCGTCAATAGTGGCATCGGTGGCAATAAAGCCGAGCATGGTAGCCATGTTCGGTTTGATCATGCCGGCGCCCTTGGCGATCCCGGTGACCGTGACCGGCACACCATGCAGCTCGATTCGATGGGAAGCGATCTTGGGGCGGGTGTCAGTGGTCATGATGCCCTCCGACGCCAGCCCCCAGCCATGCTCGTCGAGGGCAGCGACGGCCGCAGGCAGTCCTCGCTCGAACGGCGGCAGCGTGAACAGCTCACCAATGACTCCGGTGGAAAACGGCAGGACCTGCTCGCGGGCACAGCCAGTGGCGGCGGCCAGCACATCACAGCTGGCAAGGCAGTTGGCCATGCCACGCTCCCCGGTACCGGCATTGGCATAACCGGTGTTGATCATCAGGTAGCGAGGCGCGGCGGCAGCAAGATGCTGTCTTGCCACCTGCACAGGTGCGGCGCAGAAGCGATTGAGCGTGAACACGCCCGCAGTGGTGGCGCCCTCTACCAGCTCGAACAACACCAGATCATAACGATCCGGCTTCTTCACATGGGCCTTGACCGCTGACACCCGCACGCCGGACACCGGCAACCAGCTCACCTGACTCACCTGCACTCCTGTCGGCTCGCGCCGTCGTTAACTGGATTTACTTCAGCAACCCGTGACACTGCTTGTACTTTTTGCCCGAGCCACAAGGACAGGGATCATTACGGCCAACCTTCGGTACGTCACGCACCACTGGTTGCTGCGGCGCTGCTGTGGCGGGCTGAGCAGATGGCAACGGCGGCAGGCCGTCCTCTGATACCGGCGGCATCATTGCCTGCATGCGCTCGGCCTGACGACGGGCCTCTTCGGCGCGCTGCTTCTCCATCTGCTCAAGCTCGTCATCACGACGCAGCTCGAGCGTGTGCAACACACGAATCAGCTGATGCTGAATCTGATTCATCATGTGCTGGAACAGCTGGAACGCCTCGCGCTTGTATTCCTGCTTCGGGTTCTTCTGGGCGTAGCCGCGCAGGTGAATACCCTGACGCAGCTGATCCATGCTCGCCAGGTGGTCTTTCCAGTGACGGTCCAGCACCTGCAGCATGATGTGCTTTTCGACCTTGCGCAGCTCGCCGACATCAAAATCACGATGCTCCAGCTCAGCTTCCTTGGCTGCGTACTCTTTTTCCATCTGCTCCAGCACACGCTGGGTAACGCCTTCGATATGCAGCTGCTTGTCGGCCTTTAGCCACGCGGACACCGGCGCACGGCAATGGAACTCTGCCTCCAGCACCTTCTCCATCTTGGCGATATCCCATTGCTCTTCCATGGAGCCAGGCGGCATGTACTCCTGCACAACTTCAGTAACCACATCCACGCGAATACCGGAGACACTGGCGGACAAATCCACCGCGTCAAGAATCTCATCGCGCTGGTGATACACCACGCGACGCTGGTCGTTAGCGACATCGTCGTATTCGAGCAGGTTTTTACGAATATCGAAGTTGCGCGACTCGACCTTGCGCTGGGCGTTCTCAATCGCCCGGGTAACCCAGCGATGCTCAATCGCTTCGCCTTTTTCCATACCCAGTGACCGCATCATGTTGCGAATGCGGTCGGAGGCGAAGATCCGCATCAGGTCGTCTTCCATCGACAGGAAGAAACGGGTGTAGCCCGGATCACCCTGACGGCCCGCGCGGCCGCGCAGCTGGTTATCAATCCGCCGGGATTCGTGACGCTCGGTGCCGATAATGTGCAAGCCGCCGGCGGCCAACACCTTCTGTTGACTCTCCTTCCACTCTTTCTCAATCACCGCGATCTGTGCCGGATCGGGATTTTCCAGCTGCTTGATCTGTTCCTGAGGGTTGCCGCCCAAGACGATATCGGTACCGCGGCCGGCCATATTGGTAGCGATGGTGACCGCGCCAGGACGACCGGCCTGAGAGATAATCTCCGCTTCCTTCTTGTGAAACTTGGCGTTCAGTACCTGATGCTTGATTTTCGCCTTGTCGAGGCGCTGCGAGAGATATTCCGATGCGGCGATGGTGGCGGTACCCACCAGCACCGGCGCGCCCTTCTCCACTGCAGCGTTTACTTCATCGATGATGGCGTCAAATTTTTCTTCCAGTGACAGATACACCAGATCCTCGGCGTCAATCCGCACCATGGGCCGGTTGGTCGGAACCACCACCACATCCATGCCGTAGATCTGCCGGAATTCCGGCGCTTCAGTGTCGGCGGTACCGGTCATGCCGGCGAGCTTGGAGTAAAGACGGAAGTAGTTCTGGAAGGTGGTTGATGCCAGCGTCTGGTTTTCCTGCTGGATGCGCACACCTTCTTTCGCTTCCACCGCCTGGTGTATGCCTTCAGACCAGCGACGACCCGGCATGGTCCGACCGGTGTGCTCGTCGACGATAACAATCTGGCCATTCTGGACGATGTAGTCCTTGTCCTTGTGGAACAGGGCATGCGCCTTCAGGCTGGCATGAACATGGTGAAGGGTGCCAAGATTATGGGGCGCATAGAGGCTTTCGCCTTCCTTCAACAAGTCATTGCCAATCAGCAACTCTTCAATTTTCTGGTGGCCGTCTTCGGTCAATTCCACCTGTCGATGCTTTTCATCGACGAAGAAGTCGCCCTCACGTTCCTCCGTCTGCTGCTTCAGCAGCGGTATCAGCTTGTTGACCCGCTGGTACATTTCGGAGGAATCCGCCGCCGGACCGGAAATGATCAGCGGGGTGCGAGCTTCATCGATCAGGATCGAGTCGACTTCATCGACCACAGCATAGTTCAAGCCACGCTGTACCTTGTCGTCGAGGCGAAACACCATGTTGTCGCGCAGGAAATCAAAACCGAATTCGTTGTTGGTGCCGTAGGTGATGTCGGCGGCATAGGCCTCGCGCTTCTGCTCCTGAGGCTGCTGCGACATGATTACGCCCACAGACATGCCGAGAAACTCATACAGCGGCCGCATCCAGTTGGCATCACGCTCGGCCAGATAATCGTTTACCGTCACCACATGCACGCCCTTGCCGGACAGCGCATTGAGATACACCGGCAGGGTCGCCGTCAGGGTTTTACCCTCGCCGGTGCGCATCTCGGCGATGTGGCCTTCATGCAGGGCAATACCACCAAGTAACTGGACATCGAAGTGGCGCATCTTCATCGCCCGAGTGGCCGCTTCCCGGGCCACCGCAAAGGCCTGCGGCAACAGCTCATCGAGGGTCTTGCCGTCGCGGTAGGCCTGCTGCATCTCTGTGGTCTGCCGACGCAGCGCGTCATCCGACAGCGATGCCACCGACTCGGCCAGCGCGTTGATGTCTGCCACCAGCTTGCCCATCCGGCGCAGTTCACGATCGTTCTTCGAACCAAAAATTTTCTTGAATACAGTAGCCAGCATGGAACGTCCGCTTTCCTGTGTCGTGAATGTGCGGCGCGGCCCTCGGGGCACGCCTCGCGAGAGGCGACATTCTACCCCTTCAGCGGCACTGATATAAGGGAAAGGCCCGGTTAACGGGCCTTTCTGGGGGAAACGGGAGGCTGGACTGACTAAATATCAACCAGTCGAAGCAGGCTAGCGGGCGCGGTGCAGGAACGGCTCCGGGTTGATGTGCTGGCCGTTGCGCAGCACTTCGTAATGGACATGGGGACCGGTAGAGCGGCCCGTGGAACCAATCGTCGCCACCGGCTCGCCGGCGCGAACGATGTCGCCGGTGTTGACCAGCAGGTCGCGGGCATGAGCATAACGGGTGGTCAGGCCATTGCCGTGATTGATCTCCACCAGATTACCGTAGCCCCAGCGATCGCCAGAAAAGGTCACCACACCGGCGCCGGTGGAAACAATTTCAGTGCCTTCCTTGCCGGCAAAATCCACTCCGCGATGCTGAGCCAACCGGCCGGTGAACGGATCGGTACGATGGCCAAAACGGGATGACAACCAGCCCCGCGCCACCGGACGACCGGACAGTGCCGCTTCGCGCTCCTGACGACGGTTGTTCATCAGGCCTTCGAGAATATTCAGTTGCTGCTCCCGACGTTCCAGAGTCGCCGCCAGCTCGCCAAGCGCATCAACAAACGGCGGCGGGCTGTAGGCCAGATCACCCATCTCGGCAAAGGCCTCCGGACCACCAATCGCCGGAGCGCTGGAGAAATCGAATTCATCGGCACGAATGCCCGCCACATCCAGCAACCGCTCGCCAAGCGCATCAAGACGCAACAGACGGGCCTGCATGTCCGCCATCCGGATCGTCAGCGCCCGCACATCTTCGTCCGCCTGACGCTGGAGGTCCGCCAGCTCGTGGCGGTGGCCGCGTACATCCCGATGCCAGCGCTCTGCAACCTCGGCACTGAACAGCGGCTGATCGACATAATGGCTGATATAGTAGGTACCGAACCCGACTGCCACCGGGACAACAAACAGAACCAGCGCCCCAGCCCAACCTAGCCAGCGGGGCAGATGCAGGGTCCGGGAGCCGCCCCGACGCGGATTGAGAATAATGATGTTCATACCTGACTCGCCGTTTTTCCCTTTGCATTCAAGCAGTTGGGATTGTTTTTTCGGTTATTTTCTAAACAGTTCGGTCAATGCTAAGAAAACATCATGAGCAATGCAACCTTACCGCCCTCCCTCGATACCCTGCTTGGCGCCCTCGGTCGCCAGCTTCAGGGCGGCGTTCAGACCGGCCCGGATGAGCTAAAGTTGGCAGCCCTGCCGCCGGCTCTGGCGATGAAAACCCGGGCCCACCTGCTCGACGGCGAGCTGCTGCTGATCGCCGACACCAGTGCGGTAGCCCAGATGCTCCGCTTCCACGGACCGCGGCTGGCAAAAGAGGCCGGCGCTACCAGTTTCACCGTCCGGGTTCAGACGCCGGCGGAGCCGGTCCACCGTCCCTCTTCTCTCACCGCCCCGGAACTTGGAGCGGAAGCGGCGTCTATCCTCGACGACGCGGCCCGGCACTGCGACTATGCGCCGCTGGCCGAGGCACTGGCCCGACTGGCTGCACTGGGCCTGCCCGACAACGACAAGTCTGACCCAAAAGGCTGAATCATTTCCTTGGTGCCGGTCACAACGCTGAAAACGTAAAAGGCCCCATCAAGGGGCCTTCTGGCGCGGCCATGGCCGAAGTGAGCGAACGCTTACTCAGCGGCGAGCACAGGCTTCATGTAGGAAATCGGCGCGGTATCCGCATTATCGAAGGTCACCACTTCCCACGCATCCGGCTCCGCCATCAGTCGGCGCAGCAACTGATTATTAAGCGCATGGCCCGATTTGTGGCCCACGAACTCGCCGATCAGACTGAAGCCGAGCAGATACAGGTCGCCGATGGCATCGAGCATCTTGTGTTTGACGAACTCGTCCTCGTAGCGCAGGCCGTCCTCGTTAAGGATGCGGAAGTCATCCACCACGATGGCGTTATTGACACTGCCGCCCAGGGCCAGATTCTTGGAGCGCAGATATTCAATGTCGCGCATGAAACCGAACGTTCTGGCGCGGGCCACCTCCTTGACGAAAGAAGTGGAGGAGAAATCGATGCTGGCCGTCTGGGTACGACCGCGGAAAACAGGGTGATCGAACTCGATCTCAAAGCTGACCTTGAAGCCGTCAAACGGCAGGAAAGTGGCGGATTTGTCGTCTTCCTCCACCTTCACTGGCTTCTTGATACGGATAAACTTCTTCAGGGCATCCTGCTCCTGGATCCCGGCGGACTGGAGCAGAAACACGAACGGACCGGCGCTACCGTCCATGATCGGCACCTCCGGCGCCGACAACTCCACATAGGCGTTGTCGATGCCGAGGCCGGCCATGGCGGACAGGAAATGCTCGACAGTGCCCACCTTGACGTCACCCTTGACCAGCGTCGAGGAGAGGGTCGTCTCCCCAACGTTCTCCGCCGCGGCAGGGATTTCCACAACCGGGTCGAGGTCAACACGACGGAAGATAATGCCGGTATCAATCGGGGCCGGGCGCACGGTGAGATAGACCTTCTCACCAGTGTGCAATCCGATCCCGGTTGCCCGGATGACGTTCTTCAGTGTTCTCTGTCTGATCATTCTCTGGCCACTCTGGCAGGCGCCCCAGGGGCGCAAAAGTCAAGGCTTGGCAGGGCCGGCATGGTAGCAAAGGATGGTTCCACGCACCATTGGCCGTCCCGCCCCTCAGTCCGCCTGACGCCGGAGGAACGTCGGGATATCAATAAAACTGAGGTCCTCGGCCGTGTTGACCGCTGGTGCACTGCGTGCCGGAGCCGGCTCGCGGGGGTAACGACGCTCCACGGCGGGCTTGTCGAGATCCCGGTAGTTGGGCGCACCCTCGGCGTAGTGGGCGCTGCGACCGCCACGTACCACCTTCAGTTCCTGTGCCTGACCAAGACCGGTGGCCACCACCGTCACCGACAGCGCGTCGCCCATTTCCGGATCAATCGCGGTACCGATAATGATATTGGCATCCTGATGGGCCATATCAGCGATGATCTGGTTCACCAGACTGTACTCTTCCAGCGAGATGTCGGTGTTGCCACTGATGTTGATCAGCAGGCCACGGGCGCCCTGCAGGTCGACGTCTTCCAGCAGCGGGCTGCAGATCGCCTTGCGGGCCGCCTCCTCAGCGCGATTCGGCCCGGACGCAGTACCGGTACCCATCATCGCCATGCCCATCTCGCTCATCACCGTGCGCACGTCGGCAAAGTCGACGTTAATGATGCCGCCCTTGGTGATCAGATCCGAGATGCCCTTGACCGCGCCGAGCAGCACGTCGTTAGCGGCCTTGAACGCATCCAGCAGCGTGGTACCACCGCCGAGCACGGCCTGCAGCTTTTCATTCGGAATAGTGATCAGTGAATCAACATGCTCGCGCAGTGCCGCGATGCCCGCCTCTGCCACCTGCATGCGCTTGCGGCCTTCGAACGGGAACGGCTTGGTCACCACCGCCACGGTGAGAATGCCCAGATCCTTCGCCACTTCCGCCACGATCGGCGCCGCACCGGTACCGGTGCCACCGCCCATGCCGGCCGTTACGAACACCATATCGGCGCCCTGCAGCAATTCCGCGATGCGCTCACGGTCTTCAATCGCCGACTGACGACCGACATCCGGATTGGCGCCGGCGCCCAGGCCCTTGGTAACCTGGCCACCGAGCTGCAGCACGGTACGCGTTGATGCATTGCGCAGCGCCTGTGCATCGGTATTGGCGCAGATAAACTCGACGCCATCAACATTGGAACGCACCATGTGCTCGACGGCGTTACCACCGCCACCGCCCACGCCCACCACCTTGATCACCGCACCATGAGGTACGCCGTCTTCCAGTTTAAAATGCATAGTCATGACCATCTCCCAGTTGTTTCCCTGTTTTCGACCCTTGCTCTTGCCTGACCGGATCCATCATTGGACCCGATCAGAAATTTCCCTGGAAAAAACGCTTGAAGCGTTCGATCCAGTCCGCCGATCCGCTGTTACTGCGTGCTGATCGTTGATCCTGTTCATGCTTGTGTGCATACAACAACAAGCCCACTGCCGTGGCGTAGATCGGATTACGCACCACATCGGTAAGGCCAGTGACGCCCTGCGGCATACCCAGGCGCACCGGCATGTGGAAAATCTCCTCAGCGAGGTCGACCGCGCCTTCGATTTTCGATGCACCACCGGTCAGCACGATGCCCCCTGGAATCATCTCTTCAAGACCGGAGCGGCGAATCTCTGCTTGCACCAGCGTGAACAACTCGTCGTAACGCGGCTCCACCACTTCGGCCAGATTCTGGCGCGACAGGGTCCGCGGGGGACGGTCGCCTACGCTCGGCACCTTGATCGTCTCATCCACACCCGCCAACTGGGTCAACGCACAGGCATAGCGAATTTTCAGCTCATCGGCGTGTTGCTTCGGTGTCCGCAGCGCCATGGCAATGTCATTGGTGACCTGATCGCCGGCAATGGGGATATTGGCGGTGTGGCGAATGGCGCCGTCGGTGAAGATCGCGATGTCAGTCGTGCCACCACCGATATCGACCATGCACACACCGAGCTCCCGCTCATCGTCGGTCAGGACCGCATAACTCGATGCCACCTGCTCGAGAATAATGTCCTCCACATCCAGGCCGCAGCGGCGAATACATTTCTCGATGTTCTGTGCCGCATTCACCGCGCAAGACACCAAATGCACTCGCGCCTCCAACCGAACACCGCTCATGCCGATCGGCTCGCGCACACCCTCCTGGGTGTCGACGATGTACTCCTGTGGCAGTACATGCAGCACCTTCTGGTCTGCCGGAATTACCACGGCCTGCGCAGCATCCAGCACCCGCTCGATATCCGCCTGCGCCACCTCACGCTCGCGGATCGCCACCATGCCCTGGGAGTTGAGACTGCGGACGTGGGATCCGGCGATGCCGGCATACACCGAGTGCACCTGACAACCCGCCATCAGCTCCGCCTCTTCCACCGCGCGCTGAATAGATCGCACCGTGGCTTCGATATCCACCACTACGCCCTTGCGCATGCCTCGCGACGGGTGAGAGCCGATGCCGACGATCTCCATCGAACCATCCGGTCCGACCTGTCCGACGATGGCAACCACTTTGGAGGTGCCAACATCGAGTCCCACGTACATTTTTTCGCTGCCTGAGGTCGCCATCGAATTACACTCTCTTGTCCGTCGACGGTGACGATTGCCGCCACTGCACCGCCATGCCATCCACATAACGCAGATCCACTCGCGCCAGCCCACGCTCATCTGCAGCCAACACCCCGTCGTACATGCGCACAAAACGCCGCAACTTGCGTGCATACTGGTGACGATCCACCACTAGCAAGATGCCGTTATCCAGTTCCAGTCGCGCCGTCAGTCGGGCATCCACGTCGAGGCGCTGAATTTGCAACCCGGCCGGGGCCAGTACCTTGCTCATGCTGTGGTAGTAATCCATCACCGCCGTCAGGCGCTCGCGAGGGCCATGCAGTCGCGGCAAACCCTCCAGGCTGTACTGCTTCAAGGCCCGGAATGGCTCCCCTGCAGTGGACACCAGCAGGTCGTCATTCCACACCGCCACCGGCTCGCGTTCCTCAATCAGCAGCACCAGCCGATCCGGCCAGGTGCGACGCACTTGCACATCCGCCACCCATTCAAGCGAGCGGGCAGTGCGAAACACTTCTGCCAGCGGCAGGCTGAAGAAATTCTCATCCGCCACCAACCCGGACAGCGCCATCCTGACCTCGGCCTGACGACGCTCATCCTTGACGCCTTCAACGCCAACCGAACGAATCGGGTAATTATCAAGCGTACCCGGCAGGTAGATCACACCGATGATCAACATCAGCAACGCAGCGCCACCGAGCAGCATTGGCATCGCCGATGACACGCGCTCGCCCAGTGGCTTGCGCTCCGGCTTCACCGGCAGCACCCTTGCGCCGCGCAGTTTCACCGTTTTCCGCATCATGCGCGCCGCTCCCAGGCTGCCAGCAGGATCTCGCCCACCAACTGCTCAAAGCTGCGACCACTGGCACGCGCTGCCATCGGCACCAGCGAGTGATCGGTCATGCCCGGTACCGTGTTCACTTCGAGCAGGAAAAAATTGCCCTGCTGGTCCTGCATCACATCAACCCGGCCCCAGCCCTGGCAGCCGACCACCTGAAACGCGGTTCTCGCCAACTGGCGCAACTCGGCCTCTTTGGCCGCATCAAGACCACAGGGACAGATATAGCGGGTGCTTTCTGCCTGGTACTTGGCTTCGTAGTCGTAAAAGCGGTTCGGTGTTTCCAGACGGATTGGTGGCAGCGTCTCATCACCGAGAATGGCAACGGTAAACTCGGCACCCTGAATCCAGCGCTCCACCAGTACTTCGCTGTCGTAACGGGCGGCTTCGGCAATTGCATCGGCGAGCTGATTGGCGTCATCGACCTTGCGCATGCCAATTGACGAGCCTTCGTGGGCAGGCTTTACCATCAGCGGGAAACCGATATCCTGCTCCGCCACACCCGCCAGATAGAACGCCGGGGTCGGCAAGCCGGCGCCGGACCAGATCAGCTTGGTCGCCACCTTGCTCATGCCAATGGCAGACGCCATCACGCCGCTACCGGTATAGGGCACACCCAGATGTTCCAGTACGCCCTGTATGACACCATCCTCTCCACCACGACCGTGCAGGGCGATAAAGCAGGCATCGTATGCCTTGAGCTGAGCGACACTGGCTTCGGCCGGATCCACCTGCACCGCATTGACACCCAGCGCGATCAACGCAGCATGGACTTCCGCCCCGCTGCGCAACGAAATTTCCCGCTCTGCGGAGCGGCCACCACAGAGCACGGCAACGCTGCCAATGGCCTGCAGACGACGTTTCAGTGTGGCCAGCGCATCAGTCACGACCACCCTCCTTCATCAATTGACGGGCAATCGCGGACACATTGCCGGCGCCCTGAGTAATAAACAGATCGCCGTCGCGAAGCACTTTCGACAACAGTGTCGGTAGCTTGGCAGGATCATCAACATAGATCGGTTCAACTTCGCCACGCTGACGCAGGCTGTGGCACAGGGAGCGGGAATCGGCCGCCGGGATCGGATCCTCGCCGGCGCTATAGACTTCCAGCACCAGCAATACGTCGACCTTCGACAACACATCGACAAAATCTTCGTAGAGGTCACGGGTACGGGTGTAACGGTGCGGCTGAAACATCATCACCAGACGGCGGCCAGGCCAGCCATCACGTACCGCGCGAATGGTCACATCCAGCTCGCGGGGATGATGTCCGTAATCGTCCACCAACGTCGCGCTGCCATCGGTGGCGCGATATTCGCCCAGCACATCAAAACGACGCCCGACCCCGGTAAAGCCGTTCAGCCCGGCAATGATGGCGTCATCCGGCACACCTTCATCGGTCGCCACGGCCACTGCCGCCAGCGCATTAAGTACGTTGTGTTTGCCCGGCATGTTAAGACTGACCTGCAGCACTGGAAGGCCAGCACGCACCACATCGAAGCGGGTGGTCATGCCCTGCTGGGTAACATTCATGGCGCGAACATCGGCGTCTTCGCTGAATCCATAGCTCACCAGCTGGCGATTGACCCGCGGCAGCAGCCGGCGCACCACCGGATCATCAATGCACATCACGGCCAGACCATAGAACGGCAGGTTCTGCAGGAATTCGATAAAGGTGTTTTCAAGACGGGAAAAGTCACCGCCGTAGGTATGCATGTGGTCCGCATCAATATTGGTCACCACTGCCACCATGGGCTGCAGATGCAGGAACGAAGCATCCGATTCGTCCGCCTCAGCCACCAGATAGCGACTCTGGCCAAGCCGCGCGTTGGTGCCGGCGCTGGTCAGCTTGCCGCCAATCACGAAGGTCGGATCAAGCTTCGCCTCACCAAGTATGGACGCGATCATTGAGGTGGTGGTGGTCTTGCCATGCGTACCGGCTACGGCAATGCCGTGACGGAAGCGCATCAGCTCTGCCAGCATCTGGGCACGCGGCACCAGCGGAATACGTCGCTGCTTGGCGTCTGCCACCTCGACATTGCTCTCATCCACCGCCGAGGATGTCACCACCACATCGGCGTCACCCACATTCCCGGCATGGTGGCCAATGTCGACCCGCACACCCATGGCCCGCAGACGCTCTACCACCGGTGACTCACGCAAATCCGAACCACTGACGTCATAGCCCTGGTTGCACAACACCTCGGCGATGCCGCACATGCCGACACCGCCGATGCCAACGAAATGGATGCGGCGAATACGGCGCATTTCCGGCACAAAATGAACCACCGGCTCAGCCATGGGCCACCTCCTGACAAATATCGGCCACCTTGGTGGCACTGCTACTGATCGCCAATGCCCGAGCCCGTTCTGCCATCGCGGCCAGAGCCGAGCGCTGGGTTAGTCCAGCAAAACGAAGACGCAGACTGTCGGCATCAAGACTGCTTTGCGGCAACAACACCGCTGCGTCCTGATCCGACAGCCAGCGGGCGTTATGGGTCTGATGATCGTCCACCGCCGTCGGCAGCGGAATAAACACGGCGGCAACACCGGCAGCGGCGATTTCACTGACGGTCGATGCGCCACTGCGGCAGATCACCAGGTCTGCCCAGGCAAATGCCTCCGCCATGTCATCAATAAACTCGGAGAGAGTTACCTTGACCGGCTGATTTGCCCACGCGCTGGCCGCCTCTTGCACGCGGCCACGACCAGTCTGATGACGCACCTCGAACCCAACCCCCTGCAAAGCCACCGTCAACACGACGGGCAACTGCCGATTCAGCGCCAGCGCTCCCTGGCTACCACCGGTGACGAGGATGCGTAGCGGACCGGTGCGCTCGGCATACCGCACTGCCGGCGCCGGCAGCGCGGCAATGACGCTCCGCACCGGGTTGCCGGTGGTCATGGCGCGGCCATCAAACGCACCTGGAAAGCCCTGCAGCACCTGACGGGCCAGCGGTGCCAGTAACCGATTGGTCAAACCGGGGCGGGCATTCTGTTCGTGAATCACCAACGGCACGCCGGCAAGACGAGCAGCCAGCGCACCTGGACCGCTGGCGTAGCCACCGAAACCAATCGCTACTATTGGACGCAGGCAACGGACGATGCGCCACGCAGCCAATACACTCGCCATGACCATAAACGGCGCCAGCAGACGACGCGCGACTCCGCCTCCGCGTACACCGCGAACGGCAACCGTATACAGCGGATAGCCTGCCGCCGGCACCAGCCGATTCTCAATGCCCTGATCCGAGCCGAGCCAGGCAATCTCACAGCCACGTTCACGCAACACATCGGCCACCGCCAACGCCGGGAACACATGTCCGCCAGTACCACCTGCCATCAACAACATGGTCTGCTTCATCGCCGCTCCCTCCGCCGCACCGGTGCCACGGGCGTAGCCTCGGTACCGATTCGCAGCACCAGCGCCATCATCACGCCCGTCACCAGCAGCGAACTGCCGCCATAGCTCACCAACGGAAGAGTCAATCCCTTGGTGGGCAGCAAGCCCATGTTGACACCCATGTTGACGAACGCCTGGGTCGCAACCACCAGACCAATGCCGAGCACCAGCTGGCCGTTAAAAACCTGATTCTTCTCCAGCAGACGAAACGCCAGCCGGAAGATGCGCCAGCACACCAGCATGAATAACGTGATGATGGCGACGCTACCGAGCAAGCCGAACTCTTCAGCGGTGACGGCAAAAACAAAGTCGGTGTGAGCTTCCGGCAGATAGAAGAGCTTTTGCACACTGTTGCCGAGGCCGACGCCATCGACATGACCACGCCCGAAAGCAATCAGACTCTGGGTAAGCTGGTAGCCGCTGCCGAACTGATCTGCCCACGGATCCAGAAAGCTCATTAAACGCGCCACACGATAGGGCTGCAGCAGCGCCACTGCCGCCGCGACCGCTGCGACACCGAGGGCGATGGAGAGGAAACGCAGCATCGGCACCCCGGCCATGAAGAGCATGCCGAGGGTGGCGATGCCAAGGACCACGGCGGCGCCGAAATCCGGCTCCATCAATAGCAGCAGTGCCAGGCCACCGAAAATGCCGAGCGGTGTCAGAAACGCCTGCCAGGTCCGGGTCAGCTCCTCACGCTTCATGCTGATATAGCCGGCAAGCCAGACCAGATAGCCGAGCTTGGCCAGTTCCGATGCCTGAACATTGAAGCCCGGCAGGGCAATCCAGCGTTGCGAACCGTTTACTTCGCGACCAATACCCGGAATCAGCACCAGCACCAGCACTGCTACTGCGCCGACCAGCGCCAGAATACGCAGCCTCTCCAGCAGCGCCAGCGGCACCAGCAGATACGTGGCCACAGCAGCAGCCAGCGCCATTAACAGATAGACACTGTGACGGCTGAAAAAGTAGAACGGCGAGCCAAGGCGGGTCTCGGCAATCTGCAGCGACGCTGACATCACCATCACCAGACCAGCAACAGCCAGCAGCAGCAAACTGCTGAGCAGCCACAGGTCTTCCGGTCGACGCTGATGCACAACCCGCTCAAACACCATGCACCACCTCCGTCACGTGACGCACGAAGGTATCGCCCCGATCGGCATAGCCGCGGAACATGTCAAAGCTGGCACAGGCAGGAGACAACAGCACGGCATCACCGGCTTCCGCCAGCAGCGATGCGCGACGCACCGCATCGGCCATGTCAGCGGCAAAATGACAGTCCACTGGTCCGAGTGCAGCCGCCAGTTGACGAGCATCCTCGCCTATCAGCACTGCGGCGCGGACGTGATCCCGCGCCGGCTGTGCCAGCGGTGAAAAATCCTGTCCCTTGCCCTGACCGCCAGCGATCAGCACCACCTTGCCGGGAATGGATGGACCGATGCCGGCCAGCGCTGCCTGCGTGGCGCCGACATTGGTGCCTTTGGAATCGTTAAACCACTGCACACCTCGATGCTCGGCCACCAGCACACAACGGTGCGGCAAGCCGGCAAACTCCTGCGCGGCGCGCACACAGGCAGCACGATCCAGACCCAGCGCCTCGGCCATGGCCAGTACCGCCAGCACATTGAGGGCATTGTGATTACCGCGCAGCTTGAGTGCCGATACCGACAGCAAATCCTCACCGCGACGCATCAGCACACCGCGCTGCGCATCAAGGCGATAGTCGGAATCCGCATGCACGCCGAAGGTCATCTGTGCCGGCACCGGCGCCTGCGGGCGAGTGGCTTCATCGTCGCGGTTCCACACCGCCACTTCGCAACCGTCATAAATGCGCTGCTTGGCAGCAATGTAATCACCCAGACCGGCGTAGCGGTCCATGTGGTCCTGAGACACATTCAAAATGCAGGCCACCTGAGCGCCAAGACTGAACGTGGTCTCAAGCTGGAAGCTGGACAGCTCCAGCACATACATTTCTGCGCCCTGGCCCAGCAGATCCAGTGCCGGCGTACCGAGATTGCCGCCAGCCAACGCGCGATGGCCCGCAGCGCGAGCAACTTCGCCGAGCAGCGCAGTGACGGTGCTCTTGGCATTGGAGCCAGTGATCGCCGCCACCGGCTCGCTGGCAGCACGGGCAAACAATTCGATATCGCCGATCACTTCCTTGCCAGCGGCAGCCTGACGGGCAATCTCCGGTGTGGAAACTGCAATACCCGGACTGACAATCAGTCGCCGCGCATCATTGAGCCAGTCCTCGCGAAAACCACCAACATGAATCGGTACGGCAGCAGCCCGATCACGAATAGCGGCGAGACCCGGCGGCTCGGCACGGGTATCCAGAACCCGTACCGGCTCTCCCTGACCGAGCAGATAACGCAGGCAAGACTGCCCCGTTATGCCAAGCCCGATGACCAGATCAAACGCTCCGCTCACGCGTTGCTCCTCAGCGAATCTTCAGTGTGGCAAGGCCGATCAACACCAGAATCACGGTGATGATCCAGAACCGGACAATAATCTTGGGCTCCGGCCAGCCCTTTAGTTCAAAGTGGTGATGAATCGGTGCCATGCGAAATATTCTTCGGCCGGTCAACTTGAACGAGGCGACCTGCAGCATCACCGATACGGTTTCCATCACGAACACGCCGCCCATGATGAACAGGACGATTTCCTGGCGGACAATCACCGCCATCACGCCGAGCATGGCGCCCAGTGCCAGCGCACCCACATCACCCATGAACACCTGCGCCGGGTAGGTGTTGAACCAGAGAAATCCCAAACCCGCACCGCACAACGCCGCCACCATCACCACCAGCTCGCCGGATCCGGCGATGTAGGGGATGTGCAGGTAGTTGGCAAACTGGGCATGCCCCGAGGCATAGGCAAAGATGCCAAGCGCCGCCGCCACCAGTACCGTCGGCATGATGGCAAGGCCATCGAGACCATCAGTCAGATTGACCGCGTTGCTGGTACCGTTGATGACAAAATAGGTGAGCACGATATAGAACACGCCCATGTTGATTGCCACGTCCTTGAAAAACGGCACGATCAACTGGGTTTCTGCCGGGCTCTGGGCAGTAAAGTACAGTGCACAGGCCGCGCCGAGTGCGCCCACCGACTGCCAGAAATATTTCCATCTGGCTGGTAGACCACGGGAGTTTTTCTGGATCACCTTGCGCCAGTCATCGACCCAGCCGACGGCGCCAAACACCACCACCACACCGAGGGTAATCCAGACATAGCGGTTATCCAGATCTGCCCACAGCAAGGTGGAAAGAATGATGGCCAGCAGAATCAATGCGCCGCCCATGGTGGGCGTACCGGCCTTGGAAAAATGACTCTTCGGCCCGTCGTCGCGGATCGACTGACCAACCTGATACTGCTTGAGTTTGCGAATCATCACCGGACCGACCACAAAGGCGATAAACAGCGCTGTCAGCACACTGAAAATCGCTCGCAGCGTAATGTACTGCAGGACCAAAAAGCCCTTGTGGAACTGGGCGAGGTATTCCGCCAGCCAAAGCAACATCAGTGCATCTCCCCGTGTGCCTGCAAGACAGTGATCACCGCATCCATGCCGGCACTGCGCGAACCTTTGACCAGCACCGTGCCAGCCTGCTTGAGATAGACGCGAGCCCGTTCCGCCGCATCACCATGCGTCGCCACCCGATCGCCACCGTCACCGAACGCATCGGCGGCCTCGGCGGCCAGATGGCCGTGCGCTACCAGCGCGTCGATGCCGGCATCACGGGCATAACGACCGAGTTGCTGATGAATCGTCACTTCGTCGGCGCCAAGCTCGCCCAGATTGCCCAGCACCAGACAACGCGGCGCGCGCTGTCTGGCCAGCCAGTCAATAGCGACCCGAACGGATCCGGGGTTGGCGTTGTAACTGTCATCCACCAGAGTGCCGCCTTCGCAGGCCGACACGTTCATGCGACCCTTGACCGGCTTCAGATTCGCCAGACGGGCAATGGCCTCGGCCAGCGGCACACCGGCCTCGGCCACCGCCGCCAGCGCCATCAACGCATTGCTGACCTGATGGGCTCCCGGCAGCGGCAACCGCACCGGCCACTGTCCTGCCGGCGTGTTCAAATCGAACTGCACCGACAGCGAATCCAGCTGAATGTTCTCAGCCCGCCATGCCGCTTCTGGATGACGGCCAACACGCACCACACGCAAGCCGGCGGCCTCGGCGCGGGCAGCAAAGAAATCAGCGAAGCTGTCATCGGCGTTGATGATCGCCAGCGCTCCGGGCGCGGTGGCGGAAAAAATTTCTGCCTTGGCGTTTGCAATGCCCTGCATGGAACCGAACCCGAGCAGATGGGCGCCAGTAACATTGGTCACCATGACCACCTGCGGTTTGACCAGCGACACCGTCCAGGCAATTTCACCGGGAGCGTTAGCGCCAAGCTCAAACACCCCGAAGCGATGCTCCGGACGGACCTCAAGCAGCGTTAACGGCACACCGATATCATTGTTCAGATTGCCAAGCGTGGCGTGGACCTGGACATCGCCAGGCTCTCGCGACAGCATGGCGGCGATCATTTCCTTGACCGTGGTCTTGCCCGCATTGCCGGTCACAGCGATGCGAAACAGCGGCATGTCCGCCGCCCGGCCCGCCGCCAGCAAACCGAGGCCACGGCGAGTATCACTGACCACCAGCGACGGCACGCCCGACTGTGGGCTTTCCACCATCGCCGCCACCGCCCCTGCCCCTACTGCATCGACAACAAAATCATGGCCATCGAAACGGGCGCCGCGCAGGGCCACGAAAAGGTCGCCCGGACGAATTGCGCGGGTATCAGTACAAACACGGGTAAAGTCCACGTCGGCACCTTGAACCTGCCCGTCGCAAAGCAATGCGGCGCGGGAGAGCATCATTGGTCACCCCCGCTGCGCAATTGCAGCGCGGCGCGGGCCAGCGCCACGTCGTCGAGCGGAATACGTCGCTCACCAATCTCCTGCCAACGCTCATGACCCTTGCCGGCCACCAGCACCACATCATCCTCACCGGCTTGCAGTACAGCGTGGCGCACGGCCTCAGCGCGATCTGCCAGCACCACGATGGCTTCCGGGTGCAGCACACCGGAGAGCATGTCGCCGATGATTGCCATCGGCTCTTCGTGACGGGGATTGTCAGAGGTGAATACCGCATGATCGGCTAGCTGTTCTGCCATTGCTGCCATTTGAGGACGCTTGCCAACATCGCGATTACCACCACAGCCAAGCACACACCAGAGCTTGCCGGTGAAATGTTCACGCACTGCGGTCAACGCTTTTTCCAGCCCGTCGGGAGTGTGGGCATAATCCACCAGCACCACCGGACCGCTACCTTCACGCACCGGCTGCATCCGTCCCGGCACCGGCGTTACCGATGACAACGCCCTTTCAATGGCGCGTGCATCGGCACCCTGAATTGCCAGCATGCCGGCCACGAGCATCAGGTTGTCGATATTGAAGCGGCCATACAGCGGCGCCCGCACCGTGATTCGCTGGTCCGACACGGTCAGAGTGGCGGTCAGCCCTTCGTCGGTTAGCGTCGCCTGCTCACAGCGGATATCAGCATCATCACCTGCCACGCTTACCAGCCGCAGATTCGGCTGCAATTGATGAGCAAGACGCGCGCCATAGCTGTCAGCGGTGTTGATCACCGCTGCCGCCGCGCCGTGACCATCAAACAGACGGCGTTTGGCCAGAAAGTAGGCATCCATGTCGCCGTGATAATCAAGATGATCACGACTCAGATTGGTAAAGGCCGCCACACTCACCGGCACACCGGCCAGTCGGTTCTGGGCCAGTGCATGGGAAGAGACTTCCATGGCAACAAAGCGAGCGCCGCGATCACGAAATGCCGCCAGTGAAGCGTGCAGTGTCAGAGTGTCCGGCGTGGTATGGCCGACGTCATCGTGGTAGTCGGCATAATGTGCACCGAGGGTGCCGACCAGCGCGCAGGGCAGCCCGAGTGCATTCATGGCATCACGCAGGAACCACGCAACGCTGCTCTTGCCATTGGTACCGGTCACTCCCAGCACTGTCAGCGACGCCATCGGGTCGCGGTGAAAACGCACCGCCAGTGCCACCAGACCCGCAGACAGTGCCGGCACGCCGATTACCGGCACTCCGCCCTGCTCCGATTCAGAAAACTGTCCGGCCTCGGCCAGCACTGCCACCGCGCCGTTCAGAATAGCGGCCTCGATAAACCGGCGACCGTCGTGGTGGCCACCGGCCACGGCGACGAACAGATCACCCGGACGCACCCGCCGACTGTCGAGACGCAAGCCCTCGATCCGGCACCGGGCATGCGCCACCGACAGGGACAGGTCGGGCAACAACTGCTGCAGCGTCATCATGAGCGCCCCCCGGCGGCAGCGCCGCCCGCCCAGACACCCGGCGTCTTGTCCGGCGGCACATTCATGGTGCGCAGCACGCCTTCCATCACCCGGGAAAATACCGGAGCAGCCACTTCACCGCCGTAGTAGGCCTTGCCGGCAGGATCGTCGATCACCACCACCGCCACATAACGTGGTGCTTCCAGCGGTGCAACACCGGCAAACAAACTGAGATAGTTGTCTTCGGCATAGGCACCGTTAACGATCTTGTGCACGGTGCCGGTCTTGCCGCCCACCCGGTAACCATTGACCCGCGCCTGACGGGCGGTGCCGTCATCGCTGACCACCGCGCCGAGCAAATCGAGCAGCGTCGATGCGGTAGCAGAAGAGATCACCCGCTCACCTGCGCCGGGCTCGGAAACCCGCATCAGGGACACCGGCAACCGAATACCATCGTTGGCCACTGCCGCATAGGCCTGAGCCAGCTGCAGCGCCGTCACCGACATGCCATAACCATAAGACAGGGTGGCCTGCTCGATCTCGCGCCAGCGCGCGCGGATCGGCAACACGCCATCGCTCTCGCCGGGGAACGGGATGCCGGTGGCACGACCAAAGCCGAACCGGTCCAGCAACATCTGAAACTGCTGCGGCTCCATCTTCAGTGCCAGCTGCGTGGTGGTGACGTTGGAGGATTTGGCAAATGCCATGGTCAGATCCATGACACCGTAGTTGCGATGATCGCGGATGGTCTTGCCCGCCACGCGCATGGTGCCCGGACGGGTATCAATGATGGTGCGCGACGTCACCATGCCCGCTTCCAGCGCCGCCGCAATGGTCATCGTTTTCAGAGTTGAGCCCGGCTCGAAAACATCGGTGACGGCCCGGTTGCGCATCGCCGCTGGCGTCAGACCCACTCGACTGTTCGGGTTGTAACCGGGCTGATTGACCATGGCGAGAATCTCACCGGTTCTGGCATCCAGCACCACCACTGAACCGCCGCTGGCCTTGTTGCGCGACACGGCAGACATCAGCTCACGATAGGCCAGATACTGCAGGCGCAGATCAATACTCAACTGCATATCCGCACCCGGACGCGGCTCATTCAGAATCTCGATATCCTGAATGACCCGACCGATCAGATCGCGCACCACGCGCTTGCGACCGGTGTGCCCGCGAAGCGAGTCCTCAAAGGCCAGCTCAATACCTTCCTGGCCGATGTCATCAATATTGGTAAACCCCACCAGATGACTGGTGACCTCAGCAGCCGGATAATAACGACGGTATTCGGTCAGCGCGTAGATTCCCGGCACACGCAGATCAAGCACCTGACGGGCCTGCTCCGGCGCCAGATGGCGGGCCAGATAAATGAACTCGCGTTGCGCATTCGGCATTACCCGCTGCGCCAGCATCTTGCTGTCGAGCACCGGGTTATTGGCCAGTCGCGTCCAGGCTTCGCGCGACTCCAGCGCCTCCCGAGGATTGGCCCACAGGGTGGTCACCGGCGTACTGACCGCCAGCGGCCGACCATCACGATCAGAAATCACGCCGCGATACGCTGCCAGCGGCTCGATGCGCAAATTGCGCAAATCACCCTGACGGGAAAGAAACTCATGCTGCACCACATGCAGGTCCACCGCCCGCGCCAGCAGACCAATGCCCAGCAGCCCCCAGGCGCTAACCATGAACAGGTAGCGACGGCGCAGTGAGCTGGACGGTTTGCGTGGCGCCGCTCTCATGGCTTCACCACCACGCGCCGGCTGGCATCCGGCAGCGACATGGCCAGCTTTTCACGCGCCAGACGCTCGACCCGGGCATAGGCGCCCCAGGTGCTGTGTTCGAGCAACAGCTGACCCCACTCGGTCTGCAGCCGATTATGCTCGGCCTGCAGGCGCTGCACTTCGTTGGTGAGCCGACGTGCCTCATGAACAGACCAGCTCACCGCCAGTGCCGACAGCACCAACAGGATTGCGAGCCACAGTTCCGGCAGCCGGAGCAGCATCATGCGGCGACCCTCTCAGCCACACGCAGCACCGCACTGCGAGCGCGCGGATTGCGTTTTACTTCGTCATCACCGGCATGGCGCGCCTTGCCGAGCGGATGCAACCGCGCAGCCGGCATCTCCACCGGCAGCCCACGCGGCATCGGCGCGCGACCAGACTGATCACGAATGAACTGCTTGACGATGCGATCTTCCAGTGAGTGGAAGCTGATCACCGCCAGACGGCCGCCGGGTGCCAGACAATCAATGCTCTGCGCAAGCAGATGCTCCAGCGCCGCCAACTCCTGATTGATATGGATGCGGATCGCCTGAAAGCTTCGGGTAGCCGGATGTTTGCCTGGCTCGCCGCGACCAATGGCGCGCTCAATCAACGCCGCCAGCTCGGTGGTACGAGTCAGCGGGCTTTCCTTGCGGGTCTCGCAGATCAGTCGAGCAATGCGACGGGATTTCTTCTCTTCACCAAATCGATAGAGTACGTCGGCGATGTCTTTTTCATCGGCCCGCGCCAGCCATGCTGCCGCGCTGTCGCCGGCATCCGGGTTCATCCGCATGTCGAGCGGGCCATCGCGCAGAAAGCTGAAACCGCGCGTAGCGTCATCCAACTGTGGCGACGACACACCGAGATCCATCAGCAGGCCATCCACCTGTCGGCCCTCTTCCGCCACCACCTGATCAAGGCAGTCGAAGCGCCCTGCAACAATGCGAAAGCGGGCATCCGCCCGCTCCAGTTGCTGTCCGATGGCCACCGCCTCCGGGTCCTGGTCGATGCCGACCAGTCGCGCACCGGGCCCGAGCCGGTCGAGCAGGGCCCGACTGTGGCCCCCTCTGCCGAAGGTGGCGTCGACATACAAGCCGTCGGCACGGGTTGGCAACATTTCCATCACCTCGTCCAGCATCACTGACTGGTGCGCAAAAGGTTCTGCGGTGGCCATTGGCATCCTCAGAACGAAAGGGTTTTGATGCTGTCCGGCAGATCGCCCGACAGATCAAGGGTGTCGTTACTGGCAATCCAGGCGCTCTCTTCCCAGATTTCAAACCTGCGCATCACACCCACCAGCATGGCCTTGCGGTCCAGGTTGATCAGCGCGCGCAGCTCTGGCGGCACCAGAATCCGACCGCTGCTGTCGAGTTCCATCTCAACCGCCTGACCAAGGAACAGGCGCTTCAACTTCCTCACCGCCGGCTCGGAATCACTGAGGCCGGCGACCTGGGTGGCGATGGTTTCCCACTCTGGCTCGGAATAGAGAGCAAGGCAGGGATCGAAGGGGTATTGGGTGAGCACAACGCGTCCGCCACAAGAAACAATCAGTTTCTCGCGGTGCCTGGCAGGTATGGCCAGCCGGCCTTTTGCGTCGAGGCTGAGGGCGGTGCGCCCGGTAAACATGCTCTTCCCCTTTTAACCGAATCCTTCGGAAACTGACGCTGCGAACGCCATTTCCTCCCACTTCTTCCCACTTTTCTCCACCAAGCGACACTCTAGGGCCTGCGTGAATAGCAAGTCAAGCTGATAGCGCCCCCGAACACAGGGGGAAAACTCTTAAAAAACAGTATATTAGGGATGATATAGCGGTGGCGACGGACGGCGCGGAAGGGGTTCAGCCCAATGAATCAGACAGGTGCGCAACGCTCCTGACAAAGCACTTTAAGTATTAGACAATTTCAATATATTTATTATTTTTTATAGGCATAAAGGAAATAAAGGCCGCCCGAGCGCCCGGACGGCCTTTATTGATTGCAGAAACAAGGGGGTCGGCCGATAAGCCGGGTTCTGTCGTGGACAGTCATTCCTCTGGGACCTGCGTCGCCGCAGGCCTCTAGCGACCTACCCGGTTCCAGCGCGGGCCACGCCATAGGAACCCTATTTGGTCTTGCTCCGAGTGGGGTTTACCCTGCCACTTCTGTTACCAGAAGCGCGGTGCGCTCTTACCGCACCTTTTCACCCTTACCTGTGCGCCCTTTCCGAAGAAAGGAGCCATCGGCGGTATCTTCTCTGCGGCACTGGCCGTAGCCACACCGTCACCAGTGTGGCCCCCAGGCGTTACCTGGCACCCTGCCCTGTGGAGCCCGGACTTTCCTCCAGTGGCTTGCGCCACCAGCGACTGTCTGGCCGACCCCGGGCGCAGTGTAACGACCGGGCCGTCGTGGCAGAAGCCTTTTCCGAATTGCGGCCAACTATTGCTCCGACAGGCCCTCAAGCCAACCGTACAACTCATTCTTCTTTCGACCTGACCAGGCCGCCAGCACCTTGGCGGCCCGAGACGCCGGCAGCTCGGCCAGCAGCAGCCTCGCCAGTCGCGCCAGCTCCGCATCATCGACGGTGCGCTCCGGCGCCGGTGCCACCAGCAACACGATCTCACCACGCTGCTGGTTGCTGTCCGCTGCCACCCGCTCGCGGATATCGGCCAGAGAGCCGGGCAACACCGTTTCGAAATGCTTGGTCAGCTCCCGGCACAACACCACTTCGCGCCCCGGCTCCAGCATCGCCAGAAGCTCATCAAGCAGCGTGAGGATCCGATGCGGGGCCTCATAGATCACCGAGGTCACCGCACTCTCACTGACCCGACGCAGGGCGGCCGTGCGGCCGGATCCCCTGCTCGGCAGGAACCCCTCGAAGACAAAGCGGTCTGTGGGCAGACCGGCGACAACAAGTGCCGCCAGCAGGGCGCTGGCACCGGGGATCGGCACCACCCGAATGCCAGCCTGATGACAGGCCCGCACCAGCCGGTAACCAGGGTCGCTGACCAGCGGGGTGCCCGCATCGGACACCAGCGCCAGGTTATCGCCCCGCTGCAAGCGTTCGACCAGTTGCGGCGTACGTTCCTGCTCATTGTGGTCGTGATAACTGATCAGGGTCTGACGAATGCCAAGTTCTTCCAGCAACCGGGCAGTGTGGCGAGTATCCTCGGCGGCCACCGCATCCACCTCAGCCAGCACCGACAATGCCCGGCGGGTAATGTCGTCCAGATTTCCCACAGGGGTACTGACAATATGAAGCACGCCCGACATTTCCTGACCCCCGCTGTGAAGTGCGGCTGCTACAATAGCGCCACCTCGATCACAAGACGACCCCGGATGACCATGAGAGTGTTGTTGCGCGGCCTGCTACTGGCCGCTTTTGTCTGGCTCGCTGGTTGCGCCCAGCGTCCCGTCGAACGCGTTGATGTTCCCGCTGCGGTGGTGACCCGGGCCGCCCCGGCACAAGCCGATGACGCCCTGCGGGCACTTGCTGCCCTGCCCGCCACCAGCGCCGACGACACCGCGCTGACGTGGGCGGGCGAATATCTGGCCGCTGGCCGACTGGAAGCCGCCGATGCCATGCTGCGCTTTGTCGAAGGCCGCCCGCTAACGCCGGCCCGACAGGGCCAGCGCAGCCTGCTGCGGGCGCAGTGGCATCTGGTGCAGCAGGCCCCGGATGAGGCACTGGCAGTGCTCAATCACCCCAACCTGCTCGCCATCCGCGCCGATCTGCCGTCTGCGCTGCAGAGTCGCATCGGCCTGCTCCGCGCCGACGCCCTGACCCTGCGCGGGGACCTCGTCGCCAGCCTTGAACAACGGGTTGCCGTCGATCATCTGCTTGACGCCGACACCCGCCAGTACAACCACGGCATGATCTGGACGCAGCTGATGCTGCTACCGATCAATGAGCTGGTCAGCGCCGAACGCAGCAGCGACGACACCACCCTGATCGGCTGGCTGGAGCTGGCGCGGCTGTACCGAGACCCGCTCAGTGATATCGACGGCCAGCTGCGCAATCTGGACGACTGGCAACAACGGCGCGCCCGCCACCCCGCTGCGCAGAGCATGCCGACGATGATTCAGGCGCTGCGTCAGGCGGTGCGCGACCGCCCCCAAGTGGTGGCGGTGCTGCTGCCGCAGAGCGGCTCGCTGGCCGGCCCTGCCAGCGCCATCCGTGATGGCCTGATGGCTGGCTACTATGGCGCTCTGGCACAGGGCCACCCGGTGCCCACCCTGCATTTTCTCGACAGCAGTCGCGGCGACATTATCGAACTTTACAACCATGCCCTGTCGCTGGGTGCCTCGCTGGTGATTGGTCCGCTCGACAAGGAGCAGGCCGCCACCCTCGCTGCCATCCCTGACCTGCCAGTAACAACACTGGCACTGAACTATATCGACGGCCCCGCCAATGCCAACCGGCTATTCCAGTTTGGTCTGGCGCCGGAGGACGAAGCCCGTCAGGTGGCAGAGCAGGCCATTGCCGAAGGCATGACGTTGGCGGCGGTGTTGTATCCGCGCGATAGCAGCGGCTGGGGCCGCCGGGTGGCCAGTGCCTTCAGTGAGCGCTTTGAAAGCCTCGGCGGCATCGTCAGCAGTGAAGCCGAGTACGCAGATGACGCCACCGGCACCACCCGCACTATGCTCGGCATCGGTCACAGCGATGCCCGTCATCGCGCCCTGCGCCGTTTCACCAGCATGCCGATCCAGTTTGAACCCCGCCGCCGTCAAGATATCGATTTCGTCTTCATGGTGGCCAATCCCACTCAGGCCCGGCAGCTGAAGCCGGCCCTGAACTTTCACTACGCCAGTGATCTGCCGGTGCTGGCCACATCCCATATTTATGGCGGCACACCGGCACCGGATCGCGATAACGATCTGAACGGTGTGCGCTTTGTGGAAATGCCGTGGCTGCTGGAAAGCGGCTCCGCCTTGCATGAAGAATCCGCCCGCGCCTGGCCCGAAGGCCATGGCCGCTTCGAGAAGCTGTTTGCCATGGGCGTCGATGCGTATCGCCTGCACGCCCGCCTGATCATGCTCGACAATGTCCCGGACAGCTTCCTTCCGGGGGTTACCGGGCAACTCAGTATGAGTGATGACAGGGTGCTGGTACGGCGCCTGAACTGGGCCTGGTTCCGTCAGGGCCGGCCACAACGGATGCCGGTGGTCGCCGGTTCAACCTCCGGAGATGCTGGACATGGACGTGCTGCCAACATCATCGCGCCAGCAACGCGGTGAAGAAGCGGAACAGCAGGCCGAGCGCTGGCTGAACCAGCATGGGCTCAATACGGTAGCGCGTAACTGGCGCTGCCGGATGGGTGAGATTGACCTGATCATGCTCGACGACAGCACTCTGGTGTTTGTAGAGGTGCGCTTTCGCAGCAGCAGCCAGCACGGCGGCGCCGTGGGCTCGGTGGACCGGCGTAAACAACGACGACTGGTGGCCGCTGCACGGCACTACCTGCGGCTGCGGCCAGACGCCGCCCAGCGTCCTTGCCGGTTCGATGTGATTGCCTTGCAGCCGGACGCCAGCGGCGACCTGCAGTTTGACTGGATTGCCGGCGCCTTCTACGCCGAATGACAACAAGGCCACCATTATGGAGACAGCCTGCGCATGACCCTACACCGCGTCCGTGAGCAGTTTGCGGATAACATTGAGCACACCATGAAGGCCGCCGAGCAAGTGCCGGCGCAAATTGCCCACGCCGGCGATCGCCTTGTTGGCAGCCTATTGGAGGGCGGACGCATTCTTGTCAGCGGCGATGGCAGCGGCACCTTGTGGGCCAGCCATTGCGCCAACCTGCTGGTGCACGGCAACGGCCGTGAACGGCCGCCGCTGCCGGCATTATCGCTCGCCGGGCCAGGCGCAGATGAGCGTGCCAATGCCCTGCGCGCGCTGGGCCAGTCCGGTGATACCCTGATTCTGGTCCTGCCCTCAGCAAACACCCTTGACGCCCTGATTCATGCCGCCCGCGATCGTGATGTGGCCGTGCTGCTGCTGATCGAGTCTTCTGCATCACTGCCACCACTGCAGGATCACCGGGAGCAAGCGATCCTGCTATCGTCCGATAAACCGTCGCGCTGTCATGAAACAGCGCTTCTGGTGCTGCATACCCTGTGCGACCATATTGAACAGCAACTCTTTGGAGAAATGTCCTGATGATTACCCTGCGCGCATCAATGAGCCTGCTCTGCCTTATCTGGCTGACCGGCTGCGCCACCCTGGTCGCTCCGCTCTCCGAAGAGCCGGTTGACCGCAATCATGGTGAACGCACCTTTGGCTCAGTGATCGAGGATCAGGCCATCGAAACCAAGACGCGCATCAATCTGAAGCGCGCTGGACCACCGCTGTCACAACAGCGCATCGTGGTGGTCAGCTTCAACGGCCATGTACTACTGGCCGGACAGGTAAGCAACGACGCCCAACGCAATCAGGCTGGCGAAATTGCCGCTGCCATTCGCCGCGTACAGCAGGTTCATAATGAACTGGCGGTATCCGGGCACAAATCGTTCCTAGCCGGCATCAACGATGCCTGGCTCACCACCAAGGTCAAAACCCGGCTCGCCTTCGCCGGCGATGCTCGCGCATCCCGCACCAAGGTGGTGACCGAGAACGGGGTGGTCTATCTGATGGGATTGATGACACGAAAAGAAGCAGACGCGGCCGTGGCGCAGGTGCAGAAATCTTACGGCGTGCAGAAAATCGTCAAGATTATCGAGTACATCGACTAACGCCAAAGCGTCAGTCGATGTTGTCTATTTCACTACCCTGAGCGAAGGTCGCCCCTCGTCCGGTGCCGGATCATTCGGCTCCGGCGGCGGCATGTCGTCCATTGAGAATGCCATGCCCTCGCCGTTCTCGCGCGCATAAACCGCCAGCACCGCGCCCACCGGAATAATCAGGTTGCGGGGAATACCGCCGAAGCGCGCCGAGAAGATGATCTCCTCGTTGCCCGCCACCAGTCCCTGAACAGCAGAAGGTGACAGGTTGAGGACGATTTGACCGTTGCTGACGAACTCCTGCGGCACCCGTATACCGGGATAATGAGCGTCCACCGCCAAGTGCGGCGTCAGGCCGTTATCGCAGATCCAGTCATACATCGCCCGTATCAGATACGGGCGATTCGGGGTCATGGTGCTCATCAGGCCAGGTGGCGGAGTTCCCGCTCCTGGTCAGACAGGCTGGCCTGAAAACCATCGCGGTCGAACATGCGCTCGGCATAGTCGGAAATCGGCTTGCACTGCTTGGCCGGCAAGTCGAGCCCGAGCACTGGCAGACGCCACAAGATCGGCGCCAGAGCGCAATCCACCAGGGTGAACTCTTCATTCATGAAGAACGGCTTGTCGAGGAACAGCGGCGCCACCGCGATCAGGCTTTCGCGCAGTTCCTTGCGGTGCTTGTTCAGCACGGCCTCTTTCTCTTCGCCGCGCAGAATAGTATCCACATGCCCGCACCAATCGCGCTCAATGCGATGGATCAGCTGACGACTGGTGGCGCGCGCCACCGGGTAAACCGGCAGCAGCGGCGGGTGCGGGAAGCGCTCGTCCAGATATTCCATGATGACGCTGGACTGGTACAGGCTGAGATCCCGATCCACCAGGGTCGGCACTTCGTTATAGGGGTTGTAGTGGGCCAGATCTTCCGGCTTGTCGTGGATTTCCACATCCACGATATCCACGGTCACACCTTTTTCAGCCAGAACGATACGGACGCGGTGGCTGTAATGATCCCGTGGATTGGAGAAAAAGGTCATCGACGATCGTCTGGTCACGACACCCATCTTTCACTGTACTCCTGCAATAGCTGTAAAGAGAGAAGCAGGGTAGCCGCCGAGCGACTACCCTGCTTCCCGTGTTGCTGCCCGGTCAGAGCACTGTTCAGTGAACGTCCTTCCAGTATTCCTTCTTCAGGAAGTAGGCAGGCCAGAACAGGATGAACAGGAATACCAGCACATATACACCGAGGCGCTCGCGCTCCAGTCGTGCCGGCTCCGAGGCGTAGGTGAGGAAGTTGGTCAGGTCGGCCATTTCCGACTTGAACTTGTCCTCACCCAGCTCCTCCTCAAGGCTCGCCATGACGTGCGGCATGCCGACAAGCGGGAACACCTTGTTGTTGTAGCCGTACGGACGCTCATCATCCGGGTAGAAGCTTACCAGATAGGAGTACAACCAGTCCGGGGTGCGCAGACGAGCGGTCAGGGTCAAATCCGGCGGCGCCGCACCAAACCACTGTTCGGCCACCTTCGGGTCCATCGCATTCAGCATCGGATCGCCGATACGCTCGGACGTGAAGTTCAGGTGCTCCATGACCAGATCGTGGGGAATACCCAGATCATCGGCCATACGCTCGTAACGCAAGTACTTGAGTGTATGGCAGCCCATGCAGTAGTTGACGAACAGCTTGGCGCCATTTTGCAGGGAGACACGATCCTTCAGATTGATCGGTGCACTGACCACATGCTCATTGTAGCCGCCGGCGGCGAACGCCAGAGCCGGCAGGCAGAACAGGATTACGGCAAGCTTTTTCATCAGTGACCTCCCATGGTGACGCGCTCGGGCACCGGCTTCGAGGTTTCAAAGCGGTGTGCGAACGGCAGCACCACCAGGAAGAAAGCGAAGTAGTAGATGGTGCCGATCTGCGCAATCGCAGTCTTGACCGGTGACCCCGGCTGGGTTCCGAGGTAACCCAGCACCAGGAAGTCGATGGCAAACAGGGTCAACGCCAGCTTGCTGATCCAGCCCTTGTAGCGGATCGACTTGACCGGGTGACGGTCGAGCCACGGCACCACGAACAGGATGGCGATCGCGCCGCCCATGGCGAACAGACCCCAGGTCTTGGCATCAAAGATGAAGCTGAAGGTGGTGGCACGCAGCATCGCGTAGTACGGGCCGTAGTACCACACCGGCGCAATATGGTCCGGCGTCTTCAGCGGGTTAGCCGGCTCGAAGTTGGGCCGCTCGATGAAGTAACCACCGCCATCCGGGAAGAAGAACACCACAGTGGCAAATACCGCCAGGAAGACGATGATGCCGGCCAGATCCTTTACGGTGTAGTACGGGTGGAACGGGATGCCATCCTTCGGAATGCCGTTCTCATCCTTTACCTTCTTGATCTCGACACCATCCGGGTTGTTCGAACCCACTTCGTGCAGAGCCAGAATATGCAGCACCACCAGTGCCAGCAGCACGATCGGGATCAGCACCACGTGCAGGGCGAAGAACTTGTTCACGGTAGCATCGGACAGCAGGTAGTCACCGCGCACCCAAGTGGCGATGGCCTCACCGATTTCCTTGCCTTCTTTGGCATCGATGAACGGAATCACATCGTAGGGAACAGCGCCTACCAGCGATACGATCACCTGTGCACCCCAGTAGGACATGTTGCCCCAGGGCAGCACATAACCGAGGAAACCTTCGGCCATCAGTGCCAGATAGATCAGCATACCGAAGATCCACACCAACTCACGCGGCGGCTTGTAGGAGCCGTACATCAAACCACGGAACATGTGCAGATAAACAACGGCGAAGAACATCGACGCGCCAACCGCATGCATGTAGCGGATCAGCCAGCCGTATTGCACATCGCGCATGATGTATTCGACCGAATCAAAAGCCTCGGTCGGAGAATAGAACATGGTCAGCCAGATGCCGGTGAGCAGCTGGTTTACCAGTACCACAATGGAGAACACGCCAAAGTAGTACATGAAGTTGAAGTTCTTCGGCGCATAGTACTCGGACATATGCTTCTTGAAGGCTTCAACTACCGGAAGGCGGGCATCAACCCAATCCACGGCACGAGTCAGCAGGCCCATTATGCGGTCTCCCCTTCTTCAGAACCGATGATCACCACCGACTCACTGAGGTAGGAGTGCGGCGGAACCACCATGTTGGTCGGCGCCGGCACACCGGAATAAACACGACCGGCGAAGTCAAAGCGGGAGCCGTGGCATGGGCAGTAAAAACCGCCGTACTGCAGGCCCACTTCCACGGTCGGGTTCGGGTTGTAAGTCGGCGAACAACCCAGATGCGTACAGGTACCGACAAGCACCAGAAACTCCGGCTTGATCGAACGGTAACTGTTACGGGCATAGTCGGGCTGCTGATCAACACTCGACTCGGGATCGGCGAGGCTGGGTTCCACCTTGGCCAGATCTTCCAGCATGGTGTCAGTGCGACGCACCACCCATACCGGCTGACCACGCCACTCGCGTACCACGCGCTGACCGGACTCAAGCTTGCTGATATCCACGCTGACCGGGGCGCCGGCATTTTTCGCACGGGCGCTGGGCTGCCAGGATTTGACGAAAGGCACTGCAAGACCCGCGACACCGACGGCACCGATAGCACTGGTGGTACCGATCAGGAACGTGCGGCGGCTGGTATTAACGCCGTCTTTACTCATTGAGATTATCTCCCCTTGGATCCCACGCCCGGGGGTGTTCCAGGCGGCTCGAGGACATCCTCGTGACAGGGTGGTCGGCGGCGCTTTCCGGTCCGTGAAGGACATGACAGCACCGGCCTTTTGAGGCGTGGCGAATGGTAATGAAAAAGACCACACGTGACAACCGGGATTAGTGGCTTTCCGGTCCTGTCGCGGCCGCCAGCCGCGCACAAAAAAGCCCGGTATAACCGGGCTTTTTCGGGTCTGCTGCAGTCGTATCAGCGCTTGGAGAACTGCGGACGACGACGGGCTTTGTGCAGACCGATCTTCTTACGCTCGACTTCACGGGCATCGCGGGTAACGAAACCAGCCTTGCGCAGGGAAGCGCGCAGGGTTTCGTCATACTCCATCAGTGCACGGGTGATGCCGTGGCGAATGGCGCCGGCCTGACCGGTTGTGCCGCCGCCCTTGACGGTAACGTTGATGTCGAAGCGATCACCAGCCTGAACCAGCTCAAGCGGCTGGCGCACGACCATGCGAGCGGTTTCACGACCAAAATACTGATCCAGCGTGCGGCCATTGATGGTGATGTTGCCGCTGCCCGGACGAATGAAAACACGCGCCGCGGAAGTTTTGCGACGACCGGTACCGTAGTTAGCTGCTGCAGTTGCCATGTGCTCTTGATCCTCAGATGTTCAGCGGCTGCGGCTGTTGCGCAGCATGCGGATGTTCGTTGCCGGCGTAGACCTTCAGTTTACGCAGCATGGCGCGGCCCAGCGGGTTGCGCGGCATCATACCTTTCACCGCCAGCTCGATGGCCATTTCCGGCTTGCGATCGATCAGCTTTTCGAAAGTGATCGACTTCATGCCACCGATGTAACCGGTGTGATGGTAGTAAACCTTGTCGCCCGCTTTCTTGCCAGTCACCGCAACCTTCTCGGCATTGACGATGACGATGTAGTCGCCGGTATCAACATGCGGGGTATATTCCGGCTTGTGCTTGCCGCGCAGGCGGGTGGCCACTTCGCTGGCCAGGCGACCGAGGGTCTTGCCGGCAGCGTCTACCACGTACCAGTCGCGCTTGACGGTCTCTGAGGTCGCGTTGAAGGTCTTCATGGAATTCTTGTCCCAAATCAAACAGTTACGGGGTAATCCGGCCACTCGGCGAGAATCCCGCCAGAGAAAGAGCGCGAAGTCTACCGAAACGGACAGGCCAAAACAAGCGATTTCCCGGGCCGAAAACCGGCCTCAGCCGGGCAAAAAGGCCTGAGGGGTATAGCCGCAATGGAAGCCGAATGGCACATGGTTGTGCAACGGAATCCTCGCCACCTGCGGTAGCCCGGCACGGCGGGCGTCCAGCAACACCACCTCGCTGCGGTGGGCGGCGGCATCGTACACCACCGCACACAAATAGCCATCCCCCTCTGCCTCTCCCTCCGGCACGAACACCGCCTCGGAGGTGAACCGGCCCGGACCAAAGTCATGCAGGGTGGTCTCGCCGGTACCGGTATCGAGCCGCTGGATGGCATTAAAGAAGCCACTGGTGCCGTTATCGGCGATGGCGGCACTGAACAGCCAGCGGGTGGGCCGGCCACTGTAGCGCAGATCCCACTGGGGGAACTCGCCACTGCAGGCCATCGCCAGAGGCTCGGCCCGGGCGGTGCCATGGTCCATATTCAGTCGGTAACGCCAGGGTCGCCCGCCGTCCTCGTTCTCGGCATGGAAGATATCGCTCAAGGTCTCGTTGACGGCAAAATCCTCAAACCGCATCAGGTCCACCACCAGCTCCCGCCCTTCCTGCCAGGCATTGCCGAAGTGGAACACCACGAACGGGTCCAGCGGGATCCGCTTCACCAGCTTCAGGGTAGCGGCCTCCACCACCAGCGCCTCCATGCCCCAGTCCGGGTTGTAGCGGATGCACTCATTAAAGGCCTTCCAGCCAGACAGGAACGGCAGCGGATTACGGAATCCCACCGGATGGACAAAATAGACCAGATAGTCCCCGGCAAAGGCACAGTCGTGAACAAAAGCCGCCACCTTTACCGGAATCCCTGTGCGAGCCACCAGCTCGCCCTCAGGATTGATCCGGTAGATATTGATCTGCGGGCCGCGGGCGCCGACACCGAGCCCGTGGTTGTAGTAATAGCCGGTGGCCGGATCGACCTTGCCGTGGGCGCTGAACGGATCCATGGCGCCGAGCTTGCCGCCGTAGTTGAACTCGCCCACCGTCTCCAGCGTCACCGGATCCACCTGCCAGGGCCGGCCACCCTCCCACAGCGCCAATAATCGACCGCCTTGCCAGATCAGACTGGTATTGGCGGCATTGGCCGGCAACCGGCCGATATTCTTCAGCACCCCGCCGGGGGCGTTATGGCCAAAGCTGCGATAGACAATCTTACCCGCCGCTGTCTCGGCCAGATACTTTGGCGTGCGCACATAGCGATTGCGATACCAGATGCCATCGTCGGTAAAGGTGACGCCGTGAAGCATGCCATCGCCATCAAACCAATGGCCAAACACCTGATCTCCAAGCCGGTTGCGGCCCGGACCGATGCGAAAGAAAGTGCCACGGACGCTGGCCGGAATGGCGCCCTCTACCTCGCTCGCCGGCACCCGGTAATCGAGCTCCTGCTCCAGCGCCTCGAAACCGCCGACATGCGCCAGCCTGGGATTGCTGTACTCGGCTCCGCCAATCTTGACCGCCTGATTCATGACCTGCTCCATTGCATTGCTCTTCCCTGTGAATACGCCGCTTTCATGCTGCTGGCAATGATCTCATACAAAGTAATCCGAGCTGTTTCCCCACTGCCTTCATGCACAACCGGAAAGGCTCCGGGTATGATGCCTGCCTGACCTCTTCGACAGGAGCCCGCATGGAAACCCGCCGCCTCGGCAACACCGACCTCCACGTCAGCGCGTTGTGCCTCGGCACCATGACCTGGGGCAAGCAGAACACCCGCGAAGACGGCTTCGCCCAGATGGACATGGCGATTGATCACGGCATCACCTTCTTCGACACCGCCGAAATGTACGCCGTGCCGGCCACCCCGGACACCTACGGCAAAACCGAGCAGATCATCGGCGACTGGTTCAAACAGACCGGCAACCGCAACAAGGTCATCCTCGCCACCAAGGCCGCAGGCCCGGGCGAATGGATCAAACACATCCGCGGCGGCCCGCGTCTGAATCGCGAGCATATTGTTGCGGCCGTGGAAGACAGCCTGAAACGCCTGCACACCGACGTCATCGATCTCTACCAGATGCACTGGCCGGACCGGAACACCAACTATTTTGGCAAGCTGGGCTACCGCCATCGCGACGACGAAGACCAGACTCCGATCGCCGACACCGTCGCCACCCTCCACGACCTGATCAAGCAGGGCAAGATCCGCCACTACGGCCTGTCGAACGAAACTCCGTGGGGCGTGATGCGCTACTGCATCGAAGCCGACCGTCAGGGCGCCCCGCGCCCGGTGTCCATCCAGAATCCGTATTCGCTGCTGAACCGCACCTATGAAATCGGCCTCGCCGAAATCAGCCACCGCGAGACCATCGGTCTGCTCGCCTACTCTCCACTCGCGTTCGGCATGCTGTCCGGCAAGTACCGTCACAATCAATGGCCTGAAAACGCCCGCCTGACCTTGTTCAAGTATTTCTCCCGCTACACCAACACCCAGGCCAGCGACGCCACGGAAAAATACTGCCAGCTCGCGGCCCGCCATGGCCTCACCCCGGCGCAGATGGCACTGCAATACGTCACCACCCGCTCATTTGTCACCAGCAACATCATTGGCGCCACTTCATTGCCACAACTGGAAGAAAACCTGCGCAGCATTGAAGTGCCAATGACCGATGCGCTAGCCAAGGAGATTGAAGCGATTCACACCGAACACCCGAACCCGGCACCGTGAGTACGAGAATTTGAATCCGGCAGGATGCGAGGCCAGAGTGTCGGCCAGCCCTTGCCGGAAAAGTTCACTGCCAAACCAAATCGAAACTCACGGCAACGACTCCCGGACTCTCCGTAATCCCTCCAGCAATG
Source organism: Alcanivoracaceae bacterium (assembly GCA_046292765.1). Lineage (GTDB taxonomy): Bacteria > Pseudomonadota > Gammaproteobacteria > Pseudomonadales > Alcanivoracaceae > PGZG01. Next base: position 52,673 of record JBKBQA010000004.1, on the reverse strand, counting down.
ACACCCGTGGCTCCCAGCCCAACTCCTCCCGCGCCTTCGCCGACGAAAACACCAGATCGCCGCGAAACAGGCTGACCCGATAGCGCGTCAACACCGGCGCCCCTTTTAACGGCAACGACCGGTACAACGACTCCAGCACCACCGCCAGCGCAGCCACCAGCCACACCGACACAGACCGCCGCGCCCGACGCACACCGAACACATCGGCCACCGTATTAGCAAACTGGCGCCAGCTCACCACCTCATCGGCCAACACGTAGATCTCGCCACTGGCACTGGCCCGCGTTGCCGCCAGCAGTATGCCATCGCACAGATTGTCCACCTGCGACAGACATACCTTCTGTTCGCCACCGCCCACATGCGCATACAACCCGCGCTTGAGCGCGTTCACCATGCCGGGAATCGTCAGTCGGTCACCAGGTCCATACCGCACCACCCCCGGACGAATCACGGTGACATGAATGTGCCCCCTCGCCGCCAGCACACACTGCTCCGCCAGCCGTTTGGTCACCGCGTAATGATTGATGATGCTGTCCGCCGGCGTGGTTTCATCACCATCCGGGTGGCCAGTGCAGGCATGCACCGCCAGCGAACTCATATGAATAAAGCGCGACACGCCCGCTGCTACGGCTGCATTCAGCAGCTGCTGCGTGCCCAGCGCATTGACGCGCCAGAATCGTTGCCACGGTCCCCAGTCGAAGGCAATCGCGGCCAAATGAAACACATGGCTGATGCCGTCGAACAATGACGCTGGCAGAGTAGCGGTGATATCGCCCCGGACGACCTCGACACCGAGGCCGTCGAGCATTGTCACGTCTTCATCGGGCAACACCAGCGACCGCACCGGCACACCGGCCGCGCGCAAATGTCGACAGAGATTGCCACCGATAAAGCCATTAGCGCCGGTGACCAGCGCCGCCTGAATGGTCATGTCCGTTGTATCCAGCAAAAGCCGGTGTTGATAAAACCGACATAAACATGGAACAGCAGTGGCCACAACAACGACCGACTGCGAAAGGCCAGCACGGAGGCCGCCCAGGTGGCACCGCCGCGCCAGTCACCGGGAGCAAACAGATCCGCCCGTGTCATTTGTCTTGTACCGTCACCAGCATGCTTTTTTCCACCAGCCGGATTTTCAGCGCCCGCGGCAGGAAACGCACCAGTGTCGAGAACTTGTTCAGCACCCCGGGCACATGCACCACCTGCCCGGCCAGCATGGCGTCTACTGCAAGACGCGCCACATCCGCCGAACTCATCATGCCGGTATCGCCCTTGAGCTCTTGACCGGCGTGTTCCATAAACTCCGTCAGTACGCCACCGGGGCAAGAGCACGTGACGCGGACATTGGTCTGACGCAATTCGTAATCAAGGATTTCAGAGAAGCGCTGCACATAGGCCTTGGTGGCGGAGTACACCGCAAAGCGCGGCGTCGGCAGCATGGCTGCCAGCGAAGCGATGTTGAGAATATGGGCCGGGGCGCCGTGGGTTCTGGCCACCGTAACGAAGTCGTGGCAGAGAGTGGTGAGCGCAGTGACATTGAGATCGATATCACGCTGGCTGGTCTGCCGGGACTGGTTCTCAAACCAGTCCCATACCCCGGTGCCGGCATTGTTGACCAGCACCGTCAGGATCAGCCCTTCCTGATCAAGCCACTGGCCGGCCCGGTCCATCAGACCATTGAGCTGGGTGCGGTCGGCGAGATCGCAATCGAGCGCCAACGCCTTCACGCCCATGCCCTGCAATTCCACCGCCAGCGTCTCCAGCCGCTCGCGGCGACGCGCCACCAGCACCACATTCAGACCGCGCCCGGCCAGCTCTCTGGCAATGTCGACGCCGATACCACTGGAGGCGCCGGTCACCAGCGCCGCATGCTTGCCCATGAGCCCTCTCCTGTATGACTCGCCCCGACCCGCCGGGGCAACGAATGGGCGATATTTGCACCATAGTGCAAATATCGCCAGTCCCTGTGAATCGTTATGGCCCGGAACGACAGCCGGTACCGCCGGTCACACAACCATGATCCGGATCATGACTGTGCGCCACCAGCAGGCGCATGATCAACGCAAGGATCACGGTTTCTTTTACTGCAAGGAGATCTCCATGGAACATACCTGGATCGTCGTCGCCGACAGCAGCCGCGCCCGCATTCTTTCCGCCCAGTCGCGGGTGCGAACTCCCACCGATGTCGACGCTCTCTCCCACCCTGAAGGTCGTATGAAAGCCCAGGAACTCATTTCGGATCGCCCCGGCCGCACCTTTGACAGCCAGGGAGAGGGGCGCCACGGGATGGAACCGCCGGATGTCCATCATCACGAGCAGGAAGTATTTGCCAAGGAGATCGCCGAACACCTGGAGAAGGGTCGTCATGCCGGTAAGTTTGTCAGGTTGGCGCTGGTGGCACCGCCGGCGTTTCTCGGTGTACTGCGACAGAAAATGAACGGTCAGCTGGGCAAGCTGGTGACCCATACGGTGCAGAAAAATTTGCTCGAGCAAGACAACGAGACCATTCGGGCGCAGCTGTTTGATTGATGTTCCTGCTCTTCAGGGGCAACAAAAAAGAGGGGCGCCTTTCGGCGCCCCTCTTTCTGCCAATCGGGTAGCAATCAATCCGCCAGAATCGCCCGGCCAATAATGGATTTCATGATCTCATTGGTGCCGCCGTAAATCCGCTGTACGCGCGCATCAGCAAACATGCGGGCAATCGGGTATTCCCACATATAACCGTAACCGCCGTGCAACTGCAGGCACTCGTCGATCACCCGGCACTGCAGGTCGGTGATGTAGTACTTGGACGCTGCCGCGGTGGGCACATCGAGCTTGCCCTGCAGGTGCAGCTCAAGGCAGCGATCCACATAGACGCGACCCACCTGAACTTCGGTGTGCAACTCAGCAAGCTTGAACTGGGTATTCTGGAACTCGGCAATCGCCTTGCCGAAGGCGCGGCGTTCTTTCACATAACGAATGGTGTGCTCCAGTGCGCTTTCCGCCATCGCCAAGCCATTAATCGCAATGCCGAGGCGCTCCTGCGGCAGCTCCTGCATCAGGTAGACAAAGCCCATGCCTTCCTGACCGAGCAGTGCTTCCTTCGGCAGGCGCACATCCTGAAAGAACAGCTCCGAGGTGTCCTGGGCCTTCATGCCCACTTTTTTCAGGTTCTTGCCCTTCTGAAAGCCCGGGGTGCCGGCCTCAAGCAGGAACAGACTGATGCCCTTTGCGCCCTTGGTCGGGTCGGTCTTCGCAACCACGATCACCAGATCAGCATTCTGGCCGTTGGTGATGAAGGTCTTGGAGCCGTTCAGAACGTAATGATCGCCATCCTTCACTGCGGTGGTCTTGATGCCCTGCAGGTCGGAACCGGCAGCCGGTTCCGACATGGCGATGGCGCCGATCACGTCACCAGACACCATCTTCGGCAGGTAATTCTGCTTTTGCTCCTCGCTACCGTAGTGCTCGATGTAGGGCGCCACGATCTCGGTGTGCAGACCCCAGCCGATGCCGGTGAGGCCGGCGCGGGAGACTTCCTCGCTGATCACCACGCTGTAGAGGAAATCGGTGCCGAGGCCGCCGTATTGCTCGGCCACCATCGGACACAGGAAGCCCTGCTCACCCGCTTTCAACCACAGGGCCTTCGGCACCTGCCCGCTGTGTTCCCACTCCTCGTGGAACGGCGTGGCCTCGTTTTCGAGGAACTTGCGCACGGTGGCACGGAAGGTGTCGTGGTCGCTGTTGAACAGGGTACGGGGGATCATGGCCATCTCCGGGTGCTGGGTATCAGGGGGATTGTGGCGGTGCGAGATGATGACAGAGTGAAACACCGCCCGGGGCAGACGTTTTACGCAAAAGCGTCTACCAGGTGCAATGACCGGAATGATCAGCGAGTGACCAACACCTTAAGCCCGATGTGGCCGCGCCAGATATTCACGCGACTGCATTTCCAGCAACCGACTGCGAGTGCGAGCGAATTCGAATTCGAGCCGGCCGCCGGCGTAGATGTCCTCGATGGGCACTTCGGCGGTGAGGATCAATTTGACGCCGCGGTCGTAGAACTCATCCACCAGATTGATAAAGCGACGGGCAAGATCATCGGTGGCCACCCCCATGCGCTCGACATTCGCCAGCAGCACGGTGTGGTACTCGCGGGCGAGCTCGATGTAGTCGTTCTGGCTGCGCGGGCCATCGCAGAGCCCTCGAAACTCGAACCAGGCCACATCATCGGTAATCTTGCGAGCATGGATAAACCGGCCCTCGATCTGGATGTCGACATTCTCCCGGTGATCGCCATGCTCCGTTTCCAGCGTGGCGAAACGCTCGGTCAGAAACGCATCGGACGTCGGCCCGAGCGGACAGTGGTACAGCTCAGCCTGTTCCAGCAGGCGCAGCCGGTAATCGGTGCCGCCGTCCACGTTCAGCACCCGGGTGTGCTGCTTCAACAGCGCAATGGCGGGCACAAAGCGCGCCCGTTGCAGGCCGTCGCGGTAGAGCTCGTCGGGAACAATGTTTGAGGTTGCCACCAGTGTCACACCCTCTTCAAACAGGGTGCCAAGCAGGGTGGCGAGGATCATGGCATCAGTGATATCGGTGACGAAGAACTCGTCAAAACACAGCACCCGGGCGCGCCGGGCAAAGTCGCGGGCGATACCGTCGAGCGGGTTTTTCTCACCCTGACGGGCACGCATCTCGCGGTGAATATGCTGCATGAAACGATGGAAATGCATGCGCTCCTTGTCGGCGAACGGCAGCGACTCGAAGAACACATCCATCAGGTAGGTCTTGCCGCGACCAACGCCGCCCCACATATACAGCCCGGTTTGCGATTGTGGCCGGCGCAGCTTGCCCAGCAGCCCCCGGCGGCGCTCGCTGTCCGCCAGCAGGCGCTCATAGAGTTCCTGCAGGGCATCCACCGCCCGCGCCTGAGCGACGTCGTGGTGAAAGTCCGGGCGCGCAAGGTCGCGCTGATACTGGTTGAATGGGGTCATGCTGTCTCCGCGAGGCGGGCAATGTAGCGCCGTGACCGCCTCAGGGGAAGGTCTGCCGCGCCACCTCGGCGAGATCCGGCAGGCGTCCATGGAAGAAGTGCCCGGTGGCCGGAAAGCGGACCAGATCTGCCCCGAGTGGTGAGGATCCGGCCCAGGCCAGCATCTCTGCCACCGGCACCACCTCGTCATCCTCACCCACCACCACGGTCACTGGGCAGCCACTGTGCTCAACAGTGTCGAAGTCATTGTGGTGAACCGGCGGTGCCACCAATAGCAGGTGCCGGGCCGGTGCATCGCTGTGGGCCAGTGCCGCCGCACCGCGCAGGGCCACCCACGAGCCGAACGAGAAGCCGGCCAGCCAGAGCGGCAGGCCAGGCCAGCGCTGGCGTAGCCAGCTGACCACGGCGAGCAGATCCTCGGTTTCGGTGAAGCCAGCACCGTGGGCACCCTGACTACGGCCCACACCGCGGAAGTTGAAACGCAGCGCCACGCCGTCGGCGTCACGCACAGCCCGACACAGGCTGGTAACCACCTTGTTGTCCATGCTGCCGCCGAACAGCGGGTGCGGATGGCAGACCACCGCCACGAACAGCGGCGCTTCAGCCTGCCACTCCATCACCGCCTCGATGCCACCGGCCGGGCCTGTCAGGGCCAGCGCTTCCCGGGATGCTGCCATCTTTCACCTCGTCTGCTGCCGTGCCGCTTTGAGCGGCGGCTCACGCTCTGTCGGGAATTCTAACAATTGCGTCCGTCACATGCTTGGCGCTTTCGTGGTCGCTGTGCTGCAATAGGCCCTCGCAACAGGGAGATACCGATGGGCAGTCTTTCCACCACGCTGTTGATATTGCTGGCCGGCCTCATTGCCGGTGCCGGTTTGGCCTGGCTGTTTCTGCCGTACCGGCGCAACTGGGCAGCACTGGAGAAGGAGCGCGATGACGCGCGTACCGCGCTGACACGCTACCGCGAGGAGGTCGACAACCACTTCCTGCGCACCGCCGATCTGGTTAATAACCTGAACCATGCCTATCGAGCCGTGCATGAGCAGCTCGCTGAGGGTGCGCGCCAGCTGTGTTCCGAGCAGGCCCGCCGGCTGGCACTGGCGAAAACCTTCGACCTGCTGCCGGACAGCGACGACCAGATCGGCGAGGAAGTCAGCCCGCCGCTGGACTACGCGCCGAGCCACAAGGGCACCCTGTCGGAAGACTACGGCTTCCGCCGCGAGGAGACCTTCGACCCGCACGCCACCACCGTGGCCGACGACATGCTCAACCCGCCGCGCGATTATGCCGACGGCTGCGATGCCCAGGGCTGCCCGCCGGAGCGTACCCAGTACGATGACGACGACCAGCAAACGGAAGTCTCGCGCAAGGTCTGATCCGCGTTTCACCGCCATAAAAAAACCCGCTTCGCAGCGGGTTTTTTTATGGCGGTGGCCAACAGCGGCCATCAGCGCGCCGAGTGGCCCGTCAGCTCCACCTTGACCTTCTCGTGCTCCTGCAGCGACGCATAGTAGCGACGCAACACCTCCAGCACTTCCGGACGGCTGAAGCCTTCCTGCACTTCCTCGCCTTCGCTCAGTGCCTTGCGCAGCTTGGTGCCAGATACCAGCACCCGATCTGCCGCTTCGTGCGGGCAGGTACGCATGGACGCCATGGTGCCGCACTTGTTGCACCAGAAGGTCCAGTCGATTTTCAGCGGCTGGGTAATCAGGGCGTCCGACTTGATCTGATCGAAAATATGGTGCGCATCGAACGGACCGTAATAGTCACCCACACCCGCGTGGTCACGGCCAACGATCAGATGCGAACAGCCATAATTCTGGCGGAACAGCGCATGCAGCAGCGCCTCACGCGGACCGGCGTAGCGCATGTCCAGCGGGTAGCCGGACTGGACCACGGTGTTCTTGACGAAATAGTTATCGATCAGCACGGAGATCGCTTCCTGACGCACATCCGCCGGGATATCGCCCGGCTTCAGCTGACCGAGCAACGAATGCACCATGACGCCGTCGCAGATTTCGATGGCGATCTTGGCCAGATGCTCGTGGGAGCGGTGCATCGGGTTACGGGTCTGGAAGGCGGCTACGGTCTTCCAGCCTTTGGCGTCAAACATGGCGCGGGTCTGGGCCGGGGTCATGTAGGTGTCGGCGTATTTGGTCGGGAATTCGCCCTGACTGAAGACCTTGACCGGACCGGCCAGATTGATCTCGCCCTGCTCCATCACCATCTTCACGCCCGGATGGGCCGCGTCGGTGGTCTTGAACACGGTCTGGCACTCGTGGGCCTTGTCGATAGTGTATTTCTCGGTGACGGTCATGGAACCCATGATCTCGCCATCTTCGTCCACCAGCGCCACTTCCTGACCTTGCTTGATGGAATCAGCAGTGGCCTTGTCGGTGGACAGGGTGATCGGGATCGGCCAGAACAGACCGTTGGTCATGGTCATGCTGTCGCACACGCCCTGCCAGTCAGCCTTGCCCATAAAACCGTCCAGCGGGGTGAAACCGCCAATACCGAGCATGATCAGGTCGCCACGCTCGCGGGACGAAATACGCACCTGGGGCAGAGTAGCGGCAGCAGCCAGCGCCTTGGTCAGCGCCTCGCCTTCCAGCAACAACGTCTTGAGCGTATCGCTGCCATGCGGTTTCACCAGTTGGGACATGAGGACTCCTGATTCAGTGTGAGGAAAAGGGCCGGGCCAGAGCAGGCGCGGAGTATAGCGGCCGGATGGCCCCGGGCTCCACCACCGGGACCAGAATGGTTATAACCATTGGTTTTGAGGTTATATCGCCCACCCCGGTCAAACCGGGTTGTCGATGTCGATAAAGACATGCTCGATGCCGAACTGGCGCGCCAGCCAGTCACCCACCGCCTGGACCCCGTAGCGCTCGGTGGCATGGTGGCCACAGGCGAAATAGTGCATCCCCGTTTCGCGGGCAAAATGCACCGTCTGCTCGGAAATCTCGCCGCTCAGGTAGGCATCCACCCCCAGCGCCTCGGCCCGCTCGATGTAGTTCTGGGCCGCGCCGGTACACCAGGCAAGTGTCTCGATCTCGTCTTCCGGGTCGCCGATATGCATCACCTCGCGACCGAGGCGGTCCTCAATGTAGGCGGCCAGCTCGGCGGCAGTCATCACCTCGGGCAGCCCACCGTGCAACCCCACCGACAGCGGGTTATCCGGCTCCAGCCCGCCAGCCACCCGCAATTGCAGACGCTCGGCCAGCTGGGCGTTATTGCCCAGGCGCGGATGCACATCCAGCGGCAGATGATAGGCGAACAGGTTCAGATCATGGCGCAGCAGGGTCTGCAGCCGTTGCCGCTTCATACCCCGCACACGCTCATCCTCACCACGCCAGAAATAGCCGTGATGCACCAGCACGGCATCCGCCTCCTCCACCAGCGCCGCATCGAGCAGGGCCTGGCAGGCGGTGACACCGGTCACCACCCGCCGAATCTGCTCACGACCCTCTACCTGCAGGCCATTGGGACAATAGTCCTTGAAACGACTGGTCTGCAGCTCCGCATCCAGTGCTGCCAACATGGCATCGCGTCTGATCATGTTTTCTCCTGCCGGGGCCGGAATTCGCCGGGATTTCAGGTGGCCGGGTGATACTGCCTGCCGCAGCCAATCTGCTAGACTCCCGCAGTTTACATGACCGCCATCCGCAACCAAGCGGAGCGTCCACCTTGCGAGAGACGGAATGAAATTGTTGCGCTTCTTTGCCGGCCCGGTGCTGGCCGGCATCGTTGTCGGCCTCGCGGTGCTGTGGTGGTACGAGCTTGGCCCCGGCAGCTTTGCCGGCGGCAACCCGCTGGCCGGCTCCGGGCAGAGCTACTCCCGCGCGGTGCAGCGGGCCGCCCCTGCGGTGGTCAATATCTACACTACCCAGGTGGTCACCCGCGACGCCCCCGTGGCGGAAGGCGATCTGCTCAACCGCTTCCTTGAAGAGCCGCGCCGCGAGCGATTGCTGTCCAGCCTCGGGTCCGGCGTCATCGTGTCGCAGGAAGGCTACCTGCTCACCAGTAACCACGTGGTGCAGGGTGCCGACGAGATTCTTGTCGCCCTGCATGATGGCCGCGAAGCGGTGGCGGAAGTGGTCGGCGCCGACCCGGAAACCGATCTCGCCCTGCTGAAAATCTCGCTGGAAAAGCTGCCGGTAATCCGCCTCGGCAACGGCAACCCGGTGAGCGTGGGGGATGTTGTGCTCGCCATCGGCAACCCGCTCGGCGTTGGCCAGACGGTGTCACTTGGCATCGTCAGTGCCACCGGCCGCAGCCACCTGGGCATTGCCACCTTCGAAAACTTTATCCAGACCGACGCCGCCATTAACCGCGGCAATTCCGGTGGCGCCCTGATCGACACCCGCGGCAACCTGATCGGCATTAACACCGCCATTCTGTCCTCCGACGGCAGCTGGCAGGGCATCGGCTTTGCCACCCCGACCTCGGTGGCGCGCACAGTCATGAACGATTTGATCCAGCACGGCCGCGTCATCCGCGGCTGGCTCGGCGTCACGGTGCAGGACATCACCCCCAATCTGGCCGTTACCTTCGGTCTGGATGAAGTGCGCGGCGGCCTGATCTCGGAAGTGGTACGCACCAGCCCCGCCTATCAGGGCGGCCTGCGCCCCGGCGACGTACTGGTGGGCATCAACGGCAAGCCAGTGCAAGACGGCTACGAATCCATGAACATCATCGCCGGCACCAAGCCGGGCACGAAAACCGTGCTGAATGTGATCCGCAACCGAGAACCGCTGGAACTGAACGTGGTCGTTGGAACCAGACCGCGCATGGTGGAGTGATCCCGGCGGCACCACTGAGGGAGACGGGCATGCTGGAGAAACTGTTTGATCGCAGTCGGCTGCTGGTGTTCGTTGCCGTGTTTATCTCCGCCATGGCGGCAGTACTGCTCTATGTGGTCAGCTTCAACCTGATCTTCACCATCCTTATCGACAGCGCCCAGTCGCTGCCCGGCACTGCTGATGAAGGCAAACGCCTCGCCGTGCGCCTGCTCAAGGTGCTGGATATCGTCATGATTGCCGTGACCTTCCAGATCATGGCCGCCGGCCTGCATCGCCTCTTTATCAGCCCGGACAGCCAGCTCACTCGCGGCCTGCTGGCCACCCTGACCATCGAGAGCTTTCACGATCTGAAAACCATCGTCATCCAGATCGCCATTGTGATTCTGGTGGTGCTGTTTCTGGAGCAGGCGGTGGATAAAGGCGCCACCTTGGAAACACTCTACTTTGGCCTTGCTGCCGGCTTTGTGTCGGTGTGCTTTGCCTGGGCGTCGGAGCATCTGGGGCGGCACCGGCGGGAATGAGCCAGTAGGAGCATTCCGCCCCATGCCGGCTGCATACACTGGTGCTACCTGTCAGCTGCCGGACTAAAGCCCGGGCCGCAGGATCGCTCCGTACCAGGCGATGCCCTGATAATCCATGCCATGCCCTTCATCGAAATCCGGCGTGAAATGGTGGCGCTCAAGGAACGCATCGAAGAAACGGTAGATAGGGCCGGCGCCGAGCTGCGGTGTGTCAAACGCACCAAAGGCGAGGCCCTCGTCGGTCCAGCCGCTGTCCTCTGCCGTCAGCACGGACCACTCGTCCGGGTCGGTGGCGTAGATGCGATTGCCGCTGGCGGCATGATAAAAGCCTCGCACTTCGGCCACCCCCGGGCGCGCCATCTCGTTCGGAAAATCGACGCTCACCGCCACCCAGCCCTCACTGACCAAACCCTGAGCCTCGATCGTACTGGTCGTCAGGCGATCGCCACCCTGAGCATGCCGCAACCGGAAAACGACGGGCATATCGTCATCCAGGTCATAGCGGTCGAGGTCCTGCTCGGCATAGCTGACGGTACGCAGGTCATCCAGGCTAACCCACACCGGCTGCATCTGGGGCTGCGCAGGCTTGGTATAGGTAGTAAGGGGGTCAGGGGTTCGCCCAGGCCCACCGGGGTTGTAAAGATCAAGGTAACCGGACACCGCCGAGGTGGGTATCTCGACCGCGTAGATGCTGGCCATCGCCTGTTCATCGCCCTTCAGGATAATGTCGAAGTAGTTGTCGTGGTCTTCAACGTAGTAAGCGCGGTTGTCTTCGTTGTCACCGGGGGCGCCGAGTTCGGCGATACCCACCACCTCCAACACGCCGTTGCCCAGGTCGTATGTGGTGCCAGCTTCATTGATCAGCACCGAGCTCCCATCGAGGTGCGTCGCGTGCAAGCGAAAAAACCGTTCGAAATCCCCCGGCAAGAAACCGGAAACCCCGTCTGGCGAGAAACCACCGGAAGTGTACAGGCGAAGGCGGAACTGGGCGTCGTCACCAAAATGGGAGTAGCCATCATTCGGGAAGGACCCCGCCAACGCTAATGGCGGGAAATCGCCAACGGCAGAAAAGCGGCTGAGCTTTGCACCTACCAGGCTAGGCCCGGCAAGGTAAGGATTGCTACTTAACTGCACGAGCCCGCTCAGGGACACCGGCCCATTCGGGCCCACAGCCATCAGCGGCGCTTCTCCCGCCACGATCCCCACGGCAATGGGATAGATGGCGCCCAGCTCGCCGGGCGCCAAACGATTGCCAAACTCACCGAACACCACCACCACATGACGTTCGTTGTAGTCATAGTTCGGATTCAGTGCCGCCGCCTGCGGGAACACCACCTCGCCGGTATTCAGCATGATGCCAAAATTGGTGGGTGACACGCTGCTCGGCAGAATCGGCCAACTGAACACGACAGGCATGGCATCGGCAAACTGGACCCTTGCACCGAACCCGGCCATCACCAGCCCGATCGGACTGCTCGCTGTAGTCAGGTTACGCAGCGGTGGCACAGGGTCGAGCAAGGCCCAGTCGAGATTCACTCCAGCGCCGGCCTGAATCGCCAGAGGTAGCGCGGCAACATTCAAAACGCCTGGCACACCCTGAATGCCCTCAAATCCATACCCCGCCGTAATAATGCGCGGCTCGTCGTCCCACAGATCGGCGTTAATCAGCACATCCCGGCGCAGCTGCAGATAGGCAGGCACCGTCGTCGGGTCGATTAGCGGCGCTACGGAGCCATTTCCATCAGTGTCATTTCCGTCGGTATCATTTCCACCGCTGCCATTGCCGCCACCGCAGCCAGACATCATCCCCGTGAGAATGACCGCAAAAATCCCCATCATTACCGAACGTGAAGGCGACATTTTCCTATCCTCTGTAGATATTCGTTTTTCTACTGTGGCGTTGAATCAATCCACTCCGGGAGTGCCAGCACCTCAGAAACTGTTGCCACATTTGCCTCCCGTACGGCCTCGAATAGGGAGTCCAAGATTCCCATCCATTTAATCCCCGCTTAGCGTACCTGGAACGCTACGGTCACCTTCCGACGCCCCCCTTACCAAGAACAATTAATACCATCCATCTGCCATTGAACAAACTGGGACTTGTCTCAGCTGGATAATCCAAACCAAGCGGCTTAATAGACAAAGGTCGGCAGTGCCACTGCCTTTGATGACAGGATATTTCCCCACTATTTTCAGAACGATACAGCGAAAGACCAGGCAGGCAAACAGTTGAGGTCCAAGAATCGGCCGTTTGACGAGGCATTGGCTCAGGAGCTCAAGGAGGATGGGCGCGGGTGACGGTTAACCGCTTGGCTATGCGCGACCGCCCCAAGAAGTAGGTTCTTTGCGCACATGAAAGACCGCCGCGACAATAATTTTCTGCCCATTGACAAAATACATTACGCGGTAGGGAAAACGGCGCACAGGGACTCGCCTCAATTCTTCATGAAACTTGCGATAAATTAGTGGGTTTCTTGGCAGCTTGTCCAAGGCCTCTTCAACGCATAGAAGGAAGTCGTGCCCCAAACCGGCCCGCTTCCCTTCGTAGGCCGTGTAGTGCTCCTCAATATCGAGCTCAGCCTCTGGCCGGATCGTAAGTGTATAAGCCATTTACCTGGACAGGATTCGAGCCTTGACCACCGACCAGGGGGAACCGATATCCTGGTCGATTTCGTACGCTGCCAGCCGGCGGTCCAGCTCCTCACGCTGAGGTACAGTTACGTCAATCTCGGTGCCATCAGCAATCACACTATCCCACAGAGCCTCAGCAAGCATGATGCGCTCGGACACTGTAAGTGATTGAATTTCCATAGCATGAATCCCGCTCAAGGACATTGGACAAGTAACTTTAGCACAAGTCTGGTATCGAAACGGCCAGCACTACCAGCACATAACAGAAGCTGCCACCCTCAAAGCTCCGCGTCCAGCGCCTCAAACAACGCCTGATTCTGCTCCGGCGTGCCGATGGTAATGCGCAGGAAATTGCTGATCCGCTCTGGCTTGGCAAAGTGACGCACGATCACTCCATGTTTACGCAGGGCGGCGGCCAGGTCCGCGCCGCTGCGGCTGGCGTGGCGGGCAAACACGAAGTTCGCGGCCGAGGGCAGCACGGTGAAGTGTCGTCGGGTCAGCTCGTCGCGCACCTGTTCGCGGCTGTGGATCACCTTGTTGCAGGTGTCGCGGAACCAGGCTTGGTCGTCGAAGGCGGCAGCACCAGCGGCGATGGCGAGCTTGTCCAGCGGGTAGGAATTGAAGCTGTTCTTGATGCGCTCCAGCGCGTCGATCAGCGGCGCCTGCCCCACCGCGAGACCAACACGCATGCCGGCCAGTGAGCGGGATTTTGAAAGCGTTTGCGTCACCAGCAGGTTCGGGTGGCGGTTTACCAGGGCGATGGCGGTGTCGGCGCCAAAATCGACGTAGGCTTCGTCTACCACCACCAGTGATTCGGTGTTGCGTTGCAGCAGCGCTTCGATGTCGGCCAGCGGCAGCGGCATGCCGGTGGGGGCGTTCGGGTTGGGGAAGATGATGCCGCCGTTGTCGGTGGAGAACTGGCTCAGATCAATGTTGAAGTCGTCCGCCAGCGGGATGGTCTGGTAATCGATCTGGTACAGGCCGCAGTACACCTTGTAGAAGCTGTAGGTAATGTCGGGGAACAGCAGCGGTTTGCTCTGTTTGAAAAAGCCGAGAAACAGGTGCGCCAGCACTTCGTCGGAGCCGTTGCCGACAAACACCTGCTGCGGCTCGATGCCGTGGGGCTGGTAGTAGCGGGCAATGGCTTGCTTCAGCGCCGTGGCATCCGGGTCCGGGTACAGCTTCAGGCTGTCGTCGGTGGCGGCGCGAATCTCGGCCAGCGCTTTCGGCGACGGGCCGTAGGGGTTTTCGTTGGTGTTGAGTTTCACCAGCCGATCCAGTTTCGGCTGTTCGCCGGGCACGTAGGGCACCAGCTCGTGAACGAACGGACTCCAGAATCGGCTCACCGGCCCTTACTCCTGATCGAGAAGACGATATTCCGCCGAGCGGGCATGGGCATCGAGCCCTTCGCTGCGGGCCAGCACCGAGGCAATTTTGGCCAGTGCGCTGGCGCCGGCGGGGGAACAACCGATCAGCGAGCTGCGCTTTTGAAAGTCATACACGCCGAGCGGTGACGAGAAGCGTGCGGTGGCCGACGTGGGCAGCACATGATTGGGGCCGGCGCAGTAATCGCCGAGCGCTTCCGGGGTGTGACGGCCGAGGAAGATGGCGCCGGCATGGCGCACTTTTTTCGCCTGGCTTTCGGCGTCGTCGATGGACAGCTCGAGATGCTCGGGGCTGATCAGGTTAACGACGTTAAAGCAGTCGTCCAGATCGCGGGCCAGAATCAGGGCGCCACGGTTGCTCATGGAGGTGCGAACGATGTCGCCACGGTCGAGGGTTTGCACCAGCCGCTGCATGCTCTGCTCCACCGCGTCCAGAAAAGCCGCGTCGGGGGATACCAGTATGGACTGGGCTTCTTCGTCGTGTTCGGCCTGGGAGAACAGGTCCATGGCGATCCAGTCCGGGTCGGTCTTGCCGTCGCATACCACGAGGATTTCCGAGGGGCCGGCGATCATATCGATGCCCACCTTGCCGAACACCTGACGCTTGGCTTCTGCCACCCAGATGTTGCCGGGGCCGACAATCTTGTCCACGGCGGGAATGGTGTCAGTGCCGTAGGCCAGTGCGGCCACGGCCTGCGCGCCGCCGACGGTAAAGAAGCGATCAACGCCGGCGATGGCGGCCGCGGCCAGCACTGTGTCGTTTAATTCGCCGCCCGGTGCCGGCGACACCATGATGATCTGTTCCACGCCGGCGACTTTCGCCGGCAGGGCGTTCATCAGCACCGAGCTGGGGTAGGCAGCCTTGCCGCCGGGCACGTAGATGCCGGCGCGGTCCACCGGGGTGACCTGCTGGCCGAGCAGGGTGCCGTCGGCTTCGCGGTAGGTCCAGGAATCCTGTTTCTGTTTTTCGTGGTAGCGGCGCACGCGCTCGGCGGCGGCTTCCAGGGCTTTGCGCTGTGCCGACGGAATGGCGTTCAGCGCCTGCTGCATGCGCTCGTGGCTAACCTCCAGCGCGGCGACGGCGTCGGCGTCGCGACGATCAAAACGGTTAGTGCAGTCGAGTACGGCAGCATCGCCTTCACGGCGCACGGCGCGGATGATGTCGGCGACCTTCTGCGACACTTCTGCGTCGCGCTCTTCGCTCCAGGCGGTAAGCGCGGCGAGGTCGGCAACAAAGCTGTCCGAGCGGGTATCAAGGCGACGAATCTTCATGCGCTTTCCCGGCGTGCATCCACGGCGTCGGCCACCCGATCAATAATCGGCTGAATATCGGCGTGGCGGGTTTTCATGCTGGCGCGGTTAACAATCAGGCGACTGGAAATGGTGGCGATCAATTCGGTCGGTTCCAGACCATTGGCGCGCAGGGTGTTGCCGGTATCCACCACATCGACGATGCGATCGGCCAACCCCACCAGCGGTGCCAGTTCCATGGCGCCATACAGTTTGATCACTTCTGCCTGCACGCCCTGGCTGGCGAAATAGCGCCGTGCCACGTTAACGAACTTGGTGGCCACGCGCAGCCGGCCGTGCACTGGCGGCGCGTCTTTTTTTGCTGCCACCATCAGTTTGCAGCGGGCGATTTCCAGGTCGAGCGGCTCGTAGATGCCTTCAGCGCCGTGCTCCATCAGCACATCCTTGCCCGCTACGCCGATATCGGCGCCGCCGTATTGCAGGTACGGCGGCACGTCTGTGGCGCGAATGATGATGATCTTGACGTCGTCGCGGCTGGTGTCAAAGATCAGTTTGCGCGATGACTCCGGATCTTCCAGCAGCCGAATACCTGCCGCTTCCAGCAACGGCAGGGTTTCTTTCAGGATGCGGCCCTTGGAGAGGGCGATGGTGAGCGGTTTGTCGGCCATGTCTGTTGTTCGCCTCAGCCCGGTACGCGGCGGATGGTCGCGCCCAGCAGCTGCAGTTTTTCTTCAATACATTCGTAGCCGCGATCGATGTGATAAATGCGATCCACCACGGTATCCCCTTTTGCCACCAGCGCGGCGATGACCAGCGAGGCGGAGGCGCGCAGGTCGGTCGCCATCACTGGCGCACCGGTCAGCGACTCCACGCCTCGACAGATGGCGGTGTTGCCCTGCACTTCAATGTTGGCGCCCATGCGGTTCATTTCCTGCACGTGCATAAAGCGGTTTTCAAACACGGTTTCGACGATGGTCCCGGTGCCTTCGGCGATGGTGTTCATGGCGGTGAACTGAGCCTGCATATCGGTAGGCATGGCCGGGTACGGCGCCGTGCGCATGGATACCGCTTTTGGCCGCCGGCCTTCCATGTCGAGTTCGATCCAGTCGTCTCCACAGGTGATTTTCGCGCCCGCTTCCTGCAGTTTCTGCAAGGTGGCATCGAGCAGGTGCGGGGCGGTGTCCTTGACCTTGATGCGGCCACCGGTTGTGGCGGCCGCAATCAGATAGGTGCCGGTTTCGATGCGATCAGGAATCACGTTGTGCTCGGCGCCATGCAGGGATTCGACACCTTCAATGGTGATGGTATCGGTGCCGGCACCGGTGATTTTCGCGCCCATCTTGTTCAGGTAATCAGCCAGATCCACCACTTCCGGTTCCCGGGCGGCGTTCTCGATCAGGGTGACGCCGTCGGCCAGCGCCGCCGCCATCATCAGGTTTTCGGTGCCGGTGACCGTAACGGTGTCCATCACCAGCCGGGCGCCGTGCAGGCGCTTTTTCACCGAGGCATGGATATAGCCATTGACGACATCAATGCTGGCACCCATGGCCTGCAGGCCACGCAAGTGCAGATCCACCGGGCGACTGCCAATGGCGCAGCCACCGGGCAGGGACACCAGGGCCTTGCCGAAGTGGGCGAGCATGGGGCCGAGCACCAGAATCGAGGCGCGCATAGTGCGCACCAGCTCATAGGGGGCGTGCAGATCGGTAATGGTGGTGGCGTCGACCTCAACCCGCATCTGGTCGTCGATCACTACCCTCACCCCCATGCGACCGAGCAGCTCGATCAGGGTGGTAACGTCCTGCAGGTGCGGCAGGTTGCCCACGGTGGTGGGGTTGTCCGCCAGCAGGGTGGCGGCAAGGATCGGCAACGACGAATTCTTCGAACCGGAAATGCGGATCTCGCCGTCGAGTCGCTTGCCGCCGGTAATAATCAGTTTGTCCATCCGGGATGTCCTTGGGGCTTCAGGCAATGCCGAGACGGCTGGCGCGCTGCCATTCGTCCGGGGTGTAGGTTTGCAGGGGATCAACGGCGTGAATGCTGCCATCGGCCAGGTTGGCGGTGAGGCAGGCAAACACCAGTTGCTGGCGTTTCACCGGCATCAGGCCGGCGAAGGCTTCAGACACCACCCGGATACCAAACTTGTTGCCGCTGCCCTGCACGGCGATATCGGCGCCGGGCATGCCGGCTTCCACCAGGGCTTTCACATCTTCCGGGTTCATCGGGACTCCTGCTCGGGAAAGGCGCCGATTGTAAGCGCTTTCCCGGCAAAAATCAGGACAGCATCCCGCAGTCAGGGGGCGGCGGCAGACTCGCTGGTCGGCTCGACCTGCTCGACGTCTATGTCGGAGGACCAGTTGGCAATCACCTTGTCGAGATCACCGCCGTGCTGCTGGGCGGCCTGCTCGAACTGGGTGCGGAAGGTACGGCCCAGGTTGAGGCCATTGACGATCACATTCTCCACCAGCCAGCTGCCCTCGCGGGTCTGGTAGAGGCTGAAAAACACCGGAATCACCCGGCCGCCACTGGTGCGGATCTCGGTGCGCACCCGTGCCTTGCCGTCGGTCACGTCGCCGCTGCCGGCGGGTAACACCCGCACTTCCTGACCCTCGTACATGGTCAGGCCGGAGGCATAGGTGTTGACCAGACTGGCCCGAAACACCTCAAGGAAACGCACTTTCTGCTCGCGGCTTGAGGGGGCGAAGTACTGCCCCATCACCAGCTGGGTAATGCGGCGGAAATCGATCAGGCCGTCCAGCTCCTCGTCGACCACTTGACGGGCGTAGCGCTCATCGCTGAGCCGCGAGCGGTCCTTGTCGATCCGCGCGGTCATACGCTGGATGGCCGTCTCCAGCATGGCATGGGGGTCGGCCGCCGAGGCGGTGGCCAGTGCCGGCGGCGTCAGCAGCAGGGCGGTGAGTAGCAGGGTCAGGGGTCGCAGCATCCGGGTTCTCCTTATAATTCCGCAGCGGGCGGCAAGTATCAGTTTGAAACGCGCCAGCCGACAAGGTTCCGTGCGGCAGGGACGCCGACACCATGTATAATCGGCGCCGATTTGTCGAGGAGATGTCATGAGCCAGGATTTTGTCGCCGTTGCCCGCCGGGTACTGGACATTGAGGCACGCACCCTCAAGGCCCTGATTGATACCGTGGATGGCAGTTTTACCGCCGCCTGCGAGCGCCTGCTGGCCTGCCGTGGCCGGGTGATCGTCACCGGCATGGGCAAATCCGGCCATATCGGCAGCAAGATCGCCGCCACCCTGGCCAGCACCGGCACACCCTCATTCTTCGTGCATCCGGCCGAGGCCTCCCACGGCGACCTCGGCATGATCACCAGCGACGACGCGGTGATCGCCCTGTCCAACTCCGGCGAGACCGCTGAGGTGCTGACCATCCTGCCGGTGATCAAGCGCAAGGGCACCACCCTGATTGCCATGACCGGCCGACCGGCCTCTACCCTCGCCCGCCTCGCCGATGTGCATCTGCATGTGTACGCCGCCGAAGAAGCCTGCCCGCTCAATCTGGCCCCCACCTCCAGCACCACCGCCGCTCTGGCGATGGGGGATGCGCTGGCGATTGCGTTGCTGGAAGCACGCGGCTTCACCGCCGAGGAGTTCGCCCTGTCCCACCCCGGTGGAGCCCTTGGCCGACGCCTGCTGTTGACGGTGGATGATGTCATGCACTGCGGCGAGCGCTTGCCCACGGTCAGCCACCGGGCATCGCTGGCGGAAGCCTTGCTGGAAATGACACGCAAGGGGCTCGGCATGACCACGGTGCTGGATGATCAGGGCCTGCTGGCGGGCATCTTCACCGACGGCGACCTGCGCCGCATGCTCGACCGTGGCATTGACGTGCGCGCCGCCGGCATTGCCGAGGTGATGAGCCCCAGCCCGGTCACCATTGAACCCGGCCATCTGGCCGCCGAGGCCCTGAAAATCATGGAAAGCCGCAAGATTAACGGGCTGATTGTCTGTGAGGCGGACCGCCGGCCGCTGGGTGCACTGAACATGCACGACCTGCTTCGCGCGGGGGTAGTGTGATGACGCCGGTGCATGCCGATGTATCGCTGATCAGTCTGCGCGCTGCCGCCCGCCGACTGAAGCTGATGGCCTTTGATGTCGACGGCGTTCTCACCGACGGCCGCCTGTATTACGGTGCCAACGGCGAAGAACTGAAGGTATTTCACACCCTCGATGGCCACGGCCTGAAGCTGCTGGCCGCCGCCGGCATTACCCTTGCCCTGATTACCGGACGACGCTCGGAGATGGTGCTCAAACGTGCCGCCGAACTGGGCATCGACCATGTGTTTCAGGGCCGCGAAGACAAGGCCGAGGCCCTGTCGGCACTGGCCGCAGAACTGGGCGTGGACGCCAGCCACTGCGGTTACGCCGGCGATGACCTGCCGGACGTGGGTGCCCTGCAGTGGGCGGCGCTGGCGTTCTCGGTGCCAAATGCCCACGACAGTGCCCGCGAAGCCGCCGACCTGATCACTCGCCGTGGTGGCGGTGAGGGCGCGGTGCGCGAGATATGTGATTTCATCCTTGCTGCCCGCGGGGTGACCAGCGAGTGATCCGTCAGGGCTTTCTCAGCCTCACTGCCATTCTGGTCATCGGCCTGCTGGTGATCATGTTGCTGAACGAGCTCGATCATGTCCGCACCGCGCCGGCCGGCGGCGAAATCACGGCGCCGGATATCGTTCTCCACGGCGCCGACCTGCGCACCTACGACAGTGAAGGCCGGCTCGAATACCGGGTGGCGGCGGGCCGCATCGAACATCGCGAGGGCCCTGGCCAGTCGCTGCTGGAGGAGCCGGTCATGGAAGTGCATACCGGCAACGAGAAGTGGCGAGTCAGCGCCAGCCATGGCGAGGTCGATCAGCACGACCGGGTGCTGACCCTGTACGGTGAGGTTGAGGCCCGCCTTGATGGTCCATCGCCGGTGCTGTTGACCACCTCCCGACTGCTCTACCATGTGCGTCGGCATGTGCTGGAAATTCCAACCAGTGTTACTGTCCGTCATCCCGGCGGCGAGACCCGCGCCGGCCAGCTCGACGCCGACCTTGGCGCCGGCATCCTGATCATGCAGCAAGGAGTGGAAACCCGTTATGCCCCGGACGCCTGACCGTCGCCTTTCCCGGCTGTTAATGCTGTTCACCGGTTTGTTGCTGGTGACACCATTGTGGGCGGACGGCAGCATCGTGCTGCGGGCAGAGCGCGCCACCCTCAGTCAGCAGGAAGGCACCGGCCTGTACGAGGGCAACGCCGAACTGGTTCAGGGCGAACGCTCGCTGGCCGCTGATCGTATCGAGATCACCCTGAAAGACGGCAAGCCGAGCCGGGTCGAGGCCACCGGTACACCGGTGCGACTGACCGACGCCGACGATCTGTCGGCCAGCGCCCGGCGGCTGGTGTACGACATCGAGGGTCGCCGCATCCTGCTCTTCGGCCAGGCCCGCATCAGCCATCAGGGCCGCCTGTTTGAGGGTGCGGAACTGATCTATGAACTGGACAGCCGCCGCATCAGCGCCCGCGGCGACAAGACCGGCGAAGACGGGGATGGCCGCATCCGCCTTGTCATCCCGGCGGAGGACGGAGCCATTACCCCATGACCCTGCTGCGAGCCGAACATCTGGCAAAAAGTTACAAGGGCCGTCGCGTTATTGAGGACGTGTCCATCGAAGTCAGCGCCGGCAGCGTGGTCGGTCTGCTCGGCCCGAATGGTGCTGGCAAGACCACCTGTTTCTACATGATTGTGGGTTTGGTGGCCGCCGATGCCGGCCGCATTACCATCAACGATCAGGACATTACCCGGCTACCCATGCACGGCCGTGCCCGTCGCGGCATTGGCTACCTGCCGCAGGAAGCCAGCATCTTCCGGCGGCTGTCGGTGGCAGACAACATCATGGCCATTTTGGAAACCCGCGAGGAGCTGAGCCGGGCACAACGCACCGAGCGCATGGAGCAGTTGCTGGCAGAGTTTCATATCGGCCATCTGCGCAACAATCTCGGCATGAGTCTGTCGGGCGGTGAGCGCCGGCGCGCCGAGATCGCCCGTGGCCTCGCCAGCGATCCGGCCTTTATGCTGCTCGACGAACCCTTTGCCGGGGTCGATCCGATCTCGGTAAATGACATCAAGGGCATCATCCGCCACCTCAAGGAACGCGGCATCGGCGTGCTGATTACCGATCACAATGTCCGCGAAACGCTGGATATTTGTGACACCGCCTACATCGTCTCCGCCGGCCATATTATTGCTGCCGGCGATGCCCACACCGTGCTCGCCAACCAGCAGGTGCGGGACGTCTATCTGGGTGCTGACTTCCGTTTGTAATCCCCTGCTCTGCCTGTGGCTACTACAACCGCAGGCGACTTTCAAGAATAGGCATGAAAATTGCGTTGCTGATATGCTGGCAACCATGATGTCATCCCCGACCCCGACGCAGTCATGAAGCAGGGCCTCCATCTCCAGCTAGGCCAGCAGCTGAAAATGACCCCGCAGTTGCAGCAGGCCATTCGCCTGGGGGAACACGAGGCGCGCGACCAGCCGCCGGAGATGCAGGCTAAGGTGG
>JBKBQA010000004.1:0-30530 GCA_046292765.1 Alcanivoracaceae bacterium | reverse complement strand
CACCCCCATCTCGCCCCTCTCCTCAAATCGACCCCGCTTGTCCCGCTGGCCCGTCGCCGCCCCCAACTCTCTGCGCTCGACCTGCGTCAGGAGATCCAGGATACGGTGGATTCAAATCCGCTGCTGGAAATGGAAGACGAGGGCTTTGACAGCCTGCCAGAAGCAGAAGCCCCGGCCAGCACCGACGACGCCGATCATCAGGAACTCGACCTCGACAACAGCGACCACTTCAACGACGACCTGCAAGTGGACACCGACTGGGACGAAATCTACCCGGGTACCGGCAGCAGCGGCGCCAGCAGTGGCACCGACGAGGAAGGCGACAGCTGGGAAGCCCGCAACGCCATCCCGGAGTCGCTGCAGCAACACCTGCTCTGGCAGCTGAACCTGAGCCATATCAGCGACGCCGACAAGGCCATTGCCGAGGCCATCATTGATGCCCTTGATGAGCGCGGCTACCTGAATGACTCGCTGGAAGACATTCGCGCGGCAGTCTTGCCCCTCAACCTGAAGCCGGAAGACCCGCTGTTCCCGGAAGACGACGAGATCATCGCCGTACTGCATTGTGTGCAGTATTTCGATCCCCCCGGCGTGGCGGCGCGGAATCTGGCCGAGTGCCTGAGCATCCAGCTCAACCTGCTGGAGGATGAGACTCCGTGGCGGCGCCAGGCCCTGCAGCTGGTGAACCAGCATATCGGCCTGCTGGAATCGCGTGATTTTGATGGCCTGCGCCGGCGCATGGGGCTGAACGACGAGCAACTGGCCGAGGTGATGCGGCTGATCCGCGGGTTAAACCCGTTCCCGGGCGAGATGGTCAGCGATGCCGCCCCGGAATATCTGGTGCCCGACGTGGTGGTCAGCAAGCGCGGCAAGCGCTGGCTGGTGGAGCTGAACCCGGAATCGATGCCGAAGGTGCGCATCAACGATCACTACGCTGGCATGATCCGGCACACCCGCCGTGAAGAGGATGGCAGCTACCTGAAGGCGCAACTGCAGGAAGCGCGCTGGTTCCTGAAGAGCCTGCAAAGCCGCAATGAAACCCTGCTCAAGGTGGCCACCCGCATCGTCGAGGTGCAGCAGGGCTTCTTTGAGTATGGCGAGGAGGCCATGAAGCCGCTGGTGCTGGCCGATATCGCTGAGGCGGTGGGAATGCACGAATCGACCATTTCCCGGGTCACCAGCCAGAAGTACATGCTCACCCCCAAGGGGGTGTTCGAACTGAAATACTTTTTCTCCAGCCACGTGGGTACGGATGGCGGCGGCGAATGTTCAAGCACCGCCATTCGTGCCATTATCAAGAAGCTGGTCGCGGCCGAAGATGCCCGAAAACCGCTCAGCGACAACAAGCTGGCGGATCTGCTCAACGAGCAGGGTATTCAGGTCGCCCGCCGCACCGTCGCCAAATACCGGGAGGCGATGCGCATCCCGGCTTCCAGTGACCGCAAGCGTCTGGTCTGACCGGAAGCCGTCCACAGGCAGGAAGAGGAGCCCGACATGAACATCAATATCAGCGGCCATCATCTCGACATTACCGATGCCCTGCGCGAATACGTCAGCGAAAAATTCACCCGCCTTGAACGCCACTTCGACCACATCACCAGTATCCACGTCATCCTGTCGCCGGAACCGAACACCCACAAGGCCGAGTCGACCATCCGCATCACTGGTGCCGAATTGTTCGCCACCGCCGAGGCCGGCGACATGTATGCCGCCATTGACCTGCTCACCGACAAGCTCGACCGCCAGATCCTGAAACACAAGGAAAAGACGGTGAGCCGCCAACACGGACACTGAACGCCATCATGAGAGTACGCGAGCTACTGGCCCCGGAACGAACCCACTTCCATGTTCAGGGGGTAAGCAAGAAGCGGCTGCTGGATCAGGCCGCACAGTGGGCTGCGGCCACCTGCACCGACCTGTCCGAACAACAGGTGTTCGATGCCCTGGTGGCTCGCGAACGTCTTGGCAGCACCGGCATCGGGGAAGGCATTGCCATTCCCCACTGCCGGCTTCCATCCTGTCAGGCGCCCGTTGGCCTGCTGCTGCAACTGGAACAACCGATTGATTTCGAGAGCATCGACAACAAGCCCGTCGATCTCGTTTTTGTGCTGCTGGTACCGGAACAGAATCCGGAGCAGCACCTGAAAACCCTGAGCCATCTGGCCGCGCTGTTCAACGAAGCCGGTTTCCGCCAGCAACTGCGTGATGCCCGCTCCGCCGAAGATCTGTTCAAGCGCGCCACCAGCTCGGAAGAGGAACTGCAGCTCGCCTCATGAAACTGGTCATTTTGAGCGGTCGCTCCGGTTCCGGCAAAACCACTGCCCTTCAAGCGCTGGAGGACCTTGGCCATTACTGCGTCGACAATTTGCCGCTGGGCCTGCTGCCGACACTGACAGAACAGCTGCAACGCGAAGAGCATTACGTCGATCGCATCGCGGTGGGCATTGATGCCCGCAACCTGCCCCATCAGCTCAGTGACTTCCCCTCAATTCTGGAACAGGTCAAGGCCCTTGGCATGGCCACCGAAGTGGTGTTCCTCGATGCCGACGATGAAACCCTGCTGAAGCGCTTTTCCGCCACCCGCCGCAAGCACCCGCTGAGCAATGACAACCTGTCGCTGGTGGAATCCATCGACCGGGAAGCAGAGATGCTGTCCAGCATCCGCGCGCTGGCCAATCTGGTGATCGACACCAGTCATCTTGATGTCCACACCCTGCGCGACATGATTCGCGATCGGGTAGCAAAGCGGCGCGAAAAACTGTCGCTGCTGATTGAATCCTTTGCCTACAAGCGCGGCGTGCCCCACGACGCGGATCTGGTGTTTGATGTTCGCGTGCTGCCCAACCCCTATTGGCATCTTTCGCTGCGCGCCATGAACGGTCGTGACGAACCGGTGCGGCGCTATCTCGACCAACAGATCGAAAGCGCGCAGATGCTCGACGACATCAGCCGTTTTCTGAACGACTGGCTGCCGCGCTATGAAAAGAATGATCGTACCTATATGACCGTGGCCATCGGCTGTACCGGAGGCCAGCATCGTTCGGTCTATATGGTAGAAGCGCTGGTGGAACGACTCGGCAAGGCCGGCATCGATGTGCAGTGCCGGCATCTGGAACTGAATCGCTGATGCCTGCTGCCGACCTCATTGTTATCAATCGTCTTGGCCTGCATGCCCGGGCCGCTGCCAAGGTGGTAGCCGTGGCCAGCCGCCATAATGCCACCGTCAAGGTGATCAAGGATGGCCGCGAAGTGGATGCCCGCAACATCATGGCGTTACTGATGCTGGCCGCCGGCAAGGGCACCACCGTGGAAGTGCACACCGATGGACCTGAGGCGGAGCAGGCGCTGACCGAAATCAGCGATCTGTTTGCACGACGCTTCGACGAAGAAGACTGACCTTCACCATCAGAGCAGCCAGTTCAACTGTGCCGGTTTGAAACCGGCCACTCGATCACACAGCCACGTCAGCGACCGGCGACGCGCATTTGCCGGATCAGCAACGAGCCGCAATGAATATTGCCGCGGTCATCGACATCGGTGCCGGATCCATCGATAGCGGCAAAAATATCGCGCAGATGCCCGGCGATGGTGAACTCCTCCAGCGGCACACTGATGCGCCCGTTCTCGATCAGAAACCCGGAAGCACCACGACTGTAATCACCACTGACGATATTGACCCCCGGGCCCATCAGCTCGGTGATCAGAATGCCGTGACCCACCTTGCGCAATAGCGCGTCGAGATCGTCGCCACTGTTGCTGATGGCGAGGTTGCGCACGCCGCCACCATTGCCAGTGGGCGCCAGGACAAGACGACGGGAGGCATATAGTCCGAGCGCATACTGCTGCAGCACACCATCGCGAACAAAATCCTGATCGCGGGTGGGCAGGCCGTCCTGATCCCACGCGGCGGAGCCAGTCATGCCCGGCAGGTGCGGACGCTCATGCAGCCGCACCCAGGAAGGAAACAGGGTTTCCCCGATGGTGTCTTTCAGAAAGGAGGCGTTCCGATAAAGCGAGCCACCACTGATGGCTGCAACAAAATGTCCGAGCAAACTGGCCGCCGTGCGGGGAGAAAAGAGCACCGGCATATCGGCGGTGGCAGGACGCTCGGCACCAAGGCGAGCCAGCGTACGACGACAGGCTTCAGCGCCGATCGCCTCGGCACTCTGCAGGTGTGCCGGATCGCGACGGCTGTCGTACCAGTAATCGCGCTGCATGGCGCCATCCTGTTCCGCCACCAGCACGCAGGAGCGGCTGTGATGGCTGGACGGATAACCGGCCATGAAGCCCTTGCTGTTGGCATACACCCGCAGACTGCTGCCGCTGCTGAGCGAGGCCCCTTCCGAGTTGACGATGCGTGGATCGGTCCGGCCGGCGCGCTCACAGGCCAGCGCCTGCTCTATGGCCTGCTCCGGCGTCAACGACCAGGGGTGGTAGAGATCAAGATCGGGAAAGCGGGTGGCAAGTTGATCCCCCTCGGCAAGCCCGGCGCAGGGATCGGCACCGGTATGGCGGGCGATGGCACAGGCGGCCGCCACCATGGCACGAATGCTGTCGTCGGAATCGTCGCTGCTGCTGGCGCTGCCCTTCTGCTGGCCAATGTAAACCGTGACCGAGATGCCGCGGTCGCGGTGGAATTCGAGCGTCTCCACCTCATCCATACGTACCGACACGGACAGCCCCTGACTGGCACTGATACCCACCTCGGCATCGCTGGCGCCGGCGCGCCTGGCCTCATCCAGTACCCGGGCGGCACGGTCTTTCAGTGCCACAAGCGCGCCGGGATCGAGCGGGCGCTGTACAATGTCGCGATCAGTCATCAAACGGCCTCGGGTAAGGGAGATCAGGTGGAGCAGTATAGCGACGACGAATTGCCCAGCAAAAGCGAGCTCAAGCGGGAAATGGACCAACTGCAGGAGTATGGCCTGCAACTGATGGGCCTGAAACCGGCAGATCTCGCCCGCTTGCCGCTGGACGGCGAATTACTGCGCGCCATTGAGGAGGCACGCCGCATCAGCGCCCACGAGGCGCGCCGCCGTCACGCCCAGTATGTGGGCAAGCTGATGCGGGATGAGGCAAGCCAGCGGGTCGTTCCGGCCCTGCTGGAGTTGAAAAACCCCCAGCGTCTGCGCTGGCTGATCGACTGGCAGGAACGTCTTGCGGAGCAAGCGGATCTGCGCAGCGCTGAATCGCTGGTGGACGAAATGCTGGCACGCTACGGCCACGCCGATCGTCAGCAGTTGCGCAACCTGTGCCGCAATGTGCTTGGCTGCCGGGTGGATCGCGACGCACCGGAAGCGGCGCAGGACAAGTACCGACGCGAACGCAAAAAGCTGTCGGATCATCTCAACGCGCTGGAGCGCAGCGCCCCGCTGTAATCCCGCCAGCCCGGCAGAGCGACAAGGTTACTGCTCCTGTCAGTTCTGTGGTTGCTGCTGGCGTCAGGCGGTGCCGC
Source organism: Alcanivoracaceae bacterium (assembly GCA_046292765.1). GTDB lineage: Bacteria > Pseudomonadota > Gammaproteobacteria > Pseudomonadales > Alcanivoracaceae > PGZG01. The sequence continues at coordinate 25,075 of JBKBQA010000004.1, read as the reverse complement.
CGACGGTGAGGGCCTCCACCCGCAGGGTGGGCTGGCCGACGCCGACAGGCACAGACTGACCATCCTTGCCGCACACGCCGATGCCGCTGTCGAGGGCGAGATCGTTGCCCACCATGGAAATGTTCTGCATCACTTCCGCACCACTGCCGATCAGGGTGGCGCCCTTCACCGGCGCGACAATTTTGCCCTTCTCCACCAGATAGGCCTCGCTGGTGGAAAACACGAACCGGCCGGAAGTGATGTCGACAGACCCACCTCCCATATTGACCGCATAGATACCCCGATCCAGCGACGCGATGATTTCTTCCGGATCGTGCTCACCGGGCAGCATGTAGGTGTTGGTCATGCGCGGCATCGGCAGATGCGCATAGGACTCGCGCCGACCGTTACCGGTGACCGGCACGCCCATCAGGCGGGCGTTCATTTTGTCCTGCATGTAACCCACCAGTCGGCCTTTTTCGATTAGCGGCGTGTAGTGCGTCGGCGTGCCTTCATCGTCAACATTGAGCGAGCCGCGCCGGTCCGTCAGGGTGCCGTCATCCACCACGGTGCACAGTGATGACGCCACCGCTTCGCCCATGCGCCGGGCAAACACCGATGTGCCCTTGCGGTTGAAGTCGCCTTCCAGACCGTGGCCGACAGCCTCGTGCAGCAACACACCCGGCCAACCGGGACCGAGCACCACCGGCATGGTGCCGGCTGGCGCCGCGATGGCGTCGAGGTTGACCAGCGCCTGACGCACCGCATCCCGCACCCAGCTTTCGGCACGCCCGGACTCCACCAGCCAGTCAAAACCCAGACGCCCCCCGCCACCGGCACTGCCGCGCTCTCGACGGCCGTTGCGGGAGGCAATCACCGACACATTGAGTCGGATCAGTGGCCGCACATCGGCAGCGAGCGTGCCATCGCTGGCAGCCACCAGCACGGTGTCATGGACGGCGCTGAGGCTGACCGTCACTTCACTGACAGCCGGGTCCAGCGACCGGGCGAGCTGATCGAGCTGTTGCAGAAAACTGACCTTGCGCGCCGACTCCCAGGCCGGAATCGGATTGTGGTGCGGATAGAGCACGCCATGATGTTGACCGGACCAGACCGGGCGACGGCCTGTGCCACCCTGACGAACAATCGCCCGGGCGGCGCGACTGGCTTCGCGCAGACTCGCCAACGACAGGTCGTCGCTGTAGGCAAACCCGGACTTGTCGCCACTGACCACCCGCGCCCCGACACCGTGTTCAAGGTTGTAGGACGCTTCACGAACAATGCCGTTTTCCAGCGCCCAGGATTCGTGCTCGCTGTGCTGGAAATACAGATCGGCGTAATCGACCCCGGGACCGGATACATCACCCAGCAGCGCCGCCAGCTGATCAACGTCGAGCCCGGTGGGGGCGAGCAGGGTCAGTCGGGCAAGATCAAAACGTTCAGTGTTCACTCAGGTCATCCGGTAGGGTTACAGCAAGGCGCTGGTGATCATGCACCGGCAGACGCCGGCGAATATCGTGCAACTGGTTCAGATCGAGCTCGGCGGTCAGCACTCCGGGGGCATCCTCGAGGCGCTGCACCACCTGACCCCAGGGGTCCACCAGCATACTGTGGCCATGGCTCTGCCGGGTCGGGCTGTGCCAGCCACACTGGTTGATGCCGAGGACAAAACAGCCGGTTTCCACCGCCCGCGCTCGCAGCAGCAACTCCCAATGTGCCCGCCCGGTGGTTTCGGTAAAGGCGCTCGGATAGAGCAGTAGCTGCGCACCGCGCTCGCGCAAGCGCTGGGCAAGACGCGGGAATCGCAGGTCGTAGCAGATCATGAGACCGGTGGCGAGGCCGTCAATGTCGGCCAGCACCACTGCATCGCCGGGTTCGAACTGGGCTGACTCGGCATAACGACCATGGGCGTCACCAACATCGACATCAAACAGGTGCAGCTTGTCGTAACGACTGCGCAGCTCGCCGTCCGGGGAGTACACCAGCGTCGCCGCGCGCACCCGCGGGGACGGTACCGGGGTGCCATCGGGGCGGGTTGCCATTGGCACACTGCCGGCAACCAGCCACACCCCGAGACTACGCGCCGCATCGGCGAGCCACTGTTGCAGCTGCTCGCCCTGCTGCTCGGCCAGCTGGCGATAATCGCCGCCCTGAGAAAAGACATTCTCGGGCAGCACCAGCAGGTCTGGCATCATGAAGCGCACCTGATCCAGCAAGCCATCAAGCTGACGCAGGTTCTGTTGCCAGTCTTCGCTGGCGCAATACTGGATTCCGGCGACTTTCATCCACCCCGCCTGCGATCAAACATGCCCTGCACTTCCTCGACCCTGGGGTCGTCCCAGCTGCCGCTGACCTGATAGCCCAGTGACGTCATTTTTTCCAGCCGGTCACCCCACAGGCGCTCGACCACGAAGATCCCGGCGCACGCCGCCGGTCCGGCCAGGCAGCCCACATACAGGTTCGAGGATACCGGCAAGGTGACCTCCATGTAGTGATCGAGCTGCTGGTTTGCCATGTCCATTTCGCCGCGCAGGCGGAATTCCGCCGACGGTGACTTGATCTGCAGATTACTGGTGCCTACCTGCGGGCCATCCAGACTGAAGTCGCCACTGACTTCCTCAAACGACAGCCCCTTCTTGTAGAGGTCAGTAAAATCGAGCCGCAAGCGGCGGCTGACGGTGGTGAGATTGAACACACCCAGCACCCGCAACGCCGACGCCTTGGAATCTGTTTTCGGGAAACGACCGGGACCGATGGCCACAGAGGCCTGGCCCTGCAGTGCCAGATAATCAAGCTCGGTGGGCGCACCGCGCCAAGTCAGATCAACCACTGCCCGGGCGTCATCGCTTTCAACAAACACCGGCAACTTCCACTGGCGAAGTGTTCGCGCCAGATTAACGGTGTCGAAACTGCCGATGAAATGACTGCTCTCGCGATCGCCCTGCTGGCGCCAGTCGATGCGGCCCTTGACCCGGGCGCTGCGCCAGAACGCATCAAGCTCCTCGATGGCAACGCCATCGCCACTGGGACGCACCGCAAACTGCCAGCGACCCATGTCCTCGCCATTCAGCAGCAACGAATTGAGCCGGACATCCATCACCGGCACCTTGAGCGGCGACAGTTCGCCACGTCCGGTGCCGGGGATGCGCTGCAGCTCTGCCTTGTCCACCACCAGGATCATCGGCTGCGTACCGCGCAGACGGAAGCTCTCGGGCACCTTCAGGGTGGCATCGAGATTGCTGGCATCGAGGGTAAGTCGCCACTGGTTGTCATCGGCAAGGGCGGTCAGCATGGCGTCATTGACCCGGAATCCGAACAGGTCCAGTTGTCCCACCCTGAGATCCAGTGCCGGCAGGGCCAGAGCGCCGGCCTCCTCGCCGCCGGAAAGGCGTGCGGTCCAGTCCGCAAGGGCAAAGCTGCGCAAACGCCCCTCCAGAGTCAGTCCCGGCCGGCTCGGGAGCAGCGCCTGGCCCCCACCGAAGCGAATCCGACCAGCAGACAGGCCACCGTCGGCAAGTAACAACCGGGCCGACAGCCAGTCCTGATAGCGCAGCCGGATGTCGGGGCCACGCTCGGCAGCGGTCAGATCCAGCCTGAACGCGGCCGGTCGACCGGCTCGCTTGGCAAACGGCTCCGGCAAGTCGATCGCTACCGACTCGAGCATCGATTCCACCTGCAAGGTCACCGGCGCGCTGCGTCGCCAGGGTAACGACAGCGAGCTGCGATAGCTGAAATCACCGGACACCGGCGCCAGCAGATCAAGCTCCAGCCAGTCCCGGACCGCCGTGACCGAGGTGTCACCGGTCCAGTCGATTCGCACTTCACCCGCGCGGGTGACGACGCTGGCTTTCACCGGGCTGTCGAACACCCTCGCCGACAAGGCCGGGAATTGCAGCCCTTCATTGAGATCGAAGGCGAACTCGCCGCCAGCGCTACGAACATCAAGGCGACGTGCCGGCGAGTGAATATCAACGTTATCCACGCGGCCAATGGCGCGCACGGTCGCGCCCTGCGGCTCTGGCTCCAGCGGCCAGTACAGCAGCACATGCCCCTGATACTGGCCCGCCTCAACCTGCCAGTCCGCCAGCTCCTCTGGCAACTGCGCGGCAAGCGGGGTGCCCTGCAGCAGCTGGCCGATGCTTTGCGCCGGGCCTGCCAGAGTGGATGAGATAATCAGTTGCGGTACTTCGTGATCCTGACGGGAAGGAATATCGACGCTGGCCGCCTCTATTCTCGATCCCATCAGGTCGCCGCTGACATCGCGGCCGATGATGTGGCGGCCATCAATCAGCACCCGGGCCGACAGATTGGTGACCTCGGGCCAGTCCGGCAGGAAGCGCAGCGTCATGTTATCGCTTAGATACTGCATCTGCAGGGTGCGGTCCTGCTGCCGGGCCGGATCAATCACCAGCGGTCCCTGATGCAGGAACTGACCAAGATCGACGGTGCCGCCGACAAAGGCCTGGCTGAGCCAGTCAGCGACGCCAGCACCAAGACGTTTCGCTGGGAAATAACGAGCAGCGCCGGCGGCCCGACCGTCGGTCAGCGCAGCCATCAGGGTAAGCTCCGGCACCTGTTCCCGACGCCAGCTGAGCGTCGCCAGTGCCTGACCACGGGCGTCATCGTTTTTGACCTGCAGCCAGCCGGTGTCGACCGTCAGCAGCTCTCCGTCGTGACGCCACCGGAATGGTCCGCTGGCGGCCGCCGAGAACGGTTGGTCGAACTGGGCCGGTAATAACAGCGACAATGTCGGGCTGTCAATGCGACCGTGGCCACCTTCGGCGCTGCCACTGACCCAGCCAGTGAGACCGCTGACCCCGGGGCGAGCCCCGTCGGACAGCAGGCTGACGCCATCGAAGCGCGCCGACACCCGCTTCACCTGCCGGTCCGTCCCGCGCAGGGTTAACCGGCGCAGCACCCCTTCGGGCTGGAACCCGACCATGGCATCACTGAGACGAACCCAATCATGGTCGGCCTGCCAGGGCGTCTGGGCTAGCAAGCGCGCGAACGGGGCCAGATCAACCTCGTGCAGGGCAAGGCCCCAGTGCCGCTCCGGGCCAGCACTCCAGGCCAGTGAGGCGGCTCCGGGCTGCCAGACCTCCTCACCACTTGCCAGCACCAGCCTGACGACCTCCGCCCGATAGCCATTGCCGTCGCGATTGAGGCTCGCGTCCGCCTCAAGGCGTTGCAGCGACCAGTCCTGTTCCAACGGATCTCCGGTCAGGGTTACATCGTTAAGACGGGTGCGCAGCGCGCTTTTCTCCAGCTCGCCAGCCCGAATAGTCAGCCAGCCTTCCAGCTGCCCGTGAAAGTGCTCAGGACGCACCCGCTCCGGCCAATGGGCAAGCATCCAGGGCTCGGGCCCGGCCAGCTCAAGACGGACATAGCCCCGGCCGTTGAGGTCACCCCGCTCGAAGGCGTCGCCGCGCAAATCGAGACGCACGTCGAGGACCGTCTGGGCCTCGGCGGTGGCAACCCGAACCGCCAGTCGATGGTGCTCGCCGGAGCTGACCATGGTCAGCGCCAGATCACTGATCTGCAAATCCGGAATCCCGGCCATGCGCAAGGTGCCGGTCACCTCCTCCACCTGAATACGCTTCTGCCGATACAGAATGGTCAATAGCTGCTTATGCGGCGATTCCGGTGAGGTCGACGCGCTGCCAAGCGCCTCAATGCCGCTCAGGCGAAGCTGGCCGTGCTCATCGATTTCCAGTTGAATATCGAGACCGCGAACCACAAGGGATCGGGCCCGAAGGGTGCGGTTCAGTAACGACGGCAGCACATCCACGGTCAGTTCGATGCGGTCCAGCCGCAGCCCCGGTTGCGCAGGATCTGCGCCGGGCAGGCGTACATCTTCGAGAACAAAAACCGGACTGAGGCCGGAGAGGTGGCCCGACAGGGCACCAATTTCCAGCGGCGTCTGGATTCGGGCTTCAATCAGCGCTTCAAGATCGGCACGCCACGCCGGCGTCATGGACAGCAACTGCCGTACCAGCACCACCCAGATTGCCAGCAACAGAACGGCACCAGCAGCGAACCACCAGAGCTTTCCCCGCATCCAGTCGGCCAGACGACGGCGCCAACTGAAGCTCAACATCGCTTTCACAGGTTAGGACGACCTCTCTTGCCACGCCGGAACGCCGGCGGCTTGCAACAGTTGTCCGGTTTCCCGCAGGGGCAGGCCAACAACACCGCTGTAACTTCCGGTGATGGCCTCCACCAGCAGGGCGCCGAAGCCCTGGATAGCATAACTGCCGGCCTTGTCCATCGGCTCACCGCTGGTCACATAGGCCTCGATATCTGCGGCCGACAGGGTGGCGAATCGCACCCGGGTGGTACTGAGAGCACTGTTCTCGCCCTCGGCAGTGATCACTGTGACCGCAGACAGGACCTGATGTTCGGCGCCGGACAGGGCCGTCAGCATGGCTCTTGCATCATCGGCATCCGCCGGCTTGCCGAGCAAACGTCCCGCCAGCACCACGGTAGTGTCGGCACCGAGCACCGCCGCATCGTGGCGAACCTCATCCGCCAGCCGCATCCAGCCGGTGCGCGCCTTCTCATACGCCATGCGCAGCACATACCGGTCCGCCGACTCTTCTGGCCGAGGGGTCTCGTCAATGTCCGGGGGTACCAGATGCCGGAACGCCACGCCGATCGAATGCAGCAGATCGGCACGGCGGGGAGAGGCGGAGGCAAGCCAGAGCTGGCGCATCAGCGCACCAGGAATTGCTGCCGGACGCCGCGCAACAGCGCAAACACCGGACGCCACACCAACGCACTGGCGGCCGCCGAGAGTTGCATCAGCAGCGGGCTGTAGTGCGCCCGTCCGGCAGCGTCCTGAACCGTGTAGGAGACCATGACCGCCACCCCCACCAGCAGAAACACCACCAGGCTCTGCTGCAACGGCGGGAACACGCGCAGGCGCTTGTAACTGGCCTGCGCCAACCAGGCCACCAGAGCAAACGCCAGTGCATGCTGACCGAGCACGGCACCCACCAGAACATCCTGAAACAGGCCCGCGAAAAATCCCCAGAACACCCCCACCCGATAGGGCAAGGCGATAACCCAGTAAATGAGCACCAGCGTCAGCCACTCCGGACGGAACAGGCTAAGCCGGTCCGGCCAGGGCAGCAGCGACAACCAACCCGCCAGCAACAGGGTGACAATGATGATGCCAGTGCCGGCGGGCTTCAGGTCACGGGCCATCGATGTCACTCCCCCGCTCCACCGGCCGGGCGCGGTCGCCACCTTCCACCAGCAGGACATGACTGGCCCGGTCGATCAGGGCCGCGGGACGGGCCTCCACGGTAACGAATGCCTGCCCCGGTTCGTGGATCACCGCGGTGACGGTGGCAGCCGGATAGCCGGCCGGGAAACGCCGACCAAGACCGGTACTGACCAGCAGATCGCCCTCGATGATATCGGCACTGTCGGGAACGTAGAGCAGACGCAGCCGGTCCGGATGGCCGGTGCCGGCGAGGATCGAGCGTACCCCGTTGCGGTTAACCTTGACCGACAGTGCATGGGTGGCGTCGGTCAGCAACAGCACCCGCGAGGTAAACGGGCCGACCTCGATAAGCTGACCAATCAGGCCATGGGCATCCAGTACTGCCTGGCCGCGGAACAGCGCGGCATCGGCCCCCTTGTTGAGGATCAACTCATGACGGTTCGGGTCGGGTGAGATACCGATAATCTCCGCCACCAGCACCCGGGCGTCGAGACTGGCAGAGGAATTGAGCAGCTCGCGCAGGCGGACGTTCTCCGCCTCCAGCACGGCAAGGCGCTGGGCACGCTGCTCCAGAATCAGCAACTGGCGATTGAGACGTTCATTGTCGTCACGCAATTCGCTGCGTGATCTGGCCTGATCCCGAGCACCGGTTAACAGGCTGCCGGGCAGATTGGCCAGATAGTGAAGTGGGCCGGTAACATAGCCAAACGGATAGCGCACGGTATCGCCCCAGGGGCTGCGCTGGTCAAGCAGGATCAGCAGGGTGGACAGCACGATAGCCGCCAGCAGGCGGTAACCGGATGAACCACTGTCAGAGAGCAAGCCGGCGATGACAGGCCTCCGGGGCAGCCGGGCGCGGGGCGTCCGGTCAGATGCTGGTGATCAGGTCGAGGCCGCGGGTGTCCATGATTTCCAGCGCCTTGCCGCCACCGCGGGCGACGCAGGTGAGCGGATCCTCGGCAACAATCACCGACAGGCCGGTTTCCTCGGCCAACAGCTTGTCGATGTCGCGCAGCAGGGCTCCGCCCCCGGTCAGCACCATGCCGCTGTCGGCGATGTCCGACGCCAGTTCCGGCGGCGAGGCCTCAAGGGCATTCTTGACGCCATTGACGATGGCTGCCAGCGGCTCTCGCAACGCCTCAAGGATCTCTTCGCTATTCAGGGTGAACTGGCGTGGCACCCCTTCGGCGAGGTTACGCCCGCGCACGTCAATCTCCAGCAGCTCGCCGCCCGGGAAGGCACAGCCGATTTCCTGCTTGATACGCTCGGCGGTGGATTCACCGATCAGGCTGCCGTACTCCTTGCGGACGAAGGAGACGATGGCCTCGTCGAACTTGTCGCCACCGATTCGCAGCGATTGGGAGTAGACCACCCCATTCAGGGAGATAATGGCGATCTCGGTGGTGCCGCCGCCGATATCCACCACCATGGAGCCACGTGCCTCTTCCACCGGCAGGCCAGCGCCGATCGCCGCTGCCATCGGCTCTTCAATCAGATACACCTCACGGGCGCCCGCGCCGTAGGCGGAATCCAGAATCGCCTTGCGCTCCACCTGGGTGGACTGGCAGGGCACACACACCAGCACCCGCGGGGCCGGCGGGAAGAAGCCGGTCTCATGGACCTTCTTGATGAAGTACTGGAGCATCTTTTCAGTGACTTCGAAGTCGGCAATAACGCCGTCCTTCATCGGCCGGATAGCGGTGATGTTGCCCGGAGTCCGGCCGAGCATGCGCTTGGCCTCGGTGCCCACGGCAGCGACACTCTTCTGGGCGCCCTGATGGCGGATGGCCACCACCGAGGGTTCATCGAGCACGATACCCCGGCCACGGACGTAGATCAGGGTGTTGGCGGTACCTAGGTCGATCGAGAGGTCGGTGGAGAACATCCCGCGGATGCGCTTGAAGAAGGACATGACTGGCAAGATTCCTGATTTTTTTCGGCGAAAGACGGGGGGTCCCGCCACAATCGGGCAACTCTAGCAACGGCATGGGGTTTCGGCAAGCAAGAGGGGTGCCGGCTGTGACACAGATATGGTAGTTTTCCCGCCTTTCCCGACCCTGCCGGAGACGCTCATGGCAATCGATCAGGACACTGTCCTCCAGGTGGCCCATCTGGCCCGTCTGCACGTCAGTGCCGAACAGAGCAAGGCGCTGGCCAACCGTCTCAGCGACATTCTCAACATGGTGGACGAGCTGCAGCAGGCCGATGTCGATCACATCACCCCGCTGGCTCACCCACTCGACGTCAGCCAGCCCCTGCGTGAAGACGTGCCGCAACCGTCTGATCTGCGCGACCGTGTTCTGCCCCTGGCCGCGGCCAGCGAAGGCAGCTGCTTCCTTGTCCCCCGGGTGATCGAATGAGCCTGCACCAACAGACCCTGACTGAACTCAAGGCCCAGCTCGACGCCGGCAAGGTGTCGGCGCGGGAACTGGCCGATCATTTTCTTGCCCGCATCGAGAAGCTCGATGGCGAGCTGAACAGTTTTGTTACCGTCACCGCCGAACAGGCGCGCCGGGAAGCGGACTCAGCTGACAGCGCCCGCGCCGCCGGCAATGCCGGGCTGCTCAATGGCCTGCCGATTGCGCACAAGGATATTTTCTGCAGCGCGGGTGTGCGCACATCGTGCGGCTCGCGGATGCTGGATAATTTTGTTTCGCCCTACGATGCCACCGTGGTCGAGCGCATGCGCGCTGCCGGCGCCGTGATGCTGGGCAAGACCAACATGGACGAGTTTGCTATGGGCTCGTCGAACGAAACCAGCTTTTATGGTCCGGTGAAAAACCCCTGGGACCTGTCGCGGGTGCCAGGTGGTTCGTCCGGCGGCTCTGCAGCGGCGGTGGCGGCACGTCTGGCACCGGCAGCCACTGGCACAGACACCGGCGGCTCAATTCGCCAGCCGGCGGCGCTCACCGGCATCACCGGTCTGAAGCCCACTTATGGCACCGTCTCGCGCTGGGGAATGATTGCTTTCGCTTCAAGTCTGGATCAGGCCGGACCGATGGCTCAAAGCGCCGCGGATTGCGCCTTGATGCTGCAGAGCATGGTCGGCCACGATGACAAGGACTCCACCAGCCTGAATCGTGCCACCGACAATTATCTTGCCGACCTCGACAAGCCGCTGGCCGGCCTCACGGTTGGCTTGCCGGAAGAATTTTTCCCGGCATCGCTGGACGGCCGCATTGCCGAGCTGACCCGCGAAACAGCGCGTGAACTTGAGCGTCAGGGCGCCAAAGTGGTCAGCGTGTCTCTGCCGAGCGTCAAGCTCTCGGTGCCCGCCTATTACGTGATTGCACCGGCAGAAGCGTCATCCAACCTGTCTCGCTTTGACGGCGTGCGCTACGGCTATCGCTGTGACGACCCGGCCGACCTGATGGATCTGTACAAGCGCTCGCGCAGCGAGGGTTTCGGCGACGAAGTGCAACGCCGTATTCTGGTTGGCACCTATGCGCTGTCGCATGGCTATTACGATGCCTACTACCTGCGCGCTCAGAAAGTGCGGCGACTGATCAGTGATGATTTTGCACGCGCGTTTGAAAAAGCCGATGTCATTCTTGGTCCGACTTCGCCAGAAGTCGCCTTCCCCCTTGGCGCCAAAAAAGATGATCCCGTCACCATGTATATGGCTGACGTGTTCACCATCGCCGTGAATCTGGCGGGGCTTCCGGCGCTGTCGATGCCCGGCGGCATGATTGATGGCCTGCCTGCCGGCGTTCAGCTGGTGGGCAACTATTTCCGTGAAGGACAAATTCTGAATGTGGCCCACCGCTATCAGCAGGCCACCGACTGGCACCGTCAGGCTCCGGCCTTCGGAGGTGAGCAATGAGCGCCTGGGAAACCGTGATCGGCCTGGAAATTCACGTTCAGCTGGCCACTAAAACCAAGATCTTCTCCGCCGCCAGCACCGCCTTTGGCGCCGAGCCGAACAGTCAGGCGTCGCTGGTGGACCTCGCCCTGCCCGGCACCCTGCCGGTGCTGAACCGCGAAGCCGTCAACATGGCAGTGAAGTTTGGCCTGGCCGTGGGCGCGGAGATCAATCGTCGTTCGGTTTTCGAGCGCAAGAATTACTTCTACCCGGATCTTCCCAAGGGCTACCAGACCACCCAGCTGGCCGAACCAATTGTCGGCGCCGGCAGCATGGAAGTGGTTCTGGATGATGGCAGTCGCAAAACCGTGCGCATTCATCACGCCCACCTGGAAGAGGACGCCGGCAAATCGTTGCACGAAGATTTCCACGGCATGACCGGCATCGACCTGAACCGCGCCGGCACGCCATTGATCGAAGTGGTGACTGAACCGGATATGCGCAGCGCTGAAGAAGCGGTGGCGTTTGCCCGCGCCCTGCACGGCCTGGTCAGCGCCATCGGCATCTGCGACGGCGATATGTCTCAGGGTTCGCTGCGCTTTGACGTCAACGTCTCGGTGCGTCGCAAGGGCGAAGAAAAGCTCGGCACCCGCACCGAAACCAAGAATCTGAACTCGTTTCGCTTTATGGAAATGGCGATCGGGAAAGAAGTCGAGCGACAGATCGACATTCTCGAAGACGGCGGCAGCATCACTCAGGAAACCCGACTGTTTAACGGTGACACAGGTGTTTCCCGCGCCATGCGTAGCAAGGAAGACGCCAACGACTACCGCTATTTCCCCTGCCCGGACTTGCTGCCAGTCTTGCTGACCGAAGAGCAGATCGCCGAGCTGAGGAGCAGCCTGCCGGAACTCCCGGCGCAACGCCTCACCCGCTTCACGGGCGAGTACGGTTTGTCTGATTACGATGCCCGCATCCTGTCGTCCGATCACGCCACCAGCACCTACTTCGAGGAGGTGGCGAAGACCAGCGGCGACGCCAAGCTGGCGGCGAACTGGATCATGGGCGAAATCGCCGCGAGACTGAATGCGGAAGAAAAGTCGATCAGCGCTTGTCCGGTGAGCACTGCTTATCTGGCCGAGCTGATTGCGCGACTGAAAGACAACACCATCAGCTCGAAAATAGCAAAGCAGGTGTTCGAAGCCTGCTGGAATGGTGAAGGCAGCCCGGACCAAATTATTGAGGCCCGCGGCCTGAAGCAGGTATCTGACACAGGCGCCTTGCAGAAAATGGTGGACGAGATCATCGCCGCCAACCCGGCACAGGTAGAAGGCTACCGCGCTGCTGACGAAGCCAAACGCAAGAAGATGTTCGGCTTTTTTGTTGGTCAGGCCATGAAGGCCACTCAGGGCAAGGGCAATCCGCAACAGTTGAATGAGTTGTTGCTGAAAGCGCTGGAAGGCTAATAGCACGCCCACTGGTGCGACGCAGACACTTGATCTGGCAATCTTGACGCCAGCGTATTCCCGTTCCGGAGACAGCTAATGGATACTTTCCGCAATCGCGTCAGAGTGGACTATCAGGGGCACTTGGCCATCGTCAGCCTGAGCCGGGCCGACAAGTACAATGGCCTTGATCTCGACATGATGCATGCGCTGGTGGATGCAGCCCGTGCAGTGCGGCGCAGCGCCGATGTCCGCGCCGTGATCCTGAAAGGTGATGGCAAGGCGTTTTGTGCCGGTCTCGACTTTGCCACCGTGATGCGCAAGCCCGCCGGCATACTGGCGGCGTTCCTGCCCTGGTGGCGCAAGGACAACCTGTTCCAGCGCATGTGTCTGGCCTGGCGCGATCTTCCCGTGCCAGTGATCGCCGTCACCCACGGTTACTGCTTCGGTGGTGGCATGCAGCTGGCACTGGCCTGCGACTTCCGCTTCAGCACCCCGGACTGCCAGTTCTCAATCATGGAAATCCAGTGGGGCCTGATTCCTGACATGAGCGCGTCGGTGACCCTGCGGGAACTGGTCAGCACCGATGTCGCCATGGAGCTGACCATGACCGGGCGCAAGTTTGATGCCCGCGAAGGACAGCAACTTAACCTCCTCACCACCGTGACAGAGGATCCGATGGCAGCCGCCATGACACTCGCCGAGCAGATCAGCAAGCGCTCGCCGGATGCCATCGCCGCTGCCAAGAAGCTGTACCGAAGCACCCGCCACGGCAGTGAACGTCGCGCACTGGCGCGGGAGCGTCGGTTGCAACTGGCGGTGTTGCTGGGCAGCAATCAGCGCGAAGCCATGCGCGCCAATTTCGAAAAACGTGAACCGGTTTTCCGGCGTCGTTAACTGCGCTTGATCGCCAGCTTTCTGCCACCTGTCGGGAATATGATGCAGCCCACAGGCGGGGCGCGCCGAACGCGACCTGGTCGTCTGTCACCCCTGTGGGAATTGCGGCATACTCCGGGCATTCTCCCGTCACGGAGCTCTTGTTGCCATGATTTCACTTTCGGAACCGACCCCCGGATTTTCTGCCTTGATGCGCCAGTACAAGCGGCTTGTCGATGAGCTGCTGGCACGTCTCTCTCTGACACCGGAGTCAGTCAACTTCCGCATCAGCCCCAACCTGCAGACAGCGGGGTTTGCCACCGGCAAGACCTATCTGGTCAAGACCGGAATGATCAATGTGAAGTGCATGAACCGACGTCTGTTTACCTGGGACGAGGGCGACCTGATCCTGCCGGATGCCGCTCCGGATGCACCGGACAGTCTTGAGTACAGCACCGAGGCACCGGTGATGCTCCACTGCTACGACACGCTGGAGCTGGTGCGCGCGGCATTGGCCGATGTGGAAAGCGCTCGCCTCTGGACACGCATGCTGATGACCCAGCAGGCCATCCTGACACGCATACTCGCCACCCAGTCCGATGCCGACACCCAGACCACGCCTGGCTTCGCCTATTACCAGCCTGGCGACGTTATTATCGAACAGGGCGACCGACCGGATTACGTATTCAGTCTGTTTGAAGGCAGCGCAGATGTGATTGTTGACGATGTCGTGGTGGGAGAGGTGGGTGAAGGTGAGGTGCTAGGTGCGCTGGCAGTGCTGACCCATTCGCCGCGCTCGGCCACCGTGCGGGCACGGACTCGCTGCTCGGTGGTGAAGGTACCGAAGGATCAGTTCAAGACGCTGATTCGCAGCAACCCGACCATGATTCACGGCTTGATGACTGATATGGCAAGGCAGATAAAGAAGCTGAACGACAAGGTGGTGCACCTTTCCGGCCAGAGCGTAGCCTGACCGGGTCAGTCAGCGCATCACAAACCAGGCCAGACCAGCGGCACCGATCAACGCCACCAGAAGCAGCAGCAGGGTTATCCAGACCGCCGGCCGACGATGCCACGGCGCTTTTGCCGGTGGCGCAGTGGCCTCGGTGGGCGCCCAGGTGGCCATGGCAATATCCGTTTCGGTAATGGCCTTCAGCTTAGGCGCGGTGTCGTCTTCACTATCGCGATCGGGCCCTGTCTCCGGCACCATCTGCCCGGTCCACTGACAGATCAGCAGCCGCCGCTGGCGACGGTACTCCGCCGGACCCAGAGCCGCGTTGGCGTAGGACTCGGTTAACGCCAGTAGCTGCTTGTTGATCTGCTCCGGGGCACCGCTCATGCAACCCCCGGTGTGATGACGATGACCGACACATTGTCCCGTGCGCCCTTTGCCACCGCCTGATCAATAAGGCTTCGAGCGCTCTCTTCGACGCCGCTTCGCGCCAGGGTCTGGGCGATTTCTTCCCTCGACAGCTCGTTGTGCAAACCATCACTGCACAGCAGGAAGATGTCTCCGGGCAGCACATCGAACATCACCACATCGACAATCAGTCCTGCGGCACCGCCGACAGCCCGGGTAATCACATTGGCATTGGGGTGAGACTCCGCCTCGTCGGCGGACAGCACACCGGCATCCACCAGCCGTTGCACCTGACTGTGATCACGGGAGATCTGTTCGAGAGCACCAGCACGCAATCGGTAGCAGCGGGAGTCGCCAGCCCAGACGCAGGCTCCGTAGCCTTCGGCGCCGAGCATGGAGACCACGGTGGACCCCATCATGCGACCGGAAAACTCCCGTCCGGCATGATCCCGCATGCTCTGATTCACCCGAATCAGCGCATCTTCCACTGCGTCGACAAACAGGCTGAAATTATCGGGGCGAACCACCGCAGCCAGTGCATCGGTGACCATCTTGCTGGCGACATCACCAGCTTCATGTCCACCCATACCATCGGCCACAGCCCACAGCGCCGTGGCGGGCACAGCCACCACAGCATCTTCGTTATGCTTGCGACGTACACCCTGATCAGTCAGAGCGCAATACTGCCAGTCCGCCACCGTTCCCCCGCGGGTTATTCGTATTCTTCCCTGGCTTCGGCCCACTAGCCCCGGGCACACCATCGACGCCGTAACGTCGCAGCCCCAACCTTAGCGCACCCGCTGCAACAGCACCACTCCCGCCACCAGACAGATGGCGGCCGGAGCAAAGGCTGCCCACAACGGTGAAACCTCAAACACCAGACTCATGTGGCCGAAGAACTGCTGGCCGTAATGAAAGATCAAGCCGGCGCCGATACCGGCGGTCAGGCGCAGGCCCATGCTGACCTGTCGCAAGGGGCCAAAGATGAAAGACACGGCGATCATCACCATCCCCAACGTGGCAAAGGGCTGGGCCAGCTTCTGCCAGAACACCAGCATGTACTCCCCGGCGTTGATGCCCTGCTGCTGCAAGTAACGGGCATAGTCGTAGAGCTTGCTAACTGCCATGTGCTCCGGTTTCAGGATCAGCACCGCCAGCACCTCGGGGGTCAGCTGCATCTTCCAGCTGCCAATATCTTCCTGCCAGGTCTCCACCTGCTCGGCACCAATGCGGCTGCCACGCACATCCTCAAGTGCCCACTCACTGCCCTGATAGATGGCTCGCCCAACGAACTGTGTTTCGACGAGCCGGTTTTCGTCGTCGAGCCGATAGCGGGTTACGCCGTGCAGGACCCCGTTGGGTTCCACCGCACTGATGTAGATAAACTCGTCGCCGTCCCGGTGCCACAACCCGGACAGGTTGCGCAGTCCTTCGCCGCCACTTTCCGCCAGCGCCTTGTTACTGCGGGCAATCTGTTCGGTGTGAGGAGCAATGTATTCGGATACCAGCAGACCACAAGCAAGCAGCACCAGGGTCGGCCGCAATACCATCCAGCTGATGCTGATAGTGGAGACACCGGCCGCTCGCATGACCGTCAACTCGCCGCTGTTGGCGAGCAGGCCCAACCCCACCAGGGCACCGAGCAGGATCGCCATTGGCAGAAAATCCGCCAATCTGCGTGGCAAGGTGGTGAAAACAAACTGCAGTGCCTGCATGGCCTGATAGTCATTGCGCAATGACTCAAGTTCATAAACAAAACCGAACAGCCCATCAAGCAGCATCAGAATGCCCAGCACCATCAGCGTCGGCATCATCACGGCACGCCAGATGTACTGACGAATCAGTGTCATCCCGACCTCCCGAGCAGATCTCGCCACAACAGTCGCAATCGGTGCTCATTAACCAGAATCAGGACTATCACCAACACCAGAAGATGGATCCAGATCATGTTGTGCTGCCAACCAAGATCATCAGCGTCGGAGCGGGCGATTCGACTACGCATTACCAGCAACATGCCGACGTAGATCAGGTAGCCAAGCAGCGCAGGGATCAAACGATTGAACCGTCCCTGCCGGGGGCTGACATGACTGAGTGGCACTGCCGCCACCAGCATCAGTGGCACCAGCAACACCAGCGAGATGCGCCACTGCAACTCGGCCCAGGCATCACTACCCTCCATCGCCAGCAACTCTTCGGTTGGCAGGCTGCGCACCCGTGGCGGTCGAGCCACTGATCGCTCTTCACCGATACGCACCATGGCCTGCTCGAAAGCGACCTGGCGGTAATTGGCGTCGCCCGGCGCGCCCTGATACTGATGCCCCTGCTCAAGATGCAGATAGGTCAAACCCTGCTGCTCAACGATGCGCCCGCGTCCCGCCATGACGGTGACCAGCATCGCCGGCCCGCCATCCTCCGCGTTGCGAAAATCGGAAATAAAAATATTCTCCAGCGCTTCCTCTTCGCGGTTCAGCGACTCCGCATAGGCGGTGCGAGTGCCGGAGCGGTCCCCTCGGGAGTGGAACCGTCCGGGCGTGAGCAACTCCAGCACCGAGCGGCCGCGCTGATCCTCAAAGATCCTCGCCACTTCGGTTTCGCCGTGCGGCGTCACGTACAGCCCGAACAGACCAACCAGAAAGGTGGTGACGATCATCGGCACCGCCATTCCCCGAAGAATCTGGGTGGGACCAATCCCCCCGGCACGAAGGACGGCAATTTCACTGTCCGAGTACATTCTGCCCAGCACCAGCAACACGGCGATAAAGACACTGAGCGGCAGGATCAGCTGGAGGAACTCGGGAATCCGGTACAACATCACCAGAAACAGCACATCGGCGGCAATTTCACCGGTGGCGGCCTGGGCGAGGTACTTGATAAAGCGGCCGCTGACCAGCACCATCATCAGCACCACCGTGACAACGATGGTAGTCATCAGAAGCTGCCGATTGATATAGCGGTAAAGAATCAAAACTCGCCCTGCCCTCGCTGAATGCCGGGCATTGTAACCCAGGAGTCCCCATGGAGTACGCCGTCAGTGGCAAGTCACCGTCTGCCCTGAAAACCGATTGCCTGATTCTGGCCCTCGACGACAAGGCCACCCTGCTGCCCGCCGACCTCCCCGAGGACACGGCCAGCCTGATTCGCCAGTTCATCAAGGAGGGCGATTTCACCGGCAAGCGCCTGCAGACCCTGATGATCCCCCAGCCCGCCGGCCTGCCGGCAAAGCGCCTGCTGCTGATCGGCACCGGTGAGCTGCCGCTGAATGCCGTCCAGTTCCTGAAACTGGTTGGCTGCGCGGTACACGCGGTGCGCGGCACCGGCAGTCGCAGCGCTGCCTGGGTGGTACACCCGGAGCTGGTCCGCGAGATGGATGTCGAATGGCAGCTGCGTGAAGGCACCCGTGCCGTCAGCGAAGCGATGTACCAGTTCGACGAATGCCGCAGCAAGCCGGCACCGGCGGTAGCTCTGAAGTCGTTCACTTTTGCCGGTGCCGGTAGCAAGGCGGCGCTGCTGGCAGCGGTAAAGCAGGGTCAGGCCATTGGTAAGGGCGTCGCCTTCTGCCGCGACCTTGGCAACCGACCACCCAACCTGTGCTTCCCGACCTATCTGACCGAGCAGGCACGGGCACTGGCCGCCCGCTACCCGGCCCTGAAAGTGTCGGTGATTTCCGAACAGCAAGCCGAAAAAATGGGCATGGGCGCCTTTTGCGCGGTCGCTCGTGGTAGCGAGCGCGAAGGCCAGATCATCTGCATGGAATACAAGGGCGCCAAGGGCGCGCCGGTGGCATTGGTCGGCAAGGGCATTACTTTTGATACCGGGGGCATTTCCCTGAAACCCGGCGCCGGCATGGATGAAATGAAGTACGACATGGGCGGTGCGGCCAGCGTGTTTGGCACCGTCAAGGCCGTGTGCGAGCTCGAATTGCCAATTCATCTGGTGGCCGTGATTGCCGCTGCCGAAAACATGCCTGACGGCCGCGCCTCACGTCCGGGCGATATCGTCACCACGCTATCTGGCCAAACCGTGGAAATCCTGAACACGGACGCCGAAGGCCGACTGGTGCTGTGCGATGCGCTGACCTGGGTTCAGCAAAAGCACAAACCGCATACGGTAATCGACGTTGCCACGCTGACGGGCGCGTGCGTGGTCGCCCTCGGCAGTCACGCTCAGGCCATCTTTGCCAATGATCACGAACTGGCCAAGGCACTGATCGATGCCGGCGATGACTGCGGTGACCGCGGCTGGCCCATGCCGCTCTGGGATGATTATCAGGAGCAGCTCGACAGTCCGTTCGCAGATATGGCGAATATCGGCGGCCCGAAAGCAGGATCGGTCACTGCCGCCTGCTTCCTGTCGCGTTTTACCCGCGACGTGAAGTGGGCCCATCTGGATATCGCCGGCACGGCCTGGATCAGCGCCGGCAAACAGAAAGGCGCGACCGGTCGCCCGGTGCCACTGCTGACCCGCTACCTGATGAATCTGGCTGGCGAATGACCGAAGTCTGGTTTTACGTCAGCGAGGACACCCGCCCGGACGCGCCGGGCAGGCTGTTAATGCGGCTGCTCGAGCGGGCCCGTCAGGCCCGTCGTCAGGTCTACCTGAATACCAGCGACGCCAACGCTGCAGCGCGACTTGACCAGTGGCTATGGCAGGACGGCTTCGTCCCCCACGGCCTGCCAGGCGAGCCGCAGGCCGAACGTCAGCCGGTGTTGATCGGCTATGGTCTGGATCGCGGCCCATGCCATGATCTGCTGATCAATCTCGATCCGCAGGCCGCTGATGACATCGACGGGTTTGCCCGCGTCATTGAGCTGGTTGCCGGTGACGAGGATCGACGGCGAGCCGGTCGAGAGCGCTGGAAATCCTACCGGAATCGCGGCTACGCTGTGACGAGGCATGATTTGCCATCATTATCGGACTGAGTCAGCGGAGTAACCGGACGCCATGAGCGATCAGCGTAAACCCCCGGGAGGCAAGACCCCGCCCAAAGCCCTGCTCGACGAACTGAGTTCGATACAGGCACTGCTCGGCGACGGCGACCGGGATGTGGCGCCGGCCTCGCTGCTGGACGACGATGTGCCGCTACTCGATCCGGTGCCGCCGCTGGCGGGCGACGCCGACAGCCAGATCCCGCTGCTCGACGAGTCTGGCCCGGCGACAGCCAGCTCTCCGCTGAGCAAGGCACTGGCAGCGCGGGACAACCCGTTTCTGCCGCGCAAACCCGGCCCAGCCGCCCCATCCGCCACACCGAAGATCGAACCGGCTCGACCGGCAGCGCCGGCCCCGTCCCGGTCTTCCCCGGTTGCACTGAACGATGCTGCCGCCCGCGCACTGGTCGATGAGGTGCTGGCGGAGTGGATGCCGAAAATCGAACGCGATCTTCGCAACCGGCTGATGGACCTGCTGAAGAAGCCATCCTGACACCCTTCACCGCCAGCATTTCCGCTGGCGCTTCGGTATAATCCCGGGCCTTGTGACCATCGCCACTCCGGGACTTTTCATGGATAAGACCTACCAGCCAGACGCCATCGAACGGCGCTGGTACGAGCATTGGGAAAACGCCGGCTATTTTGCCCCCCAGGGCGACGGCAAACCCTACTGCATCATGATCCCTCCGCCGAACGTCACCGGCTCGCTGCACATGGGCCACGGCTTCAACAATGCCATCATGGACACCCTGATCCGCTATCACCGCATGAAGGGTCAGCGCACCCTGTGGCAGATGGGTACCGACCATGCCGGCATTGCCACCCAGATGGTGGTGGAGCGACAACTGGCTGCCGAGGGCGAATCCCGCCACAGTCTGGGCCGGGAGAAATTCCTTGAGAAAATCTGGGAATGGAAAGCCGAGTCCGGTGGCACCATCGGTCGCCAGTTGCGGCGTATCGGTTCGTCACTGGACTGGTCCCGCGAGCGCTTCACCATGGACGCGGGTTTGTCGCGCGCGGTGCAGACCGCCTTTATTCGCCTGTTTGACGAAGGCCTGATTTATCGCGGCCAGCGACTGGTGAACTGGGACCCGCAGTTCCACACCGCCATTTCCGACCTTGAAGTGGAAAACAAGGAAGAAGCGGGCCACATGTGGCACTTCCGCTATCCGCTCAGCGACGGTTCCGGTCATCTGGTGGTCGCCACCACACGCCCGGAAACCATGCTTGGCGACACCGCCGTGGCGGTGCACCCCGAAGACCCGCGTTATCGCGACCTGATTGGCAAGATGATTCGCCTGCCGCTGGCAGACCGCGAAATTCCCATCATCGGCGATGATTATGTCGACCCGGATTTCGGCTCCGGCTGCGTCAAGATCACCCCGGCCCACGACTTCAATGATTATGAAGTCGGCAAGCGTCACAACCTGCCGATGATCAACATCATGACCCGCGACGCCAGCCTGAATGATCAGGTGCCCGAGCCCTATCGTGGTCTCGACCGGTTTGTCGCTCGCAAGAAAGTCATCGACGATCTTGACGGCCTCGGCCTACTGGAAAAGATCGACGATCATAAATTGATGGTGCCGCGGGGCGACCGCTCCGGAGCCGTGATCGAGCCCTACCTTACCGATCAGTGGTTTGTCCGCATCGCGCCACTGGCCGAACCGGCCATCAAGGCGGTGGAGAACGGCGACATCCAGTTTGTGCCAAAGCAATACGAAAATATGTACTTCTCCTGGATGCGCGACATTCAGGACTGGTGTATCTCACGTCAGCTGTGGTGGGGCCACCGCATTCCGGCCTGGTACGACGATGCTGGCAACATCTATGTTGGTGAGGATGAAGCAACGGTACGGGCGGCGCACTCGCTTGGTGACCGGCCACTGCGCCAGGACGACGACGTTCTCGACACCTGGTTCAGCTCAGCACTGTGGACGTTCTCCACCCTCGGCTGGCCGGACAACACCGAAGACCTGAAACAGTTCCACCCCACCGATGTGCTGGTGACCGGCTTTGACATCATTTTCTTCTGGGTCGCCCGAATGATCATGATGACGCTGAAATTCACCGGCGAGGTGCCTTTCAAGACGGTCTATGTACACGGTCTGGTGCGTGATGCCGAAGGGCAAAAGATGTCCAAGTCGAAGGGCAACGTACTCGATCCGCTCGACCTGATAGACGGCATTGATCTGGCATCACTGATGGAGAAGCGCACCGGTGGTCTGATGCAACCGCAAATGGCGCAGAAGATCGACAAGCGCACCCGCAAGGAATTCCCGGACGGCATCCAGAGCTATGGCACCGATGCACTGCGCTTTACTTTCCTTTCACTCGCTTCCACCGGCCGCGACATCAAGTGGGACATGGGCCGCATAGAAGGCTACCGTAACTTCTGCAACAAGATCTGGAATGCGGCCCGCTATGTACTGATGAACGCCGAAGGGCAGGACTGCGGTCTGAATTCGGCTGATGATGCTGCCATGTCTCTGGCAGATCGCTGGATCATTTCGGCGCTGCAACGCGCCGAGCACGATGTGGCTGAGGCACTGGAGCAGTTCCGTTTCGATCAGGCATCCCACGCCGCCTACGAGTTTATCTGGAACGAGTACTGCGACTGGTATCTGGAGCTGTCCAAACCGGTGCTCTACGGCGACGACTACAGCGACGCCGAAAAGCGCGGCACTCGCCGCACTCTGGTGCGGGTGCTGGAGTCCATCCTGCGGATGGCGCACCCATTCATGCCGTTCATCACCGAGGAGATCTGGCAGCGTATCGCCCCGCTGGCCGGCGTCAGTGGCAACACCATTATGCTAGCTGCTTACCCGGTGCCCGAGCAGGACAAGATCGACGCCATCGCCGAACAGGACGTGGAGTGGCTCAAGCAGGTGATCACTGCCATTCGTAACATTCGCGGTGAAATGCGCATTCCCCCGGGCAAGGCACTGCCGCTGTATCTGCACAACGGTGACGAACAGGATCGCCGCCGACTGGACGACAACCGCAATTTCCTCTCGCGGATGGCCAAGCTCGACAACATTATCTGGCTGAGCCCGGAGCAGTCTGCACCGCCGTCTGTCACCCAACTGGTGGGCCGCATGGAGATTCTCGTGCCCATGGCCGGCCTGATCGACAAAGCTGCAGAGCTGGACCGCCTCAGCAAGGAAATCCAGAAGCTGAAGCAGGAAGTCGGTCGTGGCGAACAGCGCCTGAAGAACCCTGGCTTCGCCGACCGCGCGCCGGCAGACGTGGTGGCGAAAGAGCGCGAGAAGCTCAATGAGTACCGCTCCCAGCTGGCGAAATTCGAAGAGCAGTCCGAGAAGATCAAGTACCTGTAGCGCAGCAGTCGCAAGGAGCGTGAGGCGATGACCGGGGTAGATGAGCGCAGAAGTCGAATTCTGAAGGTGGCTCAAGACGTGTTTGCCGAACACGGCTTCCGCTCTGCCGACGTCAAAACCATCGCCGAGCGCGCTGGCGTCGGCAAGGCCACCATCTACAAGTTCTTCGACTCGAAGGAAGCATTACTTCTCACCATCGTCGAAGAAAATCTCAATCAGGTTCGCGATATCGCTCTCAAACACCTGATCAGCAATGCCGACCCGCTACAACGTCTTCGAGATGTCTGTCTGGGCATGGCGCGGTTTTTATCCGCCAACCGAGAGTTTAGCCGGGTATTGATTCAGGAGGCTGGGGAGTTTGCCGGAGATATCCAGCGCAAGCACCTCGCCATCATGGAGCAGTACCTGCCCCTCGCCGAGGCGTTCTTTTCAGAGCTGCGCCGCGACGGCTACTTCACTGCCCTGCCCACCCGCGACACCGTGCAGCTAATGGTCAATCTGCTGATCGGTGCCACCTACACCTGGGCGCTGACTGGCGAGGGTGATCTCGAGCAGCAGTCACTGCGCTACATGGACGTCCTGATCCACGGCCTGCGTCACGGCGACTGAGTTCCTCAAGCCCGCTGGGCGGAGAGCTTGTTCCAGTCTGCCTGACCGCCGAGGATCGCTTCGGCGATACCAATCATGATCTGCTTGTAACGGGAAATAGTCTCGGCCGAGCAGTCGGTGTTATTGAGCAGATAGAGGGAATAGCTCTCCAGCGTCCAGATCAGCGTCAGATACACCAGAGTATCCAGCTCACGTCCGGTAACCCGCTGCATCTCGCTTTTCATCACGCCGGCCACGGTCTCGTAGGCCGTGGCCCGGTGTGGCGCCAGTACGGAATCCGCCCGCCTTGCCTCCTCCATCATCAGCCGGATAATCGGCCCGAGGCTGAGATGGTAGTCGAAGTAAATATTGCAGCTATTGCGAATCACCTCCGCCACCGAGCGGGACCTTTCCGCCTCCCGGCGAAAACGGATGATCATGTTTTCTATCGAGATCTGGTAAATACTTTCCAGCACATCGAACTTGTTTCGGAAGTACTTGTAGAAGGTACGTCGGGAAATATTGGCGGCATCGAGCAGGTCTTGCACCGTAGTGCGCTCAAGACCGCGGCGCGAAAACACCGCAATGGAGTGAATCAGTATCTCGGTGCGGGCATGGGCACGCCCCGCCGGGCCATCATCGCGCTGGGCGCTCAGGACCCGATTGATGATTTCGCGGATGGCCTCAAGCTCATAGGGACCACTGATGGAGGTCATAGATGAACACCGTGTTTACCTGATCAGAGAAGATTACCCTGCTCACCCAAGGGAGTAAACACGGCGTCACCCCTTTGTTTTTCCCGGTCAGGCCGCCAACATATCAGGTGATGACACGCCTGAGGGACGGCGACGCCGAGCCCACAGCTTCTCGTGGAAATGGTAAGCCACGGTATTCACGATCGGCTCCACCAGCGCTACTGCCCCGCCAATCAAGATACTGCCTGTCATTATCCAGACCACAGTAAAGGCCACGATCATGTGCATGATGCCGAACGACACGGTTTTGGTCATGGTCGGTTCCTCCTGAGTCTGGCCAAGTGTTTGCCACAAGAACACGATGACGCAGGCAGGGTAATCGTGGAAGGTGATTGCTTTAATACCATCGATCTTATTTATCTATTGATATATCGTCAGACCCGTAAATTAAAAAAGGGCCACCCTTTTGGGGTGACCCTTTTCTAATTTAAGTGCCTGACGATGACCTACTCTCACATGGCGAATGCCACACTACCATCGGCGATGCTTCGTTTCACTTCTGAGTTCGGGATGGGATCAGGTGGTTCCAAAGCTCTATGGTCGTCAGGCAAACCGGTATGAGCTCGCGCTCATGTTCGTTTGCCCTGGCTGCGTCCGCGATGCTCCGCACACGCAACCTTGGCCAATCTGGATTGAGTCAGAAGTAAGTATCCCGCAATCGATACTGCGTCTTTGGCAAATCTCTGTTGTCTGGCTGACCAGCCCGAGCAGGTAACTGCTTTGGCGTTATATGGTCAAGCCTCACGGGCAATTAGTACTGGTTAGCTGCACGCCTCGCG
>JBKBQA010000003.1:0-411110 GCA_046292765.1 Alcanivoracaceae bacterium | reverse complement strand
GCGGCAGTTCGCCCCTTCGGGGCCGGACGCGCTTTGTGCGCCGCTGCGCAGGTCGTTATAGGAAATGGAGTAGCGAATGAAGCCGGCACTTAGAGTAATTGCCATTCTTATTAGTTGGTATGCATTAAGCGATGCTTTCGGTCTGATCCGAGCAATTCACGCCGGAATTGGTGAGGATTATGTTCGCCTGTACGTATTTACTACGTCGCTTTCTATATCTATTCAGCTGGCACTGGTGGCCATTATGCTGCTCAGAACTGATATGGCGCTGGATTTTCTAGGAGTTGGAGACCGCAACCTTCATCTCTATCGGGGCCCCTTTATAGTAAATGCTCTCGCCGTAATGCTTTCCCTATACATGTTCATCGAAGGCGCTACGTTTGCCATAACTGCATATGCGGCCGCGAGAATGGAGCTTGCCGAAGCCGGAATACCTTATGGAAATTATCTCACAGATAACTTGTTTGACTGGGATTGGCAAGATTTCATCCATGGGGTGACCCAGGCCATTATTTCTGGTGCAATCCTGATTGGCATGATTGCCTATAACAATAAACTGCAACCGAGCGCTAAAGCGCCGGTTGAGTAACGCGTTATGACTTTAAGAATCGGAGGTGATTATGACTCAAGAAAATAGAATGGTGTCTCTTACTGTGCGGAAGATAGACCCTTCTAGAATCATGATCGAAGGGGATGTCGGTAGTCTTTTATATCTCAGCGATCAAATTAGGGCGCATGCAGAAGGCAATACTTGTGAATTGGATGTTCCGCTCAAAGTTAACTTGATTGAAACTCCTTTACAGGAGGATGAGTTCGGCTTGTTTTTGCATAGGCTTCCTTGCGATGAAATGCAGTCATAACAAGGCCAGTCACAGCGACGGCTTTTCCGTTGCGGCTTCGCCTTCACTACAAAGCCGCGCGTGCTGGCGTCGTTATGCGAGTAGGGCATTGTAGATAAATATGAAGATTGAAGCTGCGGAAACAAAAGAAGTTGATAGAAGGAAAAGAGAGGTTCAATTGATGATGAACATCGTTGAACCTGACCCAGAGTGCCAAGCTATGTTTGTTTCTGACGAAGCATGTTTTTACGATATAACCGGCCTCGATACGGAAGAAATAGAAGAGAGGCTCAGGTTTTACTTTAAGGGTGAGGTGCCCGCCTCGTTGAGTACGCCGATTTGGCAGTTCATTGACATGGTTAAGCAGCGCTATCCCGGCTGGCCTGACGAATGGCCGCCCGAGCATTAGCGCATAACAATGCCAGTCACGGCGACGTCTACTACATTGCGGCTTCGCCTCCATTTCGTAGCCGCGCGTGCTGAGCGGCGTTAAGTCGCTCGGCCCTTTTAGGGCGTAGTAGTTTCGTAGTTGGTTGCCTCTAGCGGGCAGCCCGGCATCAAGGATCGTGCCGTTCCCATCTCGGCAGTTTCGTTCCTGGTGCTTTTAATTGGCTCGGCTGTGTTGGCGGGGGCTTGCGCATTCTGCGTGGCTTGCCACAATCCGGTTTGGGGGGTATCCGGGGGTTCGAGTTTCTATCCGGTGCCATATTTGGAATTAAGCTCCGCTGGCGCTCCGCAGCCTGCCATTATCGGCTCGGCAGTGTCGCTAGCTTAACAAGCAGCGGCAGTTCGCCCCTTCGGGGCCGGACGCACTTTGTGCGCCGCTGCGCAGGTCGTTACGTGACTGGAGGCGGCGTTTAATTATGGCAATACTTGGAACTCCGGCGGGGGTGTTTAACCTCTATGACAGCGACCGATGTGTTGGCTCATTCATCACCCGTTCAGATGCAATGGAGATCTTCAGCGTCAAGGAAGAAGACCTTAGTGAGGTCCAGTTTGAGGAGAGAGAAGGCGTAAAAGTTGTTGACGAGCGGAAGCTACAGAAAGCTTGGTATAACGGTAATATTCCAAGCTCTCCGCCTTGCAAAAAT
This sequence comes from Alcanivoracaceae bacterium, assembly GCA_046292765.1. Taxonomy (GTDB): domain Bacteria; phylum Pseudomonadota; class Gammaproteobacteria; order Pseudomonadales; family Alcanivoracaceae; genus PGZG01. The sequence goes on along the minus strand of JBKBQA010000003.1, from coordinate 409,180 downwards.
TCGAGTATGGACGAGCTGATCCTGCGACGCCTTATCAAAATCGCTTTGCCCGAGGCCCGCGTCGAAGGGCAAGAGCGCATCGGTCGGTTCCAAATGGATTTGAAGGTGACTCATAATGGGGAGACCAAATACGTAGAATTTGATGGGCCGTCGCACTTCGCGCCTTCTCGTTATGGCCCTCCCAAGCACCATCCATTTCGTAAAAAAAAGATAATCGAAGAACAAACAGGCATAGAAGTAGTGAACTGGGCGTATTGGATTCAACGATGCGCTTCCAACGTACGTGCCATATTCGATAACACTGTACGTGGGTATGGAGCGCTTTGGAGCACCAACATTCATTTCGGAGACTTTAGCGCAGAAGACTCCGCACAGGTAATACTGCAAATCAACGAAAGATTCGGCTGCACTGGTGCAGATTCAGTCAGCAACTTTTATGGGCCGCGAACCAATGGCAGGAATAATCCAGAGCACCCAATTCTCAGTAAAATCATTGCCGGAAAAGAGTCTATTGAGCGACTGATACCGAAAGGGTGCGAGAATCGCGAGCAATGGCTCCCCGTCAGCATACGGGATGTCACATAACAATTTGCTGCACGCGGAAAAATTGCTCGCTACGCTCTCAATTTTCCGGTGAGCAAGGCGTTAGGCGTACACGATGAACGACGGTGCCACAGCACGAAAATGGATCGAGTTCGTAGCTAGCCGACCTGAATTCTCGGCTGGCGAGGCGCTGCTTGAACAATTCGAAAAGGGGCGGCTTACTCGCGTATGCGGTTGCGGCTGCAACAGTTTCGACTTTTCGATCGCGGCGAATGCAGTTGTGCCGCAACTCGCCAGCAAAGGCCAGAGTGCCGGCGCTTCGTTCACCATGGAGGTAGAAACTATGCAGCCGAATGGTGTGTTGGAGTTTGTGTTGTTTACCGATGCTATGGGTAACCTAGCGGGCCTGGACGTCCACTTCAATGCCAACTCAGAGCCGGTGCCAGAAAATGTTCAGTTGGTTGCCAAGCCGTTTCATGCATACGGGGAGCTGGCTACAAATGCCTAACAATCGCAGGCACTGCGACGGCTTTTCCGTTGCGGCTGCGCCTTCACTACAAAGCCGCGCGTGCTGCTGGCGTTAGGAGGGTATATGTATTTTGTACTTCGAGTTATTCGAGGGTTTTGTGGTTTTGTATTTGCTTTGCAGGCTCTACATGTAGTCCAGTCGATAGTGTGGTTGCTTTCAAATGGAACCTTTGGTGTGGATATCGGGAAGTTCATGGCCCTTCTTTTGATTAAAGTTATTGTCCTCGCTATTTTCGGTGCTCTGTTCTTTGGTCTGCGGTGGCTGATTAATCGACTCCATTCAAAAATGAAGGGATGTCCCCATCCATCATTAGCGGAGAAACGGTGGGCGTTATAGCTCCTAACAAGCGGTGGCAGGCGGATCAAATTTCCGCTCCTTCCTCGCTCCAATTTGCCCGCTGCACCGAGCGTTAATCCTCACATTCACCCAAGTTGGCGTAGCATGGATACCCCTTAGTGCCATAGACCGCTCGGCGGTCTCTCAAAAAGTAGTTGCCCAACGCGCCACGGCGGATTATTTTAAGGCAGTCCTCACCCCACGTCGTATCGGGATGCTAAGCACTGCTCAGGAATCAGAGTCATGGGCAATATCGCAACCCTTCTTGAATATTCCAAGCCCTCAATGCTTTCTCGGCAGCACCCAGTGGTGCGCCGTGAATGTGATTGTATGGATAAATCGCTGCATTATGTTTTCGGAAGGCTGTCGAGTTGCCTGTTTTCTTTTCTTGCTGTAGTGCTATTAGCCGGTTGCGCGGGCAACCATCTGCCCTCCCCACCACCCCATTATCTGACCGCGGAGGGCCGACTCTTGGCCGAACAGCTTGCCACTGACGATGAGGCCGAAATCCACCGGCGCTGGGGCGTGTACGCGAATTTAGTCGGTAAGCAGTGGTTTGCTATTAGTGAGAGCAAGCATAGCAATGAAACGCTTTATGGCCAGGCAAAATATATTTGGGAGATTAAAGGCTCTGTAATGAAGATAATATCGCATGCCCATGTATCGGGCGGCACCTATCTGTTTACCAATGTATACCAGTATAATCCTGCTGAAGGTCGGATTGATTCATACAGGGTTGATAGCGGAAAAATTAATCCGACCAACCGCGCAGTTCAGACGATTCAACCCGACGGCTCCAGTATCAGCATGGCGTTCAAACCGAGCGACCGAAAATGGGTTGGCACCACGACGACTTGGTTTGACAGAAGCAACAACACCTGGGTTTCCCAGAGCCGCTCGAGCACCAATGTTTATTGGGAGCAGTCAGACGCAGAGTATAATGCGATGCGGAGCCAGGGACAGAAGTATGTGTTACAAGGGGATCATCTGAGACGCAGAACAGAAGAGATCAATCGTCAGCTGGCTGCGAAAAGGCAGAGACAAATTGAGGGTCAGGCGTTTCGTGCAGGCCTTTACAATGCTTTGGTGACCGTCAATCAGGAAATGGCGTCAAGCTCTCAAGCGACAAGCTTCCAAGTACCGGTATCTTCCGGCGGGACGGCCAGTCATGTGTCGAATACGGCAGCGGCCTCAGGATCCGCAGTAGACGAATATTGGGAACTCTATATACGTTGTGCATACATCGATACGAAGACAGGGGGGGGGGGCACTGAAGCACCGACGATGTCAGGTTCGACGGTTTATCTCTCTCGAGTCGGTATATTTCGCATTCCGGGACAGCGGCCTTTCGATGGGATGAATGTGGTCAAGCAAAACTTTGCCACGGATATGCGCAGAGTGATACCTAACGCCACGGATTACCATGTACTCTGCCAAACAAGCGCTAAGACAGATGAGGGAGTGGCAGGATGGAGCCCGGTTCGTCCCCTACATAAAAAAGAAGAGATAGATATTGCTCCACGGCAATGATTATAAGGTCGCGCGACTGGTCTTCGGTGACCCACTGAAACACTTCTTGACGGGTTCCTTGGGTGGGGTAGGAACCATGGATTCTCGCGGCCTTTTTGATCGTAAAGGCTCATAAGTTGCCTATTATAGCTCACCTTTGTGGGTGATCAAGCTATTTGGTTTATAAAGTGACCCATACAAGGCCCCTTAGACTCAAGAGTGAAGTGCAACATTTGTAGCTAGATTGCATAGCATTGCTCCGGCGTTTTGTAGTTAAGGCATTTGCGAGGTCTTCTGTTCAGCTTCATGGCGATTACATCGCAATCATGTTGGGTGATATGAGACATCGTTTTCTTCTGCCTGATAAGACCATTGGTATTTTCGTTGAGACCACGCTCCCAGGAGTGGTGTGGGGTGGTAAAGAAGAAGTGAGTACCACAAGCTTCTCCAATTTTCTAAGGGCTAACAATGCAAGGCAGTCTGACGGATTTTCCGTTCTTTTTTTCGGCTTAACGCTACGCGACCGCAAAACAATTCACTACAAAGCCGCAGCTGCTTGCGGCGTTAAGTCGCTCGGCCCTTTTAGAGCGTAATGGATTCGTAGTTGGTTGCCCCTAGCGGGCAGCCCGGCATCAAGGATCGTGCCGTTCCCATCTCGGCAGTTTCGTTCCTGGTGCTTTTAATTGGTCCGGTGGTGTTTAGCAAGGGTTGCGCATTTTGCGTGGCTTGCCACAATTCGGGCAGGGGAGGCATCCGGGCTTCAGGGTTCTATCGGGTGCCATATTTGGGGTTAAGCTCCGCTGGCGCTTCGCAGCCTGCCGTTATCGGCCTCGCAGTGTCGCTAGCTTAACTAGGTAATGCACGCGACAAGCGCGTGATTACGGCGTTAAGTCGCTCGGCCCTTTTAGGGCGTAGTGGATTTGTAGTTGGTTGCCCCTAGCGGGCAGCCCGGCATCAAGGATCGTGCCGTTCCCATCTCGGCAGTTTCGTTCCTGGTGCTTTTAATTGGTCCGGTGTTGTTGGCGGGGGCTTGCGCATTCTGCGTGGCTTGCCACAATCCGGGTTGGGGGGGTATCCGGGGGTTCGGGGTTCTATCCGGTGCCATATTTTGGTTAAGCTCCGCTGGCGCTCCGCAGCCTGCCATTATTGGCTCCGCAGTGTCGCTAGCTTAACTAGGTAATGCACGCGACAAGCGCGTGATGACGGCGTTATAACTAAGGAGATTGAATTGCTCAACATTATATCCTTGATTTCTTCCATCGCTCTTTTTGGTGCGGTTCTCTACTTCTGGAGAATGATCAAGTTTATTGCCGGCCCATGTAGCGAGGGAGTTTCAAAAAGACTTCGCTATTCGATCAACACTATCGTAGTTGGTGGGGTTACAGTCGGGTTCGGCGCTTCATTTGTGAAAGATCCATCAATTGCCGCGCTGATCATGCCAATTTGGAGCATTGTATGCGCCATAAGCTTGGCTGTTCTGGCGAATGGTTTGGTTTCCGCGGTTCATGAAGCGCTAAATGTGAATCCGTCGGATATCGGAGAAGGTAAGTTATAACAATTCGCCGAATGGGACGCCAAAATTCCGGCGCCCATTGGCTCTGCGTTAGAGCAAAAGAAGCAGCAGGGAGAGTGAATGGCTAAGAAAGGTACTTACTACGCTGGGCGAGTTTTGAAGCTGGGACTTCTTGATCAGGATAAATTGCTCTCGGCACTTAGAGACTCTATTTCGATCAAATACAGAGGAAACGCTTGGACATTTCTTGATGTTATTGAATACCAGCAATCGGGACATCACTATCTTTTCGGGAGGCTAAGTAAATATGCACCGGAAGGCGAGGTTGGGGTTGTTGATGAAAAAACTCGATCCGAGAAAAAACAAGCAGAGCCAAACTTGCTGGTGGCATCGAGCCCGTTCGTCTATATTCCATCTCACTCTGGGATTGCGTTTTTAAACGTTTCGGGCCACATAGAGATGAGAACCTTTATTCGCCGATTCTGTGAAATAATTGAAGCTACTCATCAAAACTTCTTTGTGGACTGTGATATTGAACTGGTTTCAGATTTGAAGTCGTTTTCAGCAAAGCTTAGCTCGCTCCAAGGAATTTTTAAGATCGAAGCCAAAGTTTCTCCGCCGAATCCATTGTTTAGCCCGTTATGGGAGCCGCTAGAGAAGTATCTGCGGGCTAGAAATACTGATCGAATGACAATTATAGAGGATGCGCCTGAAGCAGATACCCTGAAAACGAATCTGCCTAAACTTGTAGAGGCAGCTTCATTGCAAACGGAAGATTCAGCCTTTATACCTGAAATAGAAATACCTGTAGGTGATGCTGCAATCTTAATGGCCGCTGATGGGTACGGAAGTGGCACAGTTAGGGGGCGGCGCGACGATGAAGTTATCATTATCAAGACTTCGGAAACTGCATTAAACTTCACGTTTGATAAGGTACCAGCGCCAGAGGCTCTGTATCTTAGAGCGCTTAAAATATTCGAGCGGATAGAAAAGCAGCGACATATGGAGCATGGTGAGTGAAGCAGGTAAAGAACATTTTTTTTGCTTTATTTATCTCGCCCGAAGCCGTTGTTGCCTTTCTGATATTCTTATGGTTTTTCTTGAATCCGACTTCACTTGAAACATTCGGGGCTCATCTTAAATCAGATACAGATGTATGGAAATATCTCCCTTCTTTGGTGTTGATATTCGCAGGAACCGCATTTAGATTTTCGTTCAAAATTCGTGCGCCTTTGGATAGTTCATTCAATCGAATACTTTATGAATGGCCGTTATATCCTTTGCTTGTAGCTCGCGTTATGGTTGGACTAATTTTTGCTACTTGCAGTGGCGCACTTGGATTAGCAACATGGATTTTCGGACAGCATCTTGATGATTTAACGGTCGGAGCCATGTTTTTTTTAGCCGCAGGGGTGTCTGCAACAACAGCGTTAACCATGATGCTCGCATACCAAAAACTACGGGAGCTAATTGAGCGGTATGGGTAGCTCTAACAAGTGCATCAAATTCGTTCCGGCCCTTCGGGCCTCCACCGGACGGCCTTGTCAGGCCGCCGTTTATGCAAGCGTTATGCCTCACCAGATAGTATCGATGAGTGCAGATTGACGAACGTTTGAATCAGCTGTAACTAATTGCGCGTTATGAATAATAGATGTAGCAGCAATAATTCTATCGGCTGGATCATTGTTAATTTCAGAGCCAAAGCTGGTTGATAGCTCCGCAATTTCTGGAGAAATTGAAACCACCGAAATATTGCGTGATTCAAGAAATAGATTTAGAAAACTAGCTGCAGTTGTGTCAATTTCAATTCGAGCGCGCTTGATAAGCATTGAAATTTCCCAGATCGAGATATCGGAAATTATCAAGGCGTTGTGCTCATCTGCTTTGGCAATAGCAGCTTTAGCTTTATGAGTTAATTTGCTTTGATCAAGGGCATCCCAAATGATGGCACAGGTGTCTAAAAGAATCACAGTGCAGCATCCCATTGAGTGTCCAGCGGGCTGGTTACGTCATTGATTTTGGCGGTAGCAGAAAGCTCTGTAAGCCGTTTCTTTGCCACGGACTTTTTGTCAGCTGGCGGGGCGATGGTAGCCAAAATCCTGCCGTTTGTAGTAACAGTAATCTGCTCTCCATGGCTTGCTTTTTCTAAATATTTCAATAGGTTAGCCCTAAGATCGCTAATGTTTACAGTCAGCATAATCAATAGCTCCATTGTCTGTACAAGGCCGTTGTACAATGGTACACATAAAGGCATAACAAGGCAATGCATCGAACCCAGCTACGCTCCGTTAACTTTTGGCTCGCTGCACTCATTATGCCAAAAGTTAACTCCTCTCCACTGGGCCGCTGATCGCGGCGCTATGCAGCGTGAGACGCACCCGAAGATATTGCTTTGGCAATATCTTCGGGAGAAGCGCCCAGGACAAGGAGTGATTTCATGATCAGGTCGATGGAAACGCTTGGATCGCCTGCCTCCATTTTTGCTATGCGCGACTGACTGGAGTGAACCATCTTGGCCAATTCAATCTGGCTCAACTTGTTGTGGAGTCTGCGTTGCCGGAGGGTATGGCTCAGCGCAAGTTTCATCTCAATATATGCAGATTCTTCCGGCGTAAGCCCCAGAAATTCATCAACGCCACCGACTTTCCAGCCGGCATCTTCCAGTTTCTTCCGCTTACTATCTTGCATCGTCATACATCCTGAATCTGGATTTGCATACATCAATTACTTTCTTGGGCGTAGTTTCAGTTTTTTTCATAAACACATCAGCTACAACAATGGCATCTGGGTCTATTCAGTACACTATGCGCCAAATTTTGTCTCTGTCCGTAATGCGCAGCTCATGGCAATGAGGCCCGATTGATGGCATGGGTCTTGATTGTGGCAGGGAAAGCTTTTCCCCGCGCTGCAGCCGTCGCAGCAAGTAACCTGTTTCCAATCGGCTGACTGCTGAGAATGGCGGCGTTTTTACAATTCCATGTAGCCAAACTAATGGCTTGTCCTTTGGGCTCATGGAGAGCAATATATGCCAAATATGTCATATATGACATATTTGCAAGCACTCTGGTCGGGGCGCTGCATAACAATCCGCAGCAATCGCTCCCATTGGTCGCTGAGACAGCCAAAACGCTGCGCTTATTTGGCCGCCCTTGCGCCGGGCGTTAAATTACCCACAACTTGCACAATTTATTGTACAGGTTATGCTTGGCAGGTTTATTGTACAACTAAGGTGAATTCCTATGAGAGTCATCAGTTTTTCGGATGCTCGAAATAAGCTAAAAAGCGTTCTGGATCAAGTAGCTAGCGACGCCGACTACACCGTCATTACCCGGAGGGACGCTGAAGATGCTGTCGTAATGTCCCTGGATCAGTTCAATGGTCTCATGGAAACGGTTCATTTGCTGAAGAGCCCGGCTAATGCCGCCCATCTTTCAAAATCTATCAAACAGTACAGGGCCGGGAAAACAAAACAGCATGAGTTGACCGATGATTGAGATAATTTCATGGACTCGAGAGGCTTGGTCAGATTATTTGTATTGGCAGACTCAGGATAAAAAAACGTTAAAGCGTATTAACAAGCTTATTCAAGATACTCAGCGATCTCCATTTGAAGGTATCGGCAAGCCCGAGCCTTTAAAGGAGAACTTGGCTGGTTTCTGGTCCAGACGCATTGATGATACCAACCGGCTAGTTTATGCGGTGGATGGTAAACAACTTACGGTTATCTCTTGCCGCTACCACTATGAAAAATAATTAAACCAGCTAAGGCGCGCCAGTGCTTTGGGCATTAAGCCGCTCGGCCTTTTCAGGGCGTAGTAGTTTCGTAGTTGGTTGCCCATAGCGGGCAGCCCAGCATCAAGGATCGTGCCGTTCCTATCTCGGCAGTTTCGTTCCTGGTGCTTTTAATGGGCCCGGCGTTGTTGGCGGGGGCTTGCGCGCTCTGCGTAGCTTTCCACAATCCGGGTTGGCTAGCCATGACGAAGCTCAGGTTTAGAGTTAAGGAATTGCTTGACGGTCATGATTGGTGGAAGCGAGATGGTCACCCAACGCCACTTGGTGGGAATGCAGATGCCGCAGGCTGCGGCTGCGCATAGCAAAGGACGCTCATATTCGATTCAAATTGCAGGATCACACGGCTCCTTGCATCTACGCATAGCGTTCTGGCAGATAATTTCAATGGATATCAAGTCACTTCCACTGCAAGATGTACCGTTCGCCTATCTTTTCACTTTGTATTAGCACTGGAGGAGACATGGATATCATCAGCTTATTAATCTTTTTGGCAATTGGCGCTCTGGTCGGCTGGCTTGCCGGCAATATCGTCAAGGGAAGAGGGTTTGGCGTTGTAGGCAATATTATTGTCGGGATTGTTGGCTCCGTTTTGGGGGGCTTTATATTTGGCTTTGTCGGTATAACCGCAGGCGGATTGCTAGGCTCTATCATCATGGCCACCATCGGTGCCGTAATCTTGCTTTACATCGTCAGTGTGATTAAGAAAGTGTAGAGCAGCTCATCTGAATGTCCAGCCAGCCCAAGACAGCCTCCTTGCGCGCATTGAAAACATACCAGGCAACGCTGGATTTAGGTTAAGGCCCCCGCTAGCATCACTGTTGTCAATCAGGATTGATACCACCACAGATCGGGGGAAGGAGCCATGTTCATACGATTGTCACTAGCGGTAGCTTTCACGGTATTACTGGTCGCCGGCTGTGCCACAGGCCCCAATTCCGCCAGTTGGCTCGACGAGCCGCGACCGCCCTACAAAACCAGCCAGCAAGGCACCATCGTGCGCGGCGATGAGCGCATCCCCATCAACTTCGAGAACCCGGACGATCTGGCTCAGGTTCGGGACTATGACCACATCGAGTTGGAGGTAGCAACCTATCTCACGCTGCCAACCAACGTAGCCAAAGGATTGACCTTTATTGGTCAGGACCGTTTAACGTCGGTGGGGCGCGTTGGAGGCGGCCCCAATTTCCGGATGCAGACACGGGACACCCGGTTCTGGAATGTGTGGCTTGGACAAGGCACGTTCGAAAATGAGGAAGGGTTAACCTGGTGCTTTAACTGCAGGGTGTCACACAGCGTCTCCTTCACCGCAGACCCCAATAGCAAGAGCCGTTTTCACGCTGGCATGTTCTTCACCAACTATGGCTATGTTCGCTCGTTCTACTCCGATTCCTGGTGGGCGCTCCCCAACACCGCAAGTCTGGCAAACTACACTTTCTTCAACCACGACGTGGCGTTCCAGAAGCCAGTCAAGACTCACCAGTACTACTCCTACCTGAACCAATGGAGTATTGATTCGGTGGCCAACCTTGAAAACTATGCCAGCGAAGCCAGAAAGGCCGTGGGTGTCAAGAACGACGGCTCATTCCCGAACCAGACTTTCATGACCGAACTTCTGACCCGGATGTCTGGCGTACTTGATGAAATCCGCACTACAAAGATGCCCCCCCACCGCGACCCCGGCCATTATGGGTTTATGGAGGATGCCTTTGTAAGGCTGGCTGACTATGCTCGGCTGCAAACCGGCATCTCGACGGACGGCCTTGATGGAAAGAAGATTGAAGCACTGCTCGCCAAAGCCAAATCCAATCGGGAGGCAGGCAATCTTCTAGTATCGATGGTGCTATTGAATCAGGCTTCCAAGGAGTCACTCGGTGGTGTCTATCCCGGTGTTAGTGAAGAGCTGCAGAAGACCTCTGCCTTGCTCAGCAAGCAATATGGCTGCTATGTCACCGCCACCTCTTACCCGGGGGCCAATATCGAGCGTGGCCAATTCTGGCTGGGCTCTACGGTGAACAAAAGGCAGTTTGAGTATTTCGTCACTTCCTCGCTCAAACGGCACCACCACTACTGGGCTGAACAAAACTATCCGTTACTGGCCGTTGGCTCCAGACAATCCGATTGTCAGATCAAGCTCACCATGACTCAAGACGCTTACTCTCGGAAAGAAAATACCACCTCACAGGTCACCGAGTCAGAGTGGGCCGAAACGAGTGAGTCCCGTCATCGGAGAGAAATGCTTCAGAAAGCGGCAAGCGAAGCTGCGCAGAAAGCGCGCATGGCGCAATGGAATGCCGCCTCGGAGTCAATGAAAGACACCGCCCGAAAGATGTATGACTATCGCGTTCGGGAGGTCAATGTGGGTGGCACGAGAATGCTGCAATACGGTGTGGGCAACTTTGCCGGCCAGGCCTCCGCTGGAACACAAGCCAGCATCGAGCACCATACCGGCCAATCGCGAAGGCTGTTACAGCAGGCCCAGGCCATCGAGCATGAGGAAGTATTCACCACCGTCACGACATTCCATGTCAATTACACCTTTGCCCTGTCCATGGCAGCTGAAGTGGCGCACAAGGGACAACCCACGCGAACATATCAGGGGCCGGTCAGTGGCGGTCAGTGGAGCAATGGTCCATGCACCCGCACTGACCGCTCTCAGTCTATGAATTGCAATAACGCCAAACGCACAGGCACCAATGACGGCGGCATCACAAGCCAGTACTACGCAACCTATATTTCCCCCTTTATGGAAACCTTTGTTGCAGAAAGCATGATGCCGATTGTCTTCCAAAAGATTCAGCAGGGCCGCAGATCACGTAACGATGCGGCATTACTGGAAAGCATCCTGCTCGCACGACTGACAGGTATCAGCATGGAAGAGTCTGCTCAGGTTCCTGCTCTCAGCGAGAAGGTGCTGGGACAAGGCGTCGGCCTGGAAGAGATCATCGTTGGCCTGCGGTTGAAGTAGTTGATGGTACAAGCATGTGTTCGGATGACTGGCATCAAGGATCGTGTCGTTTCCATCTCGGCGGCTTCTATCCTGGTGCCTTTCATTTGCCCTGCATTGCTGGCAAGGTTTGTGCCATATACGCTGAAAGGCTTCTGACCTTGGCTCTTTACCTCATGCTTATGTCCGCTTCAGCGAACATCAAGAAAAGTGATAGATTGGGCATTCAGTCTTATATCTCAGGAATCTCCGATCTTCTGAGGAAAGAAGCATTCCAATAAGGAGATTGGCAAGCGGCTAAACCGGTGGTTAGCACGGCTAATTTCTAGCACCCATTACAAGCTTCGAAAAGGAGATTTTTATGATAAGGACTACAATAGTTGAATTGTCCAGCATAGAGGCTGCGGCTTACCGCCAGAAACTCCGGGGCGGTCATTCTGGCATCGTTATCATGCGCTATGACACCGACGCACCAGGCTTGGCAACCGTGAACAGGAAGTCTGGAACGCCGGCCCCTTCGCACAACACGGATCTGGAACGGTTTCCACTCGAAGCCTTTGAAGAGGCAATGGAGCTGACGTCTGGAATGCCCTATTCCCGTCGCGGCAAAATCAAGCTCAGCGGGGATAAGGAAGATCTCAGCGCTCAGGAGGAGACTGCAGAGGAGCTTGCTACGGTTGACAGTGCTGAGTATGCGGCCGTTGTCAAAGCGTATACCAACCGCAAAGGCGAACTTTCTTATGATTTGTTGAACAAGGATTTCATCCAGTTTGCCAAATCAAGCAAAGTCATATCTGATCTGGTTGCCAACCGAGCATTGGAAGAAGATATTCGCAACCACGTTGTTAAAGTCAAACTCGAAAGCCTCACCGGAAATCGTCAGTTGACGGTAGAGCAAAGCCGGTTAATTGTTGAGATGCTCGATGAAGTGAGTCCCCGCCATGTCTTCAAGGAGCTGAACGACGAGATCAGAAAAATGCTCTCTCGCAGATAACGCCTTGCGCTGCAGCTCGGCCTGTCCCGCCGTCGATGCCTGATAGCATCTGGCGGGACCATCACAGCTGCTTAACCGGAAAAAATCCCGCTTTGGCTCACGCCGTCGAATACGAACTGCACCGCCAGCGCGGCAAGCAGGATTCCCATCACGCGGCTGATGACATGCATGCCGGTGACGCCAAGCAGCCGGTGGATCTGGCTGGCCAGCAGCAGTGATATCAGGGTCAGAATCAGTGCCACGGCCAGCGCGGCCATGACCGCGAACTGCCGACTCACGTCACCTTCAGCGTCAGCCATCAACAGGATGGCAGCGCCCATGGCGCCGGGGCCGGCAATCAGGGGGGTGGCGATGGGGAACACGGAGATATCGGCCTTTGACGCCGCCTCCAGCTCTTCCTCGTCGGTGGTGGAGACGGCGCCAGAATCACGCGCAAACACCATGTCGATGCCGATCAGTAGCAGCAATACGCCGCCGGCAGTGCGCAGGGCGGCAAGGGTGATGCCCAACGTCGAGAGCAGGCGCTCTCCCACCAATGCAAACAGCACCAGAATCACGGCGGCAATCAGGGTGCCCCGCAACGCCATGGTGCGACGATGTTGCGGGCTGGCGTTGGCCGTCAGGGCAGCAAAAATCGCCGCCACATCCACCGGACCAATGGTGGCAATGAAGGTAGCAAACGCAACGATGGCGGTGTCTGTCATGCGGCCTCCGGCGCAACGGGGCGCTGCCTTCTGTTCACGCTACGCCAACCGCTACGCTGCCACAAGCGGCGACCAGGCATCAGCCTGCATGCTCCACAACCGCCCGAAAAAATTGGTTTTCCGGGAAACCATGTGGCTGCCTAACTGCATCAAACGCTGAACCTGCCCTCCTGGCGAGATCAGCAGACTTCAGAATCGACAGGTTCGGCCAGCTAGGCTATAAACATCACTTATCGGCAGATCAGCAGCACATCGCCAGCATGGCCCTATTTTGATATCAGCCTGTATCAAAGTGAGACCCATTGGCTCCATTCGTATTATTGTTGTCGATGTCGCCAGCACCAACGGCCGGTCGCTCCTCAGGTTAGCCAGTGCGGGGCGCTTACCAGTCAGACATGCTCATCAGTCCGGGGGGACATTCTATGCATTTTGCTATCGCAGCCATTACCGCATTGGCCGGCCTGATTTGGGCTCTTAACTCTCTGCAGGGATCCGGTGTTGATCTGAACTCTTTCAACCCCTTTACCTGGGCCAGAAGGAGACGATGGGCAAAGCTGTACGGTACGAGACCTCTGTATAATTTGTCCAAGCCAATGGAGGCCGCTGCTGCGATCATCGTTGGCACTCTCAAACAGGAGGGCGAGATCAGTCGGGAACAGAAAGCGTCTGTAATCGCTATATTTCGATCGCATTTCCACCTTAATGATCAGTCTGCTATGGACCTTTTCTCTGCATCGTCCCATCTGGTCAAGGACGAGCTTAACCTTGGTGAAGGCGTAAGACATATCCTGCAGCCTAGCATTGCTCGTTTCACTCCGGACATGGCGTCATCATTCGTCGGCATTCTGGTAGACGTCGCCAATCTGGAGGGCCCTCCTTCCGAGGCTCAACGCCAGATCATTGAACGTGTCAGATGTGAACTGGGCACGACGGCGAGGCCTGCTTCAAACTGGGATTAGTGCCAAGGGAGCGGCTTCCGATGGCCGCTCTCCACCACTCAAAACACTGTCTCCAGTACCTTCCCGAACTTCTGCCGGCCAAAACCCGCTTCAAAGCGATCGCTTCGCCAGGCCGGATGACCCTTGATCATCACCAATGGCACCACGCCGTCGGTGCGGTTGACCAGCTGATTGTGGGAAAACTCGTCGCGGTAGATGCGTTGCACGGTGCTGTGGTGATCGAGTTGTTGCAGTGCCTGCGGGTCGATCAGGATGAGATCGGCTTGATCTCCCACTTCGACGGTGCCGCCTTTAACACGGAACACCTCGGCAGCATCGCGGGTGAGCCGTTTCACCAGATAGGCCACATCCTCTTCGCCGCCTTGTGCCGCGAGCTTAAGGCCACGCAGATTGCCATCGTAGAACGCCATGTTAGTGAGGTGCGCGCCGCTATCATTGAAGCCGGGTAGCAGTAGTGGATCCATCAGCAGCTCGCGCACCAGCGCTTCGTTACGGTTGGCAGACACCGTGTACCAGCTCAGCTCCAGATCGAAGGTTCGGAGCATGGCGAGCATGAAGTCGGCCTCGTCCTGCACCGTGCTGAACGATTCGGCGAGCACGCTTTTTTCGCGCTCGCCCAGTGCACTGGCGCTTCCCTGCCGGGCCGCCAGCACGCGATCAAACACTTGTTGGAATGTGAGGCCCTGCCAATCCTCTAGCGGGCAAAGATCGATGACCATGTCCGCTAGCGTGCGGTTAAAAGCGTAATCCTCCAGCCGCAGAATTCTCTTCAGGCGCGCCGCGCCGAAGCCGGTCTTGCCATGCAACCACATGGCACGGAAGCGGCGCTGGTAGTCCGGATCGTCGAGCACGCGACGACGGCCACCTCGGTTTTCAAGATCAATTTCATTCAGGGCCCGCAGTTCCGGAATCTCTTCCGACAGCGGCGTCACGGCGCCGTCGGACCAGACTTTGAACGGCGCTGCCAGCGCCTGCAGGTGGAAGTCACCATTGACGAAGCGGGAGTTCAGCGCCCGCGCCAGCAGTCGACCAAGACGGACGATCTTGCGATTGGCCTGCACATCGAGCGCCGCCACGACTGTGGTTTTCAATGGCTTGCCATGCAGACGACCGGAGCACAGCAGGAAGGTGCGGATGGTACCGATGGTGCTGTCTTTGGGCGGTGTCGCCTGCCACACCGCTTCCCGTCTGCGCAACACGTCGGTGAGGCGTTTCAGTTCGTTGTATTTGGCGAACTGGGTGGGAATGGTTTTGCCCGTATTGGGTTGATTGGCAAGGTAATGGAACGGCAACGCATCGGTGGACATGCCGGCATAGCCGTCGTCCAGTGCCTGTTCCAGCAGCGCCTCCATTTTTTGCAGCTCCTCTTCGCTGGGGTCTCGGGAGATGCTGGCCTCAAAGCCCATCACCTCGATGCGCAGCATGGAGTGCGGCAGCAACACCACCACATTAGGACCCAGCGAGAGACGATTGAGGTGCTGCAGGTACTCGCGCGGGTTGTGCCAATCAACCCGGTCGGCGGTGGCGCGCAGCACGGATTTGGGGATGTTCTCGACCCGCGCATAGCAATCGACGATGGGGTCGGCGCCTTGCTTTCGCTGGGCGCCAAAAGCGAGACCAAGGCTGCAATTGGCGATCACCACCGTGGTGGTGCCATGACGAACGGATTCCGGCAGCCCCGGCGCCACTTCGAGCTCAAGATCATAGTGGGTGTGGATATCGAACAGCCCGGGCATTGCCCAGTGGCCACGGCCGTCGATCAGCGAGCGGGCCTTCCCCGCCGGCAGGTTGCTGCCACGGGCGGCGATGCGACCGCCGGCCACGGCAATATCTTCACGCACTGGTGGCGCGCCGCTACCATCAAATAGCAACGCACGCTGAATCAAATAGTCCCACTGTGTCTCACTCATGGCGGTCTCTCTTTGTTATTGTCCGGTGCATGATCCCGACATTCAGGGATACCGGTTTGGAGCCAGAATTGCAATTTCCGTTCAATACAGCGTCAGGAGTCGGGAGGCCCCCATGCGTCCGGTAGAATGGCAGCAGCGCGGCAGTCACTATCATGTGAGTGGCTTCAATATTTTCGTAGTGGATGAGGGGGTGGCACGTCGGGGCACCCTGCTGCTGATCCATGGCTTCCCTACCGCGAGCTGGGACTGGCACCGGATCTGGCCGGCGCTGACGAGACACTACCGGGTGGTGGCGATGGATATGCTCGGCTTCGGGTTTTCCAGCAAGCCGGCGCAACATGTCTACTCGATTCATGAACAGGCGGACATTGTCGAGCAGCTGGTGCGGCAGCTTGGCCTCGATCACTTTCACGTGCTGGCGCACGATTACGGCGACACAGTGGCACAGGAGCTATTAATGCGCCAGAACCACGGCACCGGGGCCGGCGAGTGGCAGTCGGTGTGCTTTCTGAACGGCGGCCTGTTCCCCGAAACCCACCGCGCCTTGCTGACGCAGAAATTGCTACTGAGTCCGCTCGGGCCACTGGTGAACCGGCTCTCCAACAAGCGCATCTTTGATCGCGCCATGTCGAGGGTGTTTGGTGCCCGGACCAAACCGGACGCGCAGGAGCTGGCGGATTACTGGGCGCTGGTGATGCACAATGATGGAAAGCATATTTTCCACAACCTGATCACCTACATGCGCGACCGCCGCCGGCATCGGACGCGCTGGATCACAGCCATTCGCGACGCCAGAGTGCCTGTGGCAATGATCAATGGCTCCGCCGACCCGGTGTCCGGCGCCCACATGGTGGCGCGTTTTCGTGAGCTGGGGTTACCGTTTGACTACCTCGCCGAGCTACCCGAGATTGGTCATTACCCGCAGATGGAGGCGCCAGAGGCGGTGGCGTTGCATTATCTGAAGTTTCTGGACGGGATGCGGCAATAATCCTCGGATACTGAACACCTTGCGCCCATTTTTCTACGCCATCCAGCACTGCAGGCTTCCAGCGCTGGGCCACACCGCATCGAAACCGACTACATGGGAATGGCCTGACATATCATCTTGTTAAACTTGGCTCTAACCACTTTCTCGCAACCTGTGGAAAACGGAAAGGGTAGCTGTTCACAGGCCTTAACCCCAGCGAATAGCTTCGCGCACTCAACGGCCGTCCCTCGAACATTTTCCATGAAACCGGGCTCATGAACAGAACGCGCCACGCCTGACTCGCCGTAACCAGAAGCAACAGAAGCGTACTGATTCACTATCTCCCTCACACCATCCATATCCATATCCTTGCCGCCATGCTTGGCCAAAAGCGATGTTTGCAAGTGCCGCTCGTTCACGATCTCGTCCGTTGGGCGATCAAGCCAATCCAGAGCGGACATCCCGAAATTATCCCTGATGTTCACGTCTGCCCCTTCAACTACGAGATATTTCAGCAGGTCTGGTGCCCCGAGAATCACCGGATAGAAAAGCAATGTCCTGCCAAACCCATCCCTCGAGTTGATATCTGCTCCCTGGGAGAAAAGGAAATCCAGCACTGCCACATGCCCATAGATATTCATTGATTCCTTGAACTGGTCACCAAGAATATCTTTGGCAGCTTTCTGGTTAAGCTCCCCCCTCAAGCTACCAAAAACTGCATAATGCGCGGGAGTCCAACCATGACCAGTGCATGCACGGGCTTGCGAAGACTCAGAGGAGGCACAGTTCAGCTTCGTACCCCAAGGGGTCTGGGTGACCACAGCGCGCCCTTCAAAGCCGACTCCACGGTCACCTAAATACTGGACTATCGCCAGATAGCCAGAAAATGCCGCAAGATGCATTGGTGTTGTATCGTTGACATCCTTAGCATTGGCATCTATGCCGCTCTCTACTAGATACTTCACCAAATCGAGGTTCCCGCTTGCGGCCGCGTAGTGCAACACTGTCGCGTTAAGCACCCCTCGTTGATGAATACTCGCTCCACCAGCCTGCAATTTCTTGACAGCCTCAAGATCACCTTTCTGCGCAGCCTGAAGCAGCGGCGGCATCAAACTTCCGTAACTGACACAACCACTCACAACCAGAAGGGACATGTACAAAAGTACAAAGACGCCATACTTCATGCCACTCTCCATATTCATATAATGTCAGGGAGGTTCAGATGCTGAACACTTGACCACGGTAGTACTTCATTTCTTCAATCGAATCACGAATGTCATCCAGTGCCAGATGGGCGCCAGATTTTTTCACGCCCTCCAGCACCTCCGGCTTCCAGCGCCGGGCCAGTTCCTTGATGGTGGAGACATCCAGATTGCGGTAATGAAAGTAGGCCTCAAGACCCGGCATGCCGCGCCACAAGAAACGGCGGTCCTGGCAAATGCTGTTGCCACACATGGGTGACATGCCACGCTCCACCCACTGCTGGAGGAAATCCAGCGTTGCCGCTTCGGCACGCCGCTCGTCGTAATCGCTCTGGCGAACCCGATCGACGAGGCCGGAGCCGCCATGCTGGGTGGTGTTCCACTCATCCATCTGGCTCAGTATCTCATCGCTCTGATGCACAGCGATTACGGGGCCTTCAGCGAGTACATTGAGCTGCGCGTCGGTGACGATGGTGGCGATCTCAATGATGCGATCGGTGTCCGGGTTGAGGCCGGTCATTTCGAGATCGATCCAGATCAGGTTGTCGCGTTTGTTGTTCATTTCAGTCCCGTCAGGTTGGCAGACATTTCCCACAGTCTTTCCGCCGCGTCCCGGTTACGCGCGGCGCGGCTCGGGATTTTCTCGCGGCAGTTTTCAAAATAGCTTCCGTTGGCCTTGCCGCCAACATCGCCACTGGCAAGCCAAATCGAGGTGCGCGCGCCCTTCTCTGGGGAAATCAGAAAAAGACGCAACACATTGCTGAAGGCCCGCTCCAGCCAGTTACGCTCAGGCCAGATATTGGTGGAGACGGCGCCGGGGTGAAGGCAGTTGACATGGATGCCGTCGTTGGCAACGCGGGCGGCCAGCGCCTTGGTAAAGAGAATGTTGGCGAGCTTGGACTGGGCATAGGAACGCAGCACAAAATAGCCACGCTCCAGCTGCAGGTTGCCCCAGTGCATGCGGCCAGCGCGATGGGCGCCGGAGGCGACGGTGATGATCCGACCGCGCGCGGCCCGCAGGGCCGGCAACAGCAGGTTGGTGAACAGGAACGGGGCAAGGTGATTGACCTGGAAGGTCATCTCGAAGCCGTCTTCGGTGACCTGCCGCTGCATATTGGCGAGGCCGGCGTTGTTGATCAGGACGTCCAGTGTCGGGTATTTCGACATCACCTCGGCGGCAGCACGACGCACCGAGGCCAGCGAGGCGAGATCAATGGAGACGAACGCCAGACTGGCATCGGGATGTTCGGTACGAATCTCCGCCATCGCGGCCTCAGCCGCCTGCTGGCGACGGCAGGCCAGGATCACGGTGGCTCCCATCCCCGCCAACGCACTGGCGGCCACCTTGCCGATTCCGCTATTGGCGCCGGTAATCAGCACCGTTTTCCCCTGCATGGCCATGGCGCCCATGGTGATCTCCGTCTCTGTTGCGCTTGCCGCACTGTAGCGCGAACCGCCCGGATGCCCAAGTCCGAACGTGCCAGCCGTTGTATCCGCCACGCACTGCCGTTATGTTGCCGGCCATGAGCAAACGCAATCTCAACCGGCGTCAGCAATGGCGTATCGAAAAAATTCAGGGTGAACGTCTGGCCCGGGCGGCGAAACGTGTTGCCCGTGAAGGCGGCATTGACGAAGAGACGCTGGGCGACGAGCAGCACGGCCTGGTGGTGGCCCATTATGGCCAGCAGGTGATGGTGGCCACTGCCCGCGGTGAGGCTTTCCGCTGTCACTTCCGTGCCACGCTGGAACAACTGGTGGTCGGCGACCGGGTGCTGTTCCAGCCGCCGAAGGTGGAGGGTACCGGCGTGGTCACCGCTATTGTGCCCCGGGTGACAGTGCTGCGCCGCCCGGACCAGTACGGCAATCTGAAGCCGGTTGCCGCCAATGTGGATCTGATGCTGGTGGTTTTTGCGCCCCAGCCTACCCCCTCGTCGGCACTGCTCGACCGCTATCTGGTGGCCGCCGAGCTCAGTGAGATCACTCCGTTGCTGGTGCTGAACAAGGCTGATCTGATCAGCGATCAGGACCGCGACACGATCGAGGCACTGTGCGCGCTATACCGCGATATCGGCTATCAGGTACTGACCGTATCGGCCACGTGCGGCGAGGGTCTGGCGCCATTGTTCAAAGCACTGGATGGCCACACCTCGGTGCTGGTGGGGCAGTCCGGCGTCGGCAAATCGTCGCTGGTGAATGCGTTGTTGCCGGAGGCGGCACTCGCGGTCGGTGATCTGTCTGCCGCCTCCGGGCTGGGCCAGCACACCACTGTTACCGCCCGGCTGTTCGACTTGCCCGGCGGGGGACGCCTGATTGATAGCCCCGGCGTCAGGGAGTTCGGGCTCTGGCACATCAGTGAGGACGAACTGCTGCATGGCTATCGGGATCTGGCGCCACTGGCTGGCCACTGCCGTTTCCGCAATTGCTCGCACCGGCACGAACCCGGATGCGCCCTGCGCCTGGCTGCCGAGAGCGGCGAGATTCGGGCGGAGCGGCTGGAAAACTTTTATCGGATTGCGGATACCCTGGATGAGGAAGGGCGGGAGCGGTACTAGCGCTCTGCCAAGGGTTCGGCACGGGTGTCATTGCGGCGCCACTCCTGCAGGCCGGACCGACATCGCTCTCCCACATGGTGGTAAACTGGCGCGACTGCAAGGGGATGGATGATGGCGAGCGCACTGCCTTTACTGCTGGAACCACAGACACTGGCCGAGCGGCTTGGCGAGTCGCAGCTGTTGATTGTCGATCTGGGCAAGGCACAGGTGTTTCAGCAAGCTCATATTCCCGGCGCTGTGCATCTGGATTTTCGTGCCCTGCAAAAGGGTACCCAGCCAGCACCAGGGCTATTGCCGGACAAGGCGGCACTGGAAGCGGTATTCAGTGAACTGGGCCTGACTCGGGACACCCATGTGGTGGCCTGCGATGACGAAGGCGGCGGCTGGGCCGGGCGCTTGCTGTGGGTGCTGGAGAGCATCGGCCATCAACGTTACTCCTGGCTGAACGGTGGCATCCATGCCTGGCTCGCCGATGGCCTGCCGACCGACATGCAGACCCAGGAGCGGGCGCCCAGTGATTACCGCATTGACGCCATTCTCGATCACACCAATATCAGCCTGAGTGAACTGATGCAGCGCCTCAATGATCCCACGCTGGCGATCTGGGACTCGCGCTCCGAAGAAGAGTATTCCGGGGTGCGCGCCTTTGCCCAGAAGGCAGGCCACATTCCCGGTGCCATTCATTACGAATGGACAGAACCGATGGATCGCAGCCGGCATCTGCGCATCCGTTCGCTCGACGCAGTGCGTGATGACCTCGCCAGTCGCGCCCTGACTGCCGACAAGGAGATCATCACTCACTGCCAGACTCACCACCGCTCCAGCTACAGTTGGCTGGTGGGCCGGTTACTAGGGCTGAATATCCGCGCCTATGCCGGCTCCTGGTCCGAGTGGGGCAACCATCCTGACACTCCGGTGGAAAAATCCTGATCCGTTTTCTCTTTGATTGAGGCTTCCTGTGAATCCGTTTTTTGAAAAGCTGTTTGGCCTGCTACAACTGATCCTGCCCCACCACCTGCTGTCACGCGCTGTGGGCGCACTGGCGCGTAGCGACACGCCGTGGATAAAAACCACTTTCATCAACATTTTTCTGAAGCAGTTCGATATCAACATGAAGGAAGCGGAGATTGAAGATCCGGACATGTATCCGACCTTCAATGCCTTTTTTACCCGCGCCCTGAAGGAAGGTGCTCGCCCCATCAGCGACGAGCCGGACGCAATTGTCTCACCAGCCGACGGCGCCATCAGTCAGCTTGGTCGCATTCGTGGCTCGGATGTCATGCAGGCCAAGGGCCAGTACTTCTCACTGTTCGAGCTGGTGGGTGGCGATCCGGAGCTGGCGAGCGAGTTCATCAATGGCCACTTCGCCACCGTGTATTTGTCGCCAAAGGATTATCACCGCGTGCATATGCCGCTGGCGGGTACGCTGCGGGAGATGATCTATGTGCCGGGGCGCTTGTTCTCCGTCAATCAGGCCACCACGCGACAGATTCCGGATCTGTTCGCACGCAATGAGCGGGCAGTGTGTGTATTCGACAGCGAACAGGGACCGTTTGTGGTGATTCTTGTTGGCGCAATGATTGTGGCCGGCATCGAAACCGTATTTGCCGGTCAGGTCACGCCACTGGCGCGCACCGTTACCCGCATCCGTTATCCGGCTCGCGACGCCATTCACTTCAACAAGGGTGATGAGCTGGGTCGTTTCCTGCTCGGCTCCACCGCGATTCTGCTGTTCCCGGAAGGCAAGACGGATTTCCTTCAGGGGCTCACCGCCGACAGCCCTGTCCGCATGGGGCAAAAACTCGGCAACACCTTGTAAGAGCTACAGCAGTCGGGAGGCCTGGTCGGCAATCAGTTTCTGGTAGCGCTGGGCCAGTTGTTCTATGGGCTGCAGGCGCACGGTGTCGCCGTCGCTGAGCACGTTCAGGCAGCGCTCGCCATGGAACAGCAGGCGGGTATCAAGTTCGTAGCGCACCATTTCTGATTCCGGCACATGTACCCGCCCCGGCAGGCCGGCAAGGCACAGGGCCCAACTGTGGGCGAGGTCGCTGGCGGTGGTTACCAGCAATTTGAACTCCAGCGGCGTGCGCCCCTGCTCCTTGCGCTGCTCGCTGACCTCGCGCGCGAGACGACGGAACAGGGTGCCGGCGCACAGCGCCTGAAAGCAGGCATCGGCGCGAGTATCAGCGCTGATAACCAGCGCCGCTTCTTCTCCAATTCCCTGCTGGACCTTGCCGCCATACACCTCGGCCACCTGATGCAACAGCTTGCCGTAGTCGTCGAGCGAATCACGCAGCATGTCGCTGGTGAAGCGTTGTTTCATGCGATCGAAATTGACGATGCCGATGCGCAGCCAGGCTCTGGGGGATTCGCTGGTCTGGTTCATGGTCAGCAGCGGCACCAGATCCGCTTCCAGCTCCTCCTGTTCAGGCAGCTCCGGTTCGGCACGAAGTCGTCGCCATGCCAGTTCGGCCAGCAGGCGGAAACCGAGCAGGCTAAGGGCAACCAGAACAAAGCGGGTTTCGAGGCGGCGGGCCCGTTCGGCATCGACATGCTGCGGCCATATTGTCACCGTGCCTACCAGCGCTTGATCATCTATACGCACCGGCCGGCTGGCCGACAGCGGCCCTGGCGAGGCGTCACCGGCGCTGGCTACTACCCGGTCGGCGGGATTACGGATTTCCACCCTCGACACCATCGCGAGAGCGGCCGTCTGAGAGGCCATGACATTAAGACTGACGAGATTATCGGACGCCAGATACTCGGCGGCACTGGTGGCCAGTTGCTGGGCCAGCGCTTCGGCGGACTGGCGCTGGCTCTGCTCCATGGCGATACGGGAGTGCTCAAGAAAATACACCCCCACGACCACGGCCATCAGCAGCATCAGCGCCAATTCCCGAACCAGCTGCTGCTCCTTCTGCCACCAGTGGCGCCAGTCAATCCTGTCTGCGGGCATGCCCGACCCTCCGTTACATGGCGCGCAGTATAGCAGCAGCCACGTTATACTGTGCGCCACCTTACGAGGAGAGCGTCTGTGCGAGAGATCATTCTGATTCAGGTATCCGGTGGCGACCGGCCCGGTTTGACCGCTGCCTTTACCCGCATCCTCGCCCAGTATCAGCTGAACATTCTGGACATCGGTCAGGCGGTGATCCATGACTCCCTGTCGCTCGGCATCCTGATCGAGGTGCCGCCGGGCCGGGAGACGTCGCCGGTGCTGAAAGACCTGCTGTTCGAGGCCCATAAGCTGAATATCTCGGTGCGCTTTCGCCCCATTGATCACGATCGCTACGAGGACTGGGTGTCCGGTCAGGGCAAGGACCGTTACATCATCACCCTGCTGGCACGGAAGATCACTGCCGAGCAGCTCAGCGACGTCACCGCCGTGGTGGCGGAAAACCGGCTCAATATCGACAGCATCAATCGGCTGTCCGGGCGCGTGCACCTGGAGGGCGAAGGGGTCGATGAGGATGCCCGTGCCTGCATCGAAATTTCCGTCCGCGGCGAGCCCGCCAGCACCGAAGCCATGCGCGCCGCCTTCCTGCGCATAGCCAACGAGCGCAACGTCGATATTGCCTTCCAGAAGGACACGGCATTCCGCCGCAACCGCCGGCTGGTTGCATTCGACATGGACTCCACCCTGATCGAATCAGAGGTGATTGATGAGCTCGCCCGCGAAGCTGGCGTTGGCGAGCAGGTTTCGGAAATTACCGAGCGCGCCATGCGCGGCGAACTGGATTTCAACGAAAGCTTTCGCCGCCGAGTGGCGCTGCTGGAGGGGCTGGACGAAGCGGCGCTGGAGCGGGTGCGCTCACGCCTCAAGCTGACCGAGGGCGCTGAGCGGCTGATCGCTACGCTCAAGGCGCTCGGCTACCGCACCGCCATTCTGTCCGGTGGTTTTACCTGGTTTGGTCGCTATCTGCAGGACCGACTCGGCATCGATCACGTCCATGCCAATGAACTGGAAATCGAGAACGGCAAGGTTACCGGTCGAGTGGCCGGCCAGATCGTCAATGGCCAGCGCAAGGCAGAGCTGCTGCGGGAAATCGCCACCAAGGAAGGCATCAGTCTGGAACAGGTCATTGCGGTGGGAGATGGCGCCAACGACCTGCCGATGCTCGGCATTGCCGGTCTCGGCATTGCCTTCCGGGCCAAGCCGCTGGTGAAGGAAACCGCCAAACAGGCGATCTCGACACTGGGCCTGGATGGCATCCTTTATCTTATCGGGGTTCGTGATCGGGATCAGGCAGAACTGCTTGCCTCTGGCAGCGCGGATTAACGCGCTGCCCGCACACGAGCAGCGCTACTCTACTCTCCTTCGCTGATCTGGATCTGCCCCACTGGCTGCTGCATGTAGTAGCCCTGCAAGTACTTGACACCGCCGAGGGTCCAGAGCGCCTGCATCTGCGCCGCGGTTTCGACAAAGCCCACCATCACCTGCTTGCCCTTTCCGCTGGCCACCGTGATCAGCTTGGCGAACTGATCCTTGCTGTCCTTGTTGCCGAGATCCTGAGTGTAACTGCCGTCAAACTTGACCATATCGATCTGGACATGGTCAAACAACTTGAACGGTTCCTTGGCGCCGCCGAAACGACTTACCGAAACACTGCAGCCGAGCGGATGAATCTTCGTGGCAAAATCGGCGGCCTGCTTCAGATGATTGGTGATGTCCACTTCCGAGAACTGGAAAACCACATTCTGACCCGGAATCTTCGCCGCCTTGATGGCTTTGCCGATCCAGTCGGCCAAACCCGGCTCTTGCAATGAGTAGCCACTCAGGTTGATCAGCAACTTGAGGGACACTGCTTGAGCCGCTGCTGCCTTAATGGCGTTAAGCACCACCCAGCGATCAATCTTGCCGGCCAGTCCCAGCTCGCCCGCCACCGGCATAAACTGCGCCGGCTGCAGAATCGCCCCATCGGTTTGCGGCAGGTGCACGAACACTTCGAAGAAATGTGCGCCTTCCTGCTCCAGATCCATGATGCCCTGATATTGCAGCGCCAGCGCGCCCTTTTCGAGCGCGTCTTTCAATACCAGCGCAATCGCCTCCGACGATCCAGCCTCAACATCGTCCATCGGGCTGTGCACATAGATACTGTTACCCTTGTTCTTGTTTTCTTCCCGGGCCCGAACGCAGCACTCCAGCGCCTTGTTCACCACCGCCTGGGCAGATCGGCTGTCTTCGGTAACGAACGCAACGCCGGTCGACACCGTCACCTGCAGGGTGCGAGATGCAATAGCCGGCATCATCTTCTCGATGGCCGCACGAACTACCTCGGCGCGCTCTGCCGCATCCTCACGGTCATTGGTTGGCACCAGAATACCGAAATCTTCGCCGCCGATACGGGACACCCGATTGTCGCCGGCTTTGGTCTTCAGCAACTGGCCGATCTGGCGCAGCAACTCGTCGGCGCCATCGAGCCCCACTGACGACTGGTGCATTTCGAAATCGTCCACCCGCACCAGCATCAGCGCACTCATCTGGCCACTGCGCACTGCATCGGACAAAGCAACGTCAACCTGCTCCAGGAACCAGCCCCGGTTGTTGAGGCCGGTTACCTGATCAATCTGACTGAGCTCCTGCAGTCGTTCCTGCAGCGCGCTCTCATCCACTTCCGGTGAGCGAATAACAATCTGGGTGCAGGCCTCGCCATCGTAGGTCGACGCGGAGAACACAAACACCGCATCGAACTCCTTGCCGTCGGCACCGATGCCGCGACACTCGAGTTCGTTGGTTTGATTTTCGTTCTGAGCCCGACTGCGCAACAACTTTTTGAGCTTCTCGTGATCGGCAGCAGACACCATGTCCATGATCGGCATACCGGCAAGATCCTCGGAGCTGGCGTAGCCAAACTTCTCCAGATAGACCTCGTTGGCATGAATATGCATGCCGTCGAGCACGTAGGCGATCGCATCACGACTCTGATCCATCAGCACCGACAGACGCTTCTCTGCATCATGCAGTGCAAGTTGGCTATGCTGCAGCTCCTTGCGCAATGACAGGTATTCGATCTGACGTTCGATCACCAGCATCAACAGATCGCGCTCGGACGATGGACACACCATGCGGGCGCCTGCATTGAGCGTCTCCATCATTGCATTCGGGGTCAGATCATCGAGCAGCACAATCATCGGCAAGGCCTTGCCGAGACGATGAAGGTGAGAGAGGACTTTCTTGTAGGAGCAGCCGCCAACGTCCGGCCGGCATACCACCAGCTCCCAGCTGCCGCTTTTTACCGCGCGAATGAATTCGTCTTCGCTGAGCGCAATTTCGGCACGGGTCACCTTGCCGGCATTGCGCAGCAAATTCATCAGCCGCTCTGCTTCGTCCTGCGAATCATGGACGATCAGGAGCCTGACATGTTCTAGCGTATAACTCATTCACGTCCGCCGGAGAGCGCCTGATGGCGCCTGCTCAAATTCAATACAGAATGATGTCAGCATCCGATGCCGGGGGATGTTGCAGAATCAAAGACTCGTCCAGATGGAATCGAAATCTTCGCCGCTGTCCTTGTCGTCCGACTCCGCCGGACCTGGTCCTGCCCCTGTCTGTACCACTCGAAACTCATATTGGCCAAAGCTGGCAGTGCCATTCACCTTGCGATGAAAGGTCACCCGTTGGCTCTCGTTGTTGGCCACCATATCAACCTTGCCGCCTGCCTGAAAGCCCACCGTCGGCACCAGCAGGGTAGCGGGCTGACCGATGGCGTGAAGGGCCGGTAACAACAGGGCGCGCATGAAATTACCGGCGTCGCCGGTTTTGCGCAAGGCGCGGGCTGCGGCTGGTGTGGCGCGGGGAGCAAGCAGCTCGACGCCGAACTGGGCGCCCTGATGGGCCAATTGCTTGACCCAGCGTACCACCCCGATGGCCCATTCGTTCTGACCCAGTTCCCGCACGCCAACCAGCTCCCCGGTGCGCAGCGCGGCCGGGCTCGCGCCGACCCATTCCAGACAGTAGCCGCCCGGGCTGGCATTGATCTTCTGACAAGTGAAGCTTTCGTACTGCACTTTGCTGGCCGTGTCTTCCTGCTGCTGGCGCAATTGACTGGTGATACCGCTGATGTCGATGGTATCGACACTGAGATCCTCTGCCATCCGGTAGCCACCGCCGTCGTGGGCACGGGACCAGGGGTCATCATCGACCGGCGTCATGCCGGGAGCCGCCTTCGGCCGCCCCACCAGAAACGGGTTTTCCGCAGCGCCGTGCGCCAACACCTGAAGCTGGCTGCCACGTACCATTTTTTCGAAATCCATACCGCCGGACAGGTGGCCATGCAGCGCCGACAGGCCAAGGCAGATATCAACCGGTCCGGTCTGGCCGACACGGCGGAACGAGCGCTCTGCCAGCGCCCCCCAGGATTGCTGCAGGTGAATGAGCAGATTGTCAGGAATGCCATCAGGCACCTGAAAGTCCGGCGCCCGGTTGCCGGCGACCACACTGGCGAGCTTGTCGACCAGATCGCGAGATTCGATGTAGCGGCTGTTTTCCGCCGCCACCGAAGCATGGGTGCGGTAAGTTGGAGGACGATCCGCCTGCAGATCAAACACAAACAGATCGGAATCTTCGCCGGCATGCTTGATATCAATCAGCGAACTCCACTGTTCGGTTGCCCGGTAGAGCGCGGCAATTTCCTGCTGACGCAACTGATTGGGTCTGGCCGTGGACAGCAACAGGGCCCTGGCATAGGACTCCTTGATGGTGCTCGACTCGATATCACTGAAATCGGGGTCGGCCACTTCAACGCTGGCGAGGCCGTTCATTTCTGCCAGCAGGAACAACTGGTGCAGCTCAAGCCAGAGATGGCGAGGGGTGGGAAAATAAAGCTGGAAACTGCGCACAAGGTTGTCGGTTTGTGCACTGATAGCACGGTGCACAGCAGTGGCGACGGTGGCCTTGCCATCGCGTTCATTCAGACGGCGCAAACCCCTCACAGCGACCAGCTTGTAGCCAGCCGCCATGTGCGTCTGCAGCGCTTGCGCGAGGCTGGCCACCCGACGCGCCTTGTCCGGCAACACCAGCGATTGATTCAGATAGTGTTTACCGAGGCCACGGCAGACATGAATAACCACCGGGCGAATAATTTCAAGCAACTGGAAACGCTGCGGTGTGGGCACCTGAAAACGGTTCAGCTCCTGCACGTACTGGTAGAGCTGGCGCGACGTTTCGCCCATGTTCATGAGCGGCAGTTCGTTTACCCAGGCTTGCAGTTTTTTCGGCTGATCACTGCCGATCGTCAGGTGATGAAGATCCTGCTCGGGCAGCTTCAAGCGAATTTTCTGCGCAGATTGCTCCATGCCAACCAATTCCTCAGGTGAGGCAGCACCGCCGCTCGCCCAGCCTCCTGCTCAGGCAACCTCTAAATAAACGCGGACAAGCGCTTGATTTGTTTTGCTTTGTGACCGGAATCACGACTTTAAGCCATTGGCCGATGTTTTGTAAATCAACTCCCGCCCGGGAGCACCGATTTCCCCGCCTTGCCCGG
This sequence comes from Alcanivoracaceae bacterium, assembly GCA_046292765.1. GTDB lineage: Bacteria > Pseudomonadota > Gammaproteobacteria > Pseudomonadales > Alcanivoracaceae > PGZG01. The sequence continues at coordinate 380,243 of JBKBQA010000003.1, read as the reverse complement.
CTCCTCGCGCACCAGTCTGGGCACCAGATAGCCCGGCAGTCGCGCATGCATCCCGGCCCACAATGCCTGCGCCTCGCTGTCGGGGATGGCGAAATGGGCGGCCCCGGCGACAGCATCCAGCAAGTGCAAGTAGTAAGGGTGGACACCAACGTCGAACAGCCGTTCCGACAACGCCACCAGCGCCGGCACGCTGTCATTGACGCCGCGCAGCAGCACCGACTGATTCAGCAACAGCACGCCAGCGCCAGCCAGCGCCGCCAGCGAGGCGGCCACGGCGGAGTCCAGCTCAGCCGCATGGTTGGCATGAATCACCATAACCGGCCTGAGTCGTGACGAGGTCAGCATGGTAAGCAATCCCTCACTCACCCTCTCCGGCATGACCACCGGCAGGCGGCTGTGAATGCGCAGGCGACGCAGTTGTGGCAGCGCCTCAAGGGATGCCAGCAATTCGCCGAGACGGCGGTCTGTGATGCTGAGCGGGTCGCCGCCACTCAAGATCACTTCCGCGATCTTGGGCTGTCCAGCGAGCCAGTCGAGGGCGGCGGTCAGGCGCTCGCGGGTGGGCAGGTGGTCGCTGTAGGGAAAGTGGCGGCGGAAGCAATAGCGACAATGAATGGCGCAGGCCCCGGTCACCATCAGCAGCACCCGGCCATGGTACTTGTGCAGGATTCCAGGCACGGGCGTGTGATCGGCCTCGGCCAGCGGGTCGGCACTGAACCCCGGCACAGTGTCCAGCTCCTCGGCTCGACTGAGCACCTGGTGCAACAGCGGGTCGGCAGGGTCCGACGGGCGCATGCGCCGGGCATAGCTGCGCGGCACCCGTAACGGGAAGTCGCGGCTGGCCGCCAGCGCCGCAGGCAGCGATGCCGGGTCGAGCGACAGCATCCGGAACAGTTCTGCCGGGTCGGTGATGATGTCGGCAGCGCTGCCGTCCCAGTCGCGGGGCGGCAGTGTCTGCGCTATGATTGCGCGCTCTTTCAAGGGAACCCCGAACCCGGTTCTGACAACAGGTGACCAATGGCCAACTATTCTACCAACGATTTCAAACCCGGTCTGAAAGTAATGCTCGACGGCGACCCCTGCGCGATCCTCGAGAACGAGTACGTGAAGCCGGGCAAGGGGCAGGCCTTCAACCGGGTGCGGCTGCGTAACCTGAAAAACGGCAAGGTCTGGGAACGGACCTTCAAGTCGGGTGACAGCCTGGAAGGCGCCGACGTGGTCGATCAGGAAATGCAGTACCTGTACAACGATGGCGAGTTCTGGCACTTCATGCACCCGACCAGCTTTGAACAGCTCGCGGCCAATGAAGCCGCCGTCGGCGACAATGCCAAATGGCTGAAGGAAGAAGACAGCTGCCAGGTAACGCTGTGGAATGGTGTGCCGCTGGCCGTCTACCCGCCGAACTTTGTCGAGCTGGAAATCGTTGAGACCGACCCGGGCGTCAAGGGTGATACCGCTGGCAGCGGTGGCAAGCCCGCCAAACTGACAACCGGCGCAGTGGTCCGCGTTCCGCTGTTCGTGCAGACCGGCGAAGTGGTCAAGGTCGATACCCGTTCCGGCGAGTACGTCGGGCGCGTGAAAGACTGATCCTGTCCCATGACAGACTGGCGCCCGGCTACGACCCGCGAGGTCATCGCAGCCCGCGCCAGTTTGCTCAGTGCCATCCGGGCATTCTTTGCCACCCGCGATGTGCTCGAAGTTGACACCCCCTGCCTCGCCCGTCACGGCGTCACTGATCGCCACATTCAGTGTATTGCAGTACCCGGCTACGGCTTTTTGCAGTCCTCGCCCGAGTACCATATGAAGCGGCTACTGGCCGCAGGCAGTGGACCCATCTGGCAAATCAGCAAAGTCTTTCGCGATGGAGAAGCCGGGCAAAAGCACAATCCCGAATTCAGTCTGCTGGAGTGGTATCGGCCAGGCTTCAGTCTCAACGAGCTCATCACCGAATGCGTGGACCTTCTTCGCCCTGTGCTGCGCCCGGAGGCCGTGATCACCCATCGCTTTCGCACCCTGTTCGCCCAGCACACCGGCCTTGACCCGCTCGCAACCTCCGCCCCCCAACTGATTGATCTGGCTCTGCGCCATGGCGCCCCGGCTAGACTGGACGCGGCCGCCAGTGTCGACTGGTTGATGGCCACGCTGGTGGAGCCAGGCCTGCCGCCCAGGGACCTGACTATTGTCTCAGACTTTCCCGGCTGGGCCGCTGCGCTGGCAAAACGCCGCCGTGACGATGATGGTGTCTGGGTGGCGGAGCGATTCGAGATCTACTTCCGGGGACTGGAGCTGGCTAATGGCTACCACGAACTAACAGACGCTGACGAACAGGCCGCGCGCTTTGCCGACGATCGCCAATGGCGCCGTGAGCAGGGCTTGCCGGACATGGACCCGGACCCTCACCTGTTGGGCGCCCTGCAACAGGGCCTGCCAGACTGCAGTGGCGTTGCCATCGGCATTGATCGGTTACTCATGGCGCAGACAGACATCCACGATATTCGCAGACTGCTCAACTTCCCGACCGGCCTGGCATGAATGGCCATCATGATCGAACGAGGAGCCAGCACCCCGGCTAGCCGGGGTGCTGGAAGGCACACTTTAGTCGATCACTCGCAAGCCGCTGACACCGCGGGTGCTCGCCAGCGAGACACAACTGATGCCGCCGGGGCTACTCAATACTGCCTGGATTGCATCGCGATCTGTCTGTGCCAGGCCCGCCATGCCGCCGCCACCACTGAACACTCGACGCGCCCAGTGACGAATCAGGGCATCGGGCGTCATGCGAGCGTACTTTTGCGTGCAGTCGGGCCACATCGGCCACGCTTCGCCACGCATAATGAAACTCACCGCACCGATACCCGGCAAACGATCATCACGCCCGACAAATATGCGGCGAATCTGCTCCGAGTCCAGCGCCGCATGATTGTTCGCATTGGCGATCACCACGGGCCTGTCGTCGCTGATCGCATGACCAAGTCCGCTTACCATCAAGAGAAGGAAGAAAACGCTGAATGGCTGTTTCATGGCCCGCCCCCTAGAACATCACGTCGAGTGAGACACGATAGATCCACAGGTGATCCGGCGTATCGCCACCCGTTGGCGGCGTGAAGAAGCCTGAACCATTACCTGCGAATCCGCCAACACGCTGTACATCCGCCTTGAGAGCCAGACCACGGCGATGGTCATAGCGCACCCCCGCTGTCCAGGACTCCTGATCGATCTGATACACCGCTTCGATAAAGCTGCCGGCAGGATTGGGAATGGGAAGCGGTGGCGCTGGCGGCGGCGCCGTCCATGAGACATTGTCGAAGCTACGCTTGTCCGGATCGTCAATCCGCACGTGGGAGTAAGTCAAATGCGGCAGGAAACGGCCGATACGGTAGCCCACCGTGCCATAGCAGCTGGTGGTATCGGGCAGCCAGCCATTCTGAGTACTTTTGCCAAACTCCGTGATACCCAGCCAGCGACCGTCATCGTAGGAAAGGCCGACGGTGTAGAAGCGGGTACGCGTGTTTCTCCAGGACAGATCCGGGTCGGGCAGATCAATCGCGAGCTGCGCCAGCGTCGCGCCGTAGACCGCATCGAACGTGCCCTGCTTCACCGCGCTGCAGGTCACGAAATCCGCCGCACCGCCAGGGCCACAGTCGGCAAGAATGAGCGCAGCATCTGCCGCCTGATTCGCTGCCGTAGTAGCGATGCCATCACGGATGGACTGATTAATTCCCAGCGCCACATTGGTGAGCGGGAAGTCATCAACCGTCACTCGCACGCCCATATATCCGGCACGGGCGGTAAAGTTGCCCCAGTTGGCAGTGAGATCGAAGCCGTGCAAGTCGTCACCGCGCGCTGTCCCCACCCGTTCCTCGCCCGGCGTCAACCGGACAAAACCGGCATAGGGCTGGAATGTCCAAAAACCATTTAACGCATCGAAGTTGTATTTGAAGTCGAGCCCCTCGTAGGACGTGAAGGGAATCAGGGTATACAACTCGGTCGGCGGAGTGACCCACGGGTAGGCAAAACCAGCGTCAATAAACTCACTGTTCATATAGACCGGCAGACGCAGGCGACCGGCACGCACCGTCAGGTCTGATGTGAGGTCATGGGCCACAAAAGCCCATTCGGCGTTGGTGCGCCAGCCATCCCAGCCCTTCGACAGCAACTGAGCGACCACGCGCGTGTCGTCGGTGATCCGGTATTCCATCTGCAGACCGAAGCGGGACAGCGACTCGAAACTCGGGCGTCCATCCACAGTCCGTTTGTCATAGGTCCCTTCACGCTCGCTGTGGGTGGCACCGACAAAGCTCAGAAAGCCGTTGAAGCTGATACGTGGCTGGGATGCAGCAATCTGCCTCTGCAGTGCGGAAAAACGCTCGTCCATTTCTTCGGGTGTATAGCTGACCGCCTGCAATGGCACGGTAAGGCCCAGCAAGCCTGCCAGCATAGTACCGGTTCGGTTCATCGCGAGACTCCTGTTTTTATAGGTATGCTCAAAGGTGGCAGGTCGAACGGCGATACCCCCCCTGTCGAGACGATATCAAATTGTCATCTATCTAGGGAAAAACCATTAGCGCAAGTCGGTATAGCTGATTATTCACAATAGGAATAAGGGATTAGACGCCATGGCAGCCAGCTGACGCTCGCCCTCAGCCACCAGCCCACTGGGTGCGGTATTTGCCAGGGGAAGTGCCGGTCCAGCGACGGAAAGCGCGGTTGAAGGCGCTTTGTTCGGAGAAACCGAGTAGCAGGGCGATGTCACTCAGGCCGAGAGAGCGATCACCCAGATACTGGCGAGCCAGCTGTTCGCGGTTGCGATCAAGCCATTGTTGCCAGCTGAAGCCCTGCTTTGCGAGGCGCCGTTGCAGGGTGCGCGGCGACAGGTGCAACACCGCCGCAGCACGCTCCAGTGTCGGCTCACCTTCGGCCAGCAGGCGCAGCAAGACCCGCTGCAGGGCACGGTCGAAATCATCCGAATCCGGTATTGCCTGCAGCAGGGCATCCGCCTGACGATCAAGCAGTGACTTCAGGGCCGGATCCGCATGCGGCATGCGGATGGCAAGATAGCTCAAGGGAAACCGCACCCGGACGTGGCTGTCATTGTCCTGCACCGGGCAACCAAAAAAGGCTTCGTAGGCGGCGCGCCGCTCCACCGTCAGCGAGTGCACGAAACTCACCAATGTGGGTGACGGCGGGTCCGGCACCTGATTGCGCAAAAAGGTAATCAGTGCAGCAATGGCGACGCCGTCACCATCTTGACCTAGCTCGGCGGTTTCCTTCGCCCAGCGCAACTCCACCTGATCGCCGACCCCGACCACTTCGGCCATGCCAACGCCGTAAAAAAGTTTTTCATAGCGCTGGTAGGCAATCATGGCTTCGCCGAGGGTCTCGGCGGCCAGCACCAGATAGCCCAGCACACCGACGTGACAGGGCTGCACTCTGGCACCAATCGCCAGCTCTGGTGCTGGCTCGTTCGGCGCCAGTGACATGCCGGCATTGAGCATCTGACACCAGGCCGCGAGCGGCACAATGTCGTCCGGCGCCCAGCTGCTAATCCGGGCGCGCAGCTCTGGCGCCGCACAGCCACACTGGTCGAGCCAGTCGCGCAATAGCCCGATCCAGGCGCCGTTTACTCTCATCATTGTCGCCATCGCACCCTGCCTCCTGAGCTATCCACCCCGGCAATATGGCGTGGATTATCAAAATATAGTCGCAAATCGTCAATCAAGGCTAATGGGGAGATTACAAAATAGCCACTATCGCGCCTGCCCGGCGCCGACCTGTCGGAGACACCGATGAACCTGATCGACATGATGATGGACGTTCTGGAGCAAAGCGGCCTGATGCCGCTATGGCAGGCCGTGGCGCCCTGGTTGGCACTGGACCTGCGCCAGCTGATCTTCGTGATCGCCACCCCGTTCTTTATCGGCGTGGCCGTTTGGGAGTACCGCCGCATCCGCCACGATGCCAGTCTGATGGATGTGCGCGAAGCGGTGCGCAACTTCATGCTCGGCGCCGGCTATCAGGTTACCGAGCTGCTGTTCGCCGGGCTGATCGCCTTCCCGGTGTTTGCGCTGGCCTATCATTACCGCCTGTTCGACATTGAGCTCAGCGCTCTGGTAGCACTTGGCACCTTTATCGGCGTGGAGTTCTGTTTTTACTGGATGCATCGCGCCGGTCACAGGGTGCGCTGGTTCTGGGCCGGTCATGTGGTGCATCACTCGTCGGAGCGGATGAACTTCTCCACCGCCATGCGCCAGAACGCCACCAATATCTTTAACGGTAACTGGCTGTTTTTTGTGCCGCTGGCGCTGATCGGTCTTAATCCGGTGTGGATCGGTGTCGCCTTTGCCCTGTCACTGGTGTACCAGTTTTTTATTCACACCACGCTGGTGAACAAGCTGCACCCGGCGATCGAGTATGTCTTCAATACGCCCAGCCATCACCGCGTGCATCACGGCAAGAATCCGGACTGCATTGATACCAATTATGGCGGTGTGCTGATTATCTGGGATCGCCTGTTCGGCACCTTCGTGCGCGAAGAGGACAAGGGCCGCATTCAGTACGGCATTACCCGGCCGCCGCGCAGCAACAATCTGATTCACCTGTGGACGCATGAATACCAGGACATGTTCCGCGACATGCTGAAGCCGGGACCGCTGGTAGCGAGACTGAAGCACCTGTGGATGCCGCCGGAGTGGCAGCGACAGACACAGGCCGAAGCAAAGGTCAGTTCGCCCGACGCGCCGTCTCCTCAATAAGCGAAGCGATTTTTGGCAGGGCCTGATCGGGCAGATCATGGCCCATGCCACGAATCAGCTCGAAGCGCGCGCCGGGAATCGCACGGGCCGATGCGCGACCACTGGCCGGACGAATCAGCGGATCGTCACTGCCGTGAATCACCGTCGCGGGAACGCGGATATTTTTCAACTCGTGCCGAAACGCGCCGGTTGAGAGCACAGCCATCAGTTGCTGACGCACGCCACGCGGATGCAGGCCACGCTCCCAGCTCTGCCGGAACATCTGCTCAGCCAGTGTATCGCTGGTGGGCATGGAGCCACCCAGAGTGCGCATCATCCAGCGACCGAATTCGACGAACTGATCGGCGTCGCGAATTTTGACCTTCGGTCCTACCAGCGCCTTCAATGCAGACGGCTTCGGCGGCGCCAGCGGCCAGCGGGTGTTCGGACTCGACATGATCGAGGTAAGACTGCGCACCCGCTCGGGACGGCGAGCGCTCATCAACTGGCTGATCATGCCGCCCATGGACGCACCGACCATGTGAGCGCGATCAATCTCAAGCGCATCCAGCAGGCCGGTGGTATCGGCCACCATATCGTGCAGGTTATAGGCCGAGCGCACCGGCAAACCGAAGAAATAGCGCATCACGGCCACTGCCGGGTCGTGCTGGTTTTCGGCTCGTAACTTGGTCGACAGTCCGACGTCACGGTTATCAAACCGCACCACCCGATAGCCTTTGTCCGCCAGCATGTCGAGCAGCGGCTCCGGCCAGAACACCATCTGCGCGGAAAGCCCCATGACAAACACGATCGGCTCGCCGGAGGCCGGCCCGCGGGATTCGTAGAACAGGTCAATGCCATTGCTTTTTACGGTACCGGTGGTGACTGCCATAAGGAGCTCTGTGGTGTAATGTCGGGGCGATTGATAACCGTGCGACCTGGGGGAAGCAAGCATCATGGCAGCAATTGGCCTGAAAAGAAGTCGCGCACTGCTGGCGGGCTTCGCCCTGACGGCGATGGTGGGCGCCGGATACGCACTGTGGATACTGATCCAACCCGCGCTCCATGACTACCGCGTGGAGCGCCAGATTCGTCATGCGCTGGCTCGCAGCGACATGCTGCAGGGCCCATTGCGGGAGTTCATTGAGCGCACCGGGTTCTGGCCGGCCAGCGCTCTGGATGCCCGGCTGGACCCATCACTGCTGGCTGCTGACGATATCATCGACGAGCTGCGTCTGGGCGCCAGCAGCCTGCTGACGGTGACCTTCCGGGCCGATCTGGCCGGCATCGGCGGCAACACCCTGGTGTTTATTCCGGAGAAAACTGCCGATGGCGCCATCCGCTGGCGCTGCGACGAAGGCACACTGGATCCCGCCCTGCGCCCCAATCAATGCCGCGGACGGGATCCGGTCGCCGCGCGCCCCTCCAGCCCATCACCACGGCTGGAGTTGCCCGCTCCAGTGCGGGAGGCGATGACCCGACAACAGGACCCACTGGCAGCAAGGGCATCGCGGGTGCGTCAGGAGCTGGAAGCGATTGTCGGGGGCACCCGCTCCATTCGCCAGAAGGCCAGCCAGTATCTGATGGAAACCGGCAGCCTGCCGGCGTCCAATACACAAATCGGTCTGGCAGAGCCCCACCGGCTTGCCCATGGCACGGTATTCCGCCGCATCGGACTACAACCGAACGGCTCCATTCTCTACGAGTTCAGCGACCACATCACCGGCATGGAAGGGCATCGGTTTTCGCTAGCTCCCACCGGTCTGCCGGGCGTCTGGCGTTGCGAGAGCGCGCTACCCGCCGACCACCTGCCGGCGCTGTGCAGCAAGCAAGTTCTTTAGTAGCGCTAACGGCCCGACTCGCGGATAGAGGCTAAGATTGCCTTACGATTGCGTATCGGAGCCGCTGTCCGGATACTGTTGGTCGGGTTCGGGGAAGGACGCCCGGTCAGGGAAATAACAAAAACAGGGAACACAGATGCTACTCCGTACGCTTGCGCTGGCACTTTATCTGGCCAATTTTGCCTGGCTCGGATCCAGTCTTGGCAGTCTCCCGGACCCGGTGGCTACCCATTTCAATCTGGTCGGGTTTGCCGATGGCTTCAGCAGCGGAACCCGCTATGCACTGACCATGGCTGCACTGATCACCCTGTTTGCCAGCCTCACGGCCGTGCTGCCGGCACTGCTACGGCGTACCCCGACTCGCTGGCTGGCCATGCCCGGCGTGGACCCGTCGCGGGTTAGCCGTGACACCCTCAATCTGCTGATGACCCGCTTCAGCCATGCCTTCGGCGTGGCCATGGCGAGTTTCCTGCTCTGGATCCAGTGGCTCACCGTGCAGGCCAACCAGCTGGCCCCGGCACGACTTGATATCAAGGGCCTTTACCTCGGCCTCAGTTCAATGCTGCTCACCACCATCCTGCTGATCCTGTGGCTGGTTGTTGCCCTGTACCGCGCCGACCGCGCCTGACAGCCCGGCTTGACAGTTACTGACAGCCCGTAGCCTTGCTACCGGGCCCGGCGTAGATTCCTTGTATACCCAAGGTTTCACATGAGGATCACGCAGTGAACACGATGCAAGCCGCGCAAACCAAGGCCGCCGAACTGCCCCGCTTCCCGCAGCGCAAGCTCGATCACATTCCCGGCAGCTACGGGCTACCCCTGTTCGGCCAGACCTTCGAGTTCCTGCGCGACTTTCAAGGGCTGGTAAATCGCAGCGCCGCTCAGTATGGGCCGGTAATGAAAGGCAGCTCCTTCTTCCAGCGGGGCGTCACCCTGCTCGGCCCGGAAGCCAACGAATTCCTGCTGCGCGATCAGGCCCATGTATTCTCCAGCCGGGCGGCCTGGAATCCGCTACTGGAAAAGCTGTTTACCAACGGCTTGATGATGCGCGACTTTACCGATCACAAGTTGCATCGCCGGCTACTGCAACAGGCCTTCAAAAAGCCAGCCCTGACCAGCTACATGACGAATATGAATCCGCACATTGCCAACAGCATTCAGAGCTGGCCGCAGGGAATGGAATTCAGCTTTTTCGAAGCAATCAAGTCGCTGTTGCTGGACGTTGGCGCCAGCACCTTCCTCGGTCTGAAGATGGGCCCGGAAGCTCAGCAAGTGAACGAGGCTTTTGTCGCAGAGGTGGATGCCTCTATGGCAGTATTGCGCGTCGAAATTCCCGGCACCATCTGGTATCGCGGCATGAAAGCCCGGCGCTTTCTTGAAAAGTTCATGACCGATCTGATTCCGGCGAAGCGAACCGGCAACGGTACCGACTTTTTCTCGGAGCTGTGCCGGGCGGTGGATGAGGAAGGCGAGCTGACTCTGAGCGACGAGGACATCATGAACCACATGATCTTCCTGCTGTTCGCCGCCCATGACACCACCACCAGCACGCTTAGCTCCATTATTTATGCACTGGCCAAAAGCCCCGAGTGGCAGGATCGCCTGCGTGAAGAATTCAAGGCGCTGGGTAAGGATCATCTTGATTACGACGATCTGGACAAGCTGGAAAGCGCCACCTGGGTATTCAAGGAAGCCCTGCGCATGTACCCGCCGCTGCCGACCATCCCACGGCGCGCCATTGAAGACACCGAGTTCAAAGGCTACAAGATCCCCAAGAACACGCTGGTCAACATCGTGCCGCTGCACACGCATTACATGGAAGAGTACTGGAGCAACCCGCACTCCTTTGACCCGCTGCGCTTCTCACCGGAGCGTGCCGAAGACAAGAAGCACTTCTATCAGTGGTTACCGTTTGGCGGTGGTCACCACAAGTGCATCGGCCTGAACTTCGCCGAATTGCAGTCAAAGATCTTCCTGTTCCATTTCCTGCGCACTTACAAGGTATCGGTGCAGCCGGGCTATGAGGCTCCCTATCAGCGAGTGCCTCTGGCAGTACCAACAGACGGCCTGCCGGTCACCATCACCCGATTGTGAGCTGTTACCGGGGCCCGCATGGGCCCCGGTCGGTTCAGCCCGTGCCCGGCGCCACCGTGCTGCTATACTGCCGCTCCCGCGACAAACCGGACAGCCTGATGAAGTATGCCATTCTCCCCGTCACCCCCTTTGAGCAGAACTGCTCGATCCTGCAATGCGAGCAGACCGGCAATCTGGCGGTGGTTGATCCGGGTGGCGATATGGAGCGGATTATCGACGCGCTGAGGCAGATCGGCGGCACCGTCGAAAAGATTCTGGTAACCCATGCCCATATCGACCATGCCGGCGCGGTGGCGGACCTCGCCGCCCATCTCGGCCTGCCGATTGAAGGGCCACAGAGGGAAGACAGTTTCTGGATTGACATGCTGCCTCAGCAGTCGCAGATGTTCGGCTTCCCACCCGCCAAAGTGTTCCACCCGAGCCGCTGGCTGGAACACGGCGACACCGTCACTGTTGGCCAAACCGAGCTTCAGGTACTGCACTGCCCCGGCCACACTCCGGGCCACGTTGTGTTTGTCGAACCGCTGTCACGGCTTGCGATCGTCGGTGACGTGCTGTTTGCCGGATCCATTGGCCGCAGCGATTTTCCCCGTGGTAATCACGATGAACTGGTGCGATCGATCCGCGAGCGGCTGTTCCCGCTCGGTGACGATATCGCCTTCATTCCAGGTCACGGCCCCATGTCGACGTTTGGCGAGGAGCGGCAGACCAACCCGTTTGTCAGCGACCACCGGGGTTAGGCTGTGGCATGCTCTGGCCATCTGGATTCAAGGGACCGACCATGACCCGCCTCATCATGCTGCTGTTATCTGCTCCGCTACTGGTTGCCTGCCAACACGCCCCGGCACTGCCGCCGGCTTGTGAAATGAAACCCGAATCCGGCCGCTGTCGCGCCGCCATCGAGCGTTACTGGTTTGACGCGTCCAGCGGCACCTGTCGCGCCTTTATCTGGGGCGGTTGTGATGGCGTGGCGCCTTTCGACACACTGGAGTCATGCCAGCAAAGCTGCGGTGTAGCCGATGACCCCGCCGTCCCGGTGGCGGCGCCCGTGGAGCGTCCCCGGGTGCCACGCGGGTACTGACACGAATCTGTCACAGTTGCCAATGATGCTGTTGCACCTTGTTGGAGAATCCCATGCGCCTGCCCATCCTGTTGCTGATCTGTTTGCTGACGGCCTGCAGCAGCAATCCGAACATTCGCCTCTATGACGGCGCCGAGCTGTCGGCGGATCAGTTGCTGGTGGTGGAAGTCCCGAGCCGGCTGGAGATTGTTTCCATCAACGAGCGCAAGGTGGACGGTGTGAACCGGATGTTCACCATGGAAGACCGCGCCCTGCAGCTACTGCCCGGCGAGTACCGTATCGTGGCGTTCTACAAGGATGTGTTCGACATGGCACCTTCCGGCCATCAGGTGGTGCGTTCCGACTTGACCGAGTTCCGTGTTGCCGGCGTCGCCGGCAGTCGCCACCGGCTCGACTTCGAGGCGCCAGCGACACTTGACGAAGCGCGTGTCATGGCCCGAAATTTCACCGGTTACAGTATTGATCTGAGCAGCGGCGAACGGCGCAACAGCGAGCCCAGTGGCCTCGTTAATCAGGGATTGCTCGGCATCACCGCCGCCAGTGCCACTGTCAGCCACGCCACGGTGGCGCCATTACCCGCCGCGGGGCAGCAAACCGAATCACTTGACCAGCTGGATCTGCTCAAGGCCGGCTGGCGCACTGCCACCGCCGAAGAGCGGCGCGCGTTCCTGCGCTGGATCGCCGAACAGGGCGACTGAGGTCGCCCGCGCCACCCTCAGGCCTTGCGGACGAATTCGGATTTCAGCTTCATCGCGCCGATGCCGTCGATCTTGCAGTCGATGTCGTGATCGCCCTCCACCAGACGAATGTTCTTGACCCGGGTGCCCACCTTTACCACCGCCGATGAGCCTTTCACTTTCAGATCCTTGATGACGGTGACCGTATCGCCGTCGTGAAGCTCATTGCCGTTGGCATCACGGACGATACGTCGCTCCTCGGTGTCCGCGGTCGCATCGGCGGACCACTCATGGCCACATTCCGGACAGATCAGCAGGGTGCCGTCCTGATAGGCATAGGCCGAGCCGCAGCCGGGGCAGTTCGGTAAGTCACTCATTGTTTTCTCCCGCAATCCCATGGACGCGCATGATAGTTGAAATGGTGTTGCAGGTCCGCGCGCCTCTCTCACGCACACGGTCAGGCACACGGTCAGGCCACCCGATTGATCGGTGCGTCAGCCCGCCAGGCGAGGATGTTGGCGACCACGCCGTCGAGCAGGCGCTGGCGACATTCGCGGCTGATCCAGGCGTTGTGCGGGGTGATGATGAGATTGGCAATGGCCGGATCCAGCAACGGGTGGTCCGCCGGTGGCGGCTCAACACTGAGCACATCCAGTACCGCCGCGCCAAGGTGTCCGCTCGCCAGCGCCTGCTTCAGGGCCAGCTCATCCACCAGCCCGCCACGGGCGGTGTTGATCAGCCACGCCCCGGGTTTCATGGCGGCAAGAAAATCGGCATTCACCAGCCGATCCGTGGTCGCAGTCAGCGGGCAATGCAACGACACCACATCGCTCTGCGCCAGCAGCTCAACAAGTGGCACCCTGTCCTCCTTCGCGCCGTCGGTTTGCAGGCTTTGTGCCACCCGCACCCGCATGCCGAACACCGTTGCCAGCCGCGCCACCTCTTGCCCGAGCACGCCGTAACCAATGATGCCCAGCGTCTTGCCAGCCAGCTCCACCACCGGCCGGTGCATCAGGCAGAACATCGGCGAGCGGGACCAGTCACCCGCGCGGACATCGGCAGCATAGTCGTGCCAGCGGGTGGCCATCCCCAGCAGCAAGGCAAACACATGCTGGGCCAGACTGGCGGCGGCGTAATCCCGAACATTACAGACCACGATGCCGCGCTCCCGGGCCGCCTCCAGATCGACATTATTGGTGCCGGTGGCTGAGACACAGATCAGCTGCAGCTCCGCAGCAGCAGCGATCTCGGCCCGACCAATCACCACCTTGTTGGTGACGGCGACCTGGCAGCCGGCAAGGCGAGTCGCGGTCTCCGCCGGCAAGGTCGCCGGATGGCAGTGCCACACCGGCAGAGTAGCCATCAGGCCCGTCAGTGAGAGGTCCTCCGGACGGAGCGTATCGAGATCCAGCACCACACCACGCATATTATCCCCCCTCAGCCTAAGGCCTGATGATAGCAGCCGGCGGTAAACGGTAATGACCCGGCAAGGGCAGGCAGGCTACCATTCCAGACATGGCAGCGCTCAAGGTCATCACCTTCGATCTCGACAACACCCTCTGGCCGGTGGACGAAGTCATTCGCCGGGCGGATCGCTGCTGCGCCCAGTGGATTGCCGAGCGCCATCCCGATGCCGCCCGACACATGACCCGCGACACCATGCTGCGCATTCGCGACCAGCTGCTGCGAGACAAGCCAGGCTACATGCATAACCTGACTGCGCTGCGCCGCGATGCGCTGGCTCAGGGATTTCGCGAAGCCGGCTACTGCACCAACGAGGCGGCCTTGCTGGCCGATCAGGGTTTCCGTGTTTTCCACGATGCCCGTAACGAGGTGGTGTTTTTTCCCGGCGCGCTGGATGTGCTGACGTTGCTGGCCGACAGCTACCGGCTTGGCGCCCTCAGCAACGGTAACGCTGACCTGAAAAAGATCGGCATTCACGATTTGTTTGATTTCCACCATTCCGCCGAGTCCGTGGGACGCCGCAAGCCGGCGCCGGATATGTTTCAGGCGGCCCTGCGTTCCGCCGGGGCCCAACCGCATCAGGCCGTTCATGTTGGCGACCATCCCGAGGAAGATATTGATGCTGCTCGCCAGCAGGGCTTCCATGCGGTCTGGGCCAACCTGCTGGACCAGCCCTGGCCGAACAGCATCGAGCCGCATCCGCACCGCATTCACAACCTGCGTGAACTGACCGACCTGCTGGCCATGCTGGATGACTGATCCGCGCCGCGACTTGCTGCTACAGCTGCTGAGCGAGATTGAGGCGGAGCTGCGCGAACTGGGAGTCTGGTCGACGCAGGCTCCGGCGCAGCAGGCCTTTATGAGCACCACCCCCTTCTTCGCCGATCGGATGGCCTTCGAGCAGTGGCTGCAATGGGTGATGGTGGCCCGCTTTCGCGCCCTGATTGAAGGTGATCTTCCGCTGCCGGAGACCTGCCAGATCGCGCCAATGGCAGAGCAGGCACTGTCTCATCTGCCGCACGACGTCAGTCAGCTGATCAGTTTGCTTGCCAGCTTCGATGCCCAGTTCAACTGATCAGGCCGGGTCGAAACGGTAGCCGAGAATGTCGATATCCTGATGGAAGCGAGCCGCCACGCGGTCGGCAAGATCACCGCTGTAGTAGCTGCGGTAATCCTTGCGCCCTTCCGCTTTGCGGTGATGAGGAAGGTCCACCGCCGCCACCCCGACACGACGACAGATTTCGTTAAAGTCATCCTGCAGCGATTCGTAGTGGCCAATAAAATCGACGATGACATTTCCGCGCATGTCGACAATGTAATCGCGCTGCGGCTCGTTAGTGATGTCGAGCATGAAGTTGTACGGTCGCGACAGATCAAACTTGTAATCGAGGAACTCGGCAAAGGTCTTGACGGTGTCGGGCATGCCAATCGGATTCCTGCGAACATGATGATAGGCGCTGACCTGAAGATCCCACGGGTTTCGCACGACAACAAATTTGAAGAAGCCGTTATAGACATCACGCGGAAACATTTCCTTGGCGGCAATGGCCTTGGCGTGACGGGGAATCTTGATGCCAAGCTTGTGGCGTGGCCGCGTCATCTGGCTGAACAGGCTGGTAATGGCCAGCGGTGCAGCGTAAACGCCCCCCCAGCGGTACTGCCGCAGAGCATCCCTCACGCTGGTACCGCCGGTTTTGGCGATATGGACGAACAGAAAATTGTGCTTGTAGGAGACCAGCATGACAGCGCCCGGCAAATGAATCAGCGCGCATTCTACCCGATACGGGGTTTGGAGTAGAGGCGTGGCAGGCGTAGTATCGAAGGCTCCCCTCACGGATCCGACAGGGAGTTCACCATGGCCAGTAGCCGCCAGCACAGCAACAGCATCCGCACCCTCCAGGTGGGCGACCGAACCTATCACTACCACGCACTTGCCGCGCTCGAAGAGGAAGGCTGGGGGCCACTGACAGCCCTGCCCTTCTCACTCCGGGTGCTGCTGGAAAACGTATTGCGCTTCGAAGATGGCGTGACCGCCACCCGCGACGATCTCAAGGCACTGTTGAAATGGCCAGATACCCGGCACTCTGACCGGGAAATAGCTTTCCGGCCGGCGCGGGTGTTGATGCAGGATTTCACCGGCGTGCCTGGCGTGGTTGATCTGGCCGCCATGCGCGAGGCCATTGCCGCCATGGGTGGCGACCCGCAGCAGATCAATCCGCTAACACCGGTTGATCTGGTGATTGATCACTCGGTGATGGTGGACCATTTTGGCACTGCCACCGCCTTCGCCGATAACGTCCGCATCGAGTATCAGCGCAACAGCGAGCGCTACGCCTTCCTGCGCTGGGGCCAGCATGCCTTCCGCAACTTCCGCGTGGTGCCACCCGGCACCGGCATCTGCCATCAGGTCAATCTTGAGTATCTGGCTCGTGGCGTCTGGTCTGAAGAACGGGACGGCGAACTGTGGGCCTGGCCAGACACACTGGTGGGCACCGACTCCCACACCACCATGATCAATGGGCTGGGGGTGCTCGGCTGGGGCGTTGGTGGCATTGAGGCCGAGGCCGCCATGCTGGGCCAGCCGGTGTCGATGCTGATCCCGGAAGTGATCGGCTTGCGTTTGACCGGCGCCCTGCGCGAGGGCGTCACCGCCACGGATCTGGTACTCACTGTCACCGAGATGCTGCGTCGCCATGGCGTAGTCGGCAAGTTCGTCGAGTTCTGCGGCGACGGTCTGAACGAATTGCCGCTGGCGGATCGTGCCACCATCGCCAACATGGCGCCGGAGTATGGCGCCACCTGCGGCTTCTTTCCGATCGACGAGCGGACGCTGGAATACCTCACGCTTACCGGCCGCGACAGCCACACCATCGCGCTGGTTGAGAGCTACTGCAAGGCGCAGGGGCTGTGGCGGGAGCCGGGTATGGCCGAGCCGGTCTTTACCGATGTGCTGACGCTCGATCTAGGCACCGTGGAAGCCAGCCTTGCCGGGCCGAAGCGACCACAGGATCGGGTCACCCTGGGCAAGGTGCCGGCCGCGTTTGCCCATCTGGAGAGCAAGCAGGTTCCAGTGCGCGACGTCGCCGCCATGCAAAGTGAGGGCGGCGTTCAACCGGAAACTGTCCTCACCCCAGGCGAAGTCAGCATCGATATCGACGGCGAACATCACAACCTGCGCCATGGTGATGTGGTGATCGCTGCTATCACCTCTTGCACCAACACGTCCAATCCCTCGGTGATGCTGGCCGCCGGCTTGCTGGCGCGCAAGGCACGGCAAAAAGGCTTGCACCGTCGCCCCTGGGTGAAAACGTCTCTGGCACCCGGCTCCAAGGTGGTGACCGAGTACCTCGCCCGGGCCGGATTGAACCAGGATCTTGATGCCCTTGGCTTCCAACTGGTGGGTTACGGCTGTACCACCTGCATCGGCAATTCAGGCCCGCTGCCGGAGGTGGTGGAGAAGGCCATCCATGAAGGCGACCTGATGGTGGCGTCGGTGCTGTCGGGCAATCGCAACTTCGAGGGCCGGGTTCACCAGAGTGTGAAAACCAACTGGCTCGCCTCACCGCCGCTGGTGGTGGCCTATGCGCTGGCCGGTTCGGTCAAGATTGATCTCAGCCGCGAGCCGCTGAACCGGGATGCCGACGGCAAGCCTGTGTTCCTGCGGGATATCTGGCCGACCAGCGCCGAAATACAGGCCGCCCTGAAGCATGTCAGCGGTGACCTCTACCGCCAGCAATATGCCTCGGTGTTCGATGGCGATGCCGATTGGCAGGCCATGCCGGTTCCGACCGCAGACACCTACCGCTGGCAGCCGGATTCCACCTATATCCAGCAACCGCCCTATTTCGCGGGACTAACCCCGCAGCCGGCGCCATTACAACCGATTTCCGGCGCTCGCATACTCGCCCTGTTCGCTGATTCGATCACCACCGACCACATCTCCCCGGCGGGCAGCATCAAGACCGACAGCCCCGCCGGCCATTATCTGCAGAGCCATGGGGTGGCACCGCAGGACTTCAACTCCTACGGCTCCCGGCGCGGCAATCACGAGGTGATGATGCGCGGCACCTTCGCCAATATCCGCATCCGCAACGAGATGGTGCCGGGCAGCGAGGGTGGCGTCACCCGACACTTGCCACAGGGTGAAGTATTGCCGATCTATGGCGCCGCCATGCGCTACCTGAACGACGGGGTACCGACGGTGGTGGTGGCGGGCAAGGAATATGGCACCGGTTCATCGCGGGACTGGGCCGCCAAGGGCCCAAGCCTGCTCGGTGTGCGAGCAGTGATCGCGGAGAGCTTCGAGCGGATCCATCGCTCGAATCTGATCGGCATGGGCATCCTGCCGTTGCAGTTTCCCGAGGGCGTCGATCGGCTCAGCCTGAGGCTGGATGGCTCGGAGGAAATCGACATCCCGGATCTGGTCAATGATCTGGTCCCCCACGGCATCACCCGGGTGGTGGTGCGGCGCGACGGCAAGGAGCAGAGCTTCGCGGCTCTGGTGCGGATCGATACCGCCACGGAAGTGGAGTACTACCGCCACGGTGGCATTCTCCACTACGTGCTGCGGCAGATGATGTAGCAGCGGCAATCCTGTCGTGATGTGCAGTGCTCGATAGCGCCGTCCGCCGTTACCTGATGGACCAAGCGAGTATCGGGGAGCGACTCCATCAGGTAACGGCGGACGGCGCCTTTGCCGAACCCTTTCGCGACAGGATTGCCGCTGCTACTGCACTGCGGGTGTCTCGCGGGGGAACAGCAGATCCAGAGTATCGCCGCTGCCGTAGCGAGCTTTCATGGCGGCTAGATGCGCGAGCGCCTCACCGCGCAGGTAGGGCGCTTCGAGACAGACGATCTGGTAGATGCCCTGGCGCAACAGGGTGCGATCCAGCTCCTCGTCGCGTCGCTCCGCCGGCACCATGCTGTGAACAAAGCCGGCCCAGGACGCGGCCATCACCCAGGTGTTAACCAACAGAGCCTGCATCTCCTCGTCACCGACCTCAATCAATCCCGATGCCCGCAAGCCCTCGTAGACCGCGAGCCCCTGAGCCAGACTGCGCTGGACAAACTCACTGTAGGAACTCCGCAGGCGCTCATCCTGATTGAGCAGGTGGGACATGTCGCGATGCAGGAAGCGCGCCCCCCACATACTCTGCAGGATCGACTCCAGATAGCCGACCTTGTCCTGCCAGGTCAGTGGCCGGTTTGGCGGCACCTGGAGAAATGCCTCGACAGTGGCCTGATACCGCTCGAACAGGGCAAAGACGATGTCGCCCTTGTTGCGATAGTGGTAGTACAGGTTGCCCGGCGAGATCCCCAGGGCCTCGGCGATGTGGTTAGTGGTCACGTTGCGCTCGCCATGACGGTTGAACAGCTCAAGGCTGGTGGCGAGGATGCGCTCCTTGGTACTACTCATCGGCATTGAAGCTGGCATAGTGACGACGGATCAGGTCACTGGACTGCTGGGCAGACATGGGCTCTCCGGAGTCAGAATGGGCCATAACCGCCGATAATCGGGCTGCCCGATTATCGGCCAGCGGTCAGGGATTGACAGCTAGAGTAATTACTCTAAAAATCGGTGGCAAGCATGCACTGCCATGGCGCGCCGCCGTGGTCGCCGCCCCGAACCCGCATCAGGAGAACAATATGGTCGCCGACGTACAGGCCCTGCACAGCCACAATCAGGAAATCACCCGGATGGAGCAGGTGTTTCAGGCCCAGAAAGCCGCCTTCGCTCGCCATCCCTACCCAACTGCGGAAGAGCGCATCGACCACCTGAATCGGCTGCGGCCACTGCTGGTGAAGTATCAGGAGGAGATCTGCGCCGCCCTGAACAGCGACTTTGGCGCCCGCTCCGCCGACGAGACCAGGCTGGCGGAGATCATGACCAGCCTCGAAGGCATCAAGTACTACGCCAAGAACCTGCGCAAGTGGATGAAACCGCAAAAGCGCAAGATCGGCGCCGCCCAGTGGCCCGGTGCTGCACTGGTGACCTACCAGCCGGTCGGCGTGGTGGGCATCATCTCGCCGTGGAATTATCCGCTGTTTCTGGCACTGGGTCCGCTGGTGGGCGCGCTGGCCGCCGGCAACCGGGTGATGATCAAGATGAGCGAATCCACCCCGGCCACCGGCGAGCTGTTGAAAAAACTGCTGGCCGAGGTCTATGAGGAAGATCACGTCGCCGTGGTCAATGGCGAAGTGGATGTCGGCGCGGCCTTTTCCAGGCTGCACTTTGATCATCTGCTGTTCACCGGCGCCACCTCCATCGGCCGCCACGTGATGCGCGCTGCTGCCGAAAATCTGACTCCGGTGACGCTGGAGTTGGGCGGCAAGAGCCCCTGTATCGTCAGCGCCGACTTCCCTATCCGCGATGCGGTGGAGCGCATTGCCTTTGGCAAATGCTTCAACGCCGGCCAGACCTGCGTGGCACCGGATTATGTGATGCTGCCAAAGGGCAAAGCCGATGAATTTGTCGCCGCATTCAAGGCCCAGGTAACACAGATGTATCCGACCATGGTCAACAACCCGGACCTGACCTCGGTGGTCAACGAGCGCCAGCACAAGCGCCTGTTGGGCTATCTGGAAGATGCAAAGCAAAAAGGTGCCACCCTGATCGAAGTGAACCCGGCCGGCGAAGATTTCAGCCAGTCGCGCAAAATTCCGTTCACGCTCGTGCTGAACACCACCGACGCGATGAAGATCACCGAGGATGAAATCTTTGGCCCGCTGATGATCGTGATGGAGTACGACTCGCTGCCGCAAGCCATCGACTACATCAACGCCCGGCCACGGCCGCTGGCGCTGTACTACTTCGACTGGAACACCGAGCGCGGCATGCAGGTGCTGAACGCCACCCACTCCGGCTGCGCCGCACTGAACGACACCATGACCCAGGTCGGCGTCGACGACATTCCGTTCGGTGGCGTTGGCCCCTCCGGTATGGGCCACTACCATGGTTACGAAGGCTTCCTGACCTTCTCTAACACCAAGGGCGTGTTCCGCCGTGGCCGCATTAACCCGACCAAAAATATCCTGCCGCCATTCGGTCGCACCATGCACCGGCTGGTCTACAAATACCTGCTGAAGTGAGGCGCCGATGAGCGACGCTTTCTCTCTCGACCGGCGCGAGTTTCTGCGCGCCGGCATGTTCGGCTCTGCACTGCTGGCCGGTGGCGCGACGGTGGCCAGCCTCAGTGGCTGCAGCTCCGTAGACGGTCCCGCCGAAGGCTATCTGCATCTGCGTCGTGGTGATATCGAGATCCTGTCGTTGCTGGCGCCGGTGGTGCTGGCCGGCGCCATGACCGACGAAAACCACGATATACCGCGGGTGCTGAAACGGCTCGATGCCTTGTTTGATGGTGTGCTGCCTCGCAACAGGGCACCGCTGTTCGAGCTCTACGATGTTCTCCAGCTTGGCGCCTTCCGCTGGTGGGCCACGGACACCTGGACGCATCCCTCAAAGCTGTCGCGTGAGGAGCTGGATGCTGCCGTCGGCAACTGGAGCCGCAAGCAGAACAGCTTTGTTCGGCTCGCGTTCAACGGATTGTGCCAACCGCTAATCATGGCCTGGTACACCGACCCTGACAACGCCCGCTCCACCGGATATCCCGGCCCGCCGCGCAAGGTGAACGCATGAAAGATTTGTCACAGATGGAAATTCGCGGTGTCCGCGACCCCTGGAAGGAAGGCCTTGAAGCAGGCTGGTCAGTGATTGATGCCAGCGGCCTGAGCGAGAACCGTACCCTGCAGGCGGATGTCGTCATTGTTGGCTCCGGGGCCGGCGGGGCGGTGGCGGCGGAACTTCTCAGCCAGTCCGGCTTGAGTGTGGTGATCATTGAAGCCGCGCGACTGAAAAGCAGCGATGAATTCAACATGGACGAGGGCGAGGCCTACCGCGACCTCTATCAGGAGGGCGCCGCCCGCGCGTCGAAGGACGGCAGCCTTGCCATCCTGCAGGGCCGCGCTGTCGGCGGCACCACGGTGGTGAACTGGACCTCCAGCTTCCGTACTCCGGCACAAACTCTCGACTACTGGAAAAGCCGTTTTGGCGTTGACGGCCTGTCCCGCTCCGAACTGGACCCCTGGTTCGAAAAAATGGAACAGCGCCTCAAGGTCAGCAAGTGGGCCATGCCACCGAACGCCAATAACCACGCCATGAAAGTCGGTTGCGAGGCGCTCGGCTGGAGCTGGGGAGTGATTCCGCGCAATGTTGATGGCTGCTGGAATCTGGGTTACTGCGGCACCGGCTGCCCGACCAATGCCAAGCAATCCATGCTGGTGACCACGCTTCCCGGTGCCATGCAGCACGGCGCCACCCTGATCCACAGCGCTGAGGCGCGGACGCTGGAACACAACGGCAACCGGGTAACGGCGGTACTGTGTCAGGCTCTGGATGCCCGCAAGCGCCCTACCGGTCGCACCGTGCGTGTCGAAGCCACCACCATTATCGCGGCTGGCGGTGGCATTAATACGCCGGCGCTGCTGATGCGTTCCGGCGTTCCAGACCCCCATAAGCGTCTGGGTAAACGCACCTTTCTGCACCCGACCACACTGGTACTGGGCGACTTCGAGGAAGCCGTAGCGGGTTACTATGGCGCACCGCAAAGCCTCTATTCCGACCAGTTCACCTGGCGCGATGGCGTAGCCGGCAAGATCGGCTACAAGCTGGAAGTGATGCCCACCCATCCCGGGCTGTTAAGCTCGTTGATTGGAGGTTATGGCCAGCTCGCCCGCGATCAGGTCAATCGCATTCCCCACTACGCTGCCGCGATTGCCATGACCCGCGACGGCTTCCACGCGCAAAGCGAGGGTGGCCAGGTGGAAATTGATCGGCACGGCGACCCGGTGCTGGACTATGTGCTGAACGATTACGTGCTGGACGGGTTCCGTCACAGTCACCTGAGCATGACCGAGATGCTGTTCGCCGCCGGTGCTCAGGCAGTACGCCCCGGTCATGGCGATGCGCCTTTCTACCGTAGCTGGAAAGAAGCCCGCGAACATCTGGCCGGGCTGAAGTATGCCCCGGGACTGGCCGGCGCTGGCAGCGCTCATGTGATGGGCGGCTGCACCATGGGTAGCGACCTGAAGCAATGCGTGACCGACAACGACGGCCGCTACCACCATCTGGATAACCTCTATGTATTCGACGGCTCGGTGCTGCCCACCAGTCTGGGTGTGAACCCGCAGCTCACCATCTACGGCATCACCGCCCGCAACGCCAGTCAGCTGGCGACCCTTCTGCAGGCGTAAGTGCATCGGGCCGGCAGCCTTCCGGTTGCCGGCCCGAGTCGTTATCCTTGCCCCACTTCGGTTTCACTGGATCAGCCCATGACCAATCGCGTTGTCTATCCCGGCACCTTCGACCCGATCACTAACGGCCATAAGGATCTGATCGAACGTGCCGCCGCCATGTTTGATGAAGTGATCGTGGCCATCGCCGCCAGCGAGAAAAAAGGTCCACTGTTTTCGCTGGAAGAGCGCGTCGCGCTGGCCGAGGCGTCGCTCGGCCACCTGAACAACATTCGGGTGGTGGGCTTCTCCAAGCTGCTGGCGCATTTCTGCGCCGACCAGAATGCCAATATCCTGTTGCGCGGGCTGCGCGCCGTGAGCGATTTTGAGTATGAGTTCCAGCTTGCCAACATGAACCGTCAGCTGGCGCCGGATCTGGAAACCGTGTTCCTGACCCCGGCGGAGCACCTGTCATTTATCTCGTCGAGTCTGGTGAGGGAAATCGCCCTGCTCGACGGCGATATCACCAAATTCGTGCCCGCTGTGGTGGCAGAAGCACTGGTCCGCAAACGCGAAGCCCGCCTGCGCGGGTGAGCTCAGGGGGCACTCTGATACCCCGCTCGCCCCTCCGACCGATAGACCTCGGCGGCAAACACCCCCATCATTCCGTCTTTACCATAACGATGCCAGGCCGCGATGCCGGGCCGCACGCCGTGCGACGTACTACGGACCACGGCACTGTCAGGAGACACATGATGAAGTGGACGACTTCCCTGCGCTTTGGCGTAGTTCTGGTGTTCTGCCTTACCACTGTCGGCCATGCCCGACTGCCCGCGGCAGCCATAGCCTCTGCCCATCCGCTGGCCACCGATGCCGGCTTCGAGGTAATGGACCAGGGTGGCAACGCCTTTGATGCCGCAGTGGCGGTAAGCGCCGCCCTCGCCGTGGTGGAACCATTTGGCTCCGGCATGGGTGGGGGCGGCTTCTGGTTGCTGCATCAGGCGGATGGCGGCCGCAATCTGATGATTGATGGTCGCGAAGCCGCACCCGCAGCAGCCAGCCGCGACATGTATCTCGACAATCGCGGTCAGGTGGTCCGGGACTGGGCCATCAACGGTCCTGCAGCGGCGGCGATTCCCGGCCAGCCCGCCGCCCTCGCTCATCTGGCAAGTCGTTACGGCAAGCTGCCGCTGTCGACCAGTCTGGCTCCGGCCATCCGGCTGGCCAGCGAGGGCTTTCCCGTTAACGAGCACTATCGCCGCATGGCGCTGATGCGACGCGACGCGCTGACCCGCTCAGTGGAAGCCCGCCGCATCTTCCTGAATAACGGGGAGGTGCCCCCGCTTGACCATCTTGTCGTGCAGACGGATCTCGCCACCCTGCTGACTCTGCTCGCCGACCAGGGGCATGACGGCTTCTATCGTGGCGAGCTGGCACAGAAGCTCGTCGATGGTGTGATCGACAACGGCGGGCTCTGGTCGATAGAGGATCTGGCAAATTACCGGGTGGTGGAACGCGATCCGGTGGTGGGCACCTTCCGTGGCGCCCGCATTATCAGCGCCGCCCCGCCCTCGTCCGGTGGCGTTGTGTTGATCCAAACGCTGAACATGCTGGAGCGCTTCAACGATGGTCGTATCGACCCGGCGCTGCTACCGCATCTGGCGGTGGAGGCGATGAAGCGAGCCTACCGTGATCGCGCGGTCTACCTTGGCGACCCTGACTACGTCGAGATGCCTCTCGACCGACTGCTCGACAAACAGTATGCAACCCGATCAGCCGCCAGCATTCGCCTTGATCTCGCCACGCCTTCAAGCAGTCTCGGTGAGCCGTTAACCGTGGAACAGGGCAATCACACCAGTCACTTTTCCATTATCGATCAGCAGGGCAACCGGGTCGCCGCCACGCTCAGCATCAATCTGCCGTTCGGCTCCGGCTTTGTTGTCCCCGGGACCGGCTTGTTGCTGAACAACGAGATGGACGACTTCTCTGCCAATCCTGGCAGCCCGAATGCCTATGGCCTGATCGGCGGAGAGGCGAATGCCATTGCACCGGGCAAACGCCCGCTGTCCTCAATGACGCCAACCTTCGTCGAATGGGACGGCAATGTCGCCATCCTTGGCACCCCGGGTGGCAGCCGAATCATCAGCATGGTGATGCTCGGCATTCTTGATGCACTCGACGGCAAGACACCTGCGGAGTGGGTAGCCCGACCGCGTTTCCACCATCAGTATCTTCCTGACAAGGTCGAGGGCGAACCCGATTTTGTCGGCACGGCGGCGGGCAAGGCGCTGCTGGTTCGGGGCCATGAAGTGGAATCTACCGGTCGCCGCTACGGCAACATGCAGGCGATCCTCTGGCACGGCAGACTGAAAACGCTGGAAGCGGTGTCGGATCCGCGAGGCGGAGGCAAGGCGCTGGTTCGCGCCACAGGAAAATGAAAAAAGCCGGGCGATGCCCGGCTTTTTTCATTTTCGCATCATGGTGCGAGCAATAATGGGAAGGACGCAGCACAACCCGGTGAGTTGAGATCCTGCACCGACAGCTCCAGCTCAATCGGCGGCGTTGGACCGAGGGTAATCCTGTATATCCGATCGTCCGTCGCCGGAACGACGGCACCCGTCGCCGCGCCGTTGATCACATTCAGATTCCAGCTGTAGTTCGGGGTCGCACCGCCGCAGGGCAGCCAGGCCGGGACCGCAAAATCGATCTCGCCGTTTGGCTCCAGTGCACCCGCGTTGGGCACCAGAATCAGGCCACTGTTGCTGGTGAAACCCTGACTGTCGTAGATCACGGTAAAGCGACAGAAACCATCGAAATCCTCTCCCACTGCAATGATGCAGAAGTTGAAATCACCCACTTCGATGGAGAAGCTGTGTTCATCCGGCTCCCCGATGTCCCGCTTCGGTGACAGGTGGTAAACAATGTGCAATCCGGACACCAGCGCAATCTGCTTTTGGGCAATCTCGACAAAGGCCCCGGCGAGGTCCGCTACAGAGGATATCTGCACAACCTTGCCGAAACGGCCATCCGGATCACCCGCGACCTCTCGCAGAGCGGGAATATCCACCGCCGAACCAATGGCAATCGCGAACACCTCGCGACCACCAATGTCATCTTCGATATCCTGATAGCTCAGGCCATTGGCGTTGTGCTCGCCATCGGTGATCAGGACGGCGTAGCCGATATCGGCCTGATCCAGAAATACCAGATCATCCCAGGACTGCACTGCATCACGCACCGCGCCGTAAAGATTGGTGGCGTTGTCCCGCGCCTCAGGCTCACGGGGGATGCTATTGATCGCTGCAGTCAGCACTGCGGCGTCATTGGTGTAACCGGTCAACTGGGTGACGGCACTGTCAAATACGAAAATCGACATCTCCTGAAACGACTGCAGCGTTGCCACAGCAGAGATGGCGGCGGCTTTGATAGTGTCAATATCTGTTGCCGTGAAACTGCGGCTGATATCCAGCACCAGCGCCGTACGCAAGGTGAGATTGGTCAACGGCACCGCCTCCACATGAATGGGCGCCTCGGTGGAGTTCACTATCTGGTTCGGACCATCAAAGAAGCGGAAATCATTGACGGTAGCACCGGTACGCGGATTGCCGTTAAGGTCGATAATGCCGATGGTCGCCACAATCAGGGAGGGGGGGGCACTTGCCGCACTCCAGCCACGCAGCTGGAACGGCATCCCGGGCACAAACGGAAGTGCACTGTTCACGCCGACACCGCAGAACACGTTCTGAACTGTATTGCGAGAGGAAATCGTCGTCAAACCATTACTGAACCGGCAAGGGCGGGCGGGTGGCGAACTGTCGATGGTCAGGGTGTTGGTTCTGTTCAAATCCACCCGGGTGGTAAAGGTGCTCACGCCATTGGCAGTAATGTTCAGGGTTTCGCTGCGCAACGTGACCTCAAGCACGTCACCCGGCTCCAGCCCCTGAACACTGACACTCAGGCTCCCCAACACCAGCCCATCAGGATCACTGCCGGGCCCACACGCAGCCAGCGAAAAGACAGCAAGCAGGGTGGCAATCGCTTTATACGGTTTCATTATTATCATTCCGTCCGACCTGCAAAGTCACCGCTGCACGCGGCCTTCAGAATCTGTAGAACACACCCACTGATGGTCCCTTGCGATCAATGTCATTGGTGGGATCGCCAGTCATCACCCAGTACTCCAGATTGACGCCCAGTTTTTCACCGAGACGGATATCCGCACCGGCGGCATAACCGAAATCCCGCAAGGTCGCGGAACCGGCGCCCGTCAGGCTTTCCTTGATAAAGGTGTAGCTGATGCCAAGGTACGGAGTGAAGCCCGCATAGGCCTTTTGCATCCGCAACATGCCACCGATGTAGTAATCATTCTTGTACTCAATGCCGCCCTGCTCTTCCGGAACTGCCGTCATTCCCACTCGCAGCTCGGAGGTGAAAGTCTCCGTCAGTTTGCCACCAACCCTGATAACAAGATCACCGGTGTCAACGCTGTCACCACCAAAGAAACGATCATCGGTCTCAACCTGAAAGTAGTTGACGCCGATATAGCCAATGCCTTCCTCGGTTGCCGACGCCACCAACGGTGTCGCACCGATTGCTGCCAGCAGCATCACATTGCGAAGACTGTTTTTCATGATTCGACTCCTTCCCCGACGCGCCTGCGGCGCGCTCATATTTTCTGGTTGTCAGCGATTGGCGCGTTCGGTACTGCGCTCGTTCTGGCGCTGTTCATGCTGCGCCGGGGTGCATCCCAGACAACGCAGGAAGGTCGCACGGGCCGGAGCCTTGACCAGCGCCTCAGCGGCTTCATCAACATTGTCGCCGAGTAGACTGAACGGCAGCGTCACTGTAAACAGGCCAAGACCAATCACAGTGCTGACCAGCAGCACCGGTCGAGCCAGCAAGGCGTCGGCCATCATGGAGATTTCCCCCGGGCGGTCGCTGTCCGGATCAAAGGCGTGGGCCATGGGTGCCCAGCCGGCGAACAGGAGACTGAAGGCGAGAATCGAGGCCAGAAACGGGCGCTTTGCTCGCAGCATGATGAAACCCTCTGATTGCTTGTTATAGTTAAAGTATCGCTGCCATTATGGCGTCTAAGTTCTTAATAAAACGGCAATTGCTCACAATCTACACTTTTGATCCCATCCGGGCAACCCGTCAGCGCTGACACTGGGGGCAATAGCAGGTTGCCCGCTGACCGTGGCGGGTGGCCTTCAAAGGGGTGCCACAATGCAGGCAGGGTTCGCCGCCCCGGCCATAGACTGTCAGGGCCTGGGCGAAGTATCCCGGCTGCCCGTCTACCCGGGTAAAATCCCGCAGGGTGGTGCCGCCCGCCTCGATGGCGCGGGATAACACTGCCCGGATGGCGCCTGCCAGGCGCTGGTATCGCACCGCGCTGACTCGCCCGGCCTGCCGGGACGGATGGATGCCGGCGGCAAACAGACTCTCCTGCGCATAGATGTTCCCCACCCCCACCACCGTGTGGTTATCCATAATAAAGGTCTTCACCGACTGACGGCGGCCGACCGACCGTGCCGCCAGCCATTCGCCGGAAAAGTCTGGTCCCAGCGGCTCGGGGCCGAGCCCGGCCAACAACGGGTGGGCATCCGGCTCACCACTCCAGAGCACGGCGCCGAATCGGCGCGGGTCGTTGAACCGCACACAAAGGCCGGTGTCGAGCACAAGATCAATATGGTCATGCTTGCCCGGAGGCGTATCAGCGGGCACCACCCGCAGGCTCCCGGACATACCGAGATGCAATAGCAGCTGGCCGGAAGGCACATCCACCAGAACAAACTTTGCGCGCCGGCGGACCGCCAGTACCCTGGCGTCCGACAACGTCGCCACCTCGGCGGGCACCGGCCAGCGCAAACGCGGCTGGCGGACGCGAACCTGACGGATCACCGCCCCCTCCATATACGGGCGGATGCCCCGGCAGGTAGTTTCAACCTCAGGTAACTCTGGCATGGCACACTGACGACGGCAGCTCGGGACGACCGACGTTACCTCAGGGTATCGGCCGGCACCAGCCGCCGGCGTTGGCGCCAATGGCAAATGACGGGGGTGGACGCAAACTGTCACACTTCACCCTGTACGCTGATGGCGGCTCGGCCCAAAATCGGGTCAGAATAGAGCAGCAGACAATTCAACCCGCAGTGGAACTTCCATGAGTCTCAACGGCCTGTTTTCCCCAACCGCCTGGCAGGTGGTACTGATCATCCTGGCGCTGACCCACATCACCATCGTCAGCGTCACGGTTTACCTGCACCGGCATTCAGCCCATCGGGCACTGGATCTGCACCCGGCGCTGGCCCATTTCTTTCGCTTCTGGCTCTGGCTCACTACCGCCACCAACACCAAGGCGTGGACCGCGATTCACCGAAAACACCATGCCTTTTGCGAAACCGAAAACGATCCGCACAGCCCGGTGGTCAAAGGCATTGGCAAGGTTCTTCGGGAGGGCGCAGAGCTCTATCAGGCCGAAGCCCGCAATCAGGAAACACTGGACCGCTTCGGCGCCGGCACCCCGGACGACTGGATTGAGCGCCGCCTGTACAGTCGCTTCCCGAATCTCGGCATCGCCCTGATGGGCGCCATGAATCTGCTTTGCTTTGGCGCCATCGGCATTACCATCTGGGCTGTACAGATGATGTGGATCCCGGTGTTTGCCGCTGGCGTCATCAACGGCATTGGCCACTTCTGGGGCTACCGAAACTTCGAATGCCGCGACGCTTCGCGCAATATCGTGCCCTGGGGCATCCTTATCGGCGGTGAAGAACTGCACAATAACCACCACACCTACCCGAACTCGGCCAAGCTGTCGGTACGCCGCTTCGAGTTCGATATGGGCTGGGCCTGGATCCGCCTGTTCGAAAAGCTGCGGCTCGCCAAAGTCAACAAAGTGCCACCACGCCCGGTGTTCGCAGAGAACAAGACCACCATAGATATGGACACCCTGCGTGCTCTGATGCAGAACCGGTTTCAGGTCATGGCCCGCTATCGTCAGGACGTGATCATGCCGGTGGTCCGCGAAGAGAAGGCCCGTGCCTCCGAAGCGACTCGTGCATTTTTCCGCCGTGCCGGCACCCTGCTGCACCGTGAAGACAGCCTGATTACTGAGCGGGGCAAGGAGAAGCTGTCGCTGCTGGTGTCGAATAACGAGACGCTGGCTGCCATCTATGAGTACCGACTGCGCCTGCAGGATGTCTGGTCGCGTACCAGCGCTTCCTCTCAGGACATGGTAGAGGCTCTGCGGGAGTGGTGCCGGGAGGCAGAGGCTTCCGGAATCCGTGCCCTGCAGGACTTCTCCGAACAGCTCAAGTCCTATACCGTGCAGCCCGCTAGCGCGTAAGCGCGGCGGTTTGGCAGACAATAAAAAACCCGGCCATGCCGGGTTTTTTATTTGAAGTCAGAATCGTTCAGCAATGCTTACTTGATCTTGCCTTCTTTATACGGGACATACTTGCGCAGCACCGGGTCAAACTTGTTCATTTCCAGTTTTTCCGGGTGGTTACGCTTGTTCTTGGTGGTGGTATAGAAGTGACCGGTACCACCAGTAGAAACCAGCTTGATCTTTTCGCGAGCGCCGCTCTTGGCCATGACCTGTCTCCTTAGACCTTGATGCCACGGGCACGGACGTCGGTCAGGACCGCGTCGATACCCAGCTTGTCGATGATCCGCATGCCCTTTGAGGAGACGCGCAGACGCACAAAACGCTTCTCGGACTCAACCCAGAAACGGTGGTGGTGCAAATTCGGCTCGAAACGACGCTTGGTCTTGATGTTCGAGTGAGAAACATGGTGGCCCGTAATCGGACGCTTCCCGGTAACCTGGCAAACTCTGGACATTGTCTTGCTCCGACATCGATCACGGGGGAGACGCCCCCGGAAAAGGCGCGTTTTATACCAGAAGGCCAGCGGGGGTACAAGCCGGATCAGATCAAATGCCCGATATGACCGGCGCTCACAACCAACCGCGCTCCGCCAGCGACACCCAGTGGCCGTCGCCAATCACCAGATGATCCAGCACCCGAACGTCGACCAGTCCCAGCGCCTCGACCAGCCGGCGGGTGATCGAGCGGTCCGCTTCGCTGGGCTCTGCCACCCCGGAAGGGTGGTTGTGGGCAAGAATCAGGGCGGCAGCATTGTGATCGAGCGCCCGCCGCACCACCTCACGGGGATAGACAGCGGCGCCGTCAATGGTACCCCGGAACAGCTCCTCAAAGGCGAGCACCCGGTGACGATTGTCGAGAAACAGACAGGCAAACACTTCGTGCGGGTAGCGTCGCAGGGTGGCCAGAAGGAAGCGTCCGGCATCCTCCGGCTTTGTCAGTGAATGCTCGCGCACCAGTTCAGCAGCCAGATACCTGCGCCCAAGCTCCAGCGCGCCCAGTAACTGGGCCAGTCGGGCATCACCGAGCCCCGGCTGGCTGCGCAGCTTCGGTAGCGGCATATCGAGGAGCTCCCGGAGCCCGCCGCTGCGTCCAAGCAAATCCCGCCCCAGATCGACCGCCGTGCGCCCTCGCAGGCCCGTCCGCAGGAAGATCGCCAGCAACTCCGCATCACTGAGGGAGTCCGCTCCACGATGTATCAACTTTTCCCGCGGTCGCTCGTCCCGCGGCCAATCCCGAATCGCCATCCGGTCCTCCCCGGCCTCTTGCAGGGATACAGTGTGTCGGGGCAGGCAGGCGTTCCCTGCACGCGATTACCGTCAATCCGGTTAAGAGATTGGCGGCAGCGCGCGCAAAAGGGCTTTGGCATATCGGGCGCGCCACCCCCGCTGCGGCGGCTGCTGCAGGAAAGCACTGCGTCGGAGGTCCCAGTGGCGGCTCACTGGCGCGTCCGGGTCGTGCCCATCCCCGGAAATGTAGCCACCGAGGTTGTACACAGTCAGCTCGCCAAGCCAGAGCTGCTGACCATCTGTCAGCAGATCGACGCGCAGATGGTCGAAGGGGGCGGCGAGCCTGGACGCCAGTTCGCTGGCGAGCCCCACCACTGCTGGCAACGGGATGTCCAACACCTGCCCCGCCACTTCCGCCGTCCGCTCGGCACGCACATAGTCGACATCGCTGCGCTCCCAGACACTGGCGCGAATGCCGCCGAAGCGGTCGGCGATATGGACCAGACGCCGGATGCGGCCAGCGAACACATAAAACTTAAGCTCCTGCAGCGGACCGGAGGCGGGCACAATCATCGACTCGATGAACAGCGTCCGCTCAATGTTGAAATAGCCCCATTGGTGATCACGCCGTCCATGGGCGCGGCGCAGCCAACGGCGACCCAGTGCCGTCAGGGTGTGGCGACAGACATCTCCAGCGTGAATAAATTGGTTGGTGCCACAACCATGGTTGGCCTTGAACACCACATCCCCCGTCAGCACCTCATCGGGAATCTGCGCCGGATCGCGCCCCTGCCAAAGCACCGGCGCCACCCTCAGTGCCGAGGTGCGCTCGGCCACCCATGCCTTACAACCCAATTTGTCTGACAGCAGGGTAAACCGAGGGTCATGGTCAAACACTTTTCGCCAGAAGAACTTGTCATCAGCAGAGCGCGGTACAGCCACGGCCGGCAAGCGTCCATGACGCAGACCACGACGTAGATAAGCCGCAGCAAGAAGGGGATGACGCACCCACACCCAGATCGCCACCAGGGTAAACAACACGCGATCAGACCACGCAGTCATGGCCACTGGAGTCTCAACATTATAAAAACACCTTCGGGAATCTGGCCGCCGACACGACCGGCTACTAAACTCGGCGCCAATCATACGCCCTTCCCATCATGATTCAGGGCAGCCCTAGAGCCGACAATGAATTATACCGACCTGTTTGATCTCCGCGGCAGCAGCTACGAGCAGGCCATGAGATCCTTTGCCGATGCCCGCCGCGAGGAATTCGAACAACTGATCCAGCGGACTCGGGTGAAGGCCGGCGATGTTGTCGTCGATGTGCCTGCAGGCGGTGGCTACTTGAGGAACTATCTGCCGCCGGATTGCCATTGGCGGGGCCATGAACCGAGCGCCGGATTTGGCGACCCGGGTGCCAGCGGAGCGCTGTTGCCCTTGCCCTTTGCCGATCACAGTGCGGATATCGCTGTCAGCCTTGCCGGCGTTCATCACATCGAGAACAAGCGTGAGCTGTGGCAGGAACTGTACCGGGTAGTTCGGCCTGGCGGTCGACTGGTGCTGTCCGATGTCGGTAAACACTCACCGGTCCATACCTTTCTTGATGGCTATGTTGACGCCAATAACAGCACCGGCCATCGCGGCCATTATCTTTGCCAGCAGACTGTCTCTGAACTGACGGAAGCAGGCTGGCAGGTCCGCAGCTGTGAAACGGTCTCTCTCCTTTGGCGTTTCCCGTCCCTGTCCGCCATGGGCCAGTTCTGCCGACTGCTATTCGACCTTCATAGCGACACGCTGGAGGGCTCCATTGCGGCCATCCAACGAGGGCTGGGCACAACCTTGCTGGATACCGGTGAGACCGGCATGCACTGGGAACTGCTCACCCTGATAGCGGATCGCCCGGCCTGAGTGGGCAGTCACTACGCAACCCGGCACGGCAGTGGTACGCTAGGCTCCCTCATTGCCTCAGCCGAAAGCGCCATCCCGATATGGAACGACTGGTCAACAAACGCATCCTGCTGGGTGTGACAGGCGGCATCGCCGCCTACAAGAGCGCTGAGCTCGTGCGCCGCCTTCAGGATGCCGGGGCAGAGGTGCGGGTAGTGATGACTGCCGGCGCCTGCGAATTCATCACCCCCCTGACCATGCAGGCCCTGTCTGGTAACCCGGTCCACACTACCCTGCTGGATCCGGATGCCGAGGCCGGCATGGGCCATATTGAACTGGCTCGCTGGGCAGATCTGGTGCTGATCGCCCCGGCCAGCGCCAACTTCATGGCCCGCCTGGCCCATGGCCATGCCAACGATCTGCTCTCGACGCTGTGTCTCGCCACCGGCGCGCCAGTGGCGATCGCCCCGGCGATGAACCAGCAGATGTGGGCAGACACCGCGACCCAGCGCAATCTGCTAATCCTGCAGGAAAAGGCAATCCACGTGTTCGGCCCGGCCTCAGGCAGTCAGGCCTGTGGCGATGTCGGCCCCGGGCGGATGCTGGAACCGATGGAGATCGCGCTTGCGGCGGCCAACGTCTTTGATCACCAGTTGTTGACCGGCAAGCATGTGGTCATCACCGCCGGCCCCACCCGTGAAGCGATTGACCCGGTGCGATACATCACCAACAAAAGCTCCGGCAAGATGGGCTTTGCCCTCGCTGAAGCTGCCGCTGAGGCTGGCGCCCGTGTCACCCTGATCGCCGGACCTGTTGCCCTGCCAACGCCGGCACGGGTCAAGCGTCGCGATGTTGTTCGGGCACTCGACATGCATGACGCCTGCCTGGCGGTGGTCAATGAGGGCTGCGACATCTTTATCGCCACTGCCGCAGTGGCCGATTACCGCCCGATGGTGACCGCCGATCACAAGATCAAGAAATCCACTGAAGAAGTGCATCTGACGCTGATCAAGAATCCCGACATTGTTGCGGCGGTGGCAGCCCATCAGCGCCGTCCGTTCACTGTCGGCTTCGCTGCCGAAACCCGGGATGTGGTGAACTATGCGCGGGGCAAACTGGAAAACAAGAAGCTGGACATGATCGCCACCAATGATGTCTCCGGCGAGAACGTGGGCTTCAATAGCGACAACAATGCGGTCACCGTGATCTGGCCGGGTGGCCACAAGGTCTTGCCGCTGGCATCGAAGCGGCAAATTGCCAAGCAACTGATCGAACTGATTGCGATCCGCCAGAGCAGCGGACACTGACAAGGAGATTCCATGGAATTGCAGTTCCGGATTCTGGATCCGAGACTCGGGCACGAATTCCCGTTACCAGGCCATGCCACCGCGGGTTCCGCTGGTCTCGACCTGCGGGCGATGGTGAAAGACACCACCGTGATCACAGCCGGCCAGACCCTGCTATTACCCACCGGCATGGCGATCTTTATCGAAAACCCCGGTTATGCAGGGATGATCCTGCCGCGCTCCGGTCTCGGCCACAAACATGGCATTGTTCTCGGTAATCTGGTTGGCCTGATTGACGCCGATTATCAGGGAGAACTGATGGTGTCGTGCTGGAACCGTAGCGATCAGGCCTTCGCCATCGAGCCTGGTGATCGAATCGCCCAACTGGTTATCGTCCCGGTGCAGCAGGTTTCGCTGCGTCAGGTAGACACATTCTCTGCCACCGAGCGCGGCGCCGGTGGCTTCGGCCATAGTGGCCGTCAGTGACAGAATCGAGGGGGACAGCAGCATGAAAAAGAAGTCCGACAAGCTGGAAACCAACAAAGAGGCTGTCAGCCGCAAACCGAAGGCAGCGTCCAAGCCGACCTCGAAGCCAGCGAGCGGCGACGGTATGGGTCGCTATCTGGGCATCGCCGCCGGTATCAGCCTTATCACCTTGCTAGTTGGTCTTGGCGCCCTCGGCTGGCTGCAGTTCCAGAGCCAGCAGGCAAGTGGTGCACAGCAGCAGGCCGACCAACTCGCGGTTACCTACAGCGCGCTGCTCGATGCCTCAATGGCCGAGGTGGAAACTGCAGTGAGCTATCTGGCCGCACACCCTGCCGTTGCTACCGCTCTGCAAGTGCCAGACAACGAGACCACGGCGGCATTGGCCGCTGCGTTACCGGGCGCACGAATCACACTGCTGCCAGCGGGCCAGCTACTGCCGCCGGACAGCCTGTCGTTTACTGCCCAGGATCTACTCAAGCAGGCCCGTAGTGCTGAAGCGCCGGTATCCGCGCTGGTCGCCAATCCGCCAACGGCATTCGCAGCAACTCGCATTCCCGCCGGCGGCCTCGCGCTGATTGAGCAACCGCTGGAGAATGTTGCGCGCCTGCTTGCCCAGCTGAATACGGAAGGCCATTACATTGTTGTGCAGCAGTCGTCGAGCCAGACCCTGATGAGCAGTGGCAGTGCCATCGTCGGCGGCATCACCGGTAACGCAAACAGCAATGCCGGGCTGCGCGTCCGCGTGACGGTACCAACACCGGTGGCCGACACGGCAGCGATGACTCTGTTTGCCGTGGTTGGTCTGGGCATGCTGGTTTTGGTGACAGGGAGCATTATCGTGGCCTTCAAGGCTGCCAGTACTGCGTTGAAAAAAGACGCCGCCGTACTCGCCCATCTGGCCGAAGATCTGGCCAGCCACGCCCAGTCTTCACCCCGTGGTGCGCTGACATTCAGCCCGCTTGAAGCTGTCACGACGAGCTTGCGGAAACTGGTGGAGCGGCCCGCCGCTAGCACACCTGCGGGCGTACCAGCACGCAAGGCGGCAATGGAGGAATTCAGGGTCAGCGCCGCTGATACAGGCCTGTTGCTGGATTCGGCCGAGCCGACAGCAACACGGCACGACCTGCCTGAGTCGATTTTCCGCGAATACGATATTCGCGGCATCGTTGGCGAGACGCTGACGGCTGAGAATGTGGAGCTACTCGGGCGCGCCATCGGCACCGAGGCACTGCAAGCCGGGCAGCAAACCGTGATCGTCGGTCGGGATGGCCGATTGCACAGCCCTGAGCTGGCCGAAGCCCTGATTCGTGGTCTGACGCTCAGTGGTCGGGATGTCATTGATATCGGCGCCGCCCCTACCCCGGTGCTCTATTACGCCACCCATGTGCTTAACAGCCGCTCCGGTATTTCCCTCACCGGCAGCCACAACCCGGCCAACCACAACGGGCTCAAGATCGTCATTGACGGCGTCACCCTGACAGGTGAGCGCATCCGCGGGCTGCGTGAGCGACTTGCCCGTGGCGATCTCGCCAGCGGTGAAGGGAAGGTTCGGCAACAGGACATCCGCGATCGCTATGTTGAGGAGATCGCGCGCGATATCGTCCTGGCTCGACCGATGAAAATTGCGGTGGATTGCGGCAATGGCATTGCCGGCCCCGTGGTGGAGCGGCTTTTCAGCCAGCTGGGTTGTGAGATTATTCCGCTGTTCATGGAGGTCGACGGCAACTTCCCCAACCATCACCCGGACACCAGCAACCCGGACAACTACCGCGACCTGATCGCTGCAGTGAAATCATCCGGCGCCGACCTCGGCCTCGCCTTTGACGGCGATGGCGACCGACTCGGCGTGGTGACACCGCAAGGCGAAATCATCTGGCCGGACCGGTTAATGATGCTGTACTCGCGCGATCTGCTGTCGCGCTCGCCCGGCGCCGATATTATTTTCGACATCAAATGCAGCCGCGAGCTTGCCCGGGTGATCAGCCAGAATGGTGGCCGCCCACTGATGTGGCGCACCGGCCATTCGCTGATCAAGGCAAAGCTGCGCGAAACCGGCGCTCCGTTGGCCGGGGAAATGAGTGGCCATATTTTCTTTGCGGACCGCTGGCATGGCTTTGATGATGGCCCTTACGCAGCGGCCCGCCTGCTTGAAATCCTGTCTCTGGAAAGCGGCGACGCGGATCAGGTGTTCAGCCAGCTGCGCACCGGCGTCACCACACCCGAGATCAATATTCCTTCCACCGACAAGGCGAAATTTGCGGTAGTGGAGAAGCTGAAAGCCAGAGCAGAAAGCCTCGGCGGTTCTGCCACCACCATCGATGGTCTGCGGGTGGATTTCGACGATGGCTGGGGGCTGGTGCGCGCCTCCAACACCAGTGCTGTGCTGGTGGCCCGCTTTGAGGGCCGCGACAAGGCGGCGCTGGAGCGTATCAGCACCCTGTTCCGCGAGCAGTTGCTGGCGATTGATCCCGCATTGAAGTTGTCATTCTGACGGAGCTGACATGGAACACACTCGCGCTGCAGACACTGCCCGCGTACTAAGTGAAGCGCTGCCGTATATCCAGCGTTTTAGTGGCAAGACGGTGGTCATCAAGTATGGTGGCAACGCCATGGATTCCGAGGAGCTGCAGAACTCCTTTGCCCGTGATGTTGTGATGTTGAAGGCTGTGGGCCTTCGCCCCGTCGTGGTCCACGGCGGCGGCCCACAGATCGGCGACCTGCTGGCCCGTCTCGGCAAGGAATCGAAGTTCGTTCAGGGCATGCGTGTCACCGACAACGAAACCATGGATGTGGTGCAAATGGTGCTCGGCGGTCTGGTCAACAAGCAGATCGTCAATCTGATCCATCGCAATGGTGGCCGCGCCATCGGCCTCACCGGCAAGGACGGCGAACTGATTCGTGCGCGCAAAATGGTGCTAACGGCGAGTGATATTGATGCTCCGGAATTGAAGGCTCCGGAGATCATCGACCTCGGTCATGTCGGCGAAGTGCAGGGCATTGATACCCGCGTTCTCGACATGGTGCTCGGCAGCGACTTCATCCCGGTGATCGCGCCCATTGGTGTTGATGAGCAGGGGCAGTCCTACAACATCAATGCTGATCTGGTGGCCGGCAAGATGGCCGAGGTATTGCGCGCGGAAAAGCTGATCCTGCTGACCAATGTGGCCGGCCTGAAAGACAAGGAAGGGCGCATTCTCACCGGCTTGTCCGCAGAGCGCGTCCAGGAACTGATTGCTGACGGCACCATTTTTGGCGGCATGCTGCCGAAGATCGGTTGCGCCCTGTCAGCCGTTCAAAATGGCGTGGCCTCATCCCATATTATCGACGGGCGCGTGGCCCATGCCGTACTGCTGGAGATCCTGACCGATCGCGGCATTGGCACCCTGATCACACGGAAATAGGTGAACGGCGATGAATGAACAGACTCCATCCCGCAAGGATCAGATTCTTCAGTCTCTGGCGCACATGCTGGAAGCCACGCCCGGCGGGCGCATCACCACTGCCGGACTGGCCAAGGAAGTGGGGGTATCGGAAGCAGCCCTGTATCGGCACTTCCCGAGCAAGGCGAAGATGTTTGAAGGCCTGATCGGCTTTATCGAAGAGAGCATTTTCTCGCGCATTAATCGCATCGTCGCCGAAACGCCAGACGCCATCATGCAGGTGCGGCAGATACTGCAGTTGCTGCTCGGCTTCACCGAGGGCAATCCCGGTATTACCCGCCTGCTCACTGGCGATGCCCTGACCGGCGAGAATGATCGACTCCGTCAACGGATTGAACAATTCTACAGTCGGGTGGAGAGCCAGCTAAAACAGGTACTGCGCGAGGCGGAGCTGAAGCAGGGGCTGCGCACCCGCAGCACGCCTTCCATTACCGCCAATCTGCTGCTGGCCGCTGTCGAAGGGCGTATTGCCCAGTTTGTCCGGTCCGGGTTTCGCGATGCTCCGACCCGCGACTGGGCAGAGCAGTGGGAGCTGCTGCAGGAAACCGTTTTCAGGCAGTGAGCTGATCAGCGCTGCCCGGAGATTTCCCGCAGTCGCTGGATGATCGGCTCGAACTCCTTGCCGACCTGAACGATGTCTTGCTCGATCTGGGCGATTTTGTCTTCCTGCTCGCGGATTTGGCGGGTGTAGAGATCGATATTGGCCTGTACTGTTTCTGGCACGGGGCGCCCGGCTCGTTCCGCCGCCGCGGCCTGCGCCACCTCAGCACTGAGCTTGCCGTCCAGCTGGGTGATGTTGCCGCGAGCGTAATCAATACCTAGTCGCAGCGAGGAAATCTGTCGATCGCGGGCGCGCTCGGCGTCCTCCGGAACCGGGTACAGTCGGCGTAGCTGATTATCCTGCTGACGGATACGCATCTGCTCCTGCATTCGCCGCCGCTCCTCTTCCGGGACGGCTGCCGCCACCGTGCGAATGACACGTCCGCGGCTGTCAATAATCTCGTAACCGGTTTCAATGGCCTGCTGGGGCAAAACGCTGCTGATGGTGAGATTGCCGTCCCTGCTGCGGAAACGGTACATGGCTCCCGGCGGCAACAGGTCGGGATCCGCCGCCCTGTTGGCCGACGGCGCCACTGGCGTACGCGCCATCACCTCGCCAGCGAGGGGAAGCATGACAAGCACCATCAGAACCGGGATCACACCATTTCGCATATCAGATACCGTACTGGCCGCGGTATTG
The DNA here is from genome assembly GCA_046292765.1 of Alcanivoracaceae bacterium. Lineage (GTDB taxonomy): Bacteria > Pseudomonadota > Gammaproteobacteria > Pseudomonadales > Alcanivoracaceae > PGZG01. Next base: position 340,169 of record JBKBQA010000003.1, on the reverse strand, counting down.
CTGCATCCGCGCCAACTGCTGCTCCTGAGAGGGCTGGGCCCCAAGATAGTGGATGATATCGGACAGGGCGACAATACTGCGAACGGGCACACCGAGAACCTGTTCAACTTCCTGGATCGCAGACAGGTTGCCCTGCCCCTTCTCCTGCCGGTCCAGCGCCACCAGTACGGCGGCCATGGTCGCCGACGTCTTCTCAAATAATGCTGCCACCTCTCGGATGGCGGTACCCGCTGTAATCACATCATCAATCACCAGCACCCTGCCCTGCAACGGCGCCCCCACCAGCCAGCCGCCTTCGCCATGATCCTTGGCCTCTTTGCGGTTGAAGGCCCATGGCAGGTCCCTGCCATGGTGCTCGGCAAGTGCCACCGCCACCGTCGCCACCAGCGGGATGCCCTTGTAAGCCGGGCCAAACAGCATGTCGAACTCAACACCGCTAGCGACGATCGCATCGGCATAGTAGCGACCCAGCGCCGCCAGCGCGGCACCACTGTTGAAGGTGCCCGCGTTAAAGAAGTACGGGCTCTGGCGCCCAGACTTGAGAGTGAATTCGCCAAATTTCAGCGCCCCGCGCGCCAGCGCAAACTCGATAAACTGCGTCTTGTAGGCTTCCATCGGTTACCAGCCCAGTACCTGTTGCTGCTTTCTGACAATATCGGCGATCCCCTGTTCCGCCAGCGCCAACATGTCGTTCTGCTGGGCGCGGGTGAAGGCCACCCCCTCAGCGGTGCCCTGCACCTCAATGAAGCCCCCGTGCTGGTTCATCACCACGTTCATGTCTGTTTCGGCATTGGAGTCCTCGTCGTAGTCCAGATCCAGCACCGGCATGCCCTTGTACATTCCCACCGAGACCGACGCGACCAGCGACTCAAGCGGGTCGGCCTTGATGCGCTTCTTCTCCAGCAGGTAGCTGAGGGCGTCCACCAGCGCCACACAGGCTCCGGAAATAGAGGCCGTGCGGGTGCCGCCATCGGCCTGCAGAACATCGCAGTCGAGCGTAATGGTGTGCTCGCCCAGCTTGCCCAGATCCACCGCCGCCCGCAGGGAACGGCCGATCAGACGCTGGATTTCCAGTGTCCTGCCGCCCTGCTGGCCACGGCTTGCCTCGCGCTGATTGCGGGTGTGGGTACTGCGGGGCAGCATGCCGTATTCTGCGGTCACCCAACCCTGACCCTTGCCTTTCAGAAACCGTGGCACGTTCTCTTCCACCGACGCGGTGCAGAGCACTCTGGTATTACCGAACTCCACCAGCACGCTGCCCTCGGCGTAGCGGGTGAACTGGCGCGTGAAAGCGATCTCGCGAAGCTGGTCTGGTTGACGGCCGGAAGGGCGCATGAAACTGTCCTGGGTCGGTGAGCGGGCGGCCATTGTAGACCAAGCAGCCCGACGGCGGGTCCGAAAACATAGCGGGGAAGGCTGGAGCTGCTAGAATTGCCCCTTTATGACGTCAGGGGTTCACCATGATTCACAGCATGACCGCCTTTGCCCGGGTCGAGACGCGACTCGACGAGGCCACCCTGATCTGGGAGCTGAAGTCCGTCAACCACCGCTATCTTGAAGTCAGTGCCCGCCTGCCGGACGCATTCCGCGACCTCGAAGGGCCGCTACGCGAGCAGTGCCGGAAGGCGCTCGGCCGGGGCAAGGTCGAGATCGGGTTGCGCTACCAGCTTCAGGAAGGGGGCGATGGCACCCTGACCCTAAATGAACCGCTGGTACGTCAGCTCTCCGAAGCCGTACGCCGGGTCGGCGACATCATGCGCCACCCTGCGCCGGTGGATGTCACCGAGATCCTGCGCTTCCCCGGGGTACTGCAGGGCATGGAAACCGACCTGTCCGGGCTGGCCAAGGCTGCTCTGGCGCTGCTGAATGAAGGCCTCAAGGCCCTTGCCACCGCCCGCGCCCGGGAGGGCGAAATCCTCGCCGGCCTGATCAACGAGCGCCTCGACGGCGCACTGGTGCAGGTCGAGCGAGTACGAGCTGCCCTGCCCGCCATTCTCGACAACCTCCGGGACCGGCTCCGGAAGCGGGTTGAAGAGGTGGTTGCCAGCCCGGACCCGCAGCGCCTTGAGCAGGAAATCGTTATCCTTACCCAGAAGATGGACGTCGCCGAGGAAATCGACCGGCTACTTGCCCATGTCGGTGAGGTGCGCCGTTCACTGGCCGATGGTGGACAGGTCGGCCGGCGACTGGATTTCCTGATGCAGGAACTGAATCGGGAGGCAAACACCCTCGGCTCCAAGTCCGTCGACACCGAAACCACCCAGGCTGCGGTCGAACTCAAGGTCCTGATTGAGCAGATGCGTGAGCAGGTCCAGAACATCGAGTAACCCATGGCAATCATCAAAGGCACCCTGTTCATCGTTTCCGCACCCTCCGGCGCGGGCAAAACCACCCTGCTGGCCAGACTGCTGGAGCAGACGCCCACTGTTTGCCTGTCGATTTCCCATACCACCCGTCCGATTCGCCCGGGTGAGCAGGACGGGGTCAATTACCACTTTACCGACCGCACCCGCTTCGTCCGTCTGGTCGAGCAGGGACGCTTCCTCGAACATGCTGAGGTATTCGGCAACTTTTACGGCACCTCCGCCGACTGGGTCACCACCACCCTGCGCAGCGGCAAGGATGTGATTCTGGAAATTGACTGGCAGGGCGCCCAGCAGATCCGCCGCCTGGTGCAGGGAACGATCAGCATCTTTATCCTGCCGCCGTCGCTGCCAGTGCTGGCGGAGCGGCTGCGTGGCCGGGGCCAGGATGGCGAGGATGTCATCGCCCGGCGCCTCTCCGGCGCCCGTGACGAGATCAGCCACTACGGCGAATATGACTACCTGGTGATCAACGACGACTTTGATCGGGCGCTGGCGGACATGGCCGCCATCTTCCGGGCAGAGCGCCAGCGCACCCTGCGGCAAATGACCGGTCGCACCGACCTGCTACGTGACCTGTTGTCCGGGGAGGCCCCGACACAGTAGAATCGCCATCCGCTTGAGAGGTGACCTATGGCTCGTGTAACTGTTGAAGACTGCCTGGAAAACATGGAAAACCGCTTTGAGCTGGTGCTCGTGGCTGCCCGCCGCGCCCGTCAGCTGCAGACCGGCGGCAAGGAACCCCGTGTGGCCTGGGAGAATGACAAGCCGTCCGTGGTCGCCCTGCGCGAGATCGCCGAAGGTCTGGTGACACGCGATTCGGTGGATAGCGAAGCCGAAAGCCGGCGCGACGCAATCGACGAACTGGCCCTGCTGACCGAGTCCTTCAGCAACTGACCCCTCCGAAAGGGATTGCAAAACCCTTTCTGTTTCAATAAGTCATGACGCTTTCTTGAGAAGGCGTCATAGACAAACACAGCTACCCCTCCTAAGCTGCTAGTGATTCCCTACCGGATTCCGAAGGCAGCCTTGGCCAGCACGCACAATCTCGTCAAACGTTTGAAGAGCTACCTGGACGACGATCAGATCGCCCGGGTCGTCCGTGCCTACGAGTTTGCCGAGAAGGCCCACGAGGGCCAGTACCGCCGCAGCGGCGATGCCTATATCACCCATCCGCTGGCAGTCGCCAACATCCTCATCGACATGCACATGGATCATGAAAGCCTGATGGCGGCCATGCTGCACGATGTTCTCGAAGACTGTGGCGTGGGCAAGGAGCAGCTTGCCGGCATGTTTGGTCAGGAAGTCGCCGAGCTGGTAGACGGCGTCTCCAAAATTGCCCAGATCAAGTTCGAATCCAAGGCGGAGCAGCAGGCCGAAAACCTGCGCAAGATGATGCTGGCAATGACGCGCGATATCCGGGTGATTCTGGTCAAGCTGGCCGATCGCCTGCACAACATGCGCACCCTGCATGTGATGCCGCCGGAAAAGCGAAAACGCATTGCACTCGAAACCATGGAAATCTACGCCCCGATTGCCAATCGACTGGGCATGTACAACATGCGGGTGGAGTACGAGGACCTCGGCTTCAATGCCATCTACCCGATGCGGGCACGACTGATCGCCAAAGCTGTTAAATCCGCCCGCGGCCATCGCAAGGAAATTCTTTCCACACTGAAAGCCAGCATTGAACACTGCCTGGAGCAGGAAGGCATTGAGGCACGGGTGATCGGCCGCGAAAAGCACTTGTACAGCATTTACATGAAGATGAAGGAGCAGCAGAAGAGCTTCGCGGACATCATGGATGTCTATGGCTTTCGTATTATTGTAGACCGAGTGGACACCTGCTACCGCGTGTTGGGCGCCACCCACAATTACTTCACACCGATTCCTGGCCGCTTTAAGGACTATATCGCCATCCCCAAGGCTAACGGCTATCAGTCCCTGCATACCACGCTAAAAGCACGCTCTGGCATTCCCCTTGAGATCCAGATCCGCACCGAGGAAATGGAGGCCATGGCCAACAATGGTATCGCCGCACACTGGCTGTACAAGGTTGATGCGACGGAGCCAGGCAGTCCCACCCAAAGCCGGGCCCAGTCCTGGATGGGGCGACTGCTGGAAATGCAGCAGAAAGCTGGCGACTCGATGGAGTTTATCGAGAATGTGAAGGTCGACCTGTTCCCCGACGAAGTCTATATCTTTACACCAAAAGGCCAGATCAAGGAGTTGCCCGCAGGGGCGACCCCGGTGGACTTCGCTTATGCCGTGCATTCCAAGATTGGCAATACTTGCGTTGCTGCCCGCATTGATGGCCAGCTCGCTGCGCTGTCAACACCGTTAGAGTCTGGCCAGACTGTGCGCATCATTACAGCACCGAATGCCACCCCCAATCCTGCCTGGCTAAACTTCGTTGTCACTGCCAAGGCGCGCTCGACCATTCGGCATTTCCTCAAGAGTCAGCGCCGCGAGGAATCTGTCGAACTTGGCGAGCGCCTGCTGGAAAAAGCACTCTCGGCCTTCAGCAAGACCATGAACGAGCTGCCCATCGAGCGGGTAGTATCAGAGCTGGCGGCCCATGGCTACTCGTCACTGGATGAACTGCTGGAAGATATCGGCGTCGGCAATCGCCTTGCCCCGCTGGTTGCACGCAAGCTGATGGGCGAGCGCGGCGATGTGACCTCTGCCGATGAACGCAAGCCGATTGCCATCACCGGCACCGAAGGGCTTCTGGTCAGTTATGCCAAGTGTTGCTATCCGCTGCCGGGTGACCATGTACTCGGCCATCTCAGTGCCGGTCGTGGCATCGTCGTGCACCGTGACAGCTGCAAGAATGTGCTGGCGGAGCTGCGCAACAGCCCGGAAAAATGCATCGCGCTTGGCTGGGAAACCCGCGTTGATCAGGAATTCACTGCGGCACTGCGCATGGAGCTGATCAACAAGAAAGGCGTGCTGGCCACACTGGCGACGCACCTCTCCGAGATGGGCTCCAACATTGACAGCATCAGCATGGCGGAGAAAGATGCCACCATGACGGTGATCAATGCCACCATCGTGGTACGAGACCGCATTCATCTCGCCCGAATTATCAAAAAACTGCGCAAGCTATCCAATGTGGTGCGCATCCAACGTCTCTGATCACTCCCGTATCAACAAGGACAGACTCATGCCAAACCGATCCATCATTTCCACCGAAAAGGCACCGAAGGCAATCGGCACCTACTCCCAGGCCGTGAAAGTCGGCGACACGGTTTACCTGAGCGGCCAGATTCCGCTGGATCCGAAAACCATGATGCTGGTGACGGGTGATGTGGAGACCCAGATCGTGCAGGTATTCGAGAACCTCAAAGCGGTCTGTGAAGCCGCCGGAGGCTCATTGCAGCAAATTGCCAAGCTGAACATCTTCCTTACCGACCTGTCGCATTTTGCGCTTGTGAACCAAGTGATGTCCCGTTACTTTGACCAGCCCTATCCTGCCCGCGCCGCCATCGGCGTGGCATCGTTGCCCAAGGATGCGCAGGTGGAGATGGATGGCATTCTGGTCATCGAATAGTGTCTGCTCCGACACAACCAGCCGTGCCATCATTCTCCAATAGAGTGGCGTAGCCACTCTGATAATCAGGATACCGGAGCTGGTAGTGTCCCTCCGCGATGAAGCGACTGCGGATGCGTTTTCCCGGTGCGATATCGGGCTCGAACAGCGACAACGCCTGTCCCTGTCGGGCACTGATCCAGTTCAGCACTGCCACGTTCATCGCTGGCGCACTGTCCGTACCGACCACCAGTGGTGGCGCCATCTTTCCCTGCAACCAGAGCTCCCCCACTCGCTTCAGGATGCCAACGCAATCGGCGCTATGAACGCGATTGCTCCACTGGGGCGACGGTGCTTCAGCGCCCGCACGAATGCCAGCAACCTGATTAAGCAATCTCTCACGACCAGGGCCATAGATTCCGGAAAACCGCACCGACGTCGCCAGCGCGCGCATCGAAATCTCCTCTTCAGCCGCCAGCAGGATACGGCCATTGAAGGCATTCGGCCGCGGTTCGGTGTCTTCGTCCGGCTCACCGGCATGATCGCCATACACTGCCGTGCTGGAGACAAACACCACCGGTGGTAACGGCTGCTGTGCAGCAAGGCCAGTCAGCAAGCGGGCCGGCGCCGTCAGGTAGGCATCGCGATAGCCCGCCTCATCGCGACGAGCCGGTGTCATGATGATGTACAACAGGTCGACCTGATCCGGTGGCAACTGTAGCGGATCCCGGGTCAGGTCCTGGGGATACAGGTCTATCCCCGTCAACCCCTCATCGCGGCGGCGAATAGCACTGACCTGATGGCCGGCATCGCGCCAGTGACGCCCCAGCGCCTGACCCAGATCTCCGAATCCGGCGACAAGAATATGCGCCAAATGCCCTCTCCCGTTTTGCTGTGAAGTTGGTACACTGCGCCATAGCCAATACCTATTAGCAGCAGGTTGCTCATGACTCTAACAGAACTTCGTTATCTCGTCGCACTGGCCCGGGAAAAGCACTTTGGTCATGCCGCCGACATCTGCAACGTCAGCCAGCCTACCCTCAGTGCCGCGATCAAGAAACTTGAGGATCACCTCGGCATGACCCTGTTCGAGCGCCGCCCGCGCGAAGTGCGCGTCACCGCAGATGCGGAGCCGATCATCCACCAAGCCCAGCGCGTATTGGAACAGGCCGAGCTACTTGAGCAGATGGCCGATAAACAACGGGACCAGCTCAGCGCGGCACTGCGCATCGGTGCCATCTTTACCGTGGCGCCCTATCTGTTCCCGGTGATTGTGCCGAAGATCCGCAAGGCGGCACCGCAGATGCCGTTGTTTATTGAGGAAAACTATACCCACGTGTTACGCGGCAAGCTCGAACGCGGCGAGCTCGATGCCATTATCGTTGCCCTGCCATTCTCCGGTGGCGGACTGGTGCGCGCCAAGATGTATGAGGAATCCTTCTCGGTACTGTTACCAGCGGGTCACGGCTGGATCAGCCAGAAGAGCATCAAGCCGGACCAGCTGCTCGACGAAACCCTGCTACTGCTCGGCGAGGGCCATTGTTTCCGCGATCAAGTGCTGGAGCTCTGCCCGGCGATTGACTCACAAAAGCAGAAGAATCTGGTGCAGATTGAAGGCGGATCGCTTGAGACGCTTCGACACATGGTGGCCGGTGGTCTTGGCATCACCATTCTGCCGGACTCCGCTCTGCACCATAACAGCTACAGTGAAGAGACCTTCGCCATACGCCCGTTCGTCAAGCCGGTGCCGTCGCGCACCATCGCGCTGGTCTGGCGTGACAGCTTTCCGCGCCCCAAAGCCATCGAGGTGGTGCGCCAGGCAGTACCCAAGGAAGGATTGTTGCAGTGACATCACTGGCGGCAACGCCGGTTACCCGCCTGAAAGGCGCCGGTCCTAAAGTGGCCGAGCGCCTGCAAAAGCTCGGCATCGATTCGGTCGAGGACCTGCTTTTTCACCTGCCATTTCGCTACGAGGACCGCACCTGCATTGTTCCCATTGGCGCGTTAAGGCCGGAACAATCTGCGGTGGTCGAAGGCGAGGTGTTGCTGGCGGACGTCACCTTCGGCAAGCGCCGTAGTCTACTATGCAAGATCAGCGATGGCACCGGCACAGTGGCGCTGCGCTTTTATCATTTCAGCGCGGCGCAAAAGAGCTCCCTCGAAAGGGGCGCACGCATCCGGGTATACGGCGAGGCACGGGTCGGTGCGTCCGGACTCGAGTTCTATCATCCCGAGTATCAGGTTGCCTGGTCCGCCCTGCCGCCGCTTGAGAAGGCGCTGACACCGGTCTACCCCACCACAGAGGGTGTCAGCCAGCTTCTGCTACGCAAGATGATGCGCGAAGCATTGGCTGTTCTGCAGCAACAACCGCCTCGGGATCTGCTGCCGGAATCGCTGCTCAACCAGCGTCGACTACCCTCGTTGCAACAGGCTCTGCAGAAGCTCCATGCGCCGCTACCCGACGACCCGGTGGACCTGCTGCTAACCGGCGAACATCCATCCGTGCGCCGCCTGGTGATTGAGGAAATGGTCGCGCATCAACTTGGCATGCTCCGTCGACGCGCCGGTCAGCGCGCCCATGCAGCACCCATGTTCGAAGCCGATGGTTTGCGGCAGCAGCTACTGGCGTCTTTGCCGTTCAAGCTCACTGCGGCGCAACAACGGGTTATCAGCGAGATCGATGCCGACCTGGTGATTCCCCACCCGATGCTGCGTCTGGTGCAGGGCGATGTTGGCTCAGGCAAGACGCTGGTCGCTGCCTGTGCCGCCCTGTCCGCCATTGCCAGCGGTTATCAAGTGGCGCTGATGGCGCCAACGGAAATTCTTGCCGAGCAGCATTTTCGCAATTTTGAACGCTGGCTGGCGCCACTCGGACTGACCGTGGTGTGGCTGGTCGGTAGCCTCGGCGTCAAGGCCCGTCGCGAGGCCAATGAACAGATCAGCGCCGGCTTTGCCCATGTTGTGATCGGTACCCATGCGCTGTTTCAGGACACCGTACAATTTCATCGTCTCGGCCTCACTATTATCGATGAACAGCATCGCTTTGGTGTCCATCAGCGACTGGCACTGCGGGAGAAGGGCCGCCTCGACAATCAGGTGCCGCACCAGCTGGTTCTGACTGCCACCCCGATTCCACGGACGCTGGCGATGAGCGTGTACGGCGACCTCGACACCTCAGTCATTGATGAATTGCCCCCCGGGCGGCAGGCCATCGACACGGTAGTGATCAGCGAGGCGCGCCGGCCTCAGGTGATCGAGCGGATTCGCAACGCCTGTCTGGAGGGCGCGCAGGCCTACTGGGTCTGCACCCTGATCGAAGAGTCGGAAGCATTGCAGGCCAGTGCCGCAGAAGATACCTGGCACACACTTCAGGAGGTGCTGCCGGAGCTGCGCATTGAGCTGGTGCACGGTCGTCTGAAGCCGAAGGAAAAGGCCGAAAGAATGGCGCGTTTTGCCGGCGGCGAGGCTCAGCTACTGGTGGCCACGACGGTCATCGAGGTCGGCGTGGACGTTGCCAATGCCTCGCTGATGGTGATCGAAAATGCCGAACGTCTTGGTTTGTCGCAGCTACATCAGTTGCGCGGCCGGGTTGGTCGGGGCAGCGAGAAGAGCTATTGCGTGTTGATGTATGCTACGCCCCTGTCGCATACCGCCCAGCGACGCCTGTCGGTGATGCGCGAAACCACCGATGGTTTTCGGATTGCCGAGGAGGACCTGCGACTGCGCGGCCCCGGCGAATGGCTGGGCACCCGCCAGACCGGAGAACTGGCATTTCGTATTGTTGACCTGATGCGCGACGAAGCGTTGATGGAACCGGCCCGAGTGATGGCCGAGGGTCTGTTGCGCGACCATTCGCAGCAAGTGGAACCCCTGATCCGCCGCTGGCTGAAAGGTGGCGAGAACTATGCCGACGTTTGAGGAGCACACTACATGACAGATGAACTGGAGAGCGGCTGGTCCATCGATCTTGCCGACGGCTGGGAAGGCCACGATGACGGCGACACGTCGGTGTTTACGCGTCCCGATGGCGTCGGCGTGCTACAGGTGTCGGCGATGGAGGGCGATGAGGATATCAGCGATCAGGACCTGTTGATTCTCGCCGGTGAGATTCCCAAAAAGTGCACTCGCGAAAACTTTCGCAATCGCGACTTCCACGGCTTCAGCATCGCCCGCACGACCGACGGTGAATACCGGCACTTCTGGTATCTGGCCGGTGGCAAGCTGGCGGTACTGGTGAGCTACATCTGCGACGAGGACGATCGCAGCGAAGAAATGGCCGATGTGCGCGAGATGGTGAAATCCATCGAGCTGGCCTGAACCTTCAGGAACGGCAACCCTGAGGCCACAGGGTTGCCGCTGCCACCTGTGGATATCAGTCAGTTGATTTCGACGCGGCCGTCGGCGATGGTCTGGGTGCCAACGACAATCATACGCACCATCACCACCAGATCTTCCACCGCCTGGGGGCGCTTCTCCACCGGCAGGTCCAGAGCCGTGGCGCCCATGGTGAACACCAAACGGGTTATGGCGCGGGCCACCAGCGCCGGTTTGTAAATGCCGGTCCGGTTGGCACTGGCAATCTGGACCAGATCGGCACCCAGCTCCTCTTCGAAGAACACCAGCTGCCGCTCCACCGCCGCCTTGAAGGCATCTGACCCGACCATGCCCTCACGCAGCAGGAGCTGCATGTACTTCTGCTCGCTCCAGAGCTCCTCAAGAAAGGCTTCGACAGAACTGCGTACCACGCTGCGCTCGGTGCTGGCCCGGGTGCGGGCCTCGCCGATCACCTGCCGCAGCGATGCACCAGCCTGCTCAATCAGGCTGACAGCGAGCTCATCCACATCGCGGAAATGGCGGTAGAAACTGTTCGGGGCAATCCCGGCCTCCCGGGCAACCTCGCGCAGACTCAAGGTCGAGATGCTGCGGTTTGGCCCCACCAGTTGCATGGCAGCGGCCATCAGGTCTTCCCGGGAGATCACCGCCCGACGGCCCTGATGGGCCCGAGCGGCAGGAGGCGCGTCGGTGGCAATCTCGTTCATGGTCATGATCCTGTAGCAACGTGGCCGGATAGTCTCAATGATACTCATTTTTATAAATACAGTTGTATAGATTATTGTCTATACACGTGTATAATTGCCGCCATAGCGATCCGGAGCTCCCGAATGACGGCCAGCCAGACCCTGAAACAACTCGTTGCCCCGCTAGTGGACCCGGCGGTCTATGACTTCTGGGCACAGAAGCTCAACCCTACCCTGAGCTGGGACCGTTGTCTTGCCCGGGTGGAGGAGCGCCACGTGGAGGCCCGTGACACCGTCAGCCTGGTGCTGAAGCCCAACCGTCGGTTTGACGGCTTCCGGCCAGGCCAGCATCTGAACGTCACCGTCGAGGTCAACGGCGTGCGACTGACTCGCAGCTACAGCCCTTCCGACAGTGTCCGTAAGGATGGCCGCGTCCGCCTGACCATCAAGGCTATTCCAGGCGGCAAAGTCAGCCAGCATCTGGTTCATCATTGCGACATCGGCGATGTGGTCGAACTCGGTCAGGCCTATGGCGATATGGTCCCGCCGTCCGAGCCGGCAGCCTGGCTGTTTGTTGCCGCCGGGTCCGGCATTACCCCGATCATGAGCCTGCTGCTCACCCTCACCCGCACCCCGCTTGAGCAACCCGTGTCGTTGATCTACTGGGCCCGGACCCGGGCGGATCTCTGCTTCAGCGAGACCCTGCAGGCGCTGGCTCACCACGACCCTCTGCTGAAGATCCATACCGTGCTGACGCGCGAACCCGACCGGCTACCGTGCGAACTCGATGGCCGCCCACGGGAGCCCCTGTTCCGCAACCTGGTGCCTGATCTCGAGCGCCGGCGTGTGGTGGCCTGCGGCCCCGATGGCTTTGTCGAGAGCATTCGCACCCTGCTGGCCGACAAGGCGGCGCGCTTCCAGTCGGAATCTTTCAGTCCGGCTGCGGTCGTCACCACTGCAGGCGCACCGGTGACCATCACGCTGAGCAAGAGTCAGGTCAGTGTGCAGGTTCCGTCCGGTGTGCCGTTGCTGGCTGCCCTTGAATCCCGCGGACTCAAGCCCGCGTACGGTTGCCGCATGGGCATTTGCAACACCTGTTCCTGCCAGAAGCAGTCTGGCAGCACGATGGATACCCGTAATGGCACTGGCCATGATGAACCCGGACCGCTCCGGCTTTGCATCAACAGTGCCTCCTCTGATCTGACCCTGGACCTCTGATCATGACCTCGACGATGACCCCGGTACTCAACCGCCAGCGCAAGGGCCACCGCCCCGGTGATGACCAGCTCGCCGCGTTCGGCGCCGAACTTGACGCGCTACGAGAGCGCACCCTGTCCGATCTGGGCGAGCGCGATGCGCGCTATATCCGCAAGGTGTACGCCGCCGTGCGCTTCACCGAGGTACTCGGCCGCGGCCTGCTGTTTTTCGGCATCTTCCCGCCAGCCTGGCTGCTCGGCACCCTGCTGCTCGGCATCTCCAAAATCCTCGACAACATGGAGCTCGGCCATAACGTCATGCACGGCCAGTACGACTGGATGAACGATCCCCACCTGAACGGCAAAACCTTCGAATGGGATCTGGTCGGCACCAGCGATCACTGGCGCAAGACCCACAACTACAATCATCACACCTACACCAATATCAAGGGCATGGATGAGGACATCGGCTACGGTGTGCTGCGACTGTTTCCGGAGCAGCGCTGGCGCCCGTTCTATCTGCTGCAGCCCATCTACGCGATCATCTTCGCTCTGCTGTTCCAGTGGGGAGTCGCCATTCAGGACCTGCGCTTCGGCAAATATTTCAACGGCAAGAGAACCGGCAAGGAAATGCTGAGCGAGATGAAGCCTTTTCTGACCAAGGCCCGGCGCCAGCTGATCAAGGACTATGTGATTTTCCCGCTGATTGCCGGTCCGTTCTTCCTGCCGGTACTGCTTGGCAATCTGGTTGCCAACGGCATGCGTAATCTTTGGACCTACATGATCATCTTCTGTGGTCACTTCACCACCGACGTTGAGCTGTTTCCGAAGAGCGTGATCCGGGAGGAAGGCCGTGGCCACTGGTACTATCGCCAGATTCGAGGCTCATCCAACCTCAAGGGCAGCAAGTTGCTGCACATCATGAGTGGCAACCTCAGCCATCAGATTGAGCACCACCTGTTCCCGGATATACCAGCGCACCGCTACGAGGAAATGTCCCGTGAAGTGCGCGCCATCTGTGACCGCTACGGTGTGCACTACAACACCGGCTCACTGGCAAAGCAGTTTTCCCAAGTGCTGTGGCGAATCCTGCGCTACTCGTTCCCGAGCCAGTACGTGCCGATCAACTCCCGCGCCTGAACAACCCCCGGGCAACCAGAACGGCTGATCCGGGGCTTGTGGCGAACCAATCGGATGATGATAGTGTCTCTCTGGCACCGACAGGGAGATTACGCCATGACCACCGTTCTGATTACCGGCGCCAACCGCGGCATTGGCCTTGCCCTCTGCAAGCAGTTTTCCGCTCGTGGCGACCATGTCATTGCCGTCTGCCGACACGCCTCACCAGCCCTCGAGATGCTCAAGGTACAAATAGAAAAGGGCATCGACGTCACCGACAACGCGGATATCGCCCAACTTGCCCAGCGTCTGGCGGGCACCCACATTGATCGGCTGATCCTCAATGCCGGGGTACTGTCGCGCGAGAGTCTCAACCAGATCGACAGCGCGGCCTTTGATGCCATCCGCCGGCAGTTCGAAGTCAACACGCTCGGCCCGCTGCGGGTGACGGCAGCGCTGCAGGGACACCTCAATGACGGCGCCAAGATCGCCATCATTACCAGTCGCATGAGCTCGATGGATGACAACAGTTCCGGTGGCTACTACGGCTATCGAATCTCCAAGGCTGCGGTCAATGCAGTCGGCAAATCCCTAGCCATGGACCTGAAGCCACGGCGGATCGGAGTGTTCCTGCTGCACCCCGGATTTGTCCGCACCGACATGGTCGGCGGCCAGGGCGATATCAGTGCTGATGACGCCGCCGCCAGCCTGCTGCGTCGTATCGACAGCCTGACTCTGGCCAGCACCGGCACCTTCTGGCATGCCAATGGGGATCCGCTACCCTGGTAGGGGCGGATCACCGATGCGCTGGTTGAAATCGCGATTGGGAGCAATTCTGGGAATGGCCCGCCGCCACCCCGGAATGCTGGCGTTGTTCGGTTTTGTCTCCGGGCTGGCCAGCTTCCTGCTGATTGAGCGCAATGAAGCGGTGGCCCAGATCATCGCGCTGATGATGCTGGTCAGCTGGCTGTGGCTGGTACTCGAACAAGCGCTGCACGACGGCGTACTGGCACGTTTTGGCCTTGATATGCCGCCAGCGTTGATGCGCTTCGCCACCCAGATGGTGCACCAGGAAAGCTTTTTCTTTGTGTTGCCGTTCTTCTTCGCCGCCACGCATTGGGGCACAGGACAAGTCTGGCCCACAGCCCTGCTTGCCTTTTGTGCGCTGGTGTCGCTGATTGATCCGCTCTACTACGGCCAGCTGGCCACACGGCGCGCCCTGTTTGTCGCCTTCCACGCGCTGGCCCTGTTTGCCACCCTGCTGGTGGCCCTACCCATCATCGTTCACCTGACCACCGGACAAAGCTATTTCTTTTCACTACTGCTCGCCTTGCTGCTGAGCCTGCCAGGGCTCGGCGCCCTGCTGCCGCCAGGAAACCAGTGGCGACGGTCGGCGCTGATGCTGTTACTCGCTGCACTGGCCATCGGCGCATGGCAGTTGCGTCACCATGTGGCGCCAGTACCCATGCGTCTTGCTGATGTCGCCGTCGCCCACGAAGTGGATCGCCACGCACGTCGTGCCGGCGTACCGGTGACAACGATCGACAGCGATACATTGCGGCAACAGGGCCTGTATGCCTGGACTGCGATACGAGTGCCACGGGGCTTGCGAGAAACTGTTTATCACGTCTGGATTCAGGACGGCGAGATCATCGACCGGATTGCTCTGGACATCCGTGGTGGTCGCGACGAAGGCTATCGAGCCTGGAGCTACAAACAACATTTTCCGGCCCGGCCCGAAGGTGAGTGGCAAGTACGTGTCACCACCGGCGCCGGCAGAGTCGTTGGCTTGACCCGCTTTACCGTCACGGCTACGGGCCCTTCGACGCCTGTGTCATTGATGGAACCGCCACCCGCTGTCTCCGTTGAGATAGAGGTTAATGTCGACACTGACTCAGATTCCGACGGACCGGAATCGCTGACAGGTGAAGTCGAGGAACCGGTCGACCCGACCGAGACAATCCCCTGACAGCGACACCAGCCGCACCCGACGATCCTGATCACTTTCCCGCTCTTCCAGCAGCCCCTGATCAATCGCCTTCTGCACATATTTAACCGCCGTCCGGCGACTGATGTTGGGCATCAACTCATACAGCTCGGTCTTCGCCAGTGGCTGGTCACGCTTCAGCCACATCTGGGTAAACAGATCGCAGTAATTGAGGTCGTTCAGGTCGGTATCGGCAAAGCTGTCTGCCCAGAAGGTATCAATGTCAAATATGGCCAAGGCGGCTTCAGTACGGCTGGCAATATTGTAACGACGGGTCATGCCGGGCACTCCGGATGGAAGATAATGGTGCATGGCGTGCATTTGGAGGCACCGCAACGGCGCACATCAACTCGCCAGAGCACTCCTTGGACACACATTAATATGCTGTTTTGCATGTAATTAAGCAATCTATGCAATTCGACACCAATATGGCATGAACCTTGCCTCTGCTTTCCCATGTCGCCGGCCCAGACTTCCCGGCGCGGGAGATCACCATGCAGTTCACCCTGTTCAAAACACTGTGGGGCCATACCGGCTCTATCACTGAAGGTGCTGTGCTGGCCGCGGACGCCGGTTTCCAGGGCATCGAGGCCCCGACGCCGGCGCATGATGAAGAGTTGGCAGAACTCAAGCAAGCGCTGGCCAGCCACCGACTCGATTACATCTGTGAGATCTGCACCACCGGCAGCTATGTGCCGGAACGACGGGCCACACCGGAGCAGCACCTGGCAGATCTGGACGACAAGATTCGCCGCGGCCTGCTGCTGTCGCCGCGATTCTTCAATGTGATGGGCGGTTGTGATGCCTGGCCCCTTGATGTGCAGGTGGATTTCTTTCGTCGCGCCAAGGCACTTGCCGACAGCCATGGGGTGCTATGCAGTTTTGAAACCCACCGTGGCCGCTCATTCTTCAATCCCTGGGTGACGCGCGATGTGCTGCGACAGCTGCCAAACCTTGCGATCACCTGCGACTTCAGTCACTGGGTAGTGGTATGCGAGCGACTGATGGACAGCGAATGGGATGTGATTAGTGAGGTTGCGGCGCAGGCGCATCATGTTCACGGCCGGGTAGGTTACGACCAGGGCCCGCAGGTACCCCATCCCGCCGCTCCCGAATATGCCGCTGCACTTGCCTCCCATGAGCGTTGCTGGGAGGCCATCTGGGCATCACAGCAACAGCGCGGCTACAGCGCCACCACCATGACACCGGAATTCGGGCCGGACGGCTACCTTCATTGTCTGCCATTCACCAATGCTCCGGTGGCGGATCTCTGGCAGATCAACCGCTGGATTGGCGATCGCCAGCGGCTCCACTTTACAGACTGGCTCGCGACATCCAGACATCCACAGCAGGCCATTGCCGTCTGATCAAGATATAGGAGGACTCCATGTTGTCAGCACGTTCACTGTTACGAGACCCCACCAGCCTGGGGCCAAATCTGTTAGCCATTGGCTATATCCTGCTTGCCTATTTTGGCGGTTGGTGGGCGCTGTTCCAGAATAATATCGCCCTGTTCGTCTTCGGTGTGGTGGCTATCGCCCACGGCATGACCATTGCCGGCTACCTCATGCATGACTGTGGTCACAACAGCATCTTCAAAGATACTGCACACAACACCCGGCTCGGTCGCTGGCTCAATGTTATTTGTGGCAGCAACTATGGCACCTATGAGGACATGCGTTACAAGCACATGCGACACCATGTGGACAACTGTGAACCGGTCACCTTCGATTACCGTGGCTGGCTTAAACAGCATCCGTGGATCCAGCGTCTGGTCAATGCTCTTGAGTGGGCCTATATCCCAGCGGTCGAGCTGATCATGCATGCCATGCAGATTCTGGCGCCATTCGTCTATGACGACAAAAGAAATCAGCGCGGCCGCGTGATACGTGTGTCGCTGATTCGCTTCTCGTTGTTTGCCCTGATTGCCTGGTTTTCTCCTCTGGCCGCATCAGGCTATGTGCTTGCCTATTTGCTGTTCCTTACCTTCCTTCGCTTTATGGACAACTTCCAGCATAACTATGAAATATTCTATCGACTGAATGATCCGGAGTTTGTGCCGCCATTGAAGGGCAATGTCCAGTATGAGCAGACCCATACCTATACCAATCTGCTCTCACAGCGTTGGCCCTGGCTGAACCTGTTGGCACTGAACTTTTCCTATCACAATGCTCACCATGCCAAACCCACGATGAGCTGGCATCGGCTACCGGAACTGCATGCCCGCCTGTATCCGGATCATTGCCCGCAGCAGCTGACATTCTGGCCGCAATTGGCATCGTTTCATCGCCATCGTGTTGAGCGGGTGATATCTGAACACTATGGTGAAGAGGATGTTGCGTCCCAGTTGCGGCAGGGCAATGCCGTCGGCGTCAACGCGCTTTCCTTCCTGACGGCATTTTGACGGGACAATATCATGCTGCAGCCGATCACATCTCCGGCCAGCTCCCACGCGGCTGAAATCCATCAGGACGACGCCGTTGCAAGCTCCGTTGCACCTCTGGCGCCAGTCGGGTTTCGGCAGCGATGGTTTGAGTTCAAGAAGCCTGTCGGCCTTGGCACAAAGATTGTAGCCGGGATCGTGGCCTGGCTGCTGTTCCTGCTCGGCTGGCATTTCGCCGCAACCAGCGGAGGAGTCGTCAATCCCCTGTTCCCCTCACCACTGAATGTATCAGAAGCGTTATGGAACCTCTTCGCAGAACGTAATTTTCATCTTGATGTCATTGCGAGTCTGAAGCGCATTCTGGTCAGCTTCGGACTGGCTGCCTGCATCGCCATTCCAGTCGGCATTCTGATGGGCGCATTCCCCTTGGTCGAGGCCTTCTTTACTCCGCTGGTATCGGCGTTTCGCTATCTGCCAGCGCCTGCCTTCATTCCGTTGCTACTGATGTGGCTCGGCACCGGCGACACCCAGAAGATTGCGCTGCTGATGCTGGGGGTGATCTGGTTTCTGATCACGCTGATCTGTGACAACGTCAAACAGACTCCCGTGGATTTCATCGAAACATCGAAAACGCTGGGCGGTTCACGCCGGACCATTCTGTGGACGGTGGTTGTTCCATCTGCTCTCCCGGGCATTGTTGACACCTGCCGACAGATGCTCGCGGTGAGCTGGACCTATCTGGTCATCGCTGAGATCGTTGCTGCCACTGACGGCATTGGCGCCATGATGATGCGTGCACGACGGTTTGTGCATGTCGACGACATCATGGCCGGCATTCTGGTTATCGGGATGCTCGGCCTGATGTGTGATCTCGCTTTTCGCGGGCTGCACTGGCTGATGTTTCCCTACCTGCGTCGCCGTTAAAGTGGCGCTGTTCCCCTGCAAAGGAGTAACACCATGAAGCAGTCGATTACAAGATCACTAAGGCAACCGATACTGTGGTTAGCCACTGCCGCGATTCTGACAGGCTGTGGCAGTCCAGATGCACCGACCACCAAGTCAGCAACCGCAGCAGCCAGTACCGAGAAAGTGCGCGTGTCACTTTTTTCGTGGCCAGGCTATGGATTCTGGTTTATCGCAAAGGAAAAAAATCTGGTTCCCGGTTTGGAACTGGATATCCGCATTATTGAGGATCCCTACGAAAGCTTTACCCTGATGAGCGCCGGACAACTTGATGTCACCTCTAGCACGGTGGAGTACGGCCCAATTGCGGTGGATAAGAATGTACCCGTCAAGCTAGTGACCTATACCAACCCTTCCTATGGCACCGACAAGATCATTCTGCGCCCTGACATCGCCAGCCCTGCTGATCTGGTCGGCAAGAAAATCGCCGTGCTCGAAGGCGGCCTGACACAGATCTTTATGGGAATCTGGCTGGAAGAGAATGGTGTGGGCATTGATCAGGTCGAGTTCGTTAACGTCATTATGGACGAGGCCGTGGGCGCCATGCTCGGTGGCGACGTTGCCGCCGGCGAATTCTGGGAACCCTTTGGCAGCAAGGTGCTGGCAGGTATGCCTGGCGCGCGAGTGATGGCAACCTCCGCAGAAGACAAATGGATCAGCACAGCGCTGCTTGGTGATGGCATGTACATGACGTCCTCGCTGCTCAATGATCGTCCTGAGGCCGCCGCATTGGCAATGCAAGCCTACTTTGCCGCGGTGGAGTGGTGGAAGGCCAACCCGGAAGAAGGCAACCGTATTATCGCCAATGCGATCCAGTTCAGTGTTGACGATGTGGCCATAGTGATCGGCAGCGATGGCAGCATCAACAAGGGTGGCATCTGGGTGTTTGACAAGCAGGAGGCCGGCATCTTCATGGGTCTACTGGAAGGTGATCTGCCATTCGGGTTGCGCAGCGGCCAGATCGTCGATCACTGGAATACCACCAACGAGTGGTGGATTCGCTTCGGTCAGGCCGATGCCATGCATGATTGGACCAGCGGTGTCGTCACCGCACCATTGGCAGCGGCGCTCAGCGCCGGCGGCATGATGGCGGAAGCCGAATGAACGCAGCCGTTGACCTGTCCCATGGAGGTCTGTTGGTGGAGCGGCTGGGGAAGGTTTTCCCCGGCCGCAACACCCCAGTGGTGGCGGTCGATAATGTCAGCTTCCAGGTCGAGCCGCGGCAGGTCTGTATTCTGCTCGGCCCCTCGGGGTGCGGCAAATCCACTGTACTGCGCATGATCGCCGGCCTCGAACATCCGACCTCCGGGCAGATTCATCTGAACGACGCGCCGGTGTCCGGGCCCCATCGTGATCGCGGCATGGTGTTTCAGGGCTATACGTCTTTCCCATGGCTCACTGTGCGCGACAATGTCGCCTATGGTCTTCGCATCAATGGCGACACCGGTGCGTTGCGGGAAGGCACCGTAGATTATTTCATCGAAAGGGTGGGACTGACCCGGTTCGCCAACGCCTGGCCACACCAGCTCTCCGGAGGTATGCGGCAGCGGGTAGCGCTGGCACGGGCACTGGCCGCCACTCCCCAGCTGCTGCTGATGGATGAGCCATTTGGTGCGCTGGATGCTGAAACGCGCTGGCAAATGCAGGAGTTGCTACTAAGCGTCATTCGCAAGGAACGCATGACAGTGGTGATGGTGACCCACGATGTTGAGGAGGCGTTGCTGCTTGGCGATCAGATCGTCTTTCTGTCCAGCCACCCGGGCCGGGTGCGCACCATATTGCACCCCCCTTTCAAGGCTGATGCTGCGATCACCACCCGAGAGTCGCTGCGTGCCCACCCTCACTATGCCGCCATGGAGCGCAAAATTCTTGCGATGATGCGTGAGGAGGGTCATCAGTAGGCCCATCGCGCCAATTGTCGGCCGGTAGATTGTGGCGCCGCTAGCCGCCCGGTATAAGGCAGTAACGCGACGATGATCCGGTAGCATTTATGAAAGAAGTGACGGGCCATGCCGATCCGGCATTCCGCAAGGTCGAGATGGCATTCCGGGAGCAATTGCAGAAAACCCCCGGCGGTGGAGCCGTGTGCGTCTATCACCGCGGCCGCAAGGTGGTCGACCTGTGGGGAGGCGTGCGCGACGATGACGGTAATCTTTGGCAGGAAGACACGCTCAGTGTCTCTTTCTCCACCACCAAAGGGGTGACCGCCACGCTGCTTCATCAGCTGGTTGCCGAGGGCAAGGTCGAGTACGACATGCCAGTGGCGCATTACTGGCCTGAATTTGCTGCCAACGGCAAGGCCTCCATTACCGTACGCGATCTGCTCACCCACCGCGCCGGCCTGTACGGGATGCGCCGGCTCAAACTGTCGTTCGAGGATCTTTGCGACTGGGACCGCACTACCACAGCGCTGGCGGCTGCGCCCAGCAATCGCGACAAGGCCCCACACAGCGTCTATCACGCGCTGACCTACGGCTGGCTAGTCGGCGAGGTGATTCGTCGTGCCGGCGGAGCATCCATTTCCACGCAAGTGCAGCAGCGTCTTGCCGAGCCACTGCAGCTGGATGGTTTTTTTATTGGTGTACCGGATACCGAACACCACCGCGTTGCCACGCTATTGATGGGTTGGCCGGAGGGCAAGGCCCGGCCTGCGCCCTCCCCCAAGGCGCAACGTCGCAAACAGATCGCCGGAGCCATTCGTAGCGGATTGATCGCACTGCAGAAGCAGGGTCTGGCGCCGGATTTCTCTCCGTTCGAAGATGCGGTGACAGTGCGCGGCTTTCACCCGCGCAAGCTGGTAACGGCAGAAGGGCTGCGCGCCGCCATGCCAGCGGTAAACGGCACCTTTACCGCCCGCTCTCTGGCGCGCATGTATGCAGCATTGGCCAACGGCGGTGAGCTGGAGGGTGTCCGCATTCTGGACGCGCGCATGTTGCCGCTGATCAGCGAGCAACAGGTCGACAGCCTGGACCGCGCGCTGTTCTCTCCGATGCGCTGGCGACTTGGCTACCACCAGCCGTATGTGCTGACCCGACGTCGACCGCGACAGGCATTTGGTCATTTCGGTTTCGGTGGTTCCGGCGCCTGGGCTGACCCGGCTCGCAATCTTGCCGTGGCCCTCACCGTCAACGCCGGCAGCGGCACGCCGTGGGGTGATATGCGGATACTGAAGATCGGTGCAGCCGCACTCGCAGGCGCGGCCCGGTCCCGTTAGACCGATCCCGGCGCAGTGTCAGTCTGGCGACTGTACTCGGCGCAGTTTCGGCCACGCTGCTTGGCCCGATATAGCAGCTTGTCGACGCTGTCGATAAAAACCTTCGGGTCGTCAGTGACGGTGGGCACAATGGTGCCGACACCAAGACTGATGCTGAGATAGGGGTCGGCCTTGGAGCGATGGTGAGGAATCACTTCCTCCAGCACCAGACAGCGACAACGCTCGGCAATCAACTCCGCGGCCTCTGCATTGGTCTCAGGCAGCACCAGCACAAACTCCTCGCCTCCGAAGCGGGCCGCAAAGTCCCGTGGTCGCCCGGCTGACCTGCCCAGCACTTGCGCCACTTTTTTCAGTGCCTCATCGCCGGCAAGATGACCATAGTGATCGTTGAACTCCTTGAAGTAGTCGATATCAAGCAGAATCACAGACAGCGGCCGACCACTGCGGCGGGCATTGGCCCACTCCCGCTCCAGCACTACATCAAACATTCGGCGGTTGGGGATCTCAGTAAGACCATCCCGGTAGGACAGCTCCTCCAGATCACGCTGCAGACGCAACAACGCTTCTTCATTCTGCTTCCGTTCGCTGATGTCGAACATGAAACCGACCAGCGCTTCCACCTGATCTCCCTGGCGTACCACATGGACCACATCGCGGATCCAGATATAACCGCCATCCCGGGTCAGGGCGCGATAATCCGCTTCGTGGTCAACGCCGGACTGGGACTGCGAAACACAGAAATTAACCACATAATCACGATCATCCGGGTGCATCCGCTCCACCCAGTCATCGATACTGACCCAGCTCTCCGGGGTCCAGCCCAGCAGCGCCTCGATTTGAGGACCGATATAGGTGAACTTCATCGTCTCCCAGTCGATTCGCCACGGAATCGCCTTGGTCGACTCGAGCAGGGTCTTGTAGAAGGCACTGTCTCGTTCGATGTCGTGATGCTCGGTAGTCATGGAGCCCTCTGGTGATCACGCCGCCTTGCGAGAAGGCGAAGAACATCCCATTGTGCCCGCACATCGCCCAGTGCGACAACCAGCCGTCGAAAGCCCCCCCCTTATGCCGTCGCAATCGCCGGCGGCAGCTTGCCGCCCGGGAAAGCCAGACGCAGGTTATTGCGCCAGGTAGTACCAAACTGGCGCCACAACGACGCGCTGTTGTAGGGAAGGCCATAACGATCCGCCAGCGCACGGACTCGCGGCGCCACTTCTACATAGCGATTGCTGCACATATCCGGAAACAGGTGATGTTCGATCTGATGGCTCAGATTGCCAGACATCAGGTGCAGCAGCGGGCCACCCTTGATATTGGCGGAACCAAGCAGCTGCCGGATATACCACTGACCGCGGGACTCGCCGTCGACCTGTTCCGGAGTAAAGCTGTATACGCCGTCCGGGAAATGGCCACAAAAAATAATCGTGAAGGCCCAGATATTGCGAATAATATTGGCCACCGCATTCGCCCCCGCCACCAACAGAAAGACCATTAGCGGCGACGTATCAACAAACATGGACATCGGCCAAGCCACCAGCGCCGCCAGTCCTGGCCAGAGCACATAGTCTTTACGTACCTGGCCCCATACCTTGGCACCGATGCGCTTGAACAAGGGCAATACTTCCTTATGCTTTTTCTTGCCTTCTACCACATCGATCAATGCTTGTTCATGCAGCGCAACACCTTCCTCAAACAGCAGCATCAGCAACACAAACCAGACCGGCTGCAATAAAAACTTCGGCTGCCAGGGCTGCATCGGGGTCACCCGCATAATCCCGTAACCGACATCCAGATCCTTGCCAACCACATTGGTCCAGGTGTGATGAACTACATTATGCGAGTGCATCCAGCGATCGGATGGACTCATGGTGTCCCACTCCCAGGTGTTGGACTGGACTTCTGGGTCTTTCATCCAGTCCCACTGGGCATGCAGTACATTGTGGGCGATTTCCATGTTTTCCAGAATTTTGGCGACGCCCAGCATTATCGTGCCGATCGCCAACAACACCAGTGCCGCACCCCAGCCAGCCAGTGCATGGGGCCAGACCGGCAGGAAAAACAGCGCGACATAAATCACCAGCCTGCCACCCAAAGCCAGTGACCGCTGAGTGCGAATCAAGCGCAGAATATACAATCGATCTTTTTCACCCCGTGACGCCAGCGTTTCGTAATAGATGGCATCCATATCACGGCCGAACGCATCGATTTCTTCGTCTGTCAATTGAATCGGTAATGGTTGCTTCGTCGCCATGGGAGTTCCTTAAAGTTCCAGTTCGCAATCGCCAGCGGCAGCACAGACACAGGTCTGCACAACGGCGCCCACTTCATTGAGTATCTTTCCGGTGCGCAAATCACGGACGCAACCCGACTTCAGCGTCGTATTGCAGGTGTGGCAAATCCCCATGCGGCAGCCGTGCGGCGGATTCAGGCCAGCGTCCTCCGCCACCCGCAACAGGTTAGTGGTGCTGCTCGCCTCCACCACCACATTACTATTAGCAAAACGCACCATGCCGCCCACCGCATCGGCAGGAACCTCCGCCAGCTCGGCTCGAAAACGTTCAATATGCAGCCGATGCGCCAGACCTGCCTCGCGCCAGACTTCCTCCACCGAAGCAAGCAAAGTGCCGGGCCCGCAGGCATAACAATCACGCTCACGCCAGTCCGGGCAAATACGCTCCAGTGTATCCAGGCTGAAATGACGAGTCGGGTCGTTTTCCGCCAGCGTATTGGTGTGGACTTCGGTCAGTCGGTAGTGAGGCTGGCTGTTGTTGATCTCGCGCAGCTCTTTGCCAAAGATGGTTTCCTGTACACCCGGCGCGTAATGAATATGCACCGTGTTCGCCATGCGTTGCTGGCTCACCATACTGCGCACCATGCTCATCGCCGGCGTGATACCACTGCCTGCGGTAATGAACAGCGGCTGTGCAGGTGACGCATCCGGCAGATAAAATTCACCTTGCGGCAAACCCACCGGAACATAATCGCCAACCTTCAGCTTGCGCACGATGTGATGGGAGATACGGCCGCCGGCAATCGCCTTGACGGTAATGGTAAAGCAACCATCATCACGCTCCGGCGACGAAGAAATCGTATAGGTGCGGGTGTAATGCTGACCGTCCACCGCCAGACCAATACGCACATGCTGGCCGGCGCGATGGCCGCGCCAGTTGGCTCCCGGCTTCAGGGTAATGGTGCGTGAATCGCTGGTTTCATCCCAAACGTCCACCACCCGGGCCTGCAGCTTATGGGTGGACCAAAGCGGGTTAACCAGCTCGACATAGTGGGATGTGCGCAGGGGATAAGCGAACATGTCGGTAACCGACGACACCCAATGAAACCATCCCTTGGTGGGGTGAGCACCCCGATCCTGCAGATCCATAGGTGATATTCTCTGTTGTTATAATTAGTAGACTCAGCACTTCACTGACCTTACACCCGGATATCACAAAGCTCAACGAAGCAGCCTTATTACTTTCAGACCTGCACTCAGGCCGTCGCTACCCCCGCCTTCCGACAACCCCTACAATAGCCAGCATCACTCATCGGGAAGCCTCTATGACCCTTCAGTTCAGCAAGATGCACGGCCTCGGTAACGATTTCATGGTTATCGACGGCGTCCGCCAGAACCTGCCTGACAGCGACCTGCCGCTGCCGGCAGAGCGGATTCGTACGCTTGCCGACCGGCACTTCGGTATCGGCTTCGACCAGCTGCTGGTAGTGCAGCCGGCGTCCGCGCCGGGGGTGGATTTCCGTTATCGCATCTTCAACGCCGACGGTTCCGAGGTGAACCAGTGTGGCAACGGCGCCCGTTGCTTTGCCCGCTTTGTCCGCGATCAGGGACTCTCGGACAAGAACGCCATTCGGGTCGAGACTGCCGCCGGGCAGATGACATTGCGGCTTACTGACGACGGCCAGGTGACAGTGGACATGGGCGCACCGCGCTGGGCTCCCGCCGACATCCCCCTTAATGCCGACAGCGAAGCGGACGCTTACTTCATTGTCGCCGGCAAGCAGGCTTTCGAGGTCGGCGCCGTTGGTCTCGGCAACCCGCATTGCGTGCTATTGGTCGAGAACGTGGATACCGCCCCGGTGGAAAGCGTCGGACCACTGCTGGAGAGCCATCCGGACTTCCCCGAGCGCGTCAATGTCGGCTTTATGCAGATCGTTGATCGCGGCCATATCCGCCTGCGGGTGTTCGAGCGTGGGTCCGGCGAGACACTGGCCTGTGGCTCCGGCGCCTGTGCTGCAGTAGTGGTGGGCCAGCGACGGGGGTTTCTGGATGCGATGGTGCAGGTCGACCTGCCCGGCGGCAGCCTGTCGATCCACTTCCCCGGTCACGGCGGCATTCTGATGACAGGCCCGGCGACCCACGTCTATGATGGCCGGATTGATATCTGAGGGGGTTCGAGGATGAATCAGGAACACGCCACCAGTGCCGAGCAGGTCACCGCCTGGTTGCGCCACCACCCGGACTTCTTCCATAGCCGCCCGGATCTGCTGGAGCTGATGCGGCTGCCCGACCCGCGCGGCGAGGCGGTGTCACTGCTCGAGCGCCAGGCCAGCATTCTGCGCGACCGCAACAGCGAATTGCGCGACCGTCTCAACGCCCTGCTCGATATCGCCCGCGAAAACGACAGTCTGTTCGAGAAAACCCGCCAGCTCACTCTCAAGCTGGTCGAGGCACGGAGCCTCGAATCACTCTGCAAGGCACTGGTGGACAGCCTCAAGACCCAGTTCGGCTCCGACGCCGTGACACTGCTGATCTATGACCGCGACGTCTCCGTCGATGGCACTCTGCGTGAGCATGTGCGCGTGGTCGACAGCAGTGCCCAGCACGAAGCCCTGCAAAGCCTGCTGCGACAGGGCAAGGCGGTGTGCGGCATCCTGCGCGAGGATGAGGTACGCGAGCTGTTTCCCCAGCAGGCCAACGAGGTCCGATCCGCCGCCATGGTGCCACTCGACTTTCAGGGCCGGCAGGGCCTGCTGGCCATCGGCAGCTTCAATGAGCACCATTTCAGGAGCTCGCTCGGCACCCTGTTTATCAGCCACCTCGGCGACGTTATTGCCCGTCGACTGGCGGACACCCTGCGCGATGCCCGCCGCCTCGAAGCCAAGCGTGCCTGACCTGCCGACGTCGCTGCGTGAGCCGCTGGAAGCCTTTGCCAGGCACATCGGCAGCGAGCGACGCCTTTCTCCGCATACCCTGAGCAACTACTGCCGCGATCTGCAGCAGGCCGCTGTATTACTGCAGCAACGCGGCTTGTCGAGCTGGTCGGCGGTCACGCAACATGAAGTCCGGGCGCTGGTCACCCTCTGGCATCGCGGCGGCACGGGCGGCAGCTCGATCCAGCGCAAGCTGTCATCGCTACGCACCTTCTATCATTTTCTGCTTCGCGAAGGCCTCGCTACCGATAACCCTGCTGAAGGCATCCGCGCCCCGAAGACAGCCAAAAGGCTGCCGAAGACACTTGATCAGGAACAGGTCGGGCACCTGCTCGACAGCAGCGGCGACAACGACGATCCGCTCAACCACCGTGACCAGGCCATGATGGAGCTGATCTATTCTTCCGGCCTGCGGCTGGCGGAGCTGGTTAGCCTGAATGTGGACACCATTGATTTCCGCGATGGCGAAATGACGGTGGTCGGCAAGGGATCAAAGGCGCGTGTACTGCCGGTTGGCGCACCGGCCATCGCCGCAGTACGGCACTGGCTGCGCAGTCGCGCTCTGCTGGTGAAAAATCCTGAGGAAAAAGCGCTGTTCGTGAATATCCACGGGCGCCGCGTTGGCACACGCACCGTCCAGCAGCGGCTGGCAAAAGCGGCTCAGGCACGAGGGCTGGACCAGCATCTTCATCCGCACATGCTGCGCCATTCCTTTGCCACCCATATGTTGGAGGCGAGCGGCGACTTGCGCGCCGTGCAAGAGCTTCTCGGTCACGCCAACCTGTCGACCACGCAGGTATATACCCATCTGGATTTCCAGCATCTTGCCAGCGTGTACGATGGCGCCCACCCGCGAGCGCAGCGAAAGAAGGAATAGTTTTCTGCGCCGCGCCCTAGCGGCGCGCTTGACTCAGGGAAAGTATTCGTGAAAAACAACGCGCCTGACTCCCTGATCCGGGGAATGAATTTCATTGATCACCAGAACATGCATAAAGCCATCAGTCGGCGCCTGATAGTGCTGTATGCGCTGGCCTATGGATTCTTTTCCCTGTTGCCGGCACTAGCCGTCGGCTTGCTGCTCGCCATGATCCTACCTTTTGTTACCAGCTCCGGCCAATCAAACGAATCTGCCATGTTGATTGGTGGAGCTGTTGGCATGTTTATCTTGCTGATACTGCTGCTATTTTCCTGGGGTCGCAGTCGCCAACTTAGGGATGGCGGCCAGCTCTTGCTCGCCAGTCTGCGTGCGACGCCGCTTGCGACAAAACGCATCAATCCTCTGCAGAAGCGCCTGCTAAATGTTACTGAAGAAATTGCAGTTGCCGCCGGCATACCCGTGCCATCGCTCTACGTGTTGGAGCGAGAGATAGGCATCAATGCCCTGACCATTGGTTATGGTATCGATGATGCAGCGATCGTGGTCAGCCGCGGCGCACTGGAGGCTCTTGATCGCCGGGAACTACAAGCAGTTGTTGCCCACGAAGTCGCCCACATTGTTCATGGCGATACCGGCCTGAACATCCAGATGGTCGGCGCACTTTTTGGTCTGGTCACCATCCGCCAGGCAGGGCTGGCAGCGATGCGGGATACCCATCCCGGCATCATTGCCCTGGGTGCCATGATCACCGCCATTGGCATGACGGGTGTCTGGCTGAGTCGCGGCATCAAGGCCTCGGTCAGCCGGCAGCGCGAACAGCTAGCCGATGCTGCTGCGATTCGGTTCACACGAGATCCGGAAGCACTTGCTAGTGTCTTGATCAAGGTTGCCGCCCTGCGCAGCGGACCGCACCTTGCCGCAGATACCGAACAGGTTGGTCATATGCTGTTTGCCGGCGTGCTACCACAGGGCATTTTTGCCACGCATCCGCCGCTTTATGACCGCATCCGGAAACTGAAGCCAACATTTCATCCCAATATTCTGATCAGTGTGGAGCGGAATCTGCTGGCCGAGATCAACCGTAACCGGGCACTGGCGGCAACCGCAGGCGCGACGGCCAAACAGACGGAAATGCCATCAAGAGAAGCAAGCACTGTCACCGAGATGATGGCCCATCTCGGTCACCCGGTGCTTGGCCATGTCGTCATGGCAGCCAACCTGATTGAGCGCATTCCGCCACTGATGCAAGATGCGGCACGTACTGGTAGCCGGGTTCTTCCGCTGCTTGCCTTTCTTGTGGCCAATCAGGGTGCCCGAAGCACTGAGAAGCCACAGCGCGATATCGAGGCAGGCTTTGGCTCATCGGCACTGCGGTGGGCCCGTGATTTTCAGCGAGTTCTGCCTGCTGGGCTCGAACTGCCCTGCTACTTGCCTCTCCTTGAAATAGCCGCACCGGCACTGCGCGAAAGATCTTTTGAAGATCGTCGCCATTTCGATGCATGGCTGAAAAAGCTGCTGGCCGAAGATGATACTCGAGACCCGATCAAAATTGCGCTGGCTGATTTGATGCTTCGCCAGCTACAAGACTTGCGAGCGCCCCGCTTCGCCGCTAGACCTGGTGAAGAGAGGCTCGCGCAGCATGAACTGGCAACTCTTCAGGTAATGCGGGTAGTGGCCGAGCATGGCCATCGGCAGCCAGAGCAATCTATCCGGGCACTGAATGCAGGGCTTTCGAAACTTGGCATGCAAACGCTTTCGGAACTGGTGGTAACCGAGCACTGGCCGAGACATTTCAGGGCGGCGACGGAACAGCTGCATCGACTGACGATGCAGGACAAGAGTCGGCTGATCGACGCCCTGCTTACCGTCATCGCCGACGATGGTCGAATCAGAAGTGTTGAAGCATCACTGGTGAGACTAATAGCCGCCAGATTAAAATTGCCGCTAGCGCCGGTGGCGCAGATCACCTGACAAGGAGCGGTCGTACCGCCCCACTGCATCAGGCGTTCATCAATACTCTGGAAAAAATGCTTTTCAGATACTCGGTTTCCGGAATCGCCGGATGAATCGGATGATCCTCCGCTTGCCCCTCAGTGGCGAACACCTGAACAAACCGATCGATATGGCGACCAGTAGCGCGCACCACATCCATTAACTGCTCTCTGGTTAGATGCATGGAGCACGACGCGCTCACCAGAATGCCGCCGGGCTCAACCAGCCGCATCGCCAGTTCATTGATGGCATGGTAGCCGGCCAGTCCGTTTTTGAAATCCTTCTTGCGCTTGATGAATGCTGGCGGGTCCAGCACGACAACATCAAAGCGCTGCCCCTGAGTGATCAGCTCCTTCATCGCCAGATTCGCTTCCATCTGCATCGGCGTCACTCGGTCGGCGACACCATTTAAAGCAGCATTGCGCTGGACGAACTCGATCGCTCTGGCAGAAGAGTCGATACAGGTCACCGATGCTGCACCACGCGCCGCCGCCAGTACGCCCCAGGCGCCACAATAGGAAAACACATCCAGCACTCGGGCCCCGGCCACCAGCGGTAACAAGCGGCGGCGCGCGGCGCGATGATCGTAGAACCAGCCTGTCTTCTGCCCCTCCTCCAGCGGCGCGTAATAATCGACGCCGTTTTCACTAAGCATCACTTCCGCCGGCAGCTCGCCTTTCAGTGCCTGTACCATGGACCCGAGGCCTTCCTGTTCACGCACTGCACTTTCGCTTTTGACGACGATATTCCTGGGCCCATACAAATGGTCGAGTGATGCTGCAATATCATCGAGCACCACATCCATGCCGGCAGTGCCGGACTGAATCACGAACGTATCGCTGAAGCGATCAATCACCAGACCGGAGAGGCCATCGCCGTCGCCGAACACAGCGCGGTAGCAACCGCCCTGAAACAGCGTTTCACGCAGATTGATGGCCTGAGCAATCTGTTTCTCCAGGAAGGGCCGATCCAGCGACTGGTTCGGATCGCGGGAAAACAGTCGCGCGCAAATCAGCGAGTGAGGATTGGCGTAAGCCCGTCCGAGAGGTTTGCCACGACTGTCCTCGATGACCACTTCACCACCGGGCGTCAGCGTTTTCAGCGGTGTCGCCGCCGTGTCGACCTCATTGGAGTAAATCCAAAGGTGGCCACTGCGAATACGCCGCTCTTCGCCGCGCTTGAGCCTCAACACCGGAACTGTCATGCCTTTCACCTTGCAGGAGCGGCAATCCTGCCGCGATTGGGTCTCTGATCGGGCGCCACGATCGCGGCAAGATCGCCGCCCGTTGCGCATGGAAAGCCCGCCGTCAGGCGGGTCGCCACACCAGATTCAGCTCCCGCGCTGCCCGCACATCATCGAGACGACGGACTGGCTGGCTGTAAGGCGCGCCCTTAACGAGTTCCGGATCGGTTCTTGCCTCTTCGAGAATCTTCGCCATGGCGTCGATAAACTCATCCAGCGCTTCTTTGGTTTCCGTTTCGGTTGGCTCAATCAGCAGACACTCAGGCACCAACAGCGGGAAGTAGGTTGTCGGCGCGTGCTGGTTGTAGTCGAGCAGTCGCTTGGCCACGTCCATCGCCGAAACGTCGAAGGCTTTTGCTTCCTTTGCGAGAGTGAGAATAAATTCGTGGCTGGCGCGGCGTTCCGGATAGGCGGCGGTGTAGCCCACATCCTGCAACCGCTTGAGCATGTAGTTGGCAGCCAGCGATGAGTATTCACCCACTCGCAACATGCCTTCACGACCGAGGGCGCGGGCATAGTAATAGGCGCGCAACAGCACACCAGCATTACCCATAAAAGCAGACAGGTGACCAATGGTTTGCGGCAAGTCGGCGTCGTCGAGCCAGCGATAGCTATCCCCGTCCTGGCCGACGATCGGCGTGGGCAAGAACGGCTTCAGACGCTCGGACACACCCACCGGACCAGCACCCGGACCACCGCCACCGTGCGGCGTGGCGAAGGTCTTGTGCAGGTTCATGTGGATAACATCGAAACCCATATCACCCGGGCGCACCTTGCCGAGAATCGCATTCAGGTTGGCGCCGTCGTAATACAGCAGACCGCCGGCTTCATGGACTGCTTTGGCGATCGCTTCAATCTGTCGCTCGAACACGCCGCAGGTCGATGGGTTGGTCATCATCAAACCAGCGGTCTGCGGGCCACAAGCGGCTTTCAGTGCGTCAAGATCCACGTCGCCGTCGGCATTGACCGGCACTTCGCGCACCTTGTAGCCACACATCACTGCGGTTGCCGGGTTAGTGCCGTGGGCCGCTTCCGGAACCAGAATTTCAGTGCGTTCGTGATCCTTGCGCGCCTCGTGGTAGGCGCGAATCATCGCCACACCGGCAAACTCGCCCTGGGCGCCGGCCATCGGCGTCAGCGACACGCCTTTCATGCCGGTAACTTCTTTGAGGAATTGCTGCAGCTCAAACAGGCAAGCGAGATAACCCTGGCTATGGCTTTCCGGCGCCAGCGGGTGACGCTTGAGGAAGCCCGGTAACATGGCAGCGCGATTGGCGCCACGGGGGTTGTACTTCATGGTGCAGGAACCCAGCGGATAAAACTGCTTGTCGATGGCGAAGTTCTTGGTCGACAGGTTGGTATAGTGACGCACCACCTGCAGCTCGGAGACTTCCGGCATCAGTGGTTTGCTCTGTCGACGCAATGCCGCCGGCAAATCACTGAGCTTGTCTTCCGACACCGGTTTCGGCGCCTGCGAAAATGCCCGGCGACCCGCTTTCGATACTTCAAAAATCAGTTGGGCTTCGCGATTCATGCCAATACCTCCGCCAGCGCGGCTGCATACTGTTCGATATCATCCAGAGTGCGCACTTCGGTGGCGCACACCAGCAGGGCATTATCCATGCCGTAGGTCTGCGCAAGCGAGTAACCGCCAAGAATGTGTTTCGCGGCCAGCGCCTTCAGGGTCAGGTTGGCTGACTGCGGCAACTCGATCACCACCTCATGGAAAACCGGACTGGCAAAGCGGCGCTTCACTCCCTTGATGGCGCACAACTTTTCCGCCAGCAGGTTGGTGTTGGCATGACAATGCCCGGCAACGCTGGCAAGACCATCGGCACCCAACAACGACATGTAGATAGTCGCGGCCGTCATTGCCAGGCCCTGGTTGGTGCAGATATTGGAAGTCGCCTTGGAGCGACGGATATGCTGCTCACGGGCCTGCAGGGTCAGGGCGAAGCCGGGCTTGCCATCCATATCCACCGTGCGACCGATAATGCGGCCCGGCATCTGCCGGACATGCTGCTGCTTGCAGCACATAAAGCCGAAATATGGGCCACCCGAAGACAACGGCACACCCAGAGGCTGACCCTCACCGACAACGATATCCGCTCCCGCTGCGCCCCACTCGCCGGGTGGCTTGAGCAGCGCCAGCGACGTCGGATTGACCACTGCGATCACCAGCATGTTGTTGGCCTGGGCCCAGTCGGTGAGCGCATCGACATCTTCCAGACTGCCGAAGAAGTTGGGCTGGGCAATCACCAGTGCGGCGTAGTCTTCACCAGCATATGGCGCCAGCGCCTCCACAGGGGTGATGCCCCGCTCATTGCAAAACGGCACTTCTTCAATGGTGACGCCCTGATTGGTCACGATATCGCGGGTGGCGCGACGATAGAGCGGATGCACGGCCGTGGGCATCAGCACTCGGTTGCTCTTCGATTTGCGATTGGCCCGCAGCGCCATCAACACCGCTTCCGACAGACCGGAAGCACCGTCATAGACCGAGGCATTGGACACATCCATGCCGGTCAGATGCGCAATCATGCTCTGGTATTCATAGATGGTCTGCAACGTGCCCTGACTGGCCTCGGCCTGATACGGCGTGTAGGCCGTGTAGTACTCACCCCGGGTGGCAATTTCCCATACCGCCGCCGGGATGTGGTGCTCGTAAGCACCGGCGCCGATAAAGCAGATTGCACCTTCATCCTGACGAGCACGGGCCGCCATCAGCGCAGTAACTTCCATTTCCGTCAGACCATCCGGCAACTTCTCCAGCGCACCGGCTTTCAGGTGCGCTGGAATTTCGTCGAACAGGTCTTCAATGCGAGCAACGCCAATGGCGTCGAGCATGGACTGCACATCTTCCGGGGTATGGGGAATATAGGGCATCGGATGTCCGGGTCAGGGTGCACAAAAAATCACAGGGAGGGCGACACCCTCCCCGCGCTCCCCTCACGGGGAAATTGGTTTGATCAGGCGTCTTCTTCGAGCTGTGCGGCGTACTCTTCTGCGCTGAACAGATCATCGAGCTCGGCCTTGTCCGCCACCTTGATGCGGTACAGCCAGCCGTCGCCGTAGCAGTCCTGATTGACCAGCTCCGGGGTGTCGTTCAGGGCCTCGTTGACGGCAACGATCTCACCAGACACCGGCGCATAGATATCAGAGGCGGCCTTCACCGACTCGACGACACCG
The DNA here is from genome assembly GCA_046292765.1 of Alcanivoracaceae bacterium. Lineage (GTDB taxonomy): Bacteria > Pseudomonadota > Gammaproteobacteria > Pseudomonadales > Alcanivoracaceae > PGZG01. The sequence continues at coordinate 305,930 of JBKBQA010000003.1, read as the reverse complement.
GTTTCATCGCTGACGGCAACTTTCTGGCCGACTTCCGGCAGCTCGACATAGACCAGATCACCCATGGCGTCCTGGGCGTGCTCGCTGATGCCAATATAGGCAGTGCCATCATCCTCAAGACGAATCCATTCGTGGCTCTTGGCGTAGCGCAGTTCAGCAGGGATGTGGCTCATGGGTCTGTCCTTTGGTTGCGGTATTGGTGCGAATCAACGGGGTTTGAAAACTGATTTGCCATGACGAACGAACGGAGGCCGGACGATCTTCACGGGCAGGCGCTTGTTGCGAATTTCCACCTCAGCATCACCGCAGCTGCCGGCGGGCAGCCTTGCAAGTGCAATCGACAGGCCGAGGGTGGGCGAAAAGGTACCGCTGGTGATTTCGCCTTCGCCGTTCGCGGTGATCACTTTCTGGTGCGCACGCAGTACACCTTTTTCTTCCATCACCAGACCGACCAACTCGGCATGACCATTGGCCTGCTGCGCCTCCAGCGCCGCACGACCAATAAAGTCGCGGTCATTAAATACCAACGTCCAGCCCATGTTGGCTTCCAGCGGCGAGATGGAATCATCCATGTCGTTGCCGTACAGGTTCATGCCGGCTTCAAGACGCAGCGTGTCCCGCGCGCCGAGGCCGCAGAAGGCGATGCCGGCATGGTGCAAGGCCTGCCAGAAGGCGGCCGCCTGATCGTCGGGAAGAATGATTTCGGCACCGTCTTCGCCGGTATAACCGGTGCGTGCCAGCAGCCAGCCGTCATGCTCAACAAAGTGAAAGGGTTTGAGCGCGAGCAGCGCATCTGCGGCCGGTAACAAGGCCCGGGTTCGCGACAGCGCTTCGGGACCCTGAATGGCAATCATCGCCAGCGTTGGCTGCTCGGCAATCACCACATCGAATCCGCTGGCCTGCTGCTGCATCCACGCCAGATCTTTCTCGCGAGTGCCACAGTTCACCACCAGCCGATAGTCATGCGGGCGACGGTACACAATCAGGTCGTCCACCACCCCGCCCTGCTCGTTAAGCATGCCGGAGTAAATCGCCCGACCGGCCTCGATGCGGTCGACATCGTTCGCCAGCAGGTAGCGCAGGTAATCTCTGGCGCCCGGGCCGGACACATCCACCACCGTCATATGGGAGACATCGAACATGCCCGCCGCGCGGCGGACATGATGGTGCTCCTCAAGCTGCGAACCATAGTGAATCGGCATGTCCCAGCCACCGAAATCCACCATCTTGCCGCCAGCGGCCAGATGCGCGTCGTATAGGGGAGTGCGATGACCCATGGGAGCCTGTCTGCCAGTAACCGGATAAGGCCGGCATTCTACATCGAATGCCGGCCCCGGTCATGGCACTGGCGTGCCTTCGGGCGGGGCAAAGCTGGCCGGGCGGTCACCGCCCGGCCAGCCCCTATTTGACCGCCTCGGAGATCAGGCTGAGGTTAACCCCGCCCGGCGGGATGCGCAGGTTGATGTTGTTGTTGAGAAAGCCGAGCGCGGTAATGACCACCGTGACATCTACGGCAGAGGTATTGGTCTGGACGATGTGCATGCGGCCGTCATCCAAAAACTCGATCGGCCCTGAAATCGTCATGGTCAGGGGCAGGCTGAACAGGTTATGCCCCAGATCCATACCCAGCGCCTCCGCATGCAGCTCCGGGGCGTCCAGGTACACGTTCAAGGTCGCCTCCAGTACCGGGCCACCGGGCGTCTCCCGTATCCATCCCGCAATGGGCAGATCGCGCCGGCCGCTGGCCGGGTTGTGCCGATAACGCAGCCGCATCACTTGCGGGCCTGTGGGGGCCGCCTGCTCGGATTCGCCCGTCAGGGTGCTGGCAAGGCCGGACAGCTTCACCACCGAGTCGAGGTTGGTGGTATACAGCACGGTGGGCAGGATATTGACTCGAATGGCATCCTCGTCGGGGTCATACCCTACCACCTCGGAGTTCAGTGCCCCGCTCAGGTAGATGTAGCGCTTCTCGGGGCAGCTCGTCGGTTGCCAGTTCGGGAACAGCCAGTTTCCGGCATTGAAAAATCCGCAACCCACGTTGGCCTGATCAAACAGCAATCCGCTGGCACTGGGGCTGCGCGCCACCAGATTGGTGCTGTTGTACGGCGTGATGTAGCCGCCACTACCATTGGGTACCGGCATCGCCTCGTGCGACGGTTCATGGATCATGTTGGCATTGGCATCAATGCTGGGCAGCTTACGCAGCGCCTGCATCACCGAGCTGGTCGCCGCCGCCCCGCGGAACAGCACCACCATATCTGGCCCGCCCCCCTGAGAAGCGGTGGCATCGCTGTATACCTGAGCCAACACCCGCGTCTGCAGGGGTAAACCATCCAGAGAGCAGATAGCCTGACTACCGTTACAGTTGCTCCCCGCCGAGCTGGTGCGATCGCCATTCGAGCGCAGCCTGTAACGATAGAGCTGATCCGGCTGCCAGCCCTGGTCAGGCCAGAATTCGAGCAGCCTGGCGTCCACACGCAGCCTGCCGCCCACGGGCACCCAACTGCCACCCTGACGACGCTCAACAACGAAGCTGCCTCCCAGCGCGATGCTGGCCGGGTCCATGTCCTGGGAAAATTGGACGCGAATCGGCCGATTCGATGGCAGTCGACTCAATGGCAACAGGTCGTCACTGCCGCCACCGCCCACACAGCGGCCATGATGCTCCGTCGCCAACGGGCCGCCATCCAGATTGATGCTGCGCCCGCTGGTTTCACAGGGATAGCCGGGGTAAACCGCCAGCGGCAAAGGCGAACGCACATCGCTATCAACATACATTGGCAAGCTGAAATCCAGAATGTGCTGCTGATCGAGCAGATTGCCAGCTATGTCACGTAATGGCGCATCGGCTACCAGCTGATAGTTGGCCGACTCGCCGGGGCGCGGGTGACGAATCGGATCGTGGGGCCGGATGACCACACTGGCACCATCAAGATGAATATCCGCTGGCAAGGGCGCGCCATTCAGCGTCAGCGTCAGCGCACCCGGCTCATGCAAACTGGGCGGATCCAGCGGTTCGCTGAAATTCAGAATGATGGGCTCGCCAGGAGTGGCCATCGCCACCTGATCCCCCGGCAACCAGCTCTGCAGGGTCGGTGGGTCGAAATCCACTGCCGGCGGCGGGGCATTGCGCTGATCGTCGAGCGCACGCATGTTAAACGACAACACACCCCAGGCCGTTTCCAGCCCAAGCACCTCGGGCTCGACCACGCCAATGGCATTGATGGTCAGTACACCATCTTCCACCATCGCGGTGCCATACAGCTCAACATGCAGCAAATCCTGACTGAGCGCGCCATTGGCCTGCGGCTCCTGCGCCGTCATGGCCAGATCCATCATCAAACGCACATGCCGCGGTGACGACGCATGGCGAGTGTACGGATTCGGAATCATGTAGCCGGAGGCGTCGGTGACGAACGTCACACTAATCGGCCCGGTTTCAAAACCCGCCGGCACCTCACCCGCGATATCCACCGACACGGAGGTGCCACTCAACAGCGAGCCACGCGGCACACGCAATGGCGATGTAGTCGGGAAGTTCGGAATGTACGCCAGCTCTGCGTACACATCGCCCTCCTGCTGAGACAAGGACTTGTCGCCCAGCAACACCGCATTGACCGGCACCGCATTAATCGGTGCCCCCGTCAGCGGCGAGACAATCAAACCATCCAGAGAATCTGCCGCCCGCTGCACCATTGTCGCTCGCGGGTGCGAGCTCTGGGGCTCCAGCTCCAGCGCTGCCTCGCCCAACACGCTTCCCAGTACACTGCGCAGCCCGCCCGGGGTGACGATTCGATACAGCTCATCTGGTAACAGATCATTCACAGGGTCGAGAGTGAGGTAATAGCTGTTTGCCCGAACCACCGCTGGCACCAGCTGATCCGCACTGTTGACCAGGGCTATGGTGTCGCCAGGCGCCACACCGTAGCGAACACTACTGACATCCAGAGGCTCATTGAACTGCAACCGCAATGTGGAAAAATCCATCACCGGAAATGCATTGCCATCCGGAATCACCCGTGACACCCAGAACGCAGAATCCGCGGTCAAATGATCGCGCGGCCCGCTGCGTGAACCTCGGGTACGAAACCGCACGCCATCCTCGGGAAACTCCGCTACGCCCAGTCCGGTTGGCAGCTCGCCGGCCACCACCGTATATTCGTGCACCGGCCGCAATGCCTGCTGCGGTGTAAGAATCACGCTACGTCGATCATCCAGAATTTGCCGTGCTACAGGCACTGGCTGATTATCACTGTCAAGCAACTCGATCGCGCCAAGATCGGCTTCTGCATCCAGTGGATGAGAGAAACGCAGCACCGCTGGCGCCCGCATGGACACCTCACGCTGGCCATCATAGGGATAGCTGTATTCCAGCCGGGCTTTTTCCCAGTGAAAGGTGACCTTTTGGGTGTCACCACCACAGCCGATCAAACCAATGACCAAAGCTGGCAGTATGATTCGCTTTAACATGACGACCTCCTGCTCAGAACTTCAGGGTGATGGAGCCAGAAAAAACATGCACTTCGCCCTTGGCCGTTACCGTTTCATAGGGGTTGTCCGGCGCATCGTCCGCGCTCAAGTCAAAATCACGCGCCTTGAGCTGTTGGTACTGGTAGCCAAAGTCGAGTCGTACCGGATAGGCGAGAATCGGCGGTTTTGGCAACTCCACCGCCATGCCGACGCCAAACACCAGACGATCATTGTCGAAATAATTTACGTTCAGTGATTCGCGGCCCTTGAGCGGGGATTTTTCCATGGCAACGCCAGTGGTGAAGATATAGTTCCTGGCCACCCGGATCTCAGCGCCCAAACGAGGAACCAGAATGTCATCGAACTCCAGTTGAGCCTGATCCTTGATCGTGTCTGATTCAAACTCGCGGCCCAGCGCAGACCAGTTCTGCTGCTCCAGCGTCAGTGCCACTCGCCAGCTGTTCTGGCGATACTGCACACCAGCAACAAAAATATCCGGCTGCCAGGCATCCAGCGTAGCAATCGACAAGGTAAGCCCTGGCTCATCAATGGTGCCGGGGATTATCGTCCTGGCCACAACTTTGGTGTTGCTGTTCGAAAAGCTCCGGTAGGCCAAAGCTGCCTCAAACCCGGACAACCAGCAGGACTCGTTACAGAATAGCTTTCCCAGATCGAAGCTTGTGCCAAGGATCGGACGAATGGACGGCACGGCACTGACATCCAGACTTTCCATGTCTGTTTCACCATCGGTTTCGGCGATGGTGACCAGCGATGCCTCGGAATGCAGTGTGATGCGCGCGGAAGCCCCCACATCCCAACCGGGAATCACCTCCAATGCGCCGCCCATGTTCAAAAATAGCGGCTGACGGCCATAGCGAAAATACTGCCCTTCCAGAGAAGTCTCGGAGGTAAACGCCATCATTTCCGCGCCAAATTTTTCTACGCCTGCCAACAACGCAAAGTAGAGTGGGCGCTCGTAGCGGGTGAGCGATGTCAGGTCGGTCTTCATGCCAATCAGCACGTGCTGGGTCGGCGTGTTCATCAGCGTCTCGCCTTCGCGAACCGGTGGGTTACTGCCACCGAGGCTGATCGCCCGCAGATCATGCTCGCCATGCAGCATGGCGCCGGTTAATTCGCCGCGCTTGTCACGCGCGAGTTGTGAGGGATTGTAATAGGTGGCCGAGACTTTGGTGTTGAATAGCGACAAGCCCTGTGCCGACGCCACATCCGTGGGCAGGACGCCGTAGGTGGTCGCAATATTTCCCATGTTGGCTTGCAAATTGGCAGCTGCTAAAACTGCCAGCGCCGTAAAAACAATACGCCCTGCTTTCATTATTATTATCTCCACATGCATCGTGCCGTCAGCGCGGCAAATCGACTCCTCTGCAACAGCACCATTCATGAATGGCAGATAATGATCGTTGTTGTCTGCTGCAGTGGCGGAAGAGAATCTCCCGGAGATCATCGGAGGGGGAATGACACGAAAGTACTAATTATTGTGGTGTTTTGTATCCGTCACACAGAAATTAAGGCGTAAGCGCGAGTAAAAAATGACAAAAATAAGAAGAAGAACCCAGACGACCATTATTTTGATATTAAATCGTGCCAGCGCCTTCAGCGCGCACGTTTCATCAACAGATATACCGGCAACAAGCCGACAATGACCAACGTTAATGCCGGCAGCGCCGCGCGGGACCATTCACCCTCTGACGTCATCTCGAAAATCCGCACCGCCAGCGTGTCCCAGCCGAACGGCCGTAACAACAGGGTGGCAGGCATTTCCTTCATGACATCAATCAGCACCAACAGCAACGCCGAGAAGACCCCCGGCGTCAGCAGTGGCAACCAAACCCGCCGCACCGTTTCTGCTGGAGTGGCGCCGAGGGTCCGGGCCGCTTCCAGTACCCGAGGACGAATGCGCTCGAAGGCGGCTTCGACCGGGCCATAGGCGACGGCAAGAAATCGCACTGCATAGGCAAGAATGAGTGCAAACAAGCCACCGATCATCACGGTACCGATGCCGAACCGGCTATCAAGCCAGCGATCGATCGCTGCAAAACTTAGCATAATTCCCACTGCGAGGACCGAGCCAGGCATGGCGTAGCCTATCGTCGCGCCGCGCACTGCCACATCAGTAAGCCATGTCTTGCGGGTGCGCTTTACGTAACCAAGGAACACCGCCACGATCACCGTCACCAGCGCCGCGCCAAAGCCGAGCAGCAAGGTGTGCCAGACCAGTGACCAGTAGCGGCTATCCAGATCCCGGGCGCCGGTTTCGATCACCCAGAACAGTAGCCGACCGAGCGGAATGGCGAACGCCAGTAGAAAAATCAGGCTGGCATAGCCGAATAACAACCACTGCATGACGACACCGGGACGAATTCGCGTCAGACGTCGGGCCGTCTGCTGCTCGTAACGGGCACGGCCGCGGCCGGCACGCTCGACAAACAGACTGATGAGCACAAAAAGCAGCAACAACGACGCAAGCTGGGCTGCCGCATTCAGGTTGTAGAAGCCGTACCAGCTCTTGTAGATTGCGGTGGTAAAGGTATCGAAATTAAATACAGACACCGCGCCGAAATCCGCCAGCGTTTCCATTAGTGCCAGCGCGAGACCGGCAGCAATAGCCGGTCTCGCCATCGGCAGGGCCACCCGCCAGAACGCGGCCAGCGGTGACAAGCCGAGAATCCGTGCCTGCTCCATCAGGGTACGGCCCTGAGCCCGAAACGCCACCCGTGCCAGCATGTACACATACGGGTAGAGCACCAGCGACAGCGTAACGATGGCCAGCGCGGGCTTACGGGCACTGGTGCCGGTGAAACCAGGAATCCATTCTCTCAGTGCGCTCTGTACCGGGCCAGCAAAGTCGAGCAGATCCAGCGCCACAAACGCCAGCACATAGGCCGGCACTGCGAGCGGCAACAGCAGCGCCCAGTCAAAGAAACGTCGGCCCGGGAACTCCATCGTCGAGGTCACCCAGGCCAGGCTGACGCCAAGCAACAGCACGCCAACCCCCACGCCCACTACCAGCATCAGGGTATTGGTGAGCAGACTGACCAGCACCGTGTCGGCGAGGTGACGCCATACTGCTGACTCGTCGCCCAGCCACGACAGGCCCAGCACCGCGATGGGCATCAACACCGCCGCCGCCAACAGCCAGGCCACCAGCGTTAGCGGATCCGGCCGGCTGAACCGGATATGAGGACGGGACAACGTCAACACCGACACACCAAACTCCTCAACGCACAACACCCGCCGCAGCGGGTGTTGTCCTTCTTTCCCGGTTTAACGGTAGCCGGCACGATCCATCAGCTTGACCGCCTGGACCTGTCGCTGGCCGGCCACCGCCACATTGAGATCGTCGCCACGGAATTCGCCCCAGGCCGCCACCGCGTCGATGGGCGCAACATCGGGGTGCACCGGATATTCCAGATTTTGCTCGGCCAGCAAACGCTGTGGCGCTTCCGTCGACATCCACTCGATCAGGCGGATGGCCTCCTCCCGGTTTGGTGCATGAGCGGTCAGGCCAACGCCAGAGATATTGATATGTACGCCGCTGCCATCCTGATTGGCCCAAAACAGACGAATCGGCAAGCCCGGCTTGTCCGCCAGCAGCCGGCCAAAATAGTAGGTATTGACGATGCCAACATCGCACTGCCCGGCGGCGACGGCTTCCATCAGGGCATTGTCATTGGAGAAGACATCGGTGGCGAGATTATCAATCCAGCCGCGGACGATGATTTCTGCCTGAGCCTCCCCATGGCGCTCGATCAGGGTCGCCACCAAAGACTGGTTATAAACTTTTTTTGAGGTGCGCAAGCACAGCCGACCGCGCCATTGCGGCTCCGCCAGTGCTTCATAGCTGCTGAGTTGGTCCGGTGATACTCGCTCGGTGCTGTATACGATGGTGCGGGCGCGCACGGTTTGACCAAACCAGAGGTTATCCGGATCGCGTAAATTGGCCGGGATATTGCTAGTCAGCACCTCCGACTCGACCGGCTGGAACAGCCCGCGCTCGGCAGCCTGCCAGAGGTTGCCGGCGTCCACGGTGATCAGCAGGTCGGCGGGACTGTTACGGCCTTCCGCAGCAAGCCGGGTGATCAGCGCGCCGTCGTCATCGGTGGTGTAGCGGATCCGTACCCCTGTCTCGCGGCTATAGAGGTCGAATACCGGCCGGATCAGATGATCCTTACGCGAGGTATAGACCACCACCTCGGGATCCTTCGGCGCGTCAGAACACGCAACCACGAACAGAGACAGCAGGGACACCGCAAGCAGACGGGGCAAGCGTTTCATGAGGACTCCTGAATGCCAAAGGTAATAATAATAGTTCTCATTATCTTGATTGGCCGATACCTTTGCAAGCGTCCGCATCATCCCTGCCCCGCCCCCCGCATGCGCTGACGCCGGTCAATAAAAAACCGGAATGGTCAGGGACCATTCCGGTTTCTGTCAGCGCTGACGGGGTTGGTATCAGTCGCCGAGCACAACAAAGGCGAAGCTGTCGCCCGGATCAGCCGGATTAGTGGCGATCAGGGTCGACACGCTGCCGCCGTCGAGATGAAAGGACTGGTCAATGGCAACCTGGTAACCGTCGCCTTGGGGCACCGCCACCCGCACATCGTAGCTGCCCGGCGGCAGGCTCAGATAAGGAGTGATCGACTGGTAGGCGAAGGTCGCCAGCGTCGGCACCACCTCACCCGTCTCGATGCTGACCACCGTTTCATCACCCGCCGGGGTCACGAATACGGCAACCGCCCCGGCGAGAGGAGCAGCATGAATGGCCCGTACGCGAGCTTCGGTCACCACCTTGCGGCGATCATCCACCGCCAGCAGTAGCGTCAGATCAGGCTCACCGACAACCGGCAGGTCGCCAGCGGCCAGCACGGTGGAAAAGGTATGGCGTCCAGCGCCACCGGACCGGCAACGATCGGCGCGGTAGCAGGCCCACCGCCCTCTGCATTGACCCGGAAGGTATAGTCAGCGGCCGCCGGCAGCTCACCCAGCAAATCAATGTCATCGCCGTTGCGCTGTTCACGATAGCCGAACGAGTCGATCACCGTGACATTGTCCAGCGCGAGGCTCGGCGACGAGGCAAATACCTCGGCATTACCCACTCCCGAGGCGGCATGCACCACGCGAGCCGCCGCCGTTGCATTGACATCAATAATAAAGAAATCTGCGCTGGCATTACCGGTGGACACCAGTAGTCTGGCCGCACCGCCCGGGCCAAAGTTATCCACCGCCAACACCATCAGATCCGCGCCACCCGGCAGGGTGACGGCCCCGGAATCAAACAGCACGGTTCCGGGAGCGCCCTCTGGGGTGATGCGAATGCGGTATTCACCGGCGAGCACAGTTATCGCATCAGTGGCGTCGCCGAGATTGAATGACACCAGCGGCGCCATGTCATCAATGCTGTCTTCCACTCCGGTCACATAGACCGACACGCCGCCACCAACGCCCAACTCCACCTGCGCCGATGCATGGACAACCTGAACCCGGACACTGGACGAAGGCACCGCAGTGCGCGGCGTGTCGATCACGATGGGGCGAAACTCTGCGACCCCCGCTCCGCCCACATTGCCCACTGCCACTACGCTGTAGATCCGGTCACGCTCCAGATCGAGATCAACCGCTTCCACCACTTCTGTCACATCATCGCCAGGCAAAATGCCATCCACCGACACTGTGTACACCGCAGGGCGCAATCTCAATCGCGACGTGGCCTCACCGAACTCAAGCCCCTGAATGGCAGCGAAAGGCGCGCCGTTAACGTTAAGATTCACCGCCGGCGCGTTACCGGATGCATGAACCACTCGCAGCTCCGCGCTCGGTGACGAGCTGCTGCCTCCACACGCTGCCAACAGGGACGCCGACAGGATCAGTCCCGACGCGGACCAGTGCTTCCAGTTTGCCATTGCACACCTCCTCGTTGTTAATCTCCGGTCAGCGCAATGTCAACGTGACCACGTCAAAGCCCAGTCAAATAAACACGACAGAAAATAAATAACAACAGAACTGCGACAATGCGGTGAGGGAAGCGTGACAAGCGATGTGAGAACGAAGTCAATGCGATGGCGAGACCATGCCTTTGTATTGGGTGTGAACCCGGCGTCCGTACTTACAACACTGGCGTGTCATCAAACTGACCGGTCGCCTGACGGGATAACATGCCTTTGAAAAGATGATGGCGGTCCACCAGATTCATACCCGCATTGCGGATAAACCGGAGCACCGGTGAACGCTGTTCGAACAGCAGCTTGAAACCGCGCATGGCTGAAACCATCGACGCATTATGCCCACGCCGGCGACGCTCATAGCGCTGCAGCAGTGCGAGAGAATGCCAGTCGCGACCCACATCCAGTGCCCGGCGGATTTCTTCCGCCAGCACCGCCGCATCAAGCAGCCCCATATTGATCCCCTGACCGGCGAGCGGATGCACCACATGGGCAGCATCACCAATCAGCGCCACGCCTTCCGCCACATAGGCGCCGGCGTGCAGATCCTGAATCGGAAACGCCTGCCGTTCGCTACACAGATTGATATCACCGAGCCAATCCTGGCAGGCCTGCGACAGCCGACGCGAGAAGGCATCTTCCGATAGCGCCATCAACTCGCTGGCAACATCCGGCCACACAGACCAGACCAGCGAGCAGCGATGGCCATCGCCAAACAGTGGCAGCAGTGCCAGCGGGCCGCTGTCGAGAAACACTTGCCTGGCGCAACCCTGATGAGACTGCGTCGTGGCCAGTGTCGCCACAATGGCAATGTGGCCGGTGTCATGTGGCGACGCCCGCAAACCAGCTACACTACGCACCATAGAACGGGCGCCGTCGGCGCCGACCAGCAGACGGCAGGCAAAGACGTTGTCATCGGCCAGCGTCACCTGCCAGCCATCTCCCACACGGGACAGCGCGGTGACTCGCGCCTCGCAACGCCATTCAATGTTCGCGTCGGCGCTGCAATGTTGATACAGGGCTGCCACCACACTCTGGTTCTCGACCAGCGTACCAAGATGATCCACCCCTGCCTCGGCGGCGTTAAAGCACACCTCGCCGGTGCCGTCGCCATCGCGAACATTCATTCGCGTGTAGGACTGCAAACGATCGGATGGCAGGTGCGGCCAGACGCCAACCTGCTGCAACAACCGCTCACTGGAAAGCGTCAGCGCCGAGACGCGCAACCCGGCTTCACCCTCCGGCATCAGTGGCGCCTGCATTGCATCCAGCAACAGCACCTTGAGCCCGGCGGGGGCGAGCGCAGCGGCCAACATGCCGCCGGCCATCCCGCCGCCGACGATGACAACGTCGACACTACGCGGCACGACGCTTTTTCTTCATCAGTTTTTCGATCTCTGCCACTTCCTTTGGCACCCCGGCTGTAAAAATGTCATTGCCCTTGCGGGTAATCACAACATCATCCTCGATGCGGATGCCGATACCTCGCCATCTGGCCGCCACCGTGTCATCGTCCGGCGCAATATAGATGCCAGGCTCCACCGTCATCACCATGCCCGGCTCCAGCACCCGCCATTCATCATGCACCTTGTAATCACCAACATCATGAACATCGAGGCCCAGCCAGTGGCCAGTACGATGCATGTAAAAGCGTCGGTAGGCTTCGGTCTCCACCAGCTCATTGATCTCACCCTTGAGCAGACCGAGGTCTTTCATGCCCTGAGTCAGCACCCGCACTGCAGTTTCATGAGGATCATTCCAGTGACGCCCGGGCACCGCCTGCTCGATGGCGGCATACTGCGCTGCCAGCACCACCTCATAGACGGCCTGCTGATCGGCACTGAATTTGCCGTTGACCGGAAAGGTGCGGGTAATGTCCGAGGCATAGCATTCAAACTCCGCGCCGGCATCAACCAATACCAGATCGCCATCTTTCAGCTTCTGGTTATTGGTGATGTAGTGCAGGATACAGCCATTGCGCCCACCTCCGACGATGCTCGGATATGCCGGCGACCGTGCGCCCTGCACCATGAACTCATGCAGGTACTCCGCCTCCAGCTGGTATTCATACATGCCGGGCTTGACCGCCAGCATGGCGCGCACATGGGCCGCAGCGGCAATTTCACCGGCGCGACGCATGACCTTGATTTCGGCAGCACTCTTGAACAGACGCTGGTCGTGCAGCAGGTGGGTCAGGGCGAGAAATTCGCCGGGCGGATGGGCACCATTGCGCACCTTGGCACGAATGCTGTTAACCCAGCTCATCACCTGGCGATCAAAATCCGGATCCCGACCCATGTCGTAGTACACACGATCACGCCCTTCGATCAGGCCCGGCAGAATCTCATCGATATCGGAAATCGGAAACGCATCGTCGGCACCGTAATCTTTCACCGCGCCCTCGGGGCCGCTACGGTAGCCATGCCAGGTTTCCATTTCCCGATTACGTTCCCGACAAAACAGCACGAACTCACCATGTTCCCGACCAGGAATCAGCGCCATCACCGCTTCCGGCTCCGGAAATCCGGACAGGTACCAGAAATCGCTGTCCTGCCGATAGATGTGTTCGATATCGCGATTACGTTGCCGCTCCGCTGCCGCCGGCAGAATGACAATGCTGTTCTCGTCCATGTGGTCCATCAGCTCTCGCCGACGGCGGCCAAATTCCTGACGGGTAATCATCTGCACCACCTCAGTGTTGGGTGACAGTCGGTTTATCGGCAGCAGGCTGCCGCAGCTTCAGTTGCCACTCCGTGAATACCATCAACGCCGCCATCCGGCAGTGTTCGGTGACCTGGGAAAGCAGCGCCTCCTCGTCATCACCGTCAGCCTCCGGCTCATCAACCTGACTGACCGCAGCGAGATCAGCAATGGCTTCCTGCAGCGCCGGCGCCAGATCAGCGTCGCGAACCCCCGCGGAACCCCTGCCGAAGCCCGCAAGGAAGCCCTCACACCACTGAGCCAGCGCTGCCACCCGCAAGGCCAGCTCCTCCTCATCACCCGGCAACAGCAAAGCCAGATCAAGGCCATCGCCGTCAAACGCAGCGACAGCCTCATCACGCAGGGTCACCAGCAGGTCTGCCGCACGGGCCGGCCAGACGCCAGCCATCTCGGCATGGCTTGCCAGCACCCCCAGCAGGGCCGGCGCCTCGGTCTCAATGCCCGTGCTTAGCAGGCCGCAAATAACCCCGTGCAGTTCGGACGGGCTATGGCGCACCCCGGCGTGGGCCAGTGCCTCAGCCAGGGAGTGAAACAGGTCGGAATGGGCGTCAGTCATGTCGCTACTTGATATGAAATGTGAGAAAAGCCGCTAACTGTCTGGCAGTAAAGCAGAATCCGCGTTGACCGGCTGCTGACCCCTGTCTATAGTCAGGGGTCAGGGGATATCTCCGCGGGACAATAACCATAGGCGAACAGCTTGCCATTTGCCATGACCACGGAACAGCAACTTCAGCAACTGGAACAACGCATCGAGGAACTGGTGAATATCAGTGCCCGGCTTCGCCGTGAGAATCTGTCGCTGCAGGTTCGCGAGCAAAAGCTGATGGAAGAGCGTGCCGACCTGCTGAAGAAAAATGATATCGCCAAATCCAAGGTCGAGGCGATCATTGTGCGCCTCAAGTCACTGGAGCAGGAGCCATGAGCGAATCGTCTTCTCTGGTAGTTCACCTGCTCGACAAGGAATTCCGCGTCGCCTGCCCGCCGCAAGAAAAGGAAAACCTGATCCGCGCTGCCCGCTTTCTCGATGACAAGATGCGCGAGATTCGCGCCTCCAATGTCCTTGGCCTCGAACGTATCGCTGTAATGGCGGCGCTCAATCTGGCCCACGAGCTGCTTCAGGCCAGCGGCGAGCTGTCGCGGCAGAACGACGGCGGCGACCGTATCGGCCGGCTGCTGAGCAAGGTCGAGGCCGAACTCGACGCCCTGCGCAGCGCCTGAAGTCCGGCCCGCAAGGACTGCTCTCAATCTGTTCCTGACTGCGTTATACTGATCCCGGTGTTCCCTGGTGTGCTCGCCAGCGAGGCTATGTCCCTGAGCCGATGTTTTACACCTTGGGGGCGAATACAGTGGCACTGTGTGCATGTCCGCCACGGCGGAAAGCCTGACGTTCCATTTGCCGTCTCCACCTTGAACCTTTGGGTTCAAGGACCAGGCCAGCAGCGGTTCAATCGGGGAACACCTATTCTTCACACCACCGGGCCGGACGCCCGGATGCTCACCCGGCCAAGCCGGGGATCGGCTACCACCGAGGCCACCGGATGACGCTGACCGCCGACCAGCAACGCCGCCGCCAGCAACTCCGGCGCCAAATGCGCCAGCATCGCCAATCTCTCAGCGCCTCCGAACAACAACAAGCCAGCGAACGCTTTGCCCGTGCCTTTGCAGCGCAGTGGCGCTTGCGCGGGGCGCGCCATATTGGCCTGTTTCTCGCCGCCGACGGCGAACTCGATCCGCTACCCGGACTACTCACCCTTGATGGTCTGTCGCGACAGCTGTATTTGCCAGTGTTGCCGAAATCAACCGATGCAGTGCTCCAGTTCGTGCGCTGGCAACCTGGGGAGGCGCTGATTCCTAACCGCTACGGCATCGGTGAGCCTGTGCTTAAGCGGCGAGCGCTAACACCACTGTGGCGGCTGGATCTGTTGCTGATGCCGCTGGTCGCCTTTGATGACGAAGGCAACCGGTTGGGCATGGGTGGAGGGTTCTATGACCGGGCGCTGGCAAACCTGCAAACTCGACCGCACAGGCCGCGCTTGATCGGTGTGGCACATGCTTTTCAACGAGTGGAGAGATTACCGACAGCGCCGTGGGACCAGCCGCTTGATGGGGTGATTACCGGCTAGTTGCCGGAGCCATCTGCCCGGGATAGTTGCCTACCACGTCGCGACGGGACTCACCGCCACCATGACTGATTGCGCTGATCAGTACGCCAACGGCGAACAACACAGCCAGAATCACCAACGCATCAGGTTTCTTGTTGTTCATTCCCTTCCCCAGAACCTGCCCAATCAAAGAAATGTCGAGCGGGTAGCCACTGTAGAGCTGTCAGCCTGCCCGTACTGCGAAGCGGTTCAAAAAATGAACAATCCGCGACGATAAGTCAATGGGTTAGGAGGGGATTTGTAAAATCAAAGTGAGATTCTGTGGATAACTGGACGTGCGACCAGTGGTCACAGTGCCATCAAACCAGAAATCGTCGATAAGCCGGATTCTCGGATTCCTCCACCATCGGATAGGGAATCTGCCTGAGATCGGCGCGCAGTGCCGCTTCGTCGCCGGCATGGACATGGAAACCGACCAGCACCCGGCCGTAGGCCGCGCCATGGTTACGGTAGTGGAACAGGCTGATGTTCCAGCGGCCACCGAGCGCCAGCAAAAACGCCATCAGCGCACCGGGCCGCTCCGGAAACTCCACCCGGAACAATAGCTCGCCGAGATCGCTGCGCGGCGACGGCCCGCCGACCATGTGTCGAATATGGAGCTTGGCCATCTCGTTACCGGTCATGTCCTCCACCGGGTATCCCTTGTCGCGCAAGGTTTCCAGCAGCGGCTGCAGATCGCTGCCGCCGGGACGGGTCTGCACGCCAACGAAAATATTGGCCTGCTGCGGATCATTGTAGCGGTAGTTGAATTCGGTCACCGCGCGCTTGCCAATGGCTTGGCAGAACTGCCTGAAGGCGCCGGGCCGCTCGGGAATGGTGACCGCCAGAATCGCTTCACGCTGCTCGCCCAGATCGGCGCGTTCGGAGATGTGCCGCAGCCGGTCAAAATTGACATTGGCCCCGCTCTGAATTGCCAGCAGGGTCTTGCCGCTGACGCCGTGCTTCGCCACCCAGTTCTTCAGACCGGCCAGCGCCAGCGCGCCGGCAGGCTCGGTGACAGCCCGGGTATCTTCGAAGGTGTCCTTGATCGCCGCACACATTTCATCGGTGTTGGCGGTGATCACCTCGTCGCAGTAATCCTTGAGAATACGAAAGGTCTCCTTGCCGATTTGCTTGACGGCGACGCCGTCGGCAAACAGCCCGACTTCCTTGAGTACCTCGCGGCGGCCCTTTTCCACGGCGACTTTCAGGCAGGCCGCATCCTCTGGCTCGACGCCGACGATACGGATCTCCGGCCGCAGGTACTTGACCCATGCCGCCACCCCGGCCGCCAGCCCACCGCCGCCCACCGGAATAAAGATCGCATCAAGCGGACCACTGCACTGGCGCAGGATTTCCATCCCGACGGTGCCCTGCCCGGCAATCACATCCGGCTCGTCATAGGGGTGAACGAAGGTGAGCCCTTCTTTCTCCTCCAGCTCCCGAGCGTGCACCAGGGCATCATCGAAGGTATCGCCATGCAGCACTACCCGGGCGCCGCGCTCACGCACCGCCCGCACCTTGATCTCCGGGGTGGTCCTCGGCATGACAATCACGGCGCGAATGCCCAGATGCTTTGCCCCCAGCGCCATGCCCTGAGCATGGTTGCCGGCGGAGGCGCAGATCACGCCTTTCGCCCGCTGCTCTTCACTGAGCTTCACCATGCGGTTATAGGCTCCCCGGCACTTGAAAGAGTAGACCGGCTGCAGGTCCTCGCGCTTCAGCAACACGGTGTTGTCGAGTCGGCGGGAAATCAGCGGCGCGCTGTGCACCGGGGTCTCGACCGCGACGTCATAGACGCGGGCCTCGAGGATGCGACGCACATACTGGTCAAGCAGGGAACGGTCAGACATGGGGCTTCCGAAGCAGAGAATGATCGGATGGTACGCAGGCGGGCGGAAAAACGCCATGGATCGGCCTATAATCGCGGCCTTCAACTGGGGATGGACCATGGACAAAGACGCGCTCAAGAAAGCGGTGGCGGAAGCTGCCCTCGGCTATGTACAGGAAGGCACCATCGTCGGTGTCGGCACCGGCAGCACCGCCAACTACTTCATTGATGCGCTGGCCAACATCAAGCGCGACATCCGCGGCGCCGTCGCCAGCAGCGAAGCATCGGCAGAGCGCCTGCGAGCCCATGGCATTCCCCTGTTCAGCCTCAACGACGTGGATGCGCTACCGGTCTATGTTGATGGCGCCGACGAGGTCAACTACCACCGTGAAATGATCAAGGGCGGCGGTGGCGCCCTGACGCGGGAAAAGATCGTTGCCGCAGTGGCAGACAAGTTCGTCTGCATCGTCGACGAGTCGAAGCGGGTCAAGATGCTCGGTGACTTCCCGCTACCCGTGGAGGTGATTCCGATGGCGCGCGCTTATGTCGGCCGCCGGTTAACCGCGCTCGGCGGGCGACCGAAGTATCGTGACGGTTTCGTCACCGACAACGGGAATATCATTCTCGATGTCTACAATCTGGATATCTCCAGGCCGATCAAGCTCGAAGAGCAAATCAACAACATCGTCGGCGTGGTCACCAACGGCCTGTTTGCCTATCGCCCGGCCGATGTGGTGCTGATGGGCACCCCCCGAGGCGTGGAAAGTTATTGACCGGTCATGGCCCGTATCCGGATTTGCGGTAAAGGCGACTATGTTGCAATGGATGGCGAGACCATTCTCGAAGCCGGCCTGCGGGCCGGCTTCGGTTTTCCGAAAGCCTGCCGCAATGGCAATTGCGGCCGTTGTGCGGGGCAGTTACTTGACGGCACCGTTACCCTGAAAGGACGAACAACGCCGCTTCGGGCCTCTCGACCAGAGGGCTGCGATATTCTGTTCTGCATTGCCCACCCGGATTCGGATTGCGACATCGGCGGCATTGAGATTACTGCTCCGGGAGAATGGCTGGTGAATACCCTGCACTGCCAGATCGCTGATATCCGCCCACTGAACCACAATATCAGTGCGGTGACCCTGCGCCTGCCCGCTGGTCAGCGTGTTCTCTGGCATGCCGGCCAGTATCTGTTGCTTGGCGAACAACAGGACAGCGCCTTTTCGATTGCCAACGCCTGCGTCGACGGACAGCGGGAGCTGTCGCTGCACATCCGCCATGACGCCGACAATGACTCTGCCGTGGCCTTGATGGCGCAACTTCAGGCAAGCGCCACCGTAGTGGCTACCTTGCCTTTGGGCGAGCGCTATATCGCCGCTATCCCGGACCGGCCCGTGTGGTTTATTTGTGGATCAACCGGATTCGCACCCGCCCGAGCCATGATCGAGCGGCTGTCGTCCTTGCGCTTTGCACTGCCGGTGAGGTTGTTTCGTGGCGGGCGCCGTCCCGAGGACATCTACCCGGCCCAGTGGCGCCCGGACACCCTCGGCGGGCTAATCGATTTCCATCAGGTCGAGTCGGTCAACGATGATCCCCGTCCCGGCCAGATCAAAGGCCTGGTGCACGAAGCCGCACTCGCCATGCTGAATGAGCCCACCCTGCCGCTGTTTCACATTGGCGGCTCCCCGGCCATGGCCTGGGCGGTGTTCGATGCGCTGCTGGCTGCCGGCGTGCCGGCGCAACACATCCATTCTGACGTGTTCGACTATGCTCCGCGCGGAGCAGATCTCTAACCTTGTGAGCGCGTTAATGCAGCTGCAATGTTAATCGTCGCGGCTGTTATTCGCGCTGGGCATCGGCAGTGCGGGAAGCGTTTCGCCCAGCAGGCCAAGACGCCGCTCCAGTGCCGCCAGCGCCCGCTCGGTATCGCCAAGTGCGCTGTGCAGACGGGCCAGCTCTGCCAGCGCCACCGCATTGCCAGCACGGGCGGCAACCTCGAAGAAACTGCGAGCCTTTCCCCAGAGCCTGGCCTTCATCGCTGTGCGCCCGGCACAGAGCAACAGCGCCACATTGCCCGGGCGCATTTCAAGCCAGGACTCAAGTTGCTGCAGCAGCTTTTCTGCGGGCACATCATCAACGCCTTCCAGCACAGTCACCAGTCGGTCATCCCAATTACGCTCAATATCCTTGCGCACCAGTGCAAAGGCGGCGGCGCCATCACCATTGATGATCAACTGGCTGGCATAGATCAAGCGCACGGCGGCGTGCTTCTGTAACGCTGACGGCATCGACTTCCAGGTCCGGCGCAGCTCATCAAGCCGCTTGCCAGGCTCCCCGGGAGCGGCGCCCACCGCCTCAATCAGACCACTCCAGGCACGCTGCTCTCGCACTGCATAGGCCTTGTGATCCGTCATCACCGCCTTCAAGGCCGGCAACGATTCCACCAGCGCTGGCCAGTCGCGATCGCGCTCCAGTACCTCTGCAAGCAACTTCAAACGATGCGGATTGCGCTGATGCCGTTTGGGCAGCCGCTCCAATCGCACTCTGGCCTGTCGCACCGCCCCTTCGTCCAGCAAAAAGCGCGCCGCCAGCAAGTCCGCCGCCGGCTGACCTCGACGATGGCCCGCCACCTGTTGAAGTGCCTGACGCACCCGCTCATGGTCTCCCAGTGCCTGCGCCGCCAATGCTTCGCCAATGCCTGCCGGCACCGCCCAGGGCGCGCTGCCGGCAGCGGCGCGGAAGAAGCGCTGGGCCCGCGGCCAGTCACCATCCACCAGCGCGAAAAAACCGGCACTGAGTCGACGGCGGGAAATCATCGCTCGCCAGCGACCGCCGCCGGTGAGGCCGGCAAGATCCCAGAGCGTGGCAAACAGCAGGGTGACGATGGACCAGAGCAGCGCCGCCACGATCAGCAGCAACAATACAAATCCGAGACTGGTCTCAACCCGCAACCCATCGCGGATCAGCAGCACATAGCCGGGGTCCGCCAGCAACCAGCGACCGAACAGAACCGCGGCCACCGCGACAGCAACGAGCAGCAGCAGGAACCGGATCATTGCGAGCCCCCCGCTTTCAGATCACGGATGGCGGCCAGTCCGCGCCCGATATCCGGTAGCGCCTGATGCACCGCCTCCGTCTTCAACTCATCAAGCGCCGTACGCAGCTGGCGGACACGCGCGTCCGCCAGCGGGAATCGACTAACCAGCAGCCGATCTGCCTGCTCAAGGGCAGCAAGATAGACGGCGGGCCGCGCTTGCAGCAAGGCCAGCTGGGCTTGCTGAAGACTGT
This sequence comes from Alcanivoracaceae bacterium, assembly GCA_046292765.1. Taxonomy (GTDB): domain Bacteria; phylum Pseudomonadota; class Gammaproteobacteria; order Pseudomonadales; family Alcanivoracaceae; genus PGZG01. Next base: position 285,528 of record JBKBQA010000003.1, on the reverse strand, counting down.
TATCGAGTGCCAGCCGCAGCAGGGCCGCCTGCTGCTGATCGAGGGGCAGAATGCTCTGATCGCCATCACGCTGAATCCGCACTGGCAGACTGTGCAGCAAGCGCTGCCACCAGGTAGGCGATTCGGGCAAAGACCGCACCGGCTCAATCACCACCGGGGCCGCGGGTACGGCCAGCTCCGCAACCAGCAGCTGGAGCGCTGCCAAACGCAATACCACAGCCGGGATATCAATCTGTTCAGCACCGCGCACTGCCTCGATATCCACGGCCAGCGCGCGGCGCGCCGGCATGACGGCCGGGTCACTGATGCGAGACAGCGCGGCATCGGCGCTCTCCAGCAGTCGACGGGTGGCAACAAGATCCGCCGTCAGCAGCAGCCGCTGGCCGGCCAGGCTAGCCAACGATTCCGCCTCGCCCATCAGCCAGTTCTGCTGGCCGCCTTCCTGCAATGCCTTGAATTGACGTGTTTGATCGTCGAGCAACCGATCCACCGAGCTCAAGCGCTCGGCCAGCACCTCGTCCCTCTCCTCGCATTGCAAGGCCAACTCTTCGTATTGACCTGCCAGCTCCTGAAGGTCCGTCGCCAACTGGTCACGGGACTGCCCGGCCAGCTCGATATGGCGCCAGCCTTGCCAGCCTAGAAAGCCGATCGCGGCAGCCAGTATCAGCCACAACAGCACCGACAATGCCGCCCCCCGCTGGCTCCGCATTGTGCCTCTGGAAACCGCAGTCGTTGTCATGCCTTTTGCTGTCATTGCTGCCACCATGCCGCTCTGTTGATAGAGCCACAATAGATCGGCGCCCGTCAGGCGGCAACCGCCGCACTGGCGACGGAAAAAAGAAAAAGCCCGCATGCGGGCCGTTTCAGTTTCAAAACGTGTCGATCAGCGACCAAACGAGCGACTCAGGAACCCCTTGCTGGCAACGGGCAGCACTACCAGCACTGAGGAAAGGGGATCATCAACGCGACTGCAATGCCTGCACCATGTCCTGATCGGTGGCCGATTTCGCCACAATGACGCCCCCTGCTCTATCGATCGCAGATGCGACACGCTCGCCGGCCGCGATGACCAGGCAATCCGGCGGCACCCGGGCGGCAATACACTCCCAGCTCTGCACGCTACTCACCATCACAACGTCCACCGGCATCTCCGGCCAGCGAAAGGCCGGGTCGCAGGTGCGTTGGTACAGGGCGATTTTTTCCACGTTGGCATCCCGGGCGGCGAGCTCCTCGGCCAGATGTTGCCGACCACCCTTGCCAGACAGGATCAACACCCTGTGTCCGGCAACCTGCTGCAGACAGGGCAACATCAGTACCGTCTCGGAATCAAAGCCTGCGGCTGGCATCTCGACCGTCAGTCCCGCCGCCAGCAGCACATCTGCCGTTGCCGGGCCCACCGCAATCCAGTGCACCCCCACCGGCCACTGTGGCCAGAGCGGGTCAAGCGCCTCAAGGGCAAAGCGAGCAGCGTTGGCGCTGGCAAAAAAGACCGCATGATACTGGTCGATATCAAGCAGGGTGCGGTGCATGCCCGGATCCACCGGCAGAGGCTCGATTGATAACGCAGGCCGGTGGCTGACCCGGTAGCCCGCCCGCTCAAGCAATGCCTGCAACGCCTGCTGCTGTCCCTCGGGACGGGTGATCAGGACATGGGTTGCCCGTTCCATCAGCGTCCGTACACCTGCGCCAGAATGTCGCCCGCCCCAGCGGCGAGCAACCTGTCCGCCAGCTGCCGGCCGAGCATCTCGGCTTCATGGCGAGGCCCCTGTACCTCGGCCCGCAGGACCTCGTCACCCGCCTCGCTCGCCACCAGTCCACGCAGCCAGAGGGCATCATCACCCTGCAGCTCCGCGTATCCGGCAATGGGTACCTGACATCCGCCCTCAAGGCGCCGGTTCATGGCGCGTTCCGCCACCACCCGATCCCAGGTATCGGGGTCGTTCAGCGGTGCCAGCAAGGCGTGGACACGGGGATCCCCGGCACGGCACTCGATGCCGACGGCGCCCTGCCCCACCGCCGGCAGAGACACCTCGGCAGCCAGCTCGTGGCCAATGCGCGCGCCGAGACCGAGTCGCTTCAGGCCCGCCGCCGCCAGCAAGATGGCATCAAACTCGCCAGCGTCAAGCTTGCCCAGACGGGTCTGGACGTTGCCCCGCAAACTGGAAATGCGCAGGTCCGGGCGGCTGGCCCTGAGCTGGGCACTACGGCGCAGACTGGACGTGCCGACATGGGCCCCTTGCGGGAGATCATCAAAGCGGGCAAAGCGATTGGAGACAAAGGCGTCGCGGGGGTCCTCGCGCTCGCAGATCACCGCCAGCGTCAGCCCTTCCGGCAGCTCCATGGGCACATCCTTCATCGAGTGCACGGCAATATCCGCCCGGCCGTCGAGCATGGCCTGCTCCAGCTCCTTCACGAACAAGCCCTTGCCGCCGATTTTGGCCAGCGGGGTATCGAGGATGATGTCGCCCTGGGTCTTGATGCGCACCAGCTCCACCTGCAAGGCAGGGTTCAGTGCCATCAGGCGTTGCTGGACATATTCGGCCTGCCAGATGGCGAGCGGACTGGAACGGGTGGCGATGCGGAGAATATCAGTCATGACGGCCTCTGAAACGAAGGCGCCAGTGTGCCAGAAACCGGGTCGATTGGCTTGTCAGCGCGCGCCGCGACGGGCCATGGCAATGAAGTGAACCACCAGCGGCAGCATCAGCAACACCCCGCAAGCGATCATCACCCAAGGCAGGCCCGGATCCCGAAGGACCTCAGGTAGCATGCTGGTGCTGCTGAACTTTTCAAACAGACCGATACCGACCAGCACTACGCCGATCATATCGAGTACCAGCAGATGGACAGGCAGCATCGGGGTCATGGGCGCTCCGCAGGCAGCGCCGGCTCGCCACGGGCGAGCCGGCCATCAACGTCAGTTGCCGTAAACCACTACGGTAAACTCGGCAAGCACGCCGAAGAAGTTCTGCGACTCATAGTCCACAAAGTGAATCTCGCGGATGCCGCCATTGCGGGCAGCGGTCTGGATGCTGGCGTCACCGGTGGCAATCAGGCCAAGCACCGAGCGAACACTGGCGCGACCAACCCGCTGCGGCTGCTCTGGCGCTGCGGTAGCGGTCAGCGGCGCCTTGACGTTGGAATAGATCATCCCGGATACCGGGCTGGTGGAGTAAGCGCAGCCGCCCAGCAAAACGGTAGCGGCAAGCAAGGCAATAACTTTCTTCATAGCGGGTATCCCCTGTTGTTGTTCTGTTTTCGGCGCGGCGCGACAGCGGCTTGCGGGCCGGAGGGCAGGATAGCACGTCATAGCCGGCCCATCATCTTGCGTAATCCGGCCACATGGCGCCGGCTGACCACCAGCCGCTCCTCGACACCCCGCAGGCGGACCTGATAGTGCCCGGCGTTGGCCAGCTCCATACCTTCCAGCCAGGCCACTGCCACCAGTGCGTTGCGGTGGATGCGGACGAAGCGCTCACCGAACTCGTCTTCGAGCTCCTTCAGGGTTTCGTCGATCAGCACCTCACCACCCGGGTGCTTGACGGTGACGTACTTCTGGTCAGCAAGGAAATAGCGGATATCATCCACCGGCACCAGTTCGATGCCCCGGTGAGTGCGGGCGCTGATGTGGCGTCGCTGACCCTGTCCATCGCGCTGCACCTCCTGCTCCATCGCCTCGACCCGTTGGCGGGTGAGCCCCTTGACCCGGCCCAGTGCGGCCATCAGATCCTCTCGGGACACAGGCTTTAGCAGGTAGTCCACCGCCTGGACCTTGAAGGCGTCCAGCGCATGTTCATCATAGGCGGTACAGAAAATCACTGCGGGGGGATGATCGAGCTTCAGCAGATGTCGGGCCGCCTCGATACCGTCCATATCAGGCATGCGGATATCCAGCAGCACCACTTCCGCCCGGCTGTTCTGCGCCCGCATAACTGCCTCACGGCCATTACTGGCCTCAGCCACCACCTCGGTCTCGGGCAGTGCCTCAATAAAGCGGACCAGGCGATCCCTCGCCAGCTTCTCGTCATCGCATACCAGCACCCGCATGTTCAGTCTCCCTTGAGCGGATAGGTGAGCAACACATCGTAGCGCTCCGGCCCCGGCGTCACCTCGACCCGGGCCTTTCCGTCATGGAGCGCCTCCAAACGATGGCGAATGTTCTCCAGCGCCATCTTGTTGCCTTGGTGGGCACTTTGCCCCGGCGGTTTGGGGTTGCTCACCAGAATACGCACCATCCGCCCCTCTTGCCATATTCCGATTTTCAGCAAGCCACCAGCCGCCAATGGCTGGATACCGTGGTACAGCGCATTCTCCACCAGCGGCTGCAGGGTCAGTAGCGGGATCGTGACCTTCTCGGGATCAAGTCGCACATCCCATTCCACCTGCAGCCGATCCCCCATCCGCAGCTGCTCGATACGGATATAGCGGCGCACCAGCGACAGCTCGTGTTCCAGCGTCACCAGACTGCCGGTTTCCGCCAGACTGGCCCGGAACAGCCGCGCCAGATCCTCGACCACCTGCTCGGCGGTGTCGGGATCAACGCTGATGAGCGAGGCAATGATGTTCATGCTATTGAACAGGAAGTGGGGGCGGATGCGCGACTGCAGGGCCTGGATCCGTGCCTGCAGGGCTGCTTCGTCCTTTTGCCGCAGCTGCTCCTGAACATAGAAATAGCGCATCACCAGACCGCCGATGATGGCGGCGATGGCGGCACTGATGAAGGCCTCGCGCAGCCAAACCCGGCGATCCAGAAACAGCCCGTCCACCACTGACTCCAGCGCCACCCCGGCCAGCAGGCTGAAACAGAACGCATCCGTCACCACCACCATGACCACAACCACACCAGCCCAGCCCAGCGGCATGGCATTGATTACCCGCCGCAAGCCACAGAGCAGGGCGGCCGATGTCAGCGCCACCCATTGGATAAACAGCGATGACAGGGCCAGGCGCTCGAAGGAAAAAGGGGCATAGAGGGCGGCGGTCAGGGTGGTCACAATGACCAGCAGCTGGGCCACCACCACGATCACCAGGACCGCGCGGGCAGTACACAGGTCCGGCAGAAACTCGCGCTGTTGTTGTGTGGCTGTCATAGGACCCCTCGCTGACTGGCTTCCTTATACCGTACCGGCCCGAGCGCGGATAGACGGCGCATGAATCCCCGGACGCTTACCTTTATACTGCGCGCCCTGACGATCTGACCCGCCGAGCCCGATCACCATGACCGATTCGCAACAGAACCAGCTCTGGGGTGGCCGCTTCACCGAGTCCACCGACGCCTTTGTCCAGGCTTTCACTGCCAGCGTCACCTTTGACAAGCGCATGTACGCCCAGGACATCCGTGGCTCCATCGCCCATGCCACCATGCTGGCGGAAGCCGGGGTGCTGACCGACGCCGAGCGCGACGCCATCACCGATGGCCTGACCACCATCAAGGGTGAGATTGAGCGCGGCGAGTTCGAATGGTCGGTGGCGCTGGAAGACGTGCACATGAACATCGAGGCTCGATTGACCGACCGCATCGGCATCACCGGCAAGAAGCTGCACACCGGGCGCTCGCGCAATGATCAGGTAGCCACCGATATTCGCCTGTGGCTGCGTGACGAAATTGACTTTATCGATGGCGAGATGAAACGCCTGATGGAAGGCTTCCTCGGTCTGGCCGAGCGCGAAGCCGCCACCATCATGCCCGGCTTCACCCATCTGCAGACCGCTCAACCCGTGACCTTCGGCCACCACCTGCTGGCCTGGTTCGAAATGCTGCGCCGCGATCGCGAACGCCTCGCTGACTGTCGCAAGCGAGTCAACCGCATGCCGCTTGGCTCCGCTGCACTGGCCGGTACCACCTACCCGATTCTGCGCGATCGCACCCGCGAGCTGCTTGGCTTCGATGAAGTCTGCTACAACTCGCTCGACGCAGTCAGTGATCGCGACTTCGCTATCGAGTTCTGCGCCCTGGCAGCACTGTGCATGACGCACTTGTCGCGGATGAGCGAAGAGCTGGTGCTGTGGACCAGCGCCCAATTCCAGTTCATCAACCTGCCGGACCGCTTCTGCACTGGCAGTTCGATCATGCCGCAGAAGAAAAATCCGGATGTGCCAGAGCTGGTGCGCGGCAAGACCGGTCGCGTCAACGGCCACCTGATTGCACTGCTGACGCTGATGAAGTCGCAACCACTGGCGTACAACAAGGACAATCAGGAAGACAAGGAACCGCTGTTCGATGCCGTTGACACCCTCAAGGGCTGTCTGCGCGCCTTCGCTGATATGGTGCCGGCCATCGAACCGAACCGTGAGATCATGCGTGAAGCGGCACGACGTGGCTTCGCCACCGCCACCGACCTCGCGGATTATCTGGTGCGCAAGGGCATTGCATTCCGGGATGCGCACGAAATTGTTGGCAAGGCCGTGGCTCACGGCGTCGCCAGCAAAAAAGATTTGGCGGAAATGTCACTCAGCGAACTGCAGCAGTTCAGTGACCAGATCGGCGATGACGTTTTCGAGGTGCTGACGCTGGAAGGCTCCGTCAGCGCCCGCAACCACATCGGCGGCACCGCTCCCGAACAGGTCCGCGCCGCCATCGTCCGCTCCCGCAACCTGCTGTGAGCGCGGCCAAGGTGGCCTCCAGCCGCTGCTCCCGGTAGGATGGACCCCTTCAAATCCATGACCGCACCGAGATCCTGATGCAAATCGCAGAAAACATGGTGGTACTGATCCACTACACCCTGACCAACGCCGCCGGGGAGACCATTGATTCCTCCGTTGAACACGGCGAGCCACTGGCCTACCTGCATGGCCATGGCAACATCGTACCGGGCCTTGAGAATGCCCTCACCGGCAAGACCATCGGTGACAAGTTTGACGTGGCCGTACAGCCGGAAGAGGGCTACGGCGAGCATTATGCCGAGCTGGTCCAGGAAGTGCCGCGTGAAGCCTTCCAGGGCGTCGATCATCTTGAGAACGGCATGCAGTTCCAGGCCGACACCGGCATGGGCCCGCGTCTGTTTACCATCACCGCAGTGAAAGGCGACATCATTACCGTTGACGGCAATCATCCGCTGGCTGGTGAAGTGCTGAACTTTGCCATCGAAGTGACTGCGGTACGCGCAGCCTCCGACGAAGAACTATCTCATGGCCATGTGCATGGCCCGGGCGGCCATCACCACTGATCTTCTCTGTCGTGTCGTAACAACAATCCCGCTCCGGCGGGATTGTTGTTTGTGGGAGCGGCAATCTTGCAATGACCTGGCGATGCCCGAGAGCGCCTTCCGTCCGATCCCTGATGGACCAAGCGTGTATCGGGGAGCGACTCCATCAGGGATCGGACGGAAGGCGCTCCTGCCCAAACCCTTCGCGGCAGAATTGCCGCTCTACAGCAACCACCAGAGCAGTAGCGCCGCCAGCAGTATTGCCAGCGATATAATCACCAGCCGCTCTTTCGGTTTAACTACCTTCTCCGGCACCAGCTGGGTGTTGATCCAGTGCCGCAGCAAGGCGGTGTTGCGGGTGTTCGCCTTCCAGTACACATCGAATGCATCACCGAGTATCGGGATCACACCAATCACTGCCTCGATCACCATATTGCGGATCATCCTGCGCCGCAGCTCCACTGGTGCGCCCACCCGCGACGCTTCCATCAGCACCGGGACCGACAACAGCAAACCAATGAAATCTCCAAGCACCGGAATCAGACCCAGAATCGGGTCTACCCCGAAACGGATCCGCGTCAACGGTATCCGGAACTGCGAATCCGTCATGCGTGAATACTTGTCGAGCCGCGCCAGCGCCAGCCGGTATTCCTGCTCGCGATGATGTCGATGCCGCTGGCCCAGTGCCGACTTCCGATTACTCAAGGTAGGTGTATCCCGCGAGGCCATCACTGATCTCCAGCAAAAACTGTTCACGCTCCGGCGCCGTCAACGAAGCACGTTCGCAATGCGTGCGCAACGCCGCCAGCAACTTGTCCGGATCAAAGTTGACGTAGCGCAGCACACTGCTGACGGTATCGCCCTGAATGGCGTGGTCAAGGCGAATCTGGCCGGCATCGTCGATTTCCACGTCTACCGAATCCGTGTCGCCGAACAGGTTGTGCAGATCACCGAGAATTTCCTGATAGGCGCCGACCATGAAAATGCCCAGCTCGGTATCGGCGCCCTCTGGCATCGGCAGGGTGCTTTCCAAACCTTCGCCATCCACATACTGGTCAATACGACCATCGGAGTCGCAGGTGATGTCCTGCAACACCGCCCGCCGGGTCGGCATGCGGTCCAGACCCGACAGCGGCAGGATCGGGAATATCTGGTCAATTCCCCAAACATCCGGCACCGACTGGAACACGGAAAAGTTCACAAACAGCTTATCAGCCAGCTTTTCGTTCAGCTCATCCAGCAATGCCCGCTGATGCTTGCGCGATGCATCGAGCCGCCCGCGAATGGCAAGCTGACAATTGATATAGAGCCGCTCTGCCACCGCCCGCTCGGGCAGCGACAGCTCGCCCAGCAGATAGCGCTGATGGACATCATTCCAGGCGCTGAGTACATCCTGATAGCTTTCCAGCAGATTCGGGTTCGGTCCCCGCAGGGACTCGCTCAACTGCCACAGTCGCTGCACTTCCTCCGCCACGCTGGTGGACGGCGCAGCGATATCACAGAGCGACAGTGTTTCACGATCAATGACATTGGCCAGCAGCACCGCATGGTGGGCGGTGAGCGCCCGGCCCGACTCGGAAATCACATCCGGGTGCGGCATACCAGTGCGATCGCAGAGCTCCTTCAGGGCATGAATGATATGCCAGGCATAGTCCGCCATGGCGTAGTTCATGGAGCAGTAGGAACGCGAACGGGTGCCTTCATAGTCAACCCCGAGCCCCCCGCCCACATCCACGGTATCAACCGCAGCACCGAGCAGACGCAGCTCTTGATAGTAGCGGGCGGCTTCCCGCATGCCGGCCTTGATGTCCTGAATATTCGCCACCTGAGAGCCCAGATGGAAATGCAGCATGCGTACGCAATCGAGCTTGCCCGCCGACCGGCAGATATCCACCGCCTCAATCAACTGGGCCGCCGACAGGCCAAACTTGGCCTTCTCGCCGCCGGAGTTCTGCCAGTTGCCTTTGCTCACCGACATCAGCCGCACTCGCAGGCCAATACGGGGCACCACCCCGAGCGCAGCAGACTCCGCCAGAATCAACTCCAGCTCCGACAGCTTCTCCACCACAATATGCACGCGGAAGCCGAGCCGCTCGCCCATCAGTGCAAGGCGCACATACTCGCGGTCCTTGTAGCCATTGCAGACCACCGTCGCGCCTTCGCCACCGGAAAGCGCCAGCACCGCCAGCAACTCCGGCTTCGAGCCCGCCTCCAGCCCCAGCACCTGACCGCCATCGGCACCGCGCAGCAGCTCAGTGACCACCCGACGCTGCTGGTTGACCTTGATCGGGTACACCGGCGTGTAGCGGCCCTGGTAGTCCTGGCTGCTGATGGCGCCCCGGAAGGCGCCCGCCAGCATCCGCACGCGGTGCCGCAAGATGCCGCCAAAACGCACCAGCACGGGGCTGCGTAGACCCTGCTCCCGGCAGGCGGCGAGCACATCCTCAAGACGCACGGTGGGGCCGTCATCGGTCCCGCAGGGGCGCACGGTGACATGACCCTGATCATCGACCCCGAAATAGCCGTCTCCCCAACGATCCACGTTGTAGACCCGAAGGGCGTCGGCGGTACTCCACTGGCTCATGGCAACTCCTGATCGCGAAGGCCGCATTATGGCAAAGCCGGGCCTGCCGGGGGTGAAATTTTCATGGGATTGCCATCCTTCGGCCGCTAGAATGGCGCCCCGTTACGCCCGACCGACCGGGCCCCGCCCGTGCGGCACGCCAAAGAGGACACCCCCATGACCGAATCCCGCTGGTTTATTGAACATTTCGACTCCGCCGGCACGGCCTTCGGCCTGCGGCTGAAGAAGAAGCTGGAGCAGGTCCAGACCCCGTACCAGCACATCGAGATGTGGGAAACCGACACCTTCGGCTACCTGATGACCATTGACGGCTGCACCATGGTCACCAGCCGCGACAACTTCCTGTACCACGAGATGATGTCGCACCCGGCGCTGTTCGCCCATACCGACCCGAAGCGCGTGGTCATCATCGGTGGCGGCGACTGCGGCACCCTGCGCGAGGTGCTGCGTCACCCGGGCGTCGAAAAAGCCACCCAGATCGACATCGACGAGGTGGTCACCCGCATGTCCGAGAAGTACTTCCCGGAGCTGTGCGAATCGAACAATGACCCGCGCGCCGAGCTGCTGTTTATTGACGGCGTGAAGTGGATGCGTGAGTGCGAAGCCGGCAGCGTTGATGTCATCATCGTCGACTCCACCGACCCGGTGGGCCCGGCGGAAGGCCTGTTCAAGGCCGACTTCTTCCGCGATTGCCACCGTGTTCTGCGCGACGGCGGCATCATTGTTCAGCAAAGCGAATCACCGCTGCTGCACGCCGACACCATTATCAAGGATCTGCACGCCAACATGCGCGAAGCCGGTTTCACCAGCACCCAGACCCTGCCGTTCCCGCAGCCGGTCTACCCGAGTGGCTGGTGGAGCTGCACCATGGCCGGCAAAGGCTGTGATGTCGGCACCTTCCGCCGTGATGCTTCCGCAGCGAAAACCTTCGAAACGCAGTACTACACCGCTGGCATTCATGAAGGCGCGTTGCAGTTGCCCCCGTTCATGAAGAAGGCACTGGGCTGACACTCCCTCCATCGCGCAAGAGGGGGCCAGCTTGCCCCTTCTTGCCGTTTCAATGCCGAACCACCCCATCCTGCACACCCACGTGCTGTCGCTTTTTTTTACACTCACGCCCGGCTCGCCAGCACGGCACAGGAAAAATGCCGCAAAAACAAAGCATTATGTTTCTGGCGTGATATTTGCTGTACCGACATTCACATTTATGGAGCTGTGACATGTCATCCACCATCGCGACTATCTTTCCCCGTCCTGTATCCGTCGCCTTCGGGAAGGCGCTTCTGAGTCTGCTTGCAACTGCACTGGTGCTGCTCAGCACTGCCAGTCATGCCGGCTTCATTACCTTCAATGGCACCCAGACCTGGCTGAACGAGGGCGATGGGCTGGGCACCTGGTATGTCGACGGGCACCGTCTGTGGCAATTTGATTTCTTCGTCACCGAAGCTGGCTCCTATGAGTTTCAGGCGAGTCCGGCGTTCTACACCTCGCCGCTGGACCGGCAGTACGATCCCTTTGCGCGACTCTACAACGGTAGCGTCCGGGAATTCGGCACGGTGGCAACAACCTATTTCCCGACCTCTCTTTTTCTCAACGCCGGCAACTATGCGATGGTTTTCGGATTCGGGGGATTTAATTCCGATGCCGCGACCGAGGGCCTGTTCAATTACGGCATCGCGTCAGGCTCCCCTGCGCCCTTTGAGGATATTGACTTCACCATCACCATATCAGGCCCGGGAATATCGGTGCCGGAACCGGGCAGCCTGATCTTGTTGATGATCGGATTGATCGGCGTACTGACAACCTGCAGGCGGAGCCCTCGACGTCCGGTCGGCAGTGATTCGTCGGCAGAGGCCATGTCCTGAGATCAGACCGGCGGGGCCCGCAAAGGGACCCCAGCGCCCGGCCCAATCTGTCAGCTCGGTCAGTCCTCCCACCCTGAACGGCCCATAATGACCTTCGTCATATCGGGCCACGCCGGTAATGTCAGCCCATCGAATCCTGACATTGGCGAGTGTAAGCATGGCCATCGAAACTGTAGACGTGATTATCGTGGGCGCCGGCCTGTCCGGTATTGGCGCCGCCGTCCACCTGAAGAAAGACTGCCCGAACAAGACCTTCATGATTCTGGAAGGCCGCGAAGCGATTGGCGGCACCTGGGACCTGTTTCGCTATCCGGGCATCCGTTCTGACTCGGACATGTTCACTCTGGGCTACAACTTCAAACCGTGGACCGAGCCGAAGATCATTGCCGACGGCCATCTGATCCGCGACTACATCAACGAGACCGCCGACGAGTACGACGTTCGCCGCCATATCCGCTTCGGCCACAAGGTCGTCGACGCTAACTGGGACAGCTCCGAAGCGCTCTGGGCCCTGACGGTTGAGACCAAAGACGGCAAGCAAAAGCAGGTGAAAGGCAACTTCATCATCGGCTGCACCGGCTACTATCGCTACGACGCAGGCTATACCCCGGAATTCCCTGGCCGCGATAGCTACCAAGGCACCTTTATCCATCCCCAGCACTGGCCGGAGGATCTGGATTACAGCGACAAGAACGTGCTGATCATCGGTTCCGGCGCCACCGCCGTGACGCTGGTGCCGGCCATGACCGACAAAGCCAAACACGTCACCATGCTGCAACGCTCGCCAAGCTATGTCGCCAGCGTGCCACAGATAGACCCGATTTCCGTGCAACTGCGCAAAGTGCTGCCGGAGAAAGTGGTTTATCACCTGGCCCGCAGCCGCAACGTGGCCCTGCAGGCCGGCGTATTCAAGTTAAGCAAGTCGCAACCGAAACTGATGCGCAAGGTGCTGCTCGGCATGGTGGAAAAGCAGCTCGGCAAGAATGCCGATATGAGCCACTTCACCCCGAGCTACAATCCGTGGGATGAGCGTCTGTGTGCTGTGCCGAACGGTGACCTGTTCAAGGTCATCCGCAAGGGCAAGGCGTCCGTAGTCACCGATCATATCGACACCTTTACCGAGGACGGCATCAAGCTAAAATCCGGCAAGGAGCTGAAGGCCGATATCATCATCAGCGCCACCGGCCTGTCGCTGCAACTGCTCGGCGGCATTACCCTGAAAGTGGATGGCAAACCGCACGACGTCACCGAGTCCATGTCCTATCGCTCGCTGATGCTCAGCGATGTGCCCAACGCGGCCATGATCTTCGGTTACACCAACTCGTCCTGGACGCTGAAGGCAGACATCAGCTGCGAATACCTTTGCCGCCTGATGAACCACATGGACAAGGCCGGCGTGCGTCAGGTTACCCCGCGCCAGCGCGACCCGAACGCGTCCTCGCTGCCGTTCCTGAACATGCAGTCCGGCTATATCCAGCGTGCCAAGCACCTGTTCCCGAAACAGGGCGAGAAAGCACCATGGGCAACCAAGCAAAACTACTTCTTCGATCTTGCGCAGTTGCGCTACACCAAAATTGACGATGGGGTGCTGGAGTTCCGCAACCCGCGGCCAGCCGCAAAAGCTGCGCCAGCCCAATCGCAGCCAGTCAGCAAAGCGACTCCCGTGACAAAACGCAGCAAGACTGCATCCAGCGAGAAGGCTCTCAAGCAAGCCTGATTGATTTGCCCGAAAAGAAAAAAAGGCCCCGGCAATGCCGGGGCCTTTTTGTTGGTCACTCAAGCACCGTTACCGATCTTCGTAGCGCTGATGCTTGAAGAAAATGCCGGTATCGCCAAAGTGCGATGTGGTGAACGGCGAAGTGGTCTTCAACGAACCCACCCTCACGGCACGGTTGCGACGGTCGCGGTCATAGCCCGCGGTGACCCACGGGAAGATCGAAGTGCGGATCGCCTCGCTGGTGGCGAACACGTCATATACCACGGTGCCTGCCGGCAACTCCGTCAGATCGTCGCGGAAATCATGCGGCGTGCTGCTGAATCGACCCTTGACCTGACTGGTCGGTACAAACCATATCTGGGTCGGCGCCCGCACGGTGGATTCACGGGTGCCATCCTCGCGCACCTTGGCCATGTCGTCGACGCGCAAATGGGTCGGACGCAGGGATACCAGCGAGAAAATCAGACTGGTGCCGAGCGACTCGTTAACTTCCTGACGAACGTACTGCGAAAGATCATTTGCAAAAAAGTTGTAGTTGGAGCCCTGCCCGGTAAGGGTATAGAGCGCCGACACGTTCTCGGATGGACGACCATCTACAAAGGCTTTCCAGGCCAGGCCCGGTGCAAAGGCGCGATCGGCCGGGTCGCCAGTGAGCGACAAACGCAGCAAGCCGCACTCGTTGCCTTTGAACAAACCGGTGAAATTATGGTTGCTGGCCGGGACGAAGCTCACCTTGGCCATCGCGCCGTAGGGATGAATCGGCTTCTGGTAGCCCGGCGGGGTCACATCAGTGCGATCCCGCACCTTCTTCCACAAAATGCTGTCGATCAAACCGAGCACATTGATCGGCACCAGCGCCGGACGATCGCCGTCAGCATACTCGGTGCGCATGGCACCATTGACCCACAGATGCTGCTGCTTGTCGCAACCACGCCAGGACTCGTAATCATCCGGAATGTTAAGGCCCCAGGGCTTGAAGGCATTGTCCACACCGACAAGACTGCTGTTCAGCTCCGGGAAGTGACGGCGCAACACATCCACCATGGTGGTGTTATTGACCCAGTCCAGACCTTCCTGAGTGTAAACGCCCGGACGGAAATCCTTGGTGAAAAAGCGGTCAGTCATCAGACGACGTGAGGCGTTCATGATGAAGATCTGGAACGCGGTCTCACCAAAACCGAAGCCTTCCGGCCGCACGGTTTCAGCCAGCTGGCCCACCATCGCATCGATCATCTCGACGTCATTGCTATAAATCCGCTTCAGCTCCGCCAGCAACTCGGGGTCCGTGGTCAGATCCTCAAAGCGATTGATCGGCTTCAAACCAATCTGGCGACGGAACTCGTTGTAGCGGGGAACGCCGCGCTCTCGGTCGCGAATCACGTCAATGGTGGCCAAATCGATATTGCCAACAAACGGAATCGACAGGTTACGCAGGAACTCCGGGTAATTTTTCAGCGTCAGCGCACCTGGATTGGTGATACCAAAGGAGTACCAAAGGCGCTCCGGACGCTCCTGACTGAGAATGCTTTCGGCGGCGCCGTCACGGGTGTTCTGGATCGGGATTTGCCGGGCAGCCACGTTGGAGCCGATGTCATAGACGTCAATGTTGTCTCGCATCAGGGGATGCATACGATACACAGCGACGAATTCCTCCGTCAGCGTGTAGGGAACACCGTAGTTGTTTGGCTCAGTGGAGCCCACGATCCCAGCCAGAGCATGATCAATGGACCCCGAGCCAACACCGCTGGAGAGCATGGGGTTAAAGCCGAGCAGCATGGAGACAAAGGAGTCGGTGCGCTGAAGATCCTGATACAGACTCTCCACTTCTCCCTGATATTTGTTGCGCAGCTCTCCGTCGCCGAACAGGCCCCACCAGTTGGCGTACATGGCGCGCTCGGTGACCGGATTGGCAATAATCGCCGGCGTCCATTCAACAGTGTGAATCTTCGCCATTAACGCCGAGTTGATTAATCGGGCGCGGTCATACAGCCACTGGTCATCCTTGCCCGGATACTTCGCGTTCAGCATATCGGCAATGGCATTGTGCTCCTTGACGAACAGCTGATGCAGCATGCTCAAGCCCACCCACCAGTTCTCACTGAACCCGGTGATTGGCACGCCGCCAAAAAAGCTGTTCGGCAGGGTGCCATCACTATTGATACGCAGCTTGCCGTCAACAAACGAGCGAACCTGGTCGTTGGTGGCCTTGTCGCTACCGTAGATCTGCGAACCATCCCACCAATGGGTATTGCGGTTCACGTAAGTGTCCGGCAGATGCGCTTCGTCTGCGGTTCGGGTCGGATCGGAGGGTGTGCGCTTCACCTGCAGTACACCGGTGCCAAGCGGATCGCCCGGCGGCAGCGGCACATGAATCGGATCGCCATCGGCATTCGGGCCGTGATCGAACCAATCATGGGTCATGAATTGAATCCAGGAAGCGGCGATGAAGTTCAGTGAGGCGGCCGGCTTGAACTCGTCGCGGGCCAGCAGCGTGTTACTGATCTCGCGCGGATTCGGCACCAGCAGCGTATCCGCTTCGGTTTCGCCATAGGTGGCATCACGCGCCACATTGCGACCAAAGCGAATATTGGCCGCACCCTCAGCCGGATTGGAAAGGATATTACAGGTGCCATCTTCGGTACGGGCCGTCAGGCTACGCTCATCACAAACGATATTAGCGTTACGTTCGGCCCAGTTCTCGACGTCGATCAGGTTATTCTCGAACAGCTTTTCCCGTTCCATCGCCAACGTCAGCAGCCCGGCAATGACGCCGAGCGTGCCAAATTTGGTTAGCGCGGGCCAGGTGACCCAGACTGAGGTGGACATGATCTCTCTCCAGCGTTGCTTTGTTGTTTTCCATCGGTATCGCGGCCAATGGCAACGACAACCAGATTGCCGGGGACCATTAGTGCATAGAGAACAGCTGCATTCAAAGAAGCGCCCCCTCCCGAAGGAGGGGAACGTGACAGCGTGAAATGGAATTCAGGGCGAAGTACGAATTTCCGCCCGGAGTCTATCTCACGCGAATGGATGAATTATTTTGCTCAGAGAAGACAATGGCCTCGGCACGCGTCGACACACCGAGCTTCGCGAAGATGTTTTTCAGGTGCCACTTGATCGTTGACAGGGCGACACCGGTTTCCTGACTGATCGCCTGATTGGAAAGGCCCTGTCGCAATAGCAGCAGTATTTCGCTCTCGCGCTGCGTCAGCATGATGCCCTCCCGTACCGCATCTACCTCTTGCTCTGCTACTGCCACCCCTGCCGAGGGCTGCAACAGGCCCTCAAACATCTGCGTGTACAGGGCTGGCACCCGTACCACGCCCTGCTGGATCGCCTCGGCGATCAGCTCGCCGAGCCCCGGCGCCTCATCAAACACGGTTCGGTTAACACACTCCGGGCCATGCTCTGCAAAGATGCGACGCAGCCATTCCAGCGCCTGTGCGCGCTGGCCCTGCAGTGCCAGCAGTACCACTTGATTGGCTTCCACCACCACCAGTCGCGCCATCACCCGGTCACGGCGTAACACCGTCGCCAACCTTGCCAGCAATTGACTGGCCTCGTTGTACTGGTGGCGGCTGCGTAACCAGAGCGCCGTGGCGAGACCATAGCGCTCCCAGCTTTCGTCATAGCCCAGCGGGCGATCCCACGCGCCTCCGGCAAGGCGGCGGGCGAGCTGATACTGATCGGCAACACGATGGATGGCGGAAGGATTGGCGACAAACGCCTGACGCATGCTCTCGTGGGCCAGTTGCGCGACGAAACGGTCGTACAGGCCGAGCTGCAGCACCCGATCCAGATGCTGCATCAGGCGGTTGGCGCGTGTCTCCTCACCGCGGATATGCAGCAGCCGTACCAGCGTCAGGTAGGCCGCTGCAATGACTTCGGTGGCACAGGCTGAGCTGACCAGTGGCACCAGCGCGTCACAGAGACGCTGGGCCTCGTCGAGCATGTTTTGCTCATAGCGCACCACAGCAATAGCCGTCGCCGCATTGACCCAGGCTGGGCTGTGCCGCTGGCTCTGATCATGTCGCCAGAACAGGTTATTGGCTGACTGCACGCTTTGCAGCATTCGTCCCGAGTGGCGGTCGCACAGAATCAAAATCAGCTCGGCGTAACTTTCCAGATGCACATAGCCTAGCTGTGCGAGCACATCCCGGGCGCGCTGGGCAAGTTCCAGTGCAGCCGGAAACTCCGCCCGGAGAAGGTGATGATAGGCAAGAATAGCGAGCGCAAACGCGCGCATGTCATGCTGTGATACAGCGGACATCATCGCCAATCTGTCAGCGGTCAACCGGAAGCTGGTGTCCTGCTGGAACAGCTGCAACATGATATCGAGAAATGGCCCGTGGCTTTCATCGGCAAAACGGCCCCGTATTTCCTCGCGCGGAATCTCCTGCAGCAAGTCCATGTAATAGCGGGCCTGATTGAACTTGCGCGACAGAATCAGCCCAGCAATCAACAGGAAGCCGATATCGCTGTTGCGCAGCACCAGGTCCTCCGGCAGTCCCATCACCCAGCGCTGCAAGGTCGGGAAATCACCAGATTTCGACCATTGCTCGCAGCACTCGGCAAGCATGCTGACAAAGAGATTGTCATCCCCGCTGCGTTCAGCATGCTGCAGCGCTGCCTCCTGGTCACCCGCCACCAGCAACCACCCCGCCGTCAGGCGATGCAGCTCTGGCACCCGGGCGGGCCGTTCTGCCTGCAAACGCCCGCGGAGAAATTCCTGAAACAGGGCATGAAAGCGATACCAGCCCGGGCGGTCATCGAGCGGCTGGATAAACAACTCGCGCGCCAGCAGACTTTCGATAATGAGGCCAGCATCGCTGCGGCCGGTCAGGATGTCACAGAGCGCCGGGCAGAACCGGTCTGTAACCGAAACCGCCAGCAGCAGATCACGTTCCGACGACGGCAGCTCACGCAGCACGACTTCGGCAAAATAGTCGATCAGCGCCGGATGACTGGCACTGAAATCCCGGCACTCTGTGGGCCGGTTGCGGCCATGCACCAGCAGCGCAAAACGGATGCCGGCAAGCCAACCTTCGGTCAACTTCATCAGGCGTTCCAGGTCGTCTTGGGCCAGCCGACGGCCGAGTGCGCGTTCTGCAAGTCCGTCCAGCTCCTCCGCACTGAGATCAAGCTCGTCACGGTCGATTACCCGCAGACCGTCAGAAAGCTGCAGTCGCGACAATGGCAATGCCGGCTGTACCCGCGTCGAAATCAGCAAATGCACATGGGCAGGCAAGCGCTCCGCCAACTGCGCGAACACTTCTTCCGTCAGGGTGCCACGGGCATGCTGGAAATCATCAATGGCAATCACCAGCGGCGAGTCCGTCTGGGCCAACGAATGCAACAGCGACTCAGCTACCGCTTCCGCAGGCAACGCCACGTCCGCCACCAGCTGGTTGTAGGAGAAGGTGTCAAACGCCGGCACGGTCTGGCGTAGCACATCCAGCCAGCGGCGAAAGAAATTTACCGGCTGACCATCGGCAGACGTCATGGCAAGAAATGCCACGGGTGACGCCCGATAGTGCTTGCACCATTGATTGAGCAGTGTGGATTTGCCGCTACCCGCCGGCGCCAGAATCAGCGTCACCGGGCCGCACACACACTCATCCAGAAGACCGAGCAAATGTGCTCGGACAATCTCCGTACCCTCGGATGCAGACAACTTCCCTTTCTTCCACGACGGCATACTCTTATCTTCTTATTATTGATTTTTTCTCGAAAAACTCTAACACGTTCGTTCCGAATTTTCCGTGACCCCCTCCGCAGGAGGGGGGACAGAAGCCAGCCCGAAGCGCATGGTTCATGATCGGACCACTTCTCCGGAGCATGAACATGAAAGTAATAACCCGACTCGGGGTACTGACAATACCGCTATTGCTGAGCGCCTGCTTCGGCGACTCGGTCGGCGATTTTCCCAAGCAGGAAACCCTGTGCAACTTTGATGATACCCGTGAGCAGCTGCGCGCGGCATCGGCCGAACACTTCCCGTCACCCGAGATCACAGAGGTGTTGGTCAACGGTGTCAGCGTTTGGTCGTCCGCGCATCCGTATCAGAGTTTGTCGCTTCGCCCGCGGGATCTGGTCTCCCTGCGCGGAAGCGGCTTCGGCGGCGGGCCAGACATCGATTTCAGCAAAATCATGATCGGTAACACCCGCGTACTTGAAACTGACCTGCGAATGTTCGAACAGCGTCTCGACATCAGCAAACAGGTTAACTTCGAGATTCCGAAAACCCACAGCAGCTGGGACAAGGACATCGTTAGCTGGCAGGACGACGAAGTGGTGTTCCACGTTCCCGAGCATGCCAGTGGTGGCCCGTTACAATTGCAGGTGCAGAAGCGCACCGGCTGGCTCGAATCGTTGATCCGTCCCGGCGAGCCACACAACGTCATTGATGCACAGACAGCACGGATCACAGATCCGAAGTTT
This sequence comes from Alcanivoracaceae bacterium, assembly GCA_046292765.1. Lineage (GTDB taxonomy): Bacteria > Pseudomonadota > Gammaproteobacteria > Pseudomonadales > Alcanivoracaceae > PGZG01. Next base: position 265,776 of record JBKBQA010000003.1, on the reverse strand, counting down.
GTCCATGAGTGCGATGTGGTCTCCCTGCTCAGCAAGGAAACCAAAGCGACGTCGCCAATTTCTGCCACGGTCGATAATCCGGCATTTGATCAGCTGGTGCGTTACGGTCGCGAGATATTCTGGTCGTACGATTTCAACGTCGGTCTGGCGCATTCGGTGCGCAACCTCGACTGGCAAAAGATCTTCAGCTATCGCACCCGCAACCCGATCACCCGTGATATGGCCGATCCCCTCAAGCTGTTCGGGGCCTACCCGATGAAACGAGATCAAGTGCCTGATGAAGCCTGGAAGGATGTCTACTTTAATCCCTACCCACAACCCAATCCGATTCCCGGCCTGCTTACCGTTGAGCCGCAGCTCACCAAAGGCAACACCCGCGACAGCGGCTGGGTGGGCTACCGCTATGCGGAATCCAGTCATCCTTACGTCGGCCGTGGCGAGCGGATCGGCTTCAACTGCGCCTCCTGCCACGGTTACCAGATCACCTATCAACCGGCGCCCAACGAAACGGTCACTCGGGTATTCCCCGGTCTGCCCAATCCGCAATGGAGCATGAAATGGACTGTGCTCGGCGACAAGCTCGGCACCACCACCGCCACCTTCGATGGCATCAATGGCAAGGAGCCCGGTCCGAGCTGGGCACCCGGTGATGCCAACGTCGACAAGACCATGCTGCTCTATCACATGCCCGCCGGCACCGGCGAACACAATATCGTTCGCATGGCGAACGAGGGCAGCAAAACCGATAACGACTATCAGTTCTCGCCGATTGTCATTCCCAACGTCACCAACTACATGGCCATTCGTCGGTCACTGTCGCACACGGAATCCTATGTCGGCTTTGAGGGCTCCTACATCCACTCTCAGGAACCGGATGGCGCTACAGGCTCCATGGGCAAATCGGGCCTGCAGGCCCTGACTGCCTACATGACCACACTCGATCAGGACGACGACGACCTGATAAATGCCGGGCTCTATCGCTGGCTCAAGCATACCAACCGACTGGGCGCACAAACCGGCAACGGCGCCATCAGCGAGGGGGAGTTTGTTGCCCGCGGCTGGCAGGACTTTGCCGGGGTGCAGGCCGCCGTTGACGCTGGCCAGATGGCCTACGATCGTGACTGTGGCAGCTGCCACAATGATCATCTCGGCGCCAACACCAACGAACGCATGTTCCGTCTCGACGAAGTGGGGCGCTTCTTCACCCCGACTATCTACCAGAAGGATCAACAGTCGATCCGGGCCAGCTTCCTGCGCAACATCTACTGGGTGCAGTCCCGCGGCCTGCTCAGTGACGGCCATGTTCGCAACGTCGAGGATCTGGTCAATCCGCAGCGCTGCCAGCAGGGCTCACCACTTTACAACCAGTACTACACCCTGCACCCGCCGGTACGCCCGCCACTTGGCAGCGCTGACCAGCCAGCCAACTGGCCGGACCTGAACCGCAAGGGCGATGTGTTCCGGGTGCCGCGCAGTGACGAAAAATGGTTTGATCCCGTGCCAGCCCAGCGCAACCGCTTTATTGAGCGCCACAAGTACTTCACCCGCGTCAACTGGGACAGCAAACACTACTACTGGGATTACCAGAAAATGCGCGCGGAATACGGCCCGGCTGAAATGGGAACCCCGGCGCCCATTGGCCTGCCGGCGACGCCACACCCCTGGTGCGCAGCCAGTCCGGCCGATGTCATGGGTCTGGTTCAATATGTGTTGACGCTATAGCAGGAAGGATGAAGCACACAGGGATCAAACTCCCTGTGTGCTTCGGTCGATCAGAACTTGATGTTGTAAGAGACCTTCAGATCCATATAGCGATCCTGGAGTGGGAAGTACTCACCGATCGGGCTGCCACCAGAGTCGAGCAACGTGGGCTGACCCTCAGAGAACCGGTAGCTACCGATATCTACGCCAATGGATGCCGTATCGCTAATTGCGTACTCGGTACCGACACCGAAAAAGAACCCGGTGCTTTCACCGCTTCGGCGAAAGTATTCACCGGTCCCGTCGGTCTCGTCGTAGCGCTGGTCCGCGTCAGCAAACGCGATACCAACAAGACCATAGACCGCCAGCTTGCCGCTGACTACGCCGACCTTTCCTGACAGGGCGCCAAGCAACTTGGTTTTGGTGCCGAGCTCGTACGAAGGATCAGTGGGTACCATTTCGACTTTGGTGTCCACCGATGTCACGCTCAACTCACCCCTGACCCCATACAACAAGGCACCATTGACGATGTTGTAATCTACTTTGGCACCAAAACTACCGCCGTCATCGGTACGCCGGACTCCATTCATACACCAGTACCAGCAGTCACTCTCCGGGTCATCATGAATGGTCTGCGCCTGAACGTAGCCAAGCTGCACGCCCGCAGACAATCCAGCGAAGCGCTCGTCTGCGAACGCCGCCCCTGCGGTTACCATCCCCGTGAGTGCGAGAGGAAACGCTAATCTGTTGATTTTCATATTTTTCCCCTATTCGATTTATTCCAGAAGATGTCACTTGTCGGAACGATGACTCCGACACCCCGTAAGCCTAGTAAACTTTACCTAGGAAATCAGCCATTTCTTATCCGCCCCTAGCCATTCCCATGTATAAATCATGGGTAATTTGACTCAGATCAGTAGCCGCGCCCCACGCAGGCGCACACTCGCCTCATCACTACGATGAGGAGTCACCATGAGAACCCTGCGCCCCACCCTGCTTGCCCTGAGTATCGCCTCCCTGTCCTTCCCGGCGCTGGCCTATGAGGCCGGGGACACCATCATCCGCTTCGGCCCGGCGCTGGTTGCACCTGACAGCAGCTCGTCGCCAGATCTGGTGGAAGTCGACAACGGTGTCAGCCTCGGTATCAGTGCGACCTACATGGTCCACAAGAATATCGGCATCGAACTGCTCGGCGCCCTGCCGTTCGAGCATGCCATCCAAGGCAGTGGCGCTTTGGCCGGCGTCCGGGTCGGCTCCACCGAGCACCTGCCGCCGACCCTGCTGGTGAACTACTACCCCGGCTTCAGCGAATCCTTCCGCCCCTTTGTTGGCGTGGGCTTTAACTACACCACCTTCTTCCGGGAAAAGACCAGCAATGCACTCGGCCCGGCTCTCGGGGGCACCACCTCTGACCTGCATCTGACCGACTCGAAAGGCCTGGCGCTGGAAGTGGGCTTTGACATTCCGCTGCAGGACAACCTGATCTTTAACTTCACCGCCTGGAACGTGAATATTGATACCGTTGCTCGGGTGTCCGTGGATGGTGCTCCGTTCACCAATATTGATGTCAGTATTGATCCGTGGGTGTATATGATCGGATTGGGCATGAAGTTCTGACAGCCAGTAGCCGGCCGCTCCGCTCGGGTGCGGCCGGCTACTGCTCAGGGCGTGGCGCCACTGCAGCTGCCGACACACATCCTGAGAATCAGCGTCCGTCGTGCGCTCAGGTCCTCGCCTTGTTCACCACCAGCCAGTAAGTGATGCCAAGTGCCAGCACGGTTACCCCGGTAGCATATACATAGGCGGGATCCACAGTGGCGTAGTCCAGCACTATCACCTTTCGAGCCACGGCCATCAACGCCGTGGCGATCACCAACTTCACATGGATAACATCGTCACGAAGGTAAAGGGTGATATTGACGAAGATCTCAATGGCAATCAGAACTGCCAAGAAGGCTCCAAAGGTCGCGAAAATATCGTTTATGTTGAGCAGGAAATACGGCGGGGTGGTGAGCTTGTCGTAGAGAATCCAGATCACATCTCCGATCCCCCAGATGATCACGAACACCATCAGCACCGACAGTACCCGCACCGCCTGGCGAATGACCTTGTGCAGGATCTTCACCAGGGGATCCTTGTGGGCTTCAGAGAAATGATCGTCGCTGCCTTTGATATCGGGGTCTTCCATCGGTCCTCCTCGGGGCAAGTAGCGAGCACAAACCATCGGAACAGTTTTGACGAGCGGAGCCCGTGTTGCAAGCCATGACGGCCACAAGGCGCCGTGCTAAATTGCCCGCACGACTCAGTCTCCGGAGATCAAGACAGTGAAATCAGTCTACGACGCCGCCAATAGCCTCGATGCCGCACTGGTGAAAGGGATTCTTGAACAGTCCGGCATTCAGGCAGTCGTATCCGGGCAGTACTTGCAGGGAGGGCTGGGTGAGATCCCCATGTCAGGGCTGGTCCGTGTTCTTGTTCACGATAATGATCTTGAGGGCGCACGCCAGATCATCCGCCGGTGGCAGGCAGGCGAATTTGAGGCCGGCAGCGATAGTCACTCTTCCCCGCCCAAAGCGGTTCCCGCTAGCCGCGAACCATCACGCGGCGGCCCGCTGCCCGCATTGATATTGTCGTTCTGCGCGGGCGCCATTCTCTCCGGCGTCATCGTCAACCAGTGGTATACCTCTCCGCACACCAATGACGGATATGACACCAATGGCGACGGCATTGTTGACGAGTATGTCTACTGGCGCGGTGAGTTTCTTCACCGAGTTGAACAGGATCGCAATCAGGATGGCAAGATTGATGCCCTCCTCCACTATGACCATCGTGGTCATCTGAAGGGCTGGCAGATGGACGATGATTTCAACGGCACTTTTGAGGTTACCGGGACAGTAGGGCGGGACGGCGAATCCTACCAGGATGTTGATACCACTGGCGACGGCATCAGGAACGAACGCTTTCACTTTCGCTATGACGTCATGTACCAGGCTACGTACTTCCGCGAAGATGGCAGGACAGTTGTGAAAAGACTGTACTCCCCTCCATACCAGCCCTATTACGCCGAACTGGATACCAACGGTGATGGCAAGATGGACAGATTCCATCTCTACAATACCCTGCATGATGTAGCCGAGGTCTTTAGCGATCGCGCCTCCCTGCATCGAGCTATTGAGATGGCCGGCCACAGGCGCCCACAGCCCTAGCAGTACCGAGCTGCACATTACATATCATCCGCAGCGTCATGGCATTTACGACTAACATCGGGCTAAGCTTTGCCATCTCATCAGACTCAGGAGCCCTCATGAACCTGCACGGCAAAACCGTCGCCGTTACCGGCGCCAGTGGCATGATTGGTGTATACCTCTGTCGCAGCCTGCTCGCCGCTGGCGCGCGGGTGATCGGCGTGGTGCGCAATCCCGCCAAAGCGGCTTTTCTGGCCGGCGAAGGCGTGGAGTTCCGCAAGGCCGACCTCACTGAGCCAGCCTCACTGGAAGTCGCCTTCAAGGGCTGCGATGCCATCATTTCCAACGCTGCCATGTATGTGGCCACCAAGGGCTTCAGCGCCTGGCAGGCCCATGAGAAAGCCAATGTGGAAGGCACTCGCAATGTCTTCGAGGCGGCGCACAAGGCTGGCGTCCGCCGCATTGTTCATATCAGCACCTTTGGCATCTATCGCTGGTCGATTCTGCAGCCCATGGATGAAAAATGGCCGCAGCTCGACGGCAAGCGCCGCAAGGGAGGCACCTACCGCGCCACCAAACAGATCAGCGAAGATCTGGCCTGGCAGCTGGCGCGGGAGCTTGACCTGCAACTGACCACAGTGCGCCCCAGCGCTGTGTATGGCGCCCGCGATCCCAACTCCATGGCCATGGTGTACAAGGCGCTGAAGCTGCCATTGCTGATGCTGCCCAGCATAGGCTTCCCGCTGGTATATGCCGGCGATGTTGCCGACGCCACTGTGCGGGCCACTGCCAATGAGCAGGCTATCAATCATGCCTACAACGTCGGCGGCGACAGCCAACAGCTTTCTGCGTTCCTGCGCGCCGTGGTGCATGCCCGGGGCAAAGGCCCGATGATCCTGTCACTACCACTGCCAGTAAGAATTCGCACTGACAACAGCAAGGCCGAGCGGGATCTCGGATTCCGGAATCGGCCGTTTGATGAGGCGCTGCGAGAAGTCGTGGCGGAGGATGGCGCGTAAAGCAGCACCATACTCTCAATCAGCTCCTTTTCGCTGATCCCCGAGTTTGGCTCGGAAAGGTACTGGACAATCGGCGTAAATGCGCCCTTGGGGTTTCATAAATAGCCCTGTACTACCAGTTCCACTGCGTACTGAGCCGCTTCTGCATCTCTTTCAAACTTGGCGCGCAGGTCGCGGACCAGTACTTCGGCCAGCTTGTGGCCAACAAACGGGATCTGCACCTTGGCGGTGAAATTGAGCACCAGTGTCGAGACGTCGCCATCTTGCTCCAGATGCATGGCGCAGCGAATCTCGGCAGGCATACCTTTGAATCTGATCTCGATATGCCCGGTACGGCTAGCATAATTCCAGCTGTCGGTCTGAATCAGGTTGATGGTGTGCGGCACATACTTTTGCGCAAAAGCCGGCACCGGCACGTCCACCTTCACATCCCGGCTGATGGCTATGCGTGAATCAGTATCGGTTTGCACATCTTCCAGCACACTGATTCCGGTGGCACCAGAACGGGAATATTTTTCCAGAAAGTATTCCTTGTCACTGAATACCTTTATTAGAATTTCTGGCGGATAGTTGTATTTACTCCTTTCCTGAAACTGCATTATTTCGTCTCGCGGTTATGTATTGGTAACAGACAGGCTAATCAGAAAACTATACACCAGCAGCATGGTTCGTCCAGGCGCCCCGGATCTTGATCTCGCCGATACGTCGGCTGATGCCGGGGAAGTGGCGAATACCAAAGGCGAGTAGCCGCGACTGCACGCCCGGAATAATTATCAGTTGATTAGACTGCATGCCCTTCAGGACACCCTCCGTACACTCATCGAGGCTCAACTTGGGAATGGTCAGGGTATGTGCCGCATTCTCCGGACTACGCTGCTCGTTCAATGCATCGACCAAGGGTGAATCGAACTCCGGCGGGCAAGCTGCCTATACAATAATGCCCCTCGGCCCCAGCTCGTAGCGAAGCGTCTCGGTCAGCCCCACCAGTGCAAACTTGGAGCTGCAGTAGGCAGCGTAGCCAAACACGCCGGTCATGCCGGCGATCGACGCGACATTCAGGATGCGGCCACGGCTTTTTTCCAGAAACGGCAGCAATGCCTGAATGGCGTTAATGGTGCCGAACAGGTTGATCTCCATCGTTTCCCGGAAGACGCTCAGCTCCAGAGAGTCAAAGTAGCCCTCACGCAAGATGCCGGCGGAGTTGATCAGCACATCAAGGCCGTTCATTTCTGTGGCGATCGCAGACAGCGCTTCAGCAGCATGGGGGCCAGTGACATCAATGGCGTAGCCTTTAACGACGGCGCCGGGAACCTGTTTGCGAATACTGTCTTCGGCCTGACGCAGCTTGTCCGCATTGCGCGCCACCAGCGCCACCTGATTATGGCCGGCGAGGCGGGTTGCCAGAGCCAGTCCGAGCCCGGATGAGCCGCCAGTAATCAGTATCCGTTTACCTTTCAGCGTCATGATTTTTCTCTTTAGTAGGAAACTGTTGCGCAAAACGCTCTGCGAGCGCGGCAATGGTCAGGCTCGGATTGACGCCAACGTTTGCAGGAATGGCCGCGCCATCCATCACATACAAATCGGGATGACCAAACACTTCGTGATGAATATCAATCACACCTTGCTGAGGATCGCCAGCCATTACTGCACCACCGAGAACGTGTGCCGTCACCGACATATTTCCGACGCTCTCGACAATCATGTTCTGGGCGATGCCGTTGCTGACCTTTGCAAAGGCTCGCGCTGCCGCATTCGCTTGCGGCAGGAATGACGGCGTTCGGCCACCTTTGGCGAGCTTTGATTTCAGTCCGCGCCGCATGCCGCGCAGGAGAGTACGGCCATAACCAAACGCCAGCTCGTTATCGGCCTGCTGCATCACCGTGAGATAGGTCATGCGTTTGTGCCAGTTGCGCGCAAACCATGTAGCAACGCCCCGGCCTGGATGCACCAGCATGGCCAGCACTGTTCTCAGTGCGCGCAGTACCGGTCTGCTGCCATCAATCATCGGCACCATGTATAACTTCATCGTGCTGTAGCTTGGCGGTAGTCGATTCTGGGTAATATGTGTTCTGGCATCGGGGTAGAAATGCGATGAAATACTTGCCCCACGGGTCAAGTCGACGTGCTTGTCTTTGGCAAGAATGCCCACCAGCGCTTCGCTGTTAGTTCGCACATGCTTGCCCAGCGCTTGTGACACATTGGGCAATGTGCGGTAGTGATCGCGGCTGGCAAACAGTAGCTCCATGGTGCCTAGTGCGCCAGCGGCAACTACCACCTTCGGCGCCAATAAAGCAGGCTGCTCCTTATTGCTCAAGCTATGGCAGCGATGTACCCGGTATCCTCCATGGACCAATGCTTCTATGTGCGTCACGCGGGTTTCAGAGACAACCTGCACCCCGATTTTTTCGGCAAAGTACAGATAGTTCTTGTCGAGACTGTTCTTTGCACCGACGGTGCATCCGGTAAAACAGTTACCACAGCGGTTACAGCCACTGCGCTCCGGGCCTTCGCCCTCGAAGTACGGGTCCCGCGGTGCATTGCCGGGGTCGCCAAAGAAGATGCCTTGCGGCACGGCGCCAAATGTGTCGCCGGCGCCCATGACATCAGCGGCTTGTTTCAACCATTCATCTTGCAGGTCACGGTACGGATTATCAGCAATGCCGAGCATGCGTTTGGCTGTGGCAAAGTGCGGCGCCAGTTCTGCGCGCCAATCGGCACCGAGATGTTGCCACGCCGGATCTTTATAAAAATTGTCCTTCGGCTCCAGAGATACCGCACCATAGATAATGCTGCCCCCGCCCACCGCGATACCCCGCAGGATCGCCACATGCTGGTACACTTCCTGGGCAAAAAAGCCGTGCATGCCCATGGAGGGCATCCACGCCAATGCCGTATGGCTGGTGGCCGCTTTCTTGAAATCGTCTGCGGTCAAACGGCGGCCTTGTTCGAGAATCGCCACCCGCCAACCTTTTTCCGCCAGACGCAACGCCGTAACGCTGCCGCCAAAGCCGGAACCGATTACCAGCACATCAAAATCTTGTTCCTGACTTGTTCCCGACACGCTCATCAATCGTGCTCCGACTCACGCACTAACAAAAACGGAAACGGAAAATGGCGGATCAATGGTTTGTCGACGAAGGTAATGCCGAGCAAGGTGCTGCCATCCACCATACGCAGCTCGTCGCGCACCCAACGCCAGGGCGCCGGAGCCTCGCTGCCGTAGCGCAACGCCAGTCCCACGCTGCCGTCCACCCATGAGGTCACCGGCTCCACCGTCATGTGCAGCCGCTCTTCGATACGACCGCCTCGGCGCAGGACATTGGTTCCGGTGTTTTCTGTCAGGAAGCGCTTTCCCTGCCAGCCGGGTAACCCGGTAATTGCCAGTGTCGGCGCGCCGGACAGGCGCATCCACCAGGGGCCGATAAACTGGGCCCGGTAAAAACCGCGACGCATCTCTACGCCGGGCACAGGCAAGCGGGCATACAGTACTTTGAGATCACGCACGCTGGCGCTGAGGATATCCATGGCTTGCCCCCGTCCTTTGATGTAACAATACTGTTACGTTTAATCGAGACACGCATTGCCCGAGCAGCCCGTTACGCGTGGCGGCAGGGCCATCATTCCAGAACAGGTAAGGAGCCCGACATGCCAGCCAGCCCGACCACGCCACACCGCCCCGGCAACCGGGGTCGCGGGCGCCCGCCAGTGAGCGGGCAGGCGTTGAATACCAAGCGTGGTGGCGTGCTGGCTGCTGCTGCCGTACTGATGGGAGATAGATCCTCCAAGGATCTGACCGTGGAACAACTGATTCAGGCGGCCGGGACTTCGCGACCGACCTTCTACCGCTGGTTTCCAGGTGGTTTGCAGCAGGTGATGGAGCTGCTGCTGGTCGAGGCCAACACTGACCTGGTCAAGCGGATCATGGCGGTCATTCAACTGGACATCCCGGTGGAAGAGCGCGTGGCCCAGGGCATTGCCAGCTATTTCGACTGGGCGCGGGAGATCGGCCCGCTGGCCAAAGCCATCTACCGCGAAGCCTTCGACCCAGCCTCCTCGGCCCGCCGCTACCGCGAAGAAACTCTGGCTGGCGTACAGCAGCTACTCCTTCAGGAGGCCAGGCAAATGGGCCTGAAGGGCGTCACGCCACTGATGGCTGAAACGCTGGTCGGCTGGATTGAATCAGCGATGATTACTCTTATGCAGCACTACCCCGTTAGCGAGGAACAGGCGGCGGAGCAAGCCCGGTTTACGTCGGACATGCTGCTGGCGATGGTGGCGGTGATGCGAAGAACAAGCTGAGGGAGCACTCGGGTGACTCATACGGAAATGCCACAACGCAGGCAGGTGCCACCGAGGCACCCTTGATCCGCAGGGAACACCGATACTCGAGATGACAGCGGCTTCAGCCCGCGCAATTGCTCCATTTTCCAATAGGGCCATTTTTTCAGATAACTGTCGCCGCTCAACGAGACAACTTTCGCACCTTCAGACGGTTATTTGTGTCACGAATGCCTTTTATCAGGTCATTGCCGTGAATATCCGCGGCTGATTTGGCCAGCCTGTCATACAGCAACACATTCACCGCAGCAGCCAGATTCATGCAGCCGACGGTTGGCACGTATACCACATGGTCGGCCTCATCAATCAGCGCCTGCGGAATGGAGCCATCCTCCGGGCCAAAAACATAGATCGCCTGGTCCGGGTGAACAAACTGCGGGAGCGGGCTCGCGCCTTCGGCCAGTTCGACGCAGACGATTTTCATATTGCCGGGCAGGCCTTGAAGCAGTTGGTCTTCTCGCACCAGGGGGATCTTGCTCAGAATATCCTTGGTGTCGGTCTGGTACTGGGCGGCCCGTTCGAATCGGCCCCCGCTGTAGCGCACCTGATCCACCTGATAACAGCCCGCCGCCCGCATAACCGAGCCAACATTGGAGGGGCTTTTCGGGTCAACTAACCCGATGAAAACAGTTGTGGAGTTGGCCATCTGCGGTCATCTGTATTGAGAGGAGCGCCTGACTTTGCGCAGCAGGCTCAGACCAAATGGCATACTCATTGCCATTAATGGCGGCCAAGGCAGATTCCAACCTTTACTTATTTGGTTGGTCCATGCTTTTCGCTGCCTCATAACACTCACCGGCAGGATAAGCGCCAAGGCTAATGGGTTCAATCCGCATCACTATCTGCTGAAGGACCTCACTGACCTGCCCAATGCCGAATTCCGCTTTCGCCGGTCCCGCCGGACGGGCGAACGGGGCACCTCGATTTTCATTACCCGGTCGATAGGCGCGCCATACCTTCATCCTCTAAAAAGTAAGAATGCCTTTAATCACTAATATGTGATGGAAGGCGGGCACCAATATGCACCGGTATTTACAATCCATATTGATATTGACAATCATCTTTTAGGGACATAAATTGCATGTAACTAAGTAATTAAACGCACTTAAACGATATTTTGGTGACGGTTATGGCGACAGAAGATAAGACTTTTGGCAACCGGCTACTGGCCCAGCGAAAGGAGCGGGGCTGGTCACAGCCGGAACTGGGTAAAAAAGTGGGTACCTCCGGGGCGATCATCGGGCGCTATGAGCGCGGCGAGATTACCCCCTCCATCGACGTCGCCAAGAGGCTGGCCGACGCCTTTGGCGTAACACTGGATTTCATGGTGGGCGATAAAACGATGCCTAATATCCTGCACGATCAGACCATGCTGGCCCGCTGGCAAGAGATCGACGATCTGGAACCCACCGAGCGCGAGCGCATCCTGTTTGTGATGGACAGCCTGATGCGAGACGCCAAGGCCCGCCAAACTTATCGAATGAGCGCCCAAGGGAGGTAGACAACATGCAACCGCAGGTAGAACACATGCTGGAGAAACTGGAACACCTCTCACCCGACCGGCTGGCCGAGGTGGAGGACTTTATCGACTTTTTGCAACAACGGGACCAAGACAAGCGTTTGCGGCAGGATTTTACGCAAGCCTCCGAGGACGCATTCAACAAGGTATGGGCTAACGACGACGATGCCATCTACGACAGCTTGTGAATTTGGGGATGTGGTGTTGGTGGGCTTTCCATTCACCAACCTGCAAACCACCAAGAAACGCCCCGCCGTGGTGATCAGCAAGGTTTGCAGAACACGTTGCAAACGATTTTGGGGCAGTAACAGAAAAGCCCAGCAGGACTGGGCCGCCGCCCGAACAAAAAATCGTTCGCGGGCAGACTCGTTGCGGACGCCTGCGTTATATGCATAGTTGCTGTCGTTGACTTCCGCCAGCGTCGGCGGGCGATACAGCACCGTCGACACCTTCTTCGGCGTCTGGCCCGCCACCACATTGCCCTGGTGGTCGAAGTGGTCGGCGTCATAGACCCAGGTGGTCTGCCCCACCATCTGGTTCTGACCGTTCCAGCTGTAGTGCACTACCTCCGAAATAGCCGGGGCAGCGGCATGTACAGGCCATGCCAGTCCACTCCTTGGGCACACGGCGACAACCCGCTATACTGGCCTCACCTGTCGCCATCGCAGATACTGCTCATGGAAACCATCAAGCAACTCGTCCACGACATCGCCGACCACCTGCCGGAACAGGCTACGCTCGATGACGCCATGCACGCGCTCTATGTGCGCCGCAAGCTGGAACGTTCCCTGCAAACCGCCCGCGATGGCAAAACCACCTCCCAGCAAGACATGGAAAATCGCCACCTGAAACATGCTCGTTGAATGGTCAGACGATGCCCGCCAGGATCTGGACGACCTGGTGCACTACATCAGCCGCGACTCGGTTTTCTACGCCGGAACCTTTGCCGAGCGCATAGTGCTTGCCACCCGCAAACTGGGTGACTTTCCCAGAATCGGACGCCAGATTCCCGAAGCGGAACAAGATGCCTTCCGCGAAATCATCGTGCAGGGCTATCGTGTTATGTATCACCTGGAACCGGATCGCATCCTGATCCTCGCCATCATGCACGGCAGCCGTGACGCTGGAGAACCTCACAATCAGCCGTGGACGGATGAATAACCCCGCCCTCGCCCGCATCACATCATCGCCACGTCCGCCACATAATCCACAAACCAGCAATCGAACCATTCCTGAAACAGCCTCCCGTTCCGATGCTGGAGACAGTTCTTCTTATCCATTACCCTCACATGGATTTTCCGAAATGGGTTGTAAGCGGGATAAATATCCGGCAGAACCGGAACAAAAAATCGTTCGCGGGAAGACTCGTTCCGCGAACCAGAAATAGCAGAAACCTGACCGGCAATTGCGAAAATTGCGGGTCAGGTCGCAAAGAAATTTGCGGGCAAGGAAGTCAGAAAAAGAAATTGCTCAAATCTTGAGCAAAAATCAGGGAGGCGTCAGCCGTCATTCTCCCGCCGGACGGGCGAACGGGGCAACTGGTATTGCACCCGGCCATCGACTGAGATATACCTTGATATGCCTCAATTGACAGGTATATCCTTCGATATATCTCAGCGGAGATTGTTATGACCGATACAGCGAAAGTCTTCATGAGCGGGCGCAGTCAGGCGGTCCGGCTGCCTCTGGCCTACCGTGTCGATACAGACGAAGTGTTCATTCGCCGGGATGAGACCACTGGCGACATCATCCTGAGCGTCCGGCCAAAAGATTGGACTGGCTTTTTTGCCCTGCTGGAGAAGGCAGGCTCGGACACCAATTTTATGGCAGACCGTGATCAGGGCACTCAGCCGGATCGAGATCCGTTCGCCGACCTGGATGACTGACCATGTATATGCTCGATACGAACATGGTCAGCGCCGTTATGAGTAATCAGCCAGGCATCAGACAACACCTGTCCGTTGCGGGTACTGTCAGCACCTGTATCTCTGCTATCACGCTGGGGGAAATGATGTACGGCCTTCGCAAGCGCCCCGGCCGGGTGAGGGAACAAGTCGCCAGAGAATTCCTGCTTCGCGTGGAGGTGCTGCCCTGGACCGAATCAGTGGCCGAGTGCTGCGGGGTACTCCGTGCCGACCTGTCCAGACAAGGCATCGTTCTGGGGGCGTTGGATATGCAGATTGCCGCCCACGCCAAGGCAGAAGGTTGTGTGCTGGTTACCGCAGATAAAGCGTTTCACCAAGTGCCAGAACTGTCTGTTACCAATTGGCTGCAAACTTCGTAAAACGTGGACGCTCATCGGCAAGGCAAGCACCAAGGCCAACGAGCTCAATCCGTATCACTATCTGTTGAAGATTTTTACCAATCTGCCCAATGCTCAAACGGTGGATGCCATCGAGCAAACCGGACAAACACCCAGGCGCCTGAAAACCGATAATGAAGCGGTGTTCACTTCAAAATTATTCCGCTTTGGTCTGTGGTGGCTGGGCATCAAGCATGAACGCAGCCAGCCGGGGCATCCGTGGCAGAATGGCAGAATCGAACGGCTGTTCGGTACGCTGAAGCAAAAAGCCAAAGGCTTTCTGTTCGATGAAAAGCAGATGCAGGAACAACTGAATCTGTTCTGCTTCTGGTACAACCATGTCAGAACGCATCAGCATTTGCACGGCAACACACCGTTCGAGGCGTATCATGGTTTGCCGGTGACGATGCGGCAACCCGGTGATACCATGCCGGCCTGGTTTCAGGCATGGCATGGAAGGTTGGCGGGTTACTGGTTCAAGCCGGGATAAATATCCGGCCAGAACCGGAACAAAAATCCAACCCGCCGCCCGAAAAGATATCGTTCGCGGGCAGACTCGTTCCGCGAACCAGAAATAGCAGAAATCTGATCAGCAATTGCGAGAATTGCGGGTCAGGTCGCAAAGAAATTTGCAGGCAAGGAAGCCAGAAAAATGAATTGCTCAAATCTTGAGCAAAAATTAGGGGGGGCGTCAGCCGCCATTCTCCCGCCGGACGGGCGAACGGGGCACCATCGACCTGCGTACGCGATGCAGCTGTCAGGGCTGATCGTAATGTCCGCCAATAGCAAATACGTAAATGGATTTTTCGTCAAATCGATACACAAGTCGGTCTTTTTGCGAAATCCGCTTTGACCATAAACCGGACAGATTATGCTTAAGCGGTTCTGGCTTTCCCAAGCCGCCAGAGGGATCATCAGAGCGAAGCATTTCCTTGAGCAGCTTACACAGCGCCTTGTGTAATTTTTTGTCCTTGTCGCGCATGTTTTCATACGCTTCCCAGGTATTGCCCTCAAATACCAGTGATCTCATTCATTTGCTCGTCAGTCGGCTTGTAGCCTTGCCCACGGGTGTGGGTTTCAAGGGAGTCGGCGATCTGTTGCATGAGGTTCTTGCTTTGCAGGATGTGCAGCGTTTCCTGCTCCCGCTCCCAGTCATCGGCACTCAGTACCACAAAGGCCTCTCCCGCCCGGCGAGTCACCTTAAGCGGCTCATGCCTGCTAACCACCTGTTCTATAAGATTTTTCAGGTTATCCCTGAATTTGTTCACACTGATGGTATCCATAACAGCGCCTTTATGTACGGAAAGTCCGTACGACTATACGCCAGAGGCCCTGGCATGAACAACCCACCGAACCCGCGCCACCGGCCTCACCCACCCGCCAACAATAACCCCCGCAGCCACCGATGCCCCGGATCACCATCCAGATCCCGGTGCCAGTAAAGATGCATGGCCATCGCCGGCACCTGCAGCGGCAATGCCGCCGATACAAAGCGCCGGTCCGCCAGCCGCTCTGCCAGCACCTCCGGTAGGGTCAGCAGCAGATCGGTGGCGGCCACCACTTCCATCGCCGCCTGATAATGCTGACAGCGCAAGGTAATTCCTCGTTGATGCCCGGCCTGTGCCAGGCCGAAATCCTCCAGCCCCGGGCCGCGGCGGCGGGATGACACCAGCACGTGAGCGGCGCCGAGGTAGTCGTTCAACATCATGGTCTTCTTCGCCAGCGGGTGGCCCTTGCGCATCAGCACGACTAATGGCGATTCCACCACGGGCTGCTGACAGATGTCGCCGGACACCGGCAGTTGCACGTCCATGGCCAGATCAAGGCGGCCGGCAGCGAGCTCGCGCAGGGTGTCGCGGCGTGACACGGTGAGCGACTGCAGTTCGATGCCGGGGGCGTCAGCCATGAGCTTCTTCATTAATGGTGGCAGTACGCACGCTTCGAGGCCGTCGCGCAGACCGAGCACGAACGGGCGCCGGGCCGAGGCCGGGTCAAAGGCCGGTTCGCTGGACAGGCAGGACTGCAGGCCGGTGAGGGCTTCGCGCACCGGGCCGATCAGGCTGCGGGCTTTAGCGGTGGGGGCCATCTGCCGGCCGCGGCGGACGAACAGTTCGTCGTCGAGGCGCTCGCGTAGCCGGGCCAGGGCGTGGCTGACGGCGGGCTGGGTCAGGCTCAGGCTGCGCGCGGCGGCGCTGATACTGCCCTCGCGGACGATGGCATCGAACACCACGAACAGGTTCAGGTCGATTCTGGATATATTCGTTTCATGCATACAGTCTAATGCACACTATTCATTGGATGAATGAGTAGAGCCTGCCATAGACTCGTGCCTGCTGCCAGCCACGCGGAGACGACCATGGAATTCAGCCTTTCCCCGAAAGCCCAGGATTATTACGACCGCGTCAAACGCTTTATGGACCAGCACATCACCCCGGCCGAGGAGGCCTATCACCACGAGCTGCAGAGCCTGGATAACAAGTGGGTGGTGCTGCCGATCATCGAACAGCTCAAGGCGAAGGCCAAGGCCGAAGGTCTGTGGAATATGTTCTTGCCAGACGACAAGTTCGGCGCAGGGCTGTCGGTGACCGAGTATGCCTCGGTGGCGGAACTGACTGGCCGCTCTGCCATCGCTCCGGAGATTTTCAACTGCAACGCGCCGGACACCGGCAATATGGAAGTGCTGTATCACTACGGCAATGACGAGCAGAAAGCCCAGTGGCTTACCCCGCTGCTGGCCGGCGAAATCCGCTCGGCGTTCTGCATGACCGAGCCGGGCGTTGCCTCATCGGACGCCACCAATATGGCGGCCACGGCAAAAATCGATGGCGATGAAGTGGTGCTGAACGGCACCAAGTGGTGGAGCACCGGCATTGGCCATCCGAACTGCAAGGTGCTGATCTTTATGGGCCTGACCGATCCGGGCGCGAATCGTCATGCGCAGCATTCGATGGTGCTGGTGCCCAAAGATGCCCCCGGCGTGAACGTTACCCGCATGCTCACCGCCATGGGCATGTATGACGAGCCCTACGGCCACGGCGAAGTGGAATTCAGCAATGTACGCTTGCCGAAAAGCGCGATTATCGCCGGGCCGGGCCGCGGCTTTGAGATTGCCCAGGGCCGGCTCGGGCCGGGCCGCATTCACCACTGCATGCGCTTGATCGGTTTGTCGGAGCTGGCGCTGGAGTTGATGTGCAAGCGCGGTAGCGAGCGGGTGGCGTTTGGCAAACCGTTGATCAATCTGGGCGGTAATCGTGAGCGCATCGCCGAAGCACGGATCATGATTGAGCAGGCTCGTCTGCTGGTTCTGAAAGCGGCCTGGCTGATCGACACCAAAGGCGTGTTCGCGGCGATGAGCGAGATCTCGCAGATCAAGGTGATCTGCCCGAATGTCGCGCAAAAGGTTGTTGATATGGCGATGCAGATTCACGGTGGCGGCGGCATGAGCCAGGACTTCCCGCTGGCGGCAGCCTGGACGGCGGCGCGGGCACTGCGCCTTGCCGATGGCCCCGACGAAGTGCATCGTGGCCTGATCGCCAAGTTTGAATTAATGAAGTACAAAAACTGACCAACGGAGAATAACAAGTGTCGCAACGTGTTCTGATTACCGGTGGTGCTTCGGGCCTGGGCAAGGAACTGGCGAAGCAGTATCTGAAAAGCGGTGCCAAGGTGTTGATCACCGATATCAACGAACAGCGTGGCAACGAGGCCGAGCTCGAGTTGCGCCCGTGGGGCGAGGCCCACTTCGTCAAGGCCAACACGACGGTGGATGCCGACTGGAATGCATTGCTTGAGTGGACCACAACCAAGTGGGGCGGTCTCGACGTGCTGGTCAACAACGCCGGTGTCGCGGCCGGCGGCCGGATCGACAAGATCAGCATGGAGGATTGGGACTGGATTATCGACATCAATCTTAAAGGTGTGATCCGCGGCTGCCGCACTTTTGTGCCGCTTTTCAAAGAGCAGAAGAGCGGTCATATCGTTAACATTGCATCGCTGGCGGCGGTGGCCAATGCCCCCACCATGAGCTCCTACAACGTCACCAAGGCCGGCGTGGTATCGCTGTCGGAAACACTTCGCCACGAGCTGGCGCCCTACGGAATTCACACCACAGTCGTGTGCCCAAGCTTTTTCCAGACCAATCTGGCGGAAAGCATGCGCACCCCTGAAGCCGGCATGGATCAGACCGTGCGCAAGCTTTTGTCCGGCGGCAACCTGTCGGCCGAGCAAGTGGCGGCAAGAATTGTCCGTGCGCAGCAGAAGCAGCGGTTTCTGGAATTGCCACATATAGAGGGCAAGGCGCTGTCGCTGATCAAACGTTATGTGCCTGCTCTGTACAATTATGGCCTGGCAGACTCCGGTAGACGCTTCTACAAAAAGCTGGAGAAGTAACATGGCCGGCAATGATGCGCTGCTGGACAAGCCTCGCGAGGTGCGCGACGAGGAACGCTTTGATGTCGATGCAATGGACCGCTGGATAAAGCAGCAATTGCCGTCGCTGCAGGGCGCGCCGACGATCAAGCAGTTCTCCGGCGGCGCTTCCAATCTTACCTATATGGTGAGTTACCCGGAACGTGATTTGATTCTGCGGCGCCCGCCGTTTGGCCATAAAGCCAAGGGCGCCCACGATATGGCGCGCGAGTTTCGTATTCAGCAGGCGCTCAAGCCGGTTTATCCTGCAGTGCCTGCCATGGTAGCGCTGTGCGAGGATCAGCAAGTCATGGGTTGCGATTTCTATGTGATGGATCGCATCAAGGGGATTATCCCTCGCGCCAACTTACCCAAGGGCCTGACGCTGAGCGAAGCGCAAACCCGACAACTCTGTCAGGGCGTGATCGACAAGCTGATCGAGTTACATCAGGTTGATTATCAGGCCGCCGGTCTTGAGCATATCGGCAAAGGCGGCGGTTATGTGAAACGGCAGATCACTGGCTGGTCTGATCGCTACGACAAATCTAAAACCTGGAACGTGCCGGGCTGGCAATATGTGCGCGACTGGCTGAATGCCAATATGCCCGACGATGTCGGAACAGTGATCATTCACAACGATTACCGCATGGATAATCTGGTGCTGGATGCCGATGATCCGCAGAACATAATCGGCGTGCTGGATTGGGAAATGGCCACGCTGGGCGATCCGCTGATGGATCTTGGCAATACGCTGGCCTACTGGATCGAGCCGGGTGACGATAGGCTGGCGCAGCTTCTGCGCCGCCAGCCAACCCATTTGCCCGGCATGTTTACCCGCCGGGAGTTTGTCGACTACTACTGCGACAAGATGAATCTGAAGCCGGGTAACTGGGCATTCTATGAAGTCTATGGCCAGTTCCGTCTGGCGGTGATTCTGCAGCAGATCTATTACCGCTATCACCACAAGCAGACTCGCAATCCGGCTTTCAAGCATTTCTGGTTGTTTAATCACTATCTGCACTGGCGCTGCAAGCGCGCGATCAAGGGCTGAATATGGCAGTGATTTATCTGATTCGTCACGGTCAGGCGTCGTGGGGCAAGGCGGATTATGATGACCTTTCCGCCACTGGCATTGCCCAGTCACAACATCTTGGCGGTGTGCTACTGAAACGGATTGGGCGGCCGGATATGGTCGTTGCCGGCAATATGCGCCGGCATAAGCAAACTGCCGAACACGTGCTGACGCATATGGGGCTTTCCGCAGAGTGGCGTGTCGATCCTGGCTGGAATGAATACGATCATCAGGAACTGATCATTCGCCAGAATCCGAAGTATAAAAGCCGCACTTACATGATGGCGGACATGGCTCGCACCCTGAAGCCCCGAGAAGCGTTTCAGAGTTTCTTTGAACAGGCACTGGATCGCTGGGTGTCTGGCGTGCACGACCAGGAGTATCAGGAGAGCTGGCCAGCTTTCCGACAGCGTGTTGATGAGTCGCTCAATAGTGTCGTCAATCACCAGGTCGACAGCGCCATGGTGTTTACTTCCGGTGGCGCTATCAGTGCCACCGTCAAACGCCTGTGGAATATGCCCGACGGCGAATGGCGCAAGCTGAACCGTGTTGTAGCCAATGCGTCGGTCACTAAAATTGTGGTCGGCCGGCGCGGCATGCATTTGAGCACCTTTAATGATCACGGACATTTCGAAGGCGAGCACAGTCGCCTGCTCACCTACCGCTGACAGGAGCCTGATATGCGCAAGACTATTCTGATTACCGGTGCCAGTTCCGGCCTCGGCCGCGGCATGGCCCGCGAGTTCGCCGCCATGGGTCGCAACCTGGCTTTGTGCGCGCGGCGCACTGATCGCCTCGAAGAGTTGCAGCAGGAGCTGGAAAGAAAACACAGTGGCATCAAGGTGTCGATCAAGGCACTGGATGTACTCAACTACGATCAGGTGTTCGAAGTCTTCAAGGCATTCCGCGAAGAGTTCGGCAGTATCGACCGGGTGATCGTCAACGCCGGCATGGGCAAGGGCCAGCCGCTCGGCACCGGCTATTTTTGGGCCAACCGGCAAACTGCGGAAACCAACTTTGTTGCCGCGCTGGCACAGTGCGAAGCGGCAATGGAAATTTTCCGCGCCCAGAACGATGGCCATCTGGTGATGATCTCGTCGATGAGCGCCATGCGCGGCATGCCGAAGAATCTGACTACCTACGCTGCCACCAAGGCCGGCGTCGCATCGTTGACCGAAGGCATTCGCGCCGAAATGATCGGCAAGCCGATCAAGGTCAGCACCATCTATCCGGGTTATATCCGCTCTGAGATCAACGAGAAGGTGAAGAACACCCCGTTTATGGTCGATACCGAAACCGGCTGCCGGCTGCTGGTGCGCGCCATTGAGAAAGAATCCGCCGAAGCCTGCGTGCCGCGCTGGCCGTGGGTGGTGATGGGCTTTTTGATGCGCAACCTGCCGCTCAAGTTTATTACCCGCATGGCCTGATCCGCTTGCTTCGGCCCGCCAGAAAGGCGGGTCAGGGGCCGACCACCTCGACCTGCACCTGACCGGCGGCGGAATAGCGCACCGCAAATTTCACTGTCTGCGCGCCCGCGCCGTCTCCGATCCGGGCATAGCAGATACGGTGCCCGAGCCGGGTATCGAGTCCCATGGTCTGGATATCGCGGATAGCGCCGGTTTCTGGAAAGGGCGCGTCGGCAGACGTGGCCGCGCGCAGATGTTCCATTACCGTCGAGGTATGGCAAGAGGGCACCTGACGGTCATCGAAGTCACGGATGCCGAGCCACAGTATCAGCGGTGTCAGCAGGATCAGCACCATCATCACACCGGTCAGCACCGCCGCGCCGCCCTGCCGGGGCGCGGCTCCGTCTGCGGCGTACGGGGTAATACGGGAATTACGCATTGGAAGCACTCCTTGCTTTCGCTTCTGACCACCATCCTGAGGGAGGCCGGACCATCCCATGGCCTCGGCAGAACCACATGTAACAGACTCGGATTTTAATTCAGAACCGTTAGTTACTGTGGCGGTGCTAGCGTACCCGCATGGCAACCCATACTGAAAAGCTGGCCTTCAGCGAGCGCCTGCAACAGGCGCTCACCACCGCGGGCGTGGCCGCATCCAGCCCCACCGCTGTCGCGCGCAAGTTCAACTTGCTCTATCGCGGTGAGCCGGTCTCGGTGCAGGCGGTACGGCGCTGGCTGGAAGGCACCGCTATTCCGGCGCAGGACAAGCTGGTGATTCTGGCCAACTGGCTCAAGGTATCGCCGGAATGGCTGCGGTTCGGCGAACAGGGCAAACCGCCCCGGACCGCCAGCCGAATCGTCGGTGAGCAAGCGGTGGTATACGACGCTCGCGCCCTCGCCTCGCTGATCGAGCTGCTTTCCGATGACCACCGGCAAATGGTATCCCGCATCGTCACTGCCCTGCTCGAAACCGAAGGCAAAATCGTCAAGCCACCCCGACGCTAGATACTCGCTCGCTTACCCGGATTGTCCGTTATGGCTTACACAGCGCAGGGACGTTCTCGCCACTCCTGCTATGCTTGCACCCTGCCAATAACAACAGCCGCCGAGGCCCGACATGTCCCGACCTTCCCGTCTGCTTTGCCTGATGCTGCTATGTCTGCCCGGGTGGCTGCTCGCCGATGACTGGCGGCAGATCCGCGAAGCCAGCAGCCGCACCGATGTCAGCACCTGGGTGAGGCCGATCGAAGGCAACCCGCTGAACGCGTTCCGCGGCCAGACCGAAGTGCCTTACCCGATGCTGACCGCCATCGCGGTTCTGTCAGATGTGGAGAATTTCCCCAAGTGGGTGTTCCAGTGCCACTCGGCCCGGCTGATGCCGGAGGCCGGACCGGACATCGCCTATATTCAGATCAAGGGCATCTGGCCGGTATCGGATCGAGACGGCGTCGCCCGTACCGAGATCACCCAAAACCCGGACACGCTCGCCACCGAAATCCGTTCAGTGGCGGCCCACGGGCTGGTCGACGAAATCCCCGGCACGGTGCGCATCCCGGACCTCGAAAACCGCTTTATCTTCGAAGTGCTGCCGGACGGCTGGACTCGCATCACCTTTGAAACCCGTGTTGATCCGGGTGGCATGATTCCGGCCTGGCTGGCCAACTTTGTCGCCACCCGGGCACCGCTGACCACACTGCAGAAAATGCAGGAGCGGATGCGCGATCCTCGCTACCACCTCGACAGCGCCGACCAGCTGCCGGTGCAACTGCCCGGCACTCAGGGCATGACCTTTCCCGGCGGGGCGCCGCTGATCTGATCTCAGACCGTCGCTCGCGCGGCGGGCGAGCGGGCGATGCTCCACCTCTTCCGCCAGATGCCGGCGGGCAAAAGCAGATGGATGCCATTAATCAGATGACTGGAAAACACATCTTCAGGCGTGCGCCAGCGGTCCTGATACACGCAAGGTTGCAAATTTTCTTGCCGCATCGTCGCGCTCCACCGCCTCAGCAAACTCGCCAATCCAGCGGGCAATCTGATCGGCATGACTTAGCGGCACCCAATGATTGGCATCGATATCGCGGCGATACAACTCCGGCGCCCACTGATACAGATCTTCGAACAATTGGACGCCGACATAGTTATCACGGGTGGGCACGATCAGCTGTATTGGCGCATCGGCATAGCGCGACTGCGGATCAAGCAGTTTCGACTGGAAGTTGGCGCGATACAGATTGACGCCAAACTGGCCGTCTTTGGTCTGGTTGGGATTGGGCGCGGCTTCGCGCACCCCTTCGCGTTTCTCCAGATACAACGGCCACCACTTGCCGACGCCAAGTTTCCACGACAACGGAGGAATCACCGGCAACTGAAAGAACACGATGTACCAGGACGACAACAATTGCTTAAACGCCTTGCGTTGCTCGCGCCAGGACAAGCTGCCAAAGCGCTTGCGCATCCAGAAGCCCACGTGATCCAGGCAGGGCCCGGAAATGGTGGTGAACGACAGGATGCGTGACTTGAGCGGCGCGGTGGTGACCGACTCCCAGCTCTGGATCGAACCCCAGTCGTGGGCCGCCAGATGAAAGTCGCGCCCCGGAATCAGCGCATCCACCACCGCCAGCAAATCACGGGACAGTTGCGCCAGACGGTAGTCGTCAACATGGGCAGGCACATCGGAATCACCGGCGCCGCGCACATCGTAAGCAATCACATGGAAGCGGTCCGCCAACTTCTGTGCCACCGGCTGCCAGACCAGATGGTTGTCCGGGTAGCCGTGCACCAGCACCAGCGGCGGCAGGGACGACGCTCCCCAGCGATATACCTGAAGGGCAATGCCGTCAGAGAGGACTCGGGTGGAGGCTGTGTTCATGGAGCACCTCAGAGGAAATCATGACTCCCCAGAGGATAATGACATTCGCCGATGGCACTATTGACCAAAATGGCATCAGCCCGGTGCACGTCGGTCACCCCCCGTCCAGATGGTGGCGGTGTCCCACAAACGGAAAGGGCGCCCGAAGGCGCCCTTTCTGCGTTGCAGCCAGTGATTACTTCTTGCTGGCAGCAAACTCCGGGTAGGCTTCCATACCACACTCGGACAAGTCGACACCGCCGTACTCTTCTTCCTCGGTGACGCGGATGCCGATGGTGGCCTTGAGAATGCCCCAGACGATCAGGCTGGCACCGAAGACCCAGATGAAGATCGTGGCCGCACCGATCAGCTGGCCGCTGAAGCTGGCGTCGCTATTGGTGATCGGCACCAGCAGCAGGCCGAGCAGACCAACGGTACCGTGAACTGAGATGGCACCAACGGGATCGTCGATCTTCAGCTTGTCGAGGGTGATGATGGAGAACACCACCAGCACACCACCGATTGCGCCGAACACGGTGGCCTGCAGGGCCGACGGAGTGGACGGCTCGGCGGTGATCGCCACCAGACCAGCCAGCGCACCGTTCAGCAACATGGTCAGATCAGCCTTGCCAAACAGCAGGCGGGCGGTAATCAGCGCGGCCATGGCACCACCGGCAGCGGCGGCGTTGGTGTTCAGGAACACCATGGCAACATCATTGGCGCTGGCGATGTCACCCAGTTTCAGTACCGAGCCGCCGTTGAAGCCGAACCAGCCCATCCACAGGATGAAGGTACCCAGCGCCGCCAGCGGCAGGTTGGCACCCGGAATGGCGTTGACGCTACCATCCTTGCCGTACTTGCCTTTACGAGCGCCGAGCAGCACCACACCCGCCAGAGCAGCAGACGCACCGGCCATGTGAACAATGCCTGAACCGGCGAAGTCACTGAAACCGAGGTCGCCCAGGTTGTACATGCCGAACACATCACCGCCACCCCAGGTCCAGTAGCCTTCCATCGGGTAGATGAAACCGGTCATGACCACGGCGAAGCCGAGGAAGGCCCACAGTTTCATACGCTCGGCAACAGCACCGGAGACAATCGACATCGCAGTCGCAACGAACACGACCTGGAAGAAGAAGTCGGCTGCAGAAGCATAGATGGACTCACCGCCAAAGCCGTCTTCACGCTCGGCGAAGTCACCCAGCAGAGCCTCCGGATCCACGTCGGCAATACCCGACAGGAACAGGGTGCCGTCGTACATGATTGCGTAACCGCAAATCATGTACATGATGCAGGCAGTGGCGAACAGGGAAACGTTTTTGGTCAGAATTTCAGTGGTGTTTTTGGCGCGGACCAGACCGGCTTCCAGCATGGCAAAGCCAGCGGCCATCCACATTACCAGAGCGCCACACACCAGGAAGTAAAAGGTGTCGATGGCGAACTGTAGTTCGTAAATGTTGTTTTCCACGGTGTAACCCTCCAGATGGACACGTCAAATCGTTGGCATGGATCGTGACGTTCTTTTAGCAGCCCGAAAGCTGCAAACCGTTTTGGCTCTGTGCGGTTAAACCGCGTCTTCGCCTGTCTCGCCGGTCCGGATTCGGATTGCCTGCAAAAGCTCGGTGACGAAAATCTTTCCGTCGCCGATTTTGCCGGTGTTCGCGGCCTTGGCGATGGCCTCGATCACCTGATCCAGGGAGCCATCAGCAATGGCAACCTCGATCTTCACTTTCGGCAGAAAATCCACCACATACTCCGCACCGCGGTACAGCTCGGTGTGGCCCTTCTGGCGTCCGAAGCCTTTAACTTCGGTCACCGTGATGCCCTGCACGCCAATCTCGGACAATGCTTCGCGCACATCGTCGAGCTTGAACGGCTTGATAACGGCAGTGACAAGTTTCATGTCTCTCTCCTGATGGCAGCGCCGCGACCGGCGCCGAACCTGTTCCGAACCGAGGCAAAGCCCCATCCAGTCTTCAGGGGTTACCCCCTGCTAGCCTCCACAAACGCACGATCCATGCCAATAGATAAAATGCGTGTTTTTTCAGAGGGTTGAAAAAAAACACGGGGCCAAGGCCCCGGGTTCGAGCACGATTATAGCGCACCGCAGGGGGGCGCTCCCCAAAATGGTGCAACTCTTTTCCGGTCGCAGCCCGTGCTACCATCAGGGCCCCGCAAAACCGCTGACGGACGCATCAACACCATGACAGACCAGCCCTTTATAGATCGCCTCGTAGCCGAACTGGGCCGCCATCTGCCCGCCGGGCTAGAACAGGCCCGCGATGAGCTTGAGCGCAGCGCACGCGCCATCCTGCAGGAGGGCATCAGCCGTCTCGACCTGATCAGCCGGGAAGAGTTTGATGTGCAGCAACAGGTACTGGCCCGCACCCGGGCAAAGCTTGAAGCCCTGGAGAAAGAAGTCGCCGAACTGGAGCGCCGACTGACACCGTGAGACGACTTGCCCTGCTGATCGCGCTGGCCATCGGCCCGGCGGCGGCACTACCGGAATCGGCCGCCCCTGCCTGCGCCCCGGCGACCGAGATCGCCAGCCCGGCCACGCCGCAAGCTCTGGCCACCCTGCTGCGCTGTGCGCAGCGCGCCGATATCAGCACCGCGCCGGACTATCGACGCGAGGCCCGAACACTGATCGGCCGTGGTATCAGCAGCAATCAGGCCGACGCTGACGGCATCCGCCCTCTACAGCTGGCAAGCGCCGAGCCGGACGGCGCCGTCACTGCCGAGCTATTGGCCCAGAGTGCTGACCCGCTGCAACAGGACAATCAGGGCCGCTCCGCCCTCGACCACGCGCTCGATTACGCCGGCAATGCCTTCACCTTTGCCTTGCTGCTGGATACTGCCGCTGGCGATCTGGAGGCAGACCAGCAGGAATTGCTGATCGAAGCCATGATCCAAACCGAGCGCGTCGACCTGCTCGATGTGCTGCTTAAGCGCTTTCCAACCATAGAACTTGATCCGGTCGATGCCAGTCAGGCGCTGGCGTTGGCACTGTGGCGGGGCGCGCGACTCGAAACCGCCGAGCGGTTCTGGCGCGCTGGTGCCGACGCGCCACTGCTCCACAGTCAGGGCCAGATTGATCTGGTTTGGCGGCTGGCAACGCTCGGCCACCTGGCCGAACTCGACTGGCTGCTGGCCGATGGCTACCCGCTCAACACGGTGCCGGACAGTGGCTTTCCGCCGCTGTTTTTTGCCGACATCGCGGCCTCGCAACATCTGTTGCAGCGGGGCGCCGACCCGAATCTGCCGTCGCGGGATCACGGCCTGGTCGCAACGGCCTATCTGACGCCGCCACCGCCCTTTGATGAAGGCGGTGCGCCGATTGATGCGGCTCGGCTGGCACTATTGCTGGAACATGGCCTGAACCCTAACCTGCGCGATCATCAGGGCCTCACTGCCCTTGAGCGCGCACTGGCGGACAATCAGCTGTGGCTGGTTCAGGCACTACTGAATGCCGGCGCCAATCCGGCCCTGACCTCGGATGGCTCGGCATCACTGCTGCCACAGGCATTGGCGGCGCGGCGCCTGCCGCTGGTGCAAGCCATGATCCGCACGCTGCCCGACCTGCACGACCGCCACCCGTTGCTGTTGCTGGAGTACGTCGGCAGCGAGGCCCCGGACAACGAAATCGTAGAGGCCCTTTTGGTGGCCGGATTATCGCCAGACCTGACCGGCGCCGAAGGAGAATCCGCACTGCTGCGCGCCGCGCGCCTGCAACGCTGGCCACTGGTCGCACTGCTGCTGCGCTACGGTGCAGACCCGGAGCGCAGTAATGCACAGGGCTGTTCACTGCACTGCTACAGCTGGTCGATGCCAGCATCGCTGCAGCAACAGTTGCACGGACCGGAGCCGGAATGGCACTGGCCGGAACTCGGCCGCCACCCGTCGGCATTTTTTGCCCTGGGACTCAGCCCGATGCTGGCCCTCTGGCTGGCCAGTGTTGGCATTGCGCTGGCGCGTCGGCGCGCCCTCTGGCCCGGCACCCTGTGGATGCTGGTCAGCGCGCTGCTGACGATGACCCTGATCAGCGCCCTGCTATACGAGTGCAGTCCCTGCCTCGTTGCCGACCCGCAGCCCCAGCAAGCCCTGACCATGATGTTGGCCGGGTTGATTTTCCTGCTCGGTCCGTGGCGACGCCGTCTGTTTGACGCACAGCAGTCCTGACCCACCGCTGACATCCAGCGTCGCCTTTCGCCGACAGCCTTTACCGCCTCCTTCGACGACACTACCGTCGAAGGAGGCACCATGACCATTTCCCAGCTGTTCAGCCGCGCCCAGCTCGGCGTCGTCGCACCGCAGGTGCGGGTCGAGACGCATCTCGGCCCGGGCTTGCCGGCCTTTACCATCGTCGGCCTGCCGGAAGCTGCGGTGCGCGAATCACGCGACCGGGTGCGTTCGGCCATCGTCAATGCCGGTTTCCCGTTTCCCCAGACCCGCATCACCGTCAACCTCGCCCCGGCGGATCTGCCCAAGTGCGGCGGCCGTTTCGACCTGCCGATTGCCCTTGGCATCCTGATGGCCAGCGGGCAACTGCCACTGAGCGCGGGAGAAGGGCTGGAATGCCTGGGTGAGCTGGCGTTGAGCGGTGATCTCCGTCCAGTTACCGGTGTGCTGCCAGCATCACTGGCCTGCGGCGCGTCCGGCCGGCAATTACTGCTACCAGCAGACAATGCCGCTGAAGCGGCGCTCTGCCGCACTACCCGGGTCACAGGTGCGGTCAGCCTGATGGCCGCCTGCGCTCACCTGAAAGGCAGTCCGCGCCTTGCCGACACCCCGACCACCGAGCTCCCGGACGGCCGTACCCTCGGCGCCTGCCTGTCAGAGGTTCGCGGCCAGCATCAGGCCCGTCGGGCGCTGGAAGTTGCTGCCAGCGGTGGCCATTCGCTATTGATCTTGTGTCTATTTTGACGTTCCCGTAATAAAATCGGCCTTTTGATTTGGAAGGTTGGCCCGAGATGAAACCTAAAGCGTATTCATACATTCGCTTCTCAACCCCCGAACAGGCCAAGGGCGACTCACTTCGCCGGCAGCTTCAATTGTCCAGAGCTTACGCAGAAAAGCACGACCTCGATCTTGATGAGACGCTCAGGCTTGACGCTGGCGTATCGGGCTTCCACGGCGCCAACCTGAAGCCCGAAGCAGCGCTGGGCCGCTTTCTGGAAGAGATTGAGGCGGGCAAAGTCACAAAGGGGTCATTCCTTCTTATTGAGTCCCTTGATCGACTCTCCAGAACCGAGGCGCCGCAAGCATTAGCAGTCTTTACAAACATACTCAATCAAGGAGTAAAGATCGTCACTCTCGCAGATGATCGTGTTTACAGCATAGACAGGCTCGACACTACAGAACTCATCATGTCCATACTTATCATGGTCAGAGCACATGATGAGTCGGCGAATAAGAGCAAGCGCCTGAAGGCAGTTTGGGAGCATAAGCGAACCAAGTTAACAAAAGAGATCGCAACATCTACTTGCCCAAACTGGCTAAGGGTCAAGGAAGATAGAACCGGTTTTGAAGAAATACCTGAAAGAGTTGAGATCGTTAGGCGAATATTCCAGATGTCGAATTCCGGAATGGGAAACTCAGCCATCGCAAAAAGACTTAATACAGAGGACGTACCACGGTTCGGAAGGGGGGGCGCTTGGCATAATTCGTACATTCAGAAGACGCTTAACAATCGGAGCGTGCTCGGAGAGTTCCAGCCGCAGGAGGTGGTTAATGGAAAGCGGTTTGATGCGGGCACTATTGTTGATGGCTACTATCCTCAGATCATAAGCCAAGAGCTATTCTACTCAGCTCACGCCGCAGCACAATCCAGAAAAATAGTTGGAAGAGGACGGCCGTCAAGTGGTACTAGAACCCTGTTCTCTGGACTCCTGAGGTGTGGGAGATGTGGCGGCTCAGTGCGCTACGAAAACAAGGGGAAATCGTCCCCAAAGGGCGAGATCCTAGTTTGCACTAATGCAAAGATTGGCCGTGGATGTGAGTATCGAACAGTCAAATATAAAGACTTCGAGCTAAATTTCCTGAACTACTGCAAAGATGCAGACTTTAAGAAGATCATTGACAGCGAAAGCATATCAAGAGAGACGAAACGCCTTGAGAATGAGAAAAGAGGTTATCTCATTGAGATAGCCGAACTACGAAAGAAACTTGATAACTGGGTCGATTTCATAGGTAGCGGGAAAGCTCCTAAATCTATCCTAGAGAAGGTCTCCGAGACTGAAGACGGCATTGTCCTCCTCAATGAAAAAATCAGCAAGATTGATGCCGCATTGGTCGCCAACAAGCGACGACAGGTATCATGGGAGGATCACCAAGATTCCGTCAAAGAGCTGCTGTCGATTATTAACAGCGAAGATCTCGAAGAGTCGCAAAGGAAAAGATCAGCTCTTGTGCAGTACATAAGATCCTTCACACGATGCATATACATCACCGGGAAGGGGCATGAGATTTCGGAAGTATCTCAAATGCTAACCATACATCTCGAAGCGGAGAAAGCCGGTCTGGACAGGGAGAAGACGTCGAAAATTACCGCCCTATACGCACAAGAGCTTCTCAGCAAATCCGACCACTCATCTTTTCTTGCATTTTTCCACTCTGGGAGAGTAATTGCTGTATCAGGAATCGAAGATGAAGAGGGATCAAATATCAATGAGTACGACTTTAGCAGAGATGACATGCTTTGGATTTCTGAAAACATTCCAGAAACCACTCCGGAGAGTATAGCAGGCACAATTCGAGAACGGATAACGTCTGGCGGCTACACCGACGAGCAAGCACACGCCCTAATAAATATTTGTATGAAGGTTAAGATCGGCGGCAGCAAAAAAACTTGGACATCGCCACATCTGATCTACCTTCCTTTCGGGGAGGCCATACTGAAGCGAATAGCTAACTTCTATCTGTAGGCGTTGATGTGATCCCTGCGAAATCGCTAAGCTCGACCACTAGAGAAATGTAATTACTGCGAAAATCTCGCATCATCGTAGCGATTACCATTGCCACGCGATACGCTATCTCACGCAGCCCATCGTCGTCATGCTCTGCGCCGATTTTCTTGAGGCCTTCGGTACAGCGCTCCATGACTTCCTGCAAGATCGGCTGCATCTTAGGGTTAGGCATGCCCGCTTCGAGAATCGCAAAGTCGCCAGCATCCATTCCAGAAACTCGATCGAAGTATGTGTCGAGTAAGATCAGGATGTCGTCCATAATCAGATCAAAGATCATTGAAATTGTTGAGCCTGCCGCCTGTAGAATGGCTGGCTCCGATACTGATGATGCTATTCTTGTGTGAAATTCCCGCTTGAACCCATCAGCATCGCCATCTTTGAGATGATTCATGCCTGCGAATGGGAAAGCTTCATCAATTTTCATAAACACTCCTTTTATTTTTATTTATACCCGATCACGCAGCTCATACATGTGAAATCAAATTTTGATTCGCTTGGACAATCCGCCTCATCTTCGCAATAAACTGTTTTTTTAGTGTATTTAGAAAATTGAACATCGAGGCGGTTTGTCCATTCTTAGAAAATGCCAAAACCCCTCAACAGCCCCACAGTCTCAGGGAAATCCAGCGAATACCCATCTTTAGGCCCGCCCTTCAACTCTACCGATACATTTGAGTATATCGTTGAGACAATCTTCCCCTTGATCTGCGGCGAGACATGCCCCTCTACAGGAATCTTGAAGGAGACGCCCAGAAGCGCATTTATTTCCGCAGCATTATTTCTGAATATTTCCACAATGCTATCGATGTGCTCGGCCTCGATCCGCAACTCAAGCGCCTTGACCTCTTTTCGGAAATCTCGCCTCATGACCTTGTATCTGTTGGACGTCGAGGACATGCCGGCCACTGATTTTATAAAAGCGGCTTCAACAGCCAAGTAGTGATTGCATTGAGTAATTATTCTGGCCAATGAAATCCCGGACACCGCCATCAAACCCGTCAGCAAGTCAGATGTACTCCAAAAGTAAGCCCTATCCAGAGCTAGAACTCCGTTCGCAACTTCCTTCCCGTCCTTCTTTAGAAGCTCGGCCTGATTCTCAAGCAGGCCGCATATATTGCGGAACTTCTCAACCCTCTCCCAGCCAGAACGCACGTCATATTCCGTCAAAGCGTCATGATTCTTGTGAAGCGCCGAGACAAGTTGGAACCGCATCTCTGCGTACCTCTGATCTTCCGTCTTTTTCCGAAGCTTTGAAATTTCCTCGTACTCACACTGGCCAATTCTCCTTGCGTTAAGCACCTTGTTAACTCGATCACTCTCGAGAATCATGGCATGCATATTCCAAATTATTTTTAGCTCATCAAGCACTGGCTTACTGTGCAAGTCAGAACTGAAACGCTCAACTTTTGCTCCCATGCACTCAAAATTCTTCGCTAGGAGATCCTCTCGTGAGAATGAGAATCGTGCCGAATGAATCTCTATATCGAAGACGAGTTCGGAATAGTCTCTTTCGAAAGCCTCGATTTTTTTGAGATTTTCCTTGTCCTCAAAGTCAACTAGGGAGTTGTACGAGCTCTTCATCAAAGCTTCATGCTTCTCCTTTGCATTTCTACCAATCTCATCAAGGTCGTATGGCTTTGTTTGCTTCACCCATATATGGCGCGACTCCACATGCCTGACACGATGCATCGCCTGATCACAATCTTGAGCCGTAAAGCAATTTGCCCCAAAGACACCATATACCCGATCTATAAGACCTGGCGCATCCAAGTTGAAACCCGTGCTAATTGTTGGCGAAGCTATAACTAGGCGTATGTTGTGCTTCCTGATGTACTCGGCCGGCTCAGCAAGAAAAGCCTGCACTTCGGGACTCGCAACCGTCTCCGACGTAATGAGTATTGAGTTGATGCCGGCATGCCGGGCCATGCCGTAAACAGGACCGGCAATATTCGCCCTAGAATTTGTAGCCAACCAACACCGGCTCTCTGGATACTTCAGAAAGTAATCAAACATCGCTGCGACGGCGTCTAGCTTCGACCTATAGAAATAATATGAGCCGCCGAGCTTTACCTCATTGTTAACAAACAACGCCTGCTGCTCGCCCCGCAAGGCAAGGATGTGCTTAACCGTTATTTGCTGACTCAAGTCGGCGTCTGCACAGATAACCAGTTTGGCTTTCGCAACAATATGCCTTAGTACCGATAAGACCTGAAGCCTCGACTCCTTCATGGTCGGCCCCGTTAGATGAGCCAAAGCCTGCTCGGACTCATCTATGAAAACCACGTCATAGGTCTTCACGTTACGTTTCTCACTAAGCTTCTTGAGACTGTCCATACATATCCCAAGCCGACAGCCATCAAGGCTCTTTTGGTAGTTCGTAAGGCCAACCCGATTACACAGCTCGTCAGCCAATGAAACTCGGTGCGTAATGCAGATAATCGAGCAGTACTTATCAACCAGTCTCCTTATAACGTCCGTCTTTCCTGTTCCTTTGGGGCTTTTGATGAATACAGTTCTCGCATCGCCAACGCTAAACACCGGAACTATTGCCGCAGCCTTTTTTATCGATCCGGTCCTATCATCCATGTCCGCAAGAATCTCATCGCCCGTACGCTCCGCCAAATACCGCTTGTTAAGACGGATTACTTTCCCGGGAAACTCCGCATCTAAATCCTCACTCTTTCTGGGAATGCGCTTCCGATACTGATCCAGATACTCCTTTGTTTCTGATTTCACTAGCCACTCGTAAAGCCAGCGTGAGCCGTGGTCCACCCCTTCGTGACCGTGATGACACTTGAACTGGAAGTACGCATCTCCTTGGGTGGTTCTGAGCTGCGCCTCTGGGTTTCCGTCGCTATGCAGATGTCCTTCTGGACATCTAACGTAGTGCCAACCGCCAGTCTTCTGGCGGATATACCACCCTTTGTCTCGAAATATGGCTAGCGCGTCCAATGCATTGCAGTACCACTCCTGACTTTCTCCTACGGAAGGACTTTTTTCATCTCCTCCAAATATTGGATCAGCGCTTCCCACATCTACACCAAGAGCTTTGTAGATTTTTCTCTCTGCATCCCTGCTTATTTTTGCCTCGATGTTGGCCGCAGCCATATCGAAAGCTTTCCCGTCCGAGCTGTCGAACCTAACCCTTCCGCCTCTTCGGCAACTTGGAAGATAGAACCGCCTTGCGACAGTCAAGCACGACCTATCGATTCCAGGAAATTTAGATAGAACTACTGCCTGTAAACTAGGAGTCATATCCACCACAAGAAGCTCCTCCCTTATCGGGATGAAAACTCTGAATTTGTCGACGCCTTGACCGATTCCTACGGGAGAGAGAGCACCTACTTTCTTTCTAGGTTTTGCCTGACCAGTTGATGAGAAAGTTGTGTGCATGAAATAGGCGTATCCTCGACTTTCGAGGTCACCTCTAACCTCGTCGTACGAGGCAAGTCCGTCATAATCCAGCACCAGCAGAGTCATAGCCGCCGAGTTCGCGCCCTCACATCGTCCATAAGGGTCCTTAAACCTCCAGAACGAAGCAAGCATCGCGTCTTGCTTATCCATTACGATCGCATCGGAACTTAGACAGTAGTCCCTGAGCACGCTCACTAGGCAACGCCAACTTATTGTTGCTCCGTTTCCGGCTAGCGCGACATTCTTTATAGCCGGCACGTTGCCATTCTTGTCGAACAGCCAAACATGTATTTTCTGCGCCTTTAGTAGATCATCGTCCTCAAACTCTACTAGCGCATCTTCTGGAATTTTCTTCCGCGCTTTCATTATCTCATCACCATGCTTATGAAGTGATGGAATTGTGGGAGCGATATCCACCTTTTCAAGCGTCATATCGAATTTAAATACAGCTTTTCGATCTCTTCGGGCTGTATTCCTAAATATTGAAGGGTGATTGCTTGGCTGCTGTGCCCAAATGCACGCATGATTAGTACAAGGTCCGTTTTGAAAGTTACCCTCTGGTGGTATCCCCAAGTCTTTCGCAGCGTATGACTTCCATAGTTGTCCTGGGTAAGTCCCGCTTCGGAACACCACTTCTTGACCAATCTGTTTAGATACTGGACGGTCAACCTGCCTCTTTGCCCAATGAACAGCGCTTCACCGGGTGATTCAGCACCTCGAACCCTCAGGTACTGATCTATCGAAGCAGCGGCAGTCTCATTGATAGTGAGCACTCGTTTCTTGCCTGTTTTGCGCTCTGGAACCTCCAGCACATCCCCCGCCCTGAGATGCCGCACATCTCCTACCGTCAGGGATAGAAGCTCGCCGCCCCTTAGCGCCGTGTTTATGCCAAGCACGAAAAGACAGTTATCCCGAGGCTTGTCCTCAAGCAGCTTTTTGATCCTCTTTATCGCCGGAAGGGACCTGATAGGTTCTACCTTGATCACCTGTCCCGGCTTCGGCCCGTTTCCCATATTCTCAAACCTCGTTTTGTTTTTATTATTTATAATATTTTCATATATAGATGAACACAGGCCTACCCACGCCCGGACAGGGCCGGGGGAGCCGGAGTCATTGAACCCAATGCTCCGGCTCCTTTTTAGGCTGGTTAACTACTGTATAGAAAATAACCAGTTCATGGATTGTATTTGTTTTTAGAATACCATTACAATGCAATACATTCGTTATGAGAACTTATGGAGATGCGCAATGAAAAGTACAGTCCTCCAAGTGCGGCTTGACCCGGAGCTAGATCAATCTTTCAGGCTTGCGTGCGATCAGGAGCACTGCAGTCCAGGCGATGTGGTTAGGGCCTTCTGCAAACTCTTTGCGACAGCTGCTGAGTTTAGATACTCCACCTCCAAAATAGATGTAGATATTGGCGACCCTCAATTTGATGGTGAGCGATATACTGTTCAAGCAACGGTCTCAGGTGATTGGGTGCAGTTAGTTGAAGATCGCACAGACTTCCTCCTTCCCCACCATCCCAACGATACATCTTTAAAGGGAATGACAATTGAATCCCACCATGCATATCGAAGCACGTTCCCAAACTGCCGAGCGGAGAACGGAAGATCAGTTGGCGCTTCGCTGAAGAAAACTGACGCAGGAACTCTTTTCTGGGAGGGCGCAATATTCTTCTCAATTTATCAACCAGATGTTATTCAGAATCCAAATAGCTCCCTCATCGCAGCGAAACGAGCACTTGAGGATTCTATCCGCGAGGCAATCTCTGAGTATTTTCGTGATAGCAGCCCATTTGAAATGTTGGGAATAGACGGAACGAGCGGCGGCATAGTCTCCGATTTCAAGAACTGTACTATCACCTTCAAACGGCCAGCTCGATACGCATATGGTGCATGGAAGATGTCCGTTTCTCTTAAACTTCCTGCCAGAAAGCAACTTACGAACCTAGACCTAGTTCTGAAAGTTCCACGTATCAGTATGCGTATAATTCACCCCGACCCCGGCTATACGGGCGTTGCGCGGTCTGAAGATGCACTTTCTATAGGGCTGCGATTCGTAGATGGTGTAGCTAAAGCGCATGTGTACACGAATGGCGTTATGGAGGAAGAGAATCAAACTTCTTTATCAGATGTAGCAAGATCAGTTGCCGATGTAATAGATTCGTATTTTGATACAGATTCGGACCTGAAAGACCATTAATTCGGACTTCTACAGTAGTGACGAGACATAAGCTATCTCCGATCTCTACATTGGAAATTCAAGGCTTGTATGCATTGATATTTTTCGATCATCTGGTTTCATCTCAGAGACCTCCAGTCGCATAAGATGAATAGACATATATCTGACCGTCAGGAGGTCTCTGGTAGCCTCTGGGTGAACCAGAGACCATTGTTCCCCGAAGGAATAGGGATCGGCAGCCTATTCACTAACAATCTAGTGGGGCTGTGTAAGAAGGTCATACCTGAGGATAGATTGCTTTAGCCGCATGGCAAACAACGACCTCAGGAGTCAGACATGACCTTCAATATTAAAGAAGTTTCTTTCGGTAAAGATGAGATCATTCGTGGTGATACCATCGAAGCCAAACGTACGCGAGTTGCACAGTCTATCGACAAGTGGCTTGTATATCTGAAAGAAGGCAAGCGCCTAAAAGCAGATGGTCAGAAATCTGTCGCACCTATGTGGCTCAGCAAACAGCAGGGCGATAAGCGGCACTACAGGCTGAAGTTCGGCCAGCGGAATGTTGCAATTGGTCCGAAAGGCGAGGAGCGAATGACAGTCTCTGCATCGATGCCGGAACAAGATGTCTTCGATTACTTGAAGGAGCAGCTCTTGTCCGGCAGCTATGATAAGTCTTTGCTTTCAATCTCAAAGGCGATCAGGGATTCATACGCCAAGTGATGAACATGCGGGGTCGTCCGGCGACCCCGCATGCATTTACTTCTTCTGAATCACTATATTATGACTTCTGCTCTCATCCGTAGAGTAGCTATACAAGCACTCATGTGTCTTGGAGTTTAGCTCGTAACCAATCAACGATGACCTGCTTGGCGATATCACCTTCCATGTACCGCCACCACACAACTCACCAACTTTCTCTCTTATGTCTTTTGGCACTGGAACTGGAAAGTCAGCGAACCTAAATCCAACCGTTCTAAGTATCTCGTCTTTCCCATATTGCAATCCATTTACTTCGACAACTGTGTATCCAAGAAAAGAACCATTCTGCCGCAATCCACCATTGTCATTAAACTCATCGTAGTCACGTCGTGCACTTTCGCCAGGTGTAAAAGCCTGCATGAATGCAGACTCGTCTTTCCCGAACACCATTTCCCCAACCGAGGCAAATGCAGGATAAAGCAGGTATAGGATAAAGCCCATAAACCCAACCTGAATGATTATTCCGACCGCAGAAGCCGCAGTCGATGGATGCTCAGCATTTTCTTCACTACCATCTTTGTTAATTTCATCATCAGACATACTTCATCTCCATATTTGCATCTTCGCGATAGCAAATTTCTTATTCATTATGTGTTCATCCAGTTGAATAGCTTTCACTATCTCGATTTGATTATTCAGAGCTAACAAAGTCATACCTTTTCGACTTGTATAAGAAGGAATTAGGAATAGCGCCTTCGTATTGATATTTTGACTTAATGTAATCCCCGAAACGAATGCCTTTCGGATTCCTCTCAGGATGGTAGGCATTTTCATCTGCATCAGCTAAATAGACATCCAAGCATTTCTCGCCTGACCCAACGAGATAGAAAACTTCAGCATCCGAAGAAGCTGATGCCACCAATCCAGCGCTACACGTACTGCCATCTTTATGTATCGTTCCTACTGAATAAAGCCGAGACTTACCCCAAGATGGATCCAGTGATTTAGCCAAGAACTTTCTTTTTTCCTCTGATGAAGAAATGCAGAAGGACACTATTCCTTTAGCATTCTGATCATGGTCAAGCTCCCCCATATTCACTAACTCTCTTAACCTATCAACGCCACCAACACTTGCTGCCATGTTGTCCACCTTTGGACATGGCGCCTCCATCATCGTGACTGCCTCTGAAATCCTCTTGGCTTTATAGTTATCGATAACAGAACAAACTTCGTCGATGGGAAGTCTTGTAACCTCTATAGATGAATCCACCCACTCGATGCGGCTTTCGCAAGAGCTAGTATCGATACTTCCGGCTTGAATGGTGTTCTTCGTATCACCACATGCAGCTAAATTCACGAGTGCTGACAGCGTTACGATTCTGATTATTCCGGCTGGCTTCATGAGCATTTTTCCTTGTAAAAATGATTATGATTATTCTCAACATCCTGCCGATCTGAACTGTGAGAGATACGCGGATGCTTGGTACTCGGCTGTGCCAAAGTATGCTTCTCCGCCATACCCGCGCCGCTGAAGTTGTTGTCCTTGCATAAACAGCCCATAGATCTCATCAAAGTTCGCAGCAGCATTTGTCCCTATTGATTGGCACACGTAGCCAGCCTGCTGTGATTCTTGAATCTTCTGGTAAAGCTGTTTGATTACAGCAGCCGCTGAGCTTTCATCAGCATTTGCTGCACCCCCTAGAATGAGAGTCACTACAGCAACCCCCCGAGCGATTCCTCCCCGCATTGCCATCTCCTTAAGTTATTGATTTTCCTAATTTAAACAGTATTCGCGAGAAAGTGTACCGATTTTGGGTACATCAGACAATGTACCTAAATTAGGTACGCATGACGCTAAGCATAAACAGTAAAGACGCTGAGACCCTGCCCTGTGTGCCAACCTGAACCCATACACCTTGTGTATGAGATAACATAGATTTCAGGGCTGATACTCAGGAGCCAGAACCATGCCAAAGCAACCGTCCGACCTGCCTGATGGCCAGGTCACCCCAAACCCTGTGCTCGAAAAACGCACCCGACGTGCATTTTCGACTGCCTACAAGCTTCGCATTATTGCCCAGGCCGATGCCTGTCGTCATGGCGAGCTTGGCACCTTGCTGCGCCGGGAGAAGCTGTACAGCAATCAGCTCAGACAGTGGCGTAAAGAATTGCAGACTGGCGGTACAGAAGGGCTAGCGAAGACGAAGCCAGGCCCCAAGGCCAGCAAGACCGCAGACCAGCGCCGGATTGAACAGCTCGAGAAAGAGAACGCTCGTCTGTCGCGCAAGCTGCAGTTGACCGAGGATTGCGTTGCACTCCAAAAAAAAGCCTTCTCCATGCTCGATCACACGGACAATGGGAGCGATGCATGAAGGCGGTGCTTGAAGAACGCCCCGGACGGCTGCCGCTGGCTACAGCCTGCCGGGCGCTGGGACTGAACCGCGGCACGCTGTATGCACGCCAGAAGCTTGTCCGGCGCGACACGCCGCTGGTGCCGCACACAGCGCGACCGCAGCCCAGGGCACTGACCGATACTGAGCGCCAAACTGTGCTGGCAATCATGAACAGTGACGCCTACTGCGATCAACCACCCGCTCAGGTGTATCAGACGCTACTGGAGCAAGGACGCTATCTGTGCTCGGTAAGAACCATGCACCGGATTTTGCAAACCAGTCAGGCCCACGGAGAACGGCGGCATCAGCGCCCACCGCAAAATCACGCGATGCCCCGTCTGGTTGCCCGAGCGCCGAACGAGGTCTGGACGTGGGATATTACCAAACTCACGACGCAGCGACGGGGCGAGTACCTGAATCTGTATGTCGTCATCGACTTGTTCAGCCGCTACATCGTTGCATGGATGATCTCACTCAAGGAAAACAGCGCGCTGGCGAAGCAACTGATGAACGAGTCCATAGCGCGCTATGGCCTGCAACGCCTCACCATCCACCAGGATCGGGGCGCACCAATGATTGCCCAATGCTACCTGGATTTGATGGGTGAGCTTGGCGCTACCTGTAGCCATAGCCGACCACGGGTGAGCAATGACAACGCGTTCAGCGAAAGCCAGTTCAAGACAATGAAATACCAGCCTGACTTTCCCCGGCGTTTTGAAAGTCTGGGACAGGCCCGGTGCTGGATGGTGGACTATGTGCGCTGGTACAACGGCTTGCATCACCACAGTGGCTTGGCTGGCTACACGCCGGAGCAAGTCTTTACCGGAAAACATAAAGAGCTGGCCACGATCAAGCAGCAAGCGCTCGACGCACAGTACCGGAAACATCCCGAACGGTTTGTAGGCGGTCGGCCAAAGGTGTCAACGCCGCCCACAGTGGTTGCCATTAACCCTGTTCAGCCCAGTGACGCCGATGTGGCGTCAACAACACAGGTCAATTTCCCTACGCTGCCCTATGCGCAGGAGGTACAGAGAAAAAATACATTAACTTTGAGCTAGTGTGTCCAAAACAGGTTGACACGTTCCGCTGCTTGCCTGGCTGAAGGACCAACGCCAGAGCAAAGGTATGTCTATGCGAGAGCTGGGAGACTTGCTGGGGGTACCGCATTCCTTCGTTCAGAAGGTTGAATCCGGGGAGAGGCGGCTAGATGTTGTTGAGTACGTTTGGTACTGCAAGGCTCTTGGGATAAGCCCTATGGACGGGATACGGCAGATTGACTGAGTGCTAAACTTCTTTGAGTGCGTGAACTACACGCCTTTACTGGCAGGTCTTACATACACGGGAGCAAATAGATTACAGATTAACGGTTTAGCTACAAGTATTCTGTACTTGCTCTTGAGCCTTTAGCGACAAATGAAGTCTGTAACGTGGTCAGATACACTGTCAGCGCCATGCTCAAGAGCGCTAAATTGTTAAGACCTACTTAGGGTTGAAATACGCCAGAAGAACAGGATTGTTCATTATCTGCAATGCAAGTCGCTCAAGTTTCTGATCTTCAACCATGCCCCGCGCAGACTGTTTTATTGCATCAGAAATTGCCTTCTTTTTCACCTCCTTATCCTGTTTTATGAAGTTTTCTATATCTTCAAGCATCTTTTCTTTGCTCTCCACGCTTGCAAAAGCGTCTGGGTCTTTCTCAAATCTTTTCTTCAGAATACTGTAAATGTCATTTTTGATTGGCTCGATGCTCGCTCCAGATTCGAGAAAAGCCCGAGCAATATTGCTCACATCTCTCTTGGTAATAACGTCCGGCAATAGATCCTCTGTTGCCACTCTAGAGTATGCATTTCCGACGAGATAACCTAGCTTGTACTGATACTGCGGATTGAGTCCCACAACTCGCGCGTTGACCAGCATTTCATAGTGCTCAACTTTAAGCGCAATAGAAAGCTTTAGGAATGCACAACAATGTTCAGCAATTCCTCGCTCCGGACTAGCAGGCAAAAAGAAGTAGTCTGGCTCGTTGTTGTTAATTAATCGCTCAAGAAAATCATTGATTTTCTGCTTGCGATTCTCAGGAATCATTCCCAAGGCCCGCTCTAACTTGTTGTACAAAAGCTTGTCTGAGTAACGCTCAATCGCTCGATGTAACGGCCTAACGGCGGCTATCGTTATGTATCGGCTGCCACACCGCTCCGTATCAGGACGAATCGCCAGATCACAACTTTGGGTTAATACTATAAAATATCTATAGTCCCCCTGCTGGTTAAAATAGCTATGGTAGCGCTTGAGCACCTCATTTAGGGAGTCTGTTCTTCTCAGCACATCACCCTGAGAAAGTCCTTTTTCCCCAACCTGATCCCTATAGAAAATTTCAGGCATTTTCCACTTTATCCAACCGACAAATTCTTAAGCTGCCTTTTAAAATTCTGCTGCTTAATCTCAGATAGGGTGACTTCGTAAATACCCTCCCCAGATAGCCTCACTGAAATTGCTGGCAATCCTTCCATGCCGCCACCGAACGTAATCTGACGAAAGCTTGACAAATCCTCATTGCTCAGAATTGCCTCCCTGCCTATAAATTCGTGTTCGCATGTTAATATTTCAAGAATGTCTTGAACATTTTTATTCATCATCTGGATCAACCCCGTATACGTCCCTGATAATCTCTTTGGCT
The DNA here is from genome assembly GCA_046292765.1 of Alcanivoracaceae bacterium. Classification (GTDB taxonomy): domain Bacteria; phylum Pseudomonadota; class Gammaproteobacteria; order Pseudomonadales; family Alcanivoracaceae; genus PGZG01. The sequence continues at coordinate 223,644 of JBKBQA010000003.1, read as the reverse complement.
GCATCAGTAAATTCTTTAGACTGTTTTTGCTCCAATATTTCTTTGATTCTAGTAACGTTACCCTCCAAATAATGGAAGTTAAATCCGAAGCTCACCTCCCCTTCCTCTGACAGCTCGATCGCGAAGTTCGCCCTCAGACCCGCCTTCTCGACTACTCGCTTAACTGCTCGCGACCCTACCACCCAGTTGTTCTGGCCAAGCAAGGGATCATCGTTAAAGTTAAAAATATCTCCCAAAACTCCGTTTCCGGATATCTGGCCACCTTCCCAAATATAATGTCTATTTATTCCCATCGCAGCCAGCGGGGTATGCGGGAGCAGTTCCACAATCTTAGCTGCGACGCTCCTGCAGCTTTCGAACGCCTGCTCAGAGTCTTCTGAAGGTATGAATGCCAACTTATCATCTGAAAGCTGTAAAATTACGCGATTAAATTTCAGTCGCGAATGATATGGCGCAACACCGAAAGTTATCTCTACTGTCACATCCTCACCCTCAGCAACAATGCCGTTGCTAGCTATCCACTGAGGAGTGAAAATTCTGGCGTTCCACGCGCCAACGAGCACGATGGAACTTTTGTTCAAATCGCATTTCATTATGTTTTCGTCTTGTCTAATAAGAAATCAAAACAACCAGTTGTCGCCCTAGCTTCGCCCACTAAGCATGTCCTAGGCGCCACTACCCCGCTGAAACGCTTTTTACCATCTATTCGGCCTACTTGTCTGCAGTTACATTGTGATATCCGAGGCGATCTCTCTGACACCGATATGGTACCGGGCGTTCCATATAGCCCACGATCAGGGTCTTACGGCGCCTAGAAGGTCTAATTGATCATAATATATTAACCTTGTGCTTAATATGCCCTTTTTAAAAACGTCAAATTGGACACAATATTTTGCTGTGCGGCCCGCCGGGCAGCGGCAAAAGCATGCTGGCCAGTCGCTTGCCCGGATTACTGCCGCCGCTCAGCGAACAGCAGGCGCTGGAGGTCGCTGCCGTGCATTCGCTGCATCGCCAGCGGCCCATGGAGCGCTTCCGGGTGCCGCCATTTCGAGCCCCGCATCACACCGCGTCCGCCGTGGCGCTGGTCGGCGGGGGCAGCCATCCGCGCCCCGGCGAAATCTCCCTTGCCCACCACGGGGTGTTGTTTCTTGATGAGCTGCCGGAGTTCGACCGACGCGTGCTGGAGGTGCTGCGCGAGCCTCTGGAAAGCGGCGAGGTCAACATTTCAAGGGCCGCCCGGCAAACCACCTTCCCGGCCCGGTTTCAGTTGGTGGCGGCGATGAACCCGTGTCCCTGTGGCTACTTCGGTGACCCGCAGCGAAGTTGCGGTTACAGCTGCGAAAAAGCCAGGCGTTACCAGAGTCGATTGTCTGGCCCGCTGCTCGACCGCATCGACCTGCATCTTGAAGTCGAGGCGGTCAAGCCTGATGAGCTGATGACCGCGCGCAGTGGCGAACCAAGCAACACGGTTTTCACACGCGTGGTCGCGGCACGACAACGGCAACTTGATCGTCAGGGAAAGCTCAATCACCTGCTCAACGTGAAGGAGCTTGAGCCCCTGCTGGCGCAGCATGCTGTCTGGCTGGCTGATGCCATGCAGCGACTCGGGCTGTCCGCCCGCGCCCTGCATCGCACCCTGCGTGTAGCACGGACGCTGGCAGACATGGCCGCTGTCAGTGATGTCAGCATCAATCATCTCGCCGAAGCGCTGAGCTACCGACTGAGCCCTCCGTGACCCCCTCGAATCGGGGGTTGGCGGTATGACAGAAAACCGGTTCCATCGGTGTTTCTGCGAACAATGCCTATAGGGAAGTCGTCATGCCTGCTACCTGCCTTCGCCTGCTTTTGCCCGCGTCCGTTTTTCTTTTGGCCGCCTGCGGTGGAGGAGGCGGGAGCGGCAACTCAGATGCGGATGTCACTCCATCACTGGGGTTGATCCGTAATGCGACGGTAAACTTTTACCGTGCCGATGACCCGGCCTGCCCGACAGCCTGCGAGTTGCTCGGCAGCGCCAGTACCGGTGCAACGGGCGTCGTCACTGCCGGCTTTACCAATTACAGCGGGCCCATGGTGGTCGAAATCGTCGGCGGTAGCAGCGCCGAATATTTTGATGAACAAAGCGGCCAATTCGAAGCCTTTGGTGCCGCCGACCGACTGCGTGCCATCACACCGTCCAGTCGCGGTCGCTTCGGTGTCACCATGCTTACTGAGCTGGCCTACCAACGCGCCGTCGTCGAGCAGCGCTTTCCGCTCAGCAGCACCGCTGTCAATAACATTAACCAGAGCATTGGCAATGCACTGGCACCGGAAATCAGCAGCGGGATTCTGACGGTGCCAGCATTGATTTCGGACACCACCGCCAGCGGTGCGCTGCTGAACAATAATCAGGGACTGTATGCGATCAAACTCGCTGCGCTAACGCGTCTGGGCGAAGGCGGTTCGCCGGCGCCGGCACTGGCCGTGCTGAATGCGCTGGTGGAAGATTTTCAGGATGGCACCATTGATGGCCTCAATGATGGCAGCCCGCTGTCCCCACCCGCACCCTACAACACAGCCACCCTCAGCGCTGATCTCAAAGATGCCATGGACGCGTTCGCCGCCCTCTACGGCAACAGCAGCCTGATCAATACCGTGGCTGGCGTGTCGCCGCTCGGCTCACTGGCAGTCTTTACCCCGCCTGACAACGATGACGATGGCGGTGGTGATGATGGTGGAGGTGATCCCGGTAACGGTGGCAGCGAGGTGCTCGGTGACGACAATGGCATTACCGGCCTCTTTAATGGTGAGCGCCGTACTGCGTCTATCAGCAGTTACACCGGCCCACCCCTGTCTGTCGGTATCGGCTACGCCACCGCCGGCGAGATTGGCGACAGCTTCCAGGTCAACCTGAGCGGTATCAGCACTCAGTTGAACGTGGATCGCGCCTGTGCCAACAACGGCATACCAGGGCTGCTGGTCACCTTCAATGATGTGTTTTACTCAGGCGCGCCGGTGGATGGCGGCAGTTGTACGATTACCACCACCGAGCTCAGCGACACACTGATTCTGGTGCAATTTAGCGGAACACTGGCGCGCGGTGATGATAACGAGAGCGCACCCGCCACACTCGTTGTCACGGAAGGCGAGTTCCAGTTCCGGGCTCCGCTGTTCGACAGCAGCTTCCCGCAACCGGAAGTACGTGCTTCCTTTGAGGAGCTGGCACTGGGCGACCTCTGGCAACAAGGTAATGGCACTGATGACCGAGGCTGGCAGGGCACATGGCGCCCCTCCTCAATGAGCGTGGTCGATGTCAGCGGCTCCCCGCTGACAGTTACACCGAGCGGGGGCAATGCACTCAATGGTGGCGTGCGAGCACTGCGTTTCCCCGGCGTGGCTGGCAGCTTTTTTGGCCCGTCGGAGGCGAGATCATTTGAGCGTCGTTTTCCTGGCGATGTCTACATAAGTGTGCTCTGGCGCATCGATGCCGCCAGCCCCGGCTCCAACCGCGCACGCATGTCTTTTGATAATGGTGCGTTCTTCATCGGCGTGGACAGTTCCTACGATGCAGCGGTGGAAGGTCCACGCATCAATCAGTTCACTGTCTCTTTGGGTGACGCCGAAAACCAACGGGCTTACGCCGGCGGTGCGGTACAGGGCAATACCACCCATCATATTGTGGGCCGGCTCTACAAAGCCGAAGGTTCCGCCACCTACAATCGCTTTGACCTTTGGGTTGATCCGGCGCGCAATGCATCTGGCACCCCCCTTGCTACAGCATCACGCACAGCCGGCACAGGCAGCCTGTCATTCATCGGCGCCATCGGCTTCGCCGGAAGCTTCATAGAGAACCCGAACACCATTGACCGCATTCGTTTCAGCAGCACCTGGGATGGCGTGTTCGAGGATGTGGAACCAGAAGTGCCGTAGCCCACCGGCACCTGTGGTGGAAGGGAATGACACCGGATCCGCGCACCCTGTTCGCCGCCCTTCGGGGCGTTTTTTCATCGGATCTGCGGTGCCACCAGACCAAGATCAATTGCCTTCAGCGTCGCCTCGGCTCGTGAGCTGATCTGCAGCTTCTGGTAAATGCTCTTCAGATAGCCTGCAGCGGTATGCTGGGAGATGCCGAGCATTTCACTGGCGGAGCGGACACTGAAGCCACGGGCTATCAGGGTCAGCACCTGCTCTTCGCGGGGCGCCAGTCGCACCGTCTCTTCTACCGCCGGGCGAAAAACACTGAGGACCTTGCGGGCGATAGCCGCGCTCAGAGGCGGGCGGCCCGCCAGAATGCCGCGCAGATGATGAACAAACTCCACCTCCGGCTCATCTTTGAGCAGATAGCCATCCGCGCCAGCATGGAGTGCTGAGAACAGGTGGTCGGAATCGTCAAAGATGGTTGTCACCACGCAGACACTGTCCGGGCTAACGCGCTTGATGGCGCGAATAATGTCGACACCCGGTCCGTCCGGCAGCCCGAGGTCAATCAGCGCCAGCCGGGGCACGCGCTCGGCAACCACCTGTAGCGCCTGCTCACACCGCGAGGCCTGCCTGACGACGCTGCCGGGAAAGTGGATGTCGACCAGCTTTCGCAGCCAGACCATCACATCCGGGACGTCCTCCACCAGCAGAATGTCGCTAAAGTCCATCTCAGTACCACTCTGTCCACTCTTTACTCGCCGACAGATGATGGCATGATGGCGCCACTGGACCTATCCCCTTAAACATGGGTGCCCCGCGCACCTCAAACGCGATCTGGATAAGGATGCCTTGTTGTGCTGAGTATCTCTCCCCGTCTTGTTGTCTTGCTCACCGCCGTGACCGGCGCACTGGTGCTGGCCTCCACCCTGTATCTGGCGCTGGCCATGCCCTGGCTTGGCCTGACCCTGTCACCTTCGGACGACTCGCTGATCATAAGTCGGGTTGACCCTGCCGGTCCCAACGCGCAGGGGCTGCCTGAGGGTACCCGGCTGACCGGGTTTGACGTGGGTGACGGTGTGGTGCCAGCAACACCGGTTCTGCGCATTGAGGAGCCGGACGTGCTGCCGCTGTATAGCGAGTACAACAGCCTGATGGCCGATAGCGGGGCCCTGATCCAGGCCGCCAGAAGCGGCAAACTGCAGGCCATTACTGATCAGGGCGAGGCAGTAACACTGACAACCGCCGAGCGGCCGCTCGCCGATTTGCCGGGGCTGTTCTGGCTTCAGGTTGCTTTCGGCATCACCGGGGTACTTATCGGCGCGGCGGTATGGAGTGTGCGGCAAAGCAACCTGCCTGCCCTGCTTTATTTCATGACCGGTATCGGTTACCTGATCTTTGCCCCCGCCGCCGCAGTCTACAGCACCCGCGAGCTTCTGATCGACGACACCCTGTTCCGTAGCCTGTCGGTAATCAACCATTTCGGCGCCCTGTTCTTCACCGCCTCGCTGACGGCTCTGCTCTGGCATTACCCCAACCGCATCCACCGTTTTCCAGTGGCGACCCTGTGCTATGTTGCTGCCGTGCTGACGTGGCTCGCCGATACCTGGCAACTGACCGCCTCCACCGCCCTGTTTCACCTTTCCGTGTTATCGATCTTCGCGCTGAGTTTTGTGTTCGCCTTTTTCCAATGGCTCGGCACGCGAAACAAGCCGGCGGATCGTGCTGCGCTGCGCTGGTTTCTGCTTTCGATCTATATCGCCACCGGTTTGTTCGCTGGCGTTATCATCATTCCCGCCGCCCTCGGCAGCACGCCACCCGCGTCTCAAGGAGTAATGTTCGGGGCGTTCCTTATCATGTATATCGGCCTGGCTTTCGGCATCACCCGTTACCGGCTATTCCAGCTTGAGCGTTGGTGGCTATCGATTTGGGCCTGGTTTCTCAGCGGTCTCGCCATCATCGCCATTGATCTGATGCTGGTCAGCTTTGTTGCTGTGTCAAAGCCCGTTGCGCTCACTCTCGCCGTTGCTCTGGTGGGATGGCTCTACTTTCCGCTGCGGCAATGGGCCTGGAGCCGGATTGCGCGCAAACGTGGCGATACCGTTCAGGAACTGCTTGCCATTGCCATGCCACCGCTGATTGCCGCGACGGAAACAGACGCCCTGAGTGATGCGCTGGAGCAAGCAGCCTTCGCCGTGTTCGACCCGCTGGATATGTCACGTCTGGATCAACAGACCACAGCGCCCGCCATCGGCGAGAACGGTCTCTGTCTGCACATCCCCGATCCCGTTAACGAATCGACCTTGCGGCTACACCATGCCGAGCGGGGCGGGCGACTGTTCACCAGCAGGGACATCACCACTGCCCGCCTGATCATGGACATCTATCGCCTTGTCGGCGAGTCACTCAATGCCCATGAACTCGGCGTCCGACACGAACGCAACCGCATTCGCCAGGACATCCACGATGATCTGGGTGCACGCCTGATGACCCTGCTTCATCGCAGCGACAGTACCGATGTGCGCACGCTGGCCCGGGGGGCCATTCAGGATCTGCGTGATCTGCTGAGCAGCATGGATAGCGTCGAGTTGACGCTGGACGAAGCCTTGCTGCAGTGGGAGCAAGAAGCTCGTCAGCGATGTGATGCCAGCAGTGTCAGGCTAGACTGGCAAGCGAATGTCCTGTCACCGGACCATGTCATCGAGCCACACCGGATCAGTGACCTGACCCGCATCATCCGCGAGGCAGCGAGTAACGCCTTGCGACACGCCTCTCCGTCTTGCCTGAAAATTTATTTTCAGGAACAGAACGGCGTACTGCATGTACGCATGTGCAATGACGGGCTGAAGCAGGGCGCGCATAACAGCGGCGGTCGCGGTACGGGGATTATCCGCGCACGAGCCAGGCGCCTCGGTGGCGATGCGCGCTTCAGCGATGGCAGCGGCGAATGGGAAGTCAGTGTGGAGATTCCGCTGGTGCAAACAACATCGCCGCTGTCCCGCGCTTAAGCAGGGTACAGCGGCGACAGATCAGGCGCTGGCCAACAGATCCGGCCGGCCCAGCATCTCGGAGAGCTTCTTCAGACCACGCCGACGGATCAGACTGCTGTCTTTCTTTGATGGATGGAAGTCGCGCTTGAAGTAGGCAAGATAGGATGGGCCCAGGCGACGCATCCAGCCCGGCTTGCCCAATAGCCAGTTGAACCCGCTGACCACCGAACGCAGGTCACTTTTGTCGTCCATGCCACTGCGCAGCTGGAAATAGTGGAAGATGGTGAAACCGATAAACTCCACCGTGGTAATGGCCATTTCGCTGGTGCGAACCCAGTAACTGCCGACCTGGTCCTGATAAACATCGAAGGCCACTGCCTTGTGCTCGCTCTCTTCGACCGCGTGCCACAACCACAGTGGCAGCATGCGCTCGTCCATACCTTTGAGAAACTCCGGGTTCTCCAGAATCAGCTCCGCCAGCATGGCGGTGAAATGTTCCAGGGCACAAGTCTTGGCAAGCTGCCGTTCCGGCGATAACCACTTGCCCTGCATCTTCAGACCATCAAGCACAAATCTGGACACCTTGCCGGTGGGCACTCCACGCTCTTCCATAAAGGCGTTGAACACCTCGTGCTCATTGCCATGATGCGCTTCCTGACCAATGAAGCCCTTGACCTGCTCCTTCAGCAAGGGATCGGTCAGATTTTTCTGGAAGTGGCGAACGGAACGAACGAAGAAGCGCTCCCCTTCGGGGAAGGTACAGGACAGCGACGTCAGCAACAGGCTCTTGAACTGGTCACCGCCGAACCAGTATCGCTCGATACCCGGGTCAAACTGGAAATCCATCCGGCGTGGCTGGATGTCGCTCTTGTTGGTGCGACGCTGCTTGGCCGTGGCCGCGGTGGCAGTGGTAGCCATAGGATGCTCCCTGTGCAGGTTTCCGATGGCACGAGTATGAGCGGGTCTGACGAGGGATTTCAGTGCATTTCGTGCCAATCCGGCACGTCGGTGCCAAGGGCTCTGGCACCTCTGGCCACCCCTTTATCAGAGCGGCTCCTGGACAAGATAACGTGGGGCACTTTCCCGGACACGCTGCTCGGTGACCTGCCAAAGCATCGTCTGCAGGTCACTGTTATGCCGCGCGGCGCCTTCCCGCACCCTGCGCGCCAGCTCCCGCTCCGGATCCTCACTTGTCCCCAGTGCCAGTAGCCGTGCAATACGAACTCGCTGCTGTTGCTCGATCCGGTCCCCGTTGGCCAGCTGGCGACGGGCAATACCGATTGCATTAACTGCCATTCGCAGCGCGTACTGCTGATCAGCCGGTGCATCCGGCAGGATCTGGTCACGCAGCAGGGTCGCCACCGTGTCGAGCAGGTTGGCGCCATCAGGTTGAATACGCATTGCTCTATTCTCTCCGCCTCTTCTGTTATGAAGGTTTCAGTCCCGTCATTCGCAAGATGTGCAATTCCAGCTCAGGGACAATGTGGGCCGTGAGCGCCAGCTCCAACGAGGGCTCCTTGCCGGAAAGGTGACGCTCGCCCTGCTTGATCGCGATCATCGCCCAACGCAAGTGGGCAAAGACTTCCCAATAAAAAACTTCTTTCTCGGTCGGCAGTCGTCCGGCGATCTCAGCATAGCCAACAAACAGATCCTCCCGAGCACCGACGCCACCGACAGCGTACCGATCACCGGACTGACCAAAGCGCCAACAACGTGCACAAAGCCAGCCGAGGTCCTCCAGCGGCTGTGACCAGGCCGTGAATTCCCAGTCCAGCACGGCGGTCAGGCCGTCCTGATCCACCATGTAATTGCCAGTACGGAAGTCCCGATGCACCAGACACAACGGCTCCAACGCCGGCATCTGGTCCTCAAGCCAGTTCAGCCCCCACTCCAACGCCGGGAAGGCGCTGTGGTAACCATCAAGGAAACAACGGGATTCGCCGATGAAGGCTGCTGCCGGGTGCTGATCCGGCAAAGGCAGGAACGCAAGATCGTCTCGCGGCGGACGAATACTGTGGATACGCGCCAGCTCCCTGCCGAGCTGACGCACCAGTGCCGGTCGGTCTGGCGCCAACGACAGATCGCGCACCAGTTTGTGTCCGGCCGCCGTGCCGCGGGCCCGGCGCATGATGAAAAAGTCGCGGCCAATCACACCTGATTCACCGAGCCACAGCGGTCCCGGCACCGTCACGCCACTGGCAAAGGCGGCCTTGAGCAGCGCAAATTCCTGCTGTCGCGACAGGCTGTCAGACACCGACGACGGCGCATCACACCGAATCACTGCTTCTATGATCTGGTCGCCAAGATCAATGTCCGCCGCCCAGTTTTCCTGAATGGCACCACCGGACAGGGCGCGCACATTACCGAGCGTCACCGTCTTGCCGGTCTTGCGACCAAGCCACGCGGCAATCGCCTGCTGATCACTGGCCTGCATCAGACGCCCCAGCGGAAGAAATCAGATTTTTCTTTCAGGTAGGCGCGGGACAACACCATCTTGTGAATCTCGCTGGCACCGTCCACCAGGCGGGCCTGACGGGCATAGCGGTAAATCCATTCCAGCAGGGTGTCTTTCGAGTAGCCACGGGCACCACACAACTGGATCGCCGTGTCAGCCGCCTTGTGCAGGGTGTCGGCAACATGAATCTTGGCAATGGAAATATCGGTGCGGGCAAAATCCCCTTGATCCAGCTTCCAGGCAGCCTGCATGGTCAGCAGCCGGCCAATCTGGATGTCCTTGGCCACATCGCCCAACATCCACTGCACGCCCTCATGTTCAGACAAGGTGGTGCCAAAACTCATTCGCTTCTCGACGTAGCCGGCCGCTTCTTCCATGCAGCGCTTGGCGAGACCGAGCCAGCGCATGCAGTGGGTGAGCCGTGCCGTGCCAAGCCGAATCTGGGTTACCTTCAGGCCGTCACCGACCTCCAGCAGTCGCTGACTGTCCGGAATCACCAGCCCGTCAAAACGCAGCTCGCAGTGGCCGCCGTGTTCTTCCGGGCCCATGATCGGAATACGCCGGACAATTTCCCAGCCGGGCTGATCGGCATCAAACAGAAATGCTGTCAGTCCCTTGCGCGGATCATCCGAAGTCTTGGCAATCAGGACGAAAATCTGCGCGCCTTCGGCGCCGGTGATGAACCACTTGCGGCCCCGAATAATCCAGTTGTCGCCCTCACGGGTGGCACTGGTGTAGGTCAGCGAAGGATCCGAGCCACAGCCGCCGTCCGGCTCGGTCATGGCGAAGGCGGAACGGACCTTGCCATCAATGATCGGCTGCAGCCAACGCGCTTTCTGCTGTTCGGACAGGATCTTGTTGAGCACGATCATGTTACCGTCATCTGGCGGTGCGCAGTTGAACGCCAGCGGACCAAACGGTGAGCGGGCGGCCTCCTCGTAGAGGGCAGCCATGCCAACCACGCCGGTGTCCAGACCACCATACTGCTTCGGCACCTGAAATCCCCACAGGCCAGCCGCTTTTGCCTTGCTGCGCAGGGCGGCGACCACTTCTTCCTTCAGGTTTTCATGTTCGTCGAAGTTGGCCTTGTCTTTTTCCAGCGGCATGACTTCGGTGGCAACAAAATCCCGTACTTTCAGCCGCAGCGTTTCAATCTGTTCCGGCAGGGTAAAGTCCATCTTTCGCTCCTTACAGCGACGAGCACAGGTGGCCGCCATCGACGGCAATAATCGAACCGCTCATATAGGCAGAGGCATCGGAAGCGAGCATCAGCAGCGGCCCGCTCATTTCCTTCATCTCGCCGGTGCGACGCATCGGCACGCGCTTGATCTGGCTGACACCGGCTTCGGTTTCAAGCCAGTCACTGTTGATCTCGGTACGGAAGAATCCCGGGCAGATAGCATTGCAGCGAATGTTGTGACGGGCGTAGTCAAGCGCGATGGATTTGGTCAGCTGGATCACTGCCGCCTTTGACGCCACATAGGGCGGCAACTGGGCGCCGACCCGCAGGCCAAGAATCGAGGCAATGTTGACGATGTTGCCCGGGCGATTGTCGCGGCGCCACTGGCGAATGGCGAATTTGCTCACCCCCCAGACGCCCTTCAGGTTGGTATCCAGCACCGCATCCCAGTCGTCCTCGTCGAGGCCATCGCAGGTGCCAACCCGGTTGATGCCGGCATTGTTAATCACCACATCAATGGCGGGCATGGCGGCAAAAGCCTCCTCAATGCTGCGATGATCCGACACATCCATCGGCACCACTACCGCATGCCTGCCCAATGCCCGCGCGGCGGCGGCGGTCTCTTCCAGCTTTTCGACCCGCCGCGCCGCCAGCACCACATCAGCGCCGGCGCCGGCCAGAACCGTGGCAAAGTGGGCGCCAAAACCGCTGGAGGCGCCGGTAATCAGCACGCGCTTGCCAGTCAGGGAAAACAGGGGGTCGGTCATGGGAATCTCCTTCTGTGATGCCGGGATACGGCGTGTTCAGGGCACGCTTCGATGGACCAGACGTTAAAGGACGGCCCGCCGGCCAACAAGGACGGAATCGCTCAGGGCGACGGGCGCAGGTGTCAGCAGCGCCCCGCCAGCTGGTATCATGGCCGCCCGCTGAAGGAACCTCCGCTTTGAATCGTCTCAATCCCCGTCAACAGGAAGCTGTCCACTGGACCGATGGTCCGCTGCTGGTGCTGGCCGGTGCGGGATCAGGCAAGACCAGTGTGATCACGCAAAAAATTGCCCACCTGATTCAGGACAGGGGCATGCCGGCGCGTCACATCGCCGCGGTGACCTTCACCAACAAGGCGGCCCGTGAAATGAAAGAGCGGGTGCTGAAGCTGGTGAGCCGGGAAGAGGCGCGCGGGTTGATTGTCTCCACCTTCCACAATCTGGGGCTGCGCATCCTCAAGGCGGAAATGGCGGCAGTGCGGCTGCGCAGCGGCTTTTCCATTCTTGATCAATCCGACAGTCGCGAGCTGATGCGGGAATTGCTACATCGCGGCGAGTCCGAGCGCGATGCTCAGGCGGTGGAGTTCTTTCAGAGCAAGATATCGCAGTGGAAAAATGATCTGGTCACCCCGGAGCAGGCCCTGGTGCGGGCTGACACGGAAGAGTTGCAACGTGCCGCCATCACCTATGGCGAGTACAACCGCATGTTGCGGGCCTGCAATGCAGTCGATTTTGATGACCTGATCCTGCTGCCAGTACTGCTGTTCCAGGAACAGCCCCGCATTCTGGAGAAGTGGCGCAACCGCATCCGCTATCTGCTGGTGGACGAATATCAGGACACCAACGGCTGCCAGTACGAGCTGGTCAAGCTTTTGGTGGAACCCTTGAACAAGTTTACGGTGGTTGGCGACGACGACCAGTCGATCTATGCCTGGCGCGGCGCCAAGCCCGAGAACCTTGCCCAGCTGCAAACCGATTTCCCTGATCTCAAGGTCATCAAGCTGGAGCAGAATTACCGTTCTACCGGCCGCATTCTGAAGGCTGCCAATGCGGTGATTGCCAATAATCCGCATGTATTCGAGAAGTCGCTCTGGTCCGATTATGGCTATGGCGAGCCGATTCGGATCATGTCGCTGCGCGATGAAGAAGGCGAAACAGAGTGGATCGCCGGCGACATCATTCATCGCCGGCTGACCAAGGCCCTGCGCTGGAAGGATTTTGCCGTGCTCTATCGCGGCAACTTCCAGTCGCGATTGCTGGAAATGAAATTCCAGACCATGCAAGTCCCGTACAAGGTGTCCGGCGGCCAGAGCTTCTTTGCCCGCACCGAGATCAAGGACCTGATGTGCTACTTGCGGCTACTGGTCAACCCCGATGATGACAATGCATTCCTGCGCATCATCAATACTCCGCGTCGCGAGATCGGCCCGGCGACACTGGAGAAGCTGGCCAACTGGTCCGTCAAACGCGGTCAGGGCATGTATCACGTCTGCGACGATCTGGCATTGGACGAGATTCTCGGCGGCAAGGCAGCGGCCAGACTGCGCGAGTTCAAGGGCTGGCTCGACCACAAACGCCAGTTCTGCTTCACCGATAACAGCCTTCAGGCGGTAACCGAGCTGATCGCTGACATGGACTACGAGGGCTGGCTGATGGGCCAGGCCAGCAGCCCCCGTATCGGTGAGAAGAAGGTTGCGAACGTCAACCAGCTGGTGGCGAGCATTGCCCGCATGCTCGACAAGCAGGAGGAAGAAGATGACAGCTCTGACCTGGAGGCGGTGATCCGCAAGCTGGTGCTGATCGACATGCTAGAACAGCAGGAAGAGGAAGACGACTCCGATCGGGTGCAGATGTTGACCCTGCATGCCGCCAAGGGGCTCGAGTACCCGCACGTTTACATGATGGGCGTTGAAGAAGAGCTACTGCCGCATCGTACCAGCATCGAGGAAGACACCATTTTCGAGGAACGACGACTGATGTACGTTGGTATCACTCGGGCGCGCGAAACCCTGACCATGACTCACGCGCTATCGCGCAAGCAGTATGGCGAACGTATCGACACGGCGCGCAGCCGGTTCGTGGAGGAAATGCCGCAAGACGATATCGATTTCCAGGGCGAAGGCGTTCAGGTAGACGAAACGAAAGCGGATCAGGTGGGCGAAGACACCCTCGCGGCCATCAAGGCAATGCTGAGTCGCTGAGCACTGCGTGTTTTGCTCGATCAAAAAAAGGGGCGCCGCAGCGCCCCTTTTTCATTCCAGCAGTGCGATCAACGGCTGCGCTCAACCATGTACTCGACGGCGGCCTTGATCTCGTCATCGGAGCAATCCATGCACATGCCCTTCGGCGGCATGGCGTTGATACCGTTGATGGAGTTCTTCACCAGCGTGGCAACGCCCTTGCCAATGCGCGGGCTCCAGGCGGCCTGGTCGCCGGTGATCGGGGCGCCGGCGGCGCCGCTGGCGTGACAGGCCACACAGGCAGTGTTGTAAACGGCATCACCGGCACGCGGGCCAGCGGCTACCTGAGCAGCGGCCGGCGCGCCGCATTCTTCGCCCTCGACGCACACCGAGCCAACCGGACGAATACGCTCAGCAATGGCGCGCTCGCTGAAGGTGGAGCGCTCGCCAAAGGCGTGTGGGGAAATCTCTTTGGTGCTCTTGGCCAGAACAGCGCCGGAGGCCAGCAGGGCGGACAGCGCAGCGGTCACAAACAGCTTTTTCACGGTGATTACCTCTTCATACGGGCGGCCGGAGCCGTGGTCGGAGCGCATTATACCCACGCCGCGTGGGGATTACAGCTCATCCAACACCAGCAACGGTAAAGCGAGGGTGAACCGGCTGCCCTCCCCGGGGCTGCTTTCCAGCATCATCCTTCCGCCGTGGCGACGGGCGACCAGACCGACAAAGCGCAAACCCAGCCCCTTGCCATTATCCTGCAGGCGATCAAACAGGCCCGCCTGCCGCTCGGGGGCGATGCCGTCGCCCCGGTCGCGCACCTCGCAGCAGACTTCCCCGTCCCGACAAAACAGGCGCACATCCACCGAGCTGCCGGCGACGCTGTGGCGCACCGCATTGCCAATCAGGTTGATCAGCAACCGCTCCAGCAGCTCGTGGTTGCCGCGCACCCACACCGGTTCATCGCTACGGTAGTCGAAACGCACCTGCACGTCGGCCTGCCGGGCGTCCGGGCCGACCCGGTCCACCGCGCTCTCCACCACCGGCAGCATATCGAGCTCGATCATTTCCAGGCGTTCCAGCGATTCCACCCGGATCAGCTGCAGGAACTGCTCTGCCACGCCCAGGTTGCGGCGGGCATGAACATCAACCTGGTCAAGGAAATTGGCGGGCATCGGCCGCTCGGACTGACGCGCCTTCTCGGTCAGGGCGAGGATCGAAATCATCGGCGAACGCAGGTCATGGGACAGAAAGTGGAGCAGCTCCGAGCGGGTCCGCCGGACATGCACCTGCTCGGTGATATCCGCCAGCTCAATCATCAGCACCTGACCGATCTGGCCGCCTGCCTCCACCCGTCGCAGGGTCAACAGCAGCGCTTCGCCCTGTCGCCCGGTGAGATAATGCTCGGCCCGGCCGCGACCACAGGCGCACCCGATCAGGGCAGTCCAGGCGTCAGATTCCATGCCAAGATCGCGAGCCAGATCCAGCACATGCCAGCCGTTCAGCGGACGGCCATCAATGTGTAACAGCGCTTGCAAACGTGGATTTGCCAGCAGCACCTCACCACAAGCATCTGCCAGCAGCATGCCCTGATCCAGCCTGGTAAGACTGGCAAACAGCGCCCGGGTCAGGCCCCGCTGGCGACGCTCGACCATACCAATGGCGTCAACCATCGCCGCCACCGCCCGGAATGCCGCCCCCCGGACCGGCGCTGGCGCAGACACCCGCCCGACCATGGCCCGCACCACGGCCTCAAGCTGGTCCGCGTCCGTTGGCGTGGCCCAGAGCAGACTCAGCTCCATTTCCTCGTCACCGCGCAAAAACGGATAGTGGCGCGCGGACTGCCCCTGCCAGGCCTGATCCTCGACCCTGGCTCCACCCGACTGGAGCTGACCAAGACGTCGATTCTCCAGACGCCAGGCTTTCAGCGGCAGCACTTTGAACATCCGCAACAGCGGCTCCATCGCCGCCGGCTGGGCCAGCCGACCACCCTGCTCACCGGCGCGCGTCAGTCTGTTCGCCATCCGCCTCATATAGTCGAGGCTGTACTCCAGTCGGCGCCAGGTCCAAAGCGGCCCCGCCACCAGCACTGTCAGCATCGCCGCCGCCGGAGGCCACCAGAGCTGGGCGAACTGCATCAACAGCGCACTCAGCGTCAGGGCGCCCAGCAGCAGGCCGGCCAGCAACGGCAGCGTCCACCCGGGACGGAGGAACGGCAGCCACAACGGTGCCAACAGTGCCACCATCAGGCCCAGCAACACCGTCGCCAATGGCGACAGGGTTTCAATCAGACGACCCTGCATCAGCGCATCCAGTACCCGGGCATGAATCTCGACCCCCGGCACCCGCAACTCAGGCGATAGCGGCGTCAGCACCAGATCGCCAAGCGACTCCACCGAAGACCCCACCAACACAATCCTGCCTGCCAGCAACGGGGCCGGTACCCGCCCGGAAATCACATCCGCTGCGGATACCCGTGGATAGTCCACCCGTGCAAACGGGATGCCGCGCGGATGTTCCCGCATCGCCACCCTGGCCCCGCTCTGGCCGCGACTGCGTCTTTGGTAAGCCAGCGCCTGTAGTGGCTCCTCATCCTCCAGCACCGCCAGCGCGATGTGCGGCCAGAACGCCTGTGCAACCCCGGAGCGCAGCCACAGGCTGCGCACCAGCCCATCCTCATCGCGCACCAGATCGACATGGCCAAGACGATGAGCGGCCTCGGCAAACTGGCGCCAGGGCAGGGCTTCGATCAGTTGGCCGCCGCGAAGCTGCTCCACATGGACCGGCAGATATACCCGGCCGTGATCTGCAATTGCCCGCGCCAGATCCTGATCGCTCTCCGGTCGAAGGGTGTCGGGTTCGGACAGCAACAGGTCATAGATCACTGCCCGGGCGTCCTGATGGTGCAGCTGCTCAATCAGGCGCGCGTGGATGGCCCGGTCCCACGGCCAGCGGCCGAACTCGCGCAGGCTGTACTCATCAATCATCACCAGCAGGATGGACGGATCCGGCTCCGAGCCGCCGGACGCCACCAGACGGTCGTAGATGCGCTGATCAAGGGGCGCGAGAGCCTGGCTCAGGGAGAGGGCGATACAGAACCCGGCCAGCAACAGGGTGCTGGCCAGATGCTCCAGATGGAAGCGACGAAGATGGTGCCTTAACAGCGGATCAGCCAAGGGCGGAGTCCTTTCCGGTTCAGACGATTTCCCTATCTTTGCTAAACCGGTGGGGATTGCAATGCCTTTGGTAGATCAGGCTGGACCATTGACCGGCTCAAGCCGGTAGCCGTGCTGGTAGACGGTCTTGATCCGGTAGCCCTGCTCCGGCCGGATATGGAGGCTGCGGCGGATCCGGCTGACATGGACATCCACGGTCCGGGATTCAATCGGGGTCATGATGCCCCAGACCTTTTCCAGCAAATGACCACGGGACAGCAGCTTGCCAACATTCTGGAACAGGTAGCTGGCCAGCTCGAAGTCCTTGTCGGTCAGCTTCGCCGGCGCTCCATCCACAGTAATGGTCCGGCGCGCCCGGTCGATCTGCCAGGGGCCAAGGGTGAAGGTCTCTTCCTGCGCGGCATCCTCGATGCCAGCCCGGCGGCCGAGGGCGGAGATGCGGGCCAGTAGCTCGGCCTGCTTGACCGGCTTGACCATGTAATCGTCTGCACCCTTGCCAAGGGCACCAACAATGGAGGCCTCGTCATCGCGCTGGGTAGCGAACAACACCGGAATGCGGTTGCCGGCACCACGCACCTCTTCGAGGACGCTGACCCCGGACATATCCGGCACCTCCCAATCGAGTAGTAGCAGGTCGAAGCTGTCGCGGCGAAGCAGGCTCATCAGGTCACGGCCATTGCTGCAATGGCTGCAGCTGTGACCCGCATCGGTCAGCCAGTGACGGATCAATTCCGCCTGAGCGGCATCATCTTCCAGATAGGCAATTCGCACACGATCTCTCCATGACCGGAAGGAAAAACGAGGCTGGCCTTTGCAGACAGCGCGGGACAACACAACTCCGCCTTGCGCAGGCCGGCCAATCACCAGCTTAGCCAGCACTCCGTTGCACTGCTGGAAAACTTTGTAAAATCAGGCCGCTGAGAACTTCAGTCCGATGACACCAAGGGCTATCAGCGCCATAAAAAAGAAGCGCGACAGCGACACCGGGTCCTTGAACAGCAGCACCCCGAACAGTGCCACGCCGACCGCCCCAAGACCAGTCCAGACCGCGTAGGCAGTGCCCACCGGCAACCCGCGCATGGCCCAGGACAACAACAGGATATTGAGGACAGTCAGCACGATCACCGCCGACACCGACGAGGCGCCGGGCTGCAAGTAAACCCATTTCATCGACAGCGCCCAGGCGATCTCCACCGCCACGGCACAGAAAAGCACAATCCAGTAGATGGACATTCGACTGCTCCGCTCCAAAGATGCCAGAGCGGGCTCGTTTCGCACCGGTTGAACCGGCCCTGGAGCAGGGAAATCCCCGGCACTGCCGGAAACCCGCAAGAGACAGTGCCCGCCAAGGATACGTCCACCCCCCGGATTTTCAACCCCGGCGGTGGACGCTGTGCGCGTAAAGCCGCTATTATTCGCGGCCCAGCACGCACCCGTAGCTCGGCTGGGTGGAGCCGGATCAAGCGAAGCCCCGCTTCGCCCGGCGGTACGCTCCCGCGATGCAGCGCGGGGGCCGGACCCGAAGCGCAGCGAAGGGGAGTACGGCGGTGCAAGGCACCGCAAAAAGGTCGGGCAGTTGCCGATCTCAACAAGATGACGATTTTCAGCACCCGTAGCTCAGCTGGATAGAGTACTGCCCTCCGAAGGCAGGGGTCACAGGTTCAAATCCTGTCGGGTGCGCCAAATGAAGGAAGGCCGCAATGCGGCCTTTTTGCTTTTTATGCACCCTGGATTGCCGGCCCTTCGCGGCACGCTATCATGGGGTTATGAAATGTCCCCTGTGCCACTTCCTCGACTGCATTGCTTTTGCCAGTGCCCATGGCCGCGATTACTTTCGTTGCAGCCGCTGCGAACTGACCTTTGTCGACCCGGCGCAGCGACCAGCGCCTGCCGACGAACAGGCCCATTACAGCCTGCATCAGAACGATCCCAACGATCCGGGTTATCGGCGCTTTCTCGATCAGCTGGCGACGCCGCTCTGCTCCCGCCTGAACAACAACAGCGAAGGGCTCGATTTCGGTTGCGGCCCGGGCCCGGCGCTGGCACGGATGCTGGAAGAACGTGGCCACAAAATGTGGCTGTATGACCCGCTATACGCGCCTGACACCACTGTTTTGAATCGACAGTATGACTTCGTGACCTGCACCGAAGTGGTGGAACACTTTCACCACCCGGATCGGGATATGGCAACACTCACAAATCTGGTCAAGCCCGGTGGATGGCTGGCCATTATGACCAGCCAGCTGGACGACCATATCGATTTTTCGCGCTGGCACTACGCTCGCGACCCGACTCATGTCTGCTTCTATCGCGAACGGACATTCCAGTGGCTAGTCGCTCAGCACGCGCTGACAATGGCGGCCCGGCAAGACAACGTCACGTTGATGCGGAGGAATAACGAGGGGGGTGTGACCGGGTGATCACTGCGATCACCCGGTCGTCTTCCATCAGGGAACGATCTGCTCGAACAGTGCCGTGCCGTAATACGATTCGGTATTGTAATCCAGAACGATGGTGCTGAGCAGGGCCTCAGCAGCAGCCCCGGCGAAGGCACCGTTAATCCGACCGGTGCCCATGGAATCGACTGAATCGAGGAGGAAAATGCCAGTCGAGTACAGGTCGCTGATCGTGCCGGTGCCATTGAGGTTGGTGAATCCGCCACCGATCACAGCCAGATCCACCTGCACATCGAAATTGGTAAAGTCGACCTCAACCTGCGAAGTTGCCTGCAGCAGAACCGTCTGACCGTCGAAGTATTCTGTCAGCGCCGTGCCGCCTGCATAGCTGTAAACGTAAGAGCCCGACAGACCCAGCGACGACAGCTGCGACTCATTAAGCGTATTGGTGGCAATCATGTAGTGCCAGCCACCACCAGGCGTCAGGGTGTCAAAGTCATTGCCCGCAAAATAGGTGCCCTGATCCCAGATACCCCAGTACACCTCGGAGGTCACGTTGCCGGTGCCATCCAACACCTCGTACTGACCGAGGGAGGCACCGAGAGGCTCGGCTGCAAACTGCGAGTAGGCGTAATAGTTGTACCCCAGGCTCGAGTCGTAAAAGTCAACGTCCACCGGGAAAATGTCTCCGCCGCTCCCGCCGATATACATGTCCGCCGGGTCTATGTATCCCTTCACCTTCGTAAAACTGCCCTCTTGGAAAATACTCATGCCGCCGAACGGTGAGTCGGGGGGCTGCTGCCCGGACTGGCGATCAAAAAGCGCCATGCCGAGATATTGCTCAAGACCATCAAGCGTCTCAAGATCAATTGCGCTGATAATGCCGACAGCATCCGGCCCAACAAACTCGCCGGAAATAGTGCCGACAAAATCACCCGACAAGCCAATACCACTGCCATAGAAACCGGCTACCGAGCCGAACCCGGAGACAAAATCCTCGCTGGTAAACGCAAGCTCAATATCCATGGTCATGTCAGCGAAGTTCACCGAGATGGCGCCATAGTCGATCACCAACTCACCGCCCATATTCCCGGCGATAGGGGTGCCGCCAACATACAGATACTGATACGACCCAACCAGCTGCCCCACCTGAGAAAGCGTCATGGGATTAGTTGAGATCATAAAGTGCCAGTCTGCAGATGACGTCACAGGCGAGCCGCCAGACGTCACTTCAAAATCCGGGGAGCTCCAGACACCCCAAATCACCTTGACGAGCGGCGACTCATTAGCATCGAGGATTTCATAATAGTCAAATTCAAGTCCGCTGGTCGTTTCGGCAGTCGCTTCCACCACCTTTACGTTGCCAGCGCCATCGATGTAAGTCACCAGGTACGGCATCATGACGTTGTTCTGCGCCGCAAACATCAGCATATTGGACGGTGCGATACGCCCGATATCCGCATTGTCACCAAAGCGCAGCCCACTTAGCCCCTGATAGCCA
This sequence comes from Alcanivoracaceae bacterium, assembly GCA_046292765.1. GTDB lineage: Bacteria > Pseudomonadota > Gammaproteobacteria > Pseudomonadales > Alcanivoracaceae > PGZG01. The sequence goes on along the minus strand of JBKBQA010000003.1, from coordinate 203,111 downwards.
AACACGGCCGGATTGCCCTGCTGAAACACGGCGGTGCCGAAATAATCCGCAAGAGGAACCTCAGTGCCATAAACCAGGTTGAACCCCGTCAGGAGTCCTTCTCCGCCATCACCAACGAAGCCGCCCTTGAAGGAGCCGTAGAAATAGTAGTCCTCACTATCGTTGCTGGTGACATCAATGCCGAAGTCGTACAAATCCTTGATGTAACCCTGACCATGGACGGTGGTGTTGCCACTCAGCATGCCACCGCTGAACACCATCTCTGCCTTGAGCAGATTGTGACCGAAGTTCACCGTCACCTGACCACTGTTCAGGTTGAGGTTGCCGCCATCAATACTAGAAAACAGGGCCGAGCCCGGCACATAGTTGTAGCGATAGGTGCCGGTAAGACCGAGATCAAACGATGGAACACCAAACCGGTCTACCTGTTCGCCAACCACAAGATTGCTACCGAACACGTAGTGCCAGTTTTCAGTAGGCGAAGGACCCGGAGAGAAGCCACCACCAAGATCCTCCTCAATCACATACTGGTCGATCAGCCACTTGCCCCAAAACACCTCGCTAACGATGTTGCCACTGCTATCTCGTACGTTGTAGCGACAGGACAAGCACTGCGGGGTCAGGCCTGCGTTCGCGGTAAGCCGGTAGTCATAAAATGATGGCAGAATCACTGAGTCTACGTAGCGATAGCCGTCGACTTCACCGAATGACATCATCTCTTCGTCGACAGACGCACCGTTAAAGTAGCTGTAGCCAGCAACATTCATGCCGCCAACCCGCACAAACGGCGGCGGCGCCGCGGTGTCGACCCGATCAACGATGGTGCGAGACACCTCGTCGGAAATATCGTCTGTGATCTCGCGGAGATCGAAATCTTCACCACCGCCAGCACCGGATCTGGCAACCGTTTCGGACTGGAACAGCTCCGCGAATTCCGGCGCCAGCTCCGGCGCAATGTTGGCTCCCCGCACGCGCACCACCTGGCCAGGCGATACCAGCCGCGAACCGGCGTCGTTACTGATCTCAATCTGCCCTTCTTCGAGATAGATATAGGTGCCCGGCTCCAGGTTCGGGAACTCCGGCAGACCATTTTCTGGCACATGGATAACTTGATAGACGGTACCGCGAATACCGATAGTCGCCACTGAGGTGCCCTGAGATACATTGCCCGGACGGCGGGCGCCGATGGTGCCGGTAACGGAACGCATCCACCCGGTCACCAAACGACCCGCCTGCTCGTAGACGTCATTGGCCTCATCAAAGCGCTGGCGCTGGATGTGGTAGTTGGAATTGGACCGTAATGCCGTTAGCGCCCCATCGGACAACCGCAACTGGGCAATACTGTTGCTGCCAGTAACAACACGGTCGCCCTCGTAAAAAACCGAACCCACACCGGCACCGCGAGCAGAATCACTCTGGTCAACGATTGCCACTGTGCCGCGCGCGAACAGGATTCGTCCGGCCTCGACAGCAGCATGGACAGGAAGCGCCAGCAGCCACAACAACAGTGCAGGCAATGCCATCAGGAAATATCGTTTGCTGTTCATGATGAACCTCCGTGTCAGAAGTAACGTGTCAGAGACACGCTGCCACTGGTCTGGTCAAAGGTGTAGGTGGTCAGAGTCGAGTTCTGATCGCGGTATTGCAGTCGCGCCCTTACCTGCCACAGTTGCTGGAATGTCTTATCCCACTGGGCGCCAATCATCCAGCGATCATCACTACGGCTGTCATTGAACGGGGCGCCGTACTCTTTTGTGTAGTCGGTGCGAGTAAAGGTGAGATCGCCACTCAGGCGCTGGTCGGGGCGGAACTGCCAGCCCGCCACACCGCGCAGCGAAGCCCGGATGGCATCGCCGCCAGGACGATCATTCTTCGCCGCCTCATATTCCATGGTCACGTCACCTTCGAGACGCCAGCTGCGATTAAGCTGGTGGCGCACACCACCACGGACGCGACTCATCAGATTGTCATACTGATCAGCTTCAAAACTCATATTGCGAACACCCACCGTGAACAGGGTGCGAGTGCGGTCGTCGCGTTGCTGGCGCCACTCGGCATCGGCACCGACATAATCGTAGTAGCGCTCGCCATCAAGGCGCAGGTAGCCCAGATCCGCTGCCAGCGCGAACTCCCGGCGGCCATCAAGATCACGGCTCCACTCGGCACGACCGCCAACGAAATCCTGATCGAACTGGGTGGCATCATCATTACCGAGCGGGTCATCGCCATCATCGGTATGCCGACGCAGCAGGCCATTAAGCGAGAATGTCAGCCGCTGATTGGATTTCAGGTCGACCCGCTGACGAACGCCGGCGGAAAGGGTCAGGTAGGGAGAGGCGATTTCATCCGGGCCCGGCAGGCCTGGCAAACCGAAGTCTTTCGGGTAGCTGCCGGTGTTGTCGTCATAGCCCGCTTCCAGCGACACATAGGCGACACGCTTCTCCAGTCGCCGGGCCTGGTCGCCCAGCCCAAGCTGGCGGCGCAGCTCGTTGATCTGGGCCTGGGCAGCCGGCGGCGGGCTCTGGGCGTCGAGGGTATCGAGCTCCCGTCGGGCCGCATCGCCCAGATTCAGGCGTGCATAGGCCAGCGCCAGTTCGAGCCGGGCAGCGGCGTGATTAGGGTTCTGTGCCAGCACCCGCTCCAGCGCGAACAGCGCCCGGCCGGACTGGCCGGCGCGGTTGGCAGCAAAGCCCAGCCAGTAATCGAACTCGATATCGCCGGCATGCTGGGCCTCGGCGGCGGACAGGCTATCGAACGCCTTGCCGGCCTCGCCTGCCGAGATATCGGCGCGGGCAGCGCCGACAAGGGCGGAAGAATCCGCCATCGCCGGGGTGGCGGTCAGTGCCGTGGCGACGGCAAGAGAGAGGAGAAAGCGTCGGGAGCGTCGAGCAAACATCATGGCGTCCTGGCCTGCAGGGTAGTTTCAGGAAGGGCCTACTATAGCCCCCCTGCCCCCTGCGAGAAACACCGTATCCCGGTAGTGACATCCCCGGAGAGGCCGGCAGCGTCTTCACGGCACATCCGGATACTCCGGCATCGGTGTCGGCGAGCCGGCGAACGCAGCGGTGCCGTAAAAGCTTTCCTCGCCCGGCCCCCACAGCTGGATCGCACTAATCAATCCCCGACCATCACCGACAAAATAGCCCCCCAGCGAGCCGGAGTAGACGCCATCGTCGAGGTAGATGTTGCCAGAGTAAAAATCAGAGATAGTGCAACCCACTGACGCGCAGACGGAATTGGTCAGATTATTGCTGGTAAAGTTGGTGGCAAGATCGAAGAACATGTCTCCCGCACCGAAATCCACCTGCACCTGCCCGCCGGTAATGCGGTTCCCCGTCATCTGGCCGGAATCGTCCATAAAGTTCGTGCCACCAACCCAGTTATAGGTGGCCTGACCGGTAAGGCGGGAGCTGATCTCCGTGGAAGCCAGCACATTGCTCGCCATCATGTAGTGCCAGTGGTGGCCGTCATTACTTTCGGGCTCGCCGACGTCGAGATTGGTCAGGGTGTAGCTGTCCGGGCCCCAGACGCCCCAGTTGATCTCGGAGCCATCAGCGAGCAGGTAGTACCCGGATGACGCGGGCTTGGACCCCGGAATTGCCTCCAGCTGAAAGGCGCCATCGGGGTAGAACTCCAGTGTCGACATAGTTCGCCCGCGACCATTGCCATCCGTGTCGAAGTAGGCCGACTGGATGTTGTCAGCGAAGTATCTCGTGCAGCACCCATATGCCGCCCCGAATCCGACCGCAACCATATTCTCAAACGGCCGTGGAATAATCAGCGAGTCAAGAAGGGTTTCGTTGGTGAAATCATTCACGCCGGTGTCCTGCAGATCAACATAGCGCGCCTCGCCGCCAATCGGACTGGAGAATAGGGATTTCTTCTCCGGGGCCAATTGCGGAGCACTGCCCTTGTCCGCCACCCAGATCACGTCGCCTGGCTGCAGCAGTCGCTTGCCGCCGTCGGTGGTGATCTCCACGGCGCCCTCTTCGAGCATCAGGTAGGTGCCCGGAGCCGTGTCCGGGTAACCCGGCAAGCCACCTTCCGGGATATGGATAAGCTGAAACACGGTGCCACGAATACCGATGGTGGCCACGGTCGTGCTCTGCGACACACTGGCCGGATTGCGGGCCCCGATGGCGCCCGTGACCATCCGCATCCAGCCCGTTACCAGCTGCCCTGCCTGTTCGTAAACATTGGCGCCCGGATCGAAGCCCTGGCGCTGGACGTGGTAGTTACTGCTCGCTCGCAATGCCACCAGAGCACCATCGTTAAGCCGCAACTGGACAACACCGGAACGGCCGGTGACCACGCGCTCACCTTCATAAACCGGGTCGCCGGTGCGCGCGCCGCGGGCGCTGTCCTGATCGCCAACAATCGAGACCACACCGCGCGCAAACAACAGTCGCCCGGCCTCCGTCTGCGCCATGGCGGGCGTCGCCATCAGTGCTATCAACGCTAGCAGGATACTGAATGCCGTAGTTCGATTTGACCTGGTCATGACAATGCTCCCTGTCAGAAATAGTAGTTCAAACCAGCGGACACCACCGTCTGGTCATAGGTGAATGCATCCAGCGAAGACGACTGATCGCGATACAGCGCCTGCCCCCGCAGTTGAAGTCGTGGTGCCGGGAACCAGTCCCACGATACCGAAGCGGACAGCCGATGGTCGTCACGCGATTCGGCGCTCAGATTGTTGATCGCCTCGCCGGGCTGATAGTCACTGCGATAGGTGGCGTAGCCATAACCGATCTCACCGCCGAGACGATGGCGCGGCTTCAGCTGATACTGCGTCGATGCCCGCAATCCTGCCAGTACCGCGTCGCCGCCGGGGCGATTGTTGGCCGCTGCTTCGTAATCGAGATTGAGATCGAAGATGGCATTCCAGCGCGCTGACAGACGCTGGTGGAGTCGTGCGCTGACGCGACTGGCAAGATGGTCAAAACTGTCCTGCTCAAACAGGATCTGCCGGAGTTGGGCACCGAACACCAGACGCCGCGCATCCGACTGCCGGCGACGCAGCTCACCGCCGAGGCCCCACAGGGTGTAATAGTTGTCGCCATCGCGCTGCAGGCTGGCCAGATCAAACAGGCCCGCCAGCTCGTTGCGGCCGTCGAGGTCCCGGCTCCACTCGCCCCGACCGGCGAGAAACGCCTGGTCGAACTGTTCGGCATCATCGGCGTGGTTGCTGCGCAACTGCCCGTTGAGAGAAAACACCAGTTTCTGATCGGCGGCGGGGGTCATCCGGTACCAGCCGCCGGCGCGAACAGCAAGGTAGGCTGAATCAATGGCATCGACGGTGGCGCCGGGGAACAGCTCCAGCCCCTGCGGCCAGGTGCCGACGTTGTCATCGTGGCCCAGCTCGAGGCCGACATAACCGCCGCGGCGGTTCTGGCCCTCGCGTCGATCCTGCCTTTCCAGCTCGCGGCTCAATGCGGCAATCCGCTCCCGCGCCTGGGCAGGCGCATCAAGGCGGGAAACAATATCAAGCTCCTCGGCAGCAGCTTCTCGCTGCCCGAGCTGCAGATAGGCGGCGGCCAGCTCCAGACGTGCACCGGCATGGCCGGGCTGATCGATGATGACTCGCTCCAGCGCAAACACCGCGCGCGCCGGCTTGCCCGCCCGCACTGCGGCGAGACCCAGCCAGTAGTCGAAATCCGGATCGCCCGCATAGTCCGCCTCCCGCTGCGCCAGCAGGTCATAGGCCGGCTGGGCCTCGCCCTGCGCCAGATGCTGACGGGCCTCGGCGATCAATGAGACGGGTGAGGCCTGTGCCAGCGACACGGCGCACAGCAGCAGTACGATAGTGGCAGAACGACGAACGCGAAGAAGGTTGAAGGTCATGGCGTCTTGCCTTGCTGGTTGGTTTCCATGAGGCACTACTATAGACCTGCCTTAGCGCGTCGAAAACCGGGGTTGATCACAAGCCCGGCATTCTCCTGATCTTCACGTCACTCCGCTCGCAGCCAGAAGACTTGGCCCAGCCCCAGACCGCGCCATTGCATTCAACGCCGGCGGCCCGCACCATGCGCCAATCCCACTATTCTGGAGTCTGTCATGCTGATGAAAGCGGGCCGAATCGGCACCCTTATTTTCTGGGTAATCGTCCTTGCCGGCGTTGCTGGCGTGTTGCCGGGCGGGCTGAACCAGCTGATGCGCAATCTCGGCATCCTGATTTTACTGGCCCACTTTGCAGAGGTGGGCCTGATGTATACCACCCTGCGTGAACGCCTCAAGCCGACGCTGAAAGATGCGGCGCTGGTGATGGTGTATGGCGCTTTTTATCTGAAGCCAAAGCTCGACGCCAGCCGCTAACGCACCGCCCCGCCCAGCTCAGTCTGTGTCTTGCAGACTGAGGCCGCGGGTGGAGGAATCAAGAGACGTGGCATCACTTTCTGCCCCCAGCTTGATCATCAGGCGCAGATCGTTTGGTGAGTCGGCGTGGAGAATGGCGTCCTCGTAGGTGATTTCACCGGCGGCGTAGAGATCATAGAGACATTGGTCAAAGGTCTGCATGCCCTGCTCACGCGACCGGCGCATCAACTCCTTGATCAGATGCACCTCACCCTTGCGGATGTGATCCTGCACCAGCGGCGTGTTCAGCAACACTTCGATGGCTGCGCGACGGCCCTTGCCATCCGGGGTCGGGATAAGCTGCTGGGCAACAATACCCTTCAGGTTCAGCGACATATCCATCCACAACTGATCGTGACGATCGGCCGGGAAGAAGTGAATGATGCGGTCCAGCGCCTGATTGGCGTTGTTGGCGTGCAGAGTGGCCAGCGCCAAATGCCCGGTTTCTGCAAACGCCAGCGCATAATCCATGACCTCGCGGGAACGGACCTCCCCGATCAGAATCACATCCGGCGCCTGACGCAGGGTGTTCTTCAGCGCGATCTCAAAGTTGTCCGTGTCCAGACCCACCTCGCGCTGGGTAACGATACAGCCCTGATGCTGGTGGATAAATTCGATCGGATCCTCGATGGTGATGATGTGGCCCTTCGAGTTCTTGTTGCGGTAACCGATCATGGCCGCCAGCGAGGTGGACTTACCGGTACCGGTGGCGCCCACGAAGATCACCAGGCCCCGCTTGGTCATGGCCAGTTCCTTAATGATCGGCGGCAGCCGCAGTTCATCCACAGAAGGGATCTTGACCTCGATACGACGCAGCACCATGCCGACCAGGTTGCGCTGATAGAAAGCCGACACCCGGAAACGGCCAATGCCACGGGCAGAAATGGCGAAGTTGCACTCTTTCGACTCAACGAATTCTTTGCGCTGCTTTTCGGTCATGACGCCGAAGACAATGTCGCGGGTCATGTCCGGGGTGAGCGCGGTCTTGGTCACCGGCATCACCTTGCCATGAATCTTCATGGAGGGCGGCACACCCGCCGTAATGAACAGGTCGGAACCGCCCTTTTGCACCATGATCTTGAGAAGATCTTCGAATTCCATTGTGCTGTCCTGCAATCAGTCGGTTGCGATCAGAAGTTATCCGGGGCCTTGGCTTTTTCGCGCGCCACTTCACGGGAGATAACACCCTTGTTGACCAGATTCTGCAGACATTGATCGAGGGTCTGCATGCCGATGGCGGCGCCGGTCTGGATAGACGAATACATCTGCGCGACCTTGTCTTCACGAATCAGGTTCCGGATCGCCGGGGTGCCGATCATGATCTCGTGCGCCGCCACCCGTCCACCACCATTTTTCTTCAGCAGGGTCTGTGACACTACCGCCTGAAGGGACTCCGACAGCATCGAACGGACCATGGACTTTTCTTCCGCCGGGAACACGTCAACCACCCGGTCGATGGTTTTGGCCGCCGAGGTCGTGTGCAGGGTGCCGAACACCAGGTGTCCGGTTTCCGCCGCGGTGAGTGCCAGACGAATGGTTTCCAGATCTCGCATCTCACCCACCAGAATGATGTCCGGATCTTCCCGCAGCGCGGAACGCAGTGCTTCGGCAAAGCCGAGGGTGTCGCGATGCACTTCGCGCTGGTTAACCAGACACTTTTTCGATTCGTGGACGAATTCGATGGGGTCCTCAATGGTGAGGATGTGCTCGTAACGGGTGTTGTTAATGTAGTCGATCATCGCCGCAAGGGTGGTGGACTTGCCGGAGCCGGTCGGCCCGGTCACCAGCACGATGCCGCGCGGGGTTTCGGAAATCTTCTGGAACACCTTGCCCATGCCCAGATCTTCCATCGACAACACCTTCGACGGAATGGTCCGGAACACAGCCCCGGCGCCGCGATTCTGGTTAAAGGCATTGACGCGGAAACGCGCCACCCCGGGCACTTCGAACGAGAAGTCGGTTTCAAAGAACTCTTCGAAATCCTTGCGCTGCTTGTCATTCATGATGTCGTAGATCAGGGCATGGACTTCCTTGTGCTCCAGCGGCGGCAGATTGATCCGCCGCACATCACCATCGACCCGGATCATGGGAGGCAGACCAGCCGACAAATGAAGGTCGGAGGCGCCGTTTTTGGCACTGAAGGCAAGCAGTTCGGTAATATCCATGGCGATCCCGGGATGTGAGGTGGCAGCAAGGGGCGACCTTGTTGCCCCTTTGTTATTATCGGCGGGCAACGTTCTCATCCCATCGCCCGAGAGGCTAAAGGTACCCCGTCACCATGGGCCATTCAACAGCGGAACCCCTAAAGCAGCGCCTTGCCTCGGTTCAGGGCCAACTGCTCGACGCCTGCCATCGGGTCGGTCGAGCCCCGGACCACATCACCCTGATCGCCGTGAGCAAGACCCGCTCCAGCGACGAGGTGGCGGCCCTGGCCGACCTTGGCCAGCGCGACTTCGGCGAAAATTACGCGCAGGAAGGCATCGACAAGATCGCCGCGCTGGCCGGACGCAACCTCCGCTGGCACTTTATCGGACCGATCCAAAGCAACAAGACCCGTGACATCGCCGAGCATTTCGACTGGGTGCATTCCGTCGACCGGGACAAGATCGCCCGGCGCCTGAATGACCAGCGCCCTGCCCGGCTGCCGCCGCTAAATGTCTGCATCCAGGTGAATATCGACGATGAAGGCAGCAAATCCGGCGCCTCCCCGGCCGAAGTGCCTGCACTGGCAGAACTGATCACCACCCTGCCCCGCCTCCGGTTACGGGGGCTGATGGCCATCCCGCGGCCGGACAGCCCGGACCGGGGACAGGCGGCCTTTCGCCGACTAGCCATGACACTGTCATCTCTCGGCAATACAATCCCCCGCCTTGATACGCTCTCGATGGGCATGAGCGACGACTTTGACGTAGCCGTGGCCGAGGGCGCCACCCAGATCCGTATCGGCACCGCCCTGTTCGGGTCGCGGCCGGCCAAACCCTGAGGACAGACCAGATGGCACAGCAGATCATCGGCTTTATCGGCGCCGGCAACATGGCCACCAGCCTTGTCGGCGGCATGATCACCAAGGGCATCCGCCCGGCCCGCATCTGGATGAGTGATGTCAGTCAGGACCGTCTGGACGATCTCGCCCGAGTGCACCGGGTGCATATCAGCACCGACAACCGGGAGGTGGCCCGGCGCGCGGATGTGCTGGTGCTGGCAGTGAAGCCGCAGGTAATGCAGGTGGTGTGCGAGACCCTGCGTGAGGCGCTCGGCGACCGTCAGCCGCTGATTATCTCTATCGCCGCCGGCATTACCGTGACCAGCCTCAAGCAGTGGCTCGGCGATCTGCCGGTGGTGCGCTGCATGCCCAACACCCCGGCACTGGTGCAGGCTGGCGCCACTGGCCTGTTTGCCGACCCGGCGGTGTCCGGCGAGCAAAAGGAGTTGGCCGGGCAGATTCTGGGCAGCGTCGGCCTGACCTTCTGGTTCGACCAAGAGACCTCGCTGGATGCGGTCACTGCGGTGTCCGGCTCAGGCCCTGCCTATTTCTTCCTGATGATGGAAAGCATGATCGAGGCCGCCCGCAAGCTTGGTCTGGATGACCACACCGCCCGCCAACTGGTACTGCAGACCGCCTGGGGGTCAGCCCAGCTCGCCATCGCCAGCGAATCCGGCCCGGATGTGCTGCGCCAGCAGGTCACCTCCCCCGGCGGCACCACGGCTGCTGCCCTGCAAGTATTCGAGGACGGCGGCTTCCGGGTGCTGGTGGACAGCGCCCTGGCTGCCGCCCGGCGCCGCGCCCAGGAGCTCTCCGGCCACTGAGCAAGTGAGTGGTGCGGCAATCCTGCCGCGATCTCGCGGTGCCCGACAGCGCCGGGTTTGCTATCATCCCGGCCACCGATTTTCCGGAGTTTGTTCATGAATCCGCAGGGCGCCTTTCTGTTCTTGCTTGGCATTGCCATCGATCTCTACATCTTTCTGGTGCTAACCCGCTTTCTTCTGCAGCTGGTAAAGGCCGATTTCTACAACCCTCTGTCCCAGTTTGTGGTCAAGGCTACCAACCCGATACTGATCCCGCTGCGCAAGCTGATTCCCGGTCATGGCGGCGTCGATGTGGCCGCCTTGGTCGCCGTGGTGGCACTGATCCTGTTCAAGCTGGTGCTGCTCAGCGTGCTGACCTTTGGCGCCCTGCGCGCCAGCGTGCCGCAGCTGCTGCTGGCAACGGTCACCGAACTGGCCCGGTTGATGCTCAACTACCTGTTCTGGGCGATTATCCTGCGCATTATCCTCAGCTGGGTGTCACCGGACCCGCGCAATCCCATCGTTCGGGTGGTAAGCCAGATCACCGAGCCGGTGATGGCGCCGGCCCGCAAGGTCATTCCGCCGATGGGCGGACTCGACCTCAGCCCCATCGTCGTACTGCTGCTGATCCAGTTCGTGCAGATCCTGTTCCGACTTTGACCGCCAGCCGACGCAAGCGGGTGCGCGTTTGCAGCGCCCCTGCCCTGCCCGCCTCGCTGGCCGGATTCATTGCAGGCACGTGACCCCGTCTTTACACTTGCCGCACTTCCACCGTCGTTGAGTCCGATGCCCGATTCTTTTCCCGCCGATTCCGTAGGTCTGGTCATCCCGGCCACCCTGCATTTCGATCAGCCCCTCGAACTCGAGTGCGGCCGGCGGCTGGATGCCTACCAATTGGTATTCGAGACCTATGGCAGCCTGAACCGGGACCGCTCCAACGCGGTATTGATCTGCCACGCCCTGTCCGGCCACCATCATGCCGCCGGCTACCACAGCGCTAACGACAAGCGTCCGGGCTGGTGGGATACCGCCATCGGCCCCGGCAAGGCCATCGATACCAACCGCTTTTTCATCGTCGCCCTGAACAACATCGGCGGCTGCCATGGCTCCACCGGCCCCTCCTCCATCAATCCCGCCAACGGCCAGCCCTGGGGGCCGGATTTCCCGATGGTGACGGTACGCGACTGGGTCAACAGTCAGGCCCGCCTGGCCGATGCCCTCGGCATCCAGCAGTGGGCGGCGGTGATTGGCGGCAGCCTTGGCGGCATGCAGGCGCTGCAGTGGTCGATCGACTATCCGGACCGGGTGCGTCATGCAGCAGTCATCGCCTCAGCGCCGAAGCTGTCGGCACAGAATATTGCCTTTAATGAAGTGGCACGGCAGTCAATCCTGACCGACCCGCACTTCCACGGCGGCCGCTACTATCTGCACGACACCTATCCGCGTCAGGGCCTGATTCTGGCGCGCATGGTGGGACACATTACCTATCTCAGCGAAGACGCCATGCGCGCCAAGTTCGGCCGTGATCTGCGCGCCGGCAAGTTTCATTTCGGTTTTGATGTCGAGTTTCAGGTGGAATCCTACCTGCGCCATCAGGGCGAGACGTTTTCGCGTAATTTCGATGCCAACACCTATCTGCTGATGACCAAGGCGCTGGATTACTATGATCCGGCGCGAGATTTCGATAACGATCTGGAAGCGGCACTGGCAAAAACACAGTGTCGTTTTCTGGTGATGTCTTTTACCACCGATTGGCGCTTTGCGCCGCAGCGCTCCGAAGAGATCGTCAACGCGCTGGTGCGGGTGGGCCGCAATGTCAGTTACGCAGAGATTGATACCGACAAGGGCCATGATGCTTTTCTGGTAGATATTCCCGAGTACCTGAAACTGTTCGGGGCCTATATGCACCGGGTGGCCGTGGAGGTGAACGATGCTGCGGCCTGATCTGGAGATTATTCGCACCTGGATTCCCGATGGCGCCCGGGTGCTCGACCTTGGCTGCGGCAACGGCGCCCTGCTGGAGAACCTGCGCGACACCAAAAACGTGCAGGGCTATGGCCTGGAAATTGATCAGGACAATATCGCCGCCTGTTTTGAGCGCGGCGTGAATGTGATCGAGCAGGATATTGATGAGGGGCTTGGCAATATTCAGGACAAGCGCTTCGATTATGTGTTGATGACGCAGGCGTTGCAGGCGGTGCATCGGCCCGATCTGGTGTTGTCGGAGATGTTGCGGGTGGGCCGCGAAGCGATTGTCACTTTCCCGAATTTCGGGCACTGGCGGGTGCGGGGTTATCTTTTTTTCAAGGGCCGGATGCCGGTGTCTCCTACCCTGCCCCATCAGTGGTACAACACACCGAACATTCATCTTTGCACAGTGAATGATTTTGAGGCCCATTGTCGGGAACGGGGTTATCGGATTTTGCAGTCGATGGTGGTGGACAGGCACCACGAAGCGGGTCCGTTGACGCGGGTAATGCCGAATTTGTTTGGGGAAATTGCGTTGTTTCGGGTGACCAGGTAGAACGGTTGAGAATGGTGTGTGGTGTTGATCTTCCCCGGCCAAAGGGAGGGTCAGAGGCTGCCAGGACACGCCGTGGACCCATCCCTGGGGGCTTGCGTTCGGCCCCTGCGGGGACCGGCCCTGTCGGGCGTTCGGCTGCGCGCGAAGCAATGCTTCGCAACACGCTTGCCTTACCCATGCTCACACAGTCCCGACAGCCCCTGCCCCTCCCTTTGGCCTCGCATACTTCTGCTTAACACTATCGTTTTTTGATAGTTCCGTTTTAGTTGTCTGACTTCTTTGCTTTCTTTTCTTTTCGGTGGTGTTCCCATGCAGAAAATCGTTCTTGCCTCGGGCAACAAAAAGAAAATCGCCGAACTGCAGGAAATTCTCGGCCAGTTTGGCATGCAGGTGATTCCGCAGACGGAGCTTGGTGTGCCGGAAGCGGATGAAACCGGGCTGACCTTTGTCGAGAACGCCATTCTGAAGGCGCGCAATGCGGCGCAGCACACTGGCCTGCCAGCAATTGCTGACGACTCTGGCATTGAAGTGGATGCACTAAACGGTGCGCCCGGCATTTACTCGGCGCGTTTTTCCGGCGACGGCGCCAACGATGAAAGAAACAATGCGCTGCTGGTTGAGAAATTGCACGGCGTGCCGGAAACACAGCTCAGTGCCCGCTATCAGGCAGTAATCGCCTTTCTGCATCATGCAGCGGATCCGACCCCGATCATTGCTCAGGGAAGCTGGGTAGGACGCATCGTTCTTGCACCAAGGGGCAGTAATGGGTTCGGCTATGACCCGCACTTTTTTGTGCCTTCGGAGAACTGCACCGCAGCCGAGCTGTCGGCTGAGCGCAAGCACGCTCTAAGCCATCGGGGCAAAGCACTGGCCGATTTTGTCGAGCAGTTTCAGCGCCTCACTGCCACGAAAAACGCAATCCCACCGCCCGCGACTCATGCCAGTTGAGGCTTTCCACGCTCATGCCGATATGCCATCGGTCCGCGCGAAATCCCAAACCAAGACTCCCCTGCAAACCGCCGCTCATGTACAGACCACCTAACACCCGGGGCTGATAGCTCAGGCGCAGATCCCGGTACTTGTCGATCCAGATTGCTTCCAGCCCCAGCTGGTGTTGATCACCAATCTGTCCCTGCCAATCAAGCAAAGCCTTGACTGGCAAGCGCTGCCAATGACTGCGGTTGCCCTCAAAGCCGGTCATGGCCGCACGCACCTCAAGCCGACCATCCGCATCATAGCTATACCGGTCACTGTCCAGATCTGACCGGGTGTAGTACATGTCTTTCCAGTAAATACCGTTGGCAGCGTCCAGCAGTACAAGCCGCAGCGTCTGCCTTGTATCAATTTGCCAATCCAGCGTCACATCCAGTGCCAGCCCCTGCCCGCGACGCCGGTCCACCGGACGGTCCCAAAGCGCATCGCGTGTATAGAAATAATGCAGGTGCAACTGACCCTGATACTCGTCGTCGTAGGTCGTGATATGACCCTGCACAATGCCATCCATCATCTGGGTGGCATGGAGCAGCTGGAATGCCGCCGTCAGCGCCAGGCCATCAGCCAGATCAACACGGCGACTGACCACCATGCCCTGCATCGCCACCTGATTGACTTGCAGCTGCAACGGCCAATCACGCTGGGCTGGAATATCCTGATCCGTCTCAACCCGCCAGATCAGCTCGCTGGCCGCGCGCGAAGCGTCTGCATAGGCCTCGTAGCGATAAAGCACGCCCCATGCGGTCTCTCCCCGCCGCAGGCCGGTTTCCGTACGATTGACGACAAAGTTGAACTCGCCGGAGCGATAGTGCTTGTCCAGACCATGGATCAATGAATGCACCGGAAAGGAATCGCTATGCCCCTCAAGAAACTGATGGGCATAAAAGCCCGACGCTGCCCTGACCTGTCCGCAAACACCCAGCAACAGACAGACAGCAGCCAGCACCAGAACAGACAAAAAAATGGAGGCCGGAGCCTCCATTTTCCCGCTGCCATACAAATTACTGCAGGCTTTCAATCGCGCCATCCGAGAATCGTACCAGAATGACGTTCGGCTCGGTGATCTCAGCATACTGGGTACTGCCGACCTTGATATTGCCGAAGATGTCGCCGTTCTGATCGACTTCAAGCGTGGCCGTTACGCCGTCCTGGTTGACGATGGTGACTTTCGGCGGCGGCACATCACCGTCACTATTGCGGGTTAGCGGCGCGCTGATGGTCAGGCTTTTGCCCACCGGGTAGGTGATCTTGACAGAGGCATTGCCCGCATTGAGCGCGGAGCGAGTGCCACTGATCTCGATCTTGCTCTCACCCACCGTGTTCAGGGTCGCCGTGGCAATCAGACTGAAGCTGCCTTCAACAAACTTCGCGGAGGTCTCTTCGCTGACCACATCCCATGGCTCGTAAATGCCTTGTTCCCAATCGTACTTGTCCTCCTCCACCAGAACATAGCCGTTGGACTTGGCATTGAAGGACAGGATCACTTCTGCCGTATTGGTTGGCGTGCTGACATTACCGTTAAAGGTCAGGCTGGCCACATTGAAGGTGGTCTCACGACGTCCTTCATAACCGGTTTCATCCCAGACATCTTCGAAGATCTCATCGAAGCCATTGATCTCCGCACTCAGCTTGCCGGCCAGCGCAACGCTGTCATCCAGTGCCTTCAGCTCAACATCCAGGTCCAGCTTGACTGATGCCTTGAGGTGTTCATTCCGCTCGCCAGCGTCGCCAGCAGAGCCATCCCAGGTTTCCACTTCGTTATAGGTCGCGCTGCCCACGGCCTTGCCTTCGCGAATGTCCAGCAACAGGTTCGCAGAGGCCATCTGACCGGACATGCTGAAGTTAATGGTGAACGCTTCATCAACGGTATAGATGCCTTCGTCTTCAGTTTCATCGACGCTCATGGTGTAGCCCGGCGTGACGCTGATATTGAGCTCCGCTTCCGCACCGGCCACATGCGTTACCGTGTAGGAGATGCCGTTGTCGCTACTGTTGACCTCCACGCCGTTGACGGTCACCGGGAAGGATTCCGGACCCTCGTCAGCCAGTACGCTTTCGTGTACCTGAGCAAGCGCATCAGCGACACGACCCAGCACATCGAACAGACCGCCCGCTTCATCCGCCAGCAGCACTTCCGCCGCCTTCAACTCGTCGGCAAAGGCATTCACGCTTTCTTCGGTAACAAAGGTGGTGCCCAGGGTGCGCACCTGAGTGACAAAGCTCTTCGCCTTGAGCAGATCCGGTGATTGCGCATCGGGGGATGGCTGGGCATCCGTTAGCTGGTCACCCAGATTCTCGGCCTCGATTTGTGCCGATGACAGAGCACTGGAGACACCGGAAAGATCCGTGTTGTCGAACTCAGGAAGGGCCAGAATATCGCCCGCCGCCTGGTAAAAGGATGCCACGTCATTGCCCAGCAACTGGCCCCCGTTGACAACAAAGTTATTCGCCACGTCATCAAGCGTCATTCCGTCAGCCAGTGCTGAGCTATAAATACCAGCAGCCACCAGCGCTGCCCGCTGGGCGACAGGATCAGCCGCCGCCAGGGCCAGTGGATCGGTGATATCCACCACCGGCAAGCCCGTCAGGCTGCCACTCAGGCCAAAAAGGTTGGCCACCTGGCTGTTGTTGCTGGCAATCGCTGCAGCCACGTCCAGATTGGCGCTTTCGGCCAGAGCAGCCTGTGTTTTACTCGCCGCCAGATGGGTAAGCGGGGTCACATTGACCGATACTGTGCTGCCAGTGAGCACCACCACCGCTTCCAGCGCCTGGCTTGCATCAAAGGGCACATCTGCACCGAAGGGTGCCGTGCCGCCTTCCCCGTCATCACAGCCTTGCGCGATATCGCAGGTCATCCGAGCGTCATCGTTGCCACTGACCCGGATCAGCGCAGGGCCACTGTAGCCCAGGTTGATCGCATATTTGCCGTCGCTGCCAGTAACGGCTTCGGCGAGCGGGCCCATTGCCACGGCACCGCTCTCAATCTTGTAAATGGCGACATCGGCGCCCTTCAGTATGCCTTTGACGGCTGCGCCATTGAGATCAGTGGCAGAACTGCCACCACCACCACCGCTGCTGCCGCCACACGCAGCCAACAGGCTCACGCCGGCCAGCAGCAAGCCCCCCCATACCCATCGTTTGCCAGAACCCTGATTGTTCATGATGCTTCCCTCATATTTTGTATACGCTTCCACTCGCCGACAGCCCTGTCACAAAGCCCTTGGAAAAAGGTTGCGAAACTATGACACTACTGCGAATGATTCTTAAGGTCGCAAGACCCACTTCAGTGATGACAGCAATTCACGCCACCCTCACAAAGCCCTTATGGCATATTCAGCGCCTGAATTACAATAAACCATGAGTACAGCCTCCCCGATACCGCTATCTTTTTACATTCATGTTCCATGGTGCGTGCGCAAATGCCCGTACTGTGATTTCAATTCCCACGAGCGTGGCGATATTCCTGAACAGAGCTACCTTGCTGCGCTGCAGGACGATCTTGTCATCGAAGCCGCTCGCGCGGCGGGACGCACCGTTAAAACAATTTTTATCGGCGGCGGCACACCCAGTTTGATGTCCGGGGATTTTTATCGGGCGCTTTTGACCAGAGTGCGCGATCAGCTTGATCTGGCCACCGATGCCGAAATCACTCTGGAAGCTAATCCCGGCACGGTGGAGCAGGGCCGATTCGAGGCTTATCGGGAGGCCGGCATCAATAGGCTGTCCATCGGCGTACAGAGCTTTAATCCGACGCACCTTCGCGCACTGGGGCGCATTCATGGTCGCGATGAGGCGGTGCGGGCAGCAGAAGCAGCGCGGCGGGCCGGGTTTGATAACTTCAATCTGGATCTGATGCATGGCTTGCCGGAGCAGGGCAGGGCAGAGGCGTTGGAGGATCTGGAACAGGCGATCGCGCTGGGCCCGACCCACCTGAGCTGGTACGAGCTGACCATCGAGCCCAACACCGCCTTTTACAGCCACCCTCCGCGCCAGCCCGACAGCGACGAAATGGCCGATACGGAAGAGGCCGGGTTTGCCCTGCTGGCCCGGCATGGCTATGCGCGCTACGAGATCTCTGCCTTTTCCCAGCCGGGGCGGCGCTGCCGCCACAATCTCAATTACTGGGAGTTTGGCGACTACCTCGGCATTGGCGCCGGCGCCCATGGCAAGGTGACGGATCGGGAGGGCAGGGTACTGCGCTACCAGAAGACGCGTCTGCCCGAGCACTATCTGGCCGGCGGCGATCGCACCCGCCAGCAGCGCTGGCTGGCGCCGGACGAACTGCCGACGGAGTACTTCCTCAATACCCTGAGGCTGATCGAAGGCGCGCCAACGGCCCTGTTCGGCGAACGCACCGGGCTGCCGCTCAACGTCATTGAAGAATCGCTAGCCCTCCTTCGAAGTAAGCATTTGCTTACGCCTGATACCACTAGAATAGCCTGCTCTGAGCTCGGCATCCGCCACCTCAATCAGGTGCTGGAGCTACTGTAGGCGCGCCAGTCCTGATGCGATTGTAAAACCTTGCAATCGAACCTTGCTCAGGTTCTGAACTGGATTCAGAATCCGCCGACCAGTGTATACCGGCAACCCTCATGGGCATTCAGGAACGCAAGGAACGGCAGTTCGCCGAGCGGGAGCAGCGCTTTCTTGACGCGGCCCGCGACCAGATCCTTCAGGACGGCCTGCTCGGCCTGCAAATGGCCAAGGTGGCCCGCGCCTGTGACTATGCCACCGGCACCCTGTATCAGCACTTTGCCTCGAAAGAGGACCTATTAGTCGCGATCTGCGGCGATCTTGTTGAGAAAAGGGTCGAAATCTTCTCTCGCTTGCCGCTCTGGCAGGCCTCCAGCCGGGACCGTATCTTCGGTATCGCCGTCGGCGACATCATCTTTGCCCGACATTACCCGGAACACTTCCGGCTGGCCCAGTTCGTCTTTACCGAGGTGGTCTGGCAGGCCGCGTCCGCCAAGCGCCGCCAGCAGCTGCTGGAAACCAGCCGCCCCATGGGCGAGGCGGTGCAACGCATCATTGAGGATGCGGTGGCCGCCGGCGATCTCGACACTCATGGTCGGCCTCTGCTGGAAATGACACTGGGGCAATGGACGATGACGCTGGGCATGCACCACCTCGTTCACGCAGAAGGGGTGCTGGAGCTCTATAACCTTCGCGATCCGTACCGGATGCTGCTGCGGCAGCTAAATGCATTATTGAACGGGCTCGGCTGGCAGCCGCTGCAGGATCCGTTCGATGAGGCGGCGCTCAACAGGCTGGTGCTGCGCATCCAGCGCGAGGTGTTTCCTGAGCTGTGCGATGGCTGTCAGGACGCCGCCATACCGAACACCGATATTAACCATTGAACCACCACAACAAGCCGGACTGGCCGGATAAGAGGAACGCCCCATGAGTAAGCGCATGATCATCATGCTGATCGCCTGTGTTGCTGTTTTTGGCAGCGTCTTTGGCATCAAGGCGCTGATGAATTTCGGCATGAACCAGTTCTTCGACAACATGCCCATGCCGGCCGCTACCATCACCGCGAAAGAGGCGGAGTCGGACAGCTGGGCACTGGCCCTTGACGCCGTGGGCACCGTGCGTGCGGTGAACGGCGTGTCGGTCACCACTCAGGTGGCGGGCGAGGTCGAGAAAATTCATTTCAACTCTGGCGATGACGTCAAAGAGGGCGCTGCGCTAGTGTCGCTTGATGCTCGCACCGACACCGCCCAGCTACGCGCACTGGAAGCAGCCGCTCGTCTGGCGGAACAGGAATACGAGCGCTTCCAGACGTTGTTCCGCCAAGGCTCGATTTCCCGCTCGGAACTGGATCGTCGCCAGAGCGAGCGAGATCAAGCCATTGCCACCGCCAGCGCCCAGCGTGAGCGGGTGGCGCAGAAGACCATTCGCGCACCCTTTAGCGGCAAGCTCGGCATTCGTCAGGTGGATCTCGGCCAATACCTGAACCCCGGCGAAGCGGTGGTTACGCTGCAACAGCTTGATCCGATTTACGTCAACTTCTCCTTGCCGGAACGGGAGCAGGCCCTGATCCAGCCTGGCCTTAGCGTACGAGCAACGCTGAGCGCGCTGCCCGATGTGGTGTTTGAAGGGCAGATTACCGCCGTCGAACCGGGCATTGATGCTGCCACCCGTAACTTCAATATTCAGGCGACCTTTGTCAACGATGTCCAACAACTGCGCCCGGGGATGTTTGCCCGCATCAGCATTCGCTTGCCGGAATCGGAGCAAGTGGTGGTGGTGCCGCGTACTGCCATTCAGTACGCACCCTACGGCAACTCGGTTTATGTAGTGGTGCCGGGTGAGGATGATCCAGAGCAACTGATCGTCAAGCGGCGTTTTGTTCGCACCGGCACCGAGCGTGGTGATCTGGTGGCGGTGATTGATGGTCTGGAAGCGGGCGAGAAAGTCGCCACCAGTGGCCTGCTGAAACTGCGCAACGACGCCAGCGTGATCATCAACAACGAGGTTGAGCCGTCTGCCGAGGCCAACCCGCGTCCCAACAATTCCTGAGGTCGGGTATGAACTTTACCGAGATCTTTATTCGCAAGCCGGTGCTGGCCACGGTGGTCAGCCTGGTGATTCTGTTACTGGGACTGCGGGCCGCGTTTGAACTGAATGTGCGCCAGTATCCGCAGCTGCAGAACGCCGTGGTTACCGTAACCACCGTCTATATTGGTGCCGATGCCAACCTGATTCAGGGCTTTATCACCACGCCACTGGAACAGGAAGTGGCCAGCGCCGACGGCATCGATTATCTGGTGTCCACCTCGGTGCAGGGTGTGTCGGTGATTCAAGCCTACATTCGCCTCGACTACGACCCCAATCAGGCGCTCACCCAGATTGTGGCCAAGGTCAACAAGATGCGCAGCCAGCTGCCGCAGGAATCGGAAGCGCCGACGGTGGAGCTGGCGGTGGGCAGCACCATCGCCGCCATGTATCTGTCGTTCTCGTCGGATGTGCTTGATAACAACCAGATCACCGATTATCTGGTGCGGGTAGTACAACCAAAACTCACCACCGTGGCCGGTGTTCAGCGCGCACAGATTCTTGGTGATCGCACCTTTGCCATGCGCATCTGGTTGCAACCGGACAGGATGGCAGCGCTGGGCATTACCCCCAGCGATGTATACGGCGCACTGCAACGCAATAACGTGCTATCAGCCGTTGGCAGCACCAAGGGCAGCATGATCGGCATTGATCTCACCGCTGCCACCGATCTGAACAATGCCGACGATTTCCGCCGACTGGTGGTACGCGCCACTGACGACGCCATCGTGCGCCTTGCTGATGTGGCCGAAGTGGAACTGGGCTCGGAATCCTACGCCACCTCGGTGACCTTCAATGGTCGCATGGCCACCTTTATGGGCATTGAGGTGGCACCAGACGCCAATGCACTGGATGTGATCCGTGATGTACGCGTGGTCCTGGAAGATGAGATCTTCCCGCAGCTGCCGCAGGGCCTGGTCGGTGACATTCCCTACGACAGCACCGGCTATATTCAGGACTCCATCAACGAAGTGATCAAGACCATCATCGAGGCGGTGCTGATCGTTATCGTGGTGATCTACGCCTTCCTTGGCTCCATGCGCTCGGTACTGATTCCAATGGTAGCGGTGCCGCTGTCGCTGATCGGCGCGATGTTCCTGATGCTGCTGATGGGCTTCTCGATCAATCTGTTGACCCTGCTGGCCATGGTGCTGGCCATCGGCATCGTGGTGGATGACGCCATTATCGTGCTGGAGAATATTCACCGTCATATTGAAGAGGGCATGGAACCCGTTGATGCCGCGGTGCAGGGCGCACGCGAGCTGGCCTGGCCAGTGGTGGCCATGACCACCACGCTGGTGGCGGTGTACCTGCCGATCGGTTTCCTCGGCGGTCTCACCGGCACCCTGTTTGTTGAATTTGCCTTCTCCCTGGCCGGCGCCGTGCTGCTGTCCGGGATTATTGCCCTGACGCTGTCGCCGATGATGTGCGCCAAGATCCTCAAGTCTCACGCCCATGGCGAAGCGAAGGGCAGGGCAGAGCAGTTCCTCGACGATAAGTTTGAGACCCTGCGGTTGGCCTACCAGCGCAAGTTGCATGGCGCTCTGGATGAAAAGCAGGTGATTATCGCCTTTGGCGCCATTGTACTGGTGAGCTGCTACTTCCTGTTTCTGGCCACACCGCAAGAGCTGGAGCCACAGGAAGATCAGGGATTCATTCTGGCCATCGCCCAGGGCGATCCCACCATGACACTGGATTATCTTGAGAAATACACACGCCAGATGAACCGGATTGCCGAGAACAAGGACGAGGTAGAGAACCTGTTCCTGCTAAATGGTTTGGGTGGCGCCGGAGCGGCCACCAACAGCGCCTTTGCCGGCTTTGTGTTGAACTCCTGGAACGAGCGGGACCGTTCGACTATTGCCATGCAGCAAGACATTGAAGGCGAGCTGCAAAAGATCGCCGGCCTGCAGATGTTCAGCTTTGTGCCGCCATCCCTGCCGAGCGCTGGCGGTGGCCCGCCGGTGCAGTTTGTGATCGGCTCCACTGACTCGTTCGAGAACCTGCTGGAGCTGTCCGATCAGATCCTGACGCGCGCCTACCAAAGCCGCAAGTTTATCTTCGTCGACAAGGACCTGAAGATCGACAAGCCGCGGGTGGAAGTGCTGATTGACCGGGAGAAAGCCGCCACACTCGGCATTTCCATGCAGCAGATCGGCGCCGAGTTGGGTGCCATGCTGTCGGGCGGCTTTGCCAATCGCTTTTCGCTGGAGAATCGCTCCTACAAGGTGATTCCGCAGGTGCAGCGCAGCGATCGTCTGACACCGGCGCAACTGGAGCAGTACTACATTCGCACCGGCGCGGGCGAGTTGATCCCGCTGGCCACGCTGGTGAGCCTGCGCGAGACGGTGGAACCGCAGCAGCTCAAGCGATTCCAGCAGCTGAATGCGGTAACGCTGCAGGGCGTGCCGCGTCCGGGTGTGTCACTGGGCGAAGCGCTGGACGTGCTCGATCAGGCAGCAAAAGACATTCTGCCGCCGGGTTACTCGGTGGACTACGCCGGGCAGGCCCGTCAGCTGAAAACAGAGGGCAGCGGTCTGGTGCTGAGCTTCTTCTTTGCGCTGGTGATTATCTATCTGGTGCTTGCCGCCCAGTTCGAAAGCTGGCGCGACCCGTTGATCATGCTGGTGACGGTGCCGATGTCGGTATGTGGTGCGCTGCTGGCCATCAACGTGGTGGCGATTATCAATGGCTTTTTGCAGATGGCGGGCGCGGAAGCCTTCCCAGGTGCCAGCATGAACATCTACACCCAGGTTGGCCTGGTGACATTGATCGGCGTGATCTCCAAGCACGGCATTCTGATCGTGGAGTTTGCCAACAAGCTGCAGGAGCAGGGCATGAGCCGGCGTCAGGCGATTGAGGAAGCCTCCTCGATTCGCTTGCGGCCGGTACTGATGACCACCGCTGCACTGGTACTGGCGATGATCCCGCTGCTGATCGCCACCGGCCCGGGCAACGGCGCGCGCTTTGCCATGGGGCTGGTGGTATCCACCGGCATGACCATCGGCACCGCGTTCACCCTGTTTGTGGTGCCCGCCGTATACATGTACATCGGCCGCGACTTGCAAAACCCGGCCCCGGGGGGAGCACCCATTCTGGCGCGGTAACGATGTCCGATTCGAGCGACGGCGCTACCGGATAGATCGATCCCGACAGGATTGCCGCTCTTGCAATCAGGATCAGCATGGAATCGGTTATCGAGAACAAGGAGGAAAAAGCCAGCCGGCGCGAGTGGATCGCGCTGGCGGTGCTGGTGTTGCCAACAGTGTTGCTGGCGCTCGATATGACCGTGCTGCACCTTGCCGTGCCGCATCTCAGTGCCGATCTGAAGCCGACCAGTTCACAGCTGCTCTGGATCCTCGATATCTACGGCTTCATGATCGCCGGCTTTCTGGTCACCATGGGAACACTGGGTGATCGCATTGGTCGGCGCCGGTTGCTGATGATTGGCGCCGCACTGTTTGGCATTGCTTCAGTGATGGCGGCATTTTCCAGCACCGCCAATATGCTGATCATCAACCGGGCGCTGCTGGGCATTGCCGGTGCTACGCTGATGCCATCGACGTTGTCGCTGATCCGCAACATGTTCCGCAATCCGGCCGAGCGCACCCGCGCCATTGCTGTATGGATGACCGGCTTTATGGTCGGTAGCGCCATTGGTCCGCTGGTGGGTGGCGCCATGCTGGAATTCTTCTGGTGGGGCTCGGCGTTTCTGCTCGGCGTACCGGTGATGATCCTGCTGCTGATCTGCGGTCCGCTGTTGTTACCGGAATACCGCGACGACGTCGCCGGCCGGCTCGACATTCCCAGTGCTATCCTTGCCGTCAGCATGGTGCTCGCGGTGATTTTCGGCCTGAAAGATATTGCCCGCGACGGCGTCAATGTCATGGCGTTAGCGTCGATCTTCCTCGGTATCGCGATCGGCGCGCTGTTTGTGCGGCGGCAGCGCCATCTCGATGATCCCATGTTTGATATGAACCTGTTCCGGGCCCGCACTTTCAGCGTGTCGGTGGTTGCCCTGCTGCTGGTTGTGCTCGCGTTTTCCGGCATCTGGCTGATGATCTTCCAGTACCTTCAGGGTGTGGCCGGATTGTCGCCTTTGCGCGCGGGGGCACTGATGCTGCCGTCGGTGGTGGTGCAAATAGCGGGCGCCATGCTGGTACCGAAGATGTCCCGGCATATTGCTCCGGCTACACTGATCAGTGGCGGCCTTGCAATGACCGTGGCTGGCATGCTGCTGATGTCGCAAGTGGGCGGTGAGTATGCCACCGCGATGCTGATCGTCGGCACCGTGATCATGGGCGCCGGCGCCATGCCCATGATGATTCTTGGCACAGACATGGTGGTGAGCTCCGCACCCCCCGACAAAGCGGGGGCGGCCGCTGCCACCTCCGAAACCGCCAGCGAACTCGGCATGGCCCTCGGCATTGCCATGATTGGCAGCATTGGCAGCATGATCTATCGACGCGAGATGCTGGGTGGCCTGCCGGAATCGGTTAATGCGGCCAGCCGCGAAGCTGCCGCCGACACCCTCGGTGGCGCACTGCAGCTCGCCGCAGAACTCGGCGAACCGGGCCAGCTGGTGTTACGCCTTGCTGCGGACGCGTTCACCGACGCTCTGCACGTTAATGCCTGGGTGGGCGTGGCGATCTGCAGCGCCACCGCAGTATTGGTGGCGGTTGCCCTGCGTCACCTCCGCCCGCCATCGCATTAGCCGGCAGGCTTGTCACTCTCTCTTACGGTGCGGAATGCTGATCGATCACGGTGGCGGCAACCAGATCGCCGGTGACGTTCAGGGTGGTCCGGCTCATGTCAAGAATACGATCGACACCGATAATCAGGGCAATCCCTTCTGCCGGAATCCCAACGGTGCCGAGCAGCATGGCAAGGATGACAATGCCGATCCCCGGGGTGCCCGGTGAGCCAATGGACGCACCCACCGCCAGCACCACCACCAGCATCAGGCCGGCCAGACCAACGTCGACCTGGAATACCTGCGCCAGAAACAAGGTCGCGATAACCTGATACAACGCGGTGCCAGCCATATTGATGGTGGTGCCGAGCGGTATCACAAACCGTGCGATGCTCTTCTTTACATCCAGCTTTTCCTCGGCGGTGCGAATGGTCAGTGGCATCACGGCGGCGGAGCTGGAGGTAGAAAATGCCAGCAATAATACATCGCGGCTGGCGCGCAAAAACACCAGCGGCGAACGACGACGAAGCACCGCGTATATCGCCATATAGATCGCAAACATGATCAGCAATGCCAGCAGCACCGTCGCCACATAAACGCCCATGCCAAGCAGGGCGTCCAGCCCCATCCGTGCGGTGAGCTGCGTCATCAACCCGAACACGGCCAGTGGCACCAGGTACATGGCCCAGCGCACCACCACCATACTGACTTCCTGGATCGCACCGAGCAGATCGAGTAGCGGCTGCGCCTGCTTCGGCGCCAGCGTCACCAGCGCAATCCCAACAAAGATCGCAAACACCACCACCTGAAGCATGTTCTGCTCGACGCTGGCGCGCAGCGGATTGGTCGGAATGATGCTGATGATCTCTGCCGGCAATTCCGCCAGTGAAGGTGTATCGGCCTGCGCCACTGCAGCGGCTGCAGGCACTGCCGCATCGCTCAAGTAGCTTCCCGGCTGAATAACCAGCGCCACGGCCAGCCCGATCATGACGGCAACCAAGGTGGTGACAAGAAAGAACAGGCCGGTGCGCAAGCCGATGCTGCGCAACTGCGCCATATCGTCACTGCTGCTCATGCCAAGAATGATCGACGCCACCACCAGCGGGATGACGATCATCTGTACCATGGCCAGAAACAGGTAACCGGGCATGGCCAGCCAGCTCGACACCGTGTTTGCCGTGTCCGGCTCCAGCAGGCCGCCGGTGGGCCCGATCAGCAGACCGGTGGCGATGCCGATGGCCATCGCCACCAGCACCTGCAGCCAAAGCCGTGCACGAACGAAGCCGCTGAGACGAAACGCCAGTCGGCGCACGGAAGGGTGGGTGGAAATCGGCAAGTTGGTCATGCGTGGCTCCGGCGCGAGTATCGCCCAAGCCTACTGGCATTACTGCAGGAGCGCCAATCCTGGCGCTCTTGCACGGGGCTAGAGGCCGAGGTTGTCGAGAACTTTCAGGTTCGGGCCGGACTGGTTCATGGTGTAGAAGTGGAGGCCCGGCGCACCCATGGCGAGCAGGCGTTCGCACAATCGGGTGACCACCTCCTCACCGAATGCCTTGAGCGACGCCTCGTCGTGCTGCAGCTCTTCCAGCTTTTTGCGAATCCAGCGGGGAATGTCCGCGCCGCAGGCATCAGAAAAGCGCACCAGATTCGCGTAGTTGGTAACCGGCATAATGCCCGGAATCACCGGCACACTTACGCCGCGCTTGGCCAGCTGATCCATGAAGAAACCGTAGGATTCCGCATTATAGAAATACTGGGTAACGCCGCTGTTGGCGCCGGCATCGATCTTGCGTTTGAAGTGATCAATGTCGTCGGTGAACGAGCGCGCCTGCGGGTGCATTTCCGGGTAGGCGGCGACTTCCAGGTGGAAATGATCGCCGCTGATTTCGCGGATCAGACGGACCAGATCGTCGGCGTAGCGCAGCTCACTTTGGCCATGGCCCATGCCGGAGGGCAGATCACCGCGCAGGGCAACGATGCGTCTGATGCCGGCTTCGCGGTATTTTTCGATCAGCTCGACCAGTTCTTCGCGGCTTTGGCCGACGCAGGACAGGTGCGGGGCGGTATCAATACCGGCCTCGCGAACTTTCATCACCGTGGTCCAGGTGCGGTCGCGGGTGGAGCCGCCGGCGCCGTAGGTGACGGAGAAAAACTCCGGGTTTTTCGTCAGCAGCTTCTGCTGGACGTTAATGAGTTTTTCCAGACCTTCGTCGGTCTTTGGGGGGAAGAACTCGAAACTGATTCTGGGTTTCATGGTTTGTTCTCTTTTTCGGTGCTGTGGCATGGGTCGCAGTGAACGACCCGGCTACCCGAGTGGTGGCTTCCTTCCGGGACACGCACGAGTACGTCCCTGTAGCTCTTCTCCGCCATCCATGGCTCCGAAGGTCCCGGAAGGAAGCCACCACTCGGGCAGCCTCACATCACCTGCTTCCTGCAACGATGTTCTGACTGCAACTGCAATCAGTACTTGTAGCTTTCCGGCTTGAACGGACCTTCGACGGCAACGCCGATGTAGTCCGCCTGCTTCTCGGTCAGCCTGGTGATCACGCCGCCGAAGCCCTGCACCATATAGCGTGCCACTTCTTCGTCGAGATGCTTGGGCAGCACTTCCACCTTCAGCATCTTCGCTTTCACCACATCACTGTGGCTGGCATAGGCCTGATCGAACAGGTACATCTGCGCCAGCACCTGGTTGGCGAAGGAGCCGTCCATGATACGGCTCGGGTGACCGGTCGCGTTACCCAGGTTCACCAGACGGCCTTCCGACAGCAGCAACAGGAAGTCATTGGCTTCCTTGTTGCGCCATACCTTGTGCACCTGCGGCTTAACTTCTTCCCACTTCCACGCTTTGCGCATGTAGGCGGTGTCGATTTCGTTGTCGAAGTGACCGATGTTGCAGACCACGGCGCCTTTCTTGATGGCGCGCAGCATGCGCTCGTTGCAAACGTTGACGTTGCCGGTGGTGGTGACCAGCAGATCGGTGTTGGCAAGCAACGCCTTGTCGATGCAGGCTTCAGAACCGTCGTC
Organism: Alcanivoracaceae bacterium; assembly: GCA_046292765.1. Taxonomy (GTDB): domain Bacteria; phylum Pseudomonadota; class Gammaproteobacteria; order Pseudomonadales; family Alcanivoracaceae; genus PGZG01. The sequence goes on along the minus strand of JBKBQA010000003.1, from coordinate 175,176 downwards.
GACACCGTTGATAAACGGGCTGACGATTTCGAAGCCATCCATGCAGGCCTGCATGGCGCAGATCGGATCGATCTCGGTGATCTTGACGATCATGCCTTCCTGACGCAGCGACTGGGCCGAACCCTTGCCGACGTCGCCATAGCCAACTACCAGCGCTTTCTTGCCGGACAGCAGGTGGTCGGTGCCGCGCTTGATGGCGTCATTGAGCGAGTGACGGCAACCGTACTTGTTGTCGTTCTTGCTCTTGGTGACGGAATCGTTGACGTTCACCGCCGGTACTTTCAGCGTGCCCTTGCGCAGCGCTTCGATCAGGCGGTGTACACCGGTGGTGGTTTCTTCGGTGATGCCATGGATCTTGTCGAGCATCTGCGGGTAGTTGTCATGGATGTGCCAGGTCAGATCGCCGCCATCGTCGAGGATCATGTTGGCATCCCACAGCTCGCCATTGGCGTCGCGGCAGGTCTGCTCCAGGCACCACATGTACTCTTCTTCGGTTTCGCCTTTCCAGGCAAACACCGGCGTGCCGGCGGCAGCAATGGCGGCGGCAGCGTGATCCTGGGTGGAGAAAATGTTGCAGCTGGACCAGCGCACTTCGGCACCCAGCGCCTGCAGGGTTTCGATCAGCACGGCGGTCTGGATGGTCATGTGGATGCAGCCGATGATGCGGGCGCCCTTCAGCGGCTGGGTAGCGCGATACTTCTCACGGATGGTGATCAGAGCCGGCATTTCGGTTTCGGCAATTTCGATTTCCGAGCGACCCCACTGGGCCAGGGAAATATCGGCGACTTTATAATCCTGTTTTACTTTTGCTTCTGCGTTCATGGTGTTCTCCATTCGCTTTCGGACGAATGGGCGCCGTTGTTTTTCTTCCTGGTGTTTCGAGCCTCGCGGTTACCCGCTGCAGCGCCCCTCGAAACCACAGGCAAAATCAAATCTTCTGTCAGGCGAACCACGCACCCAACTTGCCAGCACTGCGGTTGATTGGCTTTTCCGGGACCCTCGGAGCCATGGATGGCGGAGAGGAGCTACATGGACGTACTCGTGCTTCCCTTGGAAACATAAGCCCCGGACAGGCAAACCAACCGTCGCGCCTGCACAGGACCGTCAGCACCAACCAAACCCAGCCTGACAGCCCTGCTTTTACAACTTACAGACCAGCCGCTTTACGAAGCTCGTCAGCCTTGTCCGTCTTCTCCCAGGTAAAGTTCGGCAGCTCCCGACCAAAGTGGCCGTAAGCTGCAGTCTCCCGGTAGATCGGACGACGCAGGTCGAGCATTTCGATAATGCCGCGCGGACGCAGGTCAAACATTTCCCGCACCAGCTTGATAATCACATCATCGCCCACCTTGCCGGTGCCGAAAGTGTTGATCGAGATCGAAGTCGGCTCAGCCACACCAATGGCATAGCTCACCTGAATCTCACACTTCGCAGCAAGCCCTGCAGCAACAATGTTCTTCGCCACATAACGACCCGCGTAAGCAGCGGAACGATCCACCTTTGTCGGATCCTTGCCGGAGAACGCGCCGCCACCGTGACGGGCCATACCGCCGTAGGAATCAACAATGATCTTGCGGCCGGTCAGACCACAGTCACCCATCGGCCCACCGATCACGAAGTTGCCGGTCGGGTTGATGTGGTACAGGGTCTTGTCGTGCAGCCACTCGGCCGGCAATACCGGCTTGATCACCTCTTCCAGCACCGCTTCACGCAGATCCGCCAGAGAGATGTTCGGGCTGTGCTGGGTCGACAGCACCACCGCGTCAATCGCCACCGGCTTGCCATTTTCATAGCGCATGGTGACCTGGCTCTTGGCGTCCGGACGCAGCCACGGCAGCACACCGTTCTTGCGCAGTTTGGCCTGACGCTCAACAAGACGGTGTGAATAGAACAGCGGCGCCGGCATCAGGGTGTCGGTTTCGTTGGTAGCGAAGCCGAACATCAGACCCTGGTCACCCGCGCCGATCTGCTTGTCTTCTTTCTCGTCCACGCCCATGGAGATATCAGAGCTCTGCTTGCCGATGGCGTTGAGCACCGCGCAGGTCGCGCCGTCGAAGCCGACGTCAGAGGAGTTGTAACCGATATCGGTGATCACGCCGCGGACGATGTCTTCCAGATCGACATAGCAGTTGGTGGTGACTTCACCGGCGATAATCGCCATGCCGGTCTTCACCATGGTTTCCACGGCCACACGGGCATGCGGATCTTCTTTAATGATCGCGTCCAGTACGGCGTCCGAAATCTGGTCCGCCATTTTATCCGGATGGCCCTCGGACACGGACTCGGAAGTGAAAACAGAATATTCGCTCATCGTTGGTGGTACTCCATGGTCATATGTTGCTGGTTAATCGTTAAAACGGTGATCACGTTTACTTCTCACCGCTGCGTTCAAAGGTGCGCACCTGCACCTGAAAACCGTTGCGTTGTGCCAGATACTGCACTTCGTTCTGCTCAAGACCTGCGCGCTTTGCCCAGGCCAGTAATTCCTGTTCCTCAAAACCGAGCCACAGATCACCACACGTATCGTGAGCGCGGTGTTCTTCATGCCGGCACAATTCCGTCACCAGCAAAATGCCGCCCGGCTTCAACCGCCGCGCCGCCGCCCGCAGGCTGTCGGCGGGGGCGGGCATGTGGTGCAGCACCATATTCAGCACCACCAGATCCGCTTCCGCCTCGTCCGGCGCCGCCGCCGGCCACTCGCCCAATATGAGCGTGGCGTTTTGCACTTTTGCGTCGGCCAGCTGCCGCTCGGCCCGGGCTAACTGGGCCGGAGCATTCTCGTAACCGATCAGGCGCCGGAAGCGACCCGACAGCGCCTGCATAAAGGCACCATCGCCGGGGCCGATCTCGATCGCCAGCTCGCCCTCGGGCACACTGCGCAGGGCCAGCTCCAGCGCCAGATCGGCGTAATCCTCATAGGCGGCGATCAGCTCTTCCTGACCGGCCTCCCCGGCATAACGCTCAAACCACACCCGGCTGTGCTCCGCCCGGCGCGCCTGCACCTGGGCCAGCCGCCCGGCCAGCTCGCCATCCGGCGGCACTTCGTCGATCCGGTCCAGCAGCGCCTGATGCAACGCATCACTGGCCAGGCTACGGCTATACCAGATGGCATTGCCCTCGCGACGCCGCTCCACCAGCCCCGCCTCGGCCAGCACCTTGAGGTGATGACTCATGGCCGGCTGGCGCATATCGCAGATCTCGCACAGCTCCAGCACCCCGAAACTGCTCTGCCCCAACACCTGCAGCACCGATAACCGGAGGCTGTCGCCGGCGGCCCAAAGCAGCTGCTCGAGCGGCTCAAGGGACGGGGCCCGGTCTGCAGAGGGATAAGCGATGGCTTGGATCAGTGACATGGGGGCGGACTTTACGCCTGATGGGAGGCAATATCAATTATTTTCGATATTGAATGCCTTGTAGCCAGAAGTCTCCGGCGTACCGGCACATGGGACAAACCCGCCGGATGTGCGGCACAATCCAATGCTGGCGCGGCACCTGGGTGATCCTGCCCCTGACCGACTGCCAGGTTAAAGGAGGTATCAATGGACGCGGACACCATCAGCAAGATGACCCGTCAGCAGCGCCTGCAGGCCATGGAGAGCCTTTGGGACGCACTGGTACACGAGACAGTCGAACCGGTTTCGCCGGACTGGCATCAGGCGGTGGTCGCCCGCCGCCTGGGGAACATTGCCGAGGGCAAAGCCGATTACGTGTCTCTGGAAGAGCTCAAAGCCAGCCGCAGGGAGTAAGCATGCAGGACATTCGTCTCACGGAGGAGGCGCGGCGGGATTTGTTGCTGGGCAAAGCATTCTACGACGGCCTTCAACCCGGCGTCGGAAGCTGGTTCTTCGATAGTCTGATCTCTGATATCGAATCCCTTTGCATCTATGCCGGCGTTCACGAAAAGCATTTCGGCGCTTATCGACTGCTGGCCCGTCGTTTTCCCTACGCGGTCTATTACCAGCTCGACGACAGCAACATAACCGTCGTCGCCATTTTGCCGATGCGCCGCAGTCCAACGTGGTTGCAGCAACAGCTTGGCAAGTCCGGCCAGGATGAGCTCTGACTGTCCTGCGAGATGAGCGCAGTGGTTTATGCGAATTATGTAAATGGCGTGGTGATCGTTGCCGGCGCCATAATCCTCCGGAGTCGCTCGCCGGGCCTTTCTATTCTTGCGCCGGCCGTTAGTCGCTCAAGCCGACCCATTTGGCCCCATGCCCCCATCAAATACTTTCGATATTGATTCAAGTCTCTTGGCCCGACTTACTAAGAAGCCCTTTATCCCGGCTCCATCCCTTCCGAAGGTAGCACACCGCAAAAAATTCCCTCGGGCATCGTTGGGCGACCCAGGCGGTCACGGCTCCCCCGCTGCGGCAGCGGGTAGCAACGCAGATCGTCTTCTTTCTCATTGATCAGCTTTTTCATGGCCGCCAAATATTTCTCCAAAGCACGTTCGTCCCCGACAAACAGAAAAACACTGTACTGCAGAGGAAAGGCGTAACGGCACAAATAGCGATGCAGGCGGGCCAGACGACGAGGCTGGCTGATATCATAACAAATCAGGTAGCTCGCCATCATCCGCCTCCGGTTGCTGCAATGCGTCCGGACACTGGAAATCATCGCCGAGCAACTGTTTTCCCAGAACCTCTATCCGGCCTGCCAAGGCCTTTCTCAACAGGTTGCCTTGGGCGTCGTAGTGCTGGTAAAAACGCAATCGGCCAGCCTTGCCCAACAAGCAGGCACCATCAGTTTGTGAAAAATCCTCTGCGCGCAACACCTGCTCGGCAAACAGCCTCAACACGAACGCATCCACCTCTGCACGGACCGGCTCAATGATGTCACTGGCAAGGGATTCCCGACCAAACGCCAGCGCATGATAAAAGCCTATATAGGGATCAAATCCGCTGGCATGCAGCGCCAGCACCGCCTCTGCATGCAGCAGCGTATATCCCAGTGACAGCATGGCATTAAACGGATCGCGTGGCGGACGGCGATTACGCCCGGTGAAATTCAGGCTTGGCGATACTGCTTCAGCTAATGCACTGAAATATAAGTTCGCGCCAGCGCCCTCTATGCCACGCAAGGCATCAAGGCTTGTGATTTCTGTCATCCGCCCATCCAGCAACGCCTGCAACTGATTGCCGCGCGCCAGCAGAACACGCCGCAAAGCCGGGCGGCGTACCAGCATATCCGCCAGCATCCGATGCTGTGAAAGCAGCTTGTCATGCACCAATTGACGCGCAAAGTGCAGGCAAAAAATCGGATTGTCTACCTGACGATACTGAGCAAGGCGACGACTGGCATCATTGTGAGGCCGACCCATGAACAAAGCAGGCAGGCCCTTTCGCCCGGAAAGCACAATCACACCAATACCATGTTCCCCCAACTTGCCCAGCACGCTGGCACTTAATTGGACATTGCCACGCAGAATGACTCGGGTAAGCGGCGCCAGAGGCACAGTGCCCAAACGGCCACTGGCGTCATAAAACACCAGGGCACCACCATCCACACGGATTTCCGTGCCGCGTCGATCCACATACAAACTGGTCATGATGTTAACCTCAACCAATAATGAATGGCTTCTCGGTAAAATGTCGCGCCAAACCAAAACAACGCACTTTCTGCCTGGGGTCAAGGCGGAAAACATGAATACGATCTTCTTCTGCGTTGATCATCTCGGAGAGCACCTCCATTACCTGAGTGTACTCGGTAGCCGTCATCCAGCACTCAAAGACGGATTTCTGCCCTTCTACTTTATAACCCTGAAGATAGCGCCGAACCTGTCTTTGGCGACGAGCATCAGCAATGTCATAGCAAAAAAGAAACAGGGTGCGCGCCATGGTAAATCTCTCTGGAAAGCTTAATCCCATTCAAATCAGGGCTCGGTTACAACCTCGAGCTCGAGAAAGCCCGCCTTGAGGAGCTGTCTTAATCCCTTTCAAATCAGGGCTCGGTTACAACCGAACATCGTCGCAGCTGCGCAGCAGTGGGGCGTCTTAATCCCTTTCAAATCAGGGCTCGGTTACAACGCAGACAATGACTAACAACGACCGCGCACTAAGTCTTAATCCCTTTCAAATCAGGGCTCGGTTACAACTACCCGTTACAGCGACGTGAAAGCTGCTATGAGTCTTAATCCCTTTCAAATCAGGGCTCGGTTACAACATCAAGGTGATGCTGCGCTGAACCACATCACCGGTCTTAATCCCTTTCAAATCAGGGCTCGGTTACAACCCAGATCCGGTTTGCATTCGAACGTGTCGTAGCAGTCTTAATCCCTTTCAAATCAGGGCTCGGTTACAACCTGTCGGCACCGTCAACGCAGCTATCGCCAACGTCTTAATCCCTTTCAAATCAGGGCTCGGTTACAACAAATCAAATCACATCGCCCGTGCGTAGAAATATGGGTCTTAATCCCTTTCAAATCAGGGCTCGGTTACAACACATGTCGCGGTTTCTTGTGACATTTTGCCAAGGTCTTAATCCCTTTCAAATCAGGGCTCGGTTACAACGTTTCATCGACTGGTACAGGAAACTGAAATGCGGTCTTAATCCCTTTCAAATCAGGGCTCGGTTACAACGCTGGCTAGTAGGCTACATCGACAAGAAAATCTGTCTTAATCCCTTTCAAATCAGGGCTCGGTTACAACTGAAAAGGAGCAGCTGGCCACTCAGGTGATCAAGGTCTTAATCCCTTTCAAATCAGGGCTCGGTTACAACTCCTACTCCGGACGAACTGCAAGCGCTGAAAGAAGTCTTAATCCCTTTCAAATCAGGGCTCGGTTACAACGGCACTTCCATCGCTCGCTGGCTAGTGGGCTACGTCTTAATCCCTTTCAAATCAGGGCTCGGTTACAACTGACCGGCTGACACTGGCACGTCAATGGTGGTTGTCTTAATCCCTTTCAAATCAGGGCTCGGTTACAACGGCGTCCACGCTGGAACAAGAACTTCGGTGGCGGGTCTTAATCCCTTTCAAATCAGGGCTCGGTTACAACTGAGATCGTCAAGAACAGCAGTCAGCTGCAGAAGTCTTAATCCCTTTCAAATCAGGGCTCGGTTACAACCGACCGAACTGAGCATTCGTGATCTGAAACGCGGTCTTAATCCCTTTCAAATCAGGGCTCGGTTACAACCACGAAGACCAAGATTCTCCGAGAGGCCTCGGAGTCTTAATCCCTTTCAAATCAGGGCTCGGTTACAACTATTGTTGGCGCGCTGTTGGCGCACGTTTGTATGTCTTAATCCCTTTCAAATCAGGGCTCGGTTACAACTGCAACCCACCTTCACGGCGGCGACTACGACAGTCTTAATCCCTTTCAAATCAGGGCTCGGTTACAACGGGACCTGTCGCAGCACTCGGACATCCTGCGCGGTCTTAATCCCTTTCAAATCAGGGCTCGGTTACAACGCGCGATGGTGCCCCGCCCACCACGTTATTGCCGTCTTAATCCCTTTCAAATCAGGGCTCGGTTACAACATCAAAGAGCGACTGGAAGACGTAGACCGTGGGTCTTAATCCCTTTCAAATCAGGGCTCGGTTACAACCTACACTATGCTGATGCTGAAGGAGATGCTTCGTCTTAATCCCTTTCAAATCAGGGCTCGGTTACAACTGTGACGCATTTCTTTCCTTTTGACATCAAATAGATAGTGATGCCTTTAACGGAAATACCCGTATCGAAGGTAGTTATGTGCGGGGCTTGCTGTGAAACAGGCGTATGCATGGTTTTGGTATCCTCTGGTTTTGTCCTCTATGTTATCGCCTGATACAGATACAAAATCCTACCCGGTTGAGACGGGTGTGTGAATAACCCGAAATGTCAGGTTAATGCGGCTTTCCTTGATACGCTTCTCTTTAGGCACGGCATGTTGCCAATGATGCTGCAGCGCCCCGGACATGACCAGCAACGTACCGTGGGCCAAAGACAGCTCCAGTTTTTCTGCAGGATTATCCCGGCGGCGCAATAAAAAGCGGCGAGTGGCGCCAAGGTTAATGGAAGCAATCACCGGATTTTGCCCCAGTTCCGCCTCAGCATCGGCGTGCCAGGAAATGTGGTCGTCACCACTGCGATACCAGTTCAGTAATACGCTGTTAAACCAAATACCGGTTATCGCCGCAAGCTGGTCGCGCAGCCAGTCAAGCGGCTTGTTCCAGGGGTTGGGTTGCAGGGTCAGACCAGAGTAAGTGTAGGGACGGTCGTTATCGCCATGCCAGGAGGAGAGGCGCGGCAGTGGCACCTGCTTTCCATAGAGGTGAACGCTGTCCTGCCGCCATGGAATAGTGTGCCAGTGGATATCTGTCATATCCGTTTGCTGCCAATCGGTGCTCTGCTGCGGGTGGCGGTCATTGGCGAGCAGTATTTGCAGCAGACGATCACTGATATCACGGCTGAGGAACCCCGGTGCATAGTGGATCTGGCCATCCGGCACTTGTAGTTGATGGCCAATGCCACACGGGTGCGGCAGCAAGGGATACCGACCGACATACTGCGGGATGCTATCGGGCTGATCTGCAAAAAGGTCTTGAATCATGACGGTTACCGATGGTTAATCAGCAGCGCTATAGCGCTGCCCTGAGCCTCAGTGATGGGCTTCCCACTCATGGACGGTACTGTGTAGCCCGCCGGAATGCGAACACTGATTCGGGGGCTGGGCAAAAGGTTACGAGCATGGGGAAAGTGCGTATGCATGCGCATAAAGCCCTGCTGGCTCCCGGGGTAGGCCGGGCTTGCGCCGAGTACGAGGTGTTTGCCAGGCGCCTCGCGCAATGCCTGAATCCAGGGATCAAGATCGAAGTCGGGCTGGCCGGTAAGGTCCAGCACGTTGGAGAACAGGTGCAGAACGGTGTTTTGGTGGGGGCTGAAAATATCGGCGGGCACCTGATCAATCGTGCAGGCATGAGTGTGGATCTGCACCTTTCCCTGCAACCGCTCGGCATGAGCACCCACGTAACGGCTGGCAGCATACAAGCACAGCGCCGAGGGCTCGATCAGATGCACCTCGATCTCAACCCGGGAATGGGGGCAAAGGTGTTCCAGCAGCGCCAGAGAGGCGAGCCCCTGACCACAACCATAATCAACAACCCTGAGCCGGATTGGGGCCGATACAGGCCGGGCACGCTGAGCCTGCACCAGGCTCAACAGGCAGCGGAAACGGGCAAGGTGTTGGGCAAAATACAACGCATTGTAGGTAATGAGATCATTCAGATTGTTTAGAGGCGCGGTGGCGCGCAGGGTGCGGCAGATGAAGTCATCGTAGACCTTTTCTGGCTGCTGGCGAAAAGCAAACAGGTCACTGTAGATCTTGTAGAAGCTCTCTGGCCCGCCCTGTGCCAATCGGCTGGCGCAAGGGTTAACCAGTTGATCAATCTGTTGCTGACTATAGTGAAGCGCCATGATCGTTTGCTCGTCCGGGCGTGGAGAGCAAACGATAGGTCAAACGATGAACGGCGACAGGTTTGGCAAGCTTGCGATCTTTATACGACGGGCAATCTGCCCTGCTCGCCCCAGTGCTTTAATTGTGTTTCAAGCTGAAGCAGTTGTTCGCTGGCAAGCGTGTGAATATGTACGGCTTCGGCTCTGGCCCGGGTATTCACTTTACGCCCTTGGCGGGTTTCATGTTCCAAAGGCTGCGCACTGACAAGCAGCTTGGTGACTTGTTGGCCCCCAGCCTGATCGGCCACGCTATCGAGTCTATAAATGATGCCGCTATCTTTCTGACTGTTGCTACCCATGTAACCGCTTTTGCACTCCACAATCAGCAGGCGATTTTTATGCAATATGAGTACGTCTATCTCGTTGTCTTCGCCATCCTTGCGGAGGCGCAGATCGCCGAATTTTACACTGGACTCTACATGATCGAAACCCAGCTCATGAGCAACATGCCAGACATATTCTTCCAACCATCCTCCGGTGAGCCAACTGGCCGCATCGGCACTGGGAACGCTAATCTCCGTGTCATGACTGCCATCCCATTCGACTAACCCTGCACTTTGCAGAAGCTCCAGCATTTTCCGCCAATCGCGGCTGACTTTACTGACTGGGAAACATTGCTTCCCAACATTGGCTTGCAGGCTACGATTAAGGAGTTGAACTAATGATTCGAGATTTTGGATGTTTCTGCTAAAATGCAGGGCTGAAGCTCTTCGGTGTTTTGCATTTTCTCGCCAAAAATCGGAGTCTGACTTTGCATGACGGCGGATTTTCCCCAGCGCATGAAGGTAAATTTCGGGCGTTAGTACAGAGTTTAGCGGTGGCGCACCGGGATCAGGTCGAAGTTCTTCCAGCAAACCCTCGCGCGTGTCAAGGTAAATAATTCTATCACTGTCATCCAGTGCATCGCGGATAGCCAGCGCCATCAGCTTGGTGCCGCCGGTGGCGTTCCATGTCAGGCATGCTTCGGGGTGCTTCTGACGTAGATCTTCACGCACTTCCATTGCATATAGACTGATCGCTTCATAGGGGTGCAAGGGTAAATAAGGGTAGCGGAATATTTGCTCCGGGCGAAACCCCGCTTTTCCCAGCGTGCTTTCAAACTGCCGTGCAGCATCTGCCATGTCGTCGCTATACATCAGCACAACATGCTCCGGCTTTTCCTGAAGCAGAGGTATCAGGTTTGCCAGCGCCTGGCCCGTAATAACACAGAGATGAATGTTCATGCAGACTTCCTTGGAGTTACTGCCATTTCAGATCGTACTTGCCGAGACCAAATACAGTTTCCTTTCCTATATGTAGCCACTGCCCAATATGCAGTAATGAGTTGAACAGGGAAAGGTCCCCATGCAGTGTCAGATTGCCAATAAGGCCGCCCAGGGTCATGGCTTGTTGCTGGCGATTGGAGTAACGCTGCCAGTCAAACCATGTCATGGATTGCGCATGAAGATTGATGCTGCGAGCAGCGTCGCCCAGTTGGGTAAAATCCAGTTGCGGTGCGTCGCCACCAAGATGAACATCTGCCAGCAATTGCCAGCGGCGTGCAAGTGCAATCAACAGCGTACGCGCGTCCAGTTCGCGCATCCCCACCAGCTTACCTTGTTGTTGCAGGCGCAATGGCGTTACAAAACTAAGGGTTGCTGAGCCGTGGGGCGTCTCGGGCACATGTGGCAAGGGTGCAGAAGCTGCCATTTGAGCCTGCCCTTTCTGCCACAGAATGGTGCCGGCTTCCGCTTGCTGCACTTGCACCAGAGTGCAGCTCGTCTTGCTTTTACCCAAGCCATTTTCGAGCGCCTGCTTGAAGGCGAAAACCACCAGGGGTAGCTGGTGAATCGCCCGGCCAATCAGTACCAGATCAAATGGGAATAGATCTCCCGCCGCCAGCGCTTGCTGGCCACCGGTTGGCGGTTCGATCACATAGGCGGCCGGCATCTGGCTGAATTTCTGCAAGCGATGATTCGGCAGGGGCGGCGTGGCGAATATCTGACAGTAAGGGCAGGTATCCTTGAGGGCGCAGGGTTCGTTATTTTTGTGCGGCAGCAACGTGAGTTTACGCAAAGCATGACCAAAAGCACCGCGCAACATGGAGCCCGCATAGGGTGGCAACTGCAAGGACGCATCGACCTGTGCTGTGAAGTGGAAACGGGCAACCGGCAGGGTGAGCGCTACTGTCACAAGGGAGGCTCCCCGGGCTGGATATTAAAACCCCTCAACCGGGCACCGTATTGGGTAAGCTCATCGGCACTGAGCTCTCGCCCGCGTGCTTCAGCAGGCAATGTTAGCGACAGGTGAAGATAGCGAGCTCCGCGCATACACACTGCAGCCGCCAGATTAACCGGCAGAGTGCCGATGACCGTATCACCTGGCTGGATTTGTGTAATATCCAGGTGTACGACCCAGTGATTCACGGGCAATTGCTGACACCGCGCCCACTGTTGCGCGCCAGGATGTCGAGAAATAAAGAACGTTGCCACGCGCAATCTCCCTTTATCGTTTCGCTTGTTTCAGGCCCGTCTGCGACAAGCCATCTCCTCTGCCATCGTCCAGCCAGCGGCTTCCACTAGCCCGATGGCGACCGTTGGCGCAACCACTTGCCCCAGCCATGGCACCAGTCGGGACAATTCCTTGCCAAGCACCTTGATTGGTTGTTTGAGCATGGTGTTCTTGATGGCAGAGAACGCCATACCACGCGCCGCCTCTTTGGAGATATCGGAACCAAAAACGGTAGCGAGACTCACCGCCATGCCGGTGAGCGCGAAGGTATCGGCTGCCACCCCGGTTCCAGGAACCGGCGAGAGATTCCCCGCGCCAGCCACCAAGGCCGAAGCATGGATGATGGCGTGGCATTTATTTTTCTGTTCGGCGGTCATGCTCATGGTTTTCTCCCGAAAGGCGATTTGACGATGTTCATATTAAGTGCAAGCCACCAGCCGGGTAGATCTGGCAAGCTTGCCAGATCTACCCGGTGGCCGCAGAACATCTGCTATTCCCACAAGCTACAAAGCAAGGCAATACCGCCCGATACCACTGCCATCGGCAAGATGACGGGTGCTGCCACCGCAGCCAACGCGCTAGCACCGACGGCACCAGCACCAACCGCCAGGGCGCCGGTGGCAGCGCCTCCCAGCAGCGCGCCACTGCCAACGGCGATGGCGCTACGGCCAGCACTGACTTCGTCAGTGCGAGCGATGGAACGGGAAAGCTGGTCACCTGCAATACCTGCTGCAATGGCTTTGTGAATGGTCATGATGATTTCTCCCGTTCAGGCTGCGATGGACACATTCTCGCACTGGGATTGGTAATGTCGGTTTTTCGGAAGCTTGTGAAAATAATCAAGGCTGCGAAGCGTTTTAGGTATTACGTTACAGTCATCCACAGAAAGCATCGACATTGCAGCTAAGTTCATATTTCACGATTTTGGCTTCAGCTCAAGAAGCACCGCCCTCAAGCGATCTTTTCCCTTTTTTGAAATACCCCATTTCAGAGTCTCTTCCAGAAGGCATGAGGCCTCGCTACGACTACGCTGATCAGACCATGCTGTAGCCGCCTGAATAAACTCATTGCGTTTACTGTCAAATTCCTGGCCGGGCTGGTAGGCCGCTTTGTTTGCTGCCTCGAACGATCTCCGAAATTTTTCAATCACAGGTCGACTCTCTTCGTAGGCCAGATCTGCCGGGCTTAGGGTCAATCGGCGCTCCTGCTCTCGCTGTTCTGCTTGCTGTTTTTCACGTTCGCGTTTCTTCGATTCGTCCTCTTGCATGGCCCCATAACCAATGGCTGATTTCGCACCGAAACCGAGCCAGTTGAACGCATGTTCAAAGGCGCTTTGCAGCAAGTGCTTCCATTTATCATTATGCATAAGTTCCTGCGCCGAACTTTCCAGCAGGGCCCGATGGCACTGCACATGGAAAGTAAAACCGGAACCGGGCGGCACGCTCAGGAAGGTAATCGGCACCGGCTGTCCAGAATCGTGCGGGCTCTTCCCCTCTTGATAGTAGTGTTTCTGGTGCGGCGTCATGATCTCCACGGTCAGACTGTTACCCTTGACCTGAGGAAGAACATCCCAGAAAGTCAGTGCACCACGTATAAGCGTCTCGGCACCCGGCTCCGGGCCAAACAATGCGAGAATGCATGCGTCCGTCCAATCGCTCTCACCCCATTCTCCGGAGGCCAGTTCATGCGCCGCCTGACGCAGCACGCCTTTCACTCCACTACCCGGCAGGTAGGGTAAGCCGTAGGGATTGAGAAAGGTAAAGCCATTTTCCGTTGGATGCTCGTTGCCAAGACCGGTAGCGAGGGGAGAAGTGGAAATGGCATCCAGTTGCAGTGTGCTTACATTGTTGGAAGTTGAATTAAAAGCCGCCTGCTGACGTTTTAGCAGGCTCTGCATGGCAGCAATATCACTATCCGTCATAGCACAGGCTGATTTCACCGCTGATGATTCATTATTCCTTGCGTCTGGAACATGTTTTCTCCAGTTATTATTCCAGCCCTGAAAATACAGGCCAAAGCGCAACCCCGGCGAAGCACTGCGAAAATCGTTACCCAGATATCCAGGTACGGCAGCAATAGGCATGTCACTCTCCTCCCTTGCGAGCAGCAGCTATCTGGCGCAGCCATTTCAACCAGGCAAAGGCTTCTGCGTTGATGGCTTGGTACGTTGGTGGCTCAACTGTCATCATCCTTTGCATAAATTCGTCAAAACCATGGTCGGTCATGCCGGCTTTTTCGCCGTAGCGCCTAAACAGCCAAACACGAAGGTCTGTAGCAACAGCTTCGTGCTTTCCACCCTTTTGCTGTGCAAACGCTAATACTTGCATCAAGCCGCTGTTCATAATCAACGCAGGCAACCCCTTGGCTACATTGACGTGATCCTTCTCATATTTTGCGGAAACTTCCCAGGCATTCTGGGCGCGTTGCTGTTCGAGGGTCTGCATGGCTTAACCTCCCACTACATGAGCCACCACCAAACCGCGCCCGGTAGTGGCATCACCACCGATTTGCAGTAGGCGGGAATGGATCAAGGCTTTGATCTGAGCCAGCACGGCTTCTGCTTCCAGATGGCTATCTTGCTTTCCCGTACGCGTTTTGCTTGCCATCAGCGGTGCAATCATGATGGATTCCGGCGGCAGGTTTTCGGTATAGAACAAGCCGCCGCCATCAGCAGTACCGGTTGTCGGGTCGATGCGCACATGAGGCTCCACCAGCATGGCGTGCCGGGAAAAATAGGCGAAGTCGGTGTCGTGCAGTACAACAAGATCGGTTCCCAGCTTTTCCCGAAAGAACCCATATTCATCCGCGTCTGGCAGTGCTTTGATGGCAAGGTCGGCAGCAATGTCTGCCAATTTCCCGCCATACACTTTTGCATATTCAAATGCTTCCAGATGCAGCTTGTCACCAGAGAGCAGGCCATCATTGATAACCAGTGCTTCGCCTTCCTGCACAGCCGGTATGACCCAGTTCACCGCCGCTCCCGTCAGCTTCAACAAGCGCTGCGCCCGCGCCAGTGCCTGCGGACAGGTGGCATACACATAACCACCCTTCAGGCTGCGAACGGGCAGCGCTACCAGTTGCGCGTCACCAAAGCTAATCGCACCGGCGTGCAAGTCGCCGCTGCCTGATTCAGGGCCAAGCAGGTGGTCGATGTCGCCATTTTGTCCGCCCAGCGCTTCAAAACTGTGGCGAACTGCACCCTTGATTCCGGAACCGGCAAAGCTCGGGTGTCCGGTGTGTTTTTCGCGCTGGATGGGATTGTCGATCACATCGATGGCCTGTCCGGCACCCATGTGAACGGGGCTGATGGCATACAAAAAAACGGTAGCTTGTTTCTGAAACATGGTGTTTTCTCCTTAATCTCTTTACTCATCAGCCCAGATGGCGAGGCTGATCCGATTGAAACCTTCGGCTCTGCGTGCTGCATCCTCACACGGCTCGCCCCACAGGCCCCGCTCCACAAGCCTGCCAAGGGCTTCCGGGGAAGCTTCCAACTCATCCAGCCAGTAGACACTGCCCGTTGGCACAACCCGTCGCGCCGGCTTCGGCTGCCATTTGGCAAGGTCCCAACCGGATAGGGTTTCGGCGCGCGGTACGGCAGCACTGACCAGTTGCGCGGTGATACCTTCGGGCAGTGTGACCCGGTTGCCATCCTCTGTGCCCGGCAGCTTCCAGCCATCGGGAAACAGACCGGGACTTGTGAGAACGATGCGGCAGCGTTTGCTGCTGGCGATAGCTTCATAGTCCGGCAGGGGCAGCTCGATGTCAGCCTGCTCGATAGTGGCAGCGCGGCCATCGCCTCCCAGGCGCAGCAAGCCATCAATGGGCGGTTGCGCACCACTGATGACCGCCACGAAACCAACACCTGTTTTCATCGAAACCGCCTGGACAGAGAATAGTTTTCCCTCCTCCGCACTGCGGGTCGCAGCACTCATGCCGATACCGACACGCGCGTCAAAACTCCAGAGTGCCGACGAATGCACTAATTGTTCGGTACTTGGCGCTCGCCCTTGCAAATAGGCCGCCCAACCTTGCTGGGCCAGCCAGTAGCCTGTTTCCGGCTTGAGGCGCTGCGTGCCTTGCGGTAATACCGGCGGGCGGTCCAATGGAAAAGATGATTGCAGCATCGGATGGATGGGCTGCGGTGACAAGCAGCTCACCTCCAACATGCCAGACTGGTTTTTAGTAACCAGCATATCCGCCGGTGGCGGCAGAAGGATTTCTGTTTTGCCATTTTTTTGCTGCGCTGGATAGAACCCGGCCAGAACAAAACTACCAGGATCTTCTGGCGTGCCCAACGCCGGATGATTGATTTGGTTTTTGCCGAAAGCCGCCAGATCAACCCCATCATCCACAAGCATGCGCGAACGGATGGCACCAGCGGCCACCGACGGCCAAGGCGGAATCAGGCATTCACCGTAACTGCCGGGGTCTCCGAAAAGTTTATTGCCGCGTAAAAACAAAACATCCAGCGGTTCAATGAAGCGGGATTCGACGCTCATGATTCTTTACCCCCTGTGCGTGTTTCACGAGCCAAAAACTCAGCAACAGATAGGAAGTTCCGCAGCTTCTCGATACGCTTCTCCTGCGCCCAGGTTTGGGCCAGTTCGATCAAATTCCGCGCCAGTTTCGCTACCTGAATTTTCGCTTCGCCTTTGGCCTGCCGATTCAGCTGATACTCCAGCAGACTATGCGCCATGCCGCTTTCAAATGCGTTAGCGGGCAGCTCGTTTTCATTCAGCCATTCCAGAGTGTGGTAAACAGCTCGGCGGGACACGCCTTCGGCAGCAAGGAAGTCTCGCACAGCCTGCAACAGGGCGATCGAATCCCCCCAGTTCTCGGTAAGAGTCAGCGTACCCCCGGAGCGCTTGATCACGGTGAGAGAGAAGGCATCGCGATCGCCTTCATTCTTGGCGCGGCTTTCCGCTGCTCGCAGTTCACGCAGCACCGCAGACAGCGGCGCCTGATGATGGGCAATGATCGCACCACAGGAAGCAGTCGCATTGCTGCCCATCATTCGCATCAAACGACCATTGAGCCAGGCGAAGCCACCCTTGGAAACCAGTGTCTTGCGCCCACGTAGTTCACCCCAGTCAACATCGGCATCTTCCGGCACGGTACCGGAATAGACATGGCGCAGTCGCTGCATCGTGGAAAGCAGGTCAGCCACCGGCAGCATGGCCAGCACATCATCGCCTCCGGCATAGATCAAGCGACCCAAGTTTTCTTCCTCCACCACATGGCGCACCACGGTTTGCGAGAAATCATTAAGCGCACCGGAAATCGCCAAGTGGCGTCCGGGAGTCATGGCGCGCTTTTGCTCACCATACGCTTTAATCTGTGGCTGGCGGGCCGCGCGTTCGGCGAAACCTTTCTGCACCTTGGGATGAAAGCTCTGCTGGTAGCGAATGGTGGTGCCGGTGCTGTCGTCACCGGACAGAATCGCACCCATACGGTCGCCATCCATCATGATCAGGCTGTAATAGGTTTCGGCTTTACAACCCAGCAATTTCTTGATATCCCGCCGAGCCTCGTCCAAAGCTTTGCCATCATCGTCTGCATCACGCGCGGCCTCCAGCCAACCGGGAATGCGCGCAATCAAATCAGCATCCTTGCCTGCTTTATAAATAGCCTTAGCCAGTTTGCGTGGCAATGCTACGCGGCACTCACCGCCACTCAGCTTGTCTCGCAGCCCATCACTGATACTGATATCCAGATTGTTTGCCAGTTGATGCGCCAACGCCATCGTATGGGTAGATACGACAAAACGGTTGATCTGCTTTATTGAACCATCATCCTTGTCGGCCAGCGCCTTGCCAACTTCTTCCTTGAACAGGGTTGGCCACAGGCGTTTGATGGCAGGCAGGGCGCTCAGATGTTCGCCCTTTTTCGCCCAGGACGGTTTCTTCCCGGCAACGGCAGTCCACAGGGTGCCCTGTTTCTGCCGGTAGCTCTGGTTCCAGTGCAGTTGCTCGCGGTTGGTGGTCAGCCATTCGTTCTCCCCTGTCAGCGAGCAACGCCAGCCCTCCTGCTTCGTTTGTGCAAAGGTGCGGCTGGCCTTGGCGGCGGCCATGACCCGTTCAGCCAAGTCGAATACCGCCGGATACAGCACGCCGGGGTTCGGTACGAAGAACACGGATTTTTTGCCCTGCTCGTCCAGCAGCTCCAGCTCTTTTTGCAACACCTGCCAGGCAGGTGTATTGAGAAAACCTGGCTCGCCTTCACCAGTAAAAAACGGACGCATGGCAGCAGACAGTTGGCTGGTGTCCAGATCGCGCTGCTTCTGTTCGTCGGAGCAGCGAATTAGTGAGAACGGCACGGCCGCCCAATGCACTTCGGGAAAGCCTTGCAGCTGTTCCCTCATTTGATCGCGGGGAATGGTGATATTTTCTTGTTCGCCGCTATAACCTGCCTCAGCAAGCAGAAGGTCGATAACTTGTTCTCCCAAGTCTTTCAACCACTCGCGCACATTCTTCTCTACCGTTTCGGCAATTTCCCTTGCCTTGCTGGCAGGCACCACCGTCACAAAGCGGTTGGGTAGAGCAGCAGAGAACAACGGGTTGCTGTCGGTTCCACTCTTGCTCCAGTCGCAGCTCTGGAACAAGTTGCCCGGCAACCCCATCTGGTCACGCAACCACAAATCCACCTGCGGAATACCGCGCAAGCGTGGAAACAAAATGGCATCTGGCCCCAGTTGCTCACATACCGACCGCATAGCTTCCCAGCTCAGACGGGACAACAAGTGAGAGCCTGCCCACAGATCAGAAGTGGTGCGGGCTGCCGCGATAAAGGGTTGTACCGGGCCAATGGACAGGCTTAACAATGCCACTTCGCCTTTTGCGTCAGCTGCAAATGCACCAGCAAAGGCGGAGGTTAAATCCAGGTGATCCCAGATGCTGCGGTCAGGAATCCGGGTATCGGCGGGAAGAATCTCCCAAAGATTGCCAAGCTTGTCGTTATCCTCGGTATCGGCATTGGTGACACCCAACTCCGGGCCAAAACGCCAGAAGGCCAGAAGGAGCTTGCGCCAATCCTGTTCGTCCTTCCCTGCGTCCAGCTTAACCATCAACTCGGAGAAGTGATCGAAGCTACGCTGTTTGACAGATTCAATAGCGGTATCAGTCAGGCCACCGGACTTGCCGAGGTCGAACTGTTCGCCAGTCAGCGGGTGAATCAACACCGGCTCTTTTGCCCAGGACACCTGCGCCCAGCCGGAAACTGCCAGGGGCTTCTGCTCGCTGTTCCTGGTGGTGCCGGGGATTTCGTCCATCGGAAATTGCGGACGATCCGCTGCTGCCGCCCACCAGTCGGCACGCTGGACATGGCGATACATATCGGCAGGAACACCCTTCTTGAACAGGGTGCGAGTCAGGGCTTCGTCGTTATCGCTATCGACTCGATTCAAGCCGATCTCGTGAAAACCCAGCAGGCGAGTGAGTGCACGACTGGTGCCATTTTCATGGCCTGCCGGATCACGCAGCAATACAAGAGCCTTTTCTGCCGGATCATGTAGGCGCGCGGCGATTTTGGTTTGCCAGAGCTCATCGTTGTTACTCATCGTCTATCCTTATTTCACAATCCTGCTAACGGCATTCAGGCCGTCAAGATACTGGTGAACTCTCTGCCAGACGGCCTCAAGAGTATTTTCGTCCGAACCAAACTGTTGCGGTGGCTTGCACGGCACATGGAAGATGACACCGTGCGATTTTCCGGTTTCATCCTGACGAATCTTGAAGCGCAGGCTGTTGGGAAGGCGGGCGTTATTACCCCAAACCTTCACCGAATGATTGGTAACTGGGTAGCTCAGCCAGTGGCGCATTTCTGGAGAGTCAGCATTTTTCCCGCTGTTGAATCTGAATTGCGTTCGCAAATCAATTTTGAGTTTCGCAAGATCAACCATTACCGCTTTCCAATCATTCTGCCTGCCGGTTTGCCAAATCAATGGCGCACCATCTGAGCCCAGTGCATGAGGCCAGTCCAGCTTCAAGGCATCCTGCCAATTACGGAGAGGCAACGCGCCATCAAGCGTTGGTGTATGTTCATTGGCAGAGGCTAGGAAAAAAGAGCCCCAGCCATTGCGACTGCGCCCGCCCAAAGTGCCATAGCGGTTCATCAGCCAGAGAGCTGCCTCTAGTTCAGCGGCATAGGCTTCTGGAAAAGCAAGGCTGAACATAGCTTCTTCACCTGCCTGAATGGCCGCATTCTTTTTCAATGAGGTGGTCCTGCTATCACGGTTGTATTCCAGCGGGCCATAACCCAAATACAAATCAGCGCCCACAGACGCATGCACTTCGGGATGCTTTGTTTTCCCAAGACTCTGCCAGTCCTTCTTGGCAAGTCTCCCTTCATCCCAACGGCTCAACCGAATTCGTACTCGGCTCTTGTGTGAATCACCGCCATCGGCAGCTACACCGAATAAATCGGCCTCGCGCCGACGAATGACGCTTACGTCATATTTTAGCTCTTCGGCCACAGCCATTCGCCACCACTGCCGCAACAACGCCTTAAACGGAGGCGTGCGCCACTGGCCATTTTGCTCAGCATTGCCGAGAAAAGCGGGGGTGAGAAAACGAACGGTATGGCTGAGCGTTTTCATGACCATTCCTCATCATTGATCTCAATGTCGATTGCTTCCGGCAAAGCGTACCCGGATTGTCCATGCCGGTTAACAATCGTAAGTTTGCATAGCGCACCAAGTTCCGGCCCGAGGTGCTTCTCAAACTCTGCGTTGAGTTTGGATTTTTTTTGTGCGAGCCAGCTCTGATCGATGCCATCTTTTTCCAGGCTGGTCTTGGTTCTAGCGTGCAGAGAAAGACTATATTGATTTGCCGCAGCAAGCAGTTCGTTTGCATATTCATGACTGCTTTCACTCTCGACCAATGGCGGAACGGGAACCCCATTTCGTGTGACGATCCATAACAGGAGGCTCATAAGAACGGGCGAAAGATTGCCGGGTTCGCCATTCAATCGATAGGCATTCTGTGGGGGCATCAGTTCCAACAGCATTTTGCCGCTCGCTTTGCCTGCCAGCTCCACTGTCTTGCTGAAACTGTGTGTGCCACTCAACAGGCTGCCCGGCAATCCGCCACGCAGTCGCACAAACGGAATTTCCGCGAGACTGATTTCGGCCTTGGCGGCATCCAACGCCTTGCCGCTGCGGTCGCGGATGGTGTGGCTTTTCGGTGTCGGATAGTAAAAATCCGGCAGTCCTTCATAGCCTTCAGACACCAACACATGGGAAAGCCTGTCTTGTGGGCGACCAAACAGTGACAGGGCATAACCGCCGTAATAGCCCATAGTCTTTCGACCTCCAGCCATGGATACGTGCAGAGCGGCCTCTGGATCGGCCGACAGCTCCCGCACCTTGCTGGCAATAAAATCCGCCGTAGATTCGTTCTCGGCCGGAGTGCGGATATCCGCCAGCGGTCGCCCTTCGATGTCCGGAATCACGTGGATTTGATCTTCGGAAAAAGTGCTCTGATCCAGCCCGTAATCCTGACAAAGCTGATAAAAATATTTCGGTCCGGCGAGCAAGTTCAGACGCGCCTGCTCGGCGCCCTGGCTGGTGGTTATCAAGTGTATTTCCGTTGGCAGGAAAGGCTGCGCCTGCTTCTGAGTCAGCGCATACACGGTTTCAGTAACGATCTGCGGCGACATGCCACTGACTAGCAGCAAGATGCGACGTTTTGCGTCGTGCGGGGCGAAGTAAGCATTCAAGAGCGTTGTCCTTGTTGTTTGTCTGCTCTTTTTATAAGCGATCCCGCTCATTTCAGACGTTTTGGCAAGCTTGCGAACAGACAAAATCAGCTATAGAGCCTGTCTACAGGCATCATCTGGCGCTAGCGAGCGCTTCAGGAATATAGCACTTGTAGCACAAGAGGCAACCGCGCATTACCGCCCTTACAACACCCCCCACACAATCCCCCATGCCCTGCTCGACATATCAGGGCACAAACGGAAACGCCCCAGCCAAGTCGCCAAGTTCAACCCTGATCATTCGCGGATCTGCCTTATATATATAGACAAATGAAGCCTGCATCTTTCTGATAGCCATTCTCAATGAGTAGCGAGGGGATGATGTACAGGCAGAGACGGGGTGGAGCGATTGATCTCCGGCCGCTTGCCGAGGAATCGTTCGGGCTGGAAGGCCTGCGGGCTTTCAGTGTGGTCATCGCGTTCAATCGCATGGCGCGGAGTCGGGCAGCCAGTTCTACTCAAGCATCAGCAAAGAATGAACAAGCAGGCTTATGGTTGTATGCTGGCGCGCTAAAAGACGCGCCCAGTATGGATAGCCGCCTGTGCGCACAACCTGCCGGCATAGATTGCCGGATTAGCCACAGCACCCTGAAACAGGGAGGTGCCCATGACCAATGGCATCGAGATCTACCAGTCCGACTGCGGCCAGAAGCAGCTGGATATCCGGCTGGGGCTGGGTGACTCTCTGGCCGCCATTGCCGAGCTGAAAAAGACGCTGATCGCTACGGGCGAGGAGTTGATGATTCGGCTGGTCGAGCATTTTATCCTGCTGAAAGCGTCGAGCTGAGTGAGTCCGATGCGAGACAAGCCCCCTTTTACTATCACCTCCGATATCCTCAACCTGGTGGCCGACATCAGCGAGCAGGTGGGTCGGCTGGAGGCTGGCGCGCTAAATGCCTCGCCGCAGCTGCGCAAACAGAACCGCATCAAAACCATCACCGGCACGCTGGCGATTGAAGGCAATACCCTGACAGAGGAGCAGGTCACCGCCATTGTCGACGGACGGAGGGTAATGGGCAGTGTGCGGGAACTGGCCGAGGTGAAAGGCGCTATTGCCGCCTATGATGCCCTGCCGGGCTTGCAGCCGCACAGCATCGATGACCTGCTCCGCGCCCATGGCCTGATGATGGCCGAGGTGCTGACCGGCC
Source organism: Alcanivoracaceae bacterium (assembly GCA_046292765.1). GTDB lineage: Bacteria > Pseudomonadota > Gammaproteobacteria > Pseudomonadales > Alcanivoracaceae > PGZG01. Next base: position 152,351 of record JBKBQA010000003.1, on the reverse strand, counting down.
CCGGAGCGTTCCGCAACAAGGCCGTGGGTATTCATAAAGGAGGCCAGGTTCAGCATGTCGCACCGCCTGCGCATCAGGTGTCCGGCCTGATGGCTGATCTGTGTCGCTGGCTGGCACAATCCCGAGACCACCCCCTGATCACCAGCAGCGTGTTTCATTACGAGCTGGAATTTATCCACCCGTTCAGCAACGGCAATGGCCGCATGGGGCGTCTCTGGCAGACGTTAATCCTGTCGCAATGGCACCCGCTGTTCTTGTCTCTGCCGCTGGAGAGTGTGATCAGGGACCATCAGCAAGCCTACTATCAGGCCCTTGAGCAGGCGGACCAGCAGGCCGAAAGCACGCCTTTTGTTCATTTCATGTTGTCCGTTATCTCCGGGACGCTGGCGCAAAACGCCCTTGTAAATGCCCCTGTAAACGCCCCTGTAAATGTCAAAGGGCTGAAAACCCCGGAAGCCGTCCTGCTACTGCTGCAGAGCAATGCCCGGCTGACACGCCAGCAGATCGCCACAATCCTGGGCAAAGACGTGCGCACCATTGCCCGCGCCATCGCCAGACTGCAACAGGCGGGCAGCCTGCGCAGAATCGGCTCGGATAAGGCCGGCCACTGGGAGGTTCAGGGATGATTAAGTTGGGGGGGCTGCTCAGCAATGAACTTCAGCAGGAAGTGGTATGTTCCATTTTGGAACACACCACATGGGAGGCTTTGCCGCTTACGCGTGCAACCTGCCGGCATGGAGTGCCGGGTTAGCCACAGCACCATGAAACAGGGAGGTTCCCATGACCAACAGCATCGAGATATACCAGTCAGACGATGGCGAGGTCCAGCTGGATATTCGGCTGGAGCAGGAAAGCCTGTGGCTGACACAGGCCCAGATGGCCGAGCTTTTTCAGGTCAAGCCGCAAAACATCACCATGCACCTGAAAAATGTCTTTGTTGACGGGGAGTTACAGGAAGCGGCAACCTGTAAGGATTTCTTACAGGCTCAGGCGGAGGGGGGGCAGGAAAGCTGACGATTGAGGGGATAACGAATAAGAAGAGGATTCACTTATATGTGAACTGATGGATCACAGCACACTCCCCACCCAATCCCTTACCCCATGCACCACCCGCAACACATCCACCCGTTCCGCCTGCTCGGCAATGCGATACAGGATCAGGTAGTTACCAGACACTCGGCACCGCACACCCTGTTCGGCATAGCGGGGCACCAGCGGAAATGCCCAGGCCAATTCGCCGAGCTCAAGACAGGCGGCTCGCAGCTCCCGAACGAAGGACAGCGCCCGCTGAGGGTTGTCGAGGGCCATATCGAGCGAAGGGCAGTCACCGATCTGCTCCAGATCCCTGATAGCAGCCTGCTGAAGATGAACGATCACTCCTTGATCTGCTCCCGGTATTTCCTTTCCAGATTGTCGAATACGGCTTCGGCGGGCTGGCCAAGGCCGGCCTTAGCCTCGGCCAGGCTGGTTGCCAGTAACGCATCCAGCGTTTCCAGCCGCCGCTCGCGTTCCTGGATCAGGCGCACGCCTTCGCGCAGCACCTCGCTTTTCGAGCCATAGCGGCCGGATTCCACCAACCGGGTGATCAGGGACTCCAGCTGGGGGCCCAGTTCGGCGCTGATCATTGGCGGCTCTCCCGCATACATAGATGGCTCAATCTTGCCTCTTTTTGATAACTGTTATCAAGGCAAAAGCGGCATGCCTTAACTCGGGACTTTGAGTAGAAAGAGAATAATTTATACTCAGAACCGCGTCCGGCTGATCTCGGTCAGGCGGGCCCGCAACACAGAGGTGGCACTTTATGAAAGCTAAGGACTTCGACCGCAAGTTCGATGATGACCGGGAAGACGTAGTGGATGACCTTGATCTGTCCACCGCGCGCCGCGTCAATCAGGAGCAGAAGCGCATCAACGTGGATTTCCCGGCCTGGGTAGTGGAAGCACTGGACCGGGAGGCATCCCGTATCGGGGTTACCCGGCAATCGATTATCAAGGTGTGGCTCGTGGAGCGACTGCAGGCGGAGCTGCGTGAAGGGATTGCAAGGGGGGAGCTCGCTGTAGCGGAGGGAAGAACCTATAGCGAGAGTGAGGCCAGGGAGATAATGAGCAAGCGGCTGACCTGACCCGAGAGCTTGTGCTGCTTTCGGGCATTTTGTGCGTCGGACTCATAGCAACAGGCCGTCGCGAGGGATACTTGCTCGGTCGTTGTAACAGCCTGACGCATTCCGTTCTTGCCCCCCTACAAATGTCAGGCCGGGTTTCTGACTGCCAGATACTCAATGAGCGATTGCATATCACCTGCATCAGCTGCCCGCAGGGCCTCTATGTATGATCGTCGCTCTTCGTTGTCCGGTATCGCATGAGGTTTTCCTGCGCTCCATATCAGAGGCTTCTCTTTCATCTCATTAACCAGCACAGCATTGGTAAAAAGTCGGGCGATTCGTCCGTTGCCATTCGGGAATGGATGGATCTTTACCAGCCGATGATGGAGGCGGGCAGCCAGCTCGATACGGTTGTAGGTTCCGTTTTCAATCCAGTATTTGGCGTCATCCAGCAGATTCCTGATTTCCACCGGAATATGGAGGGGATCAATGCCGATGTTCTTTTCCGTATTCCGGTACTTGCCCGCCCAGCTCCAGACGCTGCCAAACAGCTTGATATGGAAAGTCTTCAGAAAATCATTCGTCAGGACGGGTTTGTTTTTTCGCCGGGCCAGCCACAGGCGGCCGGCACTGACACTGTGTGACTCCAGCTCATCCAGCTGGGCGCAGGTGGCAATGTTCTTGAACTTCAACCCCTCCAGCTCGGAGGGGTCCAGCGGTGTGGCCCCGTAGGGCGCGTCAAAACTTTCCATTACTCATCCCACAAGTCGCCGGGCAGGGTTCGCTGGAACTCCTCCGCAAGTCGCTCCACTTCCCGCTCAAAGGTGCGCTTGTCCAGGGCCTGCGCTTCCAGCGCCATATGCGCCTGGGTTTCTGATGCCACAGCCAGCGCCTTTTTTCTGGCCTGCCGGGCGACGATCTGGTCGACCGGCTGGCGAGGACGAAAGGCTATAACAAGGTCACATTGCATCGCATCCGCGGCACGGGCCAGCTGTTGCACGGTAATCCGGCCCTGGCTTTCCATGGCTTCCATCTGCGATATCCGGCCCTTCTTTACCCCCAGCCGCTCGCCCAACTGAGCGCCGGTCATGCCCAGCGCGGTACGCAGGGTGTATATCCAGCCCTTCGGCGGCCGTGGGATATTGATGGACAGGCTCTGGCTGGCGATGTCTCGAGCTTGTGAGACAACTACGTCTTTCATCTTCATATCGACCTCTGGTCTATTTATATACAGACCTGTTACAGCGATTAGTCTATATATAAATAGTCCATTATAAACAATAAGTCCATATATATAGATACTTGACTCCGGCCACAAGCCGATATCCAGGCCATGGTTTGGCCATGCCCTGATGCAGAGACATTTTCCTCTGCCTCGGCCTGCTCAGGGTTTGCCCAACACCCCGCCATCAACGACAATAGCGCCCCACTTCAGGCCCCCTCCGGGACCGCCCAGCCAGCAGGAGTTTTTGATGACCGCTGTTACCCGATCCCGTGAACTTGCCAACGCCATCCGGGCGCTCAGTATGGATGCCGTTCAGCAGGCCAATTCCGGTCATCCGGGGGCGCCGATGGGCATGGCGGATATCGCCGAGGTGCTGTGGCGCGGCGTTCTGCGGCATAACCCGAACAACCCCCAGTGGGCCAACCGCGACCGCTTTGTGCTGTCGAACGGCCACGGCTCCATGCTGCTGTATTCACTGCTGCACCTTACCGGCTACAAGCTCACCATCGATGATCTGAAAAACTTCCGCCAGCTGGGCAGCCCGACTGCCGGCCACCCTGAGTTTCACGAGTGCCCCGGTGTGGAAACCACCACCGGCCCGCTCGGCCAAGGCATTGCCAATGCGGTGGGCATGGCGATCGCGGAAAAAATGCTGGCGGCGCAGTTCAATGAGGAAGGCTTTCCGGTGGTGGATCATTACACCTACAGCTTCCTTGGCGACGGCTGCATGATGGAGGGCATTTCCCACGAAGCCTGCTCGCTGGCCGGCACCCTGAAGCTGGGCAAGCTGATTGCCTTTTATGACGACAACGGCATTTCTATCGACGGTGAGGTGGAAGGCTGGTTCACCGATAACACGGTGGAGCGTTTCCGTGCTTACGGCTGGCAGGTGATCCCGCATGTGGATGGCCATGACGCCGAAGAAATCCGCACGGCACTGGAAACTGCCCGCGCCAACACCGAGCAACCGACGCTGATTTGCTGCCGCACCGTGATTGGTTTTGGCAGCCCGAACAAGCAGGGCAAGGAAGAGTGTCACGGGGCGCCGCTGGGCGCCGATGAAATCGCTCTGGCCCGTGAAGCTCTGGGCTGGAAATACGGCCCGTTCGAAGTGCCTGCCGACATCTATGAAGAGTGGGATGCCCGCGACGCCGGCGACGCTGCCGAGGCCGAGTGGAACAAGCTGATGGATGCCTACCAGGCGAAGTTTGCCGCCAAGGGCGCCGAACTGCGCCGTCGTCTGGCGGGTGAGTTGCCGGCAGATTTTGCGGCCAAGGCGGATGCCTTTGTTAGCGCCTGTCAGGAGAAGATGGACAAGATCGCCACCCGCAAGGCCAGCCAGAACGCGCTGGATGCGTTCGGCCCGCTGCTGCCAGAACTGACCGGCGGCTCGGCGGATCTGGGCGGCTCCAACAACACGGTCTGGAAAGGTTGCAAGTCGATTACTGGCGACGACGCCAACGGCAATTACATTCACTACGGCGTGCGCGAATTCGCCATGACCGCGATCATGAATGGCATGGTGCTGCACGGCGGCCTGCGTCCCTACGGCGGCACCTTCCTGGTATTTATGGAATACGCGCGCAACGCGGTGCGGATGGCGGCGCTGATGGGTCAGCCGAATATTCTGGTGTACACCCACGATTCGATTGGCCTGGGTGAAGATGGCCCGACTCACCAGCCCATCGAACAGCTGGCCAGTCTGCGGATGACGCCGAACATGCGCACCTGGCGCCCCTGTGACACGGTGGAATCGGCGGTGTCATGGAAGCAAGCGATCCTGCGCAAGAACGGTCCGTCGGCGCTGGTATTCAGCCGCCAGAACCTGCCCTGCATGAGCCGTGACGCCCAGCAAGTGGCTGATGTCGCGCGCGGCGGTTATGTGCTCAAGCAAACCGGCACTGGCACCCCGGAGGCAATCATTATTGCCACCGGTTCGGAAGTGGAACTGGCCATGGCCGCAGCGGAAAAACTGGGCGCCGCAGGCAAGAACATTCGTGTGGTGTCGATGCCTTGTGTAGAAGAGTTCCTCGCTCAGGATCCCGCCTGGCAAGACGCCGTGCTGCCGCCGGCGGTGCGCAGTCGTGTTGCAGTAGAAGCGGGCATCAAGGATTACTGGTATCGCTTTGTTGGTTTCGACGGCCGCATTGTTGGCATGTCCAGCTTCGGTGCGTCGGCACCGGCCGGTGCGTTGTTCAAGCATTTCGGCATCACCACTGATGCGGTGGTGAGCGCGGTCGAGGAACTGATCTGACGTGAAAATCGCCCTGAATGGCTATGGCCGCATTGGTCGCTCCTTTGTTCGCGCGCTGGTGGAGCGTGAAGCGAGCGGCTGGAGCGCGCCGTTCGCGCTGGTGGCCATCAATGATCTGGGCTCTGCGGAAGATCTGCTGTATCTGACAAGATACGACACCGCCCACGGCATGTTTCTGGAGCAGGTGGAGCTGGTCAACGGTCGTTTGCGGGTGGGCAACCATGCCCCGCAGTTGTTGCACGAGAAAGATCCGGCCCGGCTGCCGTGGCAGGAAATGGGCGTGGATCTGGTGCTGGAATGCACCGGCGAATTCCGCAGCCACAAGGCCGCCGGCGAGCACCTGATCGCCGGCGCAAAGCGGGTGATGATTGGCGCGGTGCCGTTTGATCATGCCGATGCACTGATGGTGTGGGGCGTTAACCACGATCAGCTCGGCAATGAAGATCGGGTGCTGTCGGCGACTTCCTGCACCACCCAGTGCATTGCGCCGCTGCTGGCGCTGCTTGATCGTGAATACGGTGTGGAACAGGTGCTGATGAAAGAGGTCCATGCTTATACCTCGGATCAGAGTCTGCTCGATCACGTGCACCGCGATCCACGCCGGGGCAGGGCGGCAGCGCAGAACATCGTGCCCACCACGTCCAGCGCAATTGGTGCGGTGCAGAAGGTGCTGCCGCAACTGGCAGGCCGGATCAGTGGTGATTCAATCCGGGTGCCAACATTGAATGTGGCGATGGTCGATCTTACGCTGGCGCTGCGCCGCACTCCGACGGTGGCGGAAATTAACCGCCTGTTCGAACACGCTAGCGAGACCGACCCCGACTTATTTGGCTACAACACCGAACAACTGGTGAGCAGCGATTTTAATCATCGCCCGGAGTCGGCGATTTACGATGCAACGCAAACACGAATTCAGGGCGATCTTGTGCATATCGTCGCCTGGTATGACAACGAATGGGGCTATGCCAACCGGCTGCTGGATCTGGTCGACTGGCTGGCGCATAACAACCACACATCACATGATTCGTAATTGAGGACACACCATGACCATCCTGCGGATGACTGATCTGGACCTGAAGGGCAAGCGTGTCCTGATTCGTGAGGATCTGAACGTGCCGGTGAAAGACGGTCGTGTGACCTCGGATATCCGTATTCAGGCTTCGCTGCCGACCATTCGTCACGCTATGGAAGCCGGCGCCCGGGTGATGCTGATGTCGCATCTGGGTCGTCCGGAAGAGGGCGTGTTTGATGATGACGCCTCGCTGCGGCCGGTGGCCGATCACCTTGGCAAACTGCTCGGCCGCGAAGTGCGCCTGATCCGTGATTACCTCGGCGGTGTTGAGGTGGCTGAAGGCGAAGTGGTGCTGTTTGAGAACGTTCGCTTCAACAAGGGCGAGAAGAAAGATAACGAAGGGCTGTCCAAACAGTACGCAGCGCTGTGCGATGTGTTTGTGATGGATGCTTTCGGCACTGCGCACCGCGCCCAGGCTTCTACTCACGGTGTGGCAAAGTTTGCGCCGATTGCCTGCGCTGGCCCGCTGTTGTCTGAAGAGCTGGATGCACTCGGTCGCGCTCTCGACAAGCCTGAGAAGCCGCTGGTGGCGATTGTTGCCGGCTCGAAGGTGTCGACCAAACTGGAGCTGCTCGAATCGCTGGCCGACAAGGTTGATCAGCTGATCGTAGGCGGCGGCATTGCCAACACCTTTCTCGCTGCCGCAGGCAAGCCGGTGGGCAAGTCTCTGTATGAGCCCGATTTGCTTGAATCAGCCAAACGCATTGCCACCAAGGTGCAGATTCCGCTGCCGGTGGATGTGGTCGTTGCCAAAGAGTTTGCCGCTAATGCTGTCGCCACCGTCAAGGGCGTTGACGACGTGGCCGAGGATGACATGATTCTCGACGTCGGCCCGAAAACCGCTCACGTATTTGCCGCGCTGATGAAAGAGGCCCGCACCATTGTCTGGAATGGCCCGGTTGGCGTGTTCGAGTTCGATCAGTTCGGTAACGGCACCCGCGAGCTGGCTGAAGCCATTGCCGACAGTGATGCCTTCTCGATTGCCGGCGGTGGTGACACGCTGGCAGCAGTAGACAAGTACGGTATCAGCGATAAAGTGTCTTATATCTCCACCGGCGGCGGCGCCTTCCTCGAATTCCTTGAGGGCAAGGTACTGCCGGCGGTGGCCATTCTTGAAACACGCGGTCAATAAGGGAGCCTTGTCATGGCACTGATCAGCATGCGTCAACTGCTCGACCACGCCGCCGAATTCGGCTACGGCGTGCCGGCTTTCAACGTCAACAATCTGGAGCAGATGCGCGCCATCATGGAAGCGGCGGATCAGACCGATTCCCCCGTGATCGTGCAAGCCAGTGCCGGCGCTCGCAAATATGCCGGCGCGCCGTTTCTGCGCCATCTGATTCTGGCGGCGATTGAAGAATTCCCGCATATCCCGGTGGTGATGCATCAGGATCACGGTACCAGCCCGGCGATTTGCCAACGCTCGATCCAGCTCGGATTTTCTTCGGTGATGATGGACGGCTCGCTCGGCGAAGACGGCAAGACGCCAACCGATTACGACTACAACGTCCGCGTGACTCGCACCGTGGTCGATTTTGCCCACGCCTGTGGCGTCTCGGTAGAGGGCGAGCTCGGTTGCCTGGGCTCACTGGAAACCGGCACCGCCGGTGAAGAAGACGGCGTCGGCGCCGAAGGCGTGCTTGACCACAGCCAGTTGCTGACCGATCCGGAAGAGGCTGCCGATTTCGTCAAGAAGACCAAGGTGGACGCACTGGCAATTGCCATCGGCACCAGCCACGGCGCCTACAAGTTCAGCCGTCCGCCGACCGGCGATATTCTTGCCATGGATCGCATCAAGGCCATCAACGCCCGTATTCCCGACACGCATCTGGTAATGCACGGCTCCTCGTCGGTACCGCAGGAATGGCTGAAAGTCATCAACGAATTCGGCGGAGAAATCGGCGAGACCTACGGCGTGCCGGTGGAAGAGATCGTTCAGGGCATCAAGCACGGCGTGCGCAAGGTGAATATCGACACCGACCTGCGTCTGGCCTCGACCGGCGCCATCCGTCGCTTCCTCGCCCAGAACAAAACCGAGTTCGATCCACGCAAATATCTGGCGGTGGCCACCAAAGCGATGAAAGAAATCTGTCTGGCCCGATACGAAGCCTTCGGTACCGCTGGCCAGGCCAGCAAGATCAAGGTGCTGTCACTGGATGCCATGACCGGCCGCTACAGCAAGGGCGAACTGGATCCGCGGGTAAAGTAGTCTTTGCGACAAGGCCGGCATTGCCGGCCTTTTTGTTTCTGCTGTCGGCAACGCGACACCGTACACATCGCTTCAATGGCGAGGGCTTGATTACTACCGCCAGCAAAACGGCTGGAAGCGCCCCTCATTATGGGGCGAATTTCGCAGGTAGCGCGACGCGGCTCGACAGGTTACCTTCGCTCTGCGATGGCGTATAAATACTGTATCGCCCCCGGGAGTTTGCTGCAGTGGGAACCTCTCCTCCAGTCATTATTGTCGGCGCCGGCATCGGCGGCCTGACCTGTGCGCTGGCGTTACAGCAGCGGGGCTTTCGCCCGCGCATTCTGGAGCAGGCCCCTACTCTGAAGGAGATCGGTGCCGGGTTGCAGTTGAGCCCGAATGGTATGTCGGTGCTGAAGCGTCTTGGCCTTGAGGAGAGACTGCTGGCGTGTGGTTTTCTGCCGGAGGGCATTCACAGTCTGCACTGGAAATCCGGTCGCTCCATCGCCCGTGTGCCGTTTGCCAAGCTCGACTTCCATTCCCCTTACCTGCATATCCACCGGGCTGATCTGCAGCAGGTGCTGCTTGAGGCGGTGCTGGCCAACGACGCCAATTGTCTGCACATGGGGCAGCAGGTGGAAGCCATTGTTTGTGACAACGGTGGCGCCACCGTCATGATTCGCCACGGCGGCTCCCTGAGTGCCGACTGGATTGTCGGTGCCGACGGCATTCACTCTCGCTGCCGCGACTATGTGGTTCGCAATAATCAGCCACCGCGCTTTACCGGCAATGTGGCCTGGCGCGGATTGCTGCACCGCGGTGATGTTCCGGAATCACTGCTGCCGCCACGCTGGGCGAATATCTGGATGGGACCGGGCGGGCATGTGGTGGCCTACTATTTGCGTGGCGGTGATCTGGTCAATTTTGTTGCCGTCCGCGAGCAGGATGACTGGCGTGAAGAATCCTGGAATGCCCCGGCGTCACTGCGCGACCTGTTATACGATTTCGCCGCCTGGGACCCGGCACTGTTCGAGCTGCTGTCCCATGCCGACCCGAAGACCTGCTATCGCTGGGCGTTGTTCGATCGCGATCCCCTCAACGACTGGCACCGGGACCGGATCCTGTTGCTCGGCGATGCAGCCCATCCGATGCTGCCCTTTCTGGCGCAAGGGGCGGCGATGGCGATCGAGGATGCCTGGGTATTGGCGGATTGTCTCGCCAGCCACAGTGAACAGGCTGGAGCGCGGTATCAGTCGCTGCGGGCGGCGCGTTGTGCTCGGGTGCAGCAGCTGGCGCGAGACAACATGACGCTGTTCCACCACCGCTCGCCGGTGATGCGCGCTGGCCGGGATGGCGTGGCACGGGTGTTGTCTGCGCTGAGTCCTATGGCGGCGGCGCGCCGGGTGCAATGGATCTACGACTGGCAGGCCGAGGAGCCTCCTGTCACGCCGCCGGACTCGGTCAGCTGAGCTTGCTGGGCGGCCGGTCCGGTTTGGCATAGCCAAGTCGTACCAGCGGCGCCACCCGGTAATACCCGTCCAGACCTCCGATCGTCACCGTATCCATCCGGGCAAGGTCGACAAAGCCGTCTTCGCGCAGTGCGTCATCGGGCATCAGGATTTCAATGATTTCACCGATCACCATCACGGTGCCATTCAACTCGATGGGCCGCGTTTCACGTACCGCGAGGCCAATACGCAATCGGCTTTCCGCGACGTAAGGGGCGGGATGGAGGCTGCCGAACTCGGCCGTCAGGCCGACGGCAGCGAACTCTGATACGTCACGCTCATAACGCGCCGAGGTCTGATGTGCCGCCTCGACCATGTCGGCGTGGACATGGTTGATGGTGAAGTAGCCGGTGTCCGTCAGGTACTCCAGGGTGTGCCTGTCCACTGATGGCGGACGGTTGATAAAGGCCAGCAGCGGCGGATTGGCGCCAAGATGAACCACCGAACTGACAATGGCGAGGTTGCTCTGGCCGGTACGGCTGACCGTACCAATCAGGTTGGCGCTCTTGTACCCCGAAAGGCAGTTGATGAGGGCGGCCCGTTGACGATCGGGCAGGGCATCCAGATCAGGCCGGTTCAGTTTCATGTTCGATCTCCATGCGGGGAAGCGAGGGTGACACCGGTGCCGTCATGGTGGCGTCGACGCGCCACGACGCTGATCCTCGCCCGCCTGACGCAGATCCCGCTCCTGCTCCCGTTGCTGACGATTGCGTTCGGTCAACTCGGCGTCCAGATCAAGATCAAGCCAGGCCCTGGGCCAGCCTGTGTCCGGGTCTACCAGCACGGTGCCGCTACGAAGCCGTCCGTGCAGGGGCAGCGCCAGTGACGACGCCAGCAGGTCGGGATCCACGCTGGCAAGGGCCTGACGGGTTGCCGCGCTGTGCTGTGCCAATGCGGGCAGGTCGGTGGCGCGGTGGCGCAACACCTGAAGATGGTCCTGCAACGGCCGGTACTGGGCCGGCAGCAGGTGCATGTCTGGGGCACCTTCGAATAGCACCTTGAGCAGATAATCCGGATCGCTGATACGCTCGGCAAACACCGGCAGAGGTCCCGCCAGCGGCCGCGCCTGCCAGATAGCTGGATCAATGTCGCGCGCCCGGATGTCGCCGGCGCCGACCACAAACCAGGCGTCCACCGCATACACCATCGCCAGCGGCCGCTGCGACCAGAGTGCATGGGTGCCATAGCCCAGCGCCGCCAGTTGCAGGGCTGTAATCAGGATCATGTCCAGCAGCAATCCCTTTTTGCCCGGCTTGTAGACCACCAGCGTCAACAACGGGCCGGCCACCAGATCGACCATGATCAGAATACGCAACGGTAGCCAGGCGCCCTCGTAGGTGAACAGTGGCGCCGGGTACCAGAACACGAACACCAGCAGCAATACCACCGAGATTACCAGCACGCTGGCAAGCAGATGAATGAGAAAGGCACGTAGTCTGGGAGTCATGGTCATCACAGTAAGCAGGGGGAATAAAATGTACGTCGCCCCGGCGGCAGGATTCAAGCCGGACAGTGACTATGGGCAAGCCTTCGAAAGCTGGTAACCTCAGCCCATGACGCCACACACCCCGTTCAATCCCGACATGATTCGCCGTAGCTGGCAGCCCCTGAGCTGGGAATCGCCCCAGGCCATCAGTGGCGAAGCCAAGCGCTACGCCAGCTACTACGGCATCGATTTCACAGACCAATTTCCGAAACTACTGCACGCGTTCGGTTTTTTTGACGCTGCCGATCATGCCATCGCCGTGCACGCCTGGCGCCCGGCCAATCCCCGTGGCTCGGTGCTGGTATGCCATGGCTATTTTGATCATGTCGGTCTTTACCGGCACGTGATCCGGCATCTGCTGGAGCTGAATTATGCTGTGCTCGCCTATGATCTTCCCGGGCATGGCCTGTCTTCGGGGCCGCGGGCAGCGATTGAGGATTTTCGCATTTACCGGGAAGTGCTGAGTCAATGCCTTGCCAACAAGGCCAACGCCTTTCCCAAGCCGTGGCATGTCATTGCCCAAAGCACCGGCGGCGCGATTGTGATGGACTACGCCCTGCATCTGGCACCGCAGGGAGATGCGTTCCCGTTCGAGAAAATGATCCTGCTGGCGCCGCTGGTACGGCCCGCCAAGTGGCGCTATGGCGCCGTGGTTCACTCACTGGTGAGGCCCTTCCGCGAGAATGTCCGGCGGGTGTTTCGCACCAACTCAAATGATCCGGAATTCGTCCACTTCCTCCAGCATCTTGATCCGCTCCAGTCACCGGTGCTGTCGGCACGGTGGGTAAGCGCGCTGAAGAAATGGATCCCGGATTTTGAGCGCGCCGGCAGGGTCAGCATCTCACCCGTGGTGATTCAGGGTGATCTCGACGAGACCGTTGACTGGCGCCACAACCTCAATGTGATCGAAGACAAGTTTGCCAGCCCGGAGATTCATGTCCTGTCCGGTGCGCGCCACCAGCTCGCCAATGAATCGACGGAGTTTCGCGCCCGCATCAATCGCATTCTGGATCGCCATCTGGGCTAGCCAGCACCCGCCTGTTCGACCAGCTACCCGGCGTGGCGCGGAACGTAACCCGACACCATTGCTGTTGCCCGCATTTAGGGTAGTCTGGTGCCCCCACCAATCACGGAGGTTTTCTGATGCGACTGAACAAAATGGTAACCGGGCTGGTGCTGGCCGGTGCAGTGGCGATTCCCGCCGTCCACGCAGACGACCATGGGCAGGGAGCCGTTGTGCTACCGACTGAGCAAGAAGCCCGTGACGCAGGTGCGCAAGCAAAGCAAGCGGGTAAAGAGAAAGGCCAGCAGATGAAGCAGGCCGGCAAGGACACTGGTGCCGCTGCCAAGCAGGCGGGTAAGGAAAGTGCCGAGCACGCGAAACACCATGGCGCCGAAATGAAGCAACAGGGCAAGGCCACCGCTGCCGCGGAGGAGGCTCGCAAGGTGCCGCCGGGCATGGCCAAGCGTGACGAGCACCCGTCCACTGGCAAGGGCTCGGAGCAAGGTCAGGAATCCCGTAACGCGGAAGAAAAGCCATGGTGGCGATTCTGGAACTAATCTCTTGAACACAAAAAAGCCCGGCAAGCCGGGCTTTTTTGTGGCTGATACGTTTACCAGCGCACCGGAGCGTCCGAAGACCCGGGTGTCTCTCGTTTGGGGGGCAACTGTTTCACCGGCATCACCGCCACGGCGCGACGCAGAATATCGCCGTTGAGCAGCTCCGCCGCGCTGCCGTCCAGCGCCTTGGCTACACCAAAACCCTGCTCGGCCCTGACGATCTCCAACCTGGCCAGCGACTCACTCTCCAGCTTGATGTCGAACCCGGTATCCGGATCCTTGATGGTCTGGCCGCGACGGTGTACGTGGAAGGTGTCGCCTACCGCCATCCGGCCCTTGCCCTGACTGACATAGACGGCACCGTCGGCTGCGACGCTGACAATCTGTACCGGATACAGGGTATCGATGATCTCGCCACTGATGGCGCGGGCAATATCCGGATAGATGGCATAGGCCAGTTGCTCCGGCTCATTCGGGTAATCCCGTTCGAGGGCCTGATAACGCTGGCGCATCAGATCTTCCGGCGACTCATAAAGGAAGGTGCTGCTCCACACCACCTCACGAGTTGCTGTTTCGATGACGCGATAGCGAATCCGGAAACGGGGACGGAAATCAGAAAATTTCGCGCCATAGAAAGTACGCCGACCCGTGCCCACACTGAAATCTTCCACCACGCCAATCACCACCAGATCCGCGCCCAACTCACGGGCTTGCTTGGTGCGCTCAACGGGATCAAGAGTGCGTTGCAGCACCTGGTTTTCGCGCGCCACCGCAGCACCGGCGTCACGGTCCAGCACCCGGAAACGGCCGGACTGGGTCAGGGCATCGATCAGGTCGGCACGCAGCCGCGGCAGGACGGTTTCTGCGGCAACATCTTTGCGGTTCAGGTTGAAGGTGGCGCGGGTCGAGCCGAACGGCTCCACCGTAATCGAGGGCAAATGGGTGCGATCACCAAGCACCGACTGGTGCACCAGAACCTCTGCGTCTACTACGGCGCGCCACAACCGCTCGTCCTGACGATCAACGGAGGCAATGGTGTAGCGTTTGACGTTACCGAGGGTCGGGATGCGCGGCTCCGGCACACTGGTAGTGTGACTTTGCCAAACCGTGGTATCGCCTTTTTGCTGCATCACAAAATCATGCATCTGCCGGCGGAAATCCGGATCCAGCGCCACGGTCACGCCACCAGCCTGGCGAACCGCCTCGACCAGCGCATTGCCAATGGCAAGCTCCGCCGTATTCCCAAAGCCTTCGCCACGGGCCTTGACCGTGCTGGTGGCTGCCCATCCCGGCAGTGACACTGCCAGTAGAATGATCGTCAGTATTTTTTTCATGTCAGCTCTCCCTTGATACTCCGTAATCAAATGGCCGGGACAAAAAAGGCGGCAGCGCCGCCTTTTTTGTCCGCTCTGTTACATGCCGACCCAGCCACGATTACGGGTTTTGCGAATTTCCTTCTCGCCGGCCCATTCGATAATGCCGGTTTCCAGATGCAGCAGCTTCAGGGTGAACTTGTAGTAAACATCCTGAGTGCGGCTGTCGCGCTTGACGATGCTCGACATATTGCCATAGAGCATGTATTCGGCGCCGACCTGACGGCCCATCACCATGGCCTGCTGGTCATCCACCATGCCACTGTCACGCTGGTACTCCATCTGCTCACGGACGCGGTCAACAACGCTCATGTCAACAAACCGGAACTTGCCCGAATTGATCAGCTTGCTCTGGATGCTGTCGGTAATCGACTCCATGTCGATGTGTTCGGTGGTCTTGTTCTTGATGCGATCAACAAAGGCAACCGGGCGACGGGTGGCGGTGGCCTGAACCAGTGGTGGGAACACCAGCATCTGATCCACCATCTGGTTGGCGATCATCTGCAGGTCGGTGGAGCCGAACTGGGTGTTAACGGTTTCCCGCGCAGTGGCATCACCGTACTGGACGCTGGCACAACCAGACATCAGGGTGGCGGCAGAGAGGGCGAGTGCGAGCCATACTTTTTTCATGATCTTTTCCTTGTTTGTTTAATCCTGAACCCAGATTTCGAAGCGGGTGGCGGTCGGGTTGGGTGCTGTAGCCTGAACATTGAACTGGGTGCGACCAGGCATCATCACCGGTGTCCACGGACGGCTGTCCGGGCCGATTTCAAAGCCGTTGGCATCAAACCACTTCACCTTGTACTGAAAGTCGAGTTTGAACTTCCAGCGATTTTCCAGCGTTGCCTGGGCACGGGGCATGTCGCCGACCACGGCCATGATCGGGTTGCGCACCGCCAGACGGCTGTACAACGCAGTGTTGTTCGATTTGAGGTAGGTGGCGCGGGTGCCATCATCCTGTTCCTCAATCGCTCCCATGTTGCTGGCCGAACACCCGGCAAGGGTCAGCACCAGCGGCAGAGCTATCAGCATCAGCCATTTCTTCATCGCAGTACTCCTTACAAACGATACGTTTCCACCACCGGCACACCGCCCATGGTGACGACCCGGACCACCGTGGTTCCCCCCGGCGACACTGTGATATCCAGACTCTGATTCACGCCGGCTCCGGACAGCATAATCTGTTTTTCTCCGGCAGGCACAATCGTGCGGCCAGCCTGCACGTAAACCGGCAGCGTGTTCCAGCTCCGCAAATCTGCCTGCTCGGACACCAGATTGTAGAGATTGGTTGCCAGTCCGGCCCAAGGGTTGGCGTCGTTGGCCTGCTTCTGGGCGGCGTACTTGGTGGCCGCGCGCAGCGTCTGGCGTACCAGCATGCCCGGCATGTCTTCACGCAGACTGCGTGCGGCCATCGCGCCCACCTCGGCAATAATCTGGGTGCGCAGGATACCGTTGCCCTCTGCATCCACCACTGTTAACGGCACCGCCGCCGGGATATCGGCGGGGTCATAGGTTGGGAAGGCGACGGCAAAGGCGCCGTGAATGGTCGGAATCGGCAGGCTGATTTCACGTTTCGGCGGCACCCGGCCCTGCTCGAAGAACACCACCAGGCTGCCTTCGTTGGGCCCCGGCACCCTGACGTCTGCTACCCGGTCGCCGCGACGACGGGACACGCGACGGATGTCTTCCTCTATGAACACGGCATCGGGGTTAATCTCGAAGGCCCGGCGCAGGTCCACCAGCGCGGCGTTGTAATCCCTCGCGGCCTCCCAGAACACGGCGGAGAAATAGAAGGTATAGGCATTCTGGAACGAGCTCCTGACCCGCCCCGCAGCCGCGTTGAGGCCAGCAAAGCTGCCCTCGTGACGGCTGAGGTCGACTTCCTGCTCCTCGGCCTCCTGCTCGGCCTTGGAGATGGCCCGCATACGCCGCTCTGCGGCCGCTTCCTGCTCCAGATTAGCGCGCCGCAACTCGACGGCGGCGCCGTCATAGTTGCCCAGCTTGAGGTAGTTCAGGGCCTGATAGGAGTGGGCGAAGATACGCTCGTAGTCCTTGCCGACGTAGGGCAAGGCATTGTCGTTACTGAGCATGGCGCCGGCGCCACTGACGGCAGAGCCAGCCCGCAGGGTAGCCTGCTCATCACGCTCGACAAAGTTGCGGAAGGCCGTTTCGAAGCCGGTCTTGCTGACCTCAGTGTCGCCGCCCAGTTGCGCCAGCCGGCCCAGCTCCAGGCCATAGAGAGCGCCGTCTCGGGATTCCAGTTTCGGGGTCAATTCGGCCACCAGCCGGTCGACCTGACCGTTCTGGTAAGACAGCAGCCACTTGTCGGCCTGCGCCGGGTAGCTACTGAACACCGACGCGCAGCCCGACAACAGCACTGCCATCGCTGGTGCTGCCAGCAACCTCCTATCCATGGGACCCCCGCAGATCAGCAGAAAGAATGACTCGGGTTGATACTAAGCCAGCCCGGACCTTCCTGCCACCGAGAAACGATGACAACCCTCCCCGATGGCCACCGGGGAGGGCTGAGGGCGGTCAGAACAGCACGCGGGTGCGGATGGTGCCTTCGATATTGCGCAGCTTCTCCAGCGCCAGCTGGCTGTACTCGGACTCCACATCAATCACGACGTAGCCGATTTTGTCGTTGGTCTGCAGGTACTGACCGCCGATGTTGATGCCGTTTTCGGCAAATACGGTGTTGATCTTGCTGAGCACGCCGGGCACGTTCTGGTGAATGTGCAGCAGACGGTGCATGTTCGGGTGAGCCGGCAGGGCCACTTCCGGGAAGTTGACGGCACTCAGGGTGGAGCCATTGTCGGAGTAGCGCACCAGCTTCTCAGCCACCTCGGCACCGATGTTTTCTTGTGCTTCCTGGGTCGAGCCACCGATATGCGGGGTCAGGATGACATTGTCAAACGCCCGCAGCGGCGAGATGAACTCGTCGTCGTTGGACTTCGGCTCTTCCGGGAACACGTCGATGGCAGCACCGAGGATATGGCCATCGCTCAGCGCGGCCGCCAGTGCATCGATATCCACCACTTTGCCGCGGGCATAGTTGATCAGGTAGCTACCCTTCTTCATGGCGCGCAGCTGCGGCTCCTTGAACATCCATCGGGTGTTGGCCGTGTCCGGGACATGCAGGCTGACCACGTCGCTCATGGCGAGCAGGTCGTTCAGGTTCGGCACCTGAGTAGCATTGCCAAGGGGCAGCTTGGTGATCACGTCGTAGAAGTACACCTTCATGCCCATGGACTCCGCCATCACCGACACCTGAGCGCCGATGTTGCCGTAACCGATGATGCCGAGTTTTTTGCCACGGATTTCGTAGCTGTCCTTGGCGGTTTTCAGCCAGCCACCGCGGTGGCAGGAGGCATTCTTCTCGGCAATGCCGCGCATCAGGTTGACGATGTGGGCAATCACCAGCTCCGCTACCGAGCGGGTGTTGGAGTAGGGTGCATTGAATACCGGCACACCACGGACCAGTGCCGCACTGAGATCGACCTGGTTGGTGCCAATGCAGAAGCAACCCACCGACATCAGCTTGTCTGCGGCGGCAAAGACATCCTCGGTGAGCATGGTGCGGGAGCGAATGCCGACCACATGGGCATCGCGGATCTTCTCCTTCAGCTCATCGCCTGCGAGGGCGCCTTTGAGCGATTCGATATTGGTATAGCCCTGGGACTTCATGTGCTCCACAGCGGACTCATGAATCCCTTCGAGAAGCAGGATGCGGATCTTGTCCTTTTCAAAAGACGTCTTGGCCATGGAGAAGGTGCCCGGTAGCTGGAAAAGAGGGCGCGTATGGTACCATAGCGCGCCCCGGATCACGCCAGCCCTGCCAAACAGGTGACCGGCAAGTCCGACACGTTTTCCGCTACCGCCGAGATAGCCCGATGTCTGCTGTTGCCGATCTGTTCCGCCCGCTGCTGGGCGCCCGCTGCCTGACCGACGAGGACAGCCTGAAGCGTTATGGCGTGGACTGGACCAAGGTCTGGGCACCGGCGCCCTCTGCGGTACTGCTGCCGGAAAGCACCGAAGAAGTGCAAGCCATCGTCCGGCTGGCCAACGAGCACCGTATTGCGCTGGTACCGTCCGGTGGCCGCACCGGTCTGTCTGCCGCCGCCGTTGCCGCCGATGGCGAGGTGGTGGTGGCGTTCGACCGTATGAACAAGGTGCTGGATTTCAGCCCCTTTGACCGCGCTGTCACGGTGCAGCCCGGGGTGATTACCCAGCAACTGCAGGAATTTGCCGAACAGCAGGGTCTGTTCTACCCGGTGGATTTTGCCTCCGCCGGCTCCAGCAACATCGGCGGCAATATCGGCACCAATGCCGGCGGCATCAAGGTCATCCGCTACGGCATGACCCGTGACTGGATCACTGGCCTGAAAGTGGTGACCGGCAAGGGTGAACTGCTTGATCTGAACAAGGGCCTGGCGAAGAACGCCACCGGCTATGACTTCCGCCATCTGATGATCGGCTCGGAAGGCACCCTCGGCTTTGTGGTAGAGGCGACGGTGAAGCTGGCCCGCCAGCCAAACAACCTGACCGTGCTGGTACTCGGCTCGCCTGGCTTCCGCGAGGTAATGAGCATCCTCCATGCGTTCCAGTCGAAGATTGACCTGACTGCGTTCGAGTTTTTCTCCGACAAGGCCATGGCCCATGTGCTGGCCCATGGCGTTGCGCGGCCGTTTGATGGCGATGCACCGTTCTACTGCCTGCTGGAATTTGAAGGTAACTCCGAGGGTGTGATGAATGCCGCCATGGCGCTGTTCGAAGATTGCCTGGAAAAAGGCTGGGTGCTGGATGGCGTGATGAGCCAGTCGCTGACTCAGGCCTCGCAGCTGTGGCAATTGCGCGAGCGCATCTCGGAAAGCATTTCGGTTTATACCCCGTACAAGAACGATATCTCGGTGACTGTCGCCAAGGTGCCGGATTTCGTTGAGGAAGTAGATGCCATCGTTCAAGCCAACTATCCGGATTTCGAGATCGTCTGGTTCGGTCATATTGGCGACGGCAACATGCATCTGAATATCCTCAAGCCGGCGGATCTGGCAAAAGAGGAGTTCTTCGCTCGCTGTAACAATGTGTCGAAGTGGGTGTTCGAGATTGTTGAGAAATACAACGGTTCGATTTCTGCCGAACATGGGGTGGGGCGGACCAAGAAGCCCTATCTGGGTTACTCGCGGTCGGCGGAAGAGATCGCCTTGATGAAGGCAGTGAAGGCGGCTTTTGATCCGAACGGGATTATGAATCCAGGGAAAATTTTCGATCTCTGATTCTTAATGCGGCGGGCACCGTGCAATGCGGCGAGGGAAATTCATGAAATATGTACACCGCTGGATTGATGGCTCTGCCATCGACCTTCCTGTTGGCAAGGTCGTCTGTGTTGGTCGCAATTATGCCGAGCATGCTCGCGAGCTGGGCAATGAAGTGCCGGATGCGCCGATCCTGTTTATCAAACCGGCTTCGTCGCTGGTGTCGATGGCCCCGTCTTTCAGCATCCCGACGGATCAGGGCGAGGTGCATCACGAGATCGAGATGGCGCTGCTGGTGAGCGAGCGTTTGCAGAATGTCGACGCGCTGACAGCGCAGTGGAGCATGGCCGGGTTTGGTCTGGGGCTGGATTTAACCCTGCGCGATCTGCAAAGCGAACTGAAAAAGAAAGGGCACCCCTGGGAGCGGGCCAAGGCGTTTGATGGTGCCTGTCCGGTGTCCGGCTTTATTGATGCGCGCGGTGTGTCGTGGAAACAGCCGATCGAGATTTCACTGGAAGTGAATGGCGAGCTGCGCCAGCGTGGCAACACCACGCAGATGCTGTTTCCGGTATTTCAGCTGGTGGCGCAGATGAGCAAGGTGTTCACCCTGGAACCGGGCGATATCATTCTTGCCGGCACGCCAAGTGGCGTTGCGGCGTTGCAGCCGGGCGATCAACTGGTTGCCACCTTTGGCAACACGCTCAAGGTCAGCACCGCTGTGACGGCAAGGACCGACACTGAAGAAGTAGCAGGCAACGAGATTCGTGAGCGCTGGTAGAATTCGAACGGTGTAGGAGCGGCCGGTCGGCCGCTCCTACATGTATCCATCAGGCCAGCATGGCATTACGCAGCTTGCCAATGGCGCTGTTTTCCAGCTGACGAATCCTCTCGGCGGACACGCCATACTCGTCCGCCAACTCCTGCAGGGTGGCCTTGTCATCTGCCAGCCAGCGACGCTCGAGAATATCGCGGCTGCGCTGATCGAGATTATTCAGCGCCAGTGTCAGCTGCCGGCCATGGCGTTGCTCCAACTGGTCATTGCTGACCACATCCGCCGGATCGGCCTCATTGGCTACCAGATACTGCGCCGGCGCCAGCACGGTGCTGTCATCGTCTTCGTCCAGCGGTGCATCGAAGGAGCTGTCAAAGGCTGCCAGCCGGCCTTCCATTTCCTGCACATCCGCCAGCGTCACGCCGAGATCTTCGGCAACCCGCGACGCCTCTTCTACCGTCAGCCGGCCAAGACGCTGCTTCTGGCCACGCAGATTGAAGAACAGTTTGCGCTGCGACTTGGTGGTGGCAACCTTGACGATGCGCCAGTTGCGAATCACGAACTCGTGGATCTCGGCCCGAATCCAGTGCACGGCGAAGGACACCAGACGCACACCCTTGGTCGGATCGAAGCGACGCACGGCCTTCATCAGGCCAATGTTACCTTCCTGAATCAGGTCGCCGATCGGCAGGCCGTAGCCGCCGTAACTGCGGGCGATATGAACCACAAAGCGCAGGTGGCTCAGCACCAGATTGCGGGCGGCGTCCAGATCGTCTTCAAAGTAGAGGCGCTCTGCCAGTGCCCGCTCTTCCTCAACGGTGAGCACCGGCACGCTGCTGGCGGCTCGAATATAGGCATCAAGGTTGTCGCCCGGAACGCCGATGGCCAATACCTGAAGTGGCTGTAACTGGGTATTCATTGCATCCCCCATGGGTCAGATGGACCTGATGTTAGCACTCGCCAACTTAGAGTGCTAACCCTGTAAGGAGTTCAATCGGGCCATTGCCTCAGGTCGGGCTGCAGACCGTTTGGCGATGGCTCGAAGAACGATCTGGCACTGCTTGTCGCCGTACTCGCGGATATCCGCCGCTGCCGCTTCGGCATTGCGGGTGAGCACATTGCGCAGCAGGTTCTGGAAGATAACCAGCGACACATCCAGCTCCGAGGTTTCCTCCTTGAGCGCCAGCCAGGAGTAGCGACGCAGCAGGGGGAGCATATCTTCGATGTCCTCAGCCAGATAGTGGTTACCGGCGAAGCGCTGCACCGCGATTGAGACGAAGCGGAACGCCACCTCGTGGGCGGCACCAATGTCGTTGCTGGCATGGAACCGCTCGAAGTCCGGCAGCATGGCGGCAAGATCCGCCATCTGCTGACCCTGCCAGGTTCGGGCCGCCCGGCCTGCGAGCTCGGCAAGCAGCAGGAACAGGAAGTCGTAGAGGTCACGCACCTGGGTTTCGGTGACGTCGCAGACCCGGGCGCCGCGACGCGGCTGGATCTCGATCAGATGCTGCCTCTCCAGCAAGCGGAAGGCCTCACGAAGTGAGTTGGTGCTCACATCTAGCTGGCGTGCCAGCTCCAGCTCGGCGAGGTGGGCGCCCGGCGCGAGCTCCCAGCGGACAATCTGCCCGGCCAGATGGCTGGCAATCTGCTCACTCAGGCTGGCGCTGCGAATGTTCATTGGTTGCTATCCCCTGTTGTTCCGAGAAACTGGTCCGCTCCCGGCGACGTGGCGGCCCACCGGTCAGAACGATACCATCGATCATCCATGAATTGTTTGACACCTCAATAAGCCGAGCTTACTCTCCGACGATGCCATTGAGCAATGGCACATTAAAACGAGAAAATGCGGGGTAGAGACCATGTTCGAGAATGTTGATCCGAAAACCATGCTGAAGGTAAAGAAGATCGGCTATCCGCTCTTCTGGTTGGCACTACTGCCGATCCTGCCGCTGAGCGCACTGGCCGGCCGGGAATCCGGCACTCAGGACTACTGGGCCTGGTTCATCTATTTCACCATCTTCGGGATTATCCCGATTCTCGACTACATCATCGGCAAGGACTCCGCCAACCCGGACGAGGCGCTGGAAGTCCCATCGCTGTCTGAAGAAAAGCTGTATCGCTGGTTCACCCTGCTGATGGTGCCGATCTGGTTCGGCGTGCTGTTCTGGGGCGGCTACATCTTTATGGCCAACGACTATTCCTGGTTCGGCATGCTCGGCTGGATGCTGTCCATTGGCACCGTCGGCGGCATCATCGCCATTAATCTGGGCCATGAGTTAATTCACAAGGATCCGAAAATCGAAAACTGGGCCGGCGGTATTTTTCTGGCTTCGGTGACCTACGCCGGCTTCAAGGTCGAGCACGTACGCGGTCACCACGTCACCGTGTCTACTCCCGATGATGCGTCTTCGTCGCGCTACAATCAGGGTCTTTATGCGTTTCTGCTGCACGCTTTTCCGCATAACTTCATCAATGCCTGGAGGCTGGAAGCGGACTACCTGAAGCGCAAGGGCAAGAAGGTGATCAGCAAGGACAACGAACTGATCTGGTGGTATGCCATCTCGTTCGCGCTGGCCGGTGTATTTTATGCACTGTGGGGCTGGATGGGTGTGTTGTTCTTCTTCGGCCAAAGCTTCTTCGCGGCGCTGGCACTGGAGATCATCAACTACATTGAGCATTACGGCCTGCATCGCCGGGTGCTGGATAACGGCAAGTATGAGCGGGTCACCCCGGCCCACAGCTGGAACTCCAACTACCTGCTGACCAATATTGCCCTGTTCCAGTTGCAGCGCCACAGCGATCACCACGCCTACGCCAAGCGTCGTTATCAGGTGCTGCGCCACTATGAAGAAAGCCCGCAGCTGCCGGGTGGCTATGCCTCCATGTATGTACTGGCGCTGTTCCCGCCACTGTGGAAGAAGGTCATGAACCCCCGGGTTGAGGCCTATTATCAGGGTGAGATGGACCAGCTGTTCCGCACCGGCAAGCGGGTCAATAACATCGCCGCCACCGCCGAATAAAGACATTGATATAGCAGGATTTTCTGCAAGCCGGAGCGCCCCGCGATCCGGCTTTTTTTGTGCCCGGAATCCAGCCTGGGCCGTCGAGGGTATACAGATTTTACCCTCACATCTCGCCTGAATTGTTTGACACTTCAAGCGAAATAAAAGAAGCTGTCCTGGTCGACAGCCTTCCGGCTGCCTGTGTCTGTATCGGAGAGAAAATCATGTTCGAGAAAATCGACCCGAACACCATGCTAAAGATGAAGAAGTGGGCCTATCTGCTGGTCTTCGTCGCCCCGGCCACGCTGGTGCTGTCCTGGTATATGGCCAGCCAGCCCGGTGCTGCCACCACCTTCTGGGCGTTCTTCCCGCTGATCTTTATTTTCGCCATCGTGCCGGTGCTGGATTACATCATCGGCAAGGATGCGGCCAACCCGGATGAGGCCACCCAGGTACCAAGCCTCAACGAGGAAAAGATCTACCGGGTGTTCACCCTGATCTGCTTGCCGGTGCAGCTGGCGGTGATTGCCTTTGCCGGCTGGGTGTTTGTCGATGGCAACCTGTTCAGCGCCATCGGCCAGATCGGCTGGCTGGTATCCACCGGCATTGTCGGCGGCGTGCTGGCGATCAACGTCGGCCACGAACTGATCCATAAGGATCCAAAGCTGGAGAACTGGACTGGCGGTCTGTTGCTTGCCTCGGTGACCTATGCCGGCTTCAAGGTCGAGCACGTCCGCGGTCATCACGTCCATGTCTCGACGCCGGAAGATGCATCTTCATCACGCTACAACCAGAGCGTGTATGACTTTCTGCCGAAGGCGCTGGTACGCAACTTCCTCGCCGCATGGCGGCTGGAAAAAGAGTATCTGGAGCGCAAGGGCAAAAAGGCCTTCAGCAAGGACAACGAGCTGATCTGGTGGTACGGCTTCTCGGCGCTGCTGGCGCTGCTGTTCTTCGTCGCGTTCGGCTGGATGGGCGTACTGTTCTTCCTGGCCCAGAGCCTGTTCGCCGGCCTGACGCTGGAAGTGGTGAACTACATTGAGCATTACGGCCTGCATCGCAGGGTGCTGGATAACGGCAAGTTCGAGCGCGTTACTCCGGCCCACAGCTGGAACTCAAATTACCTGCTGACCAACCTGCTGCTGTTCCATCTGCAGCGTCACAGCGATCACCACGCCTATG
Source organism: Alcanivoracaceae bacterium (assembly GCA_046292765.1). Taxonomy (GTDB): domain Bacteria; phylum Pseudomonadota; class Gammaproteobacteria; order Pseudomonadales; family Alcanivoracaceae; genus PGZG01. The sequence goes on along the minus strand of JBKBQA010000003.1, from coordinate 127,373 downwards.
CCAAGCGTCGCTATCAGGTGCTGCGTCACTATGAGGAAAGCCCGCAGCTGCCGGGCGGTTATGCCTCGATGTTTGTACTGGCGCTGATTCCGCCACTGTGGAAGGCGGTGATGAATCCGCGAGTGGAGGCTTACTACGAGGGTGAGATGGATCAGCTGTTCCGTGACAACAAGCGGGTCAACAACATCGCCGCCAACTGAACGCTTTGTTCTCCGTGATGGCGGCCCACTGGGCCGCCTTTTTTTATGGCAGAAAAGCGGACGAAATCAGCCGCTGATCAGCTTCTTGTCACGCAGGTAGGTCAGCACTTGCTGGACGCATTCCTGTAGCGACTGCTGATCAGTGCGGACATGGATTTCGGCGGATTCCGGCTGCTCATAGGGGGCGCTGATACCGGTAAATTCCGGGATCTGGCCGGCGCGGGCCTTCTTGTAAAGACCCTTGGGATCACGGGATTCACACGCATCCAGCGAGGCATCAACGAACACCTCGATGAAATCATCGGTACCGGCCAGATCGCGGGCCAACTGCCGGTCTTCGCGGTAGGGCGAGATGAACGCGGTCAGCGTGATCACACCAGCTTCGCGGAACAGCTTGGCGATCTCGGCAATGCGACGGATGTTTTCCTTGCGGTCCTCCGGAGAGAAACCAAGGTTGTTGTTGATGCCGCCACGGATGTTATCGCCATCGAGGATATAGGTCAGGTTGCCGAGCTGGTGCAGGGCCTCTTCCACCGCCACCGCCAGCGTCGACTTGCCGGCACCGGACAGGCCGGTAAACCACAGGGTTACCCCACGCTGCCCCAGCAGGCGCTCACGGTGCTCACGCTTCACCACACCTTCGTGCGGATAGATATTCTTTGCCATCTGATAACGTCCTCGGAATTACTGGCGCCAGAACACCGGAGTGAGCAGCACCAGGATAGTGAATACCTCCAACCGTCCCAGCAACATGGCAATACACATCAGCCATTTTGCCTCGGTGGCGATCTCTGCGAACCCGCCAGCCACCCCGCCAATCCCGACACCCAGGGTGTTCAGGGAGGCCGCCACGGTGGAGAAGGCGGTGGTGAGGTCCATGCCGGTGGCCGCCATGGCCAGCGTCAGCAGGACGGCAATGGTAATGTAAACGCCGATAAAACCCCACACCGCCTGCAACACCTGATCATTGACCGTGCGTTGGCCGAAACGCAGGGCAAAGATGCCATGAGGGTAGATCAGTCGACGCAGCTCACGCAGGCTCTGGTGCAGCATCAGCGCAACTCGGACCACCTTCATGCCTGCGGTGGTGGAGCCGGCACAGCCACTGACAAAGGAGGTGAACACCAGGAGCAGCAGCAGCGGCACCGGCCAGCTGACGGTGGCATCGGTGCTGGTGAGGCCGGTGCCGGTACCGAACGACGCCACCTGAAAAGCGGCATGACGGAGAGTATCGCCAAGACTGTCGTAGCTCTGATTGATCCAGAGAATCACCGACACGACCACCAGATAGATGAACATCAGGCCGGTGTAGAAGCGGAACTCGGGATCCAGAAAGAAAGTGCGGATCGAGCCGCGGCGCAGTGCCGAGAACATCAACGCAAAGCTGGCGCCGCAGAGGAACATGAAGAAGGTGGCCACGCCGTCCACTGCCGCACTATCAAAGGCGGCAAGACTCGCATCCCGGGTGGCGAAACCGCCGGTGGCGACCGTGCTGTAGGCGTGGCAGATGGCATCGAACAGGTTCATGCCCGCGAGCCAATAGCCACCAATGCAGGCCAGCGTCACGGTCAGGTACACATACCACAACGCCTTGGCGGTTTCGGCAATTCGCGGTGTCAGCTTGGCTTCTTTCATCGGCCCAGGGATTTCGGCCTTGTAGAGCTGCATGCCACCCACACCCAGCATTGGCAGAATCGCCACCGCCAGCACGATAACGCCCATGCCACCGAGCCATTGCAGCTGCTGGCGGTAGTAGAGCAGTGACGGCGCCATGTCATCGAGTCCGGACAGCACGCTGGCGCCGGTGGTTGTCAGCCCTGACATCGATTCAAATACCGCATCAGTGGTGGAGATATCGAGAATCAGCAGGAACGGCAGCGAGCCGATGATGCCCAACACGGTCCAGAAAAGCGTTACAACGAGAAAGCCATCGCGGGTGCCAAGTTCGTCACGGACGCGGAAGAACATCATCCACAGCGCCAGCCCGCTACTGAAGGTGAGGGCGAAGGCGGTCAAGAACGGCAGCTGCATGCCATCGTTGTAAATCCACGCCACCAGTACCGGTGACAGCATGGTGATGCTGAACACCATCAGCAGCATACCGAGGATCTTGGCGATCAGGGTCAGATGCATATCAGAAGAAGGTAAACCCGACCTGGAACAGTTTTTCGACGTCGCGGATACGACGGCGGTCCATCACGAACAGTATGACGTGATCCTCCGGCTCGATAACAATGTGGTCGTGGGCAATAAGCACTTTTTCATGGCGCACAACGGCGCCAATAGTGGTGCCCTCCGGCAGATCAATGTCCTCGATTCGCTTGCCAACCACTTTCGAGCTGCGGGCATCGCCATGGGCCACCGCTTCAATGGCCTCAGCGGCACCACGGCGCAGCGAGTAAACGTTGACGATGTCGCCTCGACGAACGTGGGTGAGCAGGCTGCCAATGGTGGCCTGCTGGGGGGAGATGGCAATATCAATGTCATGGCCCTGAACCAGATCAACGTAGGCCGGGTTGCTGATCAGGGTCATCACCTTGCGGGCGCCGAGGCGCTTGGCCAGCAGCGACGCCATGATGTTGGCTTCGTCATCATTGGTCAGGGCGCAGAACACATCGGCACTTTCGATATTCGCCTTTACCAGCCGGTCGCGGTCGGTTCCGGTACCATGCATTACCACCGTGTGCTGAAGCTGCTCCGACAGCACATGGCAGCGCTCTTCGTTGCGCTCGATGATCTTGACGTTGTAGCGGCTCTCGATGCTCTTGGCGAGGCGAAAACCGATATTACCGCCGCCGGCGATCACCACTCGCTTGTAGTTGTGCTCCAACCGGCGCAGCTCGCTCATCACGGCGCGAATGTCGTTGCGGGCGGCAATGAAAAACACTTCGTCATCTGCTTCAATTACGGTATTGCCTTCCGGCAAGATAGCCCGGTTGCGGCGGAAGATCGCAGCCACCCGGGTATCGACGTTGGGCATGTGCTTGCGCAGCTGGCGAATGGCATTGCCCACCAAAGGGCCGCCGTGATAAGCGCGCACCGCCACCAACTGCACCCGACCGCCAGCAAAGTTCACTACCTGCAGAGCGCCGGGGTGTTCGATCAGACGCTTGATGTAATCGGTGACCACCTGCTCCGGGCTGATGATGACATCAATGGGCAGGGCATCATTGCCAAACAGTTTTTCTTTTTGCGAATAGGCAGCAGCGCGGATGCGGGCAATCTTGGTCGGTGTACGAAACAGGGAATAGGCCACCTGACAGGCCACCATATTCACTTCGTCGCTGTTGGTGACGGCGATCAGCATGTCCGCGTCTTCGGCACCGGCCTGACGCAACACCGCCGGATAGGAGCCACGGCCAGTGACGGTGCCAATATCAAGACGCTCCGCCAGCTCGGCAAGACGGGCGACGTCGGTATCCACCACGGTGATGTCGTTCTGCTCGCCGGCGAGATTCTCCGCCAGCGTACCGCCGACCTGTCCGGCACCGAGAATGATGATCTTCATGCCAGGCTCCTTGCGGCGGACGGCCAGCGGGCGGGCATATCAGCGGGCTTTGCGCAGGCGGGCGAAAAAGAAACCGTCAGGGCCATCCACCACCGGCAACAACTGGCAGCCATGGGCGGTGACAACCGAACGGGCCTCGATGGGCGTGTCTTCGCGGGCATCCCCGTGCCTTGCCAGGAAGGCGGCAACCTGCCCGGCGTTTTCTTCAGGAAGTATCGAACAGGTGGAGTACACCAGCATGCCACCCGGCCTGACAAGCGGCCATATTGCATCCAGTATGCGGGCCTGTAAACCACACAGGGTAACGATATCACTGTCGCGCCGGTGCCATTTCAGGTCCGGCTGACGACGCAGGATGCCGGTGGCAGAGCAGGGTGCATCGAGCAGCACCGCATCGAAAGGCTGGTTATCCCACCAACGCGCCGGATTGGCAGCATCGCCTGCAATCAGGCTGGCATGGCGGTGCAGACGGTCGAGATTGTCCTGCACCCGCTTGAGTCGACTGGCATCTATATCGAGCGCCAGCAAGGTCGCCTCGGGAAAGCGTTCGGCAAGCTGGCCGGTTTTTCCGCCTGGCGCTGCGCAGGCATCCAGAATCCGGCCATCGGCTGGCGCCTCCATTAACAGCGCCGGTAGTTGCGCTGCCTCATCCTGCACCGACAGCCAGCCCTCGGCGAAGCCCGGCAGGGCATGAACCGGGCGGGCGGGAGACAGGTAGGCCGCCTGTGGCGCCAGAACACCAGCGCGGACAGTGACGCCGTCCTCCTGCAGCGCGACCGCTGCCCTGTCGTCACTCAGCCGCACTGTTAATGGCGGTGCTGTCAGCGCGGCCTCGGCGATGGCGTTGGCCTGATCCGGCCAGGCCTGATCCAGTCGCGCCCAGAGCCAATCCGGCAGCGAACAGCGTAGCGGCACATCCAGATGACGGCTGACCTCGGCAGCATTGGTGCGACTGGCCTTGCGCAGCACGGCGTTGCAAAGCCCGGCGGCCCAAGGCGCGTTGAGCGCTCGACAGATGTCCGGCCAGGCATTGACGATGGCATGGGCCGGGCGCTCGCTGAACCAGAGTTCGTGGATGCCGCAGAGCAGCGCGAGACGCACCGCCCGGGCGGAACCCTTCAGGGGCTTGTCCATCTGCCCGTTGAGCCACTCATCCAGCAACCGGTAATGACGGCAGACCCCGAACAGCAGGTCGGCCAGCAGGCCGCGCTCGGCCGCCAGCAGCACCAGTTGATTGGCCAGCACATCCCGCAGGCTCTGGCCGCCGCCGTCGGCCGGCAGCACCTTCATCAGCGAGCGCACCGCCAGCAAGCGAACATTGTCAGCCATCAAAGCACCTGCCCGGGAACAAACAGGTCAGCCCGGCCGCGCAGCAGATCAGCCACCGGCAGCGACTTCTTCCCCGGCAGCTGGATCTCCGTCAGCAGCAGACTGCCCTCGCCGCAGGCCACCTCGATACCGGACGACGATACCGCCAGTACGGTACCCGGCTTACCCGTGCCGGCGGCAGCCCGGGCAGCCCACACCCGCATCGGTCCCTCTGGTCGCGCCACCCAGCTCACCGGCCAAGGGTTGAAGGCCCGCACCTCCCTCGCCAGCTGCAAGGCCGGCTTGTGCCAGTCCAGCCCGGCCTCTTCCTTGGTCAGCTTGTGAGCGTAGGTCACGCCCTGATCCGGCTGGCCACAAGCCTGTTGCTGGAGCTCGTCCAGGTTGGCAAGTGCTTGCATCAGCGCCCTGGCACCGAGGCTGGCGAGGCGACCATGAAGGCTACCGCCGGTGTCGTCAGGGGTGATCGGGGTACGCAGTTCCAGTAGCACCGGGCCGGTGTCCAGACCCGCCTCCATCTGCATGATGCCGACTCCGCTTTCGTCGTCACCGGCCGCGATGGCGCGCTGGATCGGCGCGGCGCCACGCCAGCGCGGCAGCAGAGAGCCGTGGACATTGATGCAGCCAAGGCGTGGCATTGCCAGCACCGCCGTCGGAATGATCAGGCCGTAGGCCACCACCACCATAACATCCACCGACAGCGCCTGAAGCCGGCTACGGATATCGTCGCCCTTCAGGTTTTCCGGTTGCAGTACCGGAATATTGTGCTGCTGCGCCAGTACCTTGACCGGACTCGGCTGCAGGGCCCGGCCGCGCCCGGCGGGGCGATCCGGCTGGGTCAGTACTGCCACCACCTGGTGGGAGGAAGCGAGCAGGGCCGCCAGACTTTCGGCGGCAAACTCCGGCGTACCGGCAAAAATAATGCGCAAGGGAGTGCCTCTCAGGGACAACAGGGGGTCAGGCGTGGCGCTGGACCTTTTCCAGCTTCTTTCGAATCCGCTCGCGCTTCAGCCGGGACACGTGATCGACGAACAGCTTGCCTTCGAGATGATCCATCTCATGCTGCAGGCACACCGACAGCAGGCCGTCGGCCTCCAGCTCGAAAGGCTGGCCATCACGATCGAGCGCACGGACCAGAATACGGTCCGGTCGCTCCACGGTTTCATGGAAGCCGGGCACCGACAGGCAGCCCTCTTCATAGGGCTTGGTATCGCTACCGATCGGGCTGATCTGCGGATTGATGAACACCATCGGCTCGTCGCCATTCTCGGAAACATCCAGTACCAACAAGCGCTTATGGACGTTTACCTGGGTCGCGGCCAGGCCGATGCCGGGCGCGGCGTACATGGTTTCAAACATGTCGTCGATCAGTTTGCGCAGTGCGTCATCCACCTGTTCGACCGGCTTTGCTACCGTGCGCAGGCGGGGATCCGGAAATTCGAGTATCTCAAGTAATGCCATAGGTCCGGCCCTGAAGTTGCGACAGCACTCTAAATATGGTTGCTAACGCTATGATCACGTTGCTAATATCGGTCCCAAATACCGCCTGAATCGGGCCTCGCACCACGCCCCGGGGAGGCAACTTGGGACCACGCCAATAATGATAAAAGGAATCCGGTAATGATGAAATCGCTCCTGCGCGCCCTATCCACCGGCATGCTGGTGACGGTTGCCGGTCTCGGTGCCCTTCAAGCCTCGGCGAATGTCACTCTGAAGAACGGCCACCCCGAAGTGTACTACGTCAAGCAAGGCGACACGCTCTGGGATATCTCCAGCCGGTTTCTGGAAACCCCGTGGCAATGGCCCGAGCTCTGGCACGTTAACGAGGAAATCGATAATCCTCACCTGATCTATCCGGGCGATGTCATTCGTCTGGTGTATGTTGAAGGCCGTCCGCAGTTACAGGTTGAGCGCCGTGGCGGTCCCGCCGGCGGAGCCCCGACCGATACCGTCAAGATGATGACTGACGGATCGGTGGTGAGACTGTCGCCGGAAGTGCGCGTGTTGCCACTGGACGCCGCCATCCCCACCATCCCGGTCAGCACCATCCAGACATTTCTGCGTGATGCCCTGGTGGTGACCCGCGAGGAAGCCGCTGCCGCTCCCTACGTAATTGCCGGTGGTGATCGCCGCGTGGTGTTTGCTCAGGGTGACACCATTTATGCCCGCGACCCGGTCCAGAAATGGGCGGAACTGATCCAGTCCTACGGCGTGTTCCGTGTCGGCCACCGTTATGTCGACCCGCAAACCAAGGAAGTGCTGGGCATTGAGGCACTGAAAATCGGGATGCTGCGCACCGCCGACCAGCAGGGCGACGTGGCCACCTTCCGCGTGATCCAGACTCAGGAAGACATCCGGCCGCAGGACCGACTGTTCACCAGTCGTGAAGGCCGCATGCAGTCGATCTTTTATCCCTCCGCACCGGACACCAAAGTTGAAGCCCGGATTATCCGCTTCTTCGATCGTCTCCACAGCGTTGCTCGCAATGACGTCGTAGTGCTCAACAAGGGCAGCCGCGACGGCCTGCGTGATGGCCATGTGCTTGAAGTCATGCAGGCCGGTCAGCGGATCAAGGATCCGGTACGCAAAGGCATGGTGCAGCTGCCCGATGTGCAGGCCGGCACCGTAGTACTGTTCCGCGTGTTCGAGAAAGTCTCCTACGCGCTGGTGGTGCAAGCGACCCTGCCAATCCGCATGAACGATCTTGCTACCAATCCCACCGGCAGCCTGCCGGAGCTGTAAGCGATCGTCCATTTCGGATAATAAAGCCCGGTGATAGCCTCACCGGGTTTTTTTATGCACGGAATCCATCGCATGGATCGCGATATCGTCAAGCTGGCAGCCTGCATGGCCTGCGCCGGCAACAGCAGTGAGCTAGCTCGCTGGCTGGCGGAACCCGCCGAGAGCTATCAGGATTTGCTGAGCCCGGCGCGGCAGCGGCGCGCCCGCATCCGCTCCAGCAGCGCCGAACGGCTGGCCAGCCTGATCACACAGCGCGAGCCGGATAACGCCAGTCAACGTCTGCTGGAACAGGGATGGCAGCTGCTGGATCCTCAACACCAGCATTGGCCAGCACTGCTTGAGCAGATCGACGATGTCCCACCGCTGCTGTTCGTGCGCGGCGATAGCGGCCTGTTAGGCTCGCCCCAGCTTGCCATGGTGGGTGCCCGTCATGCCTCCACCGAAGGACTCGACAACGCCCGCCGCTTCGCCCGGCTGTTGGCAGGCGCAGGCTTTACCATCACCAGTGGACTCGCGCTTGGCATTGATGGTGCGGCCCATCGGGGAGCGTTGTCGGGCGGCAAAACGCTGGCGGTACTCGGCCATGGGCCGGGCCTGTGCTACCCGCCGCGGCATCGTTCGCTGGCGGAAGACATCGTCGCAGCCGGTGGCGCCCTGGTGACCGAGTTTCCCCCCGGCGTCACCCCGCACCGTGCCTTCTTTCCCCAGCGCAATCGTCTGATCAGCGGGCTGTCGCTGGCAACGCTGGTGATCGAGGCCGCCGAGCATTCCGGCTCACTGATCACGGCGCGACTGGCGGCGGCTCAGGGTCGTGAGGTGTTTGCCGTGCCCGGCTCGATTCACAACCCTCTCAGCAAGGGCTGCCACCGTCTGCTCCGTGACGGCGCCAACTGGCTGGAAACGGTTCAGGATGTGCTGGCGGTGTTCGATAGCTTCCATCACCTTGCCGCCACCGAACCCACCTGCGTCGCCACCAGAGATCCACTACTGCGCCATTTCCGCACCGGCGCAAACAGCCTCGACCAGCTTCACGAACGCTCCGGCCTGTCGTTGCCAGAATTGGCCGAAGCATTGGCAACACGCGAACTGAGCGGCGCGATCCAGCGCGTGCCCGGAGGCTACGCTCGGCGCTATCCGGACGGCGAACTTTCCTGAATCGTGCGCGGTCACAGCCGCGGCTTTCCGCTACACTTTGCCTCTGCTCAGTCACGGTGACCCATTGATGTGGATGCATCTCCATCAGGCCGCCCGCGCGGTGCGGGCCGGCGGCGTAATCGCCTATCCCACTGAGGCCGTCTATGGGCTCGGTTGCGACCCGTTGAACGAAGCGGCGGTGGCGCGGCTGCTGGCGATCAAGGCCCGCGCCGCCAGCAAGGGACTGATCCTGCTCGGCGCAGATCTTGACCAACTGCGCCCGTTCATTTGCCTGACCGAGGCACAGGATGCCCGGTTGCGTGACCACTGGCCGCTCGCCACTACGTATCTGGTCGACGCCAGCGCATTAACGCCAGCATGGATCCGCGGCCAGCATGACAAGGTTGCCGTGCGGGTTTGCCAGCATCCTGTCGCGGCGGAACTGGCGCGACAGGCCGGCACACCGCTGGTCTCCACCAGCGCCAATCGCAGCGGCGAACCCGCCTGCCGCACGCCCCTGCAGGTGATACGTCAGCTCGGCGAGGATCTGGATTTTATTGTCACCGGTCAATGCGACCGGGCAGCCCGGCCCTCTACCATCATCGACCTGGAAAGCGGCACGGTGCTGCGCCGATAAGGAACCGACATGACAGACATCAACATCGACGCCATCAAACAGTATCTGCTCGGCCTGCAGGATGATATCTGTGCCCAGCTGGAAGCCGTTGATGGCGGACGCTTCATTGAGGACAGCTGGCAGCGTGCCGAAGGCGGCGGCGGTCGCTCACGGGTGCTGGAAAACGGCGCGGTGATTGAGAAGGGCGGGGTTAATTTTTCCCATGTATTTGGCACCCAACTGCCCCCGTCTGCAACTGCCCATCGGCCAGAGTTGGCAGGACGCCGGTGGCAGGCCATGGGCGTATCGCTGGTCATCCACCCGCGTAATCCCTATGCCCCCACCAGCCATGCCAATGTGCGCTTTTTTGTCGCCGAGAAAGAAGGGGAGGATCCCGTGTGGTGGTTCGGCGGCGGCTTTGATCTGACGCCCTACTATGGCAATGAAGAGGATGTTCGTGACTGGCACCGCACAGCCCGCGATGCCTGTGCCCCGTTCGGAGAGGGTGTCTATCCCCGCTTCAAGACCTGGTGCGACGAATATTTTTTCCTCAAACATCGGGGCGAAGCCCGCGGCGTCGGCGGCCTGTTCTTCGACGATTACAATGAATCCGGATTTGAAGCCTCCTTCGCCCTGATGCGCTCGGTGGGCGACGCCTATATCCGTGCCTATCGACCGATTCTTGAGCGCCGCAAAGACACCCCCTACGGTGAACGTGAGCGCGACTTTCAACTTTATCGCCGTGGTCGGTACGTCGAATTCAATCTGGTGTTTGATCGTGGCACCCTGTTTGGCCTTCAGTCCGGTGGACGTACGGAATCGATTCTGATGTCACTGCCTCCATTGGTAAGCTGGCGATACGACTGGCAGCCCCAGCCCGGTTCTGCCGAAGCAGAGCTGTACCAGAAATTCCTGCCGGCGAGGGACTGGATCTGATGCGTTTTGCTGTGTTCGGAAATCCGATTGCCCACTCGCGCTCGCCGCAAATTCATCAGGCGTTCGCGGCGCAGCGGGGGGTCAGTGTTGATTACCAACGGATTCTGGCGCCATTGGAAGACTTCCCGCTGTCAGTGCGACGTTTCTTTGCCGATGGCGGCATTGGTGCAAATGTCACTGTGCCGTTCAAAGAAGAAGCGTGGGGTTTGTGTGATGTTCTGACGGACCGGGCACGCTCCGCTGGCGCCGTCAATACGCTCTGGCAGGAAGAGGGCAAGCTGCACGGCGACAACACCGATGGTATCGGCCTGATCACTGATCTGCGCGACAATCTGAACTGGCCGCTGCGTGACCAGCACATTCTGATTGTTGGCGCCGGAGGCGCCGTGCGCGGTGTGCTGGGGCCACTGCTGGCGGAGCAACCGGCGCTGGTCCGGATCGCCAACCGAACCGAGGAAAAGGCCCGTGATCTGGCGTTGATGTTTGCCGGCCGCGGCGTCCCCGTGTTTGGCAGTGGCCTTGAACGTCTCCGCGGGCCCTTTGAGCTGATCATCAATGCCACCTCGGCCGGACTTTCCGGAGACATGCCTGAGCTGCCGGCAAATCTGATCGGCGCTACCACTCGCTGTTACGACATGATTTATGGCGATACGCCGTTCCTGCGCTGGGCCGGGCAGCATCAGTGCAACGCCCGGGCCGATGGCCTTGGCATGCTGGTGGAGCAGGCGGCAGAAGCCTTTAGCCGCTGGCACGGCTGGCGACCAGACACCGCCTCGGTGATGGATCAAATGCGGTGAACACACCCGCAGTAACGAGCGCTTCATCAATTTCGCCACGCTGGCCATTATCTGGCAGTACTGATCAGCCGGCTTGATACCGATTTTTCAGCTTCACGTAATTACCGGCGACATAGCAGAGGAACTCGCGCTCCTCTGCGGTAAGCTCGCGCACCGGCTCCGCCGGCCGACCCCGATAGAGCCATCCAGCCGCCAGTCGCTTGCCCGGCGGCACCAGCGAACCGGCTGCCAGAATGACATCGTCGTCGATCACGGCACCGTCCATCACCATGGCTTGCATGCCAATCATGACCCGGTCGCCGACCTGGCAGCCGTGCAACATCGCCTGATGGGCGATAGTCACATCACTGCCGATGGTGAGGGCAAAGCCACCGGCGTTGAAGCGGGAGTCATGGGTGATATGCAGGACAGCGTTGTCCTGAACACTGACCCGGTCGCCAAGGCGAATCCGGTGCATATCGCCGCGGATCACGGCGCAGGCCCAAACCGAGCAGTCATTGCCCAGTACCACGTCCCCAATGACCTGCGCCGACGGGTCAACCCAGCTGCCTTCACCCAACACCGGCACCTTGTTTTCGAACGCCCGAATCCCCATCTGCTACACTCACACATTAATGATTTCCCGGCGCCCATGCTGACCTGCGCCCGACTGCCACCGAGGATACCATGTCGCACAATCCGTTAATTGATTACACTGGTCTGCCGCCGTTTTCCGCCATCCGGCCCGAGCACGTCCTGCCCGCCGTTGAGCAGATGATTACTGCTGGCCGGGCAAAGATCGAGCACGTCCTGGCCCGCGGCGATTTCAGCTGGCAGGGACTGGTGGTGGCGCTGGACGAGCAGGATGAGCGGCTCGGCAAGGCGTTTGGCCCGGCCGGGCATCTGAACTCAGTGGCCCAGAGTCCGGCTCTGCGCGATGCCTATAATGCCTGCCTGCCGCTGCTGAGCGAATACAGCACTGAAGTCGGTCAGAATGAAGCGCTGTGCGCCGCCTATCAGGCCCTGCGCGACAGTGCCGAGTACGACTCTCTCAACGAAGCGCAGAAAAAGGATCTCGACAACACCTTGCGCGACTTCCGTCTGTCTGGCGTCAGCCTGCCGGCGGACAAGAAGGCGGAGTACATGGACATTGCCAAGCGTCTGTCCGAGCTGACTTCACGCTTTTCGGATAATGTCCTCGACGCCACCCAGGCCTGGCGCAAGCACGTTACCGACGAGTCCGTGCTCGACGGCCTGCCTGACGTTGCCCGCGCCGGTGCAAAAGACCGCGCCGGTAGCGAAGGTCTTGAGGGCTGGTTGCTGACGCTGGACTTTCCCTGTTACTACGCGGTGATGTGCCATGCCCGCAACCGTGAGCTGCGCGAAGAAATGTATCGCGCCCATGTCACCCGTGCGTCGGATGCTGGCCCTGATGCCGGCAAGTACGACAACAGCGCGATCATGGAGGAAATTCTGACGCTTCGGGAAAAGGAGGCTCAGCTACTGGGTTTTGCAAGTTATGCAGAGGCATCGCTGGAAACCAAGATGGCGCGCAACCCCGACGAAGTACTTCAGTTCCTGATGGATCTTGCCATCAAGGCGAAACCACAGGCGCAGAGCGAAGTGTCAGAGCTGCGCGCCTTCGCCTCCGAACTCGGTGCCAACGACCTGCAGCCGTGGGACCTCACTTTCTGGAGCGAGCGCCTGCGCGAGGCACGCTTCAGCATTTCGGAAGAGGAGCTGCGCCCCTGGTTCCCGGCAGAACGTGTGATCAGCGGCATGTTCGGGATTGTCGAACGTGTATTTGGTGTGCGCATCCGCCAACGCGATGGCGTCGACAACTGGCATGCCGATGTTCGCTTTTACGACGTTATCGATAGCGATGATGCGGTGAGCGCCAGCTTCTACCTCGACATGTACGCTCGCAATGGCAAGCGTGGCGGCGCCTGGATGGACGACTGCCTTGCCCGGGTTCGGCACAGTGACGGCGCCCTGCAGAAACCGGTTGCCTATCTCACCTGCAACTTTGCACCGCCCGCCGGTGGCAAGCCGGGTCTGCTGACCCACGATGAGATAGTCACCCTGTTTCACGAATTCGGTCATGGTCTGCACCACATGCTGACCGAGCAGGAGGTGCCCGGTGTGTCCGGCATCAGCGGCGTGGCCTGGGATGCGGTGGAGCTGCCCAGTCAGTTCATGGAGAACTGGTGCTGGACGGAAGAGGGGGTCGCTATGCTCTCTGCTCACTATGAGACCGGCGAACCGCTGCCGAAAGACAAACTGGAAAAGCTGCTGGCGGCGAAAAACTTCCAGAGCGCCATGGGCATGCTGCGTCAGCTTGAGCTTTCGATTTTTGATATGCGCATTCACGCCGCCCTGAACGGCAAGACCATCGCCGAGGTGCTGGACGAGGTGCGCGACGACGTTGCCGTCATCAAGCCCCCGGCCTTCAACCGCTTCCAGAACAGCTTCAGCCACATTTTTGCTGGCGGCTACGCGGCTGGCTATTACAGTTACAAGTGGGCAGAGGTGCTGTCAGCGGATGCATGGTCGAAGTTCGAGGAAGAAGGCGTGTTCAATCCGGACACCGGTCGCGCCTTCCGCGAGAAAATTCTCGCCATGGGCGGCAGCCGCGAACCGATGGAGCTGTTTGTCGATTTCCGTGGCCGCGAACCGAGCGTCGAGCCGCTGCTCAGACACAGCGGCATTGCGGCGTGAACAAGCGCCGCTTTATTGCCGGCGCCAGCTGTCCGCAGTGCGGCGTCGTCGACAGGATTGTGCGGGTTGAACAGGGCGATCGCATTCACATGGAATGCATCGCCTGCGGCATGGTGCGCGATCTTGATCAACCGCCGCCACGGGATCACCCCACCGATGAACCCGCCGTACCCGTGCTGATTCGGCCGCCACAACCCAAGTAATGTGGGAGCGACGATCCTGCCGTGAAGGGTTTTGATGCCGCCGTTCGATGTGCGGGCCTAATCCGTACCACTACACGCGCCGGTACAGCAGATCCCAGACCCCATGACCAAGACGCGCGCCGCGGCGCTCGAACTTGGTTTCCGGGCGCCAGTCTGGACGGCGCACAAAGTCCTGATCGCCAGACTGATTGACCCAACCGCTTTCCGCTTGCATCACCGCCAGCATGTGTTCGGCATAGTCCTGCCAGTCAGTAGCCATGTGCAGCAAACCATCCGGTGCCAGCTTGCGCTGCACCAGTTGCACCCAGGCCGCTTGAACGATGCGGCGCTTGTGGTGCTTTTTCTTGTGCCAGGGGTCCGGGAAATAGAGCTGCACCCTCGCCAGCGACGCATCCGGGATACACAGATCGAGGATCTCGACAGCGTCATCACAGTAACTGCGCAGGTTGCCAACGCCCGCCTCCTCAATCGCCATCAACAGGGCGCCGACACCGGGTCGGTGCACCTCTATGCCAACAAAATCCTTGTCCGGTTCGGCCGCCGCCATCTGCACCAGCGACTGCCCCATGCCATAGCCGATCTCCAGCACCCGCGGGGCATCGCGCCCAAATACGACCGTCGGGTCCAGCACGCCGGCGCTGCGCTCGAGGCCGAACTGCGGCCAGAGTGTATCCAGTGCCTTCTGCTGACCACTGGTAAGCCGGCCCTCACGCAAGACAAAGCTGCGCACCTTGCGCATGACCTTGCCGGTCAGCGGGTCCTGATCCTGTTTGAGAAAGTCGAGCATGGCGGGCGATCCGGTCGGGGGAGGCGCATTGTACGGCAATCGGGGAGGCAGCGCAGGGCGCGGGGTCGTACAATGCCGGCCCGGACAGATAGCGGAGACCCCCCTGTGGAAGGGATGGACGAGATTGAAGACAACTTTGCCCTGCAAAAGCTGATTGAGGCGGTTGAGAACCAGATTGCCGACGGCCATCCCCGCGAGGCCGGGCTGGTCATGATGCAACTGCTCGGTCAGGGCATCGACCGGCAGGCGGCGCTGGCACTGATGGCAGAAACGCTGGCGGAACATATCGCCATCACCTTTGCTGCAGACAAGCCGTTTGACGTCAATGCCTACGCCCGGGCATTGCTGGCCCTGGCCGAAGACTGAAACCGATGCGGCGACAGCAGGACCTCACCAACGGCGATGTGCGCGGCCATCTCTGGCGGCTGGGCCTGCCAATGGTGATCGGCATTGTCGCGGTGATGTCGATCGGCCTCGCCGATGCCTGGTTTCTGGGTCAGGTTGGCACCGCCGAGCTGGCCGCCATCAGCTTTACCTTCCCGGTCACCTTTGCCGTCGCCTCGGTGGCCATCGGTCTCGGTGCCGGCGCCTCGTCGGTGGTCGCCCGGGCGATCGGCACCGGTGACCAACACCGGGTACGAAGACTCGCCACCGACAGCCTCGGCCTCGCCGTCCTGATCGTGCTGGTGCTGTCGGTATTGGGCTGGCTTACCAGTCGCAGTCTGTTTGCTGCCATGGGCGCCCGTGACGAGGTGCTCGACCTGATCGTGGCCTATATGGACATCTGGTATATCGGCATGCCGTTTCTGGTGGTGCCGATGGTCGCCGGGAGCCTGCTGCGCGCCACCGGTGATGCCCGCATTCCGAGCCTGACCATGGTGCTCAGTGCCGTGGTCAACGTGGTGCTCGATCCGATCCTGATCTTTGGGTTCGGACCGGTGCCGGCCATGGGCATGGAGGGCGCGGCCTGGGCAACGCTGATCGCGCGCGCTTTCTCCATGGTGCTGGCGCTGTCGGTGTTGATTCTTCGCGAGCGCCTGATCGTGCTGGAGCGGGCACCTTGGGATGAGGTGCGGACCTCCTGGCAGCAGGTCATGGCGATCGGGCTTCCGGCGTCGCTAGCCAACATGATCAACCCGCTATGCCTCGCCATCATCACCGCCATTCTCGCCCGTTATGGCACCGAGACCGTGGCCGCCTTCGGTGTCGCCGGACGGATCGA
Source organism: Alcanivoracaceae bacterium (assembly GCA_046292765.1). GTDB lineage: Bacteria > Pseudomonadota > Gammaproteobacteria > Pseudomonadales > Alcanivoracaceae > PGZG01. The sequence goes on along the minus strand of JBKBQA010000003.1, from coordinate 111,205 downwards.
GGCGCTGGCGGCCATTCCGATGCTGGCCCTGTCGGCGTCGATCGGCCCGATTACTGGCCAGAATCATGGCGCGGGCTTGCCCCACCGGATCCGCACGGCACTGATCGACAGCTTCCTGTTCTGCGTGCTCTGGGGGCTCGGCATGGCGTTGGTGCTGTGGTGGTCGGCAGGCTGGTTTGCCGCCTTGTTTAGCGACGATCCCGCCGTAATCGCCGATATTGTCAGCTACCTTCATATTGTCCCCCTGACCCTCGGAGGCTATGGAATCGTCATTGTCGCTGCCGCTGCCTACAACGCCCTGGGCCTCGGGTACCGCGCCATGGGGTTCTATCTGCTGCGCTCGGCAGTGTTTTATGTGCCACTAGCGTGGCTGGCGTCGCTCTGGTTCGATAGCAGCGCCGTATTTCTGGCGCTGGCGGCCGCCAATCTGCTGTCTGGCGCCCTGATCTGCCGCCGGTCACTTTTCGGTATTGACCAGGCTGCGAAAAAGGGGTGATATGGAGTCGTCCTCATCACGAACCGCTGGTAGTACTCGCGGCAACGTTGCGGAGTACTCAGGGTTCCCTTAGCCGCGGAGAGCCACCATGGGTAACAGCAGACTGGCCGGACATTCCACGATCCACTTCGATGCGGACCTGTATCAGGCCATGGTCCTGAAATCGGCCGAAAGCGGCGAATCCCTCTCTGATCTCGTCAACCGGGCCATGCGCAACCTGATCGAGGACGAGCAGTATGCCCTCGATGAACTGGAACGCCGCACTGGCGGAGAGGCGATGGGCTTCTTCGAGCTGATAGACGCCCTCGAAGACATGTAGGGGCTGCCACTACAAGCGCAAAGTGCCTTCAAGAGGGGAGGAGGCGCTGGCGTAGGCCTTTTTTTGCATTCTGCCGGCGAGGAAGGATTCTCTGCCAGCCTCGATGGCCTTTCTCATGGCGCTTGCCATCAGCACCGGCTGGCGCGCATGGGCCACAGCGCTGTTCAGCAGCACCCCGTCGCAACCCAGCTCCATGGCAATGGCCGCATCACTGGCGGTGCCAACCCCGGCATCGACGATAATCGGCACCGTCGCCTCCTCCAGAATCAGGCGGATATTGTGCGGGTTGAGAATGCCAAGACCGGAGCCAATCAGTGAGCCAAGCGGCATCACGGCCACGCAACCCATCTGCTCAAGCTCTTTAGCCACAATCGGATCGTCGTTGGTATATACCATCACCTTGAAACCGTCCCGGACGAGCTGCTCTGCCGCCTTCAGGGTGTGGACAATATTCGGATACAGGGTTTTCTGGTCGCCAAGCACTTCCAGCTTGACCAGATCGTGGCCATCAAGAAGCTCCCGTGCCAGACGGCAGCAACGCACCGCCTCGTCGGCGGTGTAGCATCCCGCGGTATTCGGCAAGATCGTGTATTTTTCCGGTGGGATATAATCGAGCAGGTTCGGCTCACCGGCATTCTGGCCGATGTTGGTGCGCCGGATCGCGACGGTAACGATTTCGGCGCCGCTGGTTTCAATGGCGTTACGGGTTTCCTCGAAATCCTTGTACTTACCGGTGCCAATCAGCAAACGGGAATGATAGGTCTTTCCGGCAATGGTCAATACGTCGGTCATGGTCAGCCTTCTGAAATCGGGGAGGGAGACGTTGTCTCGGTCAAGGCGCGGGATTCAGCCGCCGCCGATGGCATGAACAATTTCAATCACATCGCCATCGGATAACTCAAACTGCATGTGCTCGCTTTTCGGCACGATCACCGCATTGACCTCGACGGCCAACCGGCCCTGTACATCAAGCAGATCAAGCAGATCGCGGATGGTACGACCCGAAAACTCGAGCAATTTTCCGTTTACTGTCAGCTGCATGAAATTCGTGATCCGTCAGGCGTTTCGAAACAGGGCCCAGGCCAACATCAGCCAGCCAATAATCATGGCGGTACCGCCGATCGGGGTAATGGCGCCAAGCCAACGCTGGCCGCTGAGCACCAGCAGATACAGGCTACCACTGAAAATCACCATGCCGGCAAAGAGGGTCCAGCCGGCGGCAACAAGTCCACTCTGCCCAAACTGCTTTGCCAACACACCCGCCAGCAACAACGCCAGCGCATGATGGAAATGGTAAAGACTGGCTGTGCTCCAGGTGTCGAGCAAGGCCGCATCAACGCGGGCCTTGAGACCATGGGCGCCAAAGGCGCCCATGGTCACGGCGAGGGCGGCGTTCAGCGCGCCCAGCACCAGCAACCATTTCATGCGGACACCACAAACAAGGCAGCGATCGCCAGCATACCGGCAAACCACACCACCGAGCGCAGCTCGGCCTTGTCCGCGATGTACAAAATGCCGAACAACACACGGCTGACAACGAACGCTATCGCCAATCCATCAATCGTGCTCTGCGCAGCACTGCCTATCTGGTGCGCAGCCACGACGGCAACGAAGAATGCCGGATGGACTTCATAGCTGTTCAACTGCGCCCAATGCGCGCGCTTGCGAGGGCCGGTGAGTTTGTCAAGAAATTCGCGCGGATTGTGATTCTGCTTCGGCCCGAAGTCACCGTGAAACTTGGCGAAGCCGGTGAATGCATAGGGCAGGAAGATGGTGACAAGCACGCACCAGTAGGCAATGGTCATGGCCGGATTTCCTCTAGTAGTAGTTTCTCGATAACGGGCAATCGATCCTGCCCCCAGACCGTCACGCCGCGCAAGCGGAATGTCGGCACGCCCCAACTGCCGGCCGCCACCATGTCATCACGGTTGCGGGTGGCCCGGTCGACCCAGCCGCGATCCTCTAGCGCCGCCACGGCGTCAGTCCACTTCAGGCCAGCTGCCTCAACAACTTGCTTCAGTCCCGCATCCGAGGCCACATCAATACCACGACTCCAGATCGCCCGTGACGCTTCGAGCAGAAAACGGGCCAGCTTCTGCTCCTGCTCTGCCAGCGGCCAGATGGCCATGCAGCGCTCGACGCCGGCACCAACCGGATCGACGATTCGCCCGAACGGGACCTCCGCTCGGGCCGCTTCGCGGCCGGCATCCCTGAGGATATAGAAGCGCTTCACCTTGGGCACAGTCAGGCCGCGCATCACCATGGGCAGCACCGGACGGATATCCAGCGACAGTTGGTAGTGTTTTGACAGCTTCAGCATCCGCTCCAGTGCGATATAGGAGTAGGGGCTGCGAAAGGAGAAAAAGAATTCCAGCTTTTCGCCCTGCGTACCGCGCGGCGGACGAGTGAGGCGGACCTGTCGCCACGCCAGTGCGGATGCCGGCAACGATTCGCCGCGCTCACGCAGCAGGCGCTGGCGCAAATGATCGAGACGATCCGGCCCCCAGTACCAGACGCCGTCGTAGCGCAGAGTACCGGTCAGGTAGTGACCCTCTTTCAGGAAGCCGTCACGACGTGCCTCCAGCTCACGCCGGGCATCCTTCTCCGCCATAACATCGGTGCGGGTGCCCAGTCCGTGAATGGCATCCATGTCACCATTCCAGAGATGCCGACAAAGTGTTTGTGCCAGCGAGAGATAACCCGGGTCGTCTTCGTGGGCGAGCAGGATGCGGCTCGCAGCGAAGGCATCGCTGTGTGACGGAGCTGGCCCCGGCGTGAATTGCAAGCCATGCAGCTGAGCCGCCAGCGCCGCGTCCTGAATGCTGTACTGACGATGCAGCTCCGGTTCCGGATACATTTCGCGCGGCAGGTGCAACATGGTGCGCGGACGAATACGCAACCCGGTATCGCGACTCAGCGTCGACAATTGCTGCGCCAGCAGCCAGCTGTAGGGATCATCGACGCGGAAATAGAACATCGCTTCCTGCGACTGGCCGCGAAGTCGTCGACGGGCCGTCATCAGACGCTCTCTAAACCGCGCGAGCCGCTGGCTGGTCAGCATCTGTGCCAGGTAAGGCATCAGCGCCTTCTTGAGATTCAATCCCTTCTCCTTATACCCCGACTGATGAGAGCGGCGGGACCGCCACTCTCATCAGAAAGGGTGGCTTATTCCACGCCAAGTTGCGTCAAGTCGCGGATCGCGCCGCGATCGGCGCTGGTTGCCATCGCAGCATAGGCCTTCAACGCGGTAGAAACCCGACGCTGACGCATCTCCTTCGGCTTCCAGGCAAACTTGCCGCGAGCTTCCATCTTGCTGCGCCGATGAGACATTTCTTCATCCGACACCTTGGCCTCGATAACACGATTGGGGATGTCGATATGAATGGTGTCACCTTCTTCGATCAACGCAATGGCGCCTCCTTCAGCCGCTTCCGGCGAGGCATGACCAATCGACAACCCGCTGGTGCCGCCCGAGAATCGGCCATCGGTGAGCAGCGCGCACACCTTGCCCAGGCCCTTTGATTTCAGGTAGCTGGTGGGATAGAGCATTTCCTGCATGCCCGGGCCACCCTTCGGGCCTTCGTAACGGATCACCACAACATCACCGGCAACGATCTGATCGGCGAGAATCGCTTTGACCGCTGAATCCTGAGATTCAAAAATACGCGCGCGGCCGGTGAATACCAGAATGGATTCGTCAACACCGGCGGTTTTGACAATGCAGCCGCGCTCGGCGATGTTGCCGTACAACACGGCAAGGCCGCCGTCATGGCTATAAGCATGTTCCTTTGAGCGAATGCAGCCGTTTTCCCGATCCATGTCCAGCGAGGGCCAGCGGGTGCTTTGCGAAAAAGCCGTCTGAGTCGGAACCCCGCCAGGGCCTGCCATGTAAAACTGCTGCACCGACTGATCATTGGTGCGCATGATGTCCCACTGATCCAGCGCCGCGGCCATGGTCGGCGCATGGACGGTGGAGCAGTCGCGATGCAGCAATCCGGCGCGATCGAGCTCGCCCAGAATCGCCATCACACCACCAGCGCGGTGAACATCTTCCATATGGTATTTCTGCGTTGCCGGCGCCACCTTTGACAAGCAGGGCACTCGACGGGACATGCGATCAATATCTGCCATGGTGAAGTTCACTTCGCCTTCCTGCGCCGCCGCCAGCAGGTGTAGCACCGTGTTGGTGGAACCGCCCATGGCGATATCCAGCGCAATGGCGTTTTCAAAGGCATTAAAGTTGGCGACGTTGCGCGGCAGCACCGATTCGTCATCTTGCTCGTAGTAGCGCTTGCACAGTTCGACCACCAGACGACCAGCCTTCAGAAATAGCTGCTCGCGATCAGCATGGGTGGCGAGGGTTGAGCCGTTGCCAGGCAACGACAGGCCCAGCGCCTCAGTCAGACAGTTCATCGAGTTGGCAGTAAACATCCCGGAACAGGATCCGCAGGTGGGGCAGGCGCTGCGTTCGTATTCTTCCACCGTGGCATCATCAACGCTGTCGTCCGCTGCCACCACCATGGCGTCAACCAGATCCAGCTTGTGCTCGCCCAGTTTGGTTTTGCCCGCTTCCATCGGCCCGCCGGAGACGAACACCACCGGGATGTTCAGCCGCATGGCGGCCATCAGCATGCCGGGGGTGATTTTGTCGCAATTGGAAATACAGACAATGGCGTCGGCACAGTGTGCATTCACCATGTATTCGACGCTGTCGGCAATAATGTCGCGACTGGGCAGCGAGTAGAGCATTCCGTCATGGCCCATGGCGATGCCATCGTCCACCGCAATGGTGTTGAACTCTTTCGCCACACCGCCAGCTTTTTCCACTTCGCGCGCCACCAGCTGACCAAGGTCTTTCAGATGCACATGGCCCGGCACGAACTGGGTAAAGGAGTTGGCAATAGCGATGATGGGTTTGCCGAAATCACCGTCTTTCATGCCAGTGGCACGCCACAGGGCGCGGGCACCGGCCATGTTGCGGCCATGGGTGGACGTTTTCGAACGATAATCGGGCATGACAGACCTCAGAGGGGTTTTCTGAATACCTTGGAATTGCGCTGATAGTTGTACAGCGATTTTTTCTCACCGGGCAGCTCATCGACATTGGCCGCGCCGAATCCCAGCTCCTGAAACCAGTGAGCGGTTTGGGTGGTCAGCACGAACAGCTCGCGAATACCTTGCTGAATAGCGCGCTTTTCGATGTGTTCAAGCATTTTCCTGCCGCGCTTGCTGTTGCGGTAGTCCGGATGCACAGCCACGCAGGCAAGCTCACCCATCTTGCCATCGTCAAACGGATACAGAGCCGCACAGCCAATTACCATGCCGTCACGCTCGATAATGGTGAAGCGTTTGATCTCGTTCTCAAGCAGTTCCCGGGAGCGACGCACCAGCACGCCGGCATTCTCCATTGGCTCGATCAGCTCAAGGATGCCGCCGACGTCCTCGATATAGGCGCCGCGGACATTCTCGTACATCTCCCGGGTGACCAGCGTGCCGCAGCCATCGCGAGTAAATAACTCGCGCAGCAAGGCGCCGTCGTCGCGAAAGTTGATCAGATGTGCTCGCGCCACGCCATTGCTGGCCGCATGACACGCGGCGGTCAGCTGCCGCTCGGTATTTTCATGACGAATGACTTCCCGCGCCAGCAACTGCCCCGCCTCCTGCGGCGACATCTCACGTAGCAAAGTGCCGTTCTCGTCGAGCACGCCTTCTGCGTCACCCATGAAGATGATCTTGTCGGCCTTCAGCGCAATCGAAGCGGTGGAGGCCACCTCTTCCGAGTTGAGATTAAACAGCTCGCCGGTGGGCGAGCAGCCGATCGGCGACAGCAGCACGATATTGCCGCCATCCAGTTGCTTCTGAATTGCCTCCACCTGCAGCCGTCGTACTTCGCCGGTGTGCTGATAGTCAAAACCGCCACGCACACCCACCGGCTTGGCGATGACAAAGTTGCCGCACACCACCTGCAGACTGGCGTTGTGCATCGGCGAATTGGCGAGCCCCATGGAGAACAGGCCCTCGATCCGCAGGCGGATGGCGCCGACCGCATCCAGCACCGCCTCGAGAGCCGCGCTGTCGGTAATCCGGGTATGGTGTTCAAAACGGGTCTCGACGCCGCGGGCCGCCAGTCGGGCGGATATCTGCGGCCGGGCGCCATGCACCAACACCAGCCGGATGCCGAGCGAGTTCATCAGCGCCAGATCGTGAACGATATGGTGGAACCCCGGCTCCTCAATGGCTTCCCCGGAGATCATCACCACAAAGGTGCGGCCCCGGTGCGCATTGATGTATGGCGAGGAATTACGAAACCAGCTTGTGTAGTCCCGGCTATGGTCGGTCATGGCGATTCGGCACGACAAAGGAGCAGCGAGTATAGCAAGGGCGGGGCGGTTACGCGCCTGTCGGGCCGCAACTGATACTACGACGGGACTGCCGGCCCATATCGCCACGGAAGGTGTCGCACACAGTAAAGCGATATCGGATCAGTTAGATACAATCAAAAACGAAGTGTACAAATGAGGGTGGTGCCAGAGGGGGGGATAATAAAACCCCGATGCGGCAAGCCACATCGGGGTGGGTACAGCTTAGGCCGGAACGACGTTCTCAGCCTGCGGGCCTTTCTGGCCCTGGGTCACGGTAAAGGTGACTGCCTGGCCTTCGGCCAGAGTCTTGAAACCGTTGCCCTGAATGGCAGAAAAATGGACGAAAACGTCCGGGCCGTTAGCCTGCTGGATAAAGCCAAAGCCTTTTGCTTCGTTGAACCATTTTACGGTGCCGGTAGTGGTAGCCATTGCAAATTTCCTTCTTGGATCTGGGTTGAGCCTCTTCAAATCAAAGGCAAGCCAATGATTTTACGGGCGATTGTTTGCGCGGGAGGGTTAGCCAGGTATGTACAAGACGGGAACTGCTATGGAGCGGCCGACATCTTTTGAGCATAGATGGACTGGTTTTCTCGTGCGGGGTCCAGTGTACGCTGATTGCAGAGGGTGTCAATCTGAATCGCTACCAACAACACCGGAAGGACGCATCAACATGAGACCACGCAAAACACCGGCTCCGGATGCACTCAACCCTGTGCCGCTATTTGTGGTCGCGCTGATTCTGTTTGTCGTGTTTGCCATGGTCCAGTTTATCGACGACAACGCCCCGCTAACGCCGGAGCAGGCACTGGAGCAGGCCGTGCTGGATCACGATGTACTGGCTGCTGAGATGGCACTGGCGCAAGGTGCAGGGGTCAACCACCCCAATTCCTTCGATAACCAGACGGTGCTCCATCGTGCTGCCTGGCGCGGTCAGGCGGACATGGTCGAGCTGTTGCTGCGCCGCGGCGGGGACCCGAACCGTCGCGACAGCCACTCCGGAGAGACGCCCTTGCACAGCGCCGTGCGTGGCAATCACCCCGCAGTGGTCCGGCTGCTGCTTGCCGCCGGTGCCGACCCCTTCATCGCCTTGCTGAGGGAAAGCGAACAATGCATCAGCGGGATGCTGCATCCCGCCGGCAGCACGGCAACGGACATTGCCCGACGGGCGGGGTTTGCTGGCGTAGCCGACGCCCTGCAGCGTTCTGACTAACCGTCTTGAACTGCAGGCTCGAGGGCCGAACTGTGGCTGCGCTCAAGCAGCCCAGCTACCATGCTAACCGCAGCACTTCTTGACCTTCTTGCCACTGCCACAGGGGCAGGGATCATTTCGGCCTGGCGTCAGCGAGATCTGGCCTACCTGTCCGCTGTGGTACAGCCAGCGACCCTGTTGCCGGAGGAAACGAGAGCGCTCTTCCAGCACACCCCATTGATCGCCGGATTGCCAGACCGCACGAAAGTGCACATAGCCTTCGTCACCTGATGCGCCGGCATCGACAATCTCGAGCCGTCGCCAACATGTGGCGGTGTCCGCCGGCAGATCCACCGGGCACGTCTGCGGGTGCCAAGTGGCACGAACATAGTCCATCCGGTTCCGGGCATAGGCGGTGTAGCGCGAGCGCATCAGCGCTTCCGGGGTCGGCGCTGCTTCGCCAGCATGGAAACGGACACAGCACTGCGTGGCCGCGACACCAGAGCCGCACAGGCAGGCTTCGCTATGATTCATCGCAGGCCTTCATGCCAGCGGGCAGAACACCAGGCCATCCGCAGTGGCACGCATATGCGTCGGTAATCAGGTCTTTCATGATCGCGTCCTGACGCACGGGGTATGCCTACCCTAATACAGCCTCGCAGGACCGGACAACAACACCCCCTGTTTGAGGGATTTGATCATTTCTCAACCTCCTTACTATTGCCCTACATACTTTATTTCGATGCAGGGAGTGGATCATGGCAAATCGGCGCTTACTTATCGCACTTATCACGGGCCTTGGCAGCATCAATCTGGCGGCCTGTGGCGGCGGGGGAGGCGGCGGTACCACAGCACCGGTCTCGACCAGCACCCTGATCGGCATCGCCGCAGTGGGCGCGCCCATCATTAATGGCTCGCTGACCGCGGTGTGCGCAGACGGCAGCGGCTTTACCGAGACGGTAGTCACGGCCGCGGACGGCACCTGGTCCGGCAGCGTAGCCAGCGATGCCCTGCCCTGCGCGCTGCAAATAACTGGTGGTACCCCGGCGGTAACGCTACATAGCCTTGCCACCACGGGCGGTGTCACCAATATCACGCCGCTGACCGATCTGGCGCTGGCGCTAGCAACCGGCCTGGATCCAGCCAGCTGGTTTGCCGCCTATAATGGCGCCGCAGTGGATATCGACAACGCCACGACTGATCTGCTTGATGCCCTCGACGGCAAGGACTTCACTATCCCGGCGGGCAACCCGTTTACAACACTTTTCAGCGCCAATGGCACCGGCTGGGACGGCCTTCTTGATGACATTCAGGCCGCCCTTGAGGCCGACAGCACTACCTATAGCGCCCTGCTGGCACTGGTGCGCGAGGGCAATCTGGCAAGTCTGCCTGATGCACCGCCGCCGCCGAGCTATACCATCAGCGGCAGCATTAGCGGCGCAACGGGCAACGTGCTCTGGCAAACCATGGACGATGGCTTTGTTCACCATGACGGCAGCGACGCCAATGGCGCCGTCACTTTCACCAGCGGCGCAGGCATTGCAGGCGGCAGCAGCTGGAGCGTGGAAATTACCGGCGAACCGGCGGGCCAGGATTGTTCTATCAGCAACGGCAGTGGCATTCTCAGTGCCAATGTCACAAACGTACAGATCACCTGCGAAGATGAGCCCGCAGAGCCGGTTTTCTACTCCATCAGCGGCAGCATTAGTGGCGCAACGGGCAACGTGCTCTGGCAAACCATGGATGATGGCTTTGTTCACCACGATGGTAGCGACACCGATGGCGCCGTCACTTTTACTACTGGCGCCGGCATTGAGAGCGGCAGCAGTTGGAGCGTGGAAATTACCGGCGAACCGACGGGTCAGAGTTGCAACGTCAGCAATGGCAGCGGCACGCTTTCTGCCAATATCACCAATGTCCTGATCAGCTGTGAAGCCGAAAGCACCGGCAGCGTCGATTACGATCTGCTGCAGGGGCGCAATGGAATCGCTTTGAGGCCGAATGGCAGCGGTCATGTGTTCCTGCTGCAAGGCGCCAATGAGTACGCCGGCATTTCCTCGCTGCGTCGCAACTTCCGCTTTGGGCCGTGGACAAACTGGCCCGTGTACGACCAAGTAAACCTGTTCAACGGTTCGGTTGTCAGCACCACATACATCAGCGTCAAACACAGCCCGGGCAGCTACGTCTGCGGCGGTGATGACAACTCGATATTCTCCGTTCAACTTTCCGGTAGCGCGCCCTGGCACGGAACCTTTACCGCCAGCACCTGCAATATCGTGGTCGAACATGGTAGCAGGCTGGGTGGCTTTATGGGTTATGTGGCCAGCGCCACGCTCAGCAATGGCAGCGAGTCGTTCACCGTCGAGAATGCCCCGTTCCGCCTCTACCAGCACGTCGGCATTAGCGGCGAACCACCGGCGCTCGGCGCCAATGGTTATGCCTCCCTGTATATCGAGGAACCGGGTGTGTTCGAATTTCCCGGCGGCCAGCACTTTATTCTCGATAACAATCCGGTATCGGCTGGTTATGGCATCTCTCCCGACGACGGCACTGTGCCGTTTACCGGCAATGCCAGTGACGTCATTACCTTGAACAATATTACGTCCATCGCCAGCGGCACCTCTGCCTGCAACACGGGATCCGCTGGCAACCTCAGCACCGGCCGTTATCTGGGGGAGCTTCCCTATGTGGCGAATGTGACAGGCGGCAGCTGCTCACGCACCTCCGCGGGCAGCGCCGGGGGCTTTAACTGGTCTACCTACACCGCGACACTGATTGCCAGTGGAGGCAATACCGACGCCACCATTGCGGAAAGTGCCCGCACTGTGACTATCCGCGGTGAAGTGCGCAACTTTATGCTTAACCCGGTTGTTGCGCGTAATGACGGCGATGAAGGCGCACTGGAAGAAGCAGACACTGGCATTACCGTGTCCATTGATGAAGGCAACATCCATTTCCCGGAAGAGCAGCGTTTCCGTTTCCTGAATTCCGGCGTGCTGGGCGATAACACCACCGCTTTTGCAAGTTATCAGTGGCCGGAAGGCCAGATGGTGGACGCTGGCGGCACTCGCACCAACAAGGGGACATCTATCGGGATTGCGTTAAATCAGCTTCCGGTCGAACCAGGAGTCTATATCTGCAATGACACCGAAACCTCTCCGCCGCGTGTCCTGCTGGATTCCAGTCAGGGGGTTATCTACAGCACCACCACCGCCAGCTTCCTGAAAACCATGGCCGTCGGTGCGTCCTGCTCCATTACCATTGATACGGTGACGCCGATGCTGACCGGCAGCTACACAGCGACCGTGGTAGGCCCCGCCGGAACGTCGACCATCATGCCCGACGGCGATGCCATCATCAGCATCAGCGGCAGCTTCCGACTGCCAGCCGCACCCTGATTAGTCAGACCAACCGGAGCAACGACGGATCCACTCAATCAGTCGTTGCTCCAGCCAATACACTGGCTTGCGCGCACTGCCCGCCACAAAGCCGACATGGCCACCGCGGCGGGTCACTTGCAGAGTAATCGTCGAACTTAACTGGCTGGAAGTTGGCAGCACCGCAGGCGTCATAAACGGATCATCCGCCGCCTGAATCATCAAGGTCGGCAACGAAATGCCATGCAGCTTCAGCAGGGTGCTGCACTGTTGGTAGTAATCATCGGCATCACTAAAGCCATAAAGCGGGGCGATCACGCGATTGTCGTACTCGACAAAGTTCTCAATGCCGTTGAGCGCGCCAATATCCTCAAAGCGTTTGGCATACTCTGGAAAATGCTCACGCAAGTGGGTACGACGGGCAGCGAAGTCCTCGCAGAGTTGGCCGATCAGATGCTTGCGATAGATCCGCGAAAAACCCTTATCAAGCCGTCGAGCACAGATGCCCAGATCAAGCGGCACACAAACCGTAGCTGCCGCCACGATCAACGGTGAGGCCCGCTCTTCGACCAGATAGTTAAGCAGCCTTGATCCGCCAAGCGAGTAACCGATAGCGATCAGCTCTCGCGCCTGATGTTGCTCACGCAGATAGTCCAGCGCCGCATGAATATCGTTGGTTTCACCGGCATAAGTGCATTCCGGCCGATCATTCAGCCGACCGCCGTTGCCCCGCGCATTTACTACCACGCTGGCGATGCCGATCTTGTCCAGCTCATTTTGCAGTCCGCGGGCATAAGGTGAATCGCTGCAGCCGGTTATGCCATGCAGCAACACGACAATTCGGCCATTGTCGGGAAGAGCGGCGCCCCAATGAAGCCAGAGATGATCGCCATCCGGCAATGGCATTTTTTCTTCGCGACGCGCTACCGGGGGGAGCTTGCGACGCAGTGTTGGCCACAGGGTCTGCACATGGGGATTGCCGAGAAAGGGGGCCGGTTTGAATGTCATGGCACGCGATACAGCCTGGCGGCGGCATCGCCCATGGTTTTCTCTTTTTCCAACATCCAAGGCACATTCGGCGCGTCATCTTGACGGCGCGATTCAACATAGACCCAGGCGCCGGGGGCCAGCAATTCATGCTCGATCAGCAGGTCACAGGCCGGTTGCTGAGCGCCGATGTCGTAGGGCGGATCGATAAACACCACATCAAACGGCCCGGTTGCACGCGGCAACCATTTCAGTGCATCCGCCAGCTGGATAAAGATGCGCTCGGCGAACACCGGCTTGAGTTGCTTCGAAAGATCAGCAGCGCGTTCGGCTTTTTTCTCTACCAGCACGGCATGGGCCGCACCACGCGACAGCGCTTCGGCACCCAGCGCACCACTGCCGGCAAACAGATCGAGTACGCGCTTGTCGCGCAGCTCGAACTGCAGCCAGTTGAACAGGGTTTCTCGCATGCGATCACCGGTGGGGCGCAGATCGCCGTCCTGATCGGTGAACTGCAGGCGGCGACCACGGTGCTCGCCGCCAATGATGCGCAAAGAACTCTTGCGAGCGGTCATGGCGCTGGTGGCGCCTCGGGTTCGGCCGGCGCCGACCCATCCGCCGGACTGCGGCGACCGATGGAGATAATTTGCAGTGTGTCCGGATTCAGGTTGCGCTGGAAGCTATCGCGGATACTGTCACCGGTCACGGCTCGCACCTCGCGGTCGAACCACTGCAGGTAATCCAGCGGCAGATCGTAGAAGCCCATATGAGCGAGCTGGCCGACAATCTGCCGGTTCTCGGCGACGCTCTGGGCGCTGGAGCCGGTGATACTGTCGATGGCGGCCCGCAACTGTTCATCGGTGGGGCCATCGGTGATGAAGTCGCGCAACAGTTGCAGGGTTAGCTGCAGTGCTTCTTCGGCATTGTCGGTGGCGGTTTGCAACTGAATGGTGAAAGGTCCGGCGCTGGCCATGGGCAGGAAGTGGCTGCTGATACCATAAACGAAGCCGCGCTTCTGCCGCACCTCTTCGGTGAGGATGGAGGCAAATCCACCGCCGCCGAGAATCTCGTTGCCAACATACAACGGCACCCAGTCCGGGTGGCCGCGCCAGATGCTTTGCTGGCCGATCATGATATGGGTCTGACTGGAATCGAACGGAATGTGCTCGCTCAGCGCCTGCTGCTGGGGCAGTACACGACCCAGTCGCAGCGCACGTTCGCCGCGTGGCAACACCGCGCTGATGCGTGAGGCCAGTTGTCGCGCGTTAACCTCATCCAGATCACCCACCAGCGCAATTACCGCGTTGCCGGCGCTGTAATACTCACGGTGAAATGCCGCCAGATCGGCTCTCCGGATCGTTGGCAAGCTTTCCTCGGTACCACTGCTGCGGTGCGCATAGGGATGGTCGGCAAACACGGCAGCGTCGTAGCGCTCGCGCACCTGCGGGCCGGGCACCTGCTTCGCCCGGGCAAGGCCGATCAGGGTCTGCTGACGGATCCGCTCAAGGGAATCCTGCGGGAAGCTCGGCTCGCCGATCACCTGCAGGAACAGGCGCAACGCCGGCTCCAGATACTCCGCATCCGTCAGCGAACGCAGCTCGATGATGCCCATGTCGCGCAAGCTGGTAGTCGAGAAGCTGGCACCGAGATCCTCAAAGCCGCGGGCAATATCATCCACCGTCAGCTCGCCAGCCCCTTCGCCGATCAGTGCCGAGGTCAGCGAGGCAAGGCCCGGCTTGGCGCCATCTCGGGCGCTGCCGGCGTCGAAGGTCAGGCGCACATCCAGCATCGGCAAGGTCGGCGCCGCTACAAACAGCACTCTGGCCCCCTCATCGGTACGCCATTCGCGGATATCGAGGGCCACCTGGGCAGGCTCGGCCTGCTCAACAGCCTTCAGCGTGGTCGGAAAGGGCTGCGTGCTCTGGCAGGCTCCGAGCACAAGGGCCACAGACAACAGCAAGGGTGTGTACGTCCGGTGCACCGGGCGGGTCAGGACACTGCTCATTATTTCTTCTCCTCCGGCAATACCTGCGCCACCGCCAACCGCTCGCTAACCAGCCAGGTACTGGCGACCCGCTGGACATCTTCTGGCGTCACCGCCGCCAGGCGCTCTGTAAACTCGTTCTCCAGCCGCCAGTCGACATTGAGGGTGGCCAGCTGGCCCAACACCATGGCCTGACGGAACAGCGAATCCATACCGAAGACCCGGCCGCTCAGGACCCCGGCGCGAACCCGGCGCATTTCCTCTTCACTCGGCGGAGTGCTGCGCAGCGCGCCCAGTTCCTCCTGAATGGCCTTTTCCAGCGCCTCCAGCGAAACACCGTCCTTTGGCGTTGCCGTTACCGTGAACAGGCCATCTCCCCGGGTGATGCCGTCGTAGCCGGCGCCGGCGCCGGCCGCCATTTCCCGTCCGCGCACCAGGTCGGTCTCAAGTCGGGCGCTCATACCGCCATCGAAAACACCGGCCAGCATGGTCAGGGCATAAAAGTCATCGGGATGCGTCACCAGCGTCGGCACATTCCAGCTCATGTACAGCGATGGCACCTGCACCGGCAGCCGCAGTGCAAGTCGACGTTCACCCGGGGCCGCAGCCAGACGCGGCAAGGGCCGAATCGGCGCCACGCCGACCGGCAGCCTGCCGTAGAAGCGCTCTGCCAGCGGGCGGACCTGCTCCACTGTCACGTTGCCAGCGATCACCAGCGTGGCATTGCCGGGGGAGTAAAAGCGTCGATACCAGTCTCGAGCCTGCTCTGCCGTCAACTGATCCAGCTCAGTCGGCCAGCCAATAATGGGGCTGGCGTAGCCGCTGCCAGGGCGAGTCATGGCGGCGAACTTTTCCCAGGCGAGACCGTTTGGGTTGTCGTCGGTGCGCTGACGACGCTCTTCGAGCACCACCAGCAGCTCGCGGGCGAACTCCTCGTCGTCGATGACCAGATGCGCCATTCGGTCAGCCTCGATCTCCATCATCAGCGGCAGCCGCGACACCTCGAACTTCTGGAAATAGGCGGTGTAGTCATAGGAGGTGAAAGCGTTGTCGGAGCCGCCGAAACGGCGCACCAGTTTCGAGAAATCCCCGGCAGTGAAATTTTCGGTGCCCTTGAACAGCATATGCTCAAGCACATGGCTGATCCCGGTCCAGCCTGGCGGCTCGTCAAAGCTGCCGACCTTGTACCAGACCATCTGCACCGCCACCGGCGCTCGATGGTCCTCGCGCACCAGCACGCGCAGGCCGTTGTCGAGGATAAAGTCATGGGTCACCGGATCGGTGGCCGACCATCCCGGGGTGGTCAGCAGGAACAGCAGCACAGCCAGAAAGCGCATGGATCTTCCCTCAAGGGCGCGGTGAAGGCGCCGAAATACCATGGAGGTGGTAGGATAGCGGACTTTAAGCCCATGTGACTGACCATGACAGACGAAGTTTCCAACGACCAGTCCGCCGCCCAGAAAGAGTCGTTCTGGGGCCGCATGAAAGCTGGCCTCAGCAAGACCAACAAGGTGCTCGGCCAGGGCCTCGCCGACCTGCTGGTGGGCCGCAAGGAAATAGACGACGAACTGTTCGAAGACATCGAGACCCAGCTGCTCACCGCCGAT
This sequence comes from Alcanivoracaceae bacterium, assembly GCA_046292765.1. Taxonomy (GTDB): domain Bacteria; phylum Pseudomonadota; class Gammaproteobacteria; order Pseudomonadales; family Alcanivoracaceae; genus PGZG01. Next base: position 94,884 of record JBKBQA010000003.1, on the reverse strand, counting down.
ATCGGCGTTGAGGCCACCGACACTATCGTCCAGGCACTGACGGAGAAAGTCGGCAGGGAAGAGCTGATGCATGCCGATGCCCTCTACGATGCCCTCAAGGACGAGCTGCGCAAGCTGCTGGTGCCGGTGGACAAGCCGCTAGTCATCGATCGCAGCAAAAAGCCCTATGTGATCCTGATGGTCGGCGTGAACGGCGTCGGCAAGACCACCACCATCGGCAAGCTGGCGCGCCGCTTTCAGAACGATGGTCTGTCGGTGATGCTGGCCGCCGGCGACACCTTCCGGGCCGCCGCGGTTGAGCAGCTGCAAGTATGGGGGGAGCGCAACCATATCCCGGTGATCGCCCAGCACAGTGGTGCCGATTGCGCCTCGGTAGTATTCGACGGCGTGCAGGCTGCCATGGCCCGCGGTATCGACGTCCTGATCGCCGATACCGCCGGGCGCCTGCACACCAAGTCGAACCTGATGGATGAGCTGTCCAAAGTGGTGCGGGTGATGAAGAAGTTGATCCCGGACGCACCGCACGAAGTGCTGCTGGTGCTGGATGCCGGCACCGGCCAGAACGCCATCACGCAGGCCAGGGAGTTTCGCAATGCGGTCGGCGTCACAGGCCTCGCCCTCACCAAGCTCGACGGCACCGCCAAAGGCGGGGTACTGTTTGCGCTGGCGAAGACCACCGGCCTGCCGATTCGCTTTATCGGCGTTGGCGAAAAGCTGGAAGACCTGCGGCCCTTCCAGGCAGAAGAATTTGTCCAGGCCCTGTTCGAGGATGTGAAAGGGTGATTCAGTTCGACACTGTCAGCAAACGCTACGCCAATGGCAAAGAGGCGCTCAGTGACGTCTCGTTCCGCCTGTCTCCGGGCGAGCTGACATTTTTGACCGGTCACTCTGGTGCCGGCAAATCCACCCTGCTGAAGCTGCTGATGATGATCGAGCGGCCCAGCAGCGGCGATATCATTGTTGAAGGCGAAAACCTCAACCACCTCGGCACCCGCGACATTCCCTGGCTGCGCCGCAAAATCGGCATGGTCCACCAGAGCCATCATCTGCTGTTTGATCGCAGCGTTTACGATAACGTCGCCCTGCCACTGATTATTGCCGGCTACAAACCGGGCGATATCGGTAAGCGAGTGCGCGCTGCACTGGACAAGGTTGGTTTGTTGGATAAGGAACGACTTAATCCGATCACTCTGTCTGGCGGTGAACAGCAGCGTGTCGGTATCGCCCGCGCCGTGGTTAATAAGCCGCCGCTGCTGCTCGCCGACGAGCCCACCGGCAACCTCGATCCCGAGCTGTCCGCCGAGATCATGGACCTGTTTGAAGAGTTCGCCAGCGTCGGCGTGTCGGTAATTGTCGCCACCCACGATCTGTCGCTGATTGCCCGCTACAACCACCGTCTGCTGACACTGCGCGAAGGCGAACTGATCGCCGACCGCGAGGAGGACGGCGATGGCGCGTAATGCTACCCCGATGAAACCGAAAGCGCCGAAGCCGACCAAACGCCCGGCCGGCGCCCGCGTCGCCAGCACCACTCTGCAAGATCGCTTCGACGCCTGGCGCTTGCATCATCGCGACTCCGCCATCGACGCCCTCAAACGGATGCGGACGGCGGCGGTCAGCACGGTCATGACCGTGCTGGTGATCGCCATCGCTCTGGCCCTGCCCGTCGGCCTGTCGGTGCTGCTGGAAAACGCCCGCTCTCTGACTCAGGACTGGGACGGCAACGTTCACCTGTCCGTGTTCCTGAAAAATGACGTCACCGAAGCCACCCAACGGCGTATTGCCGGCGAGTGGCAACAACGGGAAGACATTGAGCGGGTTGAAGTGGTCACCCGCGAACAGGCACTGGCGGAATACAAGGCCCTGTCCGGCTTCAGCGATGTGCTCGATGCCCTGCCGGACAACCCGCTGCCGCCGCTGATCATCGTCTATCCAGCCAGCAACGATGCCGATGACCTGACCCAACTGAAGGTGTCCCTCGGCGACCTACCGAATGTGGATCAGGCCGTGCTCGACATCGAATGGGTGCGCCGCCTGCACGCCATGCTCGCCGTTGGCGAAAGAGTTGTTTCAGCGTTGATGCTAGCGTTGGCGCTCGCAGTAATTCTGGTGGTGGTGAATACCATTCGTCTTGCCATCGAAAGCCGCCGCGAGGAAATCGTGGTGGTAAAAATCGTTGGCGGCACTGATGGCTTTGTCCGCCGGCCTTTTCTTTACACTGGCTTCTGGTTCGGCCTGTTTGGCGGCCTTGCTGCGGTGATTCTGGTGCAGTCTACCTTGCTGTGGCTGTCCGGGCCGGTGAACCGCCTGAGCGAGCTATACGCCAGCGAGTTCGTGTTAACCGGATTGAACTGGGAAGCATTGCTCACCCTGCCGCTGTTTGCCGGCGCACTGGGATTGATGGGGGCGTGGCTCGCGGTGTCGCGGCACTTGAAGGATATTGAGCCGCAGGCGTTTTGAGAGATTTTCAACGTCGCATTCTTTCTCCGGCATTACCCCCAAGGATTCATTACCTCCACACCCGCTGCCTTGAATGGACCAATATCACGAGTTGCCACAGCGAATCCGTTAGCAGCAGCAATCGCGGCGATATACCCATCAGCAGCCGCCACAGCTACACCTGATTTACGTACCCTGACCATCATATCTGCATAAGCCTGCGTGCAGGACATATCAAACGGCAGTACGCGCCCGGCAAATAAAGGGATGACGCGCTTTTCCAGGCTTTCATGTAGCCCGGCACGTCGTTTGCCTGATGGAAGTTTCGCCACGCCAGCCCGTAGCTCAGCAACCGTGATGACAGACAGGTAAAGCGTTTCCAATGGCTGCGCGTCGATCCACCGGATTACCCGGCCGTCCGGGGACCGGCGCATCGGCTCAGAAATAACATTGGTATCCAACAGGATCATTCAAAGCTCACCGGCTTGGCCGGCGCCTTGTCACGCACCTGTTCGAGAACAGCGAATTCCTCGTCGGTCAATCTGATCTGACGGCCGATGTCGGCCAGAAGCGAACCCAGCTTTACACGGCCCTCGGGGGAAACCGCAGACTCCAGAATCTCGCGCACTTCTGCCTCCATGCTGCGCCCATGGTGTGCAGCCCGGACCCGCAGGGCCCGGTGTACTTCGTCAGGAATATTGCGAACAGTAAGCATCGCCACTGCAGTCTCCTTTAAAGCCTTCAATGCATGCATATTGACATTTCGCATGCGTTTTGGCAATCCAGCGCTATCTCTCCTTAAGCGCCAAAGGCACAGCCACATCCGGAAACGCCGCCAGCACCTTCCTGTCCTCCGTCACCAGCCTGACATTCAGCCGTCTGGCCAACACCACAAACTCACAATCGTAGGCAGAGCAGCCACTGGTCTGGGCCAGTCGCAGTACATCCAGTGATGGCACCTCGAACTGGTTATCCGCCAACAGGGTTTCGGCCTCGGTCTGGATCGCAAAGGCCTGCTCGAGCGTGAGCATATTCTTTCGCAGGTACAGCGCGAGCACGTTCCGCAACTCACTACGCCACAGTATCGGCGCTGCCCATTGCGGTTCACTGGCCAGCAGCTGCTCGGCCCGGCCGGTCAGCTCGGAGGGCAGGTACAGGCAGGCAAGGATATTGGTATCAACAACGATCACGGCCGGCCCTGTTCAATTGCGGCGGCGATGTCTGCGGCGCTGAAGGTCTGGGTCCCGAGGGTATCCCTGATCTGACGGGCGCGAGCCAGATGTTCTTCGGCACTGGGCCGGGCGGGCATCAGCACCCGCTCCAGGCAGGCAATGACTTCGCTGTTGATGCTCCGGTGATGCACCTCGGCCGCCTGTTTCAGGCTGGCATAGATCTCGTCCGGGATGTTCTTGAGGGTGATGGTTGTCGCCATGCTGGCATACCTCGGAACCATATTGGTTCCAATATGGTATGTCCGCTTGTTCAGATATGGCAAGCGCCCGGCCTTGGCCGCCTGCTGGTTCAGTGGCTCCGTATTGCCGCCAAGGGAGTGGGGGATAACTGTCCGCTTTATCATGGCGCCAGACTGCCCGATAACTTGTTCTGGCGCTGTGCGCTTACGGCCTGCAGATGAACATCTCTGGAGCGATCGGGTTTGTAGGCTTTCGACTGCTTTGGCTATCGAGCCTGCTTCCGCACTAGACGTCTATTTGCGCATATCAGGCTCAAGCTGCCAGCTCCAATTTAACCGTACGCACCAGATCGGAAACACGAGACTGGGCGATGCCAAGCCGTTTGGCAGCCCCTGCCTGAGCGAGACGCTCTGTTTCTATAGACAGGCGAAGGTCATTCATCAGATTGGCTCGAATCTGCAGCACAGCGGCCTCATCTCCCCCAAAGCCCAGATCGAGAAAGATGTTATCGCTTGCCTTCTTTCTTTGCTTTTTCACGGTTTCTACTTCCATGCACGCGTCAGTCTACGACATCCGACGTCAAAGCAACCACGCCAACCCGCCACGCACCGCGTCCCGGGCATCTTCAGTAATCACATCCCCATGGGCGAGAATCACACGCTCAAACGGCCACTCAAACAACTGCTTGATGCTCTGGCGCGCCTTGCGCCGGTTCAGATACACCATGCGCAGCAGCGGGTGCCAACCTACCTTGCCGAAAATGCCACCGGCCTGCAGATACCACCGTGTCGGTGTGTGATCGCAGTGGCTGAAGTTCTCCACCAGATCGCAGCTGATCAGGGTTTTGCTGGCAGGGTGATAGAACAGGGTTTCATGCAGCATGGAACCCTGAACGGTGAGCGGTAACAGCTGTCCCTGCCAGTCCGGATGCGGCACGTCTGACAGCACCGCATCGAACTTCAGGTCCTTGCGCTTGCGCTGCAGTCTTTCCGGGCCGTGCAGCTGGGCGTCGGGAAAAGCGGCTACGGCATCAGCGGCGTACATATGATGGAACAAGTTCGGGCAAATGATATGCCGCACCGGCCCAATGGCCTCAATCTCTTGCCGTAACGCCTGTGATACCGGCACCGGTGAGTGCAATACCACTGCGCCGGAAGCCAGCCGGATCACCGTCATTCGGGTGCCCAGATGCAGGCCGACAAACCGGTGCGGGATGGTCGTAACCCAGAGATCAGGGGCAACAGGTTGCAAATCAGTCATGGCGAGCGTTCTCGTGGTTTTTACAGCACCTGGAGGAGAATGAGTATTGTCGTATATACGCTTGAGCGTGTGTACGCCGTTGGTAAATCCCGGTCAAGGCCCGAACTTACTTGCCCCCTGTGGCAGCATAGCGGCATCCTGTTCGCACCCTGTTTAGGAGAGCACCCCTATGCCCGCCATCCTGATTGCCCTGCTGGTCGCGCTGGGCTGTTCCTCAGCACCCGTTGTTGCCGCAACGTCTGACGACATCCTGTTTCGTAGCGTGCGAGTGTTCGACGGCCGCGCCAGCGCCCTGACGCCGGCGACGGATGTGCTGGTGCGCGGCAATCGGGTCGCCGCCATCGGTCCGTCACTGGCGTCAGGCTCAGGCACTCAGGTGATTGAGGGCGAGGGCCGTACGCTGATGCCTGGACTGATCGATGTGCATGTGCACATGACCTTTAGCGCTCTCAACATGCTGGCGCTGCTGGCGCCGGATCTGAGTGCAACGGTGGCCGAGAAGGCGGCGGCGGAAGGCGCCGAGGCGATGCTGCTGCGCGGCTTTACCTCGGTAAGGGATATGGGCGGGCCAGTGTGGGGGTTAAAGGCCGGGGTGGATTCCGGTCGCTATGTTGGCCCGCGTATCTGGCCTTCCGGCGCCACCATCAGCCAGACCGCCGGACACGGCGATATGCGCCTGCCGCACGAACGATCACGGCGTTTCTTTGGCGAGGTCTCCCGGGCCGAGCAGCTGGGCGCGACCTTCATTGCCGACGGCCGCGATGAAGTGCTCACGGCAGTGCGAGAGAACCTGCGTTTTGGCGCCAGCCAGATCAAGCTGATGGCCGGCGGCGGCACTTCTTCTGCCTATGATCCACTGGATGTTACCCAGTACACATTGGACGAAATGCGCGCAGCGGTGGAAGCAGCGGAGGATTGGGGCACCTATGTCACCGTGCATGCTTACACGCCCCGTGCTATCCGTCGCGCCATCGAGGCCGGCGTGAAATCCGTCGAGCACGGCCAGCTACTTGATGAGGCGACACTGAAGTTGATGGCAAAGCGTCGGATATGGCTGTCCACCCAGATGCTGATGGAAGATTCGCCGGACATGGATCCGCTGCGGCGGCAGAAACGCAAACCGGTGATCGAAGGGCAGGCCGCCCTCTGGCCCACCGCCAAACGCCTCGGTGTGCGTCTGGCATGGGGGACGGATTTCCTTTTTGAGCCCGAGTTGAACCCGGAACAAAACAGCTATCTGCTGAGACTGCTGCCATGGTTCACGCCGGCAGAAATTCTCCGTCTTGCCACCCACGATAACGCGCAGCTGCTCGCCCTGTCTGGCAACCGCAGTCCCTATCCAGGCAAACTCGGCGTGGTGGAGGCCGGTGCATTGGCGGATCTGATTCTGGTGGATGGCGATCCGCTCGCTGATCTGTCGCTGGTTGCAGATCCAGCGACAAACTTTGTGGTGATCATGAAAGACGGGGCGATCTACAAGAACACCATAGGCACCAGCAAAGGCGGCTGAGGCGAACCACCGGGCCTTACAACCCGGCGAGCACCTTCAGCGCCGCCTCGTAATCCGGCTCGTCGACGATGTCTTTCACCAGCTCGGCATGGCGGACAATGCCTTCAGCATCAATTACCAGCGTGGCACGGGCATAGAGGCCAGCGAGGGGGCCGTCCTTGATGCCGACGCCATAGCGCTGGCCAATGCTGCGGTGGCGGAAATCGGAGCCGGTGATGCCATTGGTGATGCCTTCGGCCGCGCAAAAACGGCTGTGGGCGAAGGGCAGGTCCATGGAGACAAACACGGCCGCCACATCGTCGCGCCCGGCGAGCCGCTGGCTGAAGGTCTTCAACTGCAGGGCGCACACCGCCGTATCAATACTCGGAAAGATGTTCAGTACTACCTTCTTGCCTTTGAGATCAGCAAGGCGCTGTTCGCTCAGATCCGCTGTCACCACGCTGAATTCCGGCGCCGGACTGCCCACCACGGGTAGCGGGCCCTGCAGGGAGATGGGATTGCCTTTCAGGTTGACGGTGGTCATACAGCCTCCTTGTGCATGGATAAGGGCAACGGCCTTCTACCCTGACGCAAGCCACCGCCGGGTGCAATCACCGCAAACGGTGACGTCGCAGCGTCGTCAGCCGCCAACAAGCAATTGAAGCGCGGCACCCAGCAACACGGTTACCACCAGAACACGGCCCAGCCCCCACTGGAGAATCTGTAGTGCCACCAGCGCTCCGGCAAACAGCGCCAGTGCGAGCAGGTTCAGCGAGTCCGCCTGCGGCAGATTCAGCGTCAGTCCGGCAACCGCGGTCGGTCGGTGGCTGGCAAACAGGACATGGCTGGCAAGCCAGAGCGCGAGACTGGCCATCACTCCGACCACCGCAGCGGTGATGCCGCGCAATGCCCCGGCGATGGCCTGGTTATGGCGCAAACGCTCCATGTACGGTGCACCAGCAAACACAAACAGGAAGCAGGGTGCGAAGGTCATCCAGGTGGTGACGATGGCGCCTAGCGTGGCCGCCACCGGCGCCGAAAAGGGCGCGGCATCGCGAAACGCGGCAAGAAAGCCGACAAACTGCACCACTTGAATCAGCGGCCCCGGCGTGCTCTCCGCCATGCCGAGACCATCAAGCATTTCTCCGGGTAACAACCACTGATGGACCTCGACGGCCTGCTGGGCGATGTAGGCAAGCACCGAGTAGGCACCACCAAACGTCACCACCGCCATCTTGCTGAAAAACCAGCCTTCCTGCGCGAGCACATGATCGGTACCGAGCGTCGGCAGGATCAACATCATCGGCAGCATCCAGATCACGATGCCGGTGACAACGGTGCGCACTGTCCGGCCTGCCGACACCGGCGCGGACTGGCAGTTATCCTGCGGCACCAACGCTGGCCCAAGCCGCGCGGGCGCCAGCCGGGAAAGTGTCCAGCCGGTGGCGGCGGCAAGCGTAATGATTAGAGGGAAAGGCAACGACAGCAGTGCGATGGCCGCAAACGACAGCGCCGACAACAGCATCAGCGATGGGGTCAGCAGAGCCTTGCTGGCAATCTTCTTGACTGCCATCAATACCAGTGCCAACACGGCTGCCTTCAGGCCGAAAAACAGTGCCGCCACCAGCGACACATCGAGCAGATACGCGTACAGAAACGACAGCGCCAGAATGGCAATAAAGCCCGGCAAGATAAACAGTAACCCCGCCATCAGGCCACCACGAACCCCGTGCAGCAACCAACCCAGGTAGGTGGCAAGCTGTTGCGCTTCTGGCCCGGGCAGCAGCATGCAGAAATTGAGCGCGTGCATGAAGCGGGGCTCATCGACCCAGCGCTTTTCCTCTACCAGAATGCGGTGCATCACGGCAATCTGTCCGGCGGGGCCACCGAAAGAGAGCAGCGCAACGCGCAGCCATACACGAAACGCTTCTGCAAATGTGGGCGGATTCATTCATGCCTCGGTGGTGGGAAGCGAAAGGTTGATGTATCGCCGCTGTAGGCTACAAATGCCTGGCCACAATATCGCCAGCAGCACGGATGTGTTCGCGCATCCACCATTCGGCCCGTTCGCCATCACGTTCATTGATGGCGGCAACTATCATGTGGTGCTGTTCGTGAGAGCGCCTGAAATCTGCCGGTTGATACCAGTGAAAGGCGCCGTGATTGACGATCGGCAGGGTCATGGAGTCGCGGGCGATCTTCTTTAGCAGAGCGCTGTCGGCAACTTTCAGCAGGGTGACGTGGAAGTCACGGTTCATGGCGCGCCATGGGGCATAATCCTGATGGGTGTATTCACCGCTGGCAAGCAATCGGTCGCCGTTTTGCAGGATTGTCTGGAGTCGTTGCTGCTCGTTTTCATTAAGCCCCCGCTCCGCCAGCAGACGGCAGCCGAGCCCCTCCATGGCGGCACGAACACGAAAGGAAATCAGAATATCGCGGACGGTAAACTGCCGCACCCTGTAGCCGCGGTTGGCGGCATAATCGAGCAGGCCATCTTCCGCCAATGACCGCAATGCTTCGCGGATTGGCGTGCGCGAAACATGCAGCTGCTCAGCGAGAGCGATTTCCTGCATGCGCGCGCCGGGGGCGTAGGCGCCTTGCAGGATGCGTTCGCGCAGGGTGTCGGCGACGGATTGACTGCGAGTTCTGGTGTCCGGATTTGTCACGGATCAGGCACCTGTTGAGAGACGAAAGCCCGGCCCGCCTTACGGGCCGGTCGCGCCAGGATTGGCGCTCCTGCTGTTACTTGCCGACGACGGAGCGGGCGATGATTTCTTTCATGATCTCGCTGGTGCCGCCGTAGATGCGCTGGATGCGGGCATCAACGTAGTCGCGGGAGATCGGATATTCCTGCATGTAGCCATAGCCCCCGAACAACTGCAGGCACTCGTCCGCCACCTTGCCCTGCAGCTCGGTGGTAGTGAGCTTGGCGATGGATGCGTTAACGGCGGTGAGTTTAGCTTCGTCGTACTCGTTGGTGCACTGAGTGGTAAAGGCGCGGTTCACGGCAATCTGGGCCTGCAACTCAGCCAGTTTGAAGCGGGTGTTCTGGAACTGGGCAACGCTGACGCCAAACGCCTTGCGTTCTTGCACATAGGCCACGGTGCGTTCCAGCATGCCTTCGCAGGCGGCCACCGCGCCCAAAGCCAGAATCAAACGTTCACGAGGCAGCTCATTCATCAGGTTGGCAAAACCGCGGCCTTCGCCGCCGAGAATTTCTTCTGCGCCAACGCGCACGTTCTCGAAGAACAGCTCCGAGGTATCTGCACAGTGGTGGCCCATCTTTTCAAGATTGCGGCCACGGGCAAAGCCGGGCAGGGAAGTATCAACAGTGAACAGCGTAATGCCTTTGGAACCCGCATTGGGGTCGGTCTTGCAAGCAAGCACGATCACATCGCAGTGCTGGCCGTTGGTGATAAAAGTTTTCTGGCCGTTGATAACATAGTGATTGCCGTCTTTTTCGGCGCGGGTTTTCATGCCCTGCAGGTCAGAACCGGCGCCCGGCTCGGTCATGCCGATGGCGCCAACCGCCTCACCCGTTACCATCTTCGGCAGCCACTGCTGCTTTTGCTCTTCAGTGCCGAGATGAAGGATGTAGGGCGCAACAATGTCGGAGTGGACCGACAGGTTCGAGGCCAGCCCACCAAATCCGGCGCGGGACGCTTCCTCCACCACGATGGCAGACAGACGGAAGCTGGCGCCGAATCCGCCGTACTGTTCCGGCACGTCAACACACAGGAAGCCGTTCTCGCCCAGCTTGTTCCAGACCTCGCGCGGCAGGATCTCGTCTTTCTCCCACTGGCTGTAATGGGGGGCGATTTCCTTCTCCATAAACTTGCGCACGTTGTCACGGAACAGGTCGATTTCAGCCTGGTCGAGGTGGACTGCCTGACTCATGGGGGTCTCCAGGGTTGGTGCCGCCGGTATGGCGAGTTGGCGGTATTGTATACATGTTTTGCAACGACGGAGGACCGTTCGGTCACCGACGCTACGGACGGCCAAGCAGGCTGCGGGCGATGATCTCTTTCATGATCTCGCTGGTGCCGCCGTAGATGCGCTGGCCGCGGGCATCTACATAGGCCCGGGAAATCGGGTAGTCGCTCATGTAGCCATAGCCACCAAACAGTTGCAGGCAGGCATCTACCAGTTCGCACTGAACTTCCGAAGACACCAGCTTCGCCATTGATACCTCGACCGCCGACAACTCGCCCCGGCACTGCCGATCAATGGACTGGTTGACGAAGGCGCGCAGCACCTCCACCCGGGCATGCAAACCTGCCAGGGTGAAGCGGGTGTTCTGAAATTGCGCCACCGGCATACCAAAGGCAGTGCGTTGCTGCACATAGGCCACCGTCTCCGCCAACACTGCGTCGCAGGCGCCAAGGGCCGCAATGGCAAAGCTGAGCCGCTCGCGGGGCAGCTCCTGCATCAGGCATGCGAAGCCCTGACCCTCACCACCGAGCAGGGCATCGTCGCCGACTTCGACATTCTCGAAGAACAGCTCGGCCGTATCGGCAATATTCTGTCCGAGCTTGTGCAGCTTGCGGCCACGACTAAAGCCCGGGGTTGAAGCATCCACCAGAAACAGGCTGATGCCACGGGCGCCGGCTGCGGGATCCGTTTTCATCGCAACGATAATCAGGTCAGCATGAATGCCGTTGGTAATGAAGGTTTTCTGGCCGTTCAGGCGCCAGCCGCCCGGCGTTTTCTCAGCACGGCCTCGAATGGCTTTCAGGTCGGAGCCGGCCGAGGGCTCGGTCATGGCGATGGCGCCGACGATATCGCCACTGATCATTCCCGGCAGCCAACGCTGTCGCTGGACGTCACTGCCCAGATCCTGCAAATAGGGGATGGCAACTTCGTTATGGGCCGCGACGGCAGAGGCCAACCCGGCAAAGCCGCCAGCGGCAAGTATGCGGATGATGTGGGCGGCAGGGGCATAGCCGGCTTCGGCACCACCAAACCTGGCAGGAATATCCGCGCCGAGAAAACCCTGAGCACCCAAGGTACGCCAGAGCCCCCGGGGCATCAGCCCGGCTCGCTCCCATTGCTGATAGTGGGGGGCAACTTCGCGCTCAAGAAAACGCCGGAGCTGATCCTGTAACAGGCTCAGCTCCGGCGTCATTTCGGTACCACTCATGCGTATCTCCCATGGAAGACACGCGGGCAATCAGAGCACGGGCTCAATGGTAACCGGCGTCTTCAGTGAATTGGAAACGAAGCAATGGCGATGGGCACTTTCGTGAAAGCGCTTCAGGGTCGCCGCATCCACGTCTTCGTCAAATACTACCTTTGGATGCAGAACGATTCTGGTGATCGCCATGTACCCGTCTGCATTCTTGTCGACTGTGCCTTCCGGCCGATCGATATAGCTGATCACCTTCTTCTTCGCCTTGGCGGCGATGGCAAGGAAGGTCAGCATGTGGCAGCTGGCCGTGGCCGCTACCACCGCTTCGTCTGGATTCACCCGCTGGGTGCTGCCGCCGTAGCCCGGTGAAGCCGAAGCCGGAACCACTTCTCCGCCGGGAAAGGTCCACTCGTGATCCCGGGTGTAATGTTCGTAATCAAATTCCACCCCGCGCTGGAGGTGCCAGCTGACGGTCGGCTGGAAAGTACTCATGGTCCACTCCTTCGTTATCAGTCCACGGATACCATGATCGGATTTTTGCGACAGCGCAACCTTGTCGCAGGTCAAGTTCCTTCCGATACGCTGTCCGTCGCGCCGGTCAGACAACGCTCGATGTGGGCCAGCACAGTGGGGCTGTAGAGCAGCGCGCAGTGGCCGAGGTAAGGCACATGAATGTTGCGGGCATTGCCGCCCAGTATCGGACTGGACGACGGCACAACGAAATTATCGAAGTTGGAGTAGATCGAATAAAACCTGGCTCCACCCGGGGTTGGATCAAGCGCGTTAAGTTCATTGAGGAAGTCGCTCTGATAGCGCATCTGGAACGCCGCCCCCAAAGCCGGAAACAACGCCGCAATGCGCGAGCCGGCATGGGGCGAGCCGAGGGTAATCACCCGGTCCAGTTTGCCGGCGAGGCCCAGATGATGGAGTGCATAGCGGGTCAAGGGCCCGCCCATGCTATGGCAGATCAGGTGTGCCTTCTGCGCGCCGGTGGCGGCCAGAATCCGCTCGACATGATCAACCACCTGCTGGGACAGCTTGCACGCATCAATGGTCGGCGGGGTATAGCTCACCGCATAGACATTGGCCCAGCCGCGCTGCTTCAGACGCCACTGCAATGTCAGGAAATTGGCGGCATTGCCAGCATAACCATGGACCAGGATGATCGGCGTTTCGCCCTGCACCCGGGTGCGTACCGGCGAGGCATCATGCAGCAGTCGCAGCGGATAGCTGATCGCCAGTAGACTGATCGCCAGCCACTCCATCAGCACCGCCCACAGGGCCGGCACCAGCAACACAGCATTGCCCTCGCCGGGCACCCGGGCCAGATCCGGGAAATTGCGCCGGTCGTAGTACCACATGGCATACATCGATAGCGTCTGGAACGCGGTGATGGCAACAACGGTGCCCAGCACCAGTGTGATCAGATCAAGCATGAACCCTGTCCCCCCGACAACCCGACCACGAAACTAGGCGGTTTCGACGGCCGAGTCAAAGGCCAGCATGTAAGGAACCTGAGCAGAATGATCAGTCGCGCAGCAGTGCGTTAAGACTATCCAGATGGACTTCGGTCAAGGAGGCCCGGCTGAGCATCAAATGCACCGGCGCATCGTTAGCAACCCACATCGGCGTCAGCTCAATGCCCAATTCAGCGGCCGCCAACAACACTGCTTCATGATCCCCTAGTAGAAGATCACCACGACCAGCTGCCAGCATGGTGACGGCCTGAGGGGTAACATCGAACACCAGCAGGCGATAACTCTCGATCAACTCATTGCGAATCTGCGCATACTCGGCACCGTACCAGCCCGCACGCGGGGCGATCAGCACAAGCCCCGTCTCCACCAGACGGCCGAAACCTGCCGGCAAGTCCATTCGCCCCTGAACGCCGAACACCGACATCACTTCCTGTCGGTACGGCTCGGTAAACCAGGCATAGCGGTGACGCTCGGGGACATCACTGGCCGCCATCAGAATATCGATATCGCCCCGCTCCAGCATTAGATGGGAACGTCCCGCCGGCACCGACATAAATACCGCCACGCAACCAACGCCTCGGAGAAGCTGGTCTACCCGCTCCACATCAATCCCGGTCCAACGGCCTTCGGATTCCAGCTGATAGGGAGGCCAGTCTTCCACCGCGACGCGCAGGGGTCGCTCGCACAGCGCAAAGGCCATGCCAGACACCAGCATCAGAAACAGTAGTAGCACCCGCACCATCAACCCTCTGGCAACACCCAATGGATCGATTATGGCATGACGCCATCATTGCGCGCCGTCTCTTTGTCGGCCCGTCTTAGTGGAAATCCCTTTCCAGCAGCCAGTCCCGGCAATAGCCCACCGCTTCGGCCAACTTGTCGTTCTGGCCGAAATAGTAGTGGTTGGCGCCCTGCACCTCGCGCAGGGTCTTGTCCGCATGGGCAAAGGCATTGAACAGCCGGTGGGTGTGGCTGGGCGTGCAGGCGTCGTCGGCGGTATTACCGATCACCAGCGCCGGCACCGTGATGCGTGGGGCTGCGGTCAGGCCGTTGGCATTGGAGTGATCAAAACTCCACTGACTCATCCAGCCGCGCAGGGTGTTGAACCGGGCCAGTGCCACCGGACCGTTATTGACCACCCGAGGGTCGCCCAGATAGCACCAGCCCGGCTTGCGTTCGTTCGGGTCCACGGCTGGATCAAGCCAGCGCACATCACACATGGTGCGATGAACGACGAAGCCAAACTCTTCCTGATGCTGGCCGCGCAGGCGAAAGTCCGCCAGCTGCTGCTGTACCCGGGCGGTGATGCGCCGGTTGCGGTCGATCTGGGCCTGACGAAAACGCTCGATAAAGCCAGCGGAGTAGGGCGGCTGGTTCGGGCAGGCCGGATCGTAAATATCCAGTTCGGGATCTCGCCGGGACGGGTCGGTTTCATCGAGCACCGACGGATCCAGCCATTCTGTCAGGGTAATCGCCCGCGACACATGAGCCGCCAGCAGCATGATGCCGTCTGCAGGGATCAGCCGGCGGGCGGTGAGGTCGTAGGGGTCGCCCGCCGGTGTGTGGGTTACCTGCGGATCTTGTGCTTCGGCCTGATAAAACATCGACAGGGAGCCGCCGCCGGACCAGCCGGCGAGGACCACCTTCTGGTAGCCCAGCCGTTCCTTCGCGTCGCGGATACAGGCACCCAGATCCGCCGCGACTTTTTCCATAATCAGGGCCGAATCGACGCCACGGTAGCGGCTGTTGCAGTAGATGACGTGGCAGCCGGCCTTGGCCAGCGCCGACACCATTGGCAGATAGGCACCACCGCCGACCGGATGCATAAATACAATCACGGTCGAGGACGGATGATGCTTCGGTTTTAGCAGATGGGCTTCCAGTGCCACCATGTCCATTGGCCCGGCATAGGTGTCCTTGAACTCCGATTTTTCGGCGAAGGCCACCATGTAGGGAATGCGTTCGTACTCGAATTTGTTCGCGCTCATTACGCTATCGTCCGGCAGGATTCGGAAACGGCTCAGGCCTTGCTGTGTTTTGGCAGCTCGACTTTCAGTTTGGAGAAATCAGCCTTGCTGGTGTCGAGGCCACGCATCTCCAGGGCACTGCCAAATTTTGCCTGCTTGCGAGCGCGGGTCTTTTCGGTCCAGGCCTTCATCACGTCGTTAACGTTGGATTTATCCTCGGCAACGATGGCGTTGTAGTTCTTGTCCTTGATGGTGATCTCGACCTGGATGCCGTTCGGGTCGTACATATAGATAGAGTGGATCATGTCATGGTCGATCGGCCCGAAGCAGGGTCGACCGGCCTTGTTGATGCGGCGGCGCCAGGCTTTCAGCTCCTCTTCGGTGTCGACCTCGAAGGCCAGATGCAGATCGAAGGCATGCTTGGGCCGGAACATCATTTCGTCGGCGTCGTCCGGCGAATCGAAGAAGGCGACAAAATTGCCATCCGCCATCTGAAAGAACAGGTGCATATAGTCGACCTTGCGGCCGCTCCCCGGCTCCTCGTCAAACACCATGGCCAGGGTCAGCGGCAGGCCCAGCACCTCCTCATAGAACCAGCGCGTCTGTTCGGCGTCACGACAGCGGAACGCCAAATGGTGAATGTGCTTGAGGGGCTTGAGCACCGGTGCGGGCTCCGTCGGGGGGGCGTTCTGGCTCATGACCACTCCAAATTGCATACAATTTCATGAAGTCTAGTCATTGCTCCTGGCGCCAACAAGGCAAAATGGCTCAGCTTGCATACAAACGCTGTCAGTCTCACGCTTGCCGCCACGGATGCAGCCCGCCAGCGACGGTGGCACAATTCCCGCTCCTGCCACACGTTCAGGCGAGTCATGAAAGAGAAAGTCATTATCAATGAGGTCGGCCTGCGCGACGGCCTGCAGAACCAGCCGAAGCATGTTTCCACCGACGACAAGGTGCGTATGGCCGAGCTGCTGATGGCGGCAGGGGTGAAGTATCTGGAGCCGGTCAGCTTTGTCAGCCCGAAGGCGGTGCCGCAGATGGCCGATGCCGCCGAGCTGACCGCCCGGCTACCGCAGCGCAACGACCTGCACTACACCGCCCTGATCCCCAACCTGCGTGGCTACCAGTTGGCGCGGGACAACGGCTATCGCACCGTGGGTCTGGTGTTGTCGACCACCGACACCTTCAACCAGCGCAACCTCAACATGACCCTGGCTCAGGCCATCGACAGCTGCAAGGCCATCATCGCCGCCGCCCGTGCCGATGGCGTGGCGACCCGCACCTATATTTCGGGTGCCTTTGCCTGCCCTTATGACGGCACCACCCCGGTGGACGTGACGCTGGACCTGACCCGGCAAATGATCGACGCCGGCAGCGACGAGATCGCCATCGCCGACACCATCGGTGCCGGCCATCCGCAGCAGATGAAAGACATCATGGCGCCGTTGGTACAGCAATATGGCGCTGAGCGTTTTTTCATTCATCTGCACGACACCCGCGGCCTTGCCTCCGCACTGGCCTGGACCGCCTGTGATCTCGGCGTGCGCAAGTTTGATGCCTCGGTGGGCGGTCTTGGCGGCTGCCCCTTCGCGCCCGGCGCCACCGGCAATGTGGCCACAGAAGATCTGGTCTACCTGTTCGAGTCCGTGGGCCTCGATACCGGCATTGATATTCAGGCCCTGCGGGAGGTGATCGCCGTAGCCGAACACGCCACCGAGCGCGCACTGGGCGGCAAGGTCATCAGCTGGATCAAATCTCAGGAAGCGCGGGGCAAGCCCTGTGTATTTCCCTGAATCCGGACGCTAACGACGCCGCTCCAGTTCGCGGATGCGCTGATTCACCAGCGCCAGCTCATCGCTTAACGCCTTGCGATAAGCCGATGTCAGGGCGGTGTTGCTGACATCACGGCGCAGTCCGTCGCGTCGGATTTCCAGCTTGCGCAAGGTCATACGTTCTCCGAAGCTGAGTCCCGTGGGTGGCGGCGCGGTGGTCCGGCGTTCGGGCTCGATGCCGGCAATCTTAGCTAACGCCTCGGTGCGCTGCCGCAACGCTTCGCCCTGATCATCACTGCCAATGCGGCCGATCTCAGGCAATACCAGCGGTTCGCTATGCTCATCACAGGGGCGGTTGGCAAACAGGGGTACGCCGTCAGCAGAAGCGCAACGATACAAGGTATCGGCGTTGGCAACGGTGGCGAGCACAGCAATGGCGACAACAACGGAGCGGATCATGACGGCGGCCTCGGAAGTACGGGCCGGCTATGGTCTCAAGGCTTGCGCCGGTTGGCTGTCAGAGGTGTCGTCGCAAACCTGTCAGCGAGAAGGCTCAGGGACTGTCAGTGACAGCCCGTTTTCGCCACCGCGTCAACAGCCCGCCGAGGACAACCCCCACCGTGGCCCCGGCGCCATTGGCGACAAAGTCGAGCCACTCCATGCCACGGGTAGTGGTGAGAAAACCCTGCGCCAGTTCGGCCAGACCGCCACTGACCGTGGCCACCAGCCAGAGCACCCATAGCGGTGTCTGCCGCCAACCCAGCGCCAGCAGCAGGGCGGCACTGAAGTAGCCAAGGAAGTGGCCGACCTTGTCGTTGATCCGGGGTAAATCCATGGCCCGCAGCTCATCTGCCGGCCACAGACTGCCCACCCAGATCAAGGCGATTACCAGTACCGCCAGCACCCGCCACAGGGTAATCCAGCGCCATAACGCCATCAGGCCGCGTCTCCCCGCAAGATCAGCACCCGCTCTCGCAGGTCTGCTGCTGTCACCTGCACCGCGGGCACCGGCTCTCCGGCCACCAGCCCCACCCGCGACCAGAATCGCCGCGGCGCCTTGGTCAGCGCCTGACCATCCTTGTGGCTGAATACGCTGCCCCAGAGTCCTCGCAATGCCATCGGGATCACTGGCACCGGGTTGATGGCAATGATTTTCTCGATGCCGTTCTTGAACTCATCCACCTCTCCGTCACTGGTCAACTTGCCTTCCGGAAAGATACAGACGACTTCGCCGGCATCAAGTTCCTCTTTCACTCGCTCAAAAGCACGGGCATAGATCGCCGGGTTACGAGCCTTTGAGTCAATCGGAATGGTCTTGCCGGTGCGGAAGATGTAGTTCAGCACCGGCAGATCATAGATCGGCTTGAACATGACAAAACGCACCGGACGGCGAATCGCACCCGCCAGCAGCAGCGCATCAACATAGCTGACATGATTACAGACCAGCACACAGGGACCGTCGTCGGGGATGTGGTCGAGGCCATCATGCTTCACCCGATAGAGGGTGTGGGTCAGCATCCAGACAATAAAACGGATCACGAACTCCGGCACCAGCGTGTAGATATAGCAGGCCACCAGTGCATTGCCGAGCGCCAGCACCAGAAAGAACTGGGGGATGGACAGCTCGAGTACGCCAACCAAGACAATCGCGGTGGCCGCAGACAACACCATCAGCAGTGCATTGAGAATATTGTTGGCGGCGATAATCCGCGACAGCTGCTGCGGATCGCCCCGCGACTGGACGATGGCGAACAACGGCACGATGTAAAAACCACCGAACACGCCGATACCAAGCAGATCAAGCATCACCCGCAGGCCCGCCGGCTCCGCCAACAGGGTGGCAATATCCACCTGCTCCAGCCCAGCCAACCCCTGATAGGAAAAGTACAGATCGATGCCGAACAATGACAGACCAATGGAGCCAATTGGCACCAGCCCGAGCTCAACCCGCCGGCCGGACAGTTTTTCGCAGAAGAAAGAGCCAAGGCCGATGCCAATCGAGAAAGTAGCCAGCAACAAGGCGTACAAACCTTCGGTGCCATGGAGATAGTCGTCCACATACACCTTGAGCTGGGTGGTGTAGGCCGCGCCCAAAAACCAGAACCAGGAAATTCCCAGCACGCTCATCCACACCGCACGCACTTCACGCGCCGTGCGGATAATGTCGAGCGTTTCACTGAACAGGTTCCAGTTCATCTTCAGGGTCGGGTCCGCCGGCGGCGCAGACGGAATCCGCCGCGCCGCCAGATAACCGAGCACCGCCAGCACAATCACTGCCAGCGGCGCGACCCATTCACTGGTGCCTTCCATCTTCAGCACCACACCAGAAATGGAACCAAGCAGAATGGCAAGGAAGGTGCCCATCTCCACCAGCGCATTACCGGATACCAGCTCTTTCTCGTTCAGGTGCTGGGGAATAATCGAATACTTGATCGGGCCAAAAAAAGTTGACTGCAGACCCATGCAGAACAGCACTGCCAGCAGGAAATATACCGCATCAAAAAAGAAGCCGATGGCTCCCACCGTCATGATGGCGATTTCCGCCAACTTGATGCGACGTATCAGCAGGGACTTTTCATACTTGTCAGCAATCTGGCCGGCGAGGGCGGAAAACAGAAAGAACGGAATAATGAACAACGCCAGACCAATATTGTTCAGGGTGTTGATGCTGGCACCGGCTACTACACCGGACGCCACCAGCAGGATCAGTGCCTGACGAAAAACATTGTCATTGAAAGCGCCGAGAAACTGGGTGGCAAAGAAGGGGCCAAAGCGGCGCGAGACCAGCAGTTGCGACAGACTTCGTTTCATCAGAATGTCCTTGTATGCACCAGCAGAGGTGGCCGTCCGTGACAGGGGAGGCCGCGTCCCGTCGTTCTCACCTTTGCCCCGGCGCCATCATAGTAGCCACCATGGCGCTTTGCCCAGTGCCGGCCGGGCAGCTGGCGACGATCTGGCCCGGCGACGGATATCAACGAGCGCGAACAAACCTCGCCGGGTTGCCGGCCACCACCGTATAGGACTCCACATCCCGGGTCACCAACGAGCCCATGCCGATGACGGCGCCGTCGCCAATAGTGACGCCATCGACTATCCCGACATTGGCACCAATCCAGACATCACGGCCGATGCGGATGCCTCGGGAGCTGACCGGCTGTTCGCGGATCAGCTGGTCCGCCGCCATGCCATGGTTAAAGGCATACAGGGTGCAGCGGGCAGCAATGCGGGTATGGTCACCCACTTCAATCCCGGCTCGGCGAACAGTTGCGCCTGAGGCGCAACAAAGCAGTGCTTACCAAAACTGACCGTCTCCATTGACGTAAGGTGCTGCTGGATCTCGTGCTGCCACTGTTCCGCCCACGCCCGGTGGGTCGGCTTCAGGCTGTAATAAAGCCACGGCATATAGCTCAGGCGCTGCTTGTGTTGGTCTCGGTAAATGTCGGTCATGGGGCAGGGCGGTTTCATCATGGGAGCCAATACCTTAGCATCAGCCGACTGCCCCGATGAAAAGGAATCCCCCCATGCGCCGCCTTGCTGCCCTGTCCGTCGTCCTGCTGCTATCCGGCTGCGCCGGCAACGAATCCTTTAATCAGTGGTTTGGTCTTGGCACGGATGTCGCTCGCAATATGGGTTACGGTGATTCGGCACAGGCCGCCAGTGGCATCAAACAAGCGCTCGATCTCGGCAGTCAGCGCGCCAGCGCCAGCCTCTCGGTTCAGGATGGCTATCGCGCCATGGGTTACCCGCTGAGCCTGCCCGCAGGCCTGCAGCCGGTGGCTGACACCCTGCGCAAGGCCGGCTTGGGCAGCTACGTCACGCGGGTAGAAAGCGCCATGAATCGCGGCGCCGAACAGGCCGCTGCTGAAGCCCTGCCGGTGTTCCAGCAAGCGATTCGCAATATGACCATTCAGGATGCGCTCGGCATCATCACCGGCGGTGACAGCGCTGCCACCGATTACTTCCGCGGCCAGACCGAATCCATGCTGCGCCAACGCTACCAGCCGATTATCAAGAGCAATCTGGAAAGCACCGGCTTTTACAGCCAGTACAAATCCATGCTCGATATCTACAACAGCCTGCCGCTGACCAGCCGTCCGAATCTGGATGTCGAAGATCACCTGATGAGCCAGAGCCTGAATGCCCTGTTTGGCCGCATGGCCAACGAGGAAAGACTAATCCGCGAAGCGCCAGTGGCGCGCGGCTCGGCGCTGATCGGCGCCGTGTTCGGCCAGCCATCGCGCTGATCCGTGCTGGAGCGGCAGCGCTGCCGCTCCAGTAATTTCAGGTCTGACGTTGCCGGGCGCGCAGGAAGTACCAGAAGAACACCAGCGCACAGGCGCCATCCCAAATGCCATAACCGGCATAGAAAAGCCCCACCATCAGATCCTGCTCCAGCAAAGCTGGCAGGCTCTGGCCGTTGTGAATGATCCAGTGCACCCAACGCAGATCAAACAGCATTTTTTCTGCCGCAAACACCAGCAATAACCAGGGCACCCGATCCCACACCGGCGCCACTGCGATATAGGCAAGCCCCCACAAGGCGATAATCACCACCCCGGACCAGCTGAAGAACAGGGGATCCTGAGCGGCCAGCAATTCGCCATTCAACAGCGGCGTGAGAAAGCCAAGCAGTGACAGATTTACCAGCCCGATCAGGATGATCACATTGCGTTCGGTCATGACAGCTCCGCGTGTCGCTCACAGGACAACAAATGGTCGTTCACCATACCGACCGCCTGCATCATGGCATAGATGATAGTGGGGCCAACAAAGCGGAATCCGCGTTTTTTCAGGTCTTTGCTGATCTGCTCCGCCAGAGGGGTTTTCGCTGGCACCTCTTTCATGCTGCGGAAGCGATTGACGATCGGCTGACCATCGGCAAAACCCCACCAGTACACGACGAAACTGCCAAACTCCTTCTGCACCTGCAGGAACGCCTTGGCATTGGACACGGTGGACTCCACCTTGAGCCGATTGCGGACAATGCCCGGATCCTGCAGCAACTTCTCGATCCGGGCCGGGGTGAAGCGTGCCACCTTGGCTGGGTCGAACCCGGCAAAAACTTCCCTGTAGCGCTCCCGTTTTTTCAGAATCGTTATCCAGCTGAGCCCCGCCTGCGCCCCTTCCAGGGTCAGGAACTCGAACAGGGTGTGCTCATCATGGACCGGCACACCCCACTCACGGTCGTGGTAGTGCTGGTAAAGCGGATCTTCCCCGCACCAGGGACAACGGGCCATGGAAAATCTCCTGAAGAAATATCGACGAAGAATGCCCCGGCGCAATCACCGGCACAATGCAGCCCTTGATGGCTGTCCGGACTTTCCGGGACTGTGTGAGGCAGGGATACCGAACGCAAGCCCCCAAGGATGGGTTCACGGCGGGTCCCGGAAAGTCCGGACAGCCATCAAGGGCGTATCGAAGCTGGTTTCTGGAGATGATCGCGGCTCAGGCCACTCCACACCGGGGAGGCAGCAAATGTCAGTTATCCCCGCTATACTCCGCGACTGATTTTTCAGCCGTTTCCGGGGCACCTCGCATGTCGGATACATCGAAGACTGATACCCGCACCTTCCAGGGACTGATCCTGGCCCTGCAGCAATACTGGGCCGAACAGGGCTGCGTCATTATCCAGCCCCTTGATATGGAAGTGGGCGCCGGTACCTTCCATCCGGCCACCTTCCTGCGCGCCATCGGCCCGGAGATCTGGAACAGCGCCTATGTGCAGCCCTCGCGCCGCCCCACCGATGGCCGCTATGGCGAGAATCCAAACCGTCTGCAGCACTACTACCAGTTTCAGGTAGTACTGAAACCGTCCCCGGACAACATTCAGGATCTGTACCTTGGCTCCCTGCGCCGCCTCGGCATCGACACCAGCGTGCATGACATCCGCTTCGTCGAAGACAACTGGGAATCACCGACACTGGGCGCCTGGGGGCTGGGCTGGGAAGTCTGGCTGAACGGCATGGAAGTGACCCAGTTCACCTACTTCCAGCAAGTCGGCGGCATCAACTGCTACCCGGTCACTGGCGAGATCACCTACGGTCTCGAGCGCATTGCCATGTACCTGCAGGGCGTCGATTCCGTTTACGACCTGATCTGGTCCGACGGCCCGTTCGGCAAGGTCACCTACGGCGATGTGTTCCACCAGAACGAAGTGGAGATGTCGACGTTCAACTTCGAGCATGCCAATACCGCCATGCTGTTCGGTCACTTCGACGATTTCGAACGCGAGAGCAAGGCGCTGATTGCAGCGGGCTTGCCGCTGCCTGCCTATGAATATGTGCTGAAGGCATCACACACTTTCAACCTGCTCGATGCCCGCAAGGCGATCTCGGTAACCGAGCGTCAGCGTTTCATCCTGCGCGTGCGTGAACTGGCCCGCGCCGTGGCCGATGCCTATCTGGCCAGCCGCCGCGCCGCCGGCTTCCCGCTGGCTGATGCAGCCATTCGCGAAGAAGTCCTTGCCGAACTGGCAAAGCAAGATGCCAAGCAAGACAAGAAAGGAGCCAAGTGATGCAGCGCGCAGATCTGTTGATTGAACTTGGCACCGAAGAGCTGCCGCCGAAGGCACTGAAAGCGTTGTCTCAAGCCTTTGCTGGCGAAACCCTGAAGCAGCTGGATGACGCCGGTTTTGAACATGGCGCCATGAAGATTTTTGCTGCCCCGCGTCGCTTGGCGTTTCGCATCGAACAGGTCGCTGTGGGCCAGCCGGACCGCGATATCGAACGCCGTGGCCCGGCGGTGAAAGCCGCCTTTGATGACGAAGGCCATGCAACCAAAGCCGCGCTCGGCTTTGCCCAGTCCGCCGGCCTGTCCATGGACCAGCTGGAAACCGTGGAAACCGACAAGGGCGCCTGGCTGGTAGCGAAAGTACGCGCAGCCGGCAAGCCGTTGGCCGAATTGCTGCCGGCCATGCTGGAACAATCGCTGCAACGCCTGCCGATTCCGAAGCGGATGCGCTGGGGCAATCGCAAGGTGCAGTTTGTTCGTCCGAGCCAGTGGCTGGTAGCGCTGCTTGGTGAGCAGGTGCTGGATATCACTTTGCTGGACCAGCAAGCCGGGCGCGAGACCCGCGGTCATCGCTTTCATGCGCCCGCCGCGATCAGCCTGAAAACTCCCGGCGAGTACGAAGCACGGCTTGAGCAAGAAGGCTTTGTCATCGCTGACTTCGACCGTCGCCGCGAAATGATTCGCGAGCAGGCCGTTGCCGCCGGCAAGAAAGAAGGGGGTGTCACCTCTATTGATGTTGACCTGCTCGATGAAGTTACCGCGCTGGTAGAGTGGCCGGTGGCTCTGGTCGGTCACTTCGAGGAAGACTTCCTGCGCGTGCCGCAGGAAGCCTTGATCACCACCATGGAATCAAACCAGAAGTATTTCCCGGTGCTGGACGGGCAGGGCAAGCTGAAGAACGCTTTCGTGTTTATCAGCAACCTCGATTCGAAAGAGCCGCAGTGGGTGATTTCTGGCAATGAGAAAGTGGTTCGGCCCCGTCTGTCCGATGCCGCGTTCTTCTACGACCTAGACCGCAAGAAGACGCTGGCACAACATGCCGAGCCGCTGGAGAAGGTGGTATTCCAGCAGCAACTGGGCAGTGTCGCTGACAAAGGTCGCCGGATTTCTTTCGTCGCCGGGCAAATAGCCAACCATATCGAAGGCAGCCAGAAATTAGCGGAACAAGCCGGCTTCTTGTGCAAGGCTGACCTTGCCTCCGCCATGGTGTACGAGTTCGACACCATGCAGGGCGTGATGGGTTATTACCTTGCCAAACACGAAGGTCTCGACAACGAAATTGCCGAAGCCATGCGTGAGCAATATCTGCCGCGTTTTTCTGGCGACGTATTGCCGCAGACCAAAACCGGCATGGCTGTAGCGGTTGCAGACAAGCTTGATACTCTTGTAGGCATCTTTAGCATCGGCCAGAAGCCTACTGGGGATAAGGATCCCTACGGCCTACGCCGGGCTACCCTCGGTATCTTACGAATCATTATCGGGAATCGCCTCAACCTTGATATGGCGCGTCTGATTGACGATGCCGTTCTCGCTTATACGAAGGATGGCCCTCTCTCATACGAGGGAAATTTACGTAAGGACGTGCTCGAGTTTATTCAGGGCCGTTACCGCGCCATGTATCAGGAGCAGGGCATCGACACGCAAGTAATCCTGTCGGTCCTCGCCGTGAACCCGACCCGCCCACTCGACGTCGAGCAGCGCATTCAGGCAGTGGCCGCGTTCCGCGCTCGTCCTGAGGCCGCCGCACTGGCCGCCGCCAACAAACGGGTCAGCAATATTCTCGGCAAACTCAGTGGCTCAGCGCCAGACACGATCAGCGAAGCTGCTCTGCAGCAGGATGAAGAGCGTGCGCTGTTCACCTCACTGCAACAGGCGATTACGGATATTGGCGCACAGGGGCAAACGCAGGATTACGCTGCCGTACTCGGTCGGCTCGCGGCGTTGCGGGAGCCAGTAGATGCCTTCTTCGACAAGGTCATGGTAATGGCCGACGACGAGGTGTTGCGGCGTAACCGTCTGGCCATGCTGGCGCGATTGCGCGGGCTGTTCCTGCAGGTAGCAGATATTTCCGAGCTGGGCTGAGCAGGTCGCATTAATCGTAGGAGCGGCCGATCGGCCGCTCCTACAATGGGTGCCACGGGATGAAGTATGTGTCTTTAACGGAAAGCTCCTCGAAAAAACTCTCTCTTTCCCTCGCAGTACGCAGCGTGCTGTTCTTCGTGCTCTATAACCTGATGGGCATCGTCCACAGCCTGCTCTGCCTGCTGGCCGCGCCGTTCCAATCATTCGAGCAACGCTTCCGCTTCGTCAACCACTGGACCCACGCCACCCTCTGGCTGCTGCGACATCTGAACGGCGTCCGGGTAGAAGTGGAGGGGCTGGAAAATATTCCCCGTGATCAGGCCGTGGTGGTGATGGCCAACCACCAGAGCCAGTGGGAAACCTTTTACCTGCAGCTGCTGATTGCTCCGCAGACCACCATCCTCAAACGCGAACTGCTGTGGGTGCCGTTCTTCGGTTGGGCACTGGCGTTGCTCAAGCCGATTGCGATCGACCGGAGCAAAGGTACCCAGGCCATCAAGACCATTCAACGGGTCGGCAAGCAGCGACTCGATGCCGGCATCAGCGTAGTGATCTATCCCGAGGGAACCCGTCAGCCACCCGGCACGCTCGGGCGCTTCAATGGCGGCGGCGCCTCACTTGCCGTATATGCCGGCGTGCCGGTGCTGCCAGTTGTGCACAATTCCGGGGATTGCTGGCCAGCGCGTTCGATCAAGCGCTTTCCCGGCACCGTCCGGGTGGTGATTGGCAAGCCGATAGCTGTCACTGGGAAGTCCACCGATCAGGTCAAAAGTGAAGTGCGTGAGTGGATCGTGCGGCATTATCCCGGCCGGCTGATCACTCCTGATTAACGCCGTGTACCGGCGACGGCCAGCCCGCTTGCCATATTTGTACTGATAGGCCATGCTTTAACCAAGTTAATACATGGTCTATCAGTACAAATGCCTCGTAAAAGACTCGACCAGAACACCCTGCCTCTGGATGTCGTTGACCAGCTCAGCGACTGGGGGAGTGCTATCCGTGCCCAGCGCATGCAGCAGCAACTCACCGTGCGCGAGTTTTCACGGCGGCTGGATGTCAGTGTGCAAACGCTGAGCCGGATCGAATCTGGCGACGGCACCGTGCAAACCGGCTCTTTTCTGGCAGCACTCTGGACGCTCGGCCTGCTGGACAGGCTGGTACCACCGGTGCCGGAGTCGTTGCGCCTGAGTGACAGCGCTCGCCGCCGCCGCGTCCGGCATCGCAAGGAAGACGATCATGAATGACAAACCCCGGGCCTGGGTTTACCTGCAGCTGCCTGGCTCCGCCAGATCACCCGGCGACTGGATAACTGTCGGCGCCATTGCCCCGGATCAGCAAAGCCAGCAGGGCAGGTTCACCTACTCGGCAACCTATCTTGAGAACGATCGGGCATTACCCATCGATCCGATCGGCCTCTCCCGGCTTGATGCCTCGACTTATCTGGCTCAACGTTATGGCGGCCTGATCGACGTTGTGCGTGACGCTTCTCCTGACGGCTGGGGCAAACACCTGTTAATCAGGGAAGGAAAGGCAACCGACAGAACCAGCGACTTCGACATTGCTCTGCTTGCTTCCAATAGCGACCGCTGGGGAGCCTTGTGTCT
The DNA here is from genome assembly GCA_046292765.1 of Alcanivoracaceae bacterium. Lineage (GTDB taxonomy): Bacteria > Pseudomonadota > Gammaproteobacteria > Pseudomonadales > Alcanivoracaceae > PGZG01. The sequence continues at coordinate 67,740 of JBKBQA010000003.1, read as the reverse complement.
GGGCACCAGCAAGAAGCCATCCGTCGCCCATACCCGCACACCCTCGCTGTCTTCCCTGGAAGATTTGCTGGAAGAGATTGATCTTCTTCAGCGCTTCGAACCCGCCAGAAATTCCCGTTTGCGCAAACAGCTTCTCGACCGATCCAGCATCGGCGGCGCCCGGCCAAAGGTCACGCTACGCGATAATCAGCGCTGGCTGATTGCCAAACCGCTGGATCGCGGTGATTCCATGGATGTACCAAAACTCGAATATCTGACCATGCAGCTTGGTGCCAGAGTCGGGTTACGTGTGGCCCGCACCGAACATCAGGGATCAGGTCCCGGAGCAGAACGAAAATGGAGTGTCGTTCTGATAGACCGCTTCGACCGCGATGGCGAACAGCGCATTATGGCCGTCAGCGGCGCCACTCTGATGGAAGCCGAATACCCTGCGACCGGTACCAACCGGCGCGCACCGAGCTACCTGCGACTGGCCGACGCACTCAGGCGAATCGGCTGCCCGGAAGAAGACCTGCGTGAACTCTGGTACCGAATGATTTTCAATATTCTGGTCGGCAACGACGATGACCATCCACGCAATCACGCCGCCATCTATGTGCAAGAAGAGAAGCGTTGGCGCCTGTCTCCCGCGTTCGACATCGTCCCCAATCCAAATGAGCGCAGTGATCACCAGGCGATAGAAGTTACCGCCGGAACGCGCAAGGTTTCCCGTGCGGCAATCACGTCGAACGCGTCTCGGTTCGGCATCAATCCGGATGCCGCGGACACGTTGCTTGAGCAGTTCTGTACAAAGGTGCTTCACAACGTGAACGGGCTTGATACATGTGACGAGCAAACATTTCTTATTCGCCACATTGAAGGTGGCATAGCTCTGATTACCTGATCAGGACGAAGTACGTTTCTTTAACGACACGCCCCTTGAGAACCTTCTCTCATCATCGCAGCAGGTACAGTAAAGAAAGCCGGCATTGCGCCGGCTTTCTGCTTCTGTCGCTTCTTCAGATATCCAGGTTCGAAACATACAACGCATTGGTCTCGATAAAGTGACGACGCGGCTCGACATCGTCACCCATCAGGCAGGTGAAGATCTGGTCTGCGGCGATGGCATCCTCGATGGTGACCTTGAGCATGCGACGCACTTCCGGGTCCATGGTGGTTTCCCACAGCTGCTCCGGGTTCATCTCGCCCAAGCCCTTGTAGCGCTGAATGCCGGTGCCTTTGCGAGCCTGGGCCATGAGCCACTCCAGCACCTCGTCAAAGGCGGCTACCGGCTTGCGGGTCTCGTTACGCTGCACGGTGGCGTCGGCGGCCAGCAGGCCTTCCAGCTTCTCACCGAGGGTTTTGATCTTCAGGTAGTCCGGTGAGGCGATAAAGTCGACGCTGATCCGGTAGTCGCGGTGCACGCCGTGAGCGAGCGCTCGCACACTTGGCAGATACCATTCCCGCTCGGGATCCTTTACGGCTGCCACTTCGTAGCGGTGAATATCATCGGCCGCTTCGTTGGCCATGGCATCGAGGCGCTGGCACCAATCGGCCATAAAGGCCTGATCACCGAGCTTGTCTTCGCTCAGGGTCGGCAGGTAGATCAGCTGCTCGAGCACCGTGGCCGGGAATACCCGCGACTGGCGATCAACGATCTTCATCACGCTTCGGTATTCATTGATCAGGGCTTCGAGACGCTCCCCGGTGATTGGCGGAGCGCCGTCGCCAGGGTTCAGAGCAGCATTCTCCAGTGCGATGGAGGTGAGGTATTCCTCCAACGCCGGGTCATCCTTGATATAGGTTTCCTGCTTGCCCTTTTTGACCTTGTACAGCGGTGGCTGGGCGATATAGATGTAACCGCGCTCGATCAATTCTGGCAACTGACGGAAGAAGAAGGTCAGCAGCAGGGTACGGATGTGGGAGCCGTCGACGTCAGCGTCAGTCATGATGATGATGCGGTGGTAGCGCAGCTTGGCGATGTTGTACTCGTCGCGGCCGATACCGCAGCCGAGAGCGGTGATCAGGGTGCCGACCTCGGCAGAAGACAGCATCTTGTCGAAGCGAGCCTTTTCGACGTTAAGGATCTTGCCTTTCAGTGGCAGGATCGCCTGGTTCTTGCGGTTACGGCCCTGCTTGGCAGAACCGCCCGCCGAGTCACCCTCGACAATATAGAGTTCGGATAGCGCCGGGTCTTTCTCTTGGCAATCCGCCAGTTTGCCGGGCAGGCCGGCGATATCCAGTGCACCCTTGCGGCGGGTCATCTCTCGGGCACGACGGGCGGCATCGCGGGCGCGGGCGGCATCAATGATCTTCTGGACGATCTGCTTGGCCTCAGCCGGGTTTTCCAGCAGGTAATCACTGAACAGATCGGCCATGGTCGATTCCACCGCCGGCTTCACTTCCGACGACACCAGCTTGTCTTTGGTCTGGCTGGAGAACTTGGGGTCTGGCACTTTCACCGAAATCACTGCGGTCAGGCCTTCACGGGCATCATCACCGGTGGTGGCAACCTTTTCCTTCTTCAGGAAACCCTCCGCTTCCATATAGCTGTTCAGAGTCCGGGTCAGGGCGGCGCGGAAACCGGCCAGATGGGTACCGCCGTCACGCTGCGGAATGTTGTTGGTGAAACAGAGGAGGTGTTCGTTGTAGGAGTCGTTCCACTGCAGTGCCACTTCCACACCGATGCCGTCTTCGCGGTCGAACTGGAAGTGGAACACCTTGTTGAGCGGCGTCTTGTTGCCATTCAGGTAGGTAACAAAGGCCGACAAGCCACCCTCGAACTCAAACAGGTCTTCGTGCCCACTACGCTCGTCCTTCAAGTGAATACGGACGCCGGAATTGAGGAACGACAGCTCCCGCAGGCGCTTGGCGAGGATGTCGTAGTGAAACTCGATGTTGGTAAAGGTTCCCGGGGAGGGGCGGAAGCGGATTGCGGTGCCGGTGCCCTGAGTTTCTCCCACCACTGCCAGAGGCGCGTCTGGAACACCGTGACGGTAGATCTGCTCATGGACCTTGCCAGCCCTGCGAATCGTCAGCTTGAGCTCTTCCGACAGGGCGTTGACCACTGATATACCGACACCATGCAGACCACCGGATACCTTATAAGTGTTGTCGTCAAACTTACCGCCGGCGTGTAGCACCGTCATAATTACTTCGGCAGCCGATACACCCTCCTCGGAGTGTAAATCGGTGGGAATACCCCTGCCGTTATCAGTAACGGTGACACTTTCGTCCGGATGGATAATGACATTGATCTCAGAGCAAAAGCCGGCCAGCGCCTCGTCGATGGAGTTATCCACCACCTCGAATACCATGTGGTGCAGACCCGTGCCGTCATCGGTATCACCAATGTACATGCCAGGGCGCTTTCGCACCGCGTCCAGCCCTTTCAGGACCTTGATACTGGAGGAGTCGTAGCTAGTCTGCTCTGTCATGGAGTTTCCCTTACCTGCTATCAAATGGCTCCGGCGCTGTAGGTGGTCGGAGTCGCTTATTCTTGGGGCACCTTCTTCAGGGCGCCATGTTCCACGTGGAACACTGTGTAGTCCGTATTCTTGCCAACTGGCGCCAGCGCCGGGTCCAGAGAGGTGACAATGACCTGCCTGCTGACCCTGATGACGGCGCTCATTACCCTGTCCGCGTTTTCCCTATCCAGCTCTGAGGTCAGATCATCGACCAACATCAGGCAATCTCGTCCGGCCAACTCCCTGATCAAACGTACCTGGGCCATGATCAGGGCGTAGGCGACAATCTTCTGCTGGCCCCGGCTAAACACCTCACGCACGGAACCTTCTTCGGCGCCAAGCAACAGATCCGCACGGTGCGCGCCCTTACCGGTAAAGCCACGACGCACATCCTGTTCGAGCGTTGCTGCTAGCACCTCGGCAATGTCTTCACCCGCTGCCCAGCCGGAATGAAGCCCCAGGCTCACCATGGGCACCGAACCAGAGAAGGAGGCCAGCTCCTCCTGAAACAGCGTTGCCAGCAGGGGCAGGTGTTGCCTGCGCAAGCCGTCGATTCTAGCAGAACTCTCGGCAACCTGCCGGTCCCAAACTACCAGTTCCCTGAGCTTGACAGCCGGCTTCTTCAGCAAGCGGTTACGCTGCTCCACGGCAACGCGGAGCCGCCGCCATTCCTCAACGAATTCATGTTCCACGTGGAACATGGCCCAGTCCAGATAACGGCGTCTGGCGGAAGAACCGCCCTCCACAAGCTCCACGGTGCCGGGATGAAGCACCTGTACCGGGAACAGCCGGGCGATATCACTGAGCCCGGAAACCCGTTCGCCGTCGAGCCTGGCATCGAGTAACGCCTGCCGGTCGCGGCGGACACCAACCCTCCGAATGCCCAGCTCTGATGCCAGTTCAGCAAAGAGGGTGAAGTCCTCCTGCTCTGCCATCACCAGGCTGGCCAGCCGCGAGGTACGGAAACTGCGCCCTGCTCCCAGCAGGTAAATGGCTTCAAGCAGGCTGGTCTTGCCAGAACCATTCTCACCGGTGACGACCGTGACAGCCGAGTCCGGCACGAAAATCTGATCGTGATAGTTGCGGAACCGGGTGAGGTGGAAGCGCTGGAGCATCAGCAGAGGAGGGCGGGGCAGACCCGCTGGTCTGCCCGCTGGGAGATTAATCAGAGACGCATCGGCATAACAACATAAAGGGCCTGACGGGCGGACGGATCCGCCACCAGTGCCGAGCTGTTGCTGTCGCCCAACTGTAGTTCCACGGCGTCACCGTGCATGGAGTTCAGCACCTCCAGCAGGTAGCTGACGTTGAAGCCAATCTCCAGGGTCGCACCGGTGTAATCCACGGACACTTCTTCTTCCGCCTCTTCCTGCTCAGGGTTGTTGGCTTGAATACGAAGGCTGCCGTCAGCCAACTGCACCCGGATACCGCGATATTTCTCGTTCGACAGAATCGCTACCCGGCCCAATGCCTGCTTCAAGGTTTCCCGATCGGCATTGACCAGCCGATCACATTTCTTCGGAATCACCCGGTCATATTCAGGAAACTTGCCATCAACCAACTTCGAGGTGAAGGTAATCTCGCCAGCCACCACACGGACATGGTTCTTGCCAACAATCACTTCCACTTCACCGGCAGCATCACCAAGCAAACGAGCCAGCTCCATGACGCCTTTGCGCGGCAGGATAACCTGAGCCTGATCACGGACCGCTTCCAGCTCTGCATCACACATGGCCAAACGGTGGCCATCGGTGGCCACCGTACGCAAGCGGCCCGGGCGAAGCTCAAACAGCATGCCATTCAGGTAATAACGGACATCCTGCTGGGCCATGGAAAAAGCAGTGCGATCGATCAACTGACGCAAGGCGCCAGGGGCAATGGCGAAAGCCGACCCCTCGGTCTTCTCTTCAAGGTTCGGGAACTCGCTGGCCGGCAAGGTCGCGAGGGTAAAGCGACTCCGACCGGACCGGATCAACAGTCGCTCACCATCAATCTCAAAGCGGATATCCGCTTCCGCAGGCAGGCTCTTGCAGATATCCACCAGCTTGCGGGCCGGTACGGTGGTTTCACCGTCGCGGATCTCGCCAGCGATCTCCAGTCTGGCCACCAGCTCCAGCTCCAGATCCGTTCCGGTCATGGATAACTTGTCTCCGGAGACCTCAAGCAGCACATTGGACAGGACCGGCAGCGTCTGCCGGCGTTCGACCACCGACGCTACTTGCTGCAGCGGCTTGAGCAACTGTTCACGATTGATGCTGAATTTCATGATCCCTTCCCGTCTCCGGTTTCTTGTTAGGAGGTGAGAGTGCGTAGCAGGTTCTGGTAATCCCGCTCCACATCCGCATCCATTTCCCTGAGCTTGGCGATATTCTTGCAGCCGTGCATGATCGTGGTGTGATCACGGCCACCGAACGCATCGGCAATCTCCGGATAGCTGTGACTGGTCAACTCCTTCGCCAGCGCCATGGCCATCTGCCGGGGTCGGCTGATGGACCGGCTGCGCCGGGCTGACAGCATGTCATTCATTTTGATGTTGTAGTACTCCGCCACTACCCGCTGGATATTGTCGACCGTGTTCTGCCTGGCATGGCTAGCCAGAAGGTCTTTCAGGGCATCGCGGACCAGATTGATGTCCACGGTGGCTCCGCTCAGACGTACGTGAGCAATCACTCTCTTTAGAGCGCCCTCAAGCTCACGAACATTCGACCGAATACGTTGGGCAATAAAGAAAGCCGCCTCACTGGGTAATTCAATCCGCGCTTCCTCTGCCTTCTTCTTCAGGATCGCAACCCGGGTTTCAAGCTCCGGGGGTTCCAGAGGCTGGGACAATCCCCAGCCAAACCGGGACTTGAGGCGATCCTCCAGACCATCAATCTCCTTCGGGTACTTGTCACAGGTCATGATGACCTGCTGACCATTCTCGATCAGGGAATTGAAGGTATGAAAAAATTCTTCCTGGGATTGCTCCTTCCCGGCAAAAAACTGGATGTCATCAATCAACAGCGCATCCAGTGACCGGTAGAACCGTTTGAACTGATCAATAGTCTTGTTACGCAGGGCACTGACCATGTCCTGGACAAAACGCTCACTGTGCAGGTACACCACCCGTGCAGTCGGCTTGCGCTGCAAAATGGCATTGCCTACGGCATGCATCAGGTGGGTTTTACCAAGGCCTACCCCCCCATAAAACAGCAGCGGGTTATACCCCTGGGTACCGGGATTCTCTGAGGCCTGCTGGGCAGCAGCGAACGCCATGCGGTTCGACTTGCCCTCAACGAAATTGTCGAAATTATAGGCTGTAATGAGATTGGAGCGATGCTGGTGTGCCGGCGTGTCCTGAGGCGTAGACGGTGGCGGCGCCACCTGAACTGGCACCTGTACGCTGTCCGCACGTGTTCTTGTCGATGGAACGCCCATGACCGCTTCCGCCACCGAGCGGGAAGATCCTACTTCAAGTTCAATAGCTGGAGCACCGGCGCTATCGAGATCGCCCATCAATTCGCGAATGAGTTCCAGATACTTGTCACGCACCCAATCGACCACAAACCGGTTCGGCGCAAACAGGGTCAGGCTGCGGCCATCTGATGCGGTAGTGACCTGCAACGGACGAATCCACATATTGAACTGCTGCGAAGGCAGTTCGTCTTCGAGACGCGATAAACAGCGATGCCAGAGTTCTTCAGACACGTCTCAAAGCCTTGCCGGGGAATGGAAAGAAGGGGCCATTCTATACCCTGTTTTGACCCCCCTGCCAGCAACCAAACCAGCTAATCCGGCCTGTGGATAAATTTGTGAATAATTGCCCCTGAGCGCTGGGCAAATCAGGTGGAGAAGTGCGGGTAGCGGGGAACACAGCGATTTCATCCCCGGTTCCACGACCCTTTTCCCCCCGATCTCCCCCTCTCATCCTCAGGGTTGTGAATTACATATCAAATTGAATATAAAGGATTTAAATTGATTATCCACAGGATAGAGCTTGCCTTATAACTAATAAAAACAAAAAAAGAATTTAAATATCTTTTTCTTTTTATAACTCACTGAATAACGGCAAAACCCTTTCATTGACAAACCCTTGGCGCCTGCTAGAATTGCCGCCCTTCGTATTACCCGAATCTGTGAGACCGACGATGAAACGCACTTTTCAACCCAGCAACCTGCGCCGCAAGCGTACCCATGGCTTCCGTGCCCGCATGGCAACTGCGAATGGCCGTGCTGTCCTGAACCGTCGTCGTGCCAAGGGCCGCAAGCGTCTTGCCGTCTGACTTGCGCTGCTGTTGCTGCCGCCCCTGACGGGGCGGCAGGCCGACTTCCCCGGTTTGCCTGCCTGCAGTAACAAACATGAGCTCCGATAGCCGACGTTTTCCCCGCAGTCATCGCCTTCTGGCATCTGCCCAGTTCAAGCCCTTGTTTGACCAGCCCACCTGGCGCGCCAGCAGCCAGCATTTCCTGTTACTGGTTTCCGCCAACGGCCTCGCCGCTCCGCGGCTCGGTATTGTGGTCGGCAAACGCCGCGTCCGCCGGGCAGTTGATCGCAATCTGCTGAAGCGGTTGGTGCGGGAATCGTTTCGTCACCGCAGCGAGGAGCTTGCCGGACTGGATATCGTCATTCTGGTCCGCGCCAATCTGGATCACCCGGACCCGCCCGCCATTGCCGCTGAGCTCACCCGGGTGTGGGCAAAGCTGCTTGCCAAGCGTGTCCCGGACTGAGAAACTGCCGGCCGCTTTTCTCGCCGATATGTTGAATCCGCCATGGAAATCCAGCGTGCCCTAGTTTTGACCGCGATTGCTGTGGTCACCTACATGATGATCCTTGCCTGGCAACGTGATTACGGTCAGGGACAGCTCGTCGCTGACGCCCCCGTCGTCGAGCGTGTCGCCCCGTCACCAGCAGCCTCTGTGCCTGATCTGGAAGCTGTTCCTGATGTTGCGGATATCCCGGTCGCACCGGTCGTCCCGATGGCCATCCAGACCGATGCTGACGTGCCTGCCACGGTGCCAGCACAGGATGATCGCATCATCACTGTCACCACTGACGTGTTCCAGTTGGAAATCGACCGCCATGGCGGTGATATTGTCCGGCTGGCGCTGCCCGGCTACCCGTTGCATGTTGAGACCCCGGAGCAGCCATTCCTGTTGATGCAGCGTACCCCTGCGCGGAATTACGTGGCCCAAAGTGGTCTGATCGGACCCCACGGCACGGATACCGCCAGTGGCCGCCCGGTTTGGCAGGCCGTGTCCTCTGACCACCGGCTCGATAGCCGTGACAACGAACTGAACGTTGACCTGACTCTGCAGCAGGAAGGTGGCGTTACCCTGATCAAGCGGTACACCTTCGAACGTGGCAGCTATCTGATCCGCGTCTCCCATATTGTCCGCAATAACGGTTCCCGCCCCTGGCAGGGCGCGCTCTATGGCCAGATTCGCCGTGACGCCAGTGATGACCCGAGCAAGGCTACCGCCGGCTTTGTGCCCATGCCGACCTATCTCGGCGCAGCCTACTGGAGCAGTGACAAACCCTATAACAAGCTGACCTTCGGCGACATGCGTGACAAGCCGTTAACCACGGTTCAGGATGCCGGCTGGATTTCGATGATCCAGCACTACTTCCTTACTGCCTGGGTGCCGGATCAGCTGCAGCGCCACACCTACACCAGCACCTGGTTGTCGGCCACGGATGAGTACCTGCTGCGCTTCGTCTCGCCGGTCAGCACGGTGGCGCCCGGTACCGAGCAGGTTCTGTACAGTGAGTTCTATGCCGGTCCCAAGCAGCAGGATGTGCTTGAGGCCATCAGCCCCGGGCTCCACATGACCGTGGATTACGGCTGGCTCTGGTTTATCTCCCAGCCGATTTTTGCGGTGCTGGTATTCCTGCAGAGCGGCCAGATCTCTCTGTTCGGCAATGTCTTTGATATCGGCTTCGGGGTCGGCAACTGGGGGGTGGCCATTATCCTGCTGACGCTGCTGATCAAGTTGCTGTTCTTCAAGCTGTCTGCATCCAGCTATCGATCGATGGCAAAAATGCGCAAAGTTGCGCCGGAAATGACGCGGATCCGGGAACAGTACAAGAACGACCGTCAGAAACAGCAAATGGAAACGATGAAGCTGTTTCAGGAGCAGAAGATCAACCCACTTGGCGGGTGTCTGCCGGTACTGGTGCAGATGCCAGTGTTTATCTCACTGTACTATGTACTGCTGGAATCGGTAGAACTGCGACAGGCCTCGTTCTTGTACCTTGCCGATCTGTCGGTGCTGGATCCCTGGTTTATCCTGCCGTTGCTGATGGGTGCCTCCATGTGGTTCCAGATGCGCCTGAACCCGGCTCCCGCAGACCCGACGCAGGCTCAGGTGATGAAATGGATGCCGGTGATATTCACCGTCTTTATGCTCTGGTTCCCGTCAGGTCTGGTGCTGTACTGGCTGACCAATAACCTGTTGTCAATTGCCCAGCAGTGGGTAATCACCCGCAAGATCGAAAACGAATAATGCCGGCGCCCCTCCCCCTTGCGGGGGAGGGGAAAAGCCCGGGCAGATCCTTCCCCGTTCGGTGCGCAGGTCTGCAATAATCAGCTCATGACGGACTCCTCCGATACTATCGTTGCTGTTGCCACCGCTCCCGGAAAAGGTGGCATTGGTGTGGTCCGCCTGTCCGGACCAGCTGCCGTCGCGATAGCCGCAAAGCTGATACGTCCGGGCCTGCAACTGACGCCTCGACATGCCCATTTCTCCTCATTTCATGATCCCGCAGGCGAACAGATTGATGAGGGACTGGCGCTGTCGTTTCCCGGCCCGAACTCATTTACCGGAGAAGACGTTGTCGAGCTTCAGGGTCATGGTGGTCCGGTTATCCTTGATCAATTGGTACGGACCTGCATCGCTCACGGTGCCCGTCAAGCCCGCGCCGGGGAGTTTTCCCTGCGGGCCTTTCTCAACGACCGCATCGACCTTACCCAGGCAGAAGCCATTGCCGACCTGATTGACGCCGGCAGTGAAGCCGCCGCAAGGGCCGCCATGCATTCGTTGCAGGGAGAGTTTTCCCGGGCCGTTAACGCGCTGGTGGAGCAGCTCATCGCGCTGCGGATCTATGTCGAAGCAGCGATTGATTTTCCCGAGGAAGAAATCGACTTTCTCAGTGATGGCAAGGTCAGGACAGACTTGCAGCAACTGATGCTGGATAGCCGGCAGGTACTGGCGACCGCACGGCAGGGCCGCCTTATCCGCGAAGGCATGACCGTGGTGATTGCTGGTCGCCCGAATGCTGGTAAATCATCGCTGCTTAATGCGCTGGCCGGGCATGATGCGGCCATCGTCACGGATATCGCCGGCACTACCCGGGATGTTCTGCGAGAAACCATCCAGATCGATGGTCTGCCGATCAATATCATCGACACGGCCGGGCTAAGGGAATCCCCGGATGTGGTCGAGCGCGAAGGCATTCGTCGGGCCTGGACGGAGATCCATCGAGCCGATCTGCTACTGGTACTGGTGGATTGCATCGATGCGCCGGGCACCATCAATTCGATCTCGGATTTGCTCCCGAATGAGGAGCAACGTCTATCCGGCATCGTTATGCCGACACTGGTTGTTTTCAACAAAACGGATCTCAGGGACCCGGCCTCACTGCCGCCTTGTGCGTTACCAAACGTAGCCATTTCTGCCCGCACTGGCGCTGGTCTGGATCTGCTCAGAAACAGGCTAAAGCAGAGCGCAGGCTATGAGGGAATTCAGGAAAGTCGATTTTCGGCGCGACGCCGTCATGTTACCGCGCTGGAAATGGCGCTGGATGCCATGCAAAAAGGGGCATTGCAGCTAGACACACATCGGGCGGGCGAACTGTTGGCCGAGGACTTGCGTGCGGCCCAGCAGGCATTGGAGGAGATCACCGGGACGTTCAGTGCGGATGATCTGCTTGGCAGGATTTTTTCCAGTTTCTGCATCGGCAAGTGAAAAAAGCCCGGCGCCGTTTGGGGAGGAGAGGGGTCGGCGCCGGGAAAGTCGAACAACAGAATCAGCGACTTGCCACTTCCCTATTGTCGCTGCACTCGGCACGTCCCGAATCCATGCGGCAACGGACATTACGCAGCAGGGCCATCATCTCCCGGCTGTACACACCTTCATTGGTCAGTTCGATGCGAGCATCGCGCATCATTTCGTCGTAGCGCAGACGGTCGGCATCGGAAATACGAATCCACCATTTCTCATCCACTTCCCGCTCGGCGCTTTGAATGACGCGCATGGCCTGATCAAAAACGGTGGACGCGAAGTACTTGCGGGACCAGCGGGCGAAGTCCTGATTGAACTTTCCCTCGCGGGCAATCAATTGCATGGTTAACTGCCCAAGGGTGTAATCGACAATGCCGCCGCGCGGCTCCATGCCCTTATAGAGCTCCAGCGCACTGTAGGCCAGTACCGGTGCAAAGCAGATATCAACACTGTGGTTATTGAAGCGGCCGGCAAAATTGGTGATATCGGACATCACCGGCGACATGCCCACGCGTGCCGCCATACGCCCCTGCGCTTCATCATAGGACATCACGGCAATGGATTTTCCAGCCAACGCGTTGACGTTGTTGATGGACTGGTCTTTGACGAACAGATAGGCGGCGCCCATCGGACCGACACCCAGCACCTCATAGGCACCCTGCTTCAGCATCGGGGTAACCCGATCGCTATCGCTGGCAAGCACCTGAACCACGGCCCGAAGCGCATCGTAGTTGGGCACTGCGCCGATAGAATCCAAGCTACCGGTGTAGTTGTTGAACTGGCGACCACGAATACCGGTGAGCACGGCAGCATCACACTGATTTGCTTTCAGGTCTTCGGCAGCGATGCTTTCATCGGTGTAGGCTTTCAGGTTGATTCGGTAGCCGTGGGACGCGGCCGCCGTGGCGAAATCCCGCATGATATTGAACTGGTCGCCGGCGGTGCCGATGATGTCGAAGACACAGACGGTACGGGTTTCCTGCGCGTGAGCCGAGAGCGCGCCGAGCAGAGGAACCACTGCAAGCGTAGTAAGGTATCGGGACAGCTTCATCTCGTTCTCCTGATGGGTTCGATGCGGCAAGACACGCTTACAGCAGGTCGTCAATATTCATGATGGTGGATTTGGACGGGGCGTCGTCCCAGAATGTACCCAGCCCGCCAAACGGTGTGCGCTGTCCAGTGGCGTCTGCCCAAAGACGGTGGGAGATGCCCAGAATCAGCTCGCCGGCGATGGCGTCGAGCAGGGCATACTCGGGATCCAGATTCTTGTTATTGGCGGTGAACTCACGGATGCCCTTGCGCAGCTGGGTGCGGTTGTCCACGCTGTAGGCGGAAATCACCTGCAAGGCACTGGCAAGGCGAATGCCACTGCGGTAGCCGATGGCGGTCGCCTTATCCAGCTCAGCCCAGGCATCGGCGCCTTCTGGCGCCAACATCGGCAGAATGTTCCAGAGCGCGGCCCGGGTACCCATGGGTACGCCCCACCACTTTTCGTTATCAAGACAGGCCGCACCACGCTCGACTTTGGCTGCAACATCACGGGGAATGCCGACGGCGGTTTCGGCGGTGGCATCGTTCAACAGCGACTGCACCCCGGCAATCAGGCCCACCATCCAGACCAGTTCATCGAAATCACTGCGCAGGCGCGGGCAGCTGTTCTCCATTGGCTCGCCATACACCCGAACAGTACGGCGATAGGCTTCATAGAGACGCCGAGCCGCTACTTCCGCGTAGTGTTTCTGTTCGGAACGGGCATCTTGCGCTTCAGTCACATCACCGCGTTTCATGGCGCGCATATAGCGAAGCTCCGCTTCCAGCGACTTGCTTTCGGCACAGGTTGCGGCAGAGACAAATACCAGCGGGGCGAGACGATCCGGTTTCGAGCCCACTTCGGCGAAAGACATCAACAACGGGGTAAGTGACTCGCCAGTGGCACAGGCCATGCCGACATCCCGGTAAGTCATCAGGTGAGGGACCATTTCGGCCCGGCTGTAGCTGATCAGTACATCGCCGGTACCTTTGTAGACTACGGAACAACCAGACAGAATCACCGCTGCACAAGCGGCTATGGCGGCAAAAGTACTGCGTCGGGACAATAGGGCGCGCATGGGTTTACTCCTCGAATAATTGTGGCCGGGTGCTTTGCACCCGGCTGTGTGCTCAGCGTTTGATTGGATCAGAGACGAAGTTGAGATTGATCTCGCCGGTGGGGATGCGCAGATCGACAAACCCACCGAGCACTCCGAGCGCATCGAAGGTCACTCGCACATCAATGTCCTGAGTGCTTTCCTGACGGATCACCATTCGACCATCCTGATAAAACTGGATGGGTCCTTCGATGCCGATGCTGAAGCCATAGCTGTACTGGTTGTGCTCCAGCGGTACGGCGATGATCTCGCCGACGACACCGCCGATAATGCCAAGCAGGCCCCCGATTACGCCGCCAATCGGAGTATCCAGCGTTACTCTGGCAATCGGTGCCAACGCCGGCGCATCAAGATAGCCATTAAGCGTGGCGATAAACCGAGGGCCATGCTCGCCCTCCACAATCCAGCCTTCGCCATAACCCTGTTCACCTGGAGCGCATTGGCGCAGCGGAATGGATTCAGGGGCGGCAGGTGCAGCAAGATTGGCGCGGGCATCACACTCGTAGCGGATACGCATAATGAGCGGTCCACTATCGGCAGGATCGGCAGTGACACCTGGCAGAGACGTTTCCGAGTAGACGACAATGTTGCTGGTAACCAGATGCGTCGGATGCAGGTAAACCAGAATGCCACCGTTCTGCTGAACTTCCATCGGCACCGGTGCGGTGGCAATGGCAAGGGCCTGCTCGGCGGTCAGGAAGCCGGCAACTTCGCCGTTCAGTGCGCCGTTTGAGTAAACATATTGGTCGCGCAGACACGTTTCGCCCACCGGGCAGCCGACATTGGCTGCCGCAACATCGCCGCCGACACCGGAGACAATGATACGGGCACTGTTGGCGAGCAGATCAGGGTTGTCGACGGCGTTATCTTCGCCTGGATCACGCAGTGCATTGGCATTGACATCAGCAGTTGGCACGCCGGACAGATGGGACAGCACGTTACTGGTCAATGGCGCGCCACGGAACAGCATCTCAAGATTGGGACCACCACCATCAATTGCCGGTACGGTACCACCTGACTGGGTAAGGACGCGGGTGCGAAGGGGGCGGCTATCCGCCGAGCAGATCATCGTCATCGGGTTGCAAGCGGATGAAACAAGGCTGCCGCTCGACATCAACACGTAGCGGTACAGCACACCATCTTTCCATGGTTGCTCCGGGGTGAAGCGGAGATCTCGGGCACGCACCAGCAATTCACCGGGTACAGTGGCAACGAAGGCGCCGGCTTCATCCAACTCTTCCACCAGGAACGTCTGGCCGAGAATGATGCTGTCCGCGTTCATGACTTGAGAGAAATGGGCCAGAATACTGCGATCTGCCGGCATAACCGGAATCGGCAGACGATCATCGGCGGCTCGCCCCCCTTCGCAGCGGCCTGCGGAATTGGCGGCGATATTGCGATCGACCTTGGCGCAGGGGAAGCCCGGGTAGGCGCTCATCACAAACGGGGAGGCAAGCGCAATGCCGGGGCCGCGAACGTACTCTGGCATGGTGAACGACAGGGTCTGTGCCGCAAGGGGATTGCCAGCCAGATCAACAATGCCGTCAGCAATAACAACATCGTAGCTGTTGCCATACTCAAGAGAGGTATTGATCACCAGTGTCAAACCATCCTGGGAAAGACGGAAGTCCGCAACCGCCATGCCACTCTCCAGCACATCGATTTGTCCTTTCAAAGAGCGCGGATCAAGCGGCTTGGTAAAATTAAGAACGATCGGATCACCAGGGCGCATCTTGCTGCTGTTATCTTCGAAGGCAATATCGTCGCCGGGCATCCACGACTGGAGTGTCGGTGAATCCATATCGGGCAGGGCAGTAGGAGCATTGACCTGGTCAGCGTAGGCTTCCATGCGGAAGCTGAGATTGCCGAACGCCGTTTCGAGGCCGAGCACATCCGACTCAACCACGGTCAGGGCATCGGCCACCAGCACACCATTCTCAACGATGGCCTGACCGATCAGTTCAAGATGCAGAACGTCCTGATTGAATGCAGCGTTGGCCTCGGCGTTGCCAGTACCAAATGCAACATCCATGAACACGCGGATCTGACGCGGCGCAGTGGGTGCATTGCTGTACGGATTCGGTAGCAAATAGCCGGTAGCATCAGAGATAAACTGGACTTTGACATCGCCGGAGTTAAAGCCAGCGGGGATCTGGCCACCGATACGCACAACCAGTTCGTCGCCGCTAAGCATGCTGCCACGGGCAATTCGCATCGGTGTGGCTACCGGAAAATTCGGCACGAAGGCCAGCTCCGAAAACACGTCGCCCTGTTGCTGGGAGCGTGTTTCGGTGCCGAGCAAGGTGGCGATAACCGGGACGAGGTTCACCGGTTGACCGGTGAGTGGCGAGGGCTGGCCAGACGCCGGGGCCTGCAACACCATTACCTCAGTGGGCCCACTGGCGAGCGGCGCAAAAGAGAAGCTGTAATCGCCGTTGAACGGTGCATCGAGCGCAACGCCGTAGCGGCTCTCTAGCTGGTCGGACAGAGTCAGGGTGTACTCAATGCCGGGAATCAAGTCCTCCACCGGATCAATGGTGAGGTAATGACCCTTGGCAAGGACGATGGCTGGCACCAGCTCACCTGCATCATCCTGCAATGACAAGCTGACACCATAGTCAACCAGCGCGGTATTGATGGGCTGGCTGAACTGGAACCGCAGTGACGAAAAATCGATGATCGGAAGCCCAGCGTTATCCGGGAACATGCGTGTGACGGCAAAGGCGTCATCGCTGATCTGTTGAGACTTCGGTCCTTTCGCCGCGAGCGCGGTAGTAAAGGAGAAGCCGCCATTTGTCATGGACAGCAGGCCTTTGCTGGTAGCCAGGTCCGTTACTTCAACCCGGTACTCGGTACCGAATGCCAGCGGTTCCACCGGGTTCAGGACAATGCTGCGGCCGCCACTGCCGTCAGCAATGCTGACAGTTACGGGCACCGGATCATCGCCCTGCAGCAGATGAATCATGCTGTCATCGAGCAATTCCGGGTTCTCCACCGGATGTGACAGCCGCACCACGATCGGCGCTCGGGTCGAGACACCGAGCTGCCCGGCATCCGGATAGGTATAGAACACCTCACCGCCGCGGTCAGGGAACGTTACCGTCTGCTTGTCACCGCCACAGGCGCCGATGGCGAATGAGCAGGCGACCAGCAATGCCATTCTGCGATCTGTTGTTTTGATAATCATGGCTGCGCTCCTCAGAATTTCAGCGTGAAGGAACCGCTGAATACATGGACGTCACCGGATGCAGTCACGTCCTCCTCATAAACCAGGTTATCTGGTGTAGTACCGGTGAGCAGGAAGTCTCGCTCGCGCAAATGGTGGTACTGATAGCCAAAGTCGAGCTGTATGGGCCATGCCAGCACGGGCGGG
Source organism: Alcanivoracaceae bacterium (assembly GCA_046292765.1). GTDB lineage: Bacteria > Pseudomonadota > Gammaproteobacteria > Pseudomonadales > Alcanivoracaceae > PGZG01. The sequence continues at coordinate 50,794 of JBKBQA010000003.1, read as the reverse complement.
TTCTTGATCACCAGGCTGCCACCAAGACCGACAACGATGCGGTCGTTATCGAGGTAATTCACTTCCTCGGATTCACTGCTTTTCAGTGGCGATTTCTCATAGGCCACGCCGGTCATCAGGCTGAGTGAATCGTTGAGTTGATACACCGCACCCAGTCGCGGGATGTAGCTGTCACGAAACTGCAGATTGGCCTGATCCTTGATGGTGTCCCGTTGCAGCTCGTCATCAAGACGGGACCAGCGTTGCAACTCTGCGGTGGCGCCCACGCGCAGCTTGCCGAAGCGGTACTGTGCCCCTGCTGTGATGATCTCGGGTTGAAATCCGGAGATGGTACGAATGGCGAGATCAAGGCCGGGACTGGGGATGGTGCCGGGAATAACGGCGTTGGCTTCGACCTTGGTCTTGGCTTTGGCAAAACCCTTGTAGGCGATCGCGCTGTCGAGCTTGTCCATCCAGCAGGGCGAACGGGAACACCATGTCTCGCCCCAGTTCATGCTGGCCGAGACAATCGGCACCATCACCGGCTGCGCCGAGACATCAATCTTTTCCCGTTCGGTGTTGCCGGCAAGGTCACTCTGGGTTTGCATGGTGGCATCGGCATGCAAAGTGACCCGGACAGCAGCGCCCACGTCGATCCCGCGCCAGAGTCTGGTGCCCGCGCCCAGATTCAAAAACAAGGGCTGGCGACCGTAATTGAAGAACTGGCCTTCGTTGGAGGTCTCGGACTGGAACGCCATCATCTCCTTGCCGAACTTCTCGACACCGGCCATAAAGCCGAACATGATCGGATGGTCGTACTTGGTCAGAAACGACAAGTCCTTCTTCATGCCAATCAGCACTTGCTGCGACGGGGTATCGTCAAGCACAGAGCCATCCCGGGTTGGCGCATTGATTCCACCGTGGCTCTCGACTTCCAGCGATGGTTCAGCATGGAAAAGGCCGCCGGTAAGTTCGCCACGTTTGTCGCGCGCCAGATAGGCCGGGTTGTAATAGGTTGCAGAAACCTGATTGCTGAATAGCGACAGGGACTGTGCTGTGGCGATGTCGGACGGCAGGATGCCGAATGTTGTCGCCGTGTTGCTCATGCCGGCGACCCCCGGACCACTGATGACAGCGCCAGTACCAGCAACCAGCACCACCAACGCTTTGAGAGACACTTTGACCATGGGACCACTCCTTTATTTTTTGATTGTTTTTGTCGCTATATTTTTCCGAAACCGTTGGTCACGGATTCGCAGTGTTGGAAAAAAAAGCCGTGCACTTTGGCGTGAACGGCTTGAAAACAGCTCGTAATAAACGCGCTGTGTGTGCTCGTGCCGCAGCTGCGGCGGGCTGCCTCAGCGGGTCGGCTGCGCCTGTGGCGCCTTGCCGCCACCGGAGCCACCGATACCGCCTCGCGGCTTGTTGCCAGCGGATGAGCGGGCCATCGGGACGGAAAGAACGGCGGGCGGAGGAGTAAATCGGGCGTTCATCAGGCGTGCTCCCTGTCTTCGAAGTAATAGACACCAAGTCCGGCGCGAACCTTGCCGGTTCCGATCACCGCCGGGTGGATATCCAGATCCTGTTGCTGCAGCCAGCGGTCAAACTCCATCAGCAGTGCCTGGCCGCGTTCTGACGCCATCTCGTGCAGGCGCTGCAGGCAATCCTCGGGGAGGTTGTCGTAGGACACCTTGAGCTGGAATCGCGATTGTTCCGCGGGGGCGTTCAGGTTGTAGGAAATGGTTTCGGCGAGATCCCCGGCATCGGTGCCGAGAATCTTCATGATCTGGGTCTCGTCGCGGCTTGGGACATACATCTTTTTCATCAGGTAGATACGACGACCTGCATCCATCTTGACGATGCCTGCCAGACGCAGTTCGTCGAGCACGGAGCGCGGGGTCATATCGCCTCCGGCCTCGCCGACCAGGGTGGTAAATGATTCCGGGCCCTCAAGCTTGAGCGGCCGTGGCTCGCCATCGCTGTCAATGAATGCCGGCTCTTGACACCAGCGCGAGATCAGTCGCGAGGCACGATGGAAGGTCTGGTCCAGTTCCCGGTCGGCAAGCGATGGCTCGCGCTTCATCCGCAGGACTTCCTTGCGGGACAGCCCGGTCACTAGCGCCACCCGACTGGTGGTTTGTTTGCGGCCCTTGATGGTGAAGTCCCGGTCCGCCACTTCAACAAATACCTGCCGCGCGATCTGGTCGAAGGTCGCGTAGGTCACCTTGTTGGCGAGCAGCACGCGAACGATGGGTCGCAGCAGTCGGGCCAGGGCGAGAAGAATGATGTCGATCGCTCGAGTGTTCATGGTATGGGAAAATATTCCCAACTATTTGATCGGTCAATGATGCACTTTGATATCGCCGACAAACGGCATCAGAAAAAAGGGCTATGGTCGGATCAGAATAGGACCCGGCATCCGCCTCACAAGCTATTGAAATAAATAAGAACTGTGTGTTTTCGCGGGACATCCGTTCCAAATGGCCCGGAAACAAATGAATTACAGGTGTATATCAATTCACAAAGCGAAAAAGATGGATCGGGACAGGCACAACGCCTGCCCCGGGGCCGTGCGGAGGGTTAAACGCGGTCGAGCAGCTGTTCCAGTTCTTCCAGAGCCTCGCCGGTATAGACCGCCAGGCGCTGCATACTGGGCAAGGTGTCGCGGCAGCCGGTGTAGCCGAAGTTGAGCGAGTCGGCATAGCTCAGGCAGGTGATATTGAGGGCCCCACCATGGGCAATCAGCGACACCGGATACATGGCTTCGAGCCGCGCGCCCTGAAAGTAAAGGGGCTCCCGCGGCCCGGGGACATTGGAGATCGTGACGTTGAACACCGGTCTGGCCCGGCCACCGAGGCCGGTGACCAGCTGCAGCATATAGGGGGCCATCAGCAGCATGGTGTACTGGGTCAGAGTGCTGCGCGGCAGGCTCTGCAGGTGTTCCTTGGCGCTACGGGTCGAGGCCTTGATCGCCTCCAGACGGCGCATCGGGTCGGCGACGTCGGTGGCCAGGCTGGCAATTATGAAGCTGATGGCGGTGCCGATGCCCTGATCGTCGGCCGGTCGGATATTGACCGGGATGCCGGCGGTGAGGGGTTCCGAGGGCAGCGCGTTCTGTTCTTTCAGGAACCGCCGCAGGGCGGTGCCACAAAGATAGAGTACGACGTCGTTCAGCGAGGCATCGGCCTGATGGGCCAGCTCGCGCAGCGTCGACAGGCTGTACTGCTGGGTGGCAAAGCGACGCTGGGCGGTGACTCGCTTGTTGAGCACCGATGGTGGGCCAGCGAAGGGGCCCACCAGTGGGCTGCCTTCCTCGTGACGGACCAGCTTGCCAAGCGCACCGGCCAGCATCGGCACGGTTTTCAGCTGGGTTCGCAGAGCACCGATGGCGGCTTCGAGACCATGGGATTCATGTCCGGCGGTGCTGCCGATCAGCTTGACCCGCTCCGGTCGCACCATCCACGGCGGCGGCATATCCCGGGCGGTCGGGTCGGTCGACAGTACTCGCTGCAGCAAACGCATGCCGCTGATGCCATCGATCAGCGAGTGGTGCATCTTCGTGTAGAGGGCAAAGCGGTTGTTCTCAAGCCCTTCAATAATATGGCTTTCCCACAGCGGCCGGCTGAAATCGAGGGGGTGGCTGTGGAGTCGGGAAATCAATATCCCCAGCTCGCGTTCGCCGCCTGGCCGGGGCAGGGCGGAGTGGCGGACGTGGTAGTCGAGATCAAGGTCGTTATCGATCTTCCAGGCCGGCGTCAGGGTGCGGCCGACCTTGCCGGGGCTGAGCAGCTTGTGGTTCCAGGGCGAAGCGAAGTCGCGACCCACCTTCATCCGCAACACCAGATCACGCAGGAAGGTGTCGGGAGCGTCATCGGGCAGCGAGAAAATCTGCAGATTAGCGACATGCATGGGCGTGTCGTCGGATTCGACGGCCAGCCAGGCGGCGTCGAGGGTGTTCATTCGCTTCATTGTACGGTCCCTGAATGAGTGATCGCGCCCGGTCCCGGGCGGAGCGGCCAACGATGGCCCAAGCTTACCGGCTACCCCGGCAAATGAAAATTTTTCCCGGACGGCCATCGGTAACAGATTACGCTGGTATCCTTGGCGCTCATTCCCATCAGGTATGACCATGTTCAGACGCACCAAGATAGTGGCCACCGTAGGTCCGGCCAGCGCTTCCGCAGACATGCTCGGGTGCCTGATCGCCGCCGGAGTGAATGTTTTCCGGCTCAACTTTTCCCATGGCAGCGCCGCCGATCACCAGATGGTGGCGGCCCGTATCCGCGCGGCGGCTGACGAGCAGCAGCGCAATGTTGCCATTCTGGCTGACCTGCAGGGTCCGAAGATCCGCGTTGGCCGGTTCCGGGACGGCCCCGTACAGCTGCTGGCGGGGGCTCCTTTTATTCTCGACGCTGCCATGGATGAACTGGCAGGCGAACCAGACCGGGTCGGCATCACCTACAAGGAACTGGTCAGCGACTGTCGGGTGGGCGATACCCTGCTGCTCGATGACGGCCTGATCGAGCTGGCGATAACCGATATCGTCGGCAGTGAGCTGCGCTGCGTGGTCACCGTGGGCGGGCGTCTCTCCAATAACAAGGGCGTTAACCGCAAAGGCGGCGGACTTACCGCACCCGCGCTCACCGAAAAGGATCTGGCAGACATCATCGTCGCGGCAGGCATGGAGGTGGATTATCTGGCGATATCATTTCCACGGGACGCGGCTGATGTCGATGAAGCGCGCCACCTCTACCGGGCTGCCGGTGGTCGAGGTGGCATGATTGCCAAGATTGAGCGCGCCGAGGCGGTCAGCAATTCCGCCATTCTCGATGACATCATTTGCGCTTCCGACGGAGTGATGGTGGCGCGCGGGGATCTTGCCGTAGAGATCGGTGATGCCGAGCTGGTTGGTGTGCAAAAGCACATTATCCAGCGTGCCCGAGATCTGGACCGCTTTGTTATCACCGCCACCCAGATGATGGAGTCGATGATCCATAGCCCGCAGCCGACCCGCGCCGAGGTATCGGATGTGGCCAACGCGGTGCTCGACGGTACCGACGCTGTAATGCTGTCAGCAGAAACGGCGGTGGGCGATCATCCCGAAGCTACCGTCCGCACCATGCACCGGATCATCATGGGAGCGGAGCGCACTTTCCAGACCCGCATGCTGAAATCACGGCCGATGGACCGGCTGGAAAAAATCGATGAGGCGATCGCCGTTGCCGCGATGTCGGTGGCCAATCACCTTGACCGCGTCAAGGCGATCATCACCATGACCGAAACTGGTAATACGCCGCGAATGATGTCGCGAGTCCGGTCGGGCATTCCCATTTTTGCCTTTACTCCCCACGCCGAAACCCGGCGGCGTCTGGCAATCTATCGCGGTGTCGAGGCGGCGCACTTTGACAGCGCGACGATTCATCCCGACGAGATCAACTCCCGCGCTGCCGAGTTGCTGGTGGCGATGCAGGTCGCCGGTCCTGGCGATCGCGTCATTCTCACCAAGGGCGACTATCTCGCTGTCCATGGTGGCACCAATACCCTGAAAATTGTTGAGATTCCAGCGGAGGCCCAATGAACGAAGCAGAGCAGCGCTATGACCAGTTTATCGAACAGATCGCTGCAGGCAGCGAAGTATGGGTGCTGAGCGACGGCGAGTCGTTCGCCTTGCTGAACAGTGATGGTGAAGAGTGCCTGCCATTGTGGGCGGATGAAAGCAGTGCTCGGCAGTGGAGCGATGATCCGGCGTTGTTGCCGCGAGCGGTACCGATGGATGCCTGGTTTGAGCGCTGGGTGCCGGGGCTGGGCAACGACAACATCCTGGTCGCGGTTAATCCTGGCGAATCCGGTGATGCGGTGGTGCTGTCTGCCGCAGAACTGGCCGATGCCATGCAGGGTGACGAGAGCCCGTAATGGGAGATGTCTTACCCTTTCGGAAAAAGCCGGCGCCAAAGCAGGGGCTGTGCCAGCATGGCTTCCACAAGTGGGAAATCTGCAAGGAGCAGCGTTTTGACGTCAAGCAGGGAAGACTGGTGACGTTAAAGCGTTGCCAGCGATGCGGTGTTGAAAAAGTTGAAACACAATGACATTTCTCCGGCAGCCCCAAAATGATGCGGAAATTCCGTGTCGGCCGGACTGCGGCGCTTGCTGCACGGCGCCTTCGATCAGCTCGGCGATTCCTGGCATGCCCCAGGGGAAGCCTGCCGGCATCCCTTGTGTGCAGCTGGACGAGCGTCGCCGTTGCCGGCTGTTTGGCGATCCCGGGCGCCCGCAGGTATGTCGTTCGCTCCTGCCCCGACAGTCTATGTGTGGCGTAGATGCGGTAATGGCAATGGCATACCTTGGTGCGCTGGAGGCCAGCACCACGCCCTGAAAACCAACCTCTCTAATATTATTGCGCCATTACGCGCTAATGCTAATTCATCAGATCATGTGAAAAAAGTGTGATGCTTGTCACGTTCGCGGACATTTTTCGGGCGTAATGTTTACCCAAGGGCCGCCCATCCGGGGATGTGGCAATGGCCCGGACTCCTCTGGTACCGGGTGGTGTTTGGCCGGAAGAGGGTGAAATGGAGTTCACGGACCTTTCGGAGGCCACATCATGTCTGCAGCCTTTTCTGCCGTGTCATCGGCGGGGCGCGTCGTTGACCCCGCCCATCAGAGCGACAGCGACATCATCCATATCCTTGTCGTAGACGACAGCAGCGCCATTCGCGAACTGCTGGCCGCCAAGCTGAGAGATCTGGCGGTGGACAGCTTCCGTGTCGACATTGATCTCGCCGAAAGTGGCGAGGAAGCGGTTGCCCGGGCGCGACAAAAGGCCTACGACCTGATTTTCCTCGATGTGGAGATGCCGGGCATTGGCGGCCTCGCGGCATGCCGGGAGCTCAAGGCGATGAGCCCCGCCCGGGTGGCGATGCTGTCCGGCATGAAGTCTGCGGAGGCGCACGATGCCGGTCGAGCCGCCGGCTGCGACAATTATCTGACCAAACCTCCCCACGATGCCGACATCCGCTCGATTCTGCGGTTGGTATCACTGCGAAAGCTCACGTCCACCTGAACACGTTGCTGTAACGCATCCGACAACAACAAGAGAGAGTGCGCCATGCAGGGTAGCAACAAGGCGCTGGAAAGCTTCCTCGCTGAGAGCGGGGATAATCTCGAGCAGCTGGAGAGGGATCTGGTTGAGCTGGAACAACAGCCAGACAACCAGAACAGACTTGCCAGTGCTTTCCGGGCCATGCACACGATCAAGGGAACTTGCGGCTTCTTCGGGTTTCCGCGTCTCGAAGCGCTCAGCCATGCGCTGGAAGATGTGCTGGTGGCGCTGCGGGACGGGGTGTTGCAGCTAGACCCGGCGATAGCCTCAGCCCTGCTTGAAGGTGTTGACGGAGTGCGTCGGCTACTGGCCCATATTGGCCAGCATGGCGATGATGGAGGCGCGGATTACTCACACCTCATTGGTCAATTGCAGACGCTCTCTGCCACCCCGTCGCAGGCCTCGTCTACGGCGCCTGCTTCCACTGCAGCAGTGAACGCGGACCCTGGTGCAGCAGAAACCACTATCCGTGTCGACATCGGCTTGCTCGACAAGCTGATGAATGTAATGGGCGAGCTGGTACTGGCACGTAACCAGCTACTCCAGTATGCAGCTGGCCAAAACGATTCACAGCTGGTCAATCTGTCGCAGCGTCTCAATCTGGTGACCTCCGAGCTGCAGGAGGGGCTGATGAAAACCCGCATGCAGCCGATCAGCCATGCCTGGTCATCCTATCCACGATTGATCCGGGATCTGGAGCAGCAAACCGGCAAGAAGATCCGCCTGGAGCAACAAGGGGGTGACACCGAGCTGGACCGTAGTCTGCTGCAGGCGATCCGCGATCCCCTTATCCACTTGATTCGTAACGCCGTCGACCACGGCATCGAGTCGCCGGAGCAGCGGTTGCAGAAAGGCAAGCCGGAAAGTGGCTTGATCAAGCTGCGGGCATACCACGAAAGCGGCAATGTCATCATCGATATTACCGATGACGGAGGCGGCATTCGTCGCGATGCCATCATTGCCAGAGCACGAGAGCGCAACTTGCTCAGAGTCGACGAAGACGACCAGCTCAGTGAGCGAGATGTGCTGGCGCTGATGTTTTTGCCCGGTTTTAGCACCGCAGAAAAGGTCACCAATATTTCCGGACGTGGAGTCGGTCTGGATGTGGTCAGAACCAATGTCGAGCGAATAGGTGGAAGCATCGACATTCAGAGCGAGGTCGAAACGGGCACCATCCTGAAAATCAAGATTCCGCTTACCCTCGCCATCATTCCGGCATTAATTGTCGGCTGCCGCCACGAGCGCTTTGCGGTGCCCCAGGTTAACCTGCTTGAGGTGGTTCATATAGCAGCGGACCACGCAGCAAAACGCATCGAGCGAGTTCATGACGCGCTGGTTTACCGACTGCGCGGCAAGTTATTGCCGCTGGTTGATTTGAGAGCCATATTGCAGATGGGTGATCGGCATCTGGGTCAATCGGACCTCTTTATTCTTGTGCTGCAGGCCGACGGCCAGACTTTCGGACTGATCGTCGATAGCGTCCGCGACACCGAAGAGATCGTGGTCAAACCGCTTGGAAAGCTGTTACGCGAAACTCACTGTTTCGCCGGCGCCACGATTATGGGCGATGGCCGTGTTGCGCTGATCATTGATGTGCGTGCGACGGCGGAGTATTCCCAGCTGGTCGAGCATGACAAACGCAACCATCTACGCACCCAGTCTGACGCCGATCAGATCGATCAAACACAAGTGCGTGAAACCTTGCTCTTGATCGAGATGCACGGAGGTCGCGGCCGTGGGGCGGTACCGTTGTCGAAAGTAGCGCGTCTGGAGGAGTTCCCTCGCGACATGCTGGAGCTGTCGGCGGGTCGTGAAGTGGTGCAATACCGCGGGCGAATCCTGCCAGTGGCGAGCCTTGATGCATTGCTCGGGTTGCCAGTCCATGCCAGTAGCGCTGCGCTGCAGGTCGTGGTGCAGCAAAGCTCCCGCGGCGACATCGGACTTGTAGTGGGCAGAATCATAGACGTCGTTGAAGACAGTCTCACGGACATTCAGTACCGCAACGACACTCCGGGAGTCATTGGCTCAGCGATCATTCAGGGCCACGTTACTGACCTTATCGACACCGATAGTGTTCTGGAGGGTTACTTTGCCATCGGCTCAACACGCGTCGCGGGAGCCACGGAGATAGCCGATGAGTGATTCAAAACTGTTCTGCACCTTTCATGTGGGCGACCAGCACTATGGCGTGCCGGTGGAAGATGTGCAGGAGGTGCTGTCCGGTGCCCACATCACCGGCATGCCGCTGTCACCACCCGCCATTCTCGGGTTGATGAATATTCGCGGACAGATAGTGCCGGCGGTGGCAATGCGACGGGTACTGACAGATCAGCATGAAGTTGATATGGAGTCTGCCATGAATGTGGTGGTGCGCCATGATGGCGCAGAAATCAGCTTGGTGGTCGACAGCATCGACGACGTAATCGACGTGCAGCTATCTTCCATTGAACGCACCCCAGATACCCTCAAACGCTCATTGAAGCGCTACATCCGGGGCGTCGCACAGATGACCAACGAGCTACTGCTGATTCTGGATGTTCATGCGGTGTTAGCAGATGACCGGTGCCGGAAATCTCAAGAACAACAACTGTATAAGAACCCGATTCTTCACTAACCGATCAAACCTGGGAGATCACCATGGCAGGCAGAAAATCCATCCGGCAGGACGCCCCTCTTTACGAACGACTTGGCGGAGAGGCGGCGATCCGGGCAACGGTCAGTGAGTTTTATCAACGAGTGCTGGCGGACCCCTTGCTCGCACCATTCTTCAAAGCCAAGCAGATGAAAAACCTGGAGGAGCATCAGGTCGCCTTTTTCACCACAGCGCTTGGCGGACCGGCAATCTATACCGGGCGCTCGATGAAAGAAGCTCACGCCCGCCTGAAACTGGCTGACCGGCATTTTGATGCCGTTGCTGGCCACCTCGTTGCCACACTGAAGCATCTTGGCATAGACGAGTCATTGATCGATGAGGTGGTCGCGGCAGTCGGTCCGCTCAGGGGAGATATTGTCAACGTACAGAAATCTGAGGTAGAAGCCATGGCGTCAGCGCTGCGAGAGGTGGATCGCGTGACCTCCGTCACGGATACTCTTGAAGGACTAACCGGCACGCTGGAAAGTTTGCAGGCTAACGTTTTTGTTGCCAATACAGACCTCCATATTGTCTATATCAATCCGCGCGCCAGCGAGACGCTGCGGACGATCTCGAAGCCGATAGAAGAAACGTTTGGCGTCAAGATTCAAGACATTCTCAATGGCCACATCCACCGCTTTCACCGTGATCCCAAGCGGGTGGAAAGCATCCTTCGAAATCCGTCCATGTTGCCGCATCAGGCAGACTTCAACTTCGGAGGCGTGACTCTGCGCACCCGCATTAATGCGGTGCTGACCGGCAAGGACGAAATCATTGGCTACACGGTGTGCTGGGAGGATGTAACGGCCGAGCTGCGCCAGCAGAACGAGTTCCGTCGAGTGATGAACATGGTTGACCAGATGCCGACCAATGTTTTCCTGTGTGATCGGGAATTCAATATCATCTATCTCAATCCGGCCGCGACCCGGACCATGGAGAAGCTTGAGGCGTACCTGCCTGTCAAAGCGAGCCAGCTGCTCGGCACCAATATCGACGTATTCCATAAGAACCCGGCCCATCAGCGCCGCATTTTGTCTGATGCGGCAAACTTGCCGTACCGCGCCCGCATCACAATCGGCGAGGAGCGCGCAGATCTACTCGTAAACGCCATCTATGACGCAGAGGGCAACTACGTTGGCCCCATGCTGACGTGGGAGATCGTCACCGAGAAAGTGCGACTGGAAGAGCGAATTCGTAGCACTGTCGAAATCCTGGCCACATCATCCGAGGAAATGATCAGCACCACAGGACAACTTAGCAGCAATGCAGACGTCACCACCACGCAGGCCAACTCCGCCGCCAACACAGCGGAACAGATCAATGAAAACGTCCAGGCGGTGTCGAGCGGCATTGAGGAAATGGGCGCCAGCATCCGCGAGATTGCCAAGAACGCTACCGATGCTGCCAGAGTGGCAGACGAGGCAGTGCGGATTGCGGAGGGCACCAATGCCACGATTAGCAGTCTGGGCGCGAGCAGTTCGGAGATCGGCAAGGTCATCAAGGTGATTACCGGCATTGCGCAGCAGACCAACTTGCTGGCCCTGAACGCCACCATTGAGGCCGCACGCGCAGGCGATGCTGGCCGCGGATTTGCGGTAGTGGCGAATGAAGTCAAGGAGCTTGCCAAGGAGACTGCACGGGCAACGGAAGATATCGGCCAGAAAATTGACGCCATTCAGCAGGGCGTGAAAGGGGCTGTCGATGGCATAGGTCGCATCAGTGAGGTAATTCATCACATCAGTCAGGTTCAGGGCTCGATAGCCTCGGCGGTGGAAGAGCAGACGATCACCACTAACGAGATGGGCCGTCGGGTTGCGGAAGCTGCTGATGGCACCAATGAAGTTGCCGGGAATATCAGTGGCGTGGCGGACGCAGCGAACGGCACCAGCGCCGGCGTGAGCAGTCTGCGCCAGGCGGCTGGGGAGCTGGCGCGACTGGCGGCGGATCTGCAAAGCATCCTGGTGGATGCCGAGCGTAGCGGCCGCGCCGACAACCAGCGCTGATGACACAGGAGGAGCCATGACACAGCAACAGGCCATGGTGGTGGATGATTCCCGGGCAATGCGCTTGATTCTCGGCGATCTTATGCAGGGTCTCGGTTTCGACGTTAGCGAGGCGACCAACGGCCGTGAGGCGTTGGCATTGCTTGAGGCCAGCAGTGCGGTACCAAAGTTGGCACTGGTGGACTGGAATATGCCGGAGATGAATGGCCTTGAACTGATCAAGGCACTGCGGTCGCGGCACTGTTATGACGTGATGAAGGTGCTGGTGGTCACCAGTGAGGCCGAAATCGGCCATATGATGGAGGCGATTGCAGCGGGGGCAGACGAGTATCTTATGAAGCCGTTTTCTTCCGACGCTCTAATCACCAAGCTGGAAATGATGGGCGTAACGCACCGATGAACCGGATCCGGGTTTTTCTGGTCGACGACACTGCCACGGTGCGTCATATCCTGAGCCAGATTCTGGAGGAGGACCCACGCATTGATGTGGTGGGAACCGCTGCGGACGGGGAACAGGGTCTTGCCCGTCTGCAGCGAGTGGACGCCGACATTCTCGTGCTGGATGTGGAAATGCCGGGCATGGGCGGGCTGGACATGTTGCGCGCGCTGCGGATTTCACGCCCTGAGTTGCCAGTGATCGTGTTCAGTTCCATCACTGAGCGTGGCGCCATGGTGACCATCGAAGCGTTGTCACTTGGTGCCAGTGACTATGTGCCAAAGCCGGCAATGGTTGGTAGTCCGGCGGCCGCGCGGGATTATATTCGCAGCACGTTGCTTGCCAAGATTCATGCGTTGGCAGATCGGCCAGCGGTGCGGCAATCGAGGGCGCCGCTGCGCGAAGCCAATCCGGTTGCGACGCGACAGACGAGGCCGGACCCGACTCACTCGTTGCTGAGACCGGGACCCGCAGGTGCGCCACAACGTATTGACGCAGTCGCCATTGGTGTCTCGATGGGCGGCCCGAATGCTCTTGGGGAATTGTTCCGCAGGCTTCCGGCAGACCTGCCGGTACCGGTGCTGATTGTTCAGCACATGCCTGCCATGTTTACCCGTGCGCTGGCAGCAAGGTTGTCGCAGCATGGACGGATCCCGGTGACCGAATGTGATGCGCCGATGCCAGTGTTGCCAGGCCGAACATTACTGGCGGCGGGAGACTACCACCTCTGCCTTGATCGCGACGGCGATACCGTCTGGGCTCGTCCGCGCTACAGCGACCCAGTGAATTTCTGCCGCCCGTCGGCGGATGTGCTGTTTAACACTGCAGCCGAGGTTTACGGCCGTCATTTACTGGCGGTGGTAATGACCGGCATGGGACAGGATGGCCTCGATGGTTGCCGGGCGGTGAATCGAGCCGGTGGCCAGATCATTGTTCAGGATGAGAGCAGCAGTATTGTCTGGGGCATGGCCGGCAGCGTTGCACGCGCCGGGTTGGCCGAACAGCAAGTGCCGCTGGCACAGCTGGCAGAGGAAATTGTCATGCGGGTAGAGCCGGGTAGGCTCTGGGCGAGGGAAGCCTGACAGTGCAGTATCGGGATGGAATGCATGGCTATTACGGCTGATAACTTTGATTACCTCCGCGCCTTGATGCTGGAGCGCGCCGCCATCGGACTGGAGCCGGACAAGCAGTATCTGGCTGAAGCGCGCCTTGCCCGGTTGGCGAATCGCTGTTCCGGAGGCGACGTCAATCAGTTGATCGCGCAGTGTCGCGGCGGCGGGCTTGATTTGCGGCGAGAGCTGGTCGAAGCGATGGCAATCAATGAGACCTTCTTCTTTCGCGATCCGTTGCTGGAGCAGTGTTTGACGGAAACTGTCCTGCCAGCGCTGATCGAGCGCCGTCAAGGCGTTCGCGTGCTGCGTATCTGGTGTGCGGCGTGCAGCACAGGTCAGGAAGCCTACAGCGTAGCGATGATCCTGCGAGAGCATTTTCCGGCGCTTGCGGACTGGACGCTGGAGTTTATCGCCAGTGATTTCTCCCGTCCCGCGCTCAGGCAGGCTGAGCAGGGGCTCTACGCGATAAACGAGGTTAACCGGGGTCTGCCAGCGAAGAGACTGATGAGCTGGTTCAGTCAGCAGGGACTGGCGTGGCAGGTAAAGCCGGAGCTGCGCCAGATGATCCGCTTTCGAGAAATCAATCTGGTTGGGCTATGGCCGGAGACGGCGCGCTTTGATCTGATATTGATCCGCAACGTCATGATCTATTTTTCTGCCGAGACGCGAAGGCTGCTTTTATCGAGACTGCGCGGGCAAATGGCGGCCGACGGCTATCTGATGCTGGGCGCTGCTGAAACGCTCGACAAAACCGGAGATTTCAAAGCAACAGGGCCGAATCATCGACCCTGTTATCAGCCGGCGACGAGGAGGACAGGGTGATGCTGGCTCAAGTAGAGACGATGCAGCTGGAGGCCATCGGGCGCAGTGTGCTGGAGGACTTTCTGAATCTGCCGGTGACAGCGGTGACAGCGGTGACAGCGGTGACCGATGATGATGCCGTGCCGGCGGCAAGTGGTGCGCTGGTATCCATATCCGGTGCCTGGCAAGGTGTAGTGGAGGTGCGGGTCACCGGCACGATGGGTCGGCGCATTGCTGCCTTGATGTTCCGCTGCGCCACGCAGGAGGTGGACGACGACAAGCTCCGTGATGCCCTCGACGAGGTTGCCAATATTATCGGTGGCAACGTCAAGGCATTGCTGCCCTCACCGAGCCAGTTGTCGATACCATCCTTTCTGGGCGCCGACGCGACGCCGCCACAGGTAGATGTCGCGGTATCGCTCCATGATGATGCCGGGGGCTGGCTCTGGATTGGTGTCGCCGCGCTGGCACTGGACTGAGTACTTGTTGTTGTGCCGGGGCGCGGGTACAAAGGAGAGCCTGCAGACCCGGAGTGCAACATGACCGAGTATCGCACCGAAAGAGACTCCCTCGGCGAGGTACAGGTGCCGAGGGCTGCCTTATGGGGTGCGCAGACCCAGCGGGCGATTAACAACTTCACGATTTCCCGTCCGCTACCGGGCCGCTTTATCCAGGCAGTGGCATTGATCAAAGCCACTGCCGCCTCCGTTAACCACCAGCTAGGCCTGCTCCCGGAAGACAAAAGCCTCGCCATCGTTGCAGCGGCGTGCAGAATTGCCGCCGGTGAATTTGCCGACCAGTTTCCCGTCGACGTGTTCCAGACCGGTTCCGGCACCTCCACCAATATGAACATCAATGAGGTGATCGCGCGTCTTTGCCATGATGCCGGGGTGGAGGTCAGTGCCAATGACGACGTCAACCTCGGCCAGAGCAGCAACGACACCATCCCCACCGCCATTCATCTGTCGGCCGTTACGGCTGTCACCGAACAGTTGCTGCCGGCGCTCGACACCCTGACCGCCACAGTCCGCGTTCGCGCCAGCGAGTTGGCGGATCAGGTCAAACCCGGCCGCACCCATCTGATGGATGCCATGCCGGTAACCTTTGCCCAGCAGCTGGGTGGCTGGCGCTCGCAACTGGAGCATGCGGCCTGCGGTCTGCGTCAGGCTGCGGAGGGGCTGCTTGCCATTCCCCAGGGCGGCACGGCGGTAGGTACGGGGGTGAACTGCCACCCGGACTTTGCCGCCGCATTCAGTCGCCATCTTGGCGAGCAGACCGGCCTGTCCTGGCGGCCGCTTGATTCCTTCTTTGCCGGGCAGGGTGCGATTGATCGTCCGCTGGCACTGTCGTCGGCATTACGTGGGCTGGCCGTGGTGTTGATGAAAGTGTGCAACGACCTGCGCTGGATGAACTCTGGTCCCCAGCATGGTCTGGCCGAGATCCGCCTGCCGGCGGTTCAGCCCGGCTCCTCGATCATGCCGGGCAAGGTCAACCCGGTGATCTGCGAGTCGGCATGTATGGTGGCGGCCCAGGTCATGGGTCTTGATCAGGCCAACAGCATTGCCGCCCAGAGCGGCAATTTCGAGCTCAACGTGATGCTGCCACTGGTGGCCGACAATCTGCTGACCATGATTGCCTTGCAGGCCAACGCCATCACCATGCTTGAGCGGCTGGCGATGCGCGAATTCAGTGTAAATAGCGAACATTTGGCCGAAAGCATCAACAAAAACCCGGTGCTGGTGACAGCCCTGAATCCGCTGATCGGCTACAACCGGGCGGCGGCGATTGCCAAAGAGGCCTACCGTACCGGTCGGGCCGTGATTGATGTGGCCTGTGAGCACACTGATCTGTCCCGCGCGCAACTTGAAAAGCTGCTCGACCCGGTCAAACTCACCCGCGGCGGCACAGACTGACACAGCGCTTACGGCTCGCCGGGCTCCCCTATCTCATACAGAGGACATTGTTATGGATCTCAGCATCACCCGTACCCCGTCGGCGTATTCCTCCCCGCTGCTGATCAACAGCATTCTTGAAGCCGGGGTGGGCGGCGCGCCGGACCAGGAGATCAGCTATGCCGGCAAGCTGCGGATGACCTATCGGGATTTGGGCCAACGGGTTAACCGGCTGGCCAATGCCCTCACCGCGCTGGGGGTCAAGCCGGGTGACACCGTGGCGGTGATGGACTGGGACAGCCACCGTTATCTGGAGTGCTTCTTTGCCGTACCGATGATGGGGGCGGTGCTGCATACCGTAAATGTGCGACTGTCGCCGGAACAGATTCTCTACACCATTAACCACGCCAAAGATGATGTGATTCTGGTCAATCGCGAGTTCCTGCCGATTCTGGATGCCATCAAGGACCGCATCGAACCTGTGAAAAAGTTCGTGCTGCTCGATGACGGCGAGGGTCCGCAGCAGAGCACTGTCGCGATTGCCGGTGAATACGAGGCGCTGCTGACAGCAGCGAGCAGTGACTTCACTTTCCCGGATCTGGACGAGAACACCCGCGCCACCACCTTCTATACCACCGGCACCACCGGCCTGCCGAAGGGCGTCTACTTCAGTCACCGCCAGCTGGTACTGCACACCTATGCCGGCCGTTCAGCGCTGGGTGGCAGTGGCCACGGCAAATTCAACGCCAATGATGTCTACATGCCGATCACGCCGATGTTCCATGTGCATGCCTGGGGCATTCCCTACATGGCCACCATGATGGGGGTGAAGCAGGTGTATCCGGGCCGCTATGAGCCGGCCACCTTGCTCAAGCTGCTGGTGACCGAGAAGGTAACCTTCTCCCACTGTGTACCCACCATTATCCAGATGCTGCTCGGCGCCGAGGCGGCGAAGAGTCTCGACCTGGGCGGCTGGAAGGTGATCATTGGTGGTTCGGCGCTGCCGCCGGCGCTGGCCCGCGCCGCACTGGAGCGAGGCCTCGACATCTACACTGGCTATGGCATGAGCGAAACCTGCCCGCTGATGACGCTGGCGTTGTTGCCGCCGGAACTGGCCAGCGCCGACCTCGATACCCAAGTGAAATACCGCACCATGACGGGGCGTCCGGTGCCCATGGTGCAGCTGCGCATCGTTGACGAAAACATGAATGACGTGCCCCACGACGGCAAGGCGCAGGGCGAGGTTGTCGCCCGGGCGCCGTGGCTGACGCAGGGGTATCTGCACGACAAGGACAATTCGGAAAACCTCTGGCACGGCGGCTGGCTCCACACCGGCGATATCGCCACCATGACCGCTGACGGCTGGCTGAAGATCGCCGACCGCATCAAGGACGTGATCAAGACGGGCGGCGAGTGGGTTTCTTCCATCGACCTCGAAGGGCTGGTTTTGCAGCACCCCGGGGTCGCCGAATGTGCTGTGATCGGCGTGCCGGACGAGAAATGGGGTGAGCGCCCACTCGCTCTGGTAGTCACGAAACCCGGAGCCGAGGCAGATGAGAAAGGCATCAAGGAGCTGGTGCTGGATTACGCTGCGAAGGGCGTGATTTCGAAATATGGTGTGCCGGACCGGGTCAAGTTCGTCGATGCCCTGCCGCGCACCAGCGTCGGCAAGCTGGACAAGAAAAAGATGCGTGCTGAAATGGCGGACTGATCCCGGCCAGTCCCCCGCCGCTATCTGCGGGGGACTCCCCACCCTCACATTTCTTGCACAAACCCTCTTCATAATAGAAAACCATTATCATTTCTGTCGGTCCCATCCGGGTCCGGGAGCGTTTTGCCTGTGCCGGCAAGCAGGCCCGTGTATGGAGATAGAACATGAAGCAGGGCGCCTTTGTGGCGGTTGTCCTTGGCATCACGCTGGCGATGATTGCCTGGTGGCAGTTCGGCGGCAGCGCGGGGGGCGAGCGGCAGCGTCCTGCTCAGGTGGTAAACGTGGAGCAGCCGCGCAGCGCCGTGCTGCAGCGCCGGGTGGAGGCAGTGGGCTCGGCGCGGGCGCGCCAGTCGGTCAACATCACCAGCGAAGTGGATGGTCGCGTGGCCCGGCTTGCCCTGCGCGAAGGTGCCCGGGTGAAGGCCGGCGATCTGCTGGTGGCGCTCGATGATCGTACCGTTCGTGCCGATCTTGCCCGTGCCGATGCCAATCTGGCAGATGCTCGTGCTGCCTGGCAGCGAGCGTCCCGCTTGCAGGATACCCGGGCCGTGTCCGAGGCCGAGGTGGATCGTTTGCGTGCAGCGCTGCAGGGAGCCGAGGCCGATCGTGAAGCGGCCGCCTCACGTCTTGCCTATCACCAGATCCGGGCACCATTTGCCGGCGTGATCGGGCTACGCCACGTTGATACCGGCAGCTATGTCCGAGCCGGCGATCTCATTACCACGCTGGACGATCAGGATCAGCTTGAAGTCCAGTTCACGGTGCCAGAGCGGCACCTCGCGGCGTTGGCGGTGGGGCAACGGGTTATCGCCCGCAGCGATGCCTGGCCTGACCGCGAGTTTGCCGGCGAAGTCACCCAGCTCGACAGCCGGGTCGATCCAGTCAACCGGGCCATCACCGTCAAGGCGCTGCTCGACAACCGCGAACAGTGGCTGCGTCCCGGCCAGTTCCTGCAGGTATCGCTCAAGGTGGGCGAACAGCAAGCGTGGATGATTCCGGAACAGGCGATCCTGACGCAGGGCGCCGTCAGCTTTGCCTTTGTGGCAGTGGACGGCAAGGCCGAGCGCCGCGAGCTGGCGCTCGGCAGCCGTGAACAGGGGTGGGTCGAGATTCGTCAGGGCATCAACGAAGGCGATGCTGTCATCGTCACCGGCCACACTCGATTGGGCGGTGGTTCTCCGGTACAGGTGGTGGAGGACAGTGGTGCTCTGGTACCTGAATCCGCCGGAGCCTTCAGCGCGCAGGAGGGCTGACCATGGTGCTCTCCGATATTTCCATCAAGCGACCGGTATTCGCCACCGTCATCTCGTTGCTGATCGTGGTATTCGGCTTGAGCGGCTTGCTCAAGTTGCCGGTGCGGGAATACCCGGATATTGATCCTCCGGAGGTGTCGGTATCGGTAAATTACCGTGGCGCGGCGCCGGAGGTGATCGACACCCAGATTGTCCAGATCATCGAAGGTGCGATCAGTGGCATTGAAGGGGTGCGTCGGATCGAATCACGCAGCCGTATTGGCTCAGCGCGGACCTCAATCAAGTTCAATCTTAACCGTGACGTCGATGCTGCGGCTAATGATGTCCGCGATGCAGTAGCGCGGGTGCTTGGCCGATTGCCAGACGATGCCGACCCGCCGGTGATTGCCAAGACCGACGCCGATGCCCGGCCGATCATCTGGGTAACGCTGACCAGTGCGGCGCTGGCGCCGCAGGAGCTGAGCGATTTTGCCGAACGTAATCTGGTGGACCGCTTCTCGGTACTCGACGGTGTCGCCGATGTGTTCATCGGTGGCCAGCGCCGCTACGCCATGCGCATCTGGCTTGATCGTCGCCGAATGGCCGCGCACCAGATCACCGTCACCGATATCGAACAGACCTTGCGCGCCAATAATGTCGAGCTGCCGGCTGGCAAGGTGGAATCCACCAGTCGTGACTTTACCGTGCGAGCGGACAGTCGGCTGTCCGATGTCGAGGACTTCCGCAGGCTGGTGGTGCGCCGCGATGGTGAGCACCTGATCCGGCTTGCTGACGTCGCTGATGTGGAACTGGGAGTGGAGAACCGTGACACCGTGTTGCGGGCCAATGGCGAGGTGGCAATCGGCCTTGGCATCATCCGTCAGTCGAAGGCCAATACCGTCTCGGTGTCGGATCTGGTCCGCGCCGAGATCAGCAAGGTGCGGGAAACCCTGCCCGCCGACATTGATCTTGGCATCAATTACGATGAATCCATCTTTATTCGTGCATCGATCAAGGAAGTGCTGATCACACTCGCCATCGCGGTGACGCTGGTGATTCTGGTGATCTGGTTTTTCCTTGGTAGTCTGCGCGCGACCCTGATTCCGGCTGTGACCATTCCGGTGTCGATCATCGGCGCCTTCACCGGTCTGGCGGTGCTTGGCTTCTCCCTCAATGTGCTCACGCTACTGGCGCTGATTCTAGCCATTGGCCTGGTGGTGGACGACGCCATCGTCATGCTGGAAAACATCCAGCGGCGCATGGATGAGGGCGAGAAGCCGCTGGTGGCAGCGTTTCTTGGCGCCCGCCAGGTGGCGTTCGCGATTGTTGCCACCACCCTGACGCTGGTGGCCGTGTTTGTGCCGATCTCATTTATGGGCGGCGACGTCGGCCGCTTGTTCAGCGAGTTTGGCTTCACGCTTGCGGCGGCCGTGATCTTCTCCAGCGTGGTGGCGTTGTCACTGGCCCCCATGCTCTGCTCGCGCTGGCTCAAACCACACCAGAAGAATGGCGAGGCCAACCTCATTGATCGCAGCCTCAATGCGTTGGCGGACTACTATCGAAAAGCCCTGCACATCACGCTCGCCAAGCCGCTGCCAGTGCTGTCCATCGCGGTGGCCGGATGTGTGCTGGCGGCGGTGGCCTGGCAGCAGGTGCCCCAGGAGTTGGCGCCGGTGGAGGATCGCGGTGTCTTTATCGTCCCGGCCACCGCGCCGCAGGGAGCGACAGCCAACTACACCCAGCATCACGCCGGCAAAATCGAGGAGATCCTGTTGCCGTTGCTTGATAGCGGTGAGGCGGAGCGGGTGCTGTCCATCGTTGGCTTCCGTGGTCAGGTTACCAATGCCTTTACCATCGTGCGGCTGAAGGACTGGGGTGATCGCGACCGTCGTCAGCAGGACATCGTCATGGAGGTGCAGCAGCAGTTGCCGCAGGTGCCTGGTTTGCGAGCCGTGGCAATTAACCCGCCGGGACTTGGCCAGAGTGCCTTTAATCAGGCGGTGCAGGTGGTGGTATCCGGGCCAGATTATCTGTCGGCGGTGGCCTGGAGCGAGGTGATCTACAAGCTGGCCGAAGACAACCCGGGCCTGTTCGGCGTCACCAGTGATTACGACGAAACCCAGCCGCAACTGGATGTCCGACTGCAGCGCGATCGTGCTGCAGACCTTGGCATCAGTGCCACCGATGTTGGTCAGACATTGCAGGCGATGCTGGCATCACTGACCGCCACAACTTATGTGGATCGGGGTCGCGAGTACGACGTGATGCTGGAAGCAATCGCCTCGGATCGGGCTTCTCCGCAGGATCTCAATAACATCTACCTGCGAGCGGCCAGTGGTGATCTGGTGGCACTCTCCAGCGTGGTGAATCTGCAAGAGCAGGGCGCATCGCCGGAGCTGCGTCGTGTCGACAGGTTGCCGTCGGTCACTATTTCGGCGTCGCTGGCGCCGGGATATGACATGGGTTCGGCGATCCGCTTTTTTCAACAGGCCGCGATCAACAGCCTGCCGTCGGAAGCGCGCATTGGCTACACCGGTATGGCTGAAGAGTTTCAGGCCGCCTCTGCTGCGATCTACCTCACTTTTGCGCTGGCCGTGGTGATCGTGTTTCTGGTGCTGGCGGCCCAGTTCGAGAGCTGGATCCATCCGTTGATCATCATGCTGACGGTGCCGCTGGCAATTGCCGGCGCCATAATCGCAATCCGTCTAAGTGGCACTTCAATGAACGTCTACAGCCAGATCGGCATGATCATGCTGGTGGGACTGATGGCGAAGAACGGCATCCTGATCGTCGAATTTGCCAACCAGCTGCGGGATCAGGGGCGGAATGTACGTGACGCCATAATTGAAGGCGCCACGGTGCGGTTCCGGCCGGTACTGATGACCGGCATCTCCACCATCTTCGGCGCCCTGCCACTGGTGATGGCGAGTGGCGCCGGCGCAGAAAGCCGCATGTCCATCGGTGTGGTGATCATTGGTGGCCTTATGTTCGCTACCGTACTGACACTGTTCATCATTCCAGTGCTATACAACTGGCTGGCTGGCTATGCATCATCAGCGAATGCCATTGCCCAGCGATTGGATCGGGAGCTTGCCCAGAGTGACGGCCATTGATTACACCGTGATCCGCAGCCGTCGTCGTTCACTGGAGCTGCGGCTGTATCCGGATCGTCGCATCGAGGTGCGTGTGCCGATGCGCACCAGCATGGCTGACATCGATGCTTTTCTGGCGAGCAAGGCGCGCTGGCTGCAGCGCCGGCTGGATGGTATGACTGCGTCGCTGCCGCCTGCGCCTCCTCCCGGCTACCAGCAGGGTGATAGCCATCTGTTTATGGGTAAGCGCTATCCGCTGTTGCTGGTACCGGCGCGGCGCGCGCTGACAACGCTGCAGCAGGGCCAACTCACCTTGCTGACGCCGGAACCGGATGACTCGGCGCGGGTGGCGGATCAGCTGGGCCGCTGGTACCGTCGGCAGGCGGATGCGGTGTTCAGCAACATGATTGATCGCCATTTTCCGTTTTTTGCCGAGCGCGGTCATCTGCGCCCGGCACTGCGGGTGCGCAGCATGAGGAGTCGCTGGGGCAGCCTATCCAGTCGCGGTTATATCAATCTGAATCTGGAGCTGATCAAGACACCCGCCGCTGCCATTGAGTATGTGGTGGTGCACGAACTCTGCCATCTGGAGCACATGAACCATGGCGCCGGGTTCCGCGATCTGCTCACCCGGCGCCTGCCGGACTGGCAGCAACGCAAACGTGACCTGAACCTGTCACCGCTTATCTGATAGTCTGGACAAACACAGCACAGGGGAAGGCTTATGAAGCAATCGCTCGTACGCCGGTGCGTGGCAGCATTGTGGCTCGCGGCCATGGTCCTGCTGGCACTGGCCCATGCCCGGGAGACCCTTACCGGCAAGGCCGTGATGGTGGATCTCGATGACGTTGTTGGTCCCGCCACCGTCGACCATGTCCGTCGCGCCTTGAACGATGCCAGCCTTGATGGCGCTTCCCTGGTGATTATCCGCATGGATACACCGGGCGGACTCGACGCCAGTATGCGTGGGCTGGTCAAAGACATTCTCGCTTCACCCGTGCCGGTGGTGACCTGGGTGGCACCGGCGGGCTCCCGCGCTGCCAGCGCAGGCACCTACATCATGCTCGCCAGTCATGGCGCGGTGATGGCGTCGTCAACACATCTTGGTGCCGCGACGCCGGTCACCATGGGCGGCATGCCGGGCAGCAACGAACCGCCAGCAGAAAAAAAAGATGACGGTGAACAGGACAGCGATGGCAAACGCCGCGGCGGCAGTGCCATGGAGCGGAAAATGCTGGAGGATGCGGTGTCCTATATCCGCAACCTTGCCGAGCATCATGGCCGCAACCCGGACTGGGCGGAGGAGGCGGTGCGCGAAGGGCGCACCCTGACGGCGGCAGAAGCACTGGAGCGAGGCGTTATCGATTTCATGGCCGATGATCTCGCCTCGCTGTTAAAGCAGCTTGATGGTCGCGAGGTGCGTATGGCCAGCGGCACACGCACGCTCGATACCGCAGACCTTGCCGTGGTGGAGCGGGAGCCGGATTGGCGCACCAAGCTGCTGGCCACCATCACCAATCCGAACGTCGCCTATTTCCTGATGTTGCTCGGCTTCTACGGGTTGATCTTCGAGTTTTCCAATCCTGGCCAGATCTATCCCGGCGTGATCGGCGCGATCTTTCTGGTGCTGGCGCTGTACGCTTTTCAGGTGTTGCCGATCAACTATGCGGGGCTGGCACTGATTGCGCTCGGGCTGGCCTTTATGGTCGCAGAGGCCTTTGTGCCCAGCTTCGGGATACTCGGATTAGGCGGGTTGGTGGCCTTCGTATTCGGCTCGGTGATTCTACTCGATGACGACTATCTCGCTATTTCGCTGCCGTTGGTGGCGGGCACAGCGATGATATCGCTGGGCTTTCTCAGCTGGATACTGGGGCGTCTGCTCGGCATTCGTCGTCGCCCCAAGCTGACCGGTGCGGAGGAACTGTTGACGATGGATGTGGTCGCTCAGGAGGACTTCGATAATGAAGGCTGGGTGCGCGTCCATGGTGAAACCTGGCGAGCGCGCACCCGTTCGCCAGTGCGTGCTGGCGAACATTTGCATGTCACGGCAGTGGATGGACTGATACTGGAAGTGGCGCCGGGCAAGCCGGTGTCCGCGTAATTAACCTGGGAAGGAGAGCATTATGAGTATCTTGTTGCCGATATTGGCGTTCGTGGTTGTGTTCCTGAGCATGGCCGTTCGCATCCTGCCGGAGTACCAGCGTGGCGTAGTGTTTTTCCTTGGCCGTTTTCAGGGCGTCAAGGGTCCGGGACTGGTGATCATCATTCCAGGTGTTCAGCAGATGACACGGGTGGATTTGCGCGTAATCACGCTGGACGTTCCCAGTCAGGATCTGATCTCGAAGGACAACGTCACCGTACGCGTCAACGCCGTGCTGTACTTCCGCGTGGTGGATCCTGCCAAGGCCATCATTCAGGTTGAGGATTACTACAATGCCACCAGCCAGCTGGCACAGACCACGCTGCGTTCAGTGCTGGGCAAGCACGACCTGGATGAGATGCTGTCGGAGCGCGAAAAGCTCAATATTGATATCCAGGCGATCATTGATAGTCAGACCGATGCCTGGGGTATCAAGGCGATCAACGTCGAGATCAAGCACATCGACCTGAATGAAAACATGATTCGTGCCATTGCCCGGCAGGCAGAAGCAGAGCGGGAGCGGCGCGCCAAGGTGATCAACGCCGAGGGCGAGATGCAGGCAGCACAGAAGCTGGTGGAAGCGGCCAATATCATCACCACTAACCCGGCCGCATTGCAGTTGCGCTATCTTCAGACCATGAATGACATGGCAGGCAAGAACACCTCGACGCTGATCTTCCCGTTGCCGATTGATCTGTTCAAACATTTCGCCGGTAAATAAAGCAGCACTTGTGGAGCGGCAATCCTGCCGCTCCTACAGCGGCCTCAGCGCCTCGCCCTCAAAGCGGATACCGGCCCAGCCGTCGCGCATGAAGCGGCGGATGTTAGCGTGATCGCTATTGGCCGGAAACTTCAGCACATCATCCCGGTAATAGTGACCGAAGCAGGCCAGCGTGGTGTCCTCATCGAGCCCGTGCAGGTGTGCAAAGGCAAAAATGCGGCAGGAGCCGGCATTGGTGCCGGGTGCATTCCATACGGGGTCTTCACCGACACCGTTGTAAAAGCCCGTGGCGACATAGTCATAATGGGCGTTGATAGCTGCGATGACGTCATCGAAGGCAATCAGTTCCGGCGAGTGGTGCAGGGTCTGGAGAAGATGTTCAAGGCTGTTCACAGTAACACCTCATGGCAGCGCGTGGCACAGGAGCCTGCATGGACTCAGTGACGCAGATGGTACTGGGTTCGGCGGTATCCGTCGCGGTGATGGGGCGCAAAGTGCCGGTATGGTCAGTGTTGGCGAGTGCCTTGATCCAGCACTTCGAAATGCCGCTCCAGCCGATAGCCCTGCTCATCAACGACGGTCAGGCGGTGCCAGCCTGGCTCCGGTGAGATGGCCTGCTGGTGGAATACCCGGGTGCTGCCAAGGAAGCGGGTACCGAGATGCCACTGCAGTTGCGCATCGGGATCGCGATGCGCGGCATGCATCACCACCTGACCCCGACGGCCATCCAGTTCCCGCGGAATGAAAAAGCGCGCGCCATCCTGCGGATAGATGAGGTCCATGGGCACGTCGTCTTCCAGTTCCGCGAGGGCGGCAATACAGTCCGGGCGCCAGGGTGGCAGGCGCTGATAATCGCCATGATGACGACGCCAGTAGTGCTCCTGGGCTGGTGGCAGCACAAACCAGACCGCCGTGCGGATCCCGTCAACGGGCTCGCATTGGGCATGCACCCGGTGTTGCCCGGATTGATCCAGATGCACGCGCCGGTGATGCGGCGTCACGGTTTCAAAGTGACTGTGTCGAGGAGCGAGACTGGTCACGGCGTCACAGAGGCTGCCGGCCAGATAGCCGTCGTTGCGACAGGCCTGCACCTCTTTCAGCGCCGCCTCGGGCCGGAGCGGCCAGTCTTGCCGGCCGAGCAGATCAAACACATCCAGCATCACCGGTGCCGCGCTGTTCAGGCCACTCAGTTGTGGTGCGCTTTCTCCGCTCGCGTTACCGGCCCATACGCCAACGCTGTAGCGGGCATTGCTGCCGATGGCCCAGGCATCGCGCAGGCCATAACTGGTGCCGGTTTTCCATGCCAGCGCCTGACTGCCGGCATAGTCCCGCCACCAGGCATCGGCACCGGGGCGCTGCACGTCCATCAAAGCCTGCAGGGTCAGCCAGGCGGCACCCTGACTCAGGCGCCGGGTAGCACCATGATTTGTGATGTCCGTTGAATCTTGCAGCCATCGGGGTGTGGCCGGCAGTGGCTGGTGATCTGCTGTTGCGGCCGAAGCGGCGAGGCGAGCATAAATAGCGGTCAGTTCCCACAGGGATGCTTCGGCACCGCCAAGAATGAGCGTCAGGCCATAATCATCTGCCGGTCGAAACAGGCTGCTTAGCCCCAGTGTCTGCAGTTGATGCTGGAAACGGCTGACACCGTACTGCTGCAGCATACGTACCGCCGGAATATTCAACGACCGCGCCAACGCTTCGCTGGCGGGCACGGCGCCGCGAAATTCGCGATCAAAATTCTCCGGCGAGTAGCCGGCAAAGTTGGTGGGAATATCTGCCACCAGCGTGGACGGCAACAGCAGGCCTTCTTCCAGCATCAGTCCGTAAAGAACGGGTTTCAGAATGCTGCCGGTGGAGCGCGGACGGCGAATGATGTCCACATCTGGTGCGTGGCGAAGCAGGGATTGCCAGGCCTGATTGCCGACATAGGCCACCGTGGTCATCTGTTGGTGATCAATCACCAGAATCGCGAGATTGTGGATGCCCTCACCGGCCAGGCGCCGGCCATGGCGCTCTGCCAGTGCCAACGTGGCCTGCTGTAACCCTGCCTCCAGCGTGGTGCGATGCGACGACTGCCCGGCATGCTGCTGCGCCTGGGCCAGCAAGTGTGGTGCCAGACGGGGCAGGGGCTGCGGCCGCTCGGGCAAGGGCTCCAGCAAGGCCAGCGACAAATCCATCTGGTTTAACCGGCCGGCATCGGCGAGCCGCTGTAGCAACGCATTGCGCCGCCACAAAAGACGCTCGCGCATTCGGCCCGGATGGATCATGGCAGGGTGATTGGGCAACACCGCAAACAGCGCGGCCTCTGCCCATGACAGGTCCTCCGGCGGGCGGGCAAAGTAGCGCCAGCTTGCCGCAGGCAGGCCGACGATATTGCCACCGAAGGGCGCTCGACTGGCGTACAGCGCCAGAATCTCGCTTTTACTGAAATGCCATTCGAGCTGCAGCGCGAGGGCGGCTTCAAGAATCTTGTTGCCGAGGGTGCGCGGTGGATCGCCCCGCAATTGCCGCGCCAGCTGCATGGTCACGGTGCTGCCACCGCTGACTACCTTGCCGGCTTGCCAGTTGCGCCAGGCGGCGCGCGCGATGGCCAGCGGATCGACACCGGGGTGCTGATGGAAACGGCGGTCTTCGAACATCAGCACTGCCTGGCGGTAACGGTCCGGCACGGTATTGAGCGGTGGAAAGCGCCACTGTTCATCGGCAGCAATGGTGGCGCCGAGCAGACTGCCGTCCCTTGCCAGCACCACGCTGGCCCAGGGTGTTTCAGACAGCGCTCTGGGCAACGGCCACCACTGCAGGGCGGCCAACGTCACCAGCGCCAGCACCAGCGTGGCCGTGGCCAGACGACGCATCAGGGCGCCACCACCTCAACCCACTGACCGCGGCCGTGCGCATGCTGCTCGGCATCGTACATGGCCTCCACTTGCCAGCCGGGCAAGTAGAAGCGGCCGGCGTAGGAGGCATTAAGGATGGCGCGCACGGTGATGCTCTGACGATGGCGATCCTGATAGCGCCACGACCAGTGATAATCGCGCCACAGGCTGAAGTAGGCGAGCAGCCGATCGTCGCGGATATCGAGATAATCGATGCCGGCGGGCAGGGTGCCGCCCTCCAGCCGTTCGTTGCGTATTTGCCAGCCGCTCGGCATCACCATGCTGAGGGCAATATCCTCCAGATGGCGGACGCCATCCGGATTCAGCGACACCGTAGCCTCGGCGATAAAGTCCGTGCCCTGCGGCAGACTATTCACCTGCAGCGGCTTGCCATCCATGGTCAGGTAGCGCACCTGCAAGGACAGACCCTGCTCGCTGATCTGCTCCTCCGCCACCGCCGGGATACCGCTATTGCTCACCGTAAATCGCAGCGGCCGGTCAGTGTCGTTGCGCAGCGTCATGCCTGCCTCGGCCAACGGCTGACGGGCGAGATGCTGCTGCGAGGCCATGGCCTGCCAGCGGTTGTCGCTCGGCGCTTTTGCGGCAAAGCGCATTCCGTCATCACTGCCGGCAAAGGCGCGGGCAAAATGGGTCATGCCCATCAGCGCCCAGGCGAGGCTCTGGGTGCTGTACCAATTTTCCGAGGAGAGCTGGGCGCCGATACGCTCGGCCACTAACCAGGCTGCGCTGTTCTGGTTCATGTGACTCAGCACCATCAACATGATGCCTTCATCGCGCAATTCGGAGCCGTAGGTGTAGCCCCGATCCTGATAGCGCGGCACTCGATGATCGAGCGCGCTGCTGAGCTCGCTGGCAACATCGGTCAGGCCCAGGTGCTGATAGGTCAGCGCTAGCAAACGCAGTGCGGTACTGGACAGGTTGTCATTGCGATGACGGGTAAGCCCTTCACGCAGCCGGTTCATCGCTGCCACATCGGCCTGTCCGGCCAACGCCAGGGTGTAGAGTCGATAGGCGGCTACCAGCTCAAACTCGCCACCCCGACTTTGGTGGGCGCGGGCGAGCTGCGCTTGATAGCGCTGCCAGCGTTGTAGCATGTCGGCCGGCACCGCATAGCCCAGGCGCTTTGCTTCCAGCAGGAAATGACCGGCGTAGCTAGACGACCAGTCGTTAACGTATTCCTCGCCGGGCCAGTAGGTGAAACCCCCAGCGCCGTTCTGGAAACTGGCGAGACGACGGATGGCCGCCGCCATGTACTGATCCAGTTCCTGACGCTGGGCTGCGGTCAGGTTTACCAGCTCGGGCAAGTACAACTGCGGAAACGCTTGCGACAGTGTCTGTTCCAGACAGCCATGGGGATAGCCGATCAGATAGCCCAATCGCTCTTCGAGCTTCATGGGCGGCAGCCCGCTTACCGTGAGTAGCAGGGTGTTGGTGCCGGCCATGCCATGGGGCACCAGAGTGGAATGCCACTGTTCGCCGGGCGCCAGCAGCCGCTCTTCACTGATTACCGAGCGGCCATTGGGGGAGCGAGACTCGATAAAGATTTCCTGATGGGCGCGCTCGCTGCCGCTGCTGGCCACCACGCGCACCCGTCCCTTGCCAATGCGATCGCTGACAGTGAGACCAAGGCTGGTGATGGCATCGCCTGGTCCGCTGAACGTCAGAGCCGCGCGGCCCTCATTCACGATAAAGAGGTCATCCGCTTCCACCTCGATCTGCACCTTGTCGATGCCGGGCTCCGAAACAAACACATTCACCGGCAGGGCAATGGATTCGCCCGGGCCGACAACTCGCGGCAAGGTGGCCAACAGACCGAGTGGTTGTGTCACGGTGACCGTCCTTTCGCTGCGACCATAGGCGCCGCGGTGGCCTGCCACCACCATCACCCGCACCGCGCCGAGGTAGGGCGGCAAGGTCACTTCATGGTCGCGGTGTTTGCCCGCGGCCACTTCAAAAACGCCGAGGAATTTCACCACCGGTGGGAAGCGACGCTCGCGACGTTGGCGTTCGTCTTCATCGCCGCCGTCGCTGCCGCCGATGGCCAGTACCCGCTCCAGAGCCGCGCCATAGGCGCCCACCACCAGATCAAACAGGTCCCAAGTGGTAACGCCTAGCGCTTCGCGGCGATAGAAGTGGTGATGGGGATCCGGCGCCCGATAGCCGGTGATGCCGAGCAGGCCTTCATCGACAAGGGCGAGCGTGTAGGTCATGGCCTTGCCATCGGTTTCCGCGACACGGATTCGGAAAGTGCTTTCCGGTCGGACCTTGTCGGCTGCTTCAATGGTGGGGGCAAGACGGGTGGCCGGGTCTTCCACATGCAGGGGAACAATGCCATACAGGCGAATGGGCGCGTCGGTCTCGCGCTGCTGATGAGGCAACAGCAGCGTCATGTGCACATAGACATTGGGCGCCATGGCGGCGGTGATGGGAATGCTGATCTCCGTTTGACCCGGCTTCAGATCGAGCCAGCGTTTCTCCAGTACCTGACTGCCGTTCTCCAGCGACAGCAATACCCGACCCTGACGCAATGCCGGCAGGCGTACTTTGGCGTTGTCGCCGACCTGATATTTTTCCTTGTCGGTGGACAGCATCAGCTGAGTGGCGGCATCGGGACTGGATGCCTGGGCACTGCTCCAGCCCAGATACACAATCTGCCCGGTGCAGTGATGATCGGCGCCCTGATGACAGACGCGCACCAGATGGCGGCCCCATTCGTACTGGTTGGCATCGAACTGCCAGCGGGCCTGGCCCTTGTCGTTGGTGCGCACACGGGCTTCCGCCACCGGCAGGTGATGTTCGCGGCGCAGGTAATTGGCCAGATCCTCTTCTTCCTGATGCCACCACCAGCGCCAATCCATGCGATACACGGATACCGCCACTTCGCGGTTGGCCAGTGGTCGTGCCTCCGCGTCCAGCATCTGTATCAGCACAGGGTGATCGCGATCCTGCGGCACCGCATCGTAGTAGCCGCTGCCGGCGGGGATATGGATGCCCACCCATTCACTGAATGGCATCACGTCCAGCGTGCGGATGGCGGTGCTGAAGTTGCCGCTTTGTTCAAAGATGCGGGTAATGAAGGTGGCGCTGAGCATACCTGGCGGAGGTGACGACACCGCCAGCGCCACAGGAAAGGCGGCCCGTCCCTCGGCGTCAAGGCGACCATCGAACACCTTCTGTGGGCTGCTGCTGAAACTGCGCACCGGGTCGTCGAAGCGATAGTCCGTCCAGCCACTGAAGCGAGTGGGTTTGCCCACCAGACGGACTTCCGTGTCTGCTTTCAGATTGCTGGCGGTGGCGCCATGCAGCCACTGGCCAAACAGTTCAGTTCTTACCGGCATGCGTGCCAGCGTCAGGGGTTCCTGATCCACCGACAGGTTCACCTTGAGACGGTTCGGCACAATGGTTTCGATTTTCAGGGTCTTGTCGAAAGTCGCGCCGCCGGCGCGTACCAGCGCTCGCCAATTGCCGGTCGGCGCATTCTCTGCTGTGCGCAAGGTGAAGGTGTAAAAGTCGTTTAGCGGATCGACCCGGGTTTGGCTCGCCACCCGAGTACCACGGGGGTCATAGAGCTCCAGTGTCACCGGGTGGCTTTGGTTGCTGTTGTCCTGCTGCTCAAGAATGAACGTCAGGTGGATGTCATCACCCGGCCGCCAGACATCGCGCTCGCCGTACAGAAACCCCTTCAGGCCATTACGAACATGCTCGCCGCCGGTATCAAACTGGTTGGTGGGCAAGGCATCGCCTGCAGGAATTCGCAGGTAGCCAAGCTGGCTGCCATGTCGGGCGACAAGATAGAAAGCCTGACCCTCCGGCTGAAGGCTCGCCATGCCATGGCGATCGGTCTGGCCGCGACCAATGGGCTGGCGCTGCAGGCTGTAGAGCGTCAGTTGGGCTTTGTCGATGGGCTGGGCGGTGAGCAGGTCAGTCACCACAATATCAAACTTGTTGGCGGCCCCTTTCTTCACCAGTAATCCGAGATTGGAGGCAAAGAAACTGCGCGCCGACACATGGCGGTTACCATAGGAGTAGTAGGCGTCATGGCAAGGATTATTGCGTTGCCCGTAGTCGTAGGTTTGGCTGACTTCATTGGCGGCCGGGCGAGGGCCCTCGCAGGGATATATGGAATGGCTGCGATTGATCCGCAGCTCCAGTCGCACCATGCCTTCCGGGTGACGCGCCATCAATTCGGTGAGATCAAGATGGAAGCGCTGCCAGCGACCGCGGGGAATCTCCGGCAAGCTGAAGGCTTTCGACCAGAGCACATTGCCGGTGAGATAGTCCTGAACGGTGCTGTTCATCCGGTACTGCTGCAGATACTGCTCAAGGGTATTGGCATGCACCTTGTGGGCGATGACGTGTACCGAGTCCACATTAACGGCCTCAAAGGGCACAGAGAGTTGCGCCGCTGAGGGAAGAATAGCGCCGTCGCCCACAAAGCGGACGCCGGGCAGCTCTGCGGAAAATGTCACCGTTTGCTGCCAGGGTGCCGGCAAGGCCCGTCGGGCGGTGCTGCGAATGCCCTCTGACACACTCAGCACTACATCGCCGTCCACCGCTCCCGCCGGGTAGACGCGCAACACACTGCCATCCACTCGCACCCGGGCGTCGCGCTGATTGAGTTGCACCAAACCATTCAGGTTCTGGTTGCGGTCCAGCGGTTCCGTAAACAGCACTTCCACATATACCTCGGGGTGCTGTACAACCCGATGGCCGGTAATCTCGAACCGGGCGATGGCGGGCACCCGCAATTCCCGCTGCCCACGCGATGCGGCGCCGAGGATGGCACCATCCCAGCGTAGTTGCAGGGCGGTCTCCTGTGCGCTGCGGACGATGTCATCCACCCGAAAACGATAATCGCGCCGATTCTCAGCGGCGTCCCAGATCACCGACAGTTCCTCTCCATCGTGCTCGACCTTGATCAGGCGTTGTATTTCATTGAGCTCGCTGACATCCGCCGTAGAGAGCTCACCGGACAACGACATTGCATTGTCGCTGCCGGCTATGGGTATCAGGCCAGACAATGTCACCGAGAAGTCCTGCTCAATGGCACGCACCTGAAATGTCTGCGGTGACAGCGTCGATGGCACACCGTCCAGGCCCACCGGATGGAGCGTGATCGCCAGAGACTGGCCGGAGCGGAGTTTCTGCGCCGGCAGAATTTGCAGCAGATCCCGGGCAACAAAGGTCACTTGCACAGGCAGTGAGGGTGACAGGGAAATCAGGTTGGGCTGCGGGCGATTGAGTTGTTCTTCACTGATCACATCATGCTGGAAGCGAATCAATAAAGGCGCTTCGCTGGAAACCCAGCCTTCCGGATAGCGCGCCAGATGGTGTTGCCAGTCTTCGCTCAGGCTGACTGCAGCAGGGCTGACCGGGCTGGTTTCGGCATCTTTGCCGGGCTTGTCGCAGCCGGCAACCCAGAGACTGGCCACCACCAGGGCCAGCACCCACATGATTCTATTCATTGTTATGGTTTCCCGTGCTGTCAGACGAAGACATCCCTGTGATGTCGCCGCAGGTTCGGATCATTCTGACAAACCCCCGTTCGCCCGGTGCGGGATAAAGTATAGGGCAACTTGTTACCAGACGTTGTCTGGGTGGCAGGCAAAAAAACCCCCGCACGAGGCGGGGTCCTTCAGTCAGGCAAGGCTGATCAGGCCCTGTTGACGTTGGCAGCTTGCGGGCCTTTCGGACCTTGCTGGACGTCGTAGGACACCTTCTGTCCTTCAGCCAGAGTCTTGAAGCCGTTGCCTTGAATGGCGCTGAAATGTACGAATACGTCCGCACCGCCCTCATCCTGGGTGATGAAGCCAAAACCCTTGGATTCGTTGAACCATTTCACCGTACCTGTTGCCATTGTGACTTACCTCGAGTGTTCCGATATCGATATCGATGACGTTTTTTGCATGCAGGCCGGGGAGGGTTGAACGGGGAGAACTGCGCGAAAGGCACTACCAGATCCACCGCTGCTCAAGCCGCAGCAACTTCGACTCTACGGCAGTTTTTCGGCCCGCGCCACCTTTTTTGGGGTGGCTGGCGGGCCGGGTGAAGGCCCGGTGGATCAGCGAATTCCGGCAGCCACTTCCAGTTCGTGGATGCCGTTTTCGAGGTAGTCGAGAAGACGCTGCATGGACGGCAGGGTACGGCGACAACCGATCAGCCCGAACTCCAGCTGGTCGATATAACTGGTCAGGGTAATGTTCAGCGCAATCCGGTCCAGCACTATCGATACCGGATACATGCCCTCCAGTCGTGCACCATTCCAGTACAGCGGTTCCTTCGGCCCGGGGACGTTGGAAATCACCACATTGAAGGCCTGTAGTTTCGGTGCCATGCCGGTCAGCAGATTGATGCCGGTGGGGGCCAGCATCAGGGCGGTAAAATTGAGAATTTCCGATGGCGTCATTTGCCGGTAGCGGCATTTCGCTTCTTCCACTGACGCCTTGATAACCCGCAAACGGTTGGCGGGGTCGGCGATATGAGTGCCGAGGTTGGCGAGAATGGTGGCAACCTGATTGCCCTCGGCGCTGTCATCCTGACGCAGGGAGATCGGCACCATGGCAATCAGTGGCTGGTCCGGCAGGGCATTTTGCGAGATCAGGTAATCGCGCAGGGCGCTGCCGCAAATGGCCAGCACAATGTCGTTCAGGGTGCAGTCAAACTTCTTCGCAATCGCCTTGATCCGTGGCATTGAATAGGACTGCGCGGCGAAGCGACGGCTGCCGGTAATACGCTCATTGAGCACACAATGCGGGGCCTGGAAGATCGACACATAGTCCGGGTCGTTCTTGGCCTTCTGACTGACCTTGTAGACCTCGCGGGCCAGCGCCGGCACGGTGGCGACCTGCTTTGACAGTCCGGCAGTAAGCTGGGCCAGGCCGCTGACCGCTTCGACCGGGTTGCTCGGCATACCCGGCCGACGCTTGCGCGGTGGGGTCGCCCAGACCGGCGGCAGATCCCGGACATTCGGGTCCGGTGACAGCGCGCGCATACCCAGCCGCATGGCCGAAATGCCGTCCACCAGCGAATGGTGGATCTTGGTGTACATCGCAAAGCGTCGTCCACGGATGCCTTCGATCAGGTGGGCTTCCCACAGCGGTCGTTCGCGGTCGAGCAGGTTGGAGTGTTCGGCCGACACCAGCGCCAACAGCTCACGGATACGGCCGGGCTTGGGCAGCGCCTCGTGACGGAAGTGGGCGTCGATATCGAACTGCTTGTCCTCGGTCCAGACCGGCTGGCCGAAGCGGCTGGCCAGACGCTGGTTGAAGGGCGCCACCGGGCAGCAGTAATCGCGCATCTGCGCCGCCAGCTCACTGACGTACTTGGGGCCGGCATCCTCCGGGTAGGAAAACAACTGCAATCCGGCCACATGCATGGGCTGCTGGCGCCGTTCAAGAAAAAGGAATAACTGATCCACCGGGCCAAGAGCCTTCACAGCACGTTCTCCTGTTATATATGTCGTCCAGACCGCCCGTTATCCGCGCGGTAAATTCACTGTTTGCCGCGCCACTTCTTCATCGATGTGGACATGCCGGTGGCCTTGGCGAGGAAGTCCCATACCGGCATCGGCAGGCTGCCCTTCATCAGGTCGATATGTTTGACGATCATTGGTGCCTGCACCAGTGGTTCGCGCTGACGCATGCCATCGAGAATGGCGCGCACCACCTTCTCCGGCGACAGCATCGGTGACAGCAGCGGCGACTTCACACCGTCGAACATGCCGGTGTCGATATAGCTCGGGCAGACCGTGGTCACCGCCATGCTGTCGATGCCGCGCTCTTTCAGCTCCAGCCGGATCGATTCGGAGAAGCCCAGCACCGCCCACTTGCTTGCGGCGTAGGTGCTGCCATAGGGCAGGCCAACGTAGGAGCTGGCGCTGGCAATATTAACCAGATGGCCGCGCGGACTGTGGGCCAGATCAGCGAAAAACGTATGCGTCAGGGCCATCAGGCCGGTGGCGTTGATCTGGAAGGTGTTCAGGTGATCCTTGATATCGACCTTCTCGAACTCGCCACCGAACACCACGCCAGCATTATTGATCAGCACATCGACCGGGCCATGGGCCTTGTGAAGGCGCTCACGGAAGGCCGTGAAGGTGCCAAGCTTGCTGACATCCAGCACCATGGCATGGGCACTACCGCCGTGATTGCGGATCCGGTCGCGGACGAGCTCGGCGGCCTCTTTGCGGCGGGCGGTGACGATCACCTCGGCACCCTCATGGGCGAGCTTTTCTGCCATCAGGGCACCGATGCCGGTGCCGGCGCCGGTAATCAGGATTCGCAGTCCGGAAAAGTGGGACATCAGGGGCATCCACGGTCAAGTCGTTTAAGAATCGGCAGGGTAGCCCAGATGGCGCGGGTTGGCGATGACCCGCCGCGCCAATTGGACCGGACGCCCCGGCCGGGTATTCTGGGAGGCCGGGCGTCGGCGATAACAAAACAATGGCACCCCGTGATCAGGGAGAGGGCATCGGATGTCCGTCAAGCGTTGGTGGTTGCTGTTGCTGTGGAGCTGGCCCTTGCCGGCCCTTGCGGCGCTGGATGCCGGGCCCTCGCTCGGTCGTGAGGTGCTGGCACCCCATGTCTGGTTCTGGTGCGACGGCGACGGCCACAGCACCCTCGACGATGCCCACGAAGCGCCGATGGTGCGGCTGAATCGCAAGCAGATCACGTTCGGGTACCGGAGCGACGCCTGCTGGTTCCGATTTACGCTGATTAACGATGCGGTTGAGCACCACAACGTCCTGCTGCTGATTGACTATGCATTGCTTGATCATCTGGACCTCTATGGCCCGGATGACGGGGTGGATCGCCAGTGGTCACTGGGCGACCTGACACCGTTTCGCGATCGCCCCTTGGCCGTGCGCAACGCCACAGTGCCGTTGAAGCTACCGGCCCATTCCGAGTCCGAATACTGGTTGCGCGTCAAAACCACCAGCTCCATGACGGTGCCGCTGTCGGTGGCCAGCCGCGATGCCTTTCTTGAGCACCATATCAACAACGACTGGCTACTCGGCGTGTTCTACGGCATCGGCTTCGGCCTGTTCTGTTATCACCTGGTGTTGTGGGCCGCCGCCCGTGAGCGAATCTATCGTTTCTATGTTGTCCATGTGGGCAGCAGCCTGCTTTATATTGCCACGCTGCAGGGGATCACCCAGCGGCTCTGGCCCGATGCCCTCGTGCTGCCGGATAACCTCCCGTATGTGTGTGGATACATCTCGCTGATATCCGGCATCCTGTTCGCACGGGACTTTCTCGAAACTGCAAAATGGTCGCGACTGGATCGGGCACTGCTGGCGGTGGCAGGCATTCTGGCCGTGCTGATGCTGTTGCAGTTGCTGACACCGCCGGGCACCGTGACCAAATATCAGGGCGGCATGGTGCTACTGACCATGGCGATTCTGATGATCACCGGTTTGTATAGCTGGTACCGCGGTCGTGGTCAGGCAAAGATCTTTGTGCTGGCCTGGGGCATGTTCCTGTCCATGATCGGCTTGCTGGCCTTCAATATCTACGGGCTGGTGGCAGAGCTGCCGATTCTGCTGACGCTGCATGGCGTGCATATCGGCATCGTGTTGCAGCAGGTGTTGCTGTCGTTTGGTCTGGCGGCTCGGCTCAGTGCGCTGAAGCGGGAATCCTTGCTGCATGAACAGCAGATTGTCCGTGCTCAGGCAGAAAGTGCGGCCAAGGGCGAATTCCTTGCTCGCATGAGCCATGAAATTCGGACGCCGATGAACGCGGTGCTGGCGCTGACAGAACTGCTCGCCGACAGCCGGCTTGATGATCGGCAGCGAAACTACGTCAACACCATTAGCAGCGCTGGCGAGACCTTGCTTGGCGTACTCAACGATGTTTTGGATTACTCGAAAATAGCTGCCGGCAAGCTGCAGTTGGAACAGCGCAGCTTTCATCTGCCACGATTACTGAATGATTGCCTCACTATCATGTCCGCCGGCGCCGAGCAGAAAGGCATTGCGGTATACCGCGATCTTGACCCGGCGCTGCCGGAGTGGGTGCGCGGTGATCCGGTGCGTCTCAAGCAGGTATTGCTGAATCTGCTCAGCAACGCCATCAAGTTCACCGAGAAAGGCAGCGTGACACTGTCGGTATCGCTGGAGTTACGTAGCGATCAGCAAAGCCGATTGCACATCGAGGTGCGCGATACCGGCATTGGCATGGCAGCGGAGCAGATCGGCGACCTGTTCCGCTCATTTCAGCAGGCGGATAGCTCAACGTCGCGCAAGTATGGTGGCACCGGGCTAGGTCTGGCGATTTCCCGCCAGCTGGTGGAGTTGATGGGCAGCGTGATCGACGTCGACAGTGTGTCGGGCGGTGGTTCGCGGTTTCACTTTTCCATCTGGTTGCCACACAGCGAGCCAGATACCAGCGCCACCAGTCAAGGCGCGGCGGATCTTGCTGGGTTGCGGGTGCTGGTAGTGGAAGACAATACCGTCAACCAGATGGTTATCGGTGCGCTGCTGACGCAGCTTTCCGTGAGTGCCCGGATTGTCGGCTCGGGCGAAGAGGCGCTGTCAGTGCTGCGAGAAGATCCCGGCTGCTGCGACATGATTCTAATGGATTGTGAAATGCCGGGGATGGACGGCTATCAGACTACCGGGCATATCCGGCGAATGAAAAACGGCTCGCAGCTGTTGCCGATTATTGCCCTGACCGCACATGCACTGGCGGAACATCGGGAGAAGTGCCTCGCCGCCGGCATGGACGACCATCTGGCCAAGCCGCTGACGCTGAGAGGTTTACAGGACACCCTCCAGCGCTGGCGGCCAGAGCGGGGTGACTGATCAGCCCGCCAGACCGACGTAGACGTTTTGCACGTCATCGTCACAATCAATGGCTTCGAGAAAGGCTTCCACTTCTGCCAGTGCTTCATCCGTCAGTGACACCGGATTTTTCGGCCGATAGCCGAGCCTGGCGGATTGCACCGTAAAGCCCAGATCGGGCAGGGCGCGGCTGACCGCGTCCAGATCGGTGGGATCGGTGTAAAAATGCACCACACCTTCTTCGCCCGGCTCCAGATCCTGGGCCCCGGCCTCGATGGCGGCCTCATCCGGGTCTATGCCGTCGCGGTTGGCCACCGCCTCGATAAAGCCCAGATACTGGAAATCCCATGATACAGACCCGGAGGTGCCGAGCTGGCCCTTGCGGAACAGCACCCGGATGCTTTGTGCGGTGCGGTTTTTGTTGTCGGTCAGGCATTCGACGATCACCGGCACCTGATGCGGGGCAAAGCCTTCATAGGTCACCAGCTCGTACTGGGTGACGTCGTCAAGCAACCCGGCTCCTTTCTTGATGGCACGCTCAAGGGTATCGCGAGGCATGGAGGCCTTCCTGGCCTGTTCCACCGCCATGCGCAGGCGCGGGTTCATGGCCGGATCGGCACCGTTGCGGGCGGCGACCATGATTTCCTTGGTCAGCTTGGTGAACACACGGCCTTTGGCGGCGGCCGCCTCGGCTTTGCCTTTGGCTTTCCACTGGGCGCCCATGGTTGATCTCCTGCGGTGAGGGGCTGAGGTCCGGTCAGGGCGGGGAGTATAGCGCGCCTTTCCAGGCGCCAGAAACCGCCCGGGATGAGACCCGGTCGGTTTGAGGCCGGCGGCACAGGCTGCAATACTGGTGAACCTGTTTGACTGGAGAGACAACCATGCGACAACTGATGCTAGTGGCAGCACTGACAGCGACGGGCAGTGTTCAGGCCGCGCCCCTTATTGATCTGTATGGCGGCATCTACACCGGCTACACCAGCCTGTCGGGTGATCTGGGCGCCGGCACCGGCAGCGTAGACCTTGAAAACGAGCTCGGCTTCGACAGTGGTCGGCAAACGGTCGTCTACCTTGGCCTTGAGCATCCTGTGCCGGCATTGCCGAATGCGCGGCTGCGCTTGTCGATGCTCTCGGACACGGCCAATGGCGAAACCCAGAGCACCATCACGTTCGGCGGGCAAACCATCAACGCCAATACATTGGTCAGCAGCCGCTTCGATCTCGACTACACCGACCTGACGCTGTACTACACTCCGCTCGACCTGGCAGTAAAGGTGGATGTCGGTCTCACGGTTCGGCAATTAAAAGGCGATTTCGTCATTCAGGAGCAGGGCAACCCCGCCAATCGCGGCGAAGCCAGCGTCAGTGAAATCGTGCCGATGCTGCACCTCGGTGCCTACGGCAAGTTACCCGTTACCGGCTTCTACGCCACCGGAGAGATCAACGCCATTGGCTACTCCGGCGACACGTTTATGGATGTTCGCGCCGGCATTGGCTGGGTTTCGGATTTCCTGCTTGGTGTCGAACTTGGTTATGGCCAGCTGGTGCTGGATTTCGATCTCGACGATGTGCAGGCCGACATGAAGGTAGGCGGGCCGTATCTGGCGTTTTCCTTGAACTTCTGAGGCGCCTATCTAGTGGAGCGGCCATCCCGAGGGATGGCCGCAAGCGTGCGCGGGCTTATTGCTCTGGAGCAAACAGTTCCTTCTTCAACTGCATGGTCGACTTGGTCGGCTTCAGCGCGGCTTCAGCGTGTCCGCGCGCGCGCGGCAGGATGCGCTCAAAATAGAACTCCGCCGTGGCCAGTTTGGCCTCGTAGAACTCCTTCGGTTCATTGCCGCCTTTTGCCAGCTTCTCTTGAGCAACCGCCGCCTGCAGCGCCCAGAAGTAGGCCATCATGGCGTAGCCGGAATACATCAGGAAATCGTGGCTGGCGGTGCTGACCATGTCGCGATCTTTCGCTGCCACCAACATGATGCGGGTGGTCAGGTAGTTCCACTGAGCGGCAATCTTCAGCAGCTTCCAGGCATACGGGCGCAGCGTGCTATTGCCCATGTTGCTGGTACCGAACGCCACCAGTTTCTGGGTGAACTCGCGCACACACTTGCCACGAGTGGTAAGCAGAACCTTGCGGCCTAGCAGGTCGAGTGCCTGGATGCCGGTGGTGCCTTCATACAGGGTGGCGATGCGCGCGTCGCGGGCAATCTGCTCCATGCCGTGTTCCTTGATGTAGCCGTGGCCACCGAACACCTGCATACCAATGTTGGCGGCTTCCAGGCCCATCTCGGTGAGGAAGCCCTTCAGGATCGGCGTCATAAAGCCGAGCTTGTCGTCCCAGTGTTCGTACTTCTTCATGTCGTTTTCGAGAATGCCGCTGATCATGTTGTCGGCATACTGGGCGGTGTAATAGAGCATGGCACGACCGCCTTCGGCGATCGCCTTCTGGGTCAGCAGCATGCGGCGTACATCACCGTGATGAACGATGGCGTCGGCAATGGCATCCGGGTCTTTCTTGCCAGACAGGGCACGCATTGAGCGACGATCCAGTGCATAGGGAACCGCACCCTGGAAGGACAGTTCGGCGTGACACACGCCCTGCATGGCGGTACCGATACGAGCCGAGTTCATAAAGGTGAACATGGCTTCGAGGCCTTTGTTCGGCTCGGCAATCATGAAGCCGGTGGCGCCATCAAAGTTCATCACACAGGTGGCCGATGCGCGGATGCCCATCTTGTGTTCAATCGAGCCGCAGCTGACGCCATGCTCTTCACCGATCTTGCCGGGCAGATACTTCGGCACAATGAACAGGGAAATGCCGCGGGTGCCGGCCGGGGCGTCCGGCAGCCGCGCCAGCACGACATGAATAATGTTTTCGGTCAGGTCGTGCTCGCCGGAAGAAATGAAAATCTTGGTGCCGGTAATCTTGTAGCTGCCATCGGCCTGCGGTTCGGCTTTGGTTTTCATCTGACCGAGGTCGGTGCCGCAGTGCGGCTCGGTCAGACACATGGTGCCACCCCAGCGACCTTCGGTGAGCGGTACCAGGTATTCCTGCTTCTGCTCTTCGGTGCCGTGCATCATGATGGTGTTCATGGCGCCCAGCGACAGCCCCGGATACATGGCGAACGACCAGTTGGCAGTGCCCATCATTTCCTGCTTGAACAGGCCCAGTGACATCGGCAAGCCCTGGCCGCCGTACTCCACCGGGTGGGACAAACCCTGCCAGCCACCGGCCACGTATTCGTCATAGGCTTCCTTGAAGCCCTTCGGCGTGGTGACCTTGCCATTGTCGAAATGGCAGCCTTCCTGATCGCCGGACTGATACAGCGGGGCGATGGTGTTTTCACACAGCTTGGCCATCTCCGAAATGATTGCCTCCACCATGTCCGGGGTGGCTTCGCCACCATTCGGCAGGGCCTTGTAATGGCTTTCGAAGTCGAACACTTCGTTCATCAGGAAACGCATATCACGCACGGGGGCCTTGTACT
Organism: Alcanivoracaceae bacterium; assembly: GCA_046292765.1. Taxonomy (GTDB): domain Bacteria; phylum Pseudomonadota; class Gammaproteobacteria; order Pseudomonadales; family Alcanivoracaceae; genus PGZG01. The sequence continues at coordinate 8,782 of JBKBQA010000003.1, read as the reverse complement.
GGGGCATACATCACCTCGAAAGTCGGTCACGGAGGAAATTGGCGAATGCCTGTTTCCCAATGGCGGCGATTTATAGCGGAACCCCAGAGGGGAAGCTTTGACCGGAAAAACGGCAGGTTATGGCGCGAGGGTCGGATTCGAAGGTGCCTTAATCATGCGGCAGGCGAATCCCGACCTGACCGATGCGCTCGCCGTCCATGCTGCGGACCCGCAGGCGCAGCCCACCGATGAACAGTACATCACCCACCACCGGTTGGCCGATGCGACGGCGGAACAGGGCATCGAGGGTCAGCTTGCCGACGGCGGCGTCGGGCAGCTCCACGCCGTAGGCAAATGACAACTCTGCCACCTGGACGTCGCCGCGGACGGTGAAATCGCCGTAAAAGCGCTTGATCGATGGCGTCACCGTCTGGCACAGCGCGGCCAGCGACGCTTCGTCGCTGACTGGCGCCAGCCAGGCCACATGATCGCCCGCTTCCACCTGGGCTTCGGCGGCATTGAGGCGGCGCTCGCCGCGCAGGATTAGCAGCGGCTGCGCCTCGCCCACGGCCAGAGCAGACAGCGTCTTGCCATCGGCGCGGGAGCCGGATTCGACCACGAACTGGATCAAATGGAGCTGACCGCCGCCCTGCCAGGCGGATACCTGCAGTGGCTTCGGCATCCTCGGCAATGACACCCGCAGCACCCGCGCCAGCAGCCCCATGGTACTGCCCTGGAGCAGCAGGGAGGCCAGCACCACGATCAGGGTGACGTCAAACAGCAGCCGCGTTTCGCTGATGCCGGCCAGCAGTGGAAACATGGCGAGCACGATCGGCACCGCGCCGCGCAGGCCGGTCCAGGACACGAACAGCTTCTCGCGCCAGTCGAAGTGGAACGGCAGCAGGCAGATCCATACCGCCAGCGGTCTGGCAAAGAACATCAGGAACAGGGCAATAATGATCGCTTCCTTGCCATGCAGGCCGAGGGTGGACGGCGTCACCAGCAGACCAAGCAACAGGAACATCACCGACTGCGCCAGCCACGCCATAGAATCCATCGCCCGCAACACATCATCGCCGGCGCCGCCGTGGCGGTTGCCGGCAATCAGCCCGGCCAGATAGACCGCCAGAAACCCGGAGCCGCCGAGCGCATTGGTGGCGGCAAAGACACTGGCGCCGCCGGTGCAGAGCAGCAGCGCATGCAGGCCCTCGTTGCTGCGCATCCGTGACAGCAGCTCCGCCAACAGGCTGCCAAGACCGACGCCCAGTAGCGCGCCAACGCCAAATTGCTGCACCAGTGCCAGCAGGCTCTCGCCTCCCAGACCCAGCCCTGGGGTGGTGATGATCTCGATCAGCAGTACGGTGATGAAGATCGCCATCGGATCGTTCAGGCCCGACTCCACCTCCAGCGTACTTGCCACCCGCTCATTCAGCGAAACGCCGGTGCCCTTGATCAGGTTGAATACCGCCGCAGCGTCGGTGGAGCCAATGATGCCGCCGAGCAGCAGACCGATGCGCCAATCGAGGTCCATCAGCCAGGTGGCAAAGGCCCCCACCAGCGCGGCGCTGAGCGCCACACCCAGAGTGGCAAGCGTCAGGGCAGGGCGCAGCCCGACCCGGAAGGTACTGAGGCGGGTGCGCAGACCGCCATCCAGCAGGATGATGGCGAGGGCAATGTTGGACACCAGATAGGCCAGCTCGAAATCCGCGAACTGGATGCCCACCAGCCCGTCCTCGCCGGCCAACATCCCCACCACCAGAAACACCAGCAGCGACGGCACGCCAAAGCGCAGGCTCAACGAACCCAGCAGCAGACCCACGAACAGCAGGGCTGCACCGATCAGCAGTGTCAGGTTGAGAGCGTCCAAGCAGGCATCCGCACAGTAAACCAGGTGGCAAGCCAGCTTAGTGTACAGGGCTTCGGGGCGAATAGCGGAGCAGGTATCGTGCTGATTTAGAAAAGAATGACGGTGGATCGCCGCTCAAGCGAGGACAACGTCTTGACGCTATAACGTCGAGACGTTGTAATGCAATATCACCGTTGCGATGGAGCGATCATGAGCGAAGCCCTGAAGCGCTCGACCATTTACTTCGATGCAAGCCTGCATACCGCGCTGCGGCTCAAGGCAGCCCATACCCACCGCAGCGTGTCTGAAATCGTCAATGATGCGGTGCGGGCTGCGCTGGCGGAGGATCAGGAAGACCTCAGCGCTTTCGAAGACCGGGTTGCCGAGCCGACCATGAGTTACGAGGCGCTGCTTAACGACCTCAAGGCGCATGGCAAGATATAAGCTGGTTGTCCGCCGCTCTGTGGCAAAAGATCTGCGCGCCTTGCCACAGGCAGACGCTGTCCGGATTCTGCAGCGCATCGAAGCCCTGCAGAGTGATCCGCGGCCACCCGGTTGCGAAAAGCTCTCCGGCCTTGAGCGTTACCGGATTCGTCAGGGTGTCTATCGCATCCTTTACGAAATTGCCGATGAGGTGCTGACTGTGGTGGTGGTCAAGGTCGGGCATCGGCGGGAGGTGTATCGATAGACAGGGCGCGAATCTTTAATTTCCCCTCCGGGCGCGTATACTACGCGCCCTTTGCTCAAAATCTGAGCAGAATTAGTGTCGTTGGGCGCCTCTGCCCACTATATATAGTGTCCTTTCAGGTCGAGAGCCGATGGATTTCGCGCAACGCTTCGATGTCATTGTGATTGGTGGTGGCCACGCCGGTACCGAAGCGGCGCTGGCGGCTGCGCGCATGGGTGCGGCCACCCTGCTGCTCACCCACAACATCGAAACCCTCGGCCAGATGAGCTGCAACCCGGCCATCGGTGGCATCGGCAAGAGCCATCTGGTCAAAGAGATCGACGCCCTCGGCGGCGCCATGGCCCGGGCCACCGACCGCGCCGGCATCCAGTTCCGCGTGCTGAACGCCCGCAAGGGCCCGGCGGTACGCGCCACCCGCGCCCAGGCCGACCGCATTCTTTATAAAGCCGCGATTCGCGGCATGCTGGAAAACCAGCCGAACCTGACCATCTTCCAACAAGCGGTGGACGACCTGATCATGGATGGCGAGCGCTGTGTCGGCGCCGTCACCAATATGGGCCTGCGCTTCCACGCCCGCGCCGTGGTGCTCACCGCCGGTACCTTTCTGGGTGGCCGCATTCATATCGGCCTCGATAACCACAGCGGTGGCCGCGCTGGTGATCCGCCGTCCATTGCTCTGGCCAAGCGTCTGCGTGAACTGCCGCTGCGGGTCGAGCGCCTGAAAACCGGCACGCCGCCACGCATCGATGGCAAGTCGGTAGATTTCTCGGTGATGGAAAAGCAGTGGGGCGACACGCCGATTCCGGTGATGAGCTATATCGGCAGCGCCGACGAACATCCCGAGCAGACCTGCTGCTACATCACCCACACCAACGAGCTCACCCACGACATTATCCGTTCCGGGTTTGATCGCTCGCCGATGTTTACCGGCGTCATCGAAGGCACCGGGCCGCGTTACTGCCCGAGCATTGAAGACAAGGTCAATCGCTACGCCGACAAGACCAGCCACCAGATTTTTGTCGAGCCGGAAGGCCTGACCACCCACGAGCTGTATCCGAACGGCATCTCCACCTCGTTGCCGTTTGATATCCAGCTCGCTGCCGTGCGTTCGATTCGCGGTTTTGAAAACGCCCACATCACCCGGCCCGGTTACGCGATTGAATACGACTACTTCAATCCGCAGGATCTCAAGCACTCGCTGGAAACCAGACATGTGCCCGGTCTGTTTTTTGCCGGCCAGATCAACGGCACCACCGGTTACGAAGAAGCCGGTGCACAGGGCTTGCTGGCGGGCATCAATGCTGCGTTGTTGGCAAGTGATCGCGAACCCTGGAGCCCGCGCCGCGAAGAGGCTTACATCGGTGTGCTGGTCGATGACCTGATCACACTGGGCACAAAAGAGCCGTATCGCATGTTTACCAGCCGGGCCGAATACCGCTTGCTGCTGCGCGAAGACAACGCCGATCTGCGCCTGACCGAAAAAGGTCGCGAGCTCGGCCTGATTGATGACCGGCGCTGGAGCGTTTTCTGCGCCAAGCGCGAGGGCATGGAGCGCGAACAGACGCGCCTGAAAACCAGCTGGATCCAGCCCGGTACCGACAAGGCGGAAAAGGTTAATGCGCTGCTCGATAAGCCGATCAGCCACGAATACAGCCTGCTCGATCTGCTGCGGCGCCCGGAAGTGGAATACCTGCCGCTGATGCAGGCCGTCGGGTTTGAAGCGGAAGCACCGGCGGTGGCCGAGCAGGTGGAAATTCTCGCCAAGTACGCCGGCTATATCGATCGTCAGGCTGATGAAGTGGAAAAGCTGCGCGCCAGCGAAAACACCGTATTGCCAGCGAATTTTGACTACGCAGCCGTCAGTGGGTTATCGAACGAACTGCGTCAGAAACTGGAGCAGATACGACCGGCCACCCTCGGTCAGGCCAGCCGTATTCAGGGCATGACCCCGGCGGCCATCTCGCTGCTGCGCATCTACCTGAAAAAGCAGAGCGCCGGGCAGAAGGTACAGGCATGAGTCTGGAGCGCCTGCTGGCCGATGGTCTTCGCGCCCTCGGCGTTGACCTGTCGGCGACGCAACAGCAACAGCTGCTCGACTATGTGAGCCTGTTGAACAAATGGAATAAGGCTTACAACCTGACCGCTGTGCGTGATCCGGCGGAAATGGTGGTACGGCATTTGCTTGATTCCCTCAGCGTGCTGCCACAGGTGCAAGCCACTGAAATGATTGACGTCGGCGCCGGCCCCGGTATTCCCGGCATCCCGCTGGCCATTGCCCTGCCGGGACTCGCGGTTACCCTGCTGGACAGCAACGGCAAGAAAACCCGGTTTGCGAAGCAGGCCGCACTGGAACTCGGATTATCCCGGGTCGAGGTTGTGCAGGCCCGGGCAGAGCAGTACCGTAATGCCTCGCCCCAGGTGATCAGTCGCGCCTTCGCCTCCCTGCCGGACATGCTGGAGGTGGCCGGGCATCTACTGGCACCGGGTGGTCGCATGCTGGCGATGAAGGCGGCCCTGACTGATGTGGAAATGGCCGGCGTCCGCCCGCCCTGGCAGGCAGAGCGTATTACGCTCACCGTGCCGGGGCTGGATGAACGCCGACAACTGATTGTTTTGACGCGCGACGTCGCATGACGTCAAGAAAGGAGACGGATTCGTGACCACGGTGTTCGCAGTCGCCAACCAGAAAGGAGGCGTGGGTAAAACCACGTCGAGCGTCAATCTCGCCGCTTCGCTGGCCGCCACCCGCAAGCGGGTGCTGCTGATTGATATTGACCCGCAGGGGAATGCCACATCCGGGTCCGGCGTCGACAAGCATGGTGTTGAAAACACCATTCACGAAGTGCTGGTCGACGAGGTCCAGATCGAGCAGGCCATCGTCAAGACGCCGGAACAAAGCGGCTACGACCTGATCGCTGCCAACGAAGATCTGACCGCTGCCGAAGTCCAGTTGCTCGACATGAAGCTGAAAGAATTCCGGCTGCGCAACGCGCTGGCACGAATCAAGAACCGCTACGACTACATCCTGATCGACTGCCCGCCGTCACTGAACATGCTGACGGTCAACGCACTCACCGCCGCAGATTCGGTGATTGTGCCACTCCAGTGCGAATACTACGCACTGGAGGGCCTGACTGCGCTGATGAACACCATCGAAAAGATCCGCACCGTGCTGAACCCGAAACTACATATTGGCGGCATCCTGCGCACCATGTACGACCCGCGCATCAGCTTGTCGAACGATGTTTCGAACCAGTTGATCCAGCACTTCGGCGACAAGGTCTACCGCACCATCATCCCGCGCAATGTGCGACTGGCGGAAGCGCCCAGTCACGGCGCCCCGGTGATCAGCTATGACGCCAAATCCCGTGGCGCCATCAGCTATCTGGCCCTGGCCGGCGAGATCCTGCGCCGTGAGCAGGCCCTGCAACAACAGGAAGCCGCCAAGGCGTAATTTGCCCCGGCAAGGCGCCGGCAGCATGTTGTAGCAGCGGCAATACCTGCCGCGAAACGTTTTTCCGAGCACGTTATTCTGAGGACATGCAGACATGGTAGTGAAGAAAAAACGGGGACTCAGCAAAGGACTGGACGCACTGCTCGGCAGCGCCATGCCTCCCCGTGAAGAAGTCAGCCTGCACGATGACGGCAGCGAATCGACCGGCTCGGTGACCGAAAACCACCCGGCCCGCGACGGCGAGCTACGGCGCATTCCGGTGGAGCTGCTGCAGCGTGGCCGCTATCAACCGCGCCGCGACATGTCGCCAGAAGCACTCGAAGAGCTGGCGGAATCCATCAAGGCTCAGGGCGTGATGCAGCCGATCGTGGTGCGCCCGATCAGTGACACCCGCTTTGAAATCATCGCCGGTGAACGTCGTTGGCGCGCCGCCCAGATGGCCGGCCTTACCACCATCCCGGCAGTAGTGCGGGATGTGCCGGACGAAGCCGCCATTGCCATGGCGCTGATCGAAAACATCCAGCGCGAAGACCTGAACCCGATCGAAGAGGCGTTTGCACTTGCCCGCCTGAAAGACGAATTCGAACTGACCCACCAGCAGGTGGCCGACGCCGTGGGCAAATCCCGCGCCATGGTCACCAACCTGCTGAGATTGATCTCGCTCGAAGAAGAAGTGAAAAAACTGCTCGAACACGGCGACCTGGAAATGGGCCATGCCCGCGCCCTGTTGGCATTAAGCAGCGACAAGCAGATCGCCGCCGCCCGCACCGTAGTGGCCAAGGGCCTGTCGGTGCGCCAGACCGAAGCACTGGTGCGCGACTACGAAAAAGAAAAGCCGGCTAAAGAAATCGTCCGCGAAGACCCGAACGTGCGCCAATTACTGAGCGACCTCTCCGACCGCCTCGGTGCCCCGGTGCAGCTCAAGCAAGAAAAAGGTGGCAAGGGCAAACTGGTTATCAGCTACAACAGCCTAGACGAACTCGACGGCATCCTCGGCCACATCAAATAATCACCGCGCAGCCCGGTCCACCGGGCTGATTACCCCCAGCCCACCGCGATTCAGCACATGCAGGTAACGCTGCGTTGTGCTGACATCAGCGTGGCCGAGCAGCTCCTGCACCGTGCGGATGTCATAACCGGATTCCAGCAACCGGGTGGCAAACGAATGGCGGAAAGTGTGGGGGCCGCAGAGCTTGGTGATGCCGCATTTCGTGCGTGCCGTCTTAATGTATTTACGGATGGAGTCCGGATGGTGGTGGTGGCGGCGCACAATGCCCGTCTGCGGATCCTTGGCCGGATCCCGTGACGGAAAGATAAACTGCCATCCCAGCTGGCTTGCCTCACCAGGATACTTGCGCGCCAGCGCATAGGGCATCCACGCTGGACCGATGCCCTGCAAACGATCCATCTCGTAATACTTCTGCGCAATATCAATCTGCAGCTCGATGCGCTCGCGAAGTGAGTCGGGGAGCATGGTCACCCGGTCACGACCACCCTTGCCGTCTCGCACGATAATCTGCCGCTGACCAAAGTCGATGTCCTTAATGCGCAGTCGGAGCATTTCCGACACTCTGAGACCAGCGCCATACATGATCTCTGCCATTAATCGCCACGGATCGACCAGCTCGCCAATCAGAGCGCGCGCTTCCTCATCGGTGAACACCACTGGTACCCGAGGCTTACGCGACGACTTGCGAAAAGCCAAATCCGGATAATCAATCTTGAGAAACTTCCGATAGAAGCAGTTGAGCGCATTCAGGGCAATCTTCTGAGTGGCTACGCTGCAGTTCTTCCTGGCACTTAAATCGGAGAGGAAAGCCTCGATTTCCTTCGCCCCCATTTCCCGGGGGTGCCGGCGGCCATGAAAGCGGATGTAAACCAGAACCCAATGAACATAGGTTTGCTCAGTGGTGTAGCGATAATTCTGGGCCCGCATCCAGGTGCGAAACTGATCCATCAGCCGAGGAGACTGGCGGGGAAGGGCAGAAGGGATGTCATCCATGGGAGTCTCCAGCGTAAAGAATCCTGACTTTGCCCCGACCACTTCCGGCGCGCACCGGTGAAGAACGGAAATGGCTGTAGTACCGTAGCGATTCCTGCATAAGGCATTGGCTACAAAGGGAAAAGAAGGAGGATGGTATCGCTATGCCATCATGGGGATATGTAGAAGAGTCTGGATCCGCGCGGGCCGAAGCATTTCCTGTAGCCAGATAAGAGGTTGATGTGAATAATCTTTCCCAAGCGCGCCGGCAAATCCGACCCAGGGTTAACTGGGCCCAGGATTATAACGACGCTTCTAATGAATACAGCTGTTGGACATAACCGCTTCGCGGTGGAGTGCAAAATTCACGGAAGAAGGGGCTACGGATATGCCAGACAGAACGATACAACGATTATTTTTATCGTGTAAAGCTGCCTTGGATGCATCGCCGCAACCGCTAAAAAACCGGCAGGCGATTTCCGCTATTACGCAGTGCCGAACCCGTGATCGGGGAGTGACTTTTTACGCCTGCCCCGAAGGTCACGACAGTTGGGAGCATTGTCACTCCTGCCGCCATCGAAGTTGCTATTTATGTGCGCAGAAGCAGCGACTGGAATGGATTGAAGCGCAGAAGCAACGCTTGCTGGATGTGCCACACTTCCACGTTATTTTTACTCTGCCGCATGAGTATCTTTCGTTGTGGCGCCACAACGAAGCGTTGTTTGCGCGCTTACTGTTTCGCGCCAGTCAGGAGTCGCTGCAGGAGCTACTGGCAGACCCGAAGTATGGCAGGGTTCGCCCCGGTATCTTGATGACCCTGCACACCTGGGGGCG
>JBKBQA010000002.1:705377-775799 GCA_046292765.1 Alcanivoracaceae bacterium | reverse complement strand
AATATCTGGGCATGTCTGTCCTCACTGCCACCCCCTCTATTACCAATTGGGGCGACAACTATCCTGACAGAGGGGGGATGTTGCCGGGTGATAAGTAGGCCGAGATCGGGTTTTCCAAAAAAGATTGATTTCGCTTTGTGTCTTAAGTCATTGATGGTAATAATCCATTTCGTTTGATGGGTAAGGTGATGTGGATTGGAATCCGGCGGGGCGGTAAGCCGGGTAATAAGTCGAACCGTTCAACTTAATAAACTGTTATAAGGAATCAAGATGATCGCAGCATTCAAAGTATTAGGTGTGGTATTGGCGTGGATCGCTGTTAATGATGCCTTTCAGTTTGGCTTCTACATGTACGGCGGCATCGATCCAGAGTATGCAACTCAATTTTTGTTCTCTGGGCTATTTTCTATCTGCGTCAAGGCTGCTGGGGCCATCCTCCTCATATTCTCGACTGAGAATGTGCTTTCAATTCTGAGGATTAACCCGGCATCTCATGCGTCTGTAGGCGCAATGCCCTTGGCCGCTGGGGCGGCAAGTCTTGTCGGTACGTACTTTCTTGTCCAGGGGCTTGCCATCGCTGTTTCTACATACGTGATTGCAAGCATCCAATTCTCTGCAATTAAAACTCCCGGGGATAGCCTTCTGACGACAAGGGCACTTAGTTGGCCTTGGCATGATTTTGCATACGGCCTGGTTGAGGCGTTGCTGGGATTGGCGCTACTTGCTGCCATCCTTGCTTATAACAAGAAGATGCACGCGACAAGCGCGTGATCAAGGCGTTAGAAGTTTTCATTTATACGGGATAGTTATTCATGGCCGGCTCGACCTTCAAGACCAACCCCATCGACCTGATCGAACTGTTGGAAGACTGCCACCGCGGCAAGCTGCAACTTCCCGATTTTCAACGTAGCTGGGTATGGGACGAGGATCGCATAAAGGGCCTGATCGCGTCGATCTCGCGCTCTTTCCCGGTCGGTGCGCTGATGGCGCTGGACACGGGCGGCGAAGTGAACTTCAAGCCGCGGCCAGTGGAGGGTGCTCCGGCCGAAGCGAAGAACACGACACCGCAATCCTTGCTTCTGGACGGTCAGCAGCGCATGACCTCGCTGTATCAGGTGACGCTGCGCAACAAGGTGGTCGAGACGGTCACGCCAAAGAACAAAAAGGTAAAGCGTTGGTTCTACATCGACATCCGCAAGGCACTGGACCCGACGGTTGATCGGGAGGAGGCCATCGTTGGCGTGCCTGAGGACCGGATCATACGCACCGACTTCGGCCGCGAGGTGACACTGGACCTGTCAGCGCCCGCCAACGAATATGCGGCGCTGATGTATCCGCTGACTCAGGTATTCGACTGGGATCGCTGGCAGGACGGCTTTGACCAGCATTGGCGCGGCGATGAGCATGAGGGAATGCGCGACACCTTCCGCTCCTTCAAGCGCCAGGTTCTGGAGAACTTCAAGTCCTACCGCGTGCCGGTAATTTCACTGGACCGCGCTACGTCCAAGGAGGCGGTGTGCGTGGTGTTCGAGAAGGTAAATACGGGCGGCAAGGCGCTGGATGCCTTCGAACTGGTCACGGCGATGTATGCAGCAGAGGGTCACGAGCTGCGCAAGGACTGGTATGGCGACGACGTGCATAAGGGCCGGCACCGACGTTTTGTGGACACGATGCGCCCGGCCGATTCCGAGGCAGGGATTCTTGCTAACGTGAGCAATACGGACTTCTTGCAGGCGATCTCGCTGTTCTACACGCGCGAGCGCCGACGGGAGGCGGAACGCGCCGGCAAGGCAGGCAAGGAACTTCCGGCCGTGATCGGTAACCGCCAGGCACTATTGAACCTGCCGCTGTCGGCTTACAAGCGGTACGAAAGGCAGGTGGAGCATGGCTTCGTGCAGGCGGCGAAGTTCCTGCACATGCAGCACATCTACCGCATCTTCGACCTGCCCTATCAGTCGCAGATCGTCCCGCTGGCGGTGATTATTGCTGACATCGGTGAGGCATGGGAGCACGAGGCGAACCGCGCCAAGCTTGTGCGATGGTACTGGAATGGCGTGTTTGGCGAACTGTACGGCTCGGCGGTTGAGTCTCGCATCGCCCGCGACTTTATGGAGGTGCCTCGCTGGTTACAGGGCGGGCCGGAACCATCAACGGTGAGCGAAGTGATCTTCCGCGCCGACCGCCTGAAGACCATGCGCATGCGTCTGTCTGCCGCCTACAAAGGCGTCAACGCGCTGCTGATGAAGGAAGGCGCTCAGGATTTTCGATCCGGACAGAAGTTCGACCATACGGTTTTTTTTGGAGAGAACGTCGATATCCACCACATTTTTCCGCAGGACTGGTGCAAGAAGGAGGGCATCAAGCCAGCGATATACGACTCCATCATCAACAAGACGCCTCTGTCGTTCCGCACCAATCGCATCATCGGGGGTGTGGCACCCTCCGAATACCTGGCCAAGTTGGAGAACGGCGATAGGCAGACCCCGGCCATTGAACGGATCAGACTGGACGAGTACCTTCGCACTCACTTGGTCGACCCGACCATCCTGCGTGGCGATGACTTCAAGACCTTCATGGAGAACCGGCAGAAGCAACTGCTTGGGCTAATCGAACAAGCGACCGGCAAGGCTGCCTACACTGGAGATGTGACAGAAGAGGGTGTAGATGTGGGAGGCGATGCAGATGCGGTCGAAGCCGAAATGGTGATCCCATCATAATCGACAAGAAAAATGTCTAACAACAGGCTGCAGCCGACGTTTGTAGTTCCCCCGAATTAGTGGACACCTTCTCCTAACCGAGGAGGTGTAGAAATGCCGAAGTACAACAGTCCTCGCACTATTCTGCCCGCGCCACGGGCCAGGGTGTTGCCCGGCCGGGCTAGCCATTATGCGCTTTGCGCTGATCGCTTTGATCCAATTGGCTTCGCCGCCCCAAAAGTGTCGGTTTCCGTCTTTGCCACCAGCCCCCCGAACCCGGATAATCCCCCCATTCGATCATGCGCTGCCGCGCCGCCTTATGCGTCGACAAGGGGTTCCCCGGCACGCTTTCACCAGGAGTATTCAGTGAGCCAGTACGACGTTGTTATTTCCGGCACCGGTCTGTGGACGCCGAGCCAGTCGATCACCAATGAGGAGCTGGTGATTGCGTTCAATGCCTATGTGGAGCGCTACAACGCCGAGAATGCGGCGGCCATCGAGGCGGGCGAGCTGGTGGCGTTGCAGGGTTCCAATGCCGAATTTATCGAGAAGGCGTCGGGTATCAAACAGCGTTATGTGCTTGATAAGGAAGGGGTTCTGGATCCCGCGCGATTAGCGCCGCGGATTGCCGAGCGCCCGGATGAGCAGATTTCCGTGCAGGCGGAGATGGCGGTGAAGGCGATCCATCAGGCGCTGGAGAATGCTGGCCGGTCGGTGGCGGACGTTGATGCCATTCTGGTGGCATGTTCCAACATGCAGCGTGCTTACCCGGCGGTGTCGGTGGAGGTGCAGCACTACCTGGGCATGGAGCGCGGCTGGGGCTATGACATGAACGTTGCCTGTTCCTCGGCCACCTTTGGCATTCAGGCCGGTGTCGATGCGATCCGTAACGGCAGCGCCAAGTGTGTGGTGATGGTGAACCCGGAGATCTGTTCCGCCCACCTGGCCTGGGAGGATCGGGATTGCCATTTCATCTTCGGTGATGTGGCTACCGCGGTGGTGCTGGAACGTGCCGATGAGGCGGTTTCCGCCGAGCAGTGGCAGGTGCTGGGCACCCGGCTGCAGACCAAGTTCTCCAGCAATATCCGCAATAATTTCGGCTTCCTGAACCGCTGTGACGAATCCGGCGTCGGCGCCCGCGACAAGCTGTTCCGTCAGGAAGGCCGTAAGGTGTTCAAGGAAGTCTGCCCGATGGTGGCGGAGCAGATTCTGGACCATATCGGCAGCCTGTCGATCACCCCGGAGCAGCTCAAGCGCATGTGGCTGCACCAGGCCAATCTGAGCATGAATGAGCTGATTTCCAAGCGCGTGCTGGGCCGCCCGGCGGATCGGGTGGAAGCGCCGGTGATTCTGGATGAGTACGCTAATACCAGTTCGGCCGGCTCGATTATTGCCTTCCACAAGCACCGTCAGGATCTGGCGGTGGGAGAGCAGGGAGTGATTTGTTCGTTCGGGGCCGGATATTCGATTGGCAGCGTGGTTGTTCGTCGCAGCCGTTAAGCTGGCTATGGTGATGTCGGTAAAAAGTGTGAAAGGGCTCTCTGTTGAGGGCCCTTTCACGTTTTGGGGACGCAATTCGTAACATAACCTGTGTCAGCGCATCTGCTAGAGTACCTGAGGGCCATCCGGGCCCGATGGATGTGTCGACAATCAATCAGGAGATTTCCAGATGGCCAAGTTCAATAAACTGAATCCGCTTGCTGCAGCCCTGGGCGCCGCTGTGGTTGCTTCCGCTCTGTCCGCGCCGGTGATGGCTGCCGAAAATCCGTTTGCTGCCAAGGAGCTGTCTGGTGGCTACACGCAACTCGCCGGCGAGCATGGCAAAGGCGGTGAGGGCAAGTGTGGTGAAGGCAAATGTGGTGAAGGCAAGTGCGGTGAAGGTAAATGTGGTGAGGACAAAGGCGGTGAGGGCAAGTGCGGCGAAGGCAAGTGCGGTGAAGATAAGAAAGACAAAAAAGGCAAAAAAGACAAAGGCGGTGAAGGCAAGTGTGGCGAGGGCAAGTGCGGCGGCTAATGCCGTACTTGCTTGAGTGTTGACGATGTCATCGTCTCGCTATCCGGTACAGGGTGCCGGGCTGGGTTTGCGGCGGGACCTGATGGGCCCGCTGGCAGACTCGAGCGCCGATAGCCTGCCGGACTTTCTCGAGATCGCGCCGGAAAACTGGATTCCGATTGGTGGCGCCCTGCGTCGCCGTTTTGAGCAGTTTGCCGAGCGCTATCCGCTGGTGTGTCATGGTTTGTCGCTGTCACTGGGCGGCCCGGCGCCACTGGATTTTGCCATGTTGGCGGAGGTGCGTGATTTTCTCCGTCAATACAAGGTGCGCTGTTACAGCGAGCACCTCAGTTACTGTTCTGATGACGGCCATCTTTACGATCTGATGCCGATTCCCTTTACCGAAGAAGCGGTAAAGCACGTCGCCGGCCGGATTCGTCAGGTACAGGATTTTCTTGGTCAGCGTATTGCTGTGGAGCATGTCAGCTACTACGCGGCGCCACATCAGGAAATGACCGAGATCGATTTTATCAATGCCGTGATCCGTGAAGCGGATTGCGATCTGCATCTCGACGTTAACAATATCTGGGTTAACAGCATCAACCATCGTTATGACCCGTATGAATTTCTGCGTGCCTTGCCGGCAGAGCGAATCATTTACTGTCACGTTGCCGGTCATTTTGATGAGGCCGATGATCTTAAGGTCGATACGCATGGTTCAGCCGTAATTGATCCGGTCTGGGCGTTGCTGGCCGAAGCCTGCGAGCGTGTTCCGGGAATGCCCGTGTTGCTGGAGCGTGACTTCAATTTCCCGCCATTGGCCGAGCTGCTTGCCGAGCTGGATCATGTGCGGGCGATTCAGGCAGCGCATTCCCCCGTGAGTCTGGCCGGATGAGCGTCGCGACTTTTCTGGAAGCCCAACGCCGCTTTGCCGCGCATCTGCGCGACCCGCAGCATCAGCCGGCGCCGGAGGGAATCGAAGACCGGCGCCTGGAAATTTACCGCGATCTGTTCTGGCGCAATCTGGAAGGCTTTATTCGTAACGGCTTTCCGGTGCTGCACTCTTTGCTGGGCGAGTCGGAATGGCAGGCACTGGTGCGGCGTTTTTTTGCCGACCATCGCTGCCAGAGCGGCTATTTTGTCGATATCCCGGGGCAGTTTCTGGAATGGCTGAGTGGAGCCGACTGTGATCGCAGTGGCTTGCCGGCTTTTGTCACTGATCTTGCCTATTACGAATGGCTGGAACTGGCGCTGGGCATTAGCACCGAGGAGATCCCGCCGGTCATGCCCAGCGCTCCGGCGGACCTGCTAACCGGCACGCCGTTGCTGTCGCCGCTGGCCACGCTGATGGCCAGTCACTGGCCGGTTCACCGGATCTCGGCCGATCATTTGCCTGCTGCCCCTTTGCCGGCACCGGTCTGGTTGCTGGTGTGGCGTGATCGCGCCGATCAGGTGCAATTTATGGAGCTCAATGCGGCCAGCGCCCGGGTGTTCCAGTTATTGGAAACGGAGCAGCCGGACGGCGCCGTACTGGCGGAATCCCTGGCCAGAGAACTGGCCCAGCCTGCCGATACCCTGCGGCCGTTTCTGGCTGACTTGCTACGGCAGTGGTGCGAGCGGGATATTGTCAGCGGGATACGCCGCTGATGCATTCACCGCTATACTCGCGTCTTCCTGACTTTCCGCGGTGGCCCATGCGCCTGCTTGCTGTGTTGCTGCTGTGTTTTCTGCCCCTGCAGGGCGTGCTGGCGGCGTCCTCGGCGGCGGATCCCTGGGAGCCGTTTAACCGCCGTGTGTTTGCCTTCAATGAAACGGTGGATCGCTATCTGCTGAAGCCCACCGCCAAGGGCTATCGCAAGGTCACCCCCCGCTGGCTCAACGACACCGTTACCCGGGTGTTCCAGAACGCCCGCGATGTGCCCAGCATTGTGGGTCATACCCTGCAGTGGGAGTGGCGCAGGGCGGGGCACACCAGTGGCCGGGTGCTGGTCAACACCACGCTGGGTGTTGGCGGCATGTTCGATGTGGCGTCCGATATCGGTCTGGAGAAGCACACCACGGATCTTGGTATTACGCTGGCCCGCTGGGGCGTACCGTCCGGGCCTTATCTGGTGTTGCCGGCGTTGGGGCCGTCCACTGTGCGTGACGCGGCCATGATCTGGCCTGAGGATTATCTGCACCCGCGCAGCTGGATCGACCACGATCTGACCCGCTACAGCGTCACCGCGCTCTATGTGGTGGATATTCGCGAGGGTTTGCTGGATATCGAGGGCGCGATTGTTGGCGACCGCTACACCTTCATGCGCGATTTCTATCTGTCTGGTCGTCTTTATCAGGCGGGCATTATTGAAGACGATGATTTCAGCAACGATTTTGAGGAAGCAGACTGGGGCGACGATGACGCGGGAGGCTGGTGAGTTCAGCCTTTGCCGTGCATCAGCTTGCCGCGAATGAAATCGTTGTGTGACACATACAACAGGTCCGCCACCTTGCGGATGACGTACTCTTCCTGCGGGTCAACGTGATCATCCGCGTGGGCGATGGCCCACATATCCAGTATCAGATCCCGGCGCTCTTCCGGTTGCCACTGACGCAGGGAGCGAACCATTTCATGATAGTCGGTGGCGTTCTCGGCAAAGCTGTGAGCTTCATCCAGCAGCGCCTCGGCGTCATCCCGATTGAGCTGCCAGCGCGAGGCCATGCGGTGTAGCAGGGCATCGGTTTCGCTGGCCTGCCAATGGCCATCAGCGCGCGCCACTTCATACATCAGGGCGGCAGCAGCGCGGCGCTGATCCTGCACCGGGCACACGGTGCGCCCGGAGTTCAGCCCTTTCAGCCAACCCCGCATTAGCGCGACCCTCCGAGCAGCACCTCCAGTGCTTCCTGATCGCGGGCAAAGCGGCGGATGCCATCGGCCAGCAGTTCACACGCCATGGGATTATCGTTCAGCTGCCAGCGGAAGCTCTGCTCCCGCATCGGTTCGACATCCTCGACACTGTCGATATCGCGATCATCCAGTGCCCGCGACAGGCTGCCATGGTCCGCGTCCAGTGCCGCCAGCAGATTCGGTGCAATGGTCAACTTGTCGCAACCGGCCAGGGCTTCGATCTGCCACAGCTGGCGGAAGCTGGCGCCCATCACCACGGTGCCAAAACCGCGTGACTTGAGCGTGTGAAAAATATCCTTCACCGACAGCACGCCGGGATCATTATCCGGGCCAGTAATGGCTTGTCCGTGCTTCAGATGCCAGTCGTAGATGCGGCCGACAAAGGGCGAGATCAGGGTGGCGCCGGCTTCGGCAGCGGCAATCGCCTGGGGTAGGCCAAACAGCAGGGTCAGGTTGCAGCGAATGCCTTCTTCTTCCAGTACCTCGGCGGCGCGGATGCCTTCCCAGGTGGCAGCAATCTTGATCAGCACCCGTTCGCGTTCGACGCCCAGTTCCCGATAGAGGCTGATCAGACGTCGTGCCCGGGCCAGCGTCGCACTGGTGTCGAAGGAGAGTCTGGCATCCACTTCAGTGGAGATAAGACCGGGAATGCTCTTCAGGATTTCCGCGCCGGTGACGGTGGCGAAGGCATCGCAAAGCAGGCCGATGTCGTCAGGTCGCCCCAGCTGCGTGGCGAAGCGTCGGGCCTCCTCCAGCAATGACTGATACTGGGCCTGCTTTGCCACCGACAAAAGCAGCGAAGGGTTGGTGGTGGCGTCCACCGGGCGGCTGACACGGATTGCATCAAGGTCGCCGGTGTCGGCCACCAGCGTGGTCCATGTACTGAGCTGTTCCCGTTTACTGGTCATTTACAGGTTCCTCGGTGGCGGCTGCCCGTGGCACCAGTGCCAGGGCGTCCATCAGTATCTGCGGCGTGGTAGCGGCGCGGTGCATGTTCTCGCTCAGGTGGCGACGAAACGCCCGGGCGCCGGGCACGGCCTGAAACAGGTTCAGTATGTGTCGCAGGGCGTGCTTGGGATGATGGCCCTCGGCAAAGCGTTTTGCCAGATAAGGCATGAAGGCTTCGGCAATGTCGTGCCGGCTGGGCAGCGGGTGCTGGTCGTCAAAGACGATGCGGTCGGCGTCGATGAGGAACCAGGGGTTCTGGTAGGCCTCGCGGCCGATCATGACGCCATCCACCTCACCGAGGTGTTCACGCACCTGATGGAAATCGCGGATGCCGCCGTTAATGATCACCTCGATATCCGGGAAGTCCTGCTTGATGTCGTAGGCACGCTGGTAGATCAGCGGCGGAATCTCGCGGTTTTCCTTCGGTGACAGCCCGGACAGGATCGCCTTGCGGGCATGGATGGTGAAGCTGGTGCAACCGGCGGCGCGAACTTTCTCAACAAAGCGGTGCAAGAAGGCATAGTCGTCCTGATCATCAATGCCAATGCGGCTCTTCACCGTCACCGGAATATCGACTGCCGCTTGCATCGCTGCCACGCAGTCTGCCACCCGCTCCGGGTCGGCCATCAGGCAGGCGCCAAACTGGCCGGACTGCACCCGGTCGGAGGGGCAGCCGACATTCAGGTTGACCTCGTCATAGCCGTAATCAGCGCAAATGCGCGTGGCCTCGGCCAATTGCTTCGGATCACTGCCACCCAGCTGTTGCGCCACCGGATGTTCCGCCTCATCAAAGCCGATCAGTTCCTCGCGACGGCCAAAGATCACGGCCTGGGCAGTCACCATCTCGGTGTAGAGCAGGGTGTGTTTACTGATCAACCGCGCCAGATAACGGAAGTCACGAGTGGTCCAGTCCATCATCGGGGCGACGGACAGGCGGCGGCTGATTGATTGGGGCGCTGGCGTATTCATGGGGAACGGAGTTTAGCAGGTGTGGCGGTTTGTTGCTTTCCGACTCGCGGGCGCGCGGTCTCTCCGTTAGGCGTGAACGCCACCACATCCGCAGGGTGACTTTAAGTGCAGCGAAGCGGAACAGTCAGCCCGGAGGATGTGGCGGCGGTTGCGCCCTGGCACGGTGGTGAAGTTAGTGCTCTTGAACGACCTACGCCGCCTCAGGATCAATCCGATATTGCTCAATCGGCTTGCCGTCCGCCCCGACCAGATTGACCTCGATGGGGATCTGCTTGAGATACGCATGGCTGTCGGATTTGCGCAGGTTTTTCAGGTACTCCTTTACCCGGCCGGCGATCCACGGGTGCACTGTGGCCTTGAATTTTACCTTGCCGCATTTCTTGCCGCGGCTGTTGCCCCAGTTGAACAGCTCTTCGCTCAGCTTTTCAAAATGCCCCTGAAACTGCTTGAAATCGTCGGCCATCACATAGATGTCGTACACATAGATGCTCGACAGCAGCCCGGCTTTTTCCTTGATCTCTTTGGTGCGCAGGCGCGACTCGAGCTTGATCTGTGAGGTGTTGCCGTCCACATAGGCGGCGGCCGGCTTTGCCGCTGAACCAGGCGCGCCCTCCGCCACCGATAATGTCTTTAATGCGGCAATGATTTCCTGGCCACGCTGGAAGCGCTGTTCCGGGTCCTTGGCCATCAGCTTGCGCAGCAGGGGCTGATAATGGCGCTTGTCCATGGGTAACAACGGAATCGGATCGGTGATGTGTTTGATGCCGATGGACATGGCGTCATCTCCGGTGTACGGCGGACGACCAGCAAGCATTTCGAACAGCACCACGCCGAGCGAATAGAGATCGGCGCGGGGATCGATGCCTTTGCCGCGATGCTGTTCCGGGCTCATGTATTTCGGCGTGCCGACCACGGTGCCCATCTGGGTCATGTTGTCGTTACTGTTCAGTGAGCGGGCAATGCCAAAATCCATCAGCACCGCGGAGCCATCATGGCGGAACATGATGTTGTCCGGCTTTACATCCCGGTGGATCACATCCTGATCTCCGGCATAGTCCAGCGCGAGCGCCATCTCGCGCAGAATACGCTCGATATCGTCTTCACTGAGGCCGGCTGCCAGCTTCTGCTTGAGGGTGCCGCCGGCGATATGTTCCATCGCCATGTAGTGCAGGTTGCCATGATGACCGACATCGAACACCGGCACGATATGCGGGTGGCTGAGCTGTGCCATCAGTTTTGCTTCGCGCAGGAAACGCTGGCCAAACTGGGGATCGGCGGCCAGCGCCGGGTTCATCACCTTGATGGCCACTGGGCGATCAAAGGAGTTCTGAATGGCAAGGTAGACCGAGGCCATGCCACCCTGGCCGAGCCGGGACTTGAGTTGGTATCCGGGGATTTGCACGTCCGCGCCTTCCGTGAAGGGGTATGGCGGGAATGTAGCAGGGCGCGATCAGCGTTTCAGCTGTTTTGTCCCCAGGCGGCTTTCATCGCCTCGGCGGATTCGCGGCTGCGGCGCAGTTTCGCTTCCAGACGCCTCTTCTGGTAGTCGAGCTGGAGGAAGAAGTTGACCTTGGAGCAGAGCATGGTGGGATCGATGGGTTTGAACAGGTAGTCGACGGCGCCACTCTGGTAGCCGCGGCGCATGTTGCGGTCGTCACGGGAGTTGGCGGTGACGAAGATGATCGGTACGTTCAGGGTGCGCTTGTTGGAGCGCATGATTTCTGCCACTTCGAAGCCGTCCATCTCCGGCATCTGCACATCCAGCAGCACCAGGGAAAATTCCTGCTTGAGCAGCTTGCCAAGGGCTTCCGGGCCGGAGTTGGCCAGAACCAGCTCGCAGGGCAGGTCTTCCAGCACTACCTGCAGGGCGACCAGATTCTCCGGGGTGTCGTCGACAATCAGCACCTGCTGGACCGGGATATCCAGATCGTCGTCGCGCTGCTGGGTGGTGTCGTCATTCATGGCCGGGGCGTCGTCCTGATGGGTTGGCACAAGCTTGTACAGATGTGCCGATTTTACGCCGTCAGGGCCGCATTCTGCCAGCAGTGGATGGGAAAGTTTGACTGATGTTTTACGCTTCGGCCTCGGCCTGCTTCCAGTGCTGCACGGCCACCTGGGCCTTCACCTGATCGAGAATGTCGATCAGGGTGTCGCGAATCAGGCGGTCAAGCTGGTCCCGATCGCCCGCTGCATGACGGATTACCCCGTCAATCAGGCTGTCCAGCGTGTCACGGTTGGCCGGGTTGGTGAGGTCTTCGACCAGCTGGTCGGTAAGGGCAACGCCGAGCTCGCGCACGGTATCACCCAGCAGCGCCAGTGCCCGCGGGCCTGCCACCGGGATGGCGGCCAGCCGGGCGCCACTGGGGGTGCGAGCCACGGCATCGTCGGTCAGCTGTGACAGGTAGCCGCCCAGTCCTTCCCGCCACTCGCTGTGGGTACGGGCAATGACCCCGACCAGCCGCGAGGCAACCAGATCCACCAGCTCATCCCGGCGTGGCGCCAGCACTTCAGTCTCGATCCGGTGGATCAGCGGGGTGCCTTGACGGATTTCCCGCTGGACGCCGTCGAGGACATTGATGACGACCCGGTCGGACACTTCCTCGACCACGATGCGGTAGTACTTCAGCACCGTGAGGCCCAGCCAGGTGTAACGCAGATCAATGATGCCGGTGCGTTGCAGCCGGTGCAGCAGGCTGATCACCCGCAGGATCCTCAGCCAGCGGAAGCCGCCCACCGGAATACAGCCAAGCAGGTCGTACCAGTGGATAAAGGGATAGAAGAACCAGCGGTGATAAGTGTGGCGGAGCGCGGCAATGGCCCAGCGGATGCCGAATTCCGTAAGGTAGATGCCGACGAAAATCATGTCCCAGAAAATGAAGTCGGCGTGGATTGTCTCAGCGTAGAAGGCGGTGAAGTCGGGCGCAACGCGGGCCAGTCCCTGCTGTACCGCCTGAGCACTAAACACCCAGTCAAACAGAATAAGGCCAAGATTGACGATCACCAGCAGGATCATCAGCACATCGACCAGCAGGCCGATGCCTTCGGCATTGAACTTCAGCTTTTCACGGTGCCATTGCACGCCCATGGTCAGTCGATCTCCACCCACACCGGGCAGTGATCCGAGGGCCGCTCCATGGAGCGGATCTCGTAATCGATGCCGGCATCGCGGATACGGGATTGCAGCAACTGACTGGCAAGGATGCCATCAATGCGCAGGCCATGGCGCGGCTCGCGCTCGAAGCCCCTGGAGCGATAGTCGAACCAGCTGAACAGGTCGTTGCGGTCGCCGTGTACCTGCCGATAGGTGTCGGCGAGCCCCCAGCCAAGCAGGCGCTGGAACCACTCCCGCTCTTCCGGCAGGAAGCTGGTCTTGCCATCGCGCAGCCAGCGTTTGCGGTTGGCCTCGCCGATGCCGATGTCGGTGTCCTGCGGTGAGATATTGAAATCACCCATCACCAATACCGGCTCGTCCGGGCTCAGGTGGGTGTCCAGATAGTGTTGCAGGTCGGCGTAGAACTTCTCTTTGGCGGGAAACTTCACCGGATGATCGCGGCTTTCACCCTGGGGGAAGTAGCCATTCAGGACCGTCAGCGGCTTGCCGTCCGGGCCCTGGATCTTGCCGATGATCATGCGTCGCTGGGCATCTTCCGGGTCGCCGGGGAAGCCGCGTTGTACATCCAGCAGTGGTTCGCGGGTTAGCAGGGCGACGCCGTAATGGCCCTTCTGGCCGAAGTAGTAGGGGTGGTAACCGAGCTCGCGGATCATGTCTTCCGGGAACTCGTCGTCGTGCACCTTGATTTCCTGCAGGCCGATCAGGGCCGGCTGGTGGCTGTCGATCACCTGGGCAATCTGGTGGGGGCGGGCACGAATGCCGTTGATATTGAAGGAAACCAGTCTCATCGTGCCTCTCGGCTTGGCTGTCACTGGCCGGGATTGTACATGGTCAGGCGGGTAGCATCTTCCGTCATTGAGCCCTCACCCCGGGGTGTCCAGAATAGCGCCCCTGCGGAGGACTTCATGACAACAGACAAACCCGTACTCGCGTTCGCCCACGCCAATGGCGTGCCCGGCGGCAGCTATCGCAAGTTTCTGGCCCCGTTCGAGCAGGATTATCAGGTTCATGCCATCGACCGTATTGGCCATAACCCGGCCTTTCCGGTGGATGGCCACTGGCACAGCCTGTCGCAGGAGCTGGAGGCGTTTCTGGCTCCGCTGCCCAAGCCACTGGTGGGCATGGGGCACTCGATGGGCGGGGTGCTGATGTTTACCGTGGCGGCGCGGCGCCCGGAATGGTTTACGGCACTGATCATGCTTGATCCACCGCTGATCAACGGCTGGCAGCGCTGGTTGTTCAATCTGGCCAGACTGGCCGGGCAGGGGGATCGGCTGAGTCCTGCCGGCAAGTCAAAGTTCCGCCGCGCCGAATGGCCGAATCGGGCGGACGTAGACAGTTATTTCTCACGCCGAGGCTTCTTCCAGAGCTTTGATCCGGACTGCCTGCGGGACTACATCGACGCGGCGGTGGAGTGTGAAAACGAAGGTTGTCGACTGCGCTTTCGGGTCGATATCGAGGTGGCCATTTTCCGCGAGACACCGCGTAACCTGCATACCTGTCCGCGCCTTGCTGTGCCGGGCATGCTGTTCAATGGCACCGAGAGCGAGCCCATGTTTCTGGCCTGCGCCAAGCGCCATGTGGCCCGACATCGAATGGCATGGGGTCTGGCGGAAGGTGGCCACATGTTCCCGCTGGAGAACCCGGAGCAGAATGCCACCCTGATTCTGCGACAGTTGAAGGAGCAGGGCTCATGAGTGCCAAAAACGAGCGACGCTTCGATTGCTGGGGACAGATCCTCGCGGCGGTGGAGAAGCCGGGCGAGGGCATGCCGGTGCTATGCCTGCACGGCTGGCTCGATAACGCAGCGTCATTTTTTCCGCTGATGGATCAGCTCGACAATCCCATGGTGGCGCTCGACTTTTCCGGGCACGGGCTGTCTGGTCACCGGGCCGAGCAGGCTGCCACCCATTATGTGGACCATGTCCGGGATGTACTGGCGGTGGCGGATCAACTTGGCTGGCAGCAGTTCATCCTGATGGGGCACTCCATGGGCGCGGGGGTGGCGACCCTGTTTGCCGGCTGTTATCCGGAGCGGGCAACCAGGCTGGTGCTGATTGAGGGGCTTGGCCCGCCGGCCTCGCCGGCCACGGATGTGGCAGTAACCCTGCGCCGGGCCATCGATGACATGCAGCAGCTGGCGGGCAAGCAGAAGCCGGTTTATGTCCATCTGGATGAGGCCATTGAGGCCCGCACGCGGGGCTTTGGCGGCCTGAGCCATGACTGCGCGCGGCTGCTGTGCGAGCGTGGTCTGATGCCGGTAGCTGGCGGTCACACCTGGCGGGCAGATCCGCGCCTGCGATTGACTTCCTCGGTGCGGTTGACGGAGGAGCAGGTAGAAGGCTTCGCCCGTGCTATTCGCGCACCCACGCTGTTGATTGTCGGCGAGCAGGGCATGGGGGGGCAGGGCCACTTTGCCAATCGGCTGGGCTGGATCGAAGGGTTGCAGCTGGTACGTCTCGAAGGACGCCACCATTTGCACATGGAATCGCCGTCGGCTGTGGCTGCGGCTATTGGTATTTTTATCGGTGATGACGATAAGTGACGTGCCACTGTGCTGCCCGGTCATGGTGCCGGTCGGGGTGGCGGTTATGATCCGGGCACAGACAACAGGAGGAAGTGCTGATGAAACAGGTTGATGCCGCAGAACTGAAAAGCTTTGAAGGGAAGGAGCTGGGCGTATCCGAGTGGTTCCAGATTGATCAGGCGCGGATCAATGCCTTTGCCGACGCGACGCTGGATCATCAGTTCATCCACGTGAATGAAGAGATGGCCAGGCAGACGCCCTTTGGCGGCACCATTGCACACGGCTATCTGACGGTGTCCTTGCTACCATATCTGCAGACCAGCATCGACGGGTTGGTAATTCCGAAAGGCCTGAAGATGGGCATGAATTACGGCTTCGACAAGCTGCGCTTTATGGCGCCGGTGAAAGTCAACAGCCGCATTCGTGCGAAGGCGAAGCTGATCAGCGCCGACGAGAAAAAGCCCGGCCAGTGGCTGTTGAAGTTCGAATACACCATCGAGATCGAAGGCGAAAGCAAACCCGCAGTAGTCGCCGAGTGGTTGCTGATGTATTTCGTCTGATCCTGATCGGAGCAGAAGCGACAAGGCGGGAGCGGCAAGATCACCGCTCCCGCAGGATCACAACTCCCTGAATGTCATGCCGGCGGCCTGCAGGCGCTCAATCAGACGATCCTCGCAGGCCATCACCGGGGTCAGTACGCCGGCGCGCTTCGGCTGATCTGCATCCAACGCCAGACACATGGCAGTTTCTGCCAGCATCTTCGCTGTCTCGTCGTACCCCGGATCACCACCGGCGACTTCGCACATCACCTGTTGGCCTGCACTTTTCGCCCGAAACAGCACCTTGAACCAGCTGCGATCCCGTTTTTCTTTCGGCGGACCGTCGCCGGACTGACGGTACTCCAGCAACTTGTTGCGAATCGGCTTGATCTGCGCAGCCAGTACCAGACCACCAATGCCGGCAATGCCGCCCAGCATCATTGGCAGGCTTTTGGCGGCGATGAAGTGGCCATAGCGGAAATCTGGCCCGTAGCCATCGACCGCGCGGGCAGAGCGCACCACCATAAATGGATCGATGGTGGGCATCGGCGCCAGCCAGCCGCCCAGTTCGGCGTCCTTCTTCGGCCGCATCGGCGCCACCCGGGCGGTTTTCGGATACTGGTGATTGAGCGCCATTTGCGCGTGTTTCATGGCATAGCGGTTTTCGGTCGGACGGCCAAAGGCGGTGATCGCCGACTGCCAGGTGCCACCAGAGAAGGTCCCGGAAGCACTGACAACACCCTCCATGCTGACTTGCCCGGTGATTTGGCCGCCGAGCTTGCGCGCCAGCGCCCGCACCGTGAACAGTGCGCCAGCGTCGTGGGGGATGGAATCAAACCCACAGCAACTGACAATTGCCGCGCCGGTTTTTCTGGCGCTTTCGTGATAGCGGGTCAGGGTGTTGCAAACAAACTCCGGTTCACCGGTGAGGTCGCAATAGTGGGTACCGTTGTCGGCACAGGCGCGCACCACACCCTCGCCATAAAACACATACGGCCCCACGGTGGTAATCACCACCTTGCTTGATTGCGCCATGGTGTTGAGGCTGTTCTGGTCGTCCACATCGGCCTGAATCAGCTCCGGCACACTGGTGGCGCCGGCCTGTTGCAGTCGCTGGCGTACTGCTTCCAGTTTCGCCGGATTGCGTCCGGCCAGAGCCCAGCATGTGCCCGCTGGCAGATGCTGACCAAGGTAGTCGGCGCACAGACCGCCGGTAAAGCCGGTGGCGCCAAAAAGTGTCAGGTTGTATTTCCGAGGCTCGACCATGCTGATACCCTTTCAACCAATAATAAAACACGCAGTCTACCCAGCTCGGGCTGCATTGACACGCGTAGACCGGAATCTGACTGATGCTTGATCGTCCCCGTCGCTGGATTCGCCAGCTGGCGCATAACCGTTCCGCCATCCGACGTGATATCGCGCTGGGTCTGAGTCATGTCAGCACCCTGCCGTTTACCGTGTTCCCGTTGATGCACGAGCCCAGCATTCGCTCCGAGCTGGACCCGAGAAGCTACAACAGCACCGGCGATATCATCAATGCGCTCGGACAACTGCTGATCCCGGCCCAGCGTGAGTCGATCAGTCAGGGCACTCTGGTGGTAAGGCCGCAGCGTATCGCACGGGAAGAGCACAGTTCACGCTGGTTCTTCATCAATGGCGTCGCCACGGCGCCGCCGGTCGCCCTGCTCAACGCCAGCGAGATCGCCCGGATCTTCCAGCGTCCGGTCCACCTGATTCATACGCCCACCTGGGGACTGGCCCGCGACATCATGGCATCAGTCACCGCCCGCACCCTGCGCAAGGACGGCAAGTTGTCTCGGCCGGCGGTCTATGTGGTGCAAGAGGCGCTTGAGAAACATGATCGGGTGGTGCTGTTCTGTCACTGTCAGGGCGCGATTGTTGCCAGCTACATCGTCCGCAAGCTGTTGCGCCACAGCTCAACCCGACATCTGGTCAAGAAGCTGGAAATTTACTGCATCGGCGGGGTGGCAGACAGCCTCGAGGTGGACTACACCCTGTCTCAGGAGGCGGGTCACCCTGTGCCCTATGTGGAGCACTTTGCCAACGGTCGCGACTACTTTTCCCAGGTGGGCGTGTTGTCCCATCTCGACAGTACCGCCGGCACGGTGTTCTGCGTGCCGGAGCGGACTGGGCACCTGCTAAACGAGCATTACCTTGCGGGAATCGCCCGTGGCGACTACTGTAACCGTAGCTCCCGGTTATACCGGTACGCCCGTGGCCGGGAGCCGGGGGATCAGGATTACATGCCAATTCAGCCGGGCGAGCAGCGGTGAGCGCCCCGGCCCTGTCAGGGTTATAACAAGATGGCAGATAAAGCCCAGGGGCAGGCCAAACCACGCCTGATCGTGGTCGACGACTCCAAGGTCATGCGTAGCGCAGCCACCAAGATGCTGGGCGATCGCTTTGATGTGGTGGTGGCCGAAAATGGTCTCGAAGGCTGGAAGCAAATCCGTGCCGACAACCAGATTCAGGTGGTGTTCTCTGACCTGTCCATGCCGGAGCTGGATGGCTATGGCTTACTGGAAAAGATCCGTACCTGTGATGATCCGGGTGTAGCGGGGCTGCCAGTCATTATCGTTACCGGTGCCGAGAACGACGAGGCGGCGCGGGAAAAAGCCCTTAATATGGGCGCCACGGACTTCATCACCAAACCGTTCAATTCCACTGACCTGACGGCCAGGGCCACAGCCCATGCCAACTATCAGCGCGAGCGCAAGGTGCTGGCCGAGCAGAGCACCATCGACCCGCTCACCGGCCTTGGCAATCAGCTCTATTTCAACGGCCGCCTCAAGCAGGAGCTGGCCTTTGCGGCCCGGCAGGGACACAGCGTCTCGCTGGTGCGGGCGGACGTGGATGCCTTCAACAAGCTCTTTATCAAGGCAGGCAAGGACGCGGCAGATGCCGTGCTGAAGGACATCGCCAGGGTGATCGCGGGTCTGATCCGCAAGGAAGACACGGCGGCCAGAATCGGGCTTAACCAGTTCGCGGTGTTGCTGCCCACTGCAGATGCCGCCGGTGCGGCGATTTTTGCTAACCGGTTGTGCCGCCTGGTACGGGAATCTTCCACCGACTTCAAAGGTCACACGTTCAACGTCACGCTGTCGATCGGTGTGCAGTGCCCGGAGCCTCACCCCGGCGCGACGCCGCGGTCGGTCATTGAGGAAGCCAATGTGGTCCTCAAGGCGGCGGCCGATGGCGGCGGCAATATGGTGATGACGGAAGCAGAGATGCGCGAGAAGCAGACGCCGCTGCCGTCGTCTCCGACGCCGCCGGCTACTGCGGGTGTGCGTAGTGCGCCGATCAATGTGGAAAAGGCATTGGCGCTGCTGGCCGAGGGTAACGACGACGCTGTGCGCCCCCACCTTGCTGCACTCAAGGCCAGGCTGATGCCATTGCTGAAACTGATGCAGGAAAAGTCGTGAAGGTAGAGCGTTTTCAGGATTATCCGCTGGCGGCGGAACAGCTACTGGCGGTCCTCACGGATCGCCATTTTTTTGAGACCCGGTACGCCATGTCCGGGGTGGACAATTTTCATTTTGATGCTTTTGGCGAGCAGAGCGACGGCTTTCTGATCCGCACCCTGCGTGAGATTGATATTCCGATGGACAAGGTGCCGTCCTTTGCCCGCCGGTTTCTCAGCAGCAACAACACTCTGATACAGGAGTTTCTCTGGGTCGAGCGTCAGAAGCAGCCCTATCGGGCTCACTATCGCTTTGCTCTGGGCAAGGTGCCAGTGGAAGTGCGCGGTGAGATCACGCTGGCCGAGCGTGAAGGCATTGCCCGTCAGCACCTGATGGTGCAGGTGCACAGCAGTGTGCCGCTGATCGGTAACAAGCTCGCTGCCATGGTCGGCGAGCGGGTCGACAAGGCACTGGATTCTGACTACCGCGCCACGCTCAAGTACCTGCGTGAACAGGGCCTGATCAGTGCGTGAGCGGGAATTGATCAAAGAGTCCTGAAGGCTGCTTCCGCAGGCGTCGTGAAAGGTCAAGGTTCTGGCACATCAGGGCCTTGCCCGGTTCCTCCTTCGCTGCCATTCTGCCGGTCCTTTCCTGACCCGCCATGGGAGCCAACACCATGCCGCAGTACAAGGCACCGCTTCGCGATATCCGTTTTCTTGTTCACGATGTGCTGGATTTTCCCGGCCACTATGCCGCCAATGGTTATGCCGAAGTGGGCGCCGACCTGATTGATCCGGTGCTCGATGAGGCGGCGAAGTTCTGCGAAAACGCGCTGGCTCCCACCTACCGTGATGGCGATGAAACCGGCACCCACATGGTCGACGGGCGGGTGGTGACACCGGCCTCCTACAAGGGGGCCTGGAAAGCCCTGACCGATGGCCAGTGGAATGGCATCAGCTGCGATCCCGCATTTGGCGGGCAGGGGCTGCCGCACAGTCTCGGCATGATCTTTCACGACATGGCGGAAGCCGCCAATCAACCGTGGTGTGCGCTCTTTACCCTGACCCAGGGCGCCATCCGCGCCATCGAAGCCCATGCCGATGAGACGTTGAAACAACAGTATTTGCCGAAGATGGTGGCCGGTGAGTGGACCGGCACCATGATGCTGACCGAATCCCATGCCGGCTCCGACCTCGGCCTGCTGCGCACCCGGGCCGAACCCGCCGATGACGGCAGTTACCGCATCAGCGGTGAAAAAATTTTCATCACCTGGGCCGATCAGGATCTGACCGACAACATCATTCATCTGGTGCTGGCCAAGCTGCCCGGGGCACCCGCCGGGCCGAAGGGCATTTCGCTGTTTCTGGTGCCGCAGGTGCTGGACGATGGCCGTCGCAACAGCCTCAAGGTGGCCAAGATCGAAGAGAAAATGGGCCTGAAATCTTCGCCCACTGGCGTGATCAATCTTGATGGTGCCATCGGTTGGCTGGTTGGCAAACCGCACAATGGTCTGGCCGCCATGTTCACCATGATGAACAGTGCCCGGCTGGACGTGGCGTTTGAAGGTCTCGGGCTGGCGGAGCTGTCCCGTCAGGGTGCCGTGGACTACGCCCGTGAGCGCCTGCAGATGCGTGCCCCGGCCGGTGCGGTGTATCCCGACAAGCCGGCCGATCCGATCATTGTCCACCCGGATGTGCGGCGCATGCTGATGACCCAGAAAGCGCTGGTCGAAGGCTGTCGCATGCTGGGGTATTTCACCGCCATGCAACTGGACGTGGCCCTGCACGGCGAGGGCGAGTCCCAGCAGAAGGCGGATCAGCTGGTGGCATTGCTGACACCGATCTGCAAGGGCTTCTTCACCGAGCGCGGCAGTGAGGTGGCGGATCTGGGTATTCAGTGTTTCGGCGGCCACGGTTACATCAGTGAGCACGGTATGGAACAGATTGCTCGCGATGTGCGCATTACCCGGATTTACGAAGGCACCAACGGCATTCAGGCCATCGACCTGATGCGCCGCAAGGTGATCGGCTCTGAACGGCGTCTGCTGGATGTGTTGCTGGCGGAGATCAATGGTTTCTGTGAGGCCAATCTTGGCCATGCAGAGGTGGGCGCACTGGTGCAACAGGCGCAGCGGGCGACGGCGCAGTGGAGCTCGCTCACCGACAGCCTGCTCGAAGGTGGCCGAATGGATCCGGCGCTGCCGATGTCGGCTGCGTTCGAGTATCTGGAATATGCCGGTTATGCCTGTCTGGCCTGGTGCTGGGCGCGAATGGCGGTGGTGGCGGCCGATCAGCTGGCAGCAGGGCAGGGTGACAGTACCTTCCTGCAGGCCAAGATAGACACCGCGCGTTTTTATATGGCGCGTGTGTTGCCGCGCACCGAGTCGTTGAAGATGAGCATGCTGGCCGGCCCGGAAACGCTTTCCGCACTGAGCGACGAGCAGTTTTTCATGGCTTGAGCGGCCAGCTGCAGGAGCGGCAATCTTGCCGCTCCTGCAAGACGGCACCGGAACAATCCTGACGCGATGGTGTTAGCGGCGCAGTTTTTTCGCCAGCAGCGCCATGGCCTCGAAGAACTTCTCCGGGAACCAGCGCTTTTGCCGCCAGGCTTTTTGCGCGGCGGAGTGGGGGATCAGCAGGAACTGCTTTTTCATCACCGCTTTCCAGATCATCACGGCAATCTGCTCGGCGTTCATGTCGTTGTTTTCCAGCAGCCGCTCGAAGCGGGCCCGGGTGACCGGGTCGGGGGTGCGCAGGGATTCACCGAGATTGGTGCGGAAAAACGAAGGACAAACCAGAGTCACATCGATGCCGAGGGGGTGCAGCTCCGAACGCAGGGTTTCCGACAGGCTTACCACTCCGGCCTTGGCAACGTTATAGCTGGCCATGCCCGGCGGCGGCGTCAGGCCGGCCATGGAGGCGATGTTAACGATATGGCCGAAGCCCTGCCGTTTCATTTCGGTGATGGCCAGGCGGCTGCCGCGGACCACGCCCATCAGGTTGATATCAAGTAACCACTGCCAGTCGTCATCGCTGAGCGCCTCGAACAGGCCCGCTCCGGCCACCCCGGCATTATTGATCATGACATCAAGTCGCCCCCAGCGCCTTGCTACCCGCTGTACCGCGTTGCGCAGGTCCTTTTCCCGGCGCACGTCGCAGAGGGTGAACATACAGTCCACTCCCTGTTCAGCCAGCGCCTGACGAGCTTCCTCGCCGCGGCGCTCGTGCACATCGGCAATGGCCACACGAAAGCCACGGTTGCCCGCCTCGCGCGCCAGCGCCAGTCCCAGGCCGCTGGCGCCGCCGGTGATCAGTACGGTTCGTGTCTCAGCCAACTGCGCTCCCTGGGGCTGGCAAACAAGGGTCGAGAGTGTGCCGCAAGGCCCCCCGACAGGCCAAGCATGCCGGGGCCAAAAATATTTGTGAACAAGTGTTGACTAAGTTTCTTGCCCGGCATATTGTGTACACATGTTCACAAATTAACAGCAAGGAGAAACACCATGAACAGTCTCAATGCAAAAGTGCTTGGCCGGGATCTGGTGGAACTGGCACTGCTGTCTCTGGCTCTGGTTGGCGTCATTGTCCTGCTCCAGGGTGAGCCGAATTACTTCCGCATCCCGCTGATGCTGGGTCTGGCGCTGGCCATCCCGTCGGTGGCAAGCGCTGCCATCAAGCTTTACCGGGACGCCCAGGACAGCTGGGACCACGACCACCATCACCATGCCTGACCGCCGCCGGCGGGGGTGATCCTCTACCCCCGCCGTCCCGCGTCCCGGTGTCGTTGTTCCATCTCGGCCACGGGCACATCCAGAATCCCTTCTTCGCCCTCGCTGCGGCCGATAATGACCGCGCCGACACTGTCCCCCCAGATATTCACCGCCGTTCTGGCCATGTCCAGCAGTCGATCTGTGGCCAGAATGAGGCCAATGGCCTCGGCGGGCAGACCTACCGTGGTCAGGATCAGGGTAATGGCCACCAGACTGGCTGACGGAATGCCGGCGACGCCGATTGAGGTCAGGATGGCGACAATGACGATCAGGGCCTGACTGGCAAGGCTCAAATCGACGCCATAGGCCTGGGCGATAAACAGCACCGCCGCACACTCGTAGAGGGCGGTGCCATCCATGTTGACGGTGGCGCCCAGTGGTAGCACGAAGCTGGCGGTCCGCTTTGATACCCCGGCTCGCTGCTCCACGCACTCCATGGTGAGCGGCAGGGTGGCCGAAGAGCTGGCACTTGAGAATGCCGTCAGCAAGGCCGGTGTCATGGCCTGTATGTGGCGAGCGGGCGAGCGCTTCGCCAGCACCCGGATCAGGATCGGCAGTACCACGAAGCCATGGATCGCCAGCGCCAGCAGCACAGAGAAGAAAAACCAGGCCAGTGGTTCGACGGCGTCATAGCCGGTCTGGGTCACGGTGCGGGCGATCAGGGCATACACCCCGAGCGGGGCAAAGCGGATGATGAACAGGGTGATGGCAACCATGGTGTCGTAGAAGCCGATGATCAGCTTCTTCAGCGTTTCTGCCGCCTCGCCCTGCTGAACGCGAAGAAACATGCCGAACAGGATCGAGAATACGATCAATCCCAGCAGTTGCCCTTCGGCGCCGGCCTGAATGATGTTGGGCGGAAATATCTGCAGGATGATGCCGGCAAAGTCGCCGGCGCCGCGTTCGGCCATGCCGGCCACTACGGCATCGGTCTGGCTCGCCAGACCAAGTCGATCCCCTGCGGCTTCGCCGTTGATGACACCCGGTTTGAGCAGATTGAACAACACCAGCGCGGTCAGCACGGCGAAGGTGGTGGTGACCAGATACCAGAGCAATGTCTTGATACCGAGTCGACCCAGATCCCGCCCGCCACCAATGTTGATCATTGCAGCAATCAGTGCACTGGTGATCAGCGGCACCACAATCATCTTCAGTGCGTTGACGAACAACGTGGCCACAGTGTCGTGTATGGCCAGCAAGGGCATGCCCAGCAGCATGGTGTCCGGGCTGGTAAAGGCGCCGACCAGGGCGCCAAGAATCAGAGCAAGCAATATCTGGTTATGAAAACGCAAGGTACCCTCCCGCAGCCGGCCATCCCTGGCCGCTGCGCAGATTCAGAGCAGCTGGCTGATGGCGCGTTTCAGTGTCGGTTGTTGCTGCTGAGCCGTATCGGCGGCCCGGCCCAGCAGGCGGTCCGCTTCGACCGGCCCGACCCGTTCGCAGAGTATCACATAGCAACGATTGACGACGGCGCGTAGCAGGGTCGGATCACAACTCACCGGTTTCAGCACGTCCTTGTCACCGAGCCAGCGTTGCAAAGCGACCAAGAGCGTCTTCGGCATCTTGCGGGTGTCGAGACTCGCCAACATATCGAGGCGCAAATGGTACTGGGTGTCGCGCGGCATGGTATCGAACAGTGCCTGCATCAGCATGCTGAAAGCGATACTGTCATCGCTGCTGATGCTGTCACTTTGCTGACGGTGCTGGAGCGGGTCGGGCAACAGCGACGTGGCCGGCATGCTCAGTGCCTGAACCAGGCTGAGCAGAATATCCGCTCGCCGGCTGCGCAGCTCGCCTTCCTTGCATAACTCGGCGACGAAGCGCTGCAGGGTAAAGCGCGGCGCAGTAGCAAAGTGATTTTCCCAGTGCATCAGGGCATCGAGCAGGGCGTCATCCTCCAGATAAGGCTTGAGGCCGGTGTAGATGGCGCGGCGGCGCAGGGCGATATCAGCGCTCATTAACGCACCTCCACATCAGAGGCCCGCTCTGCGGTGTAGGCGGTCTGCATCGGGAACTCCGGGTAGCCGATTTCGGCGTGCTCGGTGAGATCAAGGCCGCGCTGTTCATGCATCGGGCTGGCGCGCAGGCCGACAAAGGCGGCGATCAGCAGGTACATCGCCAGCGCAGTCAGGAAGGTCCAGGCAAAGGCGCTGATCACACCAATGATCTGTACCAGAATGATAGTGCTGTTGAACGGGTCCTCGATGAAAAAGATTCCTGCCGCGATGGTGCCCCAGGCACCGGCAAAACCGTGTACTGCCACTGCCCCGACCACATCATCAAGCTTCATGCGCAGCAGCAACTGTTGGCCGAACACACAGACCACCCCGGCAATCAGACCGGTGAGCAGGGCGTAGCCCGGCGCCATGGTGGCGCAGCCGGCGGTAATGCCGACCAGACCGGCGAGGCTGCCATTGACCGTTTCCGTGAGCAATACAGGTTTACTTCTGATGGTCGCCAGGATGACCGTGGCGACGGCGCCCGCTGCTGCGGCAAGTTGGGTGTTCAGATTGATCAGGCCAATATCGACCGATGCCTCCAGCGTCGAGCCGCCATTGAAGCCGAACCAGCCGAACCAGAGAATAAAACCGCCCAATGCCACCAGCGTCAGGTTGTGACCGCGAATTTCCCGCGGCTCGCCGCGCGGACCGAAGCGTCCAAGGCGAGGGCCAGCCACCAGAATACCGGCCAGAGCACACCAGGCGCCGACAGAATGCACCACAGTGGAACCGGCAAAATCAATAAAGCCCATCTTCGCCAGCCAGCCATCCTCATTCCACACCCAGCTGCCGAACACCGGATAGATAAGGCCGGTGATCACCAGTGCGCCGATCAAGTAGGCGCTGTAACGGGTGCGCTCGGCCATGGCACCGCTGGCAATCGTGACGGCGGTGGCGGCGAACATGGTCTGGAACAGCAACACACCCCAGGTCATTGGCTCGGCATCGTTGGGGAAAAAGCCATCGGTACCAAACCAGCCGCTGGTGTTGGTGCCGAACATGATGCCGTAGCCGACCGCCCAGAAAATCAGCGTGCCGATGCAGACATCCATGTAGTTCTTCATCACCACATTGAGCGAGTTTTTGGTTCGTGACATGCCGGATTCAAGCAGCGCGAAGCCGGCTTGCATGAAAAACACCAGTGCGGCAGCGGTGGCCAGCCAGACCATGTTGATGGCGTCGCTGTCACCGTCTGCCCACGCCAGTGAGGGAAGCAGTAACGGAACGATCAGGATGGAACGCATTTCACTTGTCCTGTGAGTAACTGCGCGTCCCGCGCAGGAGCGGAGGTCCTGAGCATAACAAAGCAACCGTCGTGCCAAGTGCTGCACAACGGTGCTGTCGCCGGTTTTACGGGCTTGATTGATGTGACGATGCGATAACGTAATGACAGAATCGGTGCGGGTTGTCGTGGCCTCGCACCATCACGAGTCGCAACCGGATTTGCTCGCACCGTGGCGGTGCGTTCAGCGGCAGAGTTTCAAAATGGCACTGAAGCACGATGCCGGCACAGTCTGGATGGAAAGGCGACTGCGACTGACCAGCTCCATCTGATCAAATTGTGGGCTTTCCTTAATCGCTTTCAGTGACAGCGGGCGGACAAAGGTTTCCCGCCAGGCGACATTCACCAGCACCCAGCGCGGCGCATCCGGGTTGGATTTTGGATCGAAGTAGGGCGACTCCGGGTGAAACTGGCTCGGGTCCGGTGCGGCTTCACCGATCACCTCGGCAAGGCCCACCACTGCCGGCACGGCACAGGACGAGTGATAGATCAGCACCAGATCGCCGTTGTGCACCTCGTCGCGCAGCCGGTTCCGGGCCTGATAGTTACGGATGCCCTCCCAGCCACAGCGTTGCTCCCGTTGCAGGTCGTCAATGCCATAGGTATCCGGTTCGGTCTTGAACAACCAGTAACGTGGCATGCCGAGCTCCTCGGGGGCGGTGAAGGACGCTGGCGATGATAGCGCTAATCGCTGCCGGATTGTTGTTCTGGCGGTCCGTCAACGGCCAATCTGTGGTAGCCTTTCGCGCTTGTTCAAGGGGCCGGATCGGCCCCCTTTGCCGGGAAACCTGAATGATCTCCGACGCTGAATACGCCCAGGCCGTAACGACCCTGCAGACGCCCCGCGACTGCCTGCGCTGGGCCGAGACTGCCATGCGCCGCCATGGCACCTTTCTCGGCCACGGCACCGACGATTACTGGGACGAGGGTCTGGCGCTAATGCTGCATGTGCTGTCGCTCCCCTGGGACACAGATCCGCGTCTGCTTGACGCTCGTCTGTTGCCGCTGGAAGTGGAGCAGTTCGCCGAGCTGCTGCGTCGTCGTGTCAACGACCGGGTGCCGGCTGCCTATCTCACTGGCAAGGCCTGGTTCGGAGGCTTTGAATTTGCCGTTGATGAGCGAGTGCTGATTCCCCGCTCGCCGATCGCCGAGTTAATCGAGCAGCGCTTTGAACCCTGGTTGGAACCGGAGCGCGTCAGCCGGGTGCTGGACCTCTGCACTGGCAGCGGCTGTATTGCCATCGCCTGTGCCGCCGCCTTTCCGGCAGCGCTGGTGGACGCCAGCGATATCTCGGCGGATGCACTGGAAGTATGCCGCGAAAATATCGAGCGCCACGGTGTCGAGCATCAGGTGCGCGCCCTGTGTGGTGACGGCTTCGCTGCGGTTGAGGGGCGCTATGATCTGATCGTCTCCAATCCGCCCTATGTCGATGCCACCGACATGGCCAGCCTGCCACCGGAATACCGGCATGAGCCTTCTCTGGCACTGGCCTCCGGGGATGACGGCCTCGACTTTACCCGCCGCCTGCTGGCCGGTGCCGCCGAGCATTTGACTCCCGAGGGCATTCTGGTGGTGGAGGTTGGCAACAGTCAGGCGGCGGTGGAGCTGGCCTGGCCGGAGGTGCCCTTTACCTGGCTGGATTTCGAGCGTGGCGGGCAGGGGGTGTTCCTGCTGACCCGGGGCCAGCTCGACCAGTATGCTGGCGTGTTCGCCGCCAGCGGCGGTTGACCAATCATCAAGTCGCGCCTGTGGTGGCGCTGAGGACGACATCATGGCAGGCAACAGCTTCGGTGAGCTTTTTCGTATCACCACCTTCGGTGAATCCCATGGCCCGGCGCTTGGCGCGATTGTTGATGGCTGCCCGCCGGGACTTGAGATCAGCGAAGCCGATTTGCAGGTGGAGCTGGATCGCCGCAAGCCGGGCACCAGTCGTTACACCACCCAGCGTCGTGAACCGGATCAGGTCAGGATCCTGTCCGGCGTATTCGAGGGCAAGACCACCGGCTGCCCGATCGGGCTGCTGATCGAAAATACCGACCAGAAGTCGAAGGATTACGGTGAGATTGCTCGTACCTTCCGCCCGGCCCATGCCGACTACACCTACGCACAGAAGTACGGCATCCGCGATTACCGTGGCGGTGGTCGCTCGTCGGCCCGTGAAACCGCCATGCGTGTTGCTGCCGGGGCCATTGCCCGCAAGTTTCTTCACCAGCATCTGGGTGTGCGGATTTATGGTGGTGCGGTACAGATCGGTGCAGTGAAAGCCGAGATCTTTGATTGGTCGGTGGTTAACGACAATCCGTTTTTTTTCCCGGATGCCAGCAAGGTGTCGGCGCTGGAAGAGTTGATCAACAGCCTGCGCAAGGACGGTTCCTCTATCGGCGCGCGGGTCAATGTCTATGCCGAAGGCGTGCCGCCGGGTTGGGGTGAGCCGGTGTTTGATCGTCTTGATGCGGATCTTGCCAAGGCCATGATGAGCATTAATGCCGTCAAGGCGGTGGAAGTGGGTGACGGCTTCGCGGTGGTGGAACAGCGTGGCGAAGTGCACCGCGATGAAATTACCCCCGAGGGCTTTCTCAGCAACCATGCGGGTGGTGTTCTCGGGGGTATCAGCTCAGGTCAGATTATTCGTGTCTCCATGGCGCTCAAGCCCACCTCCAGCCTGCTGATCCCCGGGCGTTCGGTGGATGTGGATGGCAATCCGGTGGAAGTAGTGACCAAGGGCCGCCATGATCCCTGCGTTGGTGTGCGTGCCACTCCGATTGCCGAGGCCATGCTGGCGCTGGTGTTGATGGATCACTATTTGCGTCATCGCGGTCAGTGTGCGGATGTGGTGCCATCGCTGGCTCCTATCCCCGCCGGGCAAAACTGAGCCGCTGGTTCCGCAGCGGCAATACCGGCCGCGAAGGGGTTTGGCAGTGAATT
This sequence comes from Alcanivoracaceae bacterium, assembly GCA_046292765.1. Taxonomy (GTDB): domain Bacteria; phylum Pseudomonadota; class Gammaproteobacteria; order Pseudomonadales; family Alcanivoracaceae; genus PGZG01. Next base: position 746,733 of record JBKBQA010000002.1, on the reverse strand, counting down.
CGCCGGCCCATGCAGGTGGGCAGGCCCTGCCGGGACACGCCGTGAACCCGTCCCTGGGGGCTCCCGTGCAGCATCCCTGCTGCACAGGGTCCCGTCAGGGCCTGCCCACCTGCATGGGCCTCGCATCGTGCGCTGCGTCGCCTGTGTCGCGGCAGGATTGCCGCTTCTGCCGTCACGTTATCTGGAGAGGTTGTGGTGTTGTCCCCGTCGTCGCAGCCACCGATTCCCTATTACTGGCGGCTGTCGTCATTCTATCTGGTGTACTTCGCCCTGCTCGGCACTCTGGTGCCGTACTGGAGCCTGTATCTGAAGGATGCCGGCTTCGCGGCGGCGCAGATCGGCCTGCTGATGGCCATTCCGCAAATCACCAAACTGGGCGCACCGAATCTGTGGGGCTGGCTGGCGGATCGCACCGGTCAGCGTCTGCGCATTATTCGCACCGGCAACCTGCTCGCGGCGGTGATCTTTACCGGTGTGTTCGTCGCCGATGGCTTCTGGTCCATGGTGGTGGTGCTGGCCGGCTTCAGCTTTTTCTGGAATGCGGTGCTGGCCCAGTTCGAAGTCATCACCCTCGACACCCTTGGTGATCGCAGTCACCGTTACAGTCAGGTGCGGCTGTGGGGGTCCGTTGGGTTTATCGCGGCGGTGCTGGCGGTCGGCGTTCTGCTGGATATGTTGTCGGTGGCTATTCTGCCGTGGTTGCTGTGGGGTGCCTTGTGGCTGATCTGGCTCTGCACTCTGCTGTTGCCGGCGGGCTCGGCCAGTGTGCGCACGGCCCCATCCGGAAAGCTGATCGAGGTGCTGCGACAGCCCGGCGTGCTGGCTTTTTTTGCCTGCGCCTTTCTGATGCAGCTGTCTCACGGTCCCTATTACACCTTTTACACCATACATCTGGTCGATATGGGCATCAGTCGCACGATGGCCGGCGTCCTCTGGGCATTGGGGGTGGTGGCGGAGGTTGGTCTGTTTCTGGTTATGCACCGGGTGCTGGTCAGGGTGCCGGTCAGGATCATCGTCACCGCCAGTCTGGCATTGGCAGCGGTGCGCTGGTGGCTGATCGCTCAGGTGGGCGACAGCCTGCTCTGGCTGGCGCTGGCCCAGTTGCTGCACGCCGCTACCTTCGGCAGCTTTCATGCGGCTGCCATGGCCTGGCTTCATCGTACCTTTTCGGGTGGTCATGCCGGGCAGGGGCAGGCGCTGTATTCCAGTCTGGGCTTTGGTGCTGGCTGGGCGGTGGGCGCCGGGCTGTCCGGCGTGGTGTGGTCGGCGCTTGGTGCGGACAGCTTTCTGGTGGCCGCCATGGTGGCGGCGTTGGCCGCCGGGTTGGCAGCCTGGCGATTGCGCTGACTTGTATCGTGATGATGGCTCGGTAATACTGGGCGCAACTCATACCCAAGGGGGTATAAAAACGTGCAAATGAAACCGGATGCTGAAAAACAGCAGGCGTTGCTGAAGCGACTGGCCCGGGTGGAAGGGCAGCTGCGTGGTGTGCAGAAGCTGATCCGCGAGGGCGAGGATTGCGAGAAGATCCTCCAGCAGCTCACCGCCTCGCGCAAGGCGCTGGACAAGAGCTTCTTCGAAATGATCGCCTGTCTGGTCGAGGGCTGCGTGCTGGACGAGGATGGCCGCGCCATGTCCGAGCGCGTTGCCGATGTGCGCGATCTGCTCTCCCGCTATGCCTGAGTCTGCTGACGCAGCAGCTCCACAAAGCAGCGCGCCGCATTGGACGGGCTGCGGGACGGGTGAGTAACCACCCCCAGTTGCCGACCGATTTGCACATCTGGCACCTGCAGTGCACGAACCTGCTGATCGATCATGCTGGCTGGTAACACACTCCACCCCAGGCCAATGGCCACCATCATATGAATGGTTTCCAGATAGTTGGTCGACATCGAGATATCCAGCGTCAGGTCCTGCTCCCGGAACAGCTGTTCGACGATGCGCCGGGTAAAGGTCACCGGGGACGGCAGAATGGCGCTGTAGCGGGTCAGCATTGCCAGCGTCACCTTCTTTTCTTTCGCCAGCGGATGTTCCGGCGCCACCATGAACACCAGTGGGTCGTTCCAGATGATCGTTTGCTGCACCCGAGGATCCGGCTGCGGCGGCAGGGTGACCACACCGAGCTCCAGATCGCCCTGCAACACCCCCTCCCAGGCCTCTTCTGAATCAATAAAGTGAATATCCAGCTGCACTTCCGGGTACTGGCGTGAGAACTGACGCAGGATCGGTGGCAGTCGGTGCAGGCCGATATGGTGGCTGGTGCCGATGCGCAGTTTGCCGGCCACGCGGCCGGACAGGTTGGTGATGCTGCGGCTGATGTCTTCCATTTCCCGCAATACGGCCCGAGCTCGGGGCAGCAGTGCCTGACCGGCTTCGGTGAGGTGGATCTGCCGGCCGATGCGGTCGAACAGGCGGGCACCGAGCTGTTCTTCCAGCTGGGCGATGCGTTTGCTGATTGCCGGCTGGGTGAGGAACAGCTGCTCACCGGCACCGGTGAAGCTGCCGGTGTCGGCGACGGAGATGAAGACTTGCAGGCTGTGGGTATCCAGGTGGCGCTCTCCGTTTGCAGGAGCGGCAATTCTGCCGCGACATCTTTGTTACCGTGCTTCCAGTTTGGGCAGGCCCTGAGCCGGGCTTCTGCTCCCGGGACGCGCCGTGAATACATCCCTGTAGGCTCGCGTGCAGCATCCCTGCTGCACACGGTCCCGGGAGCAGAAGCCCGGCTCAGGGCGGCCGATCACTGTGCCAATTCCGGTTTTCTTAAAACCCTCGGTTGGCAGGATGTTCGGTTGCCTGCAGTTGCGTTGAGGCCTCCGGGACTGTGTGAGGCATGGATGCCGAACGCAAGCCCCCAGGGACGGGTTCACGGCGGGTCCCGGAGGCCTCAACGCAACTGCAGGCTTGCCCAAACCTCGAAGCGCCGGTTTTGCTCCTCATCTGCCACTCGTGATATCGCATAACCAAATAGAATGCTTTAGATAATAAATATGAATTGGATTTATGCAAGCCATCTCCGTATTGTGCCAAGCCTGACACGCCCCCATCGGGGCAGGCTGGAGAGAAACCATGGCCCGTACGCTCTACGACAAACTCTGGGATGCCCACCTCGTCAAGCAACGTGATGACGGCTCGGCGCTGATCTATATCGACCGGCAGATCATTCATGAAGTGACCTCGCCGCAGGCGTTTGAGGGTCTGCGACTGGCCAACCGCCAGCCCTGGCGGGTCGGTTCCAACTTCGCCACCCTCGACCACAACGTGCCGACCACGCCGTTCAACAATGCCAGCGAGATTGAAGACGAGACCTCGCGGATTCAGGTGCAGACGCTGGAAGACAACACCCGCGCGTTCGGCATTCGCGAGTTCGGTATTGGCGATGTGCGGCAGGGCATTGTTCATGTGATGGCGCCGGAGCAGGGCGCGGTGGTGCCGGGCATGACCGTGGTCTGTGGTGATTCGCACACCTCGACCAATGGTGCACTGGCCTGTCTCGCCCACGGCATCGGCACCTCCGAAGTCGAGCATGTGCTCGCCACCCAGTGCCTGGTGGCGAAGAAAATGAAAAACATGCTGGTCCGCGTCGAAGGTGAGCTCGGCAACGGCGTCACCGCGAAAGACGTGGTGCTGCATATCATCGGTGTGATCGGTACCGCCGGTGGTAATGGCCATGCCATGGAGTTTGCCGGCAGTGCGATCCGTTCGCTGTCGATGGAAGGCCGCATGACGATCTGCAATATGTCGATCGAGGCCGGTGCCCGCGCTGGCATGGTGGCGGTGGATGACATCACCATCAATTACGTCAAAGGTCGTCCGTTTGCGCCGAAGGGCGCCGATTGGGACAAGGCAGTGGAATACTGGCGCACGCTGGTTAGCGACGATGGTGCGAAATTCGACACCGTGGTCGAGATTAACGCTGCTGATATCAAACCGCAGGTGTCCTGGGGCACGTCGCCGGAGATGGTATTGCCGGTGGATGCGACCCTGCCGATTCCGGAGCAGGAAAGCGATGCGGTGAAACGTTCCGGCATGGAGCGCGCTTATCAATACATGGGCCTGACGCCGGGCATGAAGATCACCGACATCAAGGTGGACCGGGTGTTTATCGGTTCCTGCACTAATTCGCGCATTGAAGATCTGCGCGCCGCTGCGGTGGTGGCGAAGGGCCGCAAGAAGGCCGACAGCGTCAAGCAGGTGCTGGTGGTGCCGGGTTCCGGTCTGGTCAAGCAGCAGGCGGAAGCGGAAGGGCTCGACAAAATTTTCGTTGAAGCCGGATTCGAGTGGCGTGAGCCTGGGTGCTCCATGTGTCTGGCGATGAATCCGGACAAGCTGATGCCGGGTGAGCATTGCGCTTCGACCTCGAACCGTAACTTTGAAGGTCGTCAGGGTAACGGCGGGCGCACCCATCTTGTTAGTCCGGCGATGGCGGCGGCGGCGGCAGTGGCTGGTCACTTTGTCGATATTCGTGAGTTGGAAAGCCGCGAGCTCTGAGGAGAACGTCATGGAAAAGTTTATTCGTGAGGATGGTCTGGTGGCGCCGTTGGATCGTGCCAACGTGGATACCGACCAGATTATTCCCAAGCAGTTTCTGAAGTCGATCCTGCGCAGCGGGTTTGGGCCAAACCTGTTTGACGAGTGGCGCTATCTGGATGAGGGTCAGCCGGGTCAGGACAACAGCAAGCGTCCGCTGAATAAAGAGTTCGTGCTCAATCAGTCGCGTTATCAGGGCGCCAGTATTCTGCTGGCGCGACGTAATTTCGGTTGCGGGTCGAGCCGTGAGCATGCGCCCTGGGCGCTGCTGGATTTTGGTTTTCGCGCCATTATTGCGCCGAGCTTTGCCGATATCTTTTTCAACAACTGTTTCAAGAATGGTGTGCTGCCGATTGTTGTCAGTGAAGAAGTGGCCGATGAGCTGTTCAGTGCGGTGCAGGGCAACGAAGGCTATCGCCTGACTGTGGATCTGGCCGAGCAGAAGATTATCCGTCCGGACGGAGAGGCGATTGCCTTCGAGATTGATGCGTTTCGCAAGCACTGCCTGTTGAACGGCCTCGATGATATTGGCCTGACGCTCCAGGATGCGGATGCGATTCGTGAATATGAAAAAGGGCGGCAGCAACGCGAGCCATGGGTATTTATTGAGTGAGTAATGAGATGACGAAGCAGATTCTGGTAATGCCCGGTGACGGTATTGGCCCGGAGATTGTTGCCGAGGCGGTCAAGGTGCTCGACACGGTCAAAAAGAAATTCAATCTGGATATCAGTACGGACGAAGCGCTGGTGGGCGGTTCTGCCTACGACGTGCACGGTGATCCCTTGCCTGAGGTGTCCCTGAACAAGGCGAAAGCGGCCGATGCCATCCTGTTCGGTTCCATCGGTGGTCCCAAGTGGGACACCATCGAGCGCGACAAGCGGCCGGAGCGTGGTCTGCTGCGTCTGCGCTCGTCTCTGGGCCTGTTTGCCAATCTGCGTCCGGCGATTTTGTTTCCGCAGCTGGCCAGTGCTTCCAGTCTGAGGCCGGAAATCGTCAGCGGCCTCGATATCCTGATCGTCCGTGAGCTGACTGGCGGCATCTATTTCGGTCAGCCACGCGGCATCCGTGTGGAAAATGGCGAGCGGGTCGGTTTTAACACCGATGTGTATAGCGAAAGCGAAATTCGCCGTATCGGCCGGGTGGCGTTCGAGCTGGCCATGGTGCGCGGCAAGAAGCTGCTGTCGGTGGACAAGGCCAATGTGCTGGAAGTGACCGAGCTGTGGAAAGAAGTGATCACCAGCATGGCGGCGGAGTATCCGGAAGTGCAGCTGTCGCACATGTATGTCGACAATGCGGCCATGCAGCTGGTGCGGGCACCGAAGCAGTTTGATGTGATCGTCACCGGCAACTTGTTTGGCGACATTCTTTCCGATGAAGCGGCGATGTTGACCGGTTCCATCGGCATGCTGCCGTCGGCGTCGCTGGATGTAAATCGCAAGGGTCTCTATGAGCCTTGCCACGGTTCGGCGCCGGATATTGCCGGGCAGGGCATTGCCAATCCGCTGGCGACGATTCTGTCGCTGTCGATGCTGCTGCGTTATAGCCTGGAACGGGCTGATGTGGCTGATGCCATCGAGAAAGCCGTCGAGCAGGTGCTGGAAAGCGGGCTGCGTACCGCAGATATCTGGACCGAAGGTTGCCGCAAGGTCGGCACCGCAGAAATGGGTGACGCCGTGGTAGCGGCGTTGAATGGTTAAATTGCAGGAGCGACTCCATCAGCTCATCGGCGGAAGGCGCTCCTGCCCAAGCCGGTCGCAGCAGGACTGCCGCTGCTACAGTAATAGATAACGGAGATTGAATATGAAAAGCGTAGGATTTGTCGGCTGGCGTGGCATGGTCGGGTCCGTGCTGATGGGCCGGATGATCGAAGATAACGATTTCCGCGACATTGAGCCGGTATTCTTTACCACCTCGCAGGTGGGTCAGGCGGGGCCGGATATCGGCCGCGATGTGCCGCCGTTGAAAGATGCCTGCAGCGTGGACGAGCTGAAGAAGCTGGACGTCATCGTTACCTGTCAGGGCGGCGATTACACCAATGATGTCTACCCGAAACTGCGCGCAGCCGGCTGGAAAGGTTACTGGATTGATGCGGCTTCGGCGCTGCGGATGAAGGACGGTGCCGTGATCATTCTCGATCCGGTCAACCGCAAGGTCATCAATGACGCGTTGGCCAATGGCGTCAAGGATTTCGTTGGTGGTAACTGCACTGTCAGCCTGATGCTGATGTCGCTGGGCGGTCTGTTCAACGCCGGTCTGGTGGAGTGGGCCACGTCGATGACTTATCAGGCGGCGTCCGGGGCCGGCGCTCAGAACATGCGCGAGTTGATTGCCCAGATGGGCAGGATTCATGCGGATGTGGCCGGGCAGCTGGCTGATCCGGCCAGTGCCATTCTGGAGATTGACCGCCAGGTTGCCGCGACCATGCGTGGCGAGGATCTGCCCAAAACCAACTTTGGTCATGCCCTGGCCGGCTCGCTGTTGCCGTATATCGACAAGCAGCTCGATAACGGCCAGAGCAAGGAAGAGTGGAAGGGGCAGGCCGAAACCAACAAGATTCTCGGGCGCAGCATCAATCCGATTCCGCTTGATGGTACCTGTGTGCGTATTGGTGCCATGCGCTGCCACAGTCAGGCACTGACCATCAAACTGACCCGCGATGTGCCGATGGACGAGATTAACGCCATCATTGCCAGTGCCAATGAATGGGTCAAAGTGGTGCCGAACACGCGCGAAGATTCCATGCGCGATCTGACCCCGACGGCCGTCACCGGTACCCTGACGGTTCCGGTTGGCCGCCTGCGCAAGATGAATATGGGCTCCCAGTATCTGAACGCCTTTACCGTGGGCGATCAGCTGCTGTGGGGCGCTGCTGAACCGCTGAAGCGCATGCTGCGCATCTTGCTGGAGCAATAATGAGTCGTTCTTTTTCTGTCGCTGTGGTTGGCGCCACCGGTCTGGTGGGTGAAGCCATCATGGATCTGCTCAATGAGCGTGAGCTGCCAATCGGCACCTTGCACCTGGTGGCATCCGATGCCACCGCCGGACGGCGTATCGAATACAAGGGTGGCTACCTCAAGGTCGCCAATATCGAGCAGTTTGATTTTGCCGGTGTCGATGTTGCCCTGTTCGCGGTGCCTCCGACGGCCAGTGCCCAGTATTCGCCCGTTGCCGCCGAGCAGGGCTGCGTGGTGGTGGACCTGTCCGGCATCTGGCTGGCGGATCCGCAGGTGCCGGTAGTGCTGCCGGGAATCAATGAAGCGGCGCTGGACGATGTCCGTGAGCGCAATCTGGTGGCTGTGCCCGCCGGCATCGCCGCTCAAGTGGCGCCGCTGCTGGCCTGTCTGCTCGAAGATCAGCTGCCCGAGCAGGTCACTCTGACCGCGTTGCTGCCGGCCTCCGCCGCCGGCCGCGGTGGTGTCGAGGAGCTGGCCCGACAAACCGCCCGACTGCTCAATAGCCAGGACCCGGAAGCGGAAGTTTTCCCCTCCCAGAGTGCCTTCGTCACCCTGACTGCCGGGGTCAAGCCCTGTGGTAGTGGTGTGCTGGCGCCGGCGCAGAGTGCCCGTCTTGGCTTGCAAAGGCTGTTTCCGCAGCTCGCCGGGCGGGTCCAGTGTCAGGTAGTGAGAGTGCCGGTCTTCTTTGGTCAGAGCGTGTCGTGCAACTGGCGTGGTGAGGCGCCGTTGGGCGCAGATCAGGCTCTGGCCCGGTTTGCGCAGGCTGGTCTGGGCATCGGTGAGCTGGATGATCAGCAGCGGGGTCAGGCGCTGTCGGCGGACCTTGAGCCAGACAACCTGCGGGTTCAGGAGCTTGCCGGCTCAGACGATGGTACTGGTCTCAACCTCTGGGTCAGCGCTGACAATGTCCGCTACGGGGCGGCCCTGAAAGGTGTACAAATTGTGGAATTGTTGATAAAAGACTATCTGTAATGGATACTTACTGACATTATGTGACGCAGTTTCTAGGTTTTGTCGGTAAAACCGAGACAGAATCGGGTCTGCGAGGCAGCGCAAGGTTAACAGGCAACCGAAGACAGACCCGCCGGGGAGCCCATCTGGGCCGGGGTGGGGGTCGATAATAAATAAAGGGCGTAACCATGTTCCGAAAATTTGGTATCGGACTCACGGCGCTGGCCATGCTGGCCCCCGGCTTTGTATCCGCACTCGGGGTCGGAGATTACAGGCTGAATTCCTATCTCAACCAGCCCCTCAGTATGGAGGTTCAGCTGTTTGATGCCGGCGATCTGACGACTGAAGAGTTATTGGTGAATCTCGGTGCCGAGCGGGACTTCGAGAATGCCGGTGTTGAGCGTGTATTTTTCCTCAACGAGCTCAATTTCGAGGTCGATCTCAAGCCGAACGGCGATGGCATCCTGCGTATTACCTCCAACCAGCCGGTGCGCGAACCGTTCCTGAATTTCATCATCGAATTGATGTGGCCGACCGGCCGTCTGCTGCGTGAATACACCGTACTGCTCGATCCGCCGTCCTTCGCGGAACCGGTTTCCCGTCCGCTCGCTCCTCCGGCGGCCGTGCAATCGGTCGCCCCTGCGCCGGCTCAGACTGCCGCTCCGGCACAGCCCGCAAGCCAGCCCCGTGTAGCGACCCAGACTCGTGATCTTGATACCCGCCGTGGTCCGGACTATGTGGTCCAAAACAGCGATACCCTGTGGCGGATCGCGCTCAATAACCGTCCGGTTACCAGCATCTCCGTGCAGCAGATGCTGATTGCGATTCAGCAGCTCAACCCGGATGCCTTTATCGACGGCAACGTCAACCTGGTGCGTGAAGGCACTGTGCTGCGCATGCCCACCGAGGCAGAGATTCGTAATATCAGTGCTCGCAATGCGATTGCCCAGGTGGCTGAGCAAAATCGGGAGTGGCGCGCCAAACTCGAAGCCCGTGGGATCGCCCTGCCGAGTCGTACCCAGCTCGATGGCACTGGCACCGGTCGCACTGATCGTGCTGCGGGTGGTGTTTCCGAGGGGCAGGTAACGCTGCTGTCTCCTGATGCCGTATCGGGCACTGGCACTGGCCGGGGTACTGCTGGCGCCGGCAGCGCGGACGCCTCTGCACTGCAGAATGAGCTGGCGATTCGCGACGAGAACATGGATCGCATGAATCGCGAAAACCGCGAACTGTCGAGCCGCCTGAAGGATCTTCAGGAGCAGGTGTCGACCAGCGAGCGTCTGCTCAAACTGCGCAACGATCAGATTGCCCAGCTGCAGCAGCAGCTGAATGAATTGCAGAAAGCTCAGGGGATTACCCCGTCGGAGCCGATCGTGATCGAGCCGGTGGTGGAAGCGCCGGTTGCAGTGACCGGCGAGGGCGAAGTTGCTACCGCTAATGGCGAGGTCGCCACCCCTGTTGAGGGTGAAGTGTTGGCTGAAGGTGAAGCAACCAGCGAACCTGCCGTTGCCGAAGTGGCCCCGGTCGCTGCGCCGGAGCGTCCGCGCGTTGTGACGCCGCCAGCCGCGCAGCCGACCCTGATGGATACCCTGATGGCGAACCTGCTGTACATCGTAGCGGGCTTGCTGGTACTGGCCGCAGTGGTAGGCGGCATGGTGTTCATGCGCAATCGCCAGAAAGCCGGTCAGGTTGAGGATGAATTCGCTGAGTCCGACGAGTCGGATGCCGGCGACGATGACTTCTTCGCCTCCGCACAGGATTTCGGCGATGACGACGAGCAAGACGACGAGGCCACAAGTGCAGCGTCCGAATCTGCTCAGGATCCCCTTGAGGAGGTGGACGTCTATACCGCCTACGGTCGTCATGCCGAGGCAGTGAACTTCCTCCGCAATGAAATTCACAAGGCGCCCCAGCGCGATGACCTGAAAGTGCGTCTGCTGGAAGTGCTGGCAGAGATGCATGATCGTGACGGTTTCGAGCGTGAGGCGGCCAGTTATGCCGGTGCCGGCGCTGCGGTTGCTGCTGCCATCAGCTCACTGCGTGGTCGCCTTGGTGGCGGCGAGCAGGAGCCGAGCCTTGATGATCTGGAAATGGATCTGGCCTCCGATTTTGATGCACCAGTGGTCAAGCCGAGCGCTGCCGCTCCGCTTGCCGAGCAGGAGCTGTCGCTGGGCGACGAAGAGGATTTCGGTTCGCTTGATTTCAGTCTTGATGATGACAAGCCGGCCGCCGCTGCCCCGGTACTGGCTACGGATGACGACGAAATCAGTCTGGACCTGGGTGGCGATGACGAGCTCAGCCTCGATATGGACTCCGATGATGCCATGTCGTTGGACGATGACGACCTGAGCCTTGATCTGGACGACGACAAGACCACCACCTCTGCTGCGCTGAGTCTTGACGACGATGATGATCTGGAGCTGTCTCTCGATGACGACAGCGAATTGTCGCTGGACCTCGATGACGCTCCGGCGGCCACCAGCAGAGTTGCTTTGGACGATATCAGTGCCGACCTCGACGATGATGTGGATTTCGGTGAGCTCAGCCTGACCGATGTCAGCGACGAGTTCTCCGAAGCGGCGGTCAAGCCGTCTTCGGAAGAGATTGACCTGTCACTGGATGATCTGTCTCTGGACGAACTGGATGAACCGACGGCAGTCAGCATGCCAGCGGTACAACCGGCTGCCACGGTCCAGCGCGATGCGCTTGATCTGGACATGGACGAGCTGTCGCTGGATGACGAACCGACCATGACCTCGGCGCCGGTGTCCGCACCAGCATCCGCCGCCACTCCGGCAGCGCTGGAGCAGGCGTTGACCGGCGATGATGACGACTTTGACTTCCTCGGTGACACCGACGAGAACGCCACCAAACTCGATTTGGCCAAGGCCTATATCGACATGGGCGACTCGGAAGGCGCCAAGGATATCCTGCAGGAGGTTATCTCCGAGGGTAATCCGCAACAGCAGCAGGAAGCCAAGGAGTTGCTCGCGCAAGTGGGCTGATCTTCGGCAACACTGCAGATCGGGGCGGTACCGTGACGGTGCCGCCCTTTTTGTTTCTGCCTCAGTCGTTTCGGGCACGGCGGCTTTCGGGGCATAATGCGCGCCCGGCATTTCACCCTGATCAGGACCATGGCCCGTATTGCGCTTGGCATCGAATACAACGGCAACCGCTATCGCGGCTGGCAAACCCAGCAAGAGGGGGTGCCCACCGTGCAGCTGGAGGTCGAGCGCGCGTTGGCGAAGGTGGCTGATCATCCGGTCACGGTGATCTGTGCCGGGCGCACCGATGCCGGGGTCCATGGCTGCGGTCAGGTGGTGCATTTTGACAGCGATGCGGTGCGCGATATGCGGGCCTGGCAGTTCGGCGGTAACAGTAATCTGCCGAAGGACATCAGTATCCGCTGGGCTGTTACCGTGCCCGATGATTTTCATGCCCGCTTTTCTGCCATGTCGAGGCGTTACCGCTACGTTATCTACAATCACCCGATTCGCCCGGCCTTGCTCGCTGATCAGGTCAGCTGGCAGTTCCGGCCGCTGGATGTGGCGTCGATGCGAGAGGGCGCCCGTCACCTGCTTGGCGAGCATGATTTCACGTCATTCCGGGGCATCTACTGTCAGTCGAAAACACCGGTGAAGACCCTGCATCGGCTTGAGGTGTTTCAGCGTGAGAACCTGATTGTGATCGAGGCCGAGGCGAACGCATTTCTGATGCACATGGTGCGCAACATCGCTGGCACCTTGATGACGGTGGGCTGCGGCAAGAAAAGTCCGGACTGGGTCAGGGAGGTGCTGCAAGCGCGTAATCGCAGCGTGGCGGCACCGACGGCACCGCCTTACGGGTTGTATCTGGTTGGCATCGGCTATCCGGACCGGTTCAGCCTGCCACAGGAGCCCTATGGGCCGGCCTGGTTGCCGGCCGACCTGCACTCCGGCTAGTCAGGGTAGCTGCATCAATCTGCCAATCAGTGCCGGCAGCGCCGTTTCCACTCGCAGAATCCGGTGGCCAAAGCGATGGCAGTGGAATCCGCACTCGATCAGCATTCCCGTTTCGTAATCGGTCCAGCCGCCCTCCGGGCCGATGGCCAGCGTGCAAGGTTCGGTCAGGGCCAGGGGCATGTCCGGGTAGTCACCGGGATGAGCGAGCAGGGCGCGGCTACCCGCCACCAGCGCAGGCAGTTCATCTTCCACAAAAGGCTTGAAGCGGGGCTTCAACAGCAGCTCTGGCATCACGGTGTCGCCGGCCTGCTCAAGGCCCAGCAGCAACTTTTCCCTTAGCAGGTCAGGGTGCAGCTCCGGTGTCTGCCAGTAGCTTTTCTCCACTTTCCAGCTATTTAGCAGCACGATGCGTTTGATGCCGAGGCTGGCCGCGTCGATCAGGATGCGTTTAAGCATTTTTGGTCGTGGCAGGGCCAGTATCAGGGTGACGGGCAGGGGCGGCGGAGGGCTGCCGGAGGCGGTGAATGACAGCGTCATGCCGGTTTCGCTGTCCTCCGTCACGGTTGCCTCGCCAATGGCCCCCCCGGCGAGTCCGGCGCGCAGGGTGTCGCCGGGGACCAGCCCCAGAACCGAGCGAATATGCCGGGCCCGGCGGTCTTCAATGCGCCAGAGGCCGGTGTCGAGGCGGTCGTCGGGGTGGAGCAGCAGCAGGTTCATGGCGCGGATTATGCCATTGACCGGACTGCTCAGTCCCGAGGGGGTTTTCACCTTGCCATCAGAGGAGGCCTTGTTAAAGTGGCCGGGTGGAGCTGCGGCAAGGCATGGTGGTGAGGCGTTTTCCGGTGGTTGACTGATGCAGTCGCTCCCCGATACACGCTTTGTGCATCAGCCAACCACCGGAAAACGCCGGCCGGTTTGGTTGCCTGGTGCTCTGGTCAATAAATGAAATTCTCGGAGAACAACATGCAGTTTCAGGGTACCGACAAATACGTTGCCACCGACGATCTGAAAATGGCGGTCAATGCTTCCATTACGCTCAAGCGGCCGTTGCTGATCAAGGGCGAGCCGGGCACCGGCAAAACCCTGCTGGCCGAGCAGATTGCCGAGTCCCTGAACCTGCCGCTGCTGACCTGGCATATCAAGTCCACCACCAAGGCCCAGCAGGGTCTGTATGAATATGATGCGGTGTCACGCCTGCGTGACTCCCAGCTCGGTGCCGATGGCGTTGAGGATGTGGGCAACTACATCAAGAAGGGCAAGCTCTGGGAAGCCTTTGAGAGCGACACCCAGGTGGTGCTGTTGATCGACGAGATCGACAAGGCCGACATTGAATTCCCCAATGACCTGCTGCAGGAACTCGACCGGATGGAGTTCTACGTCTACGAGACCCAGCAGATGATCAAGGCGGACAAGCGGCCGATTATTGTCATTACCTCGAACAACGAGAAGGAGCTGCCTGATGCGTTCCTGCGTCGCTGTTTCTTCCACTACATCAATTTCCCTGACGCCGAAACGATGATGAAGATCGTCGACGTGCACTACCCGGATATCAAGCGCGAGATGGTCAAGGAGGCGATGGAAATCTTCTTCGACCTGCGCAAGGTACCCGGATTGAAGAAAAAGCCGTCCACCAGCGAGCTGATTGACTGGTTGAAGCTGCTGCTGTCTGACGATATCCCGGACGACGTGCTGAAGAACCGCGATACCCGCAAGGCCATTCCACCGTTGTATGGCGCGCTGCTGAAAAACGAGCAAGATGTGCAGCTGCTGGAACGTCTGGCCTTTATGAGCCGCCGCGAGGGCTGAGGTTGTGCTGATCCGCTTTTTCGAGACCCTGCGCGAGCACAAGGTGCCAGTCACCCTGCGCGAGCTGCTGGACCTGCATGAGGGGCTGGGCGCGCATCTCGCGTTTGCGGATATGGATGATTTTTATCATCTGTCGCGGGCAGTGATGGTCAAGGATGAAAAGTATTACGACCGCTTTGATCGCGCCTTCGACAGCTACTTCAAGGGCCTCGACGCGGTTGATCCGAACTGGTTCAGCAAGGCCATTCCCGAGGAGTGGCTACGCAAGGAGCTGGAGAAGAATCTGAGCCCCGAGGAGTTTGCCAAGCTGCAGGGGCTGGGCAGTCTTGAGAAGATTCTGGACGAGTTTCGCAAGCGCCTTGAAGAGCAGCACAAACGTCATCAGGGCGGCAACAAGATGATCGGCACCGGCGGCACCAGTCCGTTTGGAGGCTATGGCGAAAACCCGGAGGGCGTGCGAGTCACCGGGCCATCGCGTAACAAGAAGGCGGTCAAGGTCTGGGAGAAGCGCGAGTATCGCAACCTGGACGATTCCGTTGAGCTTGGCACCCGCAACATCAAGCTGGCCCTGCGTCGGCTGCGCAAGTTTGCCCGCACTGGCAAGGCGGAAGAGCTGGATATGGATAGCACCATCAGCTCAACGGCAAAGAATGCCGGTCTGCTCGATATTCGCCTGCGTCAGGAGCGCGAGAACCGGGTAAAGGTGCTGCTGTTCTTTGATGTGGGCGGTTCGATGGATCCCTATGTGAAGGTGTGCGAGGAGCTGTTTTCCGCAGCGCGGACCGAGTTCAAGCATATGGAGTATTTCTACTTCCATAATTTTATCTACGAATATGTCTGGAAAGACAACCGCCGTCGCTGGGACGAAAAGGTCTCCATGTGGGATCTGCTCCATAAGTACGGCAATGACTACAAGGTAATTTTTATCGGCGATGCTGCCATGAGTCCCTACGAGATCAACTCGGTTGGCGGCAGTGTCGAGCACTGGAACGAAGAGCCGGGCGCGGCGTGGATGCAGCGGGTGATGGACACCTGGAACAAGGTGGTGTGGCTGAACCCGGAGCCCAGGCGAAGCTGGGATATGACCACCACCAACACCTGGACGCGGCAGCTGGTGAACCACAAGATGTATCCTCTGACCATCGAAGGCCTCGAAGAGGCAATGAAATACCTCTCCAAGTAGGATTGCCGCCCCTAAAGGGGGGAATGGGGTAATCTGTTGCTACTTTTCTGATGATGGGGTTGTCATGTTGTTGCTGATTGCTGGTTTGATTCTGTTTCTGGGCGTGCATTCCATCAATATGCTGGCGCCGGACTTCCGCGCCGCCATGGTGGCCAAGCTGGGCACCATGGGCTGGAAAGGCGTGGTCGCGCTGATCTCCCTCATTGGCCTTGTGCTGATCGTGGTTGGTTACGGCGAGGCCCGCATGCAGCCGACCTGGTTGTGGATGAGCCCGGTCTGGACCCGGCATCTGGCTGCACTGCTGATGTTACCGGCGATGATCCTGCTGGTGGCCACCTATGTGCCGGGCACCCGCATCAAGGCCCGTGTCGGTCATCCGATGCTGCTGGCCACCAAGATCTGGGCGCTGGCGCATCTGTTTGCCAATGGCGCGTTGCATGATCTGATCCTGTTCGGCAGCTTTCTTGTCTGGGCGGTACTTGGCTTCATTATTCACCGCAAGCGCGATCGCGCCACGGGCAAGCAGTACCCAGTAGTTGGCGTGAGCCGGGACATCATCGCAGTGGTGGCTGGCCTGATTGTGTGGGCGGCGTTCAGCTTCCATCTGCACCGTCTGCTGTTCGGGGTTGGCCCGTTCGGCTAAGTGCTATCAGGGGAATCCTCCCCGTTCGGCGAGGTCAACACCGCTATGTTGCCTGTCTCGCTTGTGTCTGCATTGCGTCTGCTGTCGTCGTTGATCTGGCTGGTGCTGCTGGTGGCCGTGCTGAAACTGTTCGGCTATCTGGCGGTGGTGGCCAGTGATCTCGGGGTCACGGTGTTGTGGCTGCTGCTGTGGGTGCCGCTGTTAGCCGTGCTGTTCTGGCGTGCCCGCCGGCGTCGGGCGGTGGCACTGTCGGCCTATCTGACGGAGCACTCGCGCTGGCGACACAGGCTACGGGGCGGGCTGGTCATGGCCGCCATTCAGGCAGCCGCTGCCTTGCCGCTGTCGATACTGTTGCTGGCAGTTATCAGCCAGCCCCAGGCGCCCGCGTTCTGGTGGCTGATGCTGTTTGCCGTGCCCCTTTGGCTGTGTTGCTGGCAGTTGTCGCTGCGGCTCCTGCGAGCGGATGTCAGTGTCTTGCTGCTGTCCCATGCTGCCGGAGTGCTGGCGGTGCGGATGGCGGGCGTGATTCTGGTGCTGTTGTGGTTGCTGGTGTCGCTGTGGTTGCCCGTGGCGGATGTGTCGTCCATGACGCTGTTTCAGGCCGCCCGTCTCGGCATGGCGGAGGCTGCGGGAGAGAGTCAGGCACTCGTGGCGCCGGCAGCAATCTGGCACGGCTTCAGCTATGTGCATCTGTGGTTAGTGCAGACGCTCACCACACCCTCGTCGCTACTGTCGCTATTGGCCTGGATGCTGCTGCTGGTTCAGGGGGCCTGTTTCGTCTGGCCGCTGCTGTTGCTGATGCAGGGTGTATCTGTGCTGTGCAATCGTCAACCGGCGCCAGTCAGCGCGGCAGATGGATCAGCGTCGCCGGGGCCACTTGCATCACCCTCTTTGGCTGCCGCGACTGCCGTTGCGGTGCTGCTGATGAGCTGGGTCGTGCTGACACCGCGTCCTTTCGGCTGGTTGGTTGGCGAGCCGCAAGTGATCCAGCTTGGTGGCAGTCGCTATGCACTGCCGGCCGACCGTCTGGACCAGATCCTGCGTGACAATGCGGACTGGCTTGATGGCGACCTTGCGGTTCGGTTTGTCGCTCTGCAACGACTCACCGACAGGGAGCTGGACCGATTGTTTGCCGACGCCAGAGCAAGGGTGCCCGGTTATGCAGATTGGCATTATTCCCTCTCGGGTGGCATGACCCGAACAGCGTTCGGGCTGATGGAGTATTTCAGCGCCGATAACGAGCGAGCGGTCAGGATGCTGTCCGAGCGGCTTTTTCCTGCGGCGCTCTGGCAGCGGAAATTGCAGGTTTTTGAGCAGCAGGTGGAGGGCGCCTATGACAACCAGCTGGCTTTTCTGCATGACGACATGCTGGCGGATCTCCAGCGGCGTCTGGCCGGCTGGGAGGCGCATCCGCACCTGCGTGTTGATGCCGAGGCGGTGATCAATCTGGACCGGATCGGTGTCGGGCTGGGAGGCTCACCCTTACAGAGTGATCTGGCTCTGCGTCAGAGCGGTGTATCGATGGCATTGGGGGCAGGCGCGGCGGCCTTTTCCCTGACGCACTCGGTGCGTGCTGCGGCGCAATCCCGTGCGACCGCACAAGGCGCGGCGCGCGCCGGTGCCCGGCTGGCCAGTCGCGGCTCGGCTGCGGGGGGCGCAACCTTCTGTGCCGCCAGTGGTCCCCTGGTGCTGGGTTGCGCGGTGGCAGTGTTTACCGGTGTCACCCTGGCATCGGAGTATGCGATTTTGAAGGCAGATGAACTGTTGTCGCGTCAGCAACTGGAGGCAGATCTGTTGGCCAGCGTTGAGGCGTTACAGGATGCGGTGGGAGAAGAGTATCTGCAGCGAATGCTGGCGGCGTTTCGGCAGGATGCCGATCATCTTCATGGCGGCATTGTTGCCACACTTCGCCCGGTTGATCGCTTGTAGAGCGGCAATCCTGCCCAAACCGGATCGCGGCAGAATCGCCACTCCTAACGTTGCCGTGCTTCGTCGATGCGCATCAGTTCCATGATGTTTTCAAGATGTATCAGCCCCACCAGGCGTTGCTGGTCGAGAACACCGATAATGGGATTGGGCTGCTGCTGTATGCGATCGAGTACCTGTTGCATCGGTTCATGCAGACCGCAGGTTTCCAGCGGTGGCAGTGGCAGCCGCTGCAATGACACCGACTCGCCGTCACTGCGTAATGCGCTGAGCATATCGCGCTGACTGAGCACCTTCAGGCCACCACTGGCACTGATCACCGGGAAATGTTTCTGGTCCGTGTGGAGGGTCAGATCAACGGCTCGCTGCAGTATCTCTTCCTCACGCAGCACGTCAAATCGGGTGATCATCGCATTTCGGGTGGACACCCGGTGGAGGGCATGGCGCAGTTGTTCGGCACCGGACTCGGCGCCGGCCGCAAACCAGATAAACACGCTGATCAGCATCAGAATCGGACTGTAGAAAAAACCAAGGAAAAAAAGCACTACCGCCATGCTCTGGCCGATTCTGGCGGCACGAAGCGTTGCCAGATGATGATCCATTCTCATCGCCAGCGCCGCCCGCAGGACCCGGCCACCATCCATCGGAAAAGCGGGGAGCAGGTTGAACACGGCCAGTATCAGGTTGATTGCCATCAGGCTGTAGAGGAAGGCTGCCGGCGATCCGAGCAGCAGGGTGGCATCTTCTTCAGGCGATGGGGGCGGGATGTTGCCGACACTGATCACCACCGCGATGACGAAAGCGATCACCACGTTGACCAGCGGGCCTGCTATGGCGACCTGCATTTCCTGTTTCGGGTCGTCGGGCATTTTTTCCATGGCAGCGATGCCGCCAATCGGCAGCAGGGTGATGCTGCGGGTGCGAATGCCGAAGCGCCGTGCGGTAAGGGCATGCCCCAGCTCATGCAGCACCACACAAGCAAACAGGGCGATAATGAATACCAGTCCCTGCAGCACCGCCGCGCCGCTGTGTGTGCTGCGCCAGACGGTCAGTGCTACCCAGCCCAGCAGCAGGGCGAAGGTGGCATGCACTGCCACATCAATGCCGGCGATACGGGCAAATCGCAGCGACCATTTCATCGTCTGGGCAGGTGTGGGGTTATCCATGCTCAACCATAACCTCGTTGGCGGGACGCCGCACTGACATCGGCATGCGCTTGCCAAAGCCGAGTCGGATCAGTAACACCGGTTCATCCTCCAGGCCCAGTGATTTTTTCATCGCAGCGCGTTCGTTGATAACTTCGCAGGGCATGTTCAGGTGTGCGTGGGCGATGCCCAGCGCGGTGGCTGTCAATGCCAGCCGCTGGTAGCTGCGCCCGGCATTGACCCAGCTACTGGCATCATTACGGCGTACGCAAAACAGCGCCAGCAGTGGTGCGCATTCGGCCTGCCTCTGCACCTTGCGGGCCTCCCGCTGCGGTGTGCTGGTCAGCGCCATGATCAGGCGGCCGAACCAGCGTGGCACGAATGGCATGCCCATGGTGTCGGCGGCCAGCCCGTCACGTTGCAGGTTACGTTCGCGCTGACTGAAGCGGATCCAGTGCTGCAGTTCGCGGACGAAGGCCGGGTCGGAAAACTGCTGTTCACAGGCACGGGCGGCATGCTGGGCCATCTGCTGACGCTGCTTGATGTCGCTGATCAGCTCTATCCGCACATCCGGTTGGCGGGCCGCGAGTGCCAGCGCAGTGATGTGCTGCTCCGACAGCGGGCGTTGCTCGTAGCGGCCGCGATTGGATTGGCGTCGTGGCATGGCATCAAACAGTATCCGGGTTGATTCGTTGGCAATGTCGCCGGGCCCTTCAAGGTGCACTCGCAGGCACTGTTCACCGGCCGGGAAGTATTCCACCCGGGTATGTACGCCGCTTTGGGCTGCAGCAATCAGCAGGTTCTCCAGCGCGCAGCCGAGGCTGATAAAGAGGGCGTGGTCATCGGCATCCACCACCGGCAGGCGGCGACTGAAATCGGGAAAAATATCAATACGTTGTGCCGACACCTCAAACCGCCAGGGCTGTGTGTTGTGGCCCGAGGGGGCCATCACCGCGTAGGGGATCAGGCTCCGAGGTTGTTGCATGGACAGTACTCCGTGTTCATCGAATCCAGCGTAGGGCGGTGGATCATGCCCTATGTTGATCCGTGTCACGTGAAGGCCTTGTTGATCAATCTTATAGTTGTCCACTGCGTTTAAGCGACAGGTAAACCTGATTCAGCTTTGCCGGCAGGTGTTCGGGCGTGGCTTCCACCACCAGGGCGCCGGCATGGCGCAGTCTGGCATGCAGGGCCAGACGGGCCTCCTGCCAGCCGGCATCGCCGGCCACCCGCAGGGCGTCATCCACAGTGTCGATGGCGCAATGGCGCAGCCGCGCCTGACTGGGCAACTGGATATCGGCAATCATCAGCAGGTGTCTGCCACTGAGCAGCTTGACTGCGGTCATCAGTTCCTGCTCGTCATCCGGCTGGATATGACTGATCAGCACCACCAATGAGTGCCGTGACCAATGCCCCATCAGTTTACGGGCGGCGAGACTGTAATCGCTGGCACGATTGCCCGGGTGCAGGGTGTAGAGCGCGTTGAGCAGCCGGTTTAATCCCTGTTGACCGCGGACCGGTGGCAGCCAGCGCTCTTCATCGTTGGAGAACAGCAGAACACCAGGGCGATCGCCTTGCTTCAAGCCACTCCAGGCCAACAGCAGGCTGGCGTTCAGGGCATGGTCGAAGCCGGTCATCCCGTTAACCCGCATGGCCAGCCGAGCGCCGCCGTCCAGCAGGACGATAATGTGCTGGTTCTGTTCCTCTTGATACTCCCGGCTGATCAGGCTGCGGCGTCTGGCACTGGCCTTCCAGTCGATCTGGCGCAGGGCATCGCCTGGCCGGTACTCGCGCAATTGGTGAAACTCCATGCCTTCGCCACGCCGTGGCTGTTGCCGACTGCCGGCATCAAGGCGGCTGTGTTTTTGTGCCTTCAGGGCATCGCTCTGCAACATGGAAAAATCGGGATACACCGGCACTTCGCAGGCGGCGCCAATACGACGCCGCAGCCAGATCAAACCGAGCGGGCCGGGCAACCACAGTTCGATATCACCGAACACCGCCTTGCCGCGTCGCGACGGGCGGTAACGGTAGCTGAACTCGGTGGTGGCCGCAGCTGCCGGCCTTAACAGCGCCGGCAGGCCGGTGTTCGGATCATCGGCGGGGTGATGGTCGGCGAGCTCGCATTGGCTGGGCAGATCACTGCTGGCAAACCTTACCCGGATGGTGTGATCGCGCTGAACGGAAAAAGCCGCAGGGGTGAGCCGGGTAGCTCGCGGCAGCGGTCGTGACCAGGCCCGGGCGATGTCCCAGCCAAGTGTCATCACCAGCATCAGCGCCGCCAGAAGCCAGAGTGTCTCTGCGCCTTCACGCCAGTCAGGCAGCCACAGGCGGGCCGCCAATGGCAGCAGGGCCAGCAGCAGCAGCAACACAGCCGCCCGCAACAGTGCGGGTGAAGGGCGCAGCATCATTGACGGGGAGCCGGGACCTGATCCAGCAGCCGACGCAGCAGTGACTCCGGCGTCTGGCCTTCGATTTCCGCATCGGCACTGAGCTGGATGCGATGGCGCAACACCGGACGCGCCACCCGCTTGATGTCGTCGGGAATGACGAAGTCACGGCCTTCCAGCAGCGCCTCGGCGCGGCCGGCAGTGCAGAGCGCAATACTGGCGCGTGGCCCGGCGCCACGGGCGAGGCCGGGCAGATCGCGGGTGCTGCGCACCAGTCGCAGCGCGTAGTCCACCACCGCATCGTCAAGACTGACGGTGGTGGCGAGACGCTGCATGGCAAGTACGCCGCTGGCATCCGCGAGCGCCACAAGATTCGCCACGGCGAGACTGTCGCTGATGGTGCCATCCAGCACCATGCGCACAATCCTCGCTTCATGCTCGATCACCGGGTAATCGATCATGATTTTGAACAGAAAGCGATCCAGCTCCGCTTCTGGTAGCGGATAGGTGCCTTCCTGATCGAGCGGGTTCTGGGTGGCCAGCACCATGAAGGGGGGCGCCAGCGGAAAGCACTTGCCCTCAATCGTGATCTGTCGCTCCTGCATCACTTCAAGCAGGGCAGACTGGGTTTTTGCCGAGGCGCGATTGATTTCGTCGGCGAGCAGCAGCTGCGTAAAGGCGGGACCCTTGCGAATACGAAACTGTTCGGTCTTCGGATCGAACATGGCATGGCCGGTTACGTCGGTTGGCATCAGATCGGGGGTGAACTGGATGCGACTGAACTCCACCTGCAGGGTGTGCGCGAGGGTGCGCACCAGCAGCGTCTTGCCGAGACCGGGCACGCCTTCGAGCAGCACATGGCCACCACTGATCATGGCGACCAGCACTTCGCGCACCACTTGTTGCTGGCCAACCAGCACGGCGGCCACGGCGGTTTCGATGGAACGCGCCAGCGTGCTGGCATCGGTCAGAGTTTGCGGTGCTGTCATGAATGGCTCCCTGAAGACGAGGTGCTGGAAGTGTCCTGCTCCGCCATTTCCCAGGGCAGGTTGCCCGGGGAAATGTGGCGGAAGTGAAGATAATTGCCGAACTGATTCAGCATGTCACCGATCAGTTCCTGGGGGCTATAGCCGAATACGTCGTAGCCCTGACCGCCGCGCCGCAAGAACACTTCAGCGCGCCAGTATTGCTGTTCGGCGGTGCTGCTGGCGTCCAGCGCAGCGAGAGAAAATGCCGGCCGGGGATAGGCCACCAGGCGAATCTCATAAAAGAAATTCACTTCTTCGCCCCGGACGATATGCAAACGACAATGGTCACCCGGTTGATGCTGCAGTTCCGCATGCCAGCCCAGTCGACCCAGCTGGGCCCGCAGTTGCTGCATGGCGGGGTGAACTGTCTGTTCGATATAGGCGCCGGACTGATCGGCGTCGGGGAAGTGTAATAGTCGGGACAGGCGTTGCTGCCAGTCGGCCGGGCCGGGTGCACTGCCGCTCAACGCCGGATGACTGTGCAGGCTTTTTTCCCGGTGACCCTCGATAACCAGTGCCCGCCATAAGCCCCACACCGCAGCCAGCATGATCACCGCAAAGGGCAGGGCGCTGGCAATGGTCATGGTTTGCAGGGCGCTTAGCCCCCCGGCCATCAGCAGGGCAGCAGCCAGCACGCCTTCCGTAGAGGCCCAGAACACTCGCTGCCAGACTGGCGTGTGTGCCGCGCCACCGGATGCCAGCGAGTCGATTACCAGCGATCCCGAATCCGAAGAGGTGACAAAAAAAGTGATGATCAGTATCACGGTAACGAAGGAAACCACTTCGGTCAGCGGCAGACGCTCGTAGAGTTTGAACAGGGCGATGGCGGTATTTGACTGGACCTCGCCGATCAAGGCGGTATAGCCCTCATGCATGATCAGGTACAAGGCGGTGTCACCGAAAATCGAGAACCACAGAAAGGTGAACAGCGAAGGCACCAGCATGACCCCGAAGACAAACTCCCGAATGGTACGGCCACGACTGATGCGAGCGATAAACAGACCGACAAAGGGAGCCCAGGCAATGGTCCAGCCGAAAATGAACAGCGTCCAGTTGCCGATCCAGTCACTGCGGCTGTAGGCCTGCAAATTGAAAGTACGTTCGACGATATGATTCAGGTAACTGCCTGTGTTCTGCAGGAAGGTCTCCAGAATCAGGATCGATGGGCCGGCAACAAAGACAAATGTCATCAGTGCAACCGCCAATGCCATATTGATGATCGACAGTCGCTTGACGCCCTTGTCGAGGCCTGCCACGACAGACAGCACGGCCAGGCCGGTAATGACCACGATGGCGCCGACCTGCACGGAAATGCTGACCGGGATGGATGGCCACAGGTAATGCAGTCCGGCGTTGATCTGGGTGACAGACAAGCCCAGCGTGGTGGCGATGCCAAACAGTGTGCCGAGTATGGCAAATACATCGACGGCGTGGCCGATGGGACCATAAATGCGCTCGCCGATCAGCGGATAGAGGGCCGAGCGGACAGACAGCGGCAGACCATGCCGGAACGAAAAATAGGCCAGTACCAGCCCTGCTAGCCCGTAGATTGCCCAGATATGAAATCCCCAGTGGAAAAACGCGATCTGCATCGCCTGGCGCGCCGCATCGACGGTCTGTGCTGCACCCATCGGAGGCTCTGCATAGTGCAGCACCGGCTCGGCTACGCCAAAAAACAGAAGCGCAATGCCATAGCCTGCGGAAAACAGCATGGCAAACCAGACCGGGAACGGGTATTCCGGCTCGGAGTGATCAGGCCCGAGACGGATATTGCCCCAGCTTGAGATCGCCACCGCGACGATGAACACCAGAAAAATGGCAACGGCGAGCATATAGAACCAGCCGAAACTTCGAGTGATAAAGGCGAGTGTGTCGGCGAACAGGGCACCGGCCAATGTCGGGTTGCTGATGGTGCCAATTACCAGCAGCAGTGTCACCGCGACCGCCGGGATGAATACTGGTAGCACCAGAGCGGAACGGACCATCTTGCTGTCAGTCTGCATCGGTTAATCTCCTTTGCCTGCTGTGCAGTTTGTCTGCTCCACCATAGCGATATTTCATCCCGGTTTCAGGTGTGCTGACGCAGATGCTGCAACAGGGAAACCAGATAATGAAGTTCTGCCTCGTTGGCGGGCACCTGTTCCAGCGCATTCTTTACCTCTGCCGTGCTGAGATTTGCCAGTGCGGCGGCGAGCTCGATGTGGCGCGCCGGATCAGTGCCGCCGGGATGTCGACCGAGTTGACGCACAACATCACGACGCAAGGGCTCCAGCAATGCGCGTGGCTGGCCTATGCGCCAGAGCAGTGCAGAGGCGGCCTGAAAGTGGTCGGTAAAGTCACGTTCGTGGATGTCGGCAGACTGCAGCATGACGCCGCGACGGGGGATGTGATGCCAGAGAAACAGCAGCAACAACAGAGTTGCGGCAGAGATCAGTGGCCAGCCCCGTTGCCACAGCCAGCGGTGCAGGGCAGGCGCATCGACGCTGCGAATCCACCACACTGCCGTTGACCCCCGGCTGAGCGTCAGCAGCAGGTCAGCGTGATCAAGATGATGCAATCGGCTGTTGGAGAAAATATCAAGGTCACTGAATACCAGCACATCTCCCTTGCCGGCTTCCAGCCATAGCAGCATGTCGTGGCCGCCATCGCTGCTGCCTCGACCAATCACCGTGGTGTCGCGAAGCGGAATCATCGCATCATCGTCTTGCGGCGTGGTGTAGAGATCGCGGTGAAGCAGGTCGATCTGCGGATCCAGTTCCAGTTGCCGTAATGTGTGGTCATCGTCAAACAGGGCGTAATCCGGTAGTCGGTCCTCGCCACAGACCATGCGGGCGCAGGTCATGCCGTCGAGGTTGAGCTTGCCAAGACAATGCAGCCTGAACCTGAGTTCGAGCTGACCGCCATCACTGGTATCGGTCGGCAGTTCCGGTCGACGGGCAACAGAATCCTTGTACCAGGCCGTGACGCCCAGGCTGTATAACAGTGGGTCATGGTTGGCGATGTCGTCGTCGCCGAGCTGATCGTCAATGTAGTCGTTGTAGTCCATTGGTACCGCGTTGACGATCAGTCGTCCACCCGCCTGCAGCCATTCGAGCAGGGCCTTGCGTTGCCATTCCGCCAGTCGCGCATCGCGGCGCTGGAGAACGAGCAGGGTGTCCGGGGACGGCAGCGGGAACAACTCCGCCGCGCTACTGATGCGACGGACAGGCATGTCCCGTCGCGATAACAGGGCTTCGGCTGCCGCCATGTTAGCGGCGGTGCTGATGCCGTGCTCGGCCACGGGAATTTTTTCGACATTGCTCCAGATCCAGTAGCCGATTGCGGCAATCAGCACCAGCGCCAGCAGATGCGGCAGCTTCATGACGACGGCTCCGTCCGGCTGCGGCGATCAAAATGATCTGACCAGTGTTGCACCAGCGTGCGCAGGCTGTCGGCCGCAGGTGGACGATGCGCCCAGGCAGTGCTGATCCAGAGAGGCGTGATAGTGGCAAGCAGCGCCACCCCGGCACGGTCCTGATGCTGATCGCGGCAGTGCTGCAGGGCTTCTTGCTCGGTGGCGCCGGGCAGAAGCAGCATCTGCCCGTCACTGGCGAGCCGCGACAGAGTGGCGCGATAGAGCAGGCTGACTGCCTGACGCAGATCGCCGCTATGAATGTGCTCCATCACGTCGGCGGCGATGTCGTCCGGGAGCGATTCGGGCCGAATGTCCAACCCGCCAATATGGGTGACCGGCGGCGGAGCGGGCCGCCATCGTGCTGGCAGGCTTGCCAGCCAGCGGCGGTAATGCCACAGGCCATAGAGTACCGCGCTGATCACCAGCACCCACAGCAGTGCGCGCAACAGACCCGCCAGACTCCAGTGACTTTCCCGGGGCGTCGCGCTGACATCCCGTTCGAACAGCCAGCGCATGATGCGCAAAAGTAAATCGTCACCGGCCTGCTCCATACGGGCATCCTGTGCCTTCCATTGCCATCGCTCAGTTACTTGCAATGGCATGAACTCTTCGCCGGCGACGATGGCGATGGCGTCATCACGGGCGCTGTCAGCAGTATTTGCGCTGGCATTGCCGCTGGGCAATATCAGCGTCAGTGGCAGCAAGCACAGCAGCACCAGTGTCGGACCAATCCGCTGCTGGGCAAGCGTACGGCGTTCGCCGATCCGCCGCAGGCCAAGTTCCATGTCCCAGCCTTCCAGCCAGGTGCGCTTGTTCAGATAAAGGGCAAAGCCGGAGCAGACATACAGCGGTTGGGTGACGCATAGCACCGCATACCAGCCGAGCAGCGCCAGCAACGTCATGTTGTCGTCGAGCATCCATTCGACTTCGCTGATGCCGAGCTGGGCCGGCATCAGCATCATCAGCAGAATCACCAGCACATAGGAGAACAGTTGCTCGATATGCAGCATCAGTACTGTCAGGGTGACGGAACGGTTTGCCGGGCCGCTGTTGAGGGCCTGACGTCGTTGCCGAAATGCCTGACCGAACTGCTGCTCAAGCTGGGTCACTGGCATCAGAAAACTGCGGCTGAACGAGATGCGTCGCCATAGCAACCAGGGCAGCAGCCCTCGCCAACCGTAACCGCGCCATTGCCGTAACAGTTGCACGGGGCTTGCAGGCTGGCTGAACAGGGCGCGGCCACAGTATTCGAGCAGCGGGCGTTCCAGTGCCGGCTTTAGCCACCAGATCAGCAGAAACACCGCACCCGGATAGTCTTGCCAGAATAGCCCCAGCAGTATCAGCAACAGCGGCAGGCTGAACAGCAGCCAGATCAGCGTAAGCGGTTTCCACCACGTCTGGTAAAGACGGGCGCCGAGGTCGATGGCCTGCCAGGCGTTGCGGGGAGCAATCCGTGCGCTCATCTGTTCCAGATTCACCGCTGCCGTCCTCCCTTCAGCAGGTAGCCGAGCGTCAGCAGCCACAGCAGCGCGCCCACACCGTACTTGATGCCGGCGGGGAGCAGGCGCGGCGACCAGAACGCCTCAATGAACGCCGCCAGTACCAGCAGTGCGAATACCCCGTACATGATCGTCATGGCATCGCGCGCGGCGAACCGCAACGCATCTCGCCGCGACCACGGACCGGGCGCCAGCAAGGCCCAGCCAAGACGCAGTCCGGCGCCACCAGCCAGTACAATCGCCGTCAGCTCCGGCGCACCGTGGGCAATAACGAAAGTGAAAAACGGTTCGTGATAGCCGACGTTGGTGAGGTGGGCGGCAATGGCACCGAAAAAACCGCCGTTATACAACATCACGAACAAGGCGCCGACGCCAAAAAAAATCCCGCCGGCAAAGGTGCGAAAGGCAATGCTGATGTTGTTGTAGATGTAAAAGCCGAACATGCTGATGTCGTCACCACTGTCGCGCTGATGACGGTGTTCGGCTGCGGGGTGATACATGGCCTCCATCTGCGCGGTGGTGGCCGGGTCGAGCAGGCTGTACACCATGTCCGGGTCGTGTCGTACCAGCAGCCAGATCAATAGCAACGACAGTCCGAACACCAGCGTGCTGGCAAGTTGCCACGGCCATTGCGCTCGTACGGCCAGTGGGAAATCGGCGAGGAAAAACTGTTTCATTGGCGCCGCCAGCGGCAAACGCGGCCGATACAACTGGCGGTGACCTCGCAGCACCAGATCATCCAGGCGCTCGATCAGGCTGAGACTATAACCGCGCTCCCGCGCCAGCGCCTGATGGTGGCAAAGCCGGCGGTAACGCGTCGGCAAGGTGGACAGCTGGACATCCTGACTGGTGTCCCCGCGCCGCAGTTTCTCAAGCTGGTTAAGCTGTTGCTCAAGCAGTGTCCAGTCGGCGGAAAACTGTTGTTCAAACTGGGTCTGTTTCATCCCGCTCCCCGCAGAAAGCGCGCCGTCGACAGCGCCCGTCGCTCGGCGTCGGTTGCGCCCAGCTCCGTCCATCCCAGTCGGGCCAGCTCCTGACGACGACTGCCGGACAGTGCCTGATGTCGTTCGAGAAAAGCGACCAGTGTTTGCTGGTCGGCAAGATCCGCCGTCCAGTCTGGTGCCATCGGCGGGATGTCGGCGCTGATCCGGGTGACGGCCGTTGCTGGCACGTGAATGACAAGCGTCGACGCGGCCATATCGCCAAGACGCTGAAAGCGGCGATTGCACAGCATGGCGACGCAGCCCACCAGATAGCCCACCGGAAAAAAGTCTGCCTGCCGCACCAGATTGCGAATCAGGCTGCCATTGACTGTGACCGGGGTGCCATCCAGATGGGTGACACACAGTCCCATCAGTTTCTTGCCCGGTGTCTGACCGTGGCGAAACACCTCGAACAGCACCGGATAGAACCACTCCAGCAGGAACACCAGAATCAGCATCAGGCCCGTGGTGGTGCCACTGCGAGTCAGCATCAGCAGCCAGGCCACGACGTAGATCGGCGAACGGATCAGCGAATCAATCAGGAATGCGGCGCCGCGCGGCAGCAGGCCCGCCGGCACCAGCGACAGAGTGGCGCCTTCCGGGGTGGTCAGGCTCTGGCGATCATCAATCACGCCCTGTGCCTCGCTGGCGAATCACCAGCAGGGCACTCACGAACAACAGCACGGTGAGGCCAACCCTGGCAATGGCAACAGTCCGTACCGGCGGCGGGTCGAGCAACTGCACCGCGAAGCCGGCAAAGTAGAACAGCAACAGAATGCAAAGCCAGGTCAGCAGCCGGCCGTCACCTTTGATGGTGGCCGGCAGTAGCGCCACCAGAGGTCCATACAGGACCAGCGTCATCAGCACGCCGGCCTTGAGCAGGGCGCCGTCGGAGAAGGTGGTATCCGTTGGCGCCAGCCACCAGAGTCCGCCGATGGCGGCGATGATCAGGGCGATGTGGGCGAAGCGGGCGATATTCAGCAGCATCATGGAGTACCAAGGGTGCGGGCGAGGTCAGCAAGCCGGCGGCCGAGGGCGCGGGCGAGAGCGCTCTCGTCATCGGTCAGGGCCGGACGATTGTCGAGCCCGGCCATGTGGCTCGGGCCATACGGGGTGCCGCCGGTGCGTGTGGCATAGAGGGCTTTTTCCGAGTAGGGCAGCCCGGTGATCAGCATGCCGTGATGGAGCAGTGGCAGCATCATCGACAGCAGTGTGCTTTCCTGTCCGCCGTGCAGGCTGGTGGTCGAGGTGAATACACCGGCGGGTTTGCCGATCAGGGCGCCCTGCATCCACAGCTCGCTGGTCTGATCAATGAAATGCTTCAGCGGCGCGGCCATGTTGCCGAACCGGGTTGGTGATCCCAGGGCGAGGGCGCCACATCCGGCCAGATCCTGCAGCGAACAGTAGGGGGCACCACTTTCCGGCACCGCCGGTGCGGTGGCTTCCGTGGTTGGCGATACCGGCGGCACGGTGCGCAGCATGGCCTCAAGACCCTGCTCCTCGACACCGCGGGCTATCTGCAGGGCCAGATTTCGCACCGAGCCAGAGCGGCTGTAATAGAGCACCAGAACGTAGGGTGTAGGCACAGGCGGGCTCAGAGTAGTTGCA
Organism: Alcanivoracaceae bacterium; assembly: GCA_046292765.1. Taxonomy (GTDB): domain Bacteria; phylum Pseudomonadota; class Gammaproteobacteria; order Pseudomonadales; family Alcanivoracaceae; genus PGZG01. The sequence continues at coordinate 716,754 of JBKBQA010000002.1, read as the reverse complement.
GAACATTTTCGGGCGGACGACCGATCACGGCACGCTTGCCTCGCACCGCGACCGGTCGCTCAATCAGCTTGGGAAAGCGTACCATGGCAGCAATCACGTCGGCGTCGGGGCTTTGCGGGCTGAGTCTGGCGGCGGCATATTCCGGCTCCTTGTGCCGCACCAGATCATGGGCGCGGGGCAAGCCCAGCTGTCCGACCAGACGGGTCAGGGTGGCAGCATCGGGAGGCGTTTCCAGATACAGTACCAGCGTCGGCTCAATGCCCTGCTCATGCAGCAGGGCCAGTGCCTGACGGGATTTTGAACAGCGTGGATTGTGATACAGGGTAATCTGGCTCATGGCGGGTCGCATGTGTTGAGAGCCCCCATTGTAGTGGTGATGGAGAGAGTGGCAACCGATGAATCCGATGGTCGCTGACTGGCGTGACAGAGGACTGGCCCTATGGGCCGTGGTGCGTGATTTTTTTGCCCTGCTGGCAAGCAGCTTTCGCAAGGATGGCTGCAAGGATGCGGCGGCGGCACTGACCTATACCACCCTGTTTGCCATTGTCCCGATCATGACGGTGGCATTTGCCATTCTGACGGCTGTTCCGGCGCTACAGGACAAGAGTGGCGAGATTCAGGCGTGGGCTTTCAGCAATTTTGCTCCCGGAGCCGGTGAGCAGGTGCTGGAGTACATCAATGAATTTTCCCGCCAGGCGGGCAATCTGACTGTCATCGGCGCGCTGTTTCTGTTTATCACCTCCATCCTGATGCTGCGCACCATTGAGAACAGTCTTAACCGTATCTGGCGGGTATCGGGACCACGCAGTGGCCCGGCCAGTCTGATCATGTACTGGGCGGTGCTGACACTGGGGCCGCTGCTGCTGGGCGCCGGCCTTGGCATCAGCTCCTACCTGACATCCATGTCGCTGGTATCCGATGCGGTGGACATGCTTGGCGGCATGCGACTGTGGCTGGCGTTGCTGCCGCTGCTGTTTACCACCCTGATGCTGACCCTGCTCTATGTGGTGGTGCCAAATTGCTATGTGCCTGTGCGGCAGGGATTGATCGGCGGATTTGTCGCCGCAGTCTTCTTCGAACTGGCCAAGGGTGGGTTCGCCCTGTTCATCAAGCTGTCGCCCTCCTATCAGGTGGTCTACGGGGCTTTTGCTGCGGTGCCCCTGTTCCTGCTGTGGGTGTTTATATCCTGGAATATTGTTCTTGCCGGCGCTGAGCTGGTCCGCTCTCTGGTGGTGTTTGGTGAGCACCGCAGCGCATTGCCGCGCATGCAGTCACTGCTGCGGCTGCTGGAAATTCTCTGGCGTCGTCAGCAACAGGGTCGGGTGTTGCGGGTGCGTGAGGTGCGGCGGGTGCTGAATCTTGCCGGTGCCAGCCACTGGGAAGAGTTCCGTAATCTGCTAATGGATCTGAACCTGATGCAACGTACCGAGACGGGCGATTTTATCCTTGGCCGCGATCTAGGCAACCTGACACTGGAGCAACTGGTGGACATGCTGCCCTGGCCTGCCAGGGAAGAACTTCACATAGGCGAAGAGCACAAACGGCCGTGGGAACCGGAGCTGGCGGAACGCTGCCAACTTGCCCGCGATGGCATGAATGCGCCGCTGGACCTGACTCTGGAACAACTGTTTGCCCGCACCGGAGGCACCGATGAAACTGGTCGAACTGACCCACAATGAACTGCGCTTTCCCGCCCTCATGGCGGGCGAGGGCGAACCGGTGCTGTTGTTACACGGTTTTCCCGACAGCCACCGCAACTGGGCGCATCAGGTGGAGGCGCTGGCCGCCGCAGGCTACTGTGCGATCGCGCCGGCCCTGCGAGGCTATGCACCGGGCTGCCAGCCCGCCGATGGCGATTATTCGCTGCGGGCGGCGGTGGAAGATGTCTGTGCCTTTGCCAGTCAGTTAGGTGGCTGCGTCCATCTGGTTGGTCATGATTGGGGCGCGGTGGTGGCGTATCTGGCGGCGGCCCGCCAGCCGGAGTTGTTCAACAGCTGCACCATGTTGGCGATTCCGCCATTAAAGCGATTGCCGCAGGCACTGCTGAAAGTACCGGAGCAGTTTCTGCTCAGCAGCTATATGGAATTTTTCCAGTTGCCACTGGTGCCGGAGTGGGTGTTACGGCGCGACGGGCTGGCCGGTGTCGAGTGGCTGTGGAAACGCTGGTCACCGGGCTGGGAGCCCGGTGGCTATCTGGAAGAGGCCCGTCGCACCCTGTCGCAACCGGGCGTGCTGACGGCCGCGTTGGGCTGGTATCGGCACCTGCCGAAGGTATGGACTGAAGCGCACCGCGAGGCGCGCAGCTGGCTGGCGTTGCCGGTATCGGTGCCGACCATGGTGCTGCTTGGCGAACGTGATGGCTGCATGAGCCCGCGTCTGCTAGAGCACACTGTTCACAAACGCGATTTTCCTGCGGGATTACGGGTTGAGACCATTCCGGGTGCCGGTCACTTCCTGCACCTTGAGCAACCTGAGCGCATCAACGATTTGCTGCTGGCTCAATTGCGTCAGTATGCAGGCCAGTGCGCCTGATACTGCTACTGAACGCACATTATTCGGGAACGAACTGCAGTGACGCCGAGTTGAGGCAGTAGCGTAAACCTGTTGGTGCCGGTCCATCCGGAAACACATGGCCAAGATGGGCGTCGCAGCGTCCGCAACGGATTTCGCTGCGCCGCATGCCGTGACTATAGTCTTCCACCGTACGCACATGGTCAGCATCAAGACTGTCGAAAAAGCTTGGCCAGCCGGTGCCGGAATTGAATTTGTGTTCCGCCCGGAACAGCGGCAGATCACACAGTTTGCACTGATAGATACCGTGCGACTTGTTATCCAGAAAGCCGCCACAGAATGGTCGCTCGGTGCCCTGATGCAGCAGGATATGGCGCTCCTCCGGGGTCAGCGCAGCGGCGCGTTGTTCCAGTGTGGTCGGGTCCGGTGGCGTCAGGTCGAAGCCGCTGGCAGACAGGCGGGTCATGATCAGCTCCTTTTCAGTTTATCCGGATAGGCTTGCTTGAGTTTCGACACTTTGGGGCTCGCTGCAAACAGAATATAAGGCTGCAGCGGGTTCCGGGCGGCATAGTTCCGGTGGTAGTCCTCTGCCGGATAGAAGGTCTCCAGTGGCTCCAGGGTGGTGACGATGGCACTGTCGAATACGCCGGCCTTATTGAGCTGGTCGATGTAGCCGCGCACTATCCCGACTTCCGCCGCATCGCGACAGAACACCGCCGAGCGGTACTGGCTGCCGCGATCATTGCCCTGCCGGTTGAGTTGAGTCGGATCATGGGCAACGGAAAAGAACACTTTCAGCAATTGGCCAAGGCTGATGTGGTCGGCATCGTAGTCGATGCGGATCACCTCGGCATGACCGCTGGTTCCGCTACACACCGCGTCGTAGTTGGCGCTGCTGGCACTGCCACCGGCGTATCCCGGGGTAACGGCGGTAACGCCATCCAGTGCCAGATACACCGCCTCGGTACACCAGAAGCAGCCGCCACCGAGTACCAGTGATTGGGGCCCGGATTGCGGCAGGTCAGTGATCGGATCGGGGAAGGTGGCCATGGGAATGCGCTCGCCTGAGTGGATAAGGGTGATGATACTCCGGTGGCGTGAGTAAAGCGTTGTGCAGGATTGTCGCTGCTACAGTTGGGTGATGGCGCCGCTGGTGATCAGGCGGTCGATCTCAGCCTGGTCGAAGCCGGCGCGGGCGAGGGTGGCGCGGGTGTCGGTGCCGGGTGGGCGCATGGGCATCGGGCTGTCGCTGGCGGTGCGGGAGAAACGCGGGGTAGGCGCGTGTTGGGTCACCCCGCTGACATCAATAAAGCTGCCGCGGGCGACATTGTGCGGATGCGACGGCGCCTCGGCGAGGCCGAGTACCGGCGCGAAGCAGACATCGCTGCCCTCCATGATGCGGCACCATTCGTCGCGGCTCTTCTGGCGAAACAGTTCTGCCATCCGGGTTTTCTGTTGCGGCCAGAGTGAGCTGTCTTGCTGGCTGTCGAACTGAGCGTCGAGACCGGCCTTTTCTTTCAGCAGCGCATAGAATTGTGGCTCGATACTGCCAATGGAAATGTATTTGCCGTCGGCGGTTTCATAAACGTCGTAGAAATGGGCGCCGGAATCGAGCATATGGCTGCCGCGCTCATCGCTGAACAGGCCGTTGGCGCGCAGACCGTAGAACATGGCCATCAAGGCGGCGGAGCCTTCGTGCATGGCGCAGTCGATCACCTGACCCTTGCCGGAGCGTTGCGCTTCCAGCAGTGCGCAGACGATGCCGAACGCCAGCATCATGCCGCCGCCGCCAAAATCGCCGACCAGATTCAGCGGCAGCGCCGGCTTTTCACCGCGCCGCCCCATGGCATGCAGGGCGCCAGACAGTGAGATGTAATTGATATCGTGTCCAGCCGACTGCGCCAGCGGACCGGTCTGACCCCAGCCGGTCATGCGGCCGTACACCAGCTTCGGATTGCGGGCCATGCAGGCCTCCGGACCGACACCGAGTCGCTCCGCCACGCCGGGGCGATAGCCCTCGAAAATGGCATCGGCACTTTCACACAGGGTCAGCAGGGTGGCGACACCGTCCGGGTGCTTGAGATTGATGGCGATACTCTGGCGATTGCGGAACAGCACGTCATGGCCGCCTTCGGCGGAAGGATTGCCGCCGGGGCGATCAATGCGAATTACCTCGGCGCCCATGTCGGCGAGCATCATGCCGCAGAAGGGACCGGGGCCAATGCCCGCGAGTTCGAGAAGTCGAAAGCCGGAAAGCGGGCCTGCCATCTTGCACCTCCAGTTCGGGAAGCGGGCAGGCTAACAAGTGTCACCGGCATCGCCCATGACCAAAGCGATCAGCCTGAGCGAAGTGGTCAGGGCAGCAGACCCGCCTGCACCAGCGTCTTGCGCACTCGCTGGCACTGGCTGCGGGCGATCGCTTCCAGTTGATTGGCTTCGTGGGTGCGTACCAGACCATTCCAGAGCACGGTGCCATCCGGGCGCTGGAGCTGGAACTCGATGTCCTGATCGCGCGGCGGCGGCGTGCTCTTGTCGCCGGCACCCAGAGTGAGCTGGAAGCCTGGCGAGCGAGGCGAGGCATCACTGCTGACGCGGCGCTCTTCGCTGACCACATTGTCGGGCGGCATCTGCAGCGGCGCCAGCAACAGCGGGGTGATCTCGGCGACCAGCACCGCATCGAAACCACGGGCAGCGGCCTCCGCCAGCAGGGTTTCGGTATCCGGCATCAGGTCGGCGGGCCAGAGGCTTTCACTGCCGGTAATCGCAAGGCGGTCACCGGCAAGCCGGCTGGCACAGGCCTTTTCCCACTGCTTGCGGATCTTTGCTTCCGGCGATCTGCCCACCAGCAGCAGGTTCTGCACCGGGGCGTCGCTGCTGTCGGCGACATGGCGGGTCACCAGCGTCGAGGTGCTGGCGCAGGCAGTCAGCAACACCAGCGTGGAAGCAGCAATAATGGCAGCGCGCATATCAGTATCCCGGAATCATCACTGGCCATCAGTGTAGCAGCCCTGCGCCCGGAAACCTCGATCCAGGTTCACCACGGGCGTCAGAACCAGTCGGACACCAGTGCCGGAATGCCGTCGCGGCCGGCCAGATGCAGGCGATGGCGGCGCGACTGGCTGATCGGCGGGTAGAACCAGCGTACCTCGTACAGCGCGCTGCTGCCGTCGTCGCGAATCAGCCGCAGTTGCAAGTCGGTGCCCTGATCACTGGTGACGATCTCGCCGCGATCATCCTCGATATGCAGCAACGGTTTGTGCAGCACCAGATTGCCCGGTGGCTCGGCACGCACCTGCAGACGCCAGTGCGGTTCACCGGGCAGCTCGCCGCGAACAAATTCGGCGGCGGCAGTGATCTGGCGTTCGCCATTCCAGCGTCCGGCCTGTGGCCAGAACTGGCGGCTGGCAAGCCGGAAGTGGAAGCTGTCCGGCAGGTCGCGCACCTCGCCGTCGCGCACCAGATCCGCACTCAGGGCAGCGAACTGGCCGGCGAGAAAATCCAGCGTCTGCGGCCCGTATATTGTGTGGCCACCTTCGTAGTACTGCAGCGCATACTCCGCTGGCGTGGTGACATAGCCGAACATGCCATTGCCCAGACTCGACACCTCGATACGCCAGTCGCCCTCGGGCAATGCAGCGGCCACCGTGTCACGCAGGTGGTTGCCGGATTCGAGTGTGATTTCCCACGGCGCCGTCACCAGCACCAGCTCATTGATGCGAAACACCTGCAGCAGCGCACGGTGGGGATAGCGGTCCGCCGGCAACAGCAACTGCAGCTTTGACAGCATCCATTGTTTGACGCCGTGGCAGCCATCGGTAAAGACCCGGCGCGGCCAGCCTTCCTGCAGATAGGGCAACCAGGCAATCGGGAATACTTCATCGCCATTGGCCGCCCCTGCGGTGGCGGCGCCGACAACGGCGCGCTCGCACAGACCGAAGCGGGCGTCCTCGTTCAGCGTCAGCACATTGACCAGTCGGCTGCCACTTTGCAGCACCAGTTGATCGTCGAGTTGCCCGCCGAGGGAGCGCCACAGCCGAGTGGCCTCGTTGGCCAGCCCTTTGCCAATACGCCGGGAAGCGAGATCACCGCGTTCGCCCAGATGCCAGGCCGGATTGTTGTCCGCGTGGGTGGCCTGAAACGGACCATGCACCGGCACGAAGGGTGTGCCGCTGCGGACCATGGCGGCTTCCACATCGCGCGCCAGCCAGGCCCAGACATCGGCATGATAGGGGCCGGTAAAGGCGGGAATGCTGGTGCCATGAATGGAAAAAGAGGTGAGGGCGCCGGCGGGATAGAAGGCCCCGTCGTCATGCTGCAAGTCGATCCGCAACATGGTCATGACGGGATTGACGGCGCGGAACGCCAGCGCCTCATTGATCTCGGCGGCGGCGATATTGAAGTTGTTGGCCCAGGCCTGCACCGAGCGATTGCGCGTCATGCCCCACACCTCGCGCTGGCCGATGGCCACCCGCGCCGGGCGGCGCTCCGCAAAGGCGGCCATGACTGCCTCACTGATGCGATCGACCAGAAAATCCGCCACCGCCGGATCAAAGCCGGGCCGGTTGGCACCAAACACGTTATAGAAATCGCTATCAAGGAAGTTGGCTGGGCCGGTGTGGGTGTGGGTCACCAGCATGGTCAGCGCGTGGGGCGGGATATCGGTTTCGGCGGCAATCCGCTCCGCCACCCGGTGATGCAGCACCAGCGAGCCGGCGCCCAGATCCAGTTGCACCAGCGCCATGGGTTCACCGGCGGGTCCGCGCAGGTAGAACGCCCGCGCTTTCAGGCGAGTACGAAATCCATCCGCATCCTGCGCCCAGGCAGAGTAGCCAAACTTCGGCAGACCGATCGGCGGAGTGATATCCACCACCGCCATGCCTGCCATCGCAGTGGCGGGGGCGGGCAGAATCTGCGCCATCGGCAGGGTGCCGCGCAGCTCCGTCACCGGATAGCTGACAAACGGCCGGCTTTCGATATAAAGCGCCACCCCCAAGCCAAGCAGGATCAAGCCAAGCAGGACAACCACAGCAGGCTTGCGCCACAGGCGCTTTTTCGGGCGGGCCATATCGGACCTCGTCAGCAGCAAAGCCACAGTCTAGCGGCCTCGCGGCAGTCTGCAATCAGAAAACTGTACCATGGTTCCGTTTTGCCCTGTGTCGCCGCCTCGACCGCAGGGTCGGATTTCGCCTTGGTTATCGGGCCACGGTCCTCTAAACTGCGCGCCCTTCAACCTGCGCGGTTGATGTCTCCTGCGGATGCCGCGTCGGGTCATCCCTCTGGTACGGAATCTCTGAATGCTGAAGACATTGAAGAAAGACTGGCTCGCCAACCCCCGTGGCGATCTGCTGGCGGGTATTGTTGTGGCGCTGGCCCTGATCCCTGAAGCGATTGCCTTCTCGATTATTGCTGGCGTGGACCCCAAGGTGGGCCTGTATGCCTCCTTCTGTATCGCCGTGGTCACTGCCTTCACCGGCGGCCGCCCGGCGATGATCTCTGCCGCCACCGGCGCCATGGCGCTGCTGATGGTGACACTGATCCGCGATCATGGCCTGCAGTACCTGCTCGCCGCCACCTTGCTGACCGGCGTGTTGCAGATTGCCATGGGCTATTTGCGCGTGGATGTGCTGATGCGGTTTGTTTCCCGCTCGGTGATTACCGGGTTCGTTAACGCCCTCGCCATCCTGATCTTTCTCGCCCAGCTGCCGGAACTGGGCAGCTTGCAGGCCGGGGAAGGCTGGCTGCCGCAACTGCAGCTGATGAGCTGGGTAGTGTATGCCCTGGTGGCCGCCGGGCTTGGCATCATCTATTTGCTGCCGCTGGTATCGAAGGCCGTACCGGCGCCGCTGGTGAGTATCGTGGTGTTAACCGCAGTGGCCATGGTACTAGGCCTTGATGTGCGCACCGTCGGCGATATGGGCGAGCTGCCTGATGCCCTGCCAGTGTTTCTGTTGCCGGATATCCCGTTGAATCTGGAAACCCTGCAAATCATTTTCCCGGTCTCCATGTCGCTGGCCGTGGTTGGCCTGCTGGAATCGCTGATGACGGCGACCATTGTTGACGACCTGACCGACACCAGCAGCGACAAGCGTCGCGAGTGCAAGGCTCAGGGTGTTGCTAACATTGCCTCCGGTTTCATGGGTGGCATGGCCGGTTGCGCCATGATTGGCCAGTCGGTCATCAACGTGCAGTCCGGTGGACGCGGGCGCCTGTCTTGTCTGGCAGCGGGGGTATATCTGCTGTTGATGGTAGTGTTCCTCGGCGAGTGGGTATCACAGATCCCGATGGCGGCCCTGGTGGCGGTGATGATCATGGTGGCCATCGGCACCTTCAGCTGGGCGTCATTTGCCAACCTGCGCAAACATCCGTCCAGCAGCAGCGTGGTCATGATTGCCACGGTGGTGGTGGTGGTGGCCACCCACAATCTGGCCCTGGGCGTACTGATTGGCGTATTGCTGAGCGGTATCTTCTTCGCCCACAAGGTCGGCCAGATCCTCTACATCGGCGCGGAGATGGATGAGGCGACTGATACCCGTACCTATAAGGTGGTGGGGCAGGTGTTCTTCAGCTCGGCAGAGAGCTTCGTCGCCGCCTTTGACTTCCGCGAGGCGGTCGGCAAGGTGGTAATTGATTTGCATCGCGCCCATTTCTGGGATATCACCGCTATCAGCGCCCTCGACAAGGTGGTGGTGAAGTTCCGTCGCGACGGTACCGAAGTCGAGATTGTCGGCCTGAACGAAGCCAGTGCCACGCTGGTGGATCGTTTTGCCGTGCACGACAAGCCAGATGCCATTGAACGGCTGATGGGCCACTGAGGAGAATAACAATGACAAACGTGATGGCCTGTATTGATGGCTCCCGCGCCTCGACGGCGGTGTGTGACTATGCTGCCTGGGCCGCGCTGAGACTGGCCGCCCCACTGACCTTCCTGCATGTGCTCGACCGCGCCGGCTATGGCACCGCTGTTAATCTGAGCGGCAGTATTGGCATGGGAGCCCAGGAAGCCTTGCTGGAAGAACTGGCAACACTGGACGAGCAGCGCAGCCGGCTGGCACTGGCGCAGGGCAAACTGATGCTGGAGGCGGCGGTCGAGCGTGCCATTCGCGACGGCGTTACCGCGCCGCTGATGCGTCAGCGCCATGGTGATCTGGTGGAAACCCTGGCCGAGCTCGAAGCGGATACCCGTCTGTTGGTGATCGGCAAGCAGGGCGAAGAGAGCGACCGCATCGGCCAGCACCTCGGCAGTCATGTCGAGCAGGTGATCCGCACCCTGCACCGCCCGATCCTGATCACCCAGGAAAACTTCCAGACCCCGTCGCGCATCATGCTCGCCTTTGATGGCAGCCCAACCACCCGCAAGGGTGTGGAGATGATTGCGGCCAGCCCGCTGTTTCGCGGCCTGCCTTGCCATGTGGTGATGGTCGGCGCCGACACCGATGACCATCGCGCGCAGTTGGCCTGGGCCGAGAAGACGCTGACCGCCTCTGGCCATGATGCAGTGACCGCCATCATTGCCGGTGACGTGGAAACCGCGTTGCGCGATTATCAGCAGCGCGAGCGCATGGACCTGATGGTGATCGGCGCCTATGGCCATTCCCGGATTCGCCAGTTCTTTGTCGGTAGCACTACCAATCACATGATCATCAATGCGCAGGTGCCGGTGCTGGTACTGCGCTGAGTCGGAGCGCCATGATCCATACCGGTGACGATGTCATCGAACGCCCGGGCCGTGTCTGGGTGTTTGTCGCTGGAGGCCTGCTGGCCGCCATCGCCGGTTACGTCAATGTGGTGATGCTCGGCTTCTTTGCCGTGCCAGTCAGCCATATGACCGGCGCCGTGTCTCGTCTGAGCATGGACCTTGCCATTGTTGATCTGGTCGACCTGATGCTGATCGCCGGCATTGTCGCCGGCTTCCTGCTTGGCGCCCTGTTGTCCGGTATCTGGATCGGCGCGGCGACACTGCGTGCCGGCCGCCGTTACGGTGCCGTGCTGATGGTGCAGGGCATCATGCTCGCCGTAGCAACCTGGATGGCACTGGAGGGCATTGCCCTGGCCGTGCCGGTGGCCGCATTCGTGTGCGGTTTGCAAAATGCCATGGCAAGCAGCTACCGCGGTCTGGTGCTGCGCACCACCCACGTCACCGGGATCGTTACCGATATCGGCGTGCTCATCGGCCAACGAATGCGACACAAGCAGATCCGCATCTGGAAGCTGTTGCTGTTGCTGACGTTGCTGCTGTCTTTCTTTTCGGGCGGACTGCTCGGCGCCGTGCTCTATCACCAGCTTGGCATGCTGGCGCTGTCGTTCGCTGCCGTGGTGTGCTTTGTCACCGGCACCGGCTATGCCGTTGTTCAGCACCAGCGGAATAATTAATATCATATAGATATCATTCAGGGGGCGGTTCAGACCCTGTAAATAGTTCTGTGTAACTGCATCATAGTTCTTTAAAAAGCTGATCTCGATAAGGTCGCTCTCTACCGGGCATTGATGTCCTCGGCCTCTACGTGGCAACCTGCCGACGCCGAAGGCAACCTGGTGGAAGAAACAGATCGCCTCGGTCGCACCACGGTGATGACCTACGACGCCCTGAACCGCTTGACCGAAACCCGCACCCCGGACGGCAGCACCCGCACCACCGAGTACGATGCCGCCGGTCGCGTTATCGCGGAAGTGGACGCCCTCGGCCAGCGCACCCGCTATGAGTACGACGCTGCCGGGCGTCGCACCGCCGTGATCAATGCGCTCGAACAGCGCCACAGCTTCGAGTACGACGCCAACGGCAATCTCCTCAAGGAAACCGACGCCAACGGCCACGAGACCCGCTACACCTACAACAGTCTCGACCAGAAAGTGTCCACCCGTTTCCACG
>JBKBQA010000002.1:0-705368 GCA_046292765.1 Alcanivoracaceae bacterium | reverse complement strand
GAGCTCTTTCTCCAATTGCCGTATCCGCTTGCGGGCCTCCTTGCCCGCCTTCTGCTCGCGCAACTGGCGGGCCTCGCCGGACGCCACACCATCCAGACACGCCGCTTTCCAAGCCTTGATCTGCTCAGGATAGAGCCCCTTCTGGCGACAGTATTCACTTAACTCCGCCTCGCTCAGCGTGACGGTTTCCATCACCGCCGCCAGCTTTGCCTGAGGCGACCATTCATCCGATTGTTTGCCACTTCCCGGCACAGGCACTCCCCGTTCTCTAGCTTGAGTGCGCCAATTGTACAGGGTGGCTTCGCTGATGCCTTCCTGACCGGCCACCAGGGGTACTGACAGGCTCTCCGGTGGAAGCAACCGCTTCAGGATCGCCGCTTTGCGTTCTTCGGAATATCTGGGCATGTCTGTCCTCACTGCCACCCCCTCTATTACCAATTGGGGCGACAACTATCCTGACAGAGGGGGGCGCCGCACCGCCGTGATCAATGCCCTGGAGCAGCGCCACAGCTTCGAGTACGACGCCAACGGCAATCTCGTTATGGAAACCGACGCCAACGGCCACGAGACCCGCTACACCTACAACAGTCTCGACCAGAAAGTGTCCACCCGTTTCCACGACGGCAGCACGGTCAGCGACGAGTACGACGCCCTCAGCCGTAAAACCGCCGGCGTCGACCAGAACGGCACCCGCACCGAGTACGACTACGATGCACTGGGCCGCCTCACGACAGTGCGCCAGTTCCTGAACGGCGCGCCCCTGACCACGCAATACAGCTACGACAGCCAGGGCAACAAACTCACCCAGACGGATGCAGAAGGTCGCACCACAAGCTGGGAATACGATGCCCTCGGCCGCGTCACCGCGCGCATCCTGCCGCTGGGCCAGCGTGAGACTTTCGAGTACGACGCCAACGGCAACCAGACTCGCCACACCGATTTCAACGGCCAGCTCACCACCAGTGAGTACGATGCCCTGAACCGGCTGGTTAGCCGCAGCTATCACGATGGGGCCGTAGAGGCTTGGGCTTACGACGCCGCTGGCCGGGTAATCGAAACCACCCTGACCACCCACGGCCTGCCGCAGGTCACGCACTACCAGTACGACCAGCAAGACCGCCTGACCCGGGAAACCAAGCCCGAAGGCTCGGTGCTTGAGTACACCTACGACCTGAACGGCAACAAGACCTCGGTGGCGGTAACGCCAGCCGGCACCAGCCCGCGCACCGTCAGCTATAGCTATGACGCCCTGAACCGGCTGCACACCGCGACCGACGAGCACGGCACCACAACGTACACCTACACCCCCGCCGGCAGCCGCGCCAGCGTCACCCAGGCCAACGGTGTCACCACCAGCTACAACTACGACAGCCTGAACCGGCTGACGCAGCTTACCAGCCGTGCCAGCAACGGCGTCGTGCTGCAGCAGTTCGACTACACCCTGGATGCCACCGGCCGCCGCACTCGCATCACCGAGCACAACGGACGGATCAGCGAATACCGCTACGACGATCTTTACCGGTTGGTGAAAGAGGCGATTACCGATCCGCAAAACGGCAATCATCTGGCTCAGTATCAGTACGACACGGTGGGCAATCGTACTCAGTCTACCGTTAACGGCGTCACCACCAGCTACAGCTATGACGCCAATGACCGAATCCTGAGTCAGGGCGACACTACCTATAGCTACGACGCCAACGGCAACACGCTGACCGAATCGAGCAGCAGCGGCGCCACTACTTACAGCTGGGATGCCCGGAATCGCTTGATCGAAGCGATGACCATGAATGGCGCCTTGCTGTTTGGTTATGACATCAATGGCATCCGCACCAGCCGCAGCGAGAACGGCATCACCACCAACTTTGTGGTCGACCACAACCAGCAGTATGCGCAGGTGTTGGCTGAGATCGAGAACGGCCTCACCACCAAGCAGTACACCTATGGCGATGACCTGCTGAGCCAGACCGAAGGGGCAGGGCAGGAGAGGTTCTTCCTGTATGACGGGTTGGGGACGACTCGGGCTTTGGCTGATGGCTCGGAGGTCGTGACTGATGCCTATGCGTATGAGGCCTTTGGGGGGCTGCTGGCTAGCACCGGCGGCTCGGATAATGCCTACCGGTATGCCGGGGAGCAGTACGACTCGGGGCTGGATCAGTACTACTTGAGGGCTCGATACTATGATCAGGGGGTGGGCAGGTTTACGCAGATGGATATTTGGATGGGTCGGAGCCAGGATCCGGTTACGCTGAATAAGTATTTGTATGCGAATGCTGATCCGGTGAGGCATGTGGATCCAAGCGGAAATTACTCAATTATGAGTCTTGGTCGTGCTACAGCTGTTCTTGGAGTCCTGGCCACGATTTCTAATGTTGGAATTACTGGCCTGGCTACGGCATGGGCGGGGGAAGATCAGGATTCGCTGCCGGACGCGGTGTTGCTTACAGTGGGTTACTCTGCCGCCAATGGTGGAGGTATGGTAGAGCTCTACGCTGATTATGTGGTTGAGTTAAAAACGATGCGCACATTCATGTACGCTTCTGGTGGGCTGGGTATTTCGCCAACCAGCGTTTTCGCAAAGTCGAAAGCCATGGGGTCCACGCGAGCAATTGGGCTCCTGTGGAATTTCAATAATCCTAATGACTGGAGCGGATATTCTGTGGGTGCCAACTGGCCTCTTGGAATCATGAGACTGTTGCCCCGAGCTACGTTCTCAGAAAATAAGATGTGGGGTGCAATAACTCAGCTAGCCAAGCGGGAGAGAAATGTTCGAGACAGCCATATGTCAGTGAGTATAGGTGGCTCTACATCGGGTGTCGCGGGAGTTAGGCTGTCGCAAAGGTCAAATAGCTTTAGTTCAACGGTTGGTTATTCAGGGCAGCCTATAGAAATATCATCGTCAGGATTTTCTGGGCTGGCTAGAAGTGTTGCAAATGACTTTGGGAGGGCAGTTGATGAGCTTCAATGAAACCTTGATATTTTTGGCCTTTCTGGCGTTATTTTATAACGTCTATGATTATTTTAGGCTGAGATGGGTTGCAAAGGGCGAGAGAAGCGAGACTGCTAGCAATAAAGAAATTTTTATTTTTTTTCTTCTTTTGCTTGCTGGGCTTGGATTCTGCATTTTTTCTCCATGGTATGCATTTGTTTCAGCGAGGGAGGCGTATCCAGTCACTGGTGCTGGATTAATTTCACTGTTTTATATTGTCGGTGCAGTTGTATTGATAAAGAAGAGTGTTGCGTCCGTTATTTCCTTTAGAGTCAGTCGAAAAGCCAGCCTTGAAGGCGATTAGGGCTTGTAAATTAAATTGTGTCAACAACACAGGACACGCATGAATTGGGAGGCCCAGCTGAGAACGCTTAAGGATTTGTTACTGGTGGCGGATCACTGCGAACTGGTGCGAACTCCTGTGTAGTTACCGCGACAGCAGCTCGATATAGGGCTGGTAGCTGTAGCTGCGATTCTTCTTCTGGCCGGTCATTTCCGTCACGATGCCCAAGTCTTCCAGTACCTTGACGGCCGCATTGGCCGTCGGAAAGGTGGTGTTCAGGCCCTTCCGTACCCGCTCGATGGTGAAGCGCGGCATCATCGGCAGCATTTCGAACAGCCGATAGCTGGCGGGACCCGCTTTGGGGGATGCGAGCAGGCGGCGCCGATCCGCCGCGATCAGGCTGGCGATGGCGATGATGCTGCGTTCGGCGTCACTGGCGGCCGTCGCGACGCCTTCAAGGAAGAAGGCAACCCAGGATTCCCAGTCACCTTCAGTGCGGATGGTCGACAGGCGCCGATAGTACTCGGCCTGGTGCTTTTTCAGGTAGCCGCTGAGGTACATCAGCGGTTCCCGTAGCAAACCCCAGTGTTCCAGCAGTGCGGCAATCAGCAAGCGTCCAATGCGACCATTGCCGTCAAGGAAGGGGTGGATGGTTTCGAACTGAGCATGTGCCAGTGAAATCCTGACTAGCGGCGGCAGCGTGCCAGCCTGGTCGTGAATGAATTGCTCCAGATCGCCTAGCAGATCTGCCACCCGGTCGGCCGGCGGTGGCACGAAAGCGGCATTGCCCGGTCGGGTGCCGCCAATCCAGTTCTGGGAACGCCGCAGTTCCCCGGGCTGTTTGCCGGCCCCGCGCACCCCGTCCATCAGGACACGGTGGGCCTCACACAGCAGGCGCACGCTGACAGGAAGCCCATTGGGATCGCGCAAGTTGTCTTGTACCAGCCGGAAGGCCTTTAGATAGTTGGTTACTTCCTCGACATCGTCCATGTTGCTGACCGTGAATCCCGCTTCCTCGTCGAACAAGTCGGTCAACGTCGCCTGGGTGCCTTCGATTTGTGAAGTGAGCAGGGCCTCTTTGCGGATGGCGCTGTACAGCAGCCAGTCCACCGACGGCACCAGCCCGGACACCCCGGACAGGCGGGCGAGCGCCAGCTCTGCCTGATGGTTCAGGTTGTCATACGCCTCTGGAGCCAGCGCAGGTATGGCGGGCGGCAGGGGATGTGGGACGAAGGCCCGAACCGGTTCGCCCAGCGTCGTCGAGGTGGCGTATGTGCCCGTGGTTCGCTTCATGTTAAAGGTATCTTTAATTTGATATTAACCAATTAAAGCATTCTTTAATAATGGGCTCCAGCATTAAAGTGGTCTTTGATTGATCAGAGGGCTTGGCCTGCCCCCTTCTGTCAGGATAGTTGTCGCGCCTAAAGGTCCCGGCTGGTGGCGGTAATGCGGCGGCCCACCAGGCCGCCGAGCAGGGTGATCAGGCTGCCGATGGCCAGTGGCAACAGCAGCCACCAGGACCAGGGCATGTTGCCGCCGAATAGCAGTATGCCGAGCGGCACCAGTGCCGCCAGCACAATCAGGGTGGCGCCGACGGCGGCGCTCATGCCAAGCGCAAAAAACTCCAGCCAGTTGACGCGGCGCATGAGCGCCTGACGGGCGCCAAGGGCGCGCAGCAGGCCCTGATCAGCACGACGCTGTTCGGCAGTGGCGAGCAGGGCCGCCACCAGTACCAGCAGGGCCGCGGCCATAAGCAGAGATGCCAGCAAGACGGTGGCCTGGCTCGCTTGCGCAATGATCGACTGGGCGCGGTCGAGAATGGCGTTCACATCAAACAGGGTGATGTGGGGCAGTGATTGCATCAGTTCTGCTACGCGGCGGCCGTCGCCTTCGGCCAGCCAGAAGCTGGTGAGCCAGGTGGCGTCCTGTTCGGCGAAGGCGCCGGGCGAAAACATAAAGTAGAAATTGGGCGCAAAGCTGTCCCAGTCCACCTCACGAATGCTGGTGAGGGTGGCGCTCATTTCGCCGCGGCTGCCGACAAAGGTCAGGCGATCGCCAAGGGTTAGCCCCATGCTGTCGGCGAGTTGCGCTTCGGCGGAGACTTCGCCGGCTCGCGCTCCATGCCATTCGCCGTCGCGAATTCGATTGCTTTCGGGTAGCTGCTGTTCTTCGGTGAGCGACAGGTCGCGGGTCAGGGCCCGTTCGGCGCGATCATTTTCCTTGGTAACGGCGTCGCGAACCGGAATGTCGTTGATTAGCGTCAGCCGGCCGCGGACGATCGGGTAGAGTGGTTCGGCGCGGGCGCCGTGTCGTTGTTGCCAGTCGGCGAGCAGAGGCTGATCTTCTTCGAACAGGTTGATGACGAAGTGATTGGGGGCCTGCGGCGGCAGTTTGCGTTGCCATTCACTGAGCAGGCCGGTGCCGCTCTGGCCGGCAAGAGTGAGAATGGCAATTGCCAGGGTCAATGCGGCCATAAGTGGAAGAGTGGTGGTGCGACGACGGCTCAGACGACGCACCGCCAGTCGTGCGGTTACCGACCAGTGTCGGCTGCGGCGATCCAGTACCAGCAGCAGCGGCCAGAGCAAAGCCGGTAGCAGCACGCCAAGTCCGGCCAGCAACAGCAGCACCAGAAACAGATCTCGCACTGAGCCGGTGAGGATGGCGGCAATCACCATCGGCCCGATCAGGGCGGCAGACAGTTCGAGGCCGCTGCGGCGCAGGTTTTGATCCTGCTGCCGCTGCAGTACCTGCAGGGCGGGCACGGATGCCAGCGAGCTCATACGCGGCAAGGCGAAGGCGGCAAACAGCGCCATTGGGCCAACAATAACCAGCAGCCATTCGCTGAGCCCGGCGGCGAGCGGATCCTCCCAGCCAAGAGCGCGGCGGGCAAGCAGGGCAATGACGCCGCCGAGCGCCACGCCGATAGCCACCACCGGCAGGGCGGCCAGCAGTTCGTGGCCGAGCAACCGTTGGATGATGGTGCGCCGGGATGCGCCGAAGGTGCGCAGCAGGGCAGCGTGCGTCGCCCTGCGGGCGACCCGCAGCCCGGTGGTCAGGTAGATGGCGGCACCGCAGAGCACCGTGATCAGCATGACGCCAAGGCTGATCCAGAGGGTCAGCTGTCGGAGCGGGCCCATGCTGTTGTCCATGGCGTCGTTGACGTCTTCAATTTTCTGATCCGGGCGCAGGGTCGGCGTCAATTGCGCGCGCAGGGCGGCGGCATCGTCGGTCAGCAGCGCCACGTCATAGCCGTATCGAGAGCCGGGTGCCAGCACACCAGTGGCGTCCAGATCGGCAGCATGCATGAGCACCCGCGGGTTCATGCTGTAGAAGCCGCCGCCCTGACCCGGTTCGCGCACCAGCATGGCGGTGATCGGTAACGAGGATTGGCCGAGACTGAGGTGGTCGCCGACCTGCAGGCCGAGGCGGTCGAGCAGTTGATCCGCCACCCAGACGGAACCCGGTGCCGGGCCGTGCTGAACCGTGCGCCGCTCACCTCCGAAGCGCTGGTTGCTGATCAGCACATCGCCGAGCAGTGGCCAGTGTTCATCGACCACCTTGGCGCTCACCAGCAACAGGGTGTCGTTGTCGATCACCACACTCTGAAACTGGATCACGGTGCTGTATCGGTAATCCTGCAGGATCAGGAATTGCTCCGGCTCCGGTGCCCGGCTGCCGTCCAGCAGCAGTTGGCCGCCGAGCAGTTCGGCGCCGCGGTCGGCGAAGCGGGCATCAAGTTCTGCGCGGAGCAGTACCACGGTGGTCAGCGCCAGCGAGGCAACGAACAGGGCCAGTGCCAGCACCCGAAAGGCGCTGTCACGCCAGGGGCGGGTCAGCAGGCGGATCCAGTCAGTCATGCAGTCGGCCCGCCTCCAGTCGTAACTGGCGGTCACAGCGTGCCGCCAGTGCAGGATCATGGGTGACCATCACCAGCGCGGTGCCGGTGGCGCGGTTCATATTGAACAGCAGTTCGGCAACCCGCTCGCCGTTGGCGTGATCAAGGCTGCCGGTGGGCTCATCGGCAAACAGCAGGCGCGGCTGGACCACAAAGGCGCGGGCCAGTGCCACCCGCTGTTGCTCGCCACCGGACAGTTGGCCAGGAAAATGTTCCATCCGCTCGGCCAGCCCCACCTGTGCCAGCCAGCGGCGGGCTTCCTGTTCAGCGTTGCGCTGTCCCTGCAGTTCCAGCGGCAGCATGACGTTTTCCAGGGCAGTCAGATCCTGCACCAGATGGAATGACTGGAACACAAAGCCGCACAGGGCGCCGCGACGGGCGGCACGCTGGTCTTCATCAAGCGAGCTGAATGGCGACTGCTCCAGCAGCACTTCGCCCCGGGTCGGCACATCGAGTCCCGCCAGCAGGCCAAGCAGGGTAGACTTGCCACTGCCTGATGGTCCGGTAATGGCGACACTTTCCCCGGCGTTCACGGTGAGGGAGATATCCTCCAGCAAGGTCAGCGAACCTTCCGGGCCGGCCACAGTCTTGCCCACAAAGCGGGCACTGAGAATGGGAGAATCCTGCATGCGACATCTTCTTCTGGCAGTCGGATTGTGGTGGGCGGGAACAGGGTCCCTGTTTGCCGCCACCGTGTTGATTGTCGGCGACAGTATCAGTGCCGCTTACGGCATTGACAAGGAACAGGGCTGGGTGGCGCTGTTTGAAGCCCAATATGTGCCCCATTGTGAAGGTCTGCGAGTGAGCAATGCGTCAGTCAGTGGCGATACCACCGCCGGCGGCGCGGCGCGGCTGCCGGCGCTGTTGCGGGATATGAAACCGGATATCGTGGTGATCGAGCTGGGTGGCAACGACGGATTGCGTGGCCTGTCGCCGCAGGCCATGGAGCAGAATCTGCGCCGCATGGTGACGCTGTCGCGGGAGGCGGGCGCGGTACCGCTGTTGTTCGGCATGTATCTGCCGCCCAACTATGGCGCTGCGTACCGGGGCTTGTTCGAGGCGGCTTTCGTCCGTGTTGCACAGGAGCAGGCGGTGCCGTTGCTGCCGTTTTTTCTCGATGGCGTGGGCGCGGTGGAGGGCATGATGCTTGACGATGGCATCCATCCCAACGCCGCCGCCCAGCCGCGTTTGCTGGAGAATGCCCGGCCATTACTGGAGCAGGCGTTGCAGCCTTTCTGCGGTGCCTTGTCATGATGGTCGCGCCCTGGCAGTCGGTACTGGATTTCTGGTTTGATGATGGGCTGGAGCAGGGTTGGCCGTCGCGCAACTTGAGTGCGTTATGGTTTCGTGCCGATGCGGCGCTGGATCAGGGCATTGAGGCGCAGTTCGGTCATCTGGTTGAGGCGGCGTTGTTCAGTGAGCTGGTGGAGTGGGAGGCAACACCACTGTCGCGCCTTGCCCTGCTGGTGTTGCTCGACCAGTTTACCCGCAATATCTACCGCGGCTCGGCCAAGGCCTTTGCCGGCGATCATCGCGCTGTGACGCTGGTTCTGGAGGGGTTGGCCCGGGGCATGGACCGGGAGCTGCCATGGGTTGGCCGGGTGTTCTTTCTGATGCCGTTGATGCACGCGGAGGACGAGGATTTGCAGCAGCGTTCGGTGGCGGAGTTTACAACCCTGCATGCCGCTGCGCCCGTTGAAATGGCCGACCGGATTGCCGCTAATCTGGCCTTCGCCCGCGAGCACCGCGACATTGTGCTGCGTTTTGGCCGCTTTCCGCACCGCAATCAGGTGCTCGGCCGTGACAGCAGTGACGAGGAGCGGGCGTTTCTCGAACACGGCCCCCGCTACGGCCAGTAACACTCAGGCGTCGCGGGCTTTTTTACGGCGGATATAGAGCGTTTTCTCCACCCGGGCCACCAGTTCGCCCGCTTCATCCCGAATCTCCACCGGCCAGACCGGCAAATACTTGTCGCCTCCGGCGGTGTGCTGACGCACCTCCTCCAGCATCGTCTCGGTGAGCACGAACGTGGCGCTCACCCGTCCCTTGCCCGGGCTGACAAAATCAATGTTGGCTGCCTTGTCCCAGACGATGTAGTCCGGTCCCAGCCGGTTCATCAGCAGCAGCATGAAAAACGGATCGACCATGCTGTACAGCGAGCCACCGAAATGGGTGCCCACATAGTTGGTGTTATACCAGCGCAACGGCATGCTGACGGTGACCTGGCTGAAGTCGTCGGCGATGTGGTCCACCCTGACGCCGGCGCCGAGATAGGGGCCAAACAACGAGAACGCGCGTCGCATGCCGGCAGCGCCGGCAAAAAATCGTTTAATGACGCTCACGCTTTCGGTTCCAGCGACAGCCAGACAGCGAGAATGCGCTGGCGGGCATCATCGCCGAGGCCCTGGCTGAGCAGTTCACTCTGCTCGAGACGCTGACGGCAACTGTCTATCGGCAAGCCGGTGCTGCTCTTCATGGCACTGGTAAGTTGACTCAGTTGCCACTGCATGCGTTGTTCGCGTGCATGCTCGGGCGACTCCAGTCCAGCCGTTACTTCCAGCGCCACGGCCAGTTGCTGCTGATCAGCACTGTCGCTCGCCGCCGGGGCGCACTGGATCCGGTCACGCAATGCCGCCCAGCGTTGCCATTGCGGCCAGCGTTGCCGACGCTGCCGGGCATCACGCAGCAGGGCATCGCGCTGTTGTTGCAGCTTTTCTTCGCGTCGGGGACAGGGCAGGGCGGTGATACGTTCGATCAGTTCAGCGAGCACGCTCATAGCATTATCGTCACTGGCGTCACTGGCGTCACGCAGAGTCTGCTCCAGCGTCGCCAGCGCTGTGCGTAGCGCTGCCGCCTCATCTGCCAGTTGCTGTCGATGCGCGGATTGCTGTTCCTGACGGCGGGCAAATACCGAATCGGCGAGGTGACGGAATCGTTTGTACAGTTTGCGCTGTTGATTCTGCGGCACCCAGCCCACCTGTTGCCACTGCTTCTGCAGCAGTTTGAACTGATCTGCGGCGTGGCGGCTGTCGTCGCCAGTGGCGAGCGCTTCCGCTTCCCGGATTAACGCTTCCAGACGTGCCACGCGCTCCGCAGCCGCTTCATCCAGCAAGGCATCCAGTTGCTTGAGCTGGGCAGAAAAGCGCTTGCTGAGATCACGCACATCGGTATAGCGCACTGGCTGGTAGCCTTTCCATTCCTGTGGTGCCTGACGACGAATCTCGGCGACGGCGGCCCAGTCCGGGCTGGCGTTGTCAGTGAGGGTGGCAAGGTACTGATCCAGTTGTTCGCAAAGCGCGGTCCGACGGGACAGATTGTCGGCTCGCTGGCGGTCGAGCTCGGCAAAGTGTTCGCGGCAGGGCACCCATGCTGCATCCGAGGCAGCGCGGAAGCGCTCCCACAGTGCCTGATCACTTTGCTGATCGGCGGACATGAGCGATTTCCATTCGTCATGCAGCAGTTGAATGGCATCTGCTTTTTCCTGTGCTGGCAGCGGCTGGTTAACCAGCTGTTCCATTTGCTCGCAGAGTTGCTGTTTTTTCGGTGTGGCGGCGAAAGCGTGCCAGTCGCGCAGTTCATCCAGCTGGGGCTTGAGTTTCTCGGCGCGATGGTGCTGCGCTGTGCTGGCCTGTTCGAGTTGCGGTTCGATGCGGTGCCAGAGTCGGTTGGCAAGTTTCAGCTGGCGCTGGCGCAGGGCGCTTTGCAACACGCCAAGGGTACGATCCAGCTCATCTGGCCCGGGTCGGTCGGAGGCAGCGGCAGGCGTTTCGGCGTCCTCTCCGCTAACGGCCTGTCTGAGTGCCGGCGGGCGCGGCAGGTTGGCGGGCCAGTCGGGCTGCTCGGGATTGAACGCGGCCCAGAGGGTAATCAGGGTTTGCCACTGCTGCTCCAGTGTCCGGAAACGTCGTTCAAGGGTGCTATCGGCAGACGCATGCTCACACGCTGCCTGCCAGCGACGTTGCTGACTGGCGAGCAGGGCGGTCAGGCTGTTGGCAGGTTGCCAGTCGTCGCTCGATGACAGGGCCTCCAGTGACTCGGCCAGCGTTGTAACGGCGGCATCGAATTCAACAACGGCCTGTTGCGCCGCCTCGCGGGCTGCCTGCTCGGCAGCCTGCTGGTTTTGCCATGCCGTGATGGTGACCTCGCAGCGTGCTATTTCGATGGCGGCCAGATGTTTTTGCTCGTCACTGGCATCATTTTCGACGTCCTGCCAGCTCTGCTGCAGTTGTTGCAGGCGGGCCGGGTAGAGTGCGTCGTAACTGCGCGCGGCGTGGGCTCGAATGTGACCGATCAGCTCATCGGCTCGTTGTTGATGCCTGGCATGCAGTTGTTGCCCTTGCTGCAGTTGTTTGAGTCTGTCCCGGGCCAGTCGCAACACTTTCTTGTCGCGTCCGTCCCGCACCAGCTGGCGCAGCAACTCTGGCTGGTGCACCTTGTCGGCGGCGGCCATGCGGCTGTCGGCATCGATGCCTTCCAGCGACAGCCGCAGCAGCACGGACTCTTCGTCGAGCTTGCTGATGGCAGTGATGCGGAGCTGGGGAAGGTCGCCGTGGCGAGCAACTTCGGCAAGCAGTGCCGGATTATTGTTGAGCGCGACCATGCGCAGACGGTTTTCCAGCGAGGGGCAATGGGGTGCCTGACCGCTTAACAGTCGGCCGAGCTGTTGACAGGCGGCATTGCGTACGCCGGCATCCGTGTCACGCTCGATCAGCTGTTCCAGCAACCGGGTATCCCGCAGGCGGCTGCTGGCGGCCAATCGTACCGCGACACTGGCATCGCCCCGTGCCAGCATCGCCAGCGCGTCGGCGTCGGCGTCGGTGCCGGGGTCGAGTTCGATCACGGCCCGTGCCCGGACGGCCGGATCGGTATGTTGCCAGCGGGGTTTGAAAAAGCGACTGAACATGAACAATCCTCAGTACATCGGCGGGGTCTGCGGGAGTGGGGAGATCATAACGGCAGGACGGCCGGATCAATAGCGGTGTCTGCCCTGGGCCCGTGGTAGCCATTGTTGCCAGCTCTGCTCCAGCGCATCGAAGCCGCCGGGCCAGTGGCGATTGATAATGGCGAGACTGGACTGTTCATCGGGATGGGGCCCGGCCAGCAGCTGGCGGATCAGTACCCGTCCCTCGGCGGAATCCATCAGGAACCATACCAGCGCCCAGCTGGCGGCGTAGGACAGGTTGTCCGGGCCATTGGCGGCATACCAGCGCTGATGGGGCACGGCCACGGTCTGGGCCAGACGTCCACGCTGCTGGTGATAGCCGTGCCGGGTCAGGGTTGCAAGCCAGTGGCGGGAAAGCGGGATCTCGGCACTGAGGCCCTGCACCTGCATGATCTCGAAATACTCGGCGAGTCCTTCGTTGAGCCAGGTGGGAATACGACGCCCCTGACTTGCAGAAATGGCATGGGAGGCTTCGTGAACGATCAGTCGTTCGAGAATGCGCTGATCCGGTATGGCCCAGGTGGTGATCTGGTTGTTCAGACTGCTGTAAAACCCGGCCGCATTTTCCAGTACCGGAGCAATTCTCTGCTGGTACTGGCGGAAAGCGGATTCGTCGCCATAGATGACGATCCGAAACTCCCGTGCGTCACGGTAGTCCAGCTCCAGCGCCTGCCGGTAGATGGCGAAGATTTTTCTGACGGAGATTGCCAGCCGGTCGCGCAGCAGCGGTGATACCGCGTAATCCATGCCCTCGATGATGATGTCGAGGTTGTCGCTGAAGTTGTAGCGGTCGGACAGGTTCTCCGGCACAGCCGACTCCGGCGGCCGGTCACCGAAGTGGAGCTTTCCCTGATCATCGCGCCACTGATAGATGCCGCTGGCACTGGCCTGACAGGCCAGTGCGATCAGCCATCCAGCCGCGATGCCAGCAAGGCGTCTTTGTCTGCCCACAGTTCACCTATCCACTGCTGGAAGCGGGCCCGGAATGCCGGGTCGTTTTCATAGTCGCCCTGCGACGCCCAGTCCGGAATCCGGTGCTGGTGGACGATTACCTGCACATCCCGAATTGTGCCACCGAGAAAGGCCAGCAGGGTGCGGGGCGTTCCTCGTGGATAAATGATGGTGACATCGAGCAGGGTTTGCAGATGGCCTGACATGGCGCCAAGCGTAAAGGCTGCGCCGCCGGCTTTCGGTTTTAGCAGGTAGCGAAACGGGGATTGCTGCTGGTCATGCTTGCTGCCGGTGAACCGGGTTCCTTCGACAAAGTTCATTACCGATGTTGGCAGCAAGGCGAATTTCTCGCAGGCGATACGGGTGGTTTCCAGATCCTTGCCCTTGAGTGAAGGATTCTTTTCGATTTCTTCGCGGCTGTAACGCTTCATGAACGGAAAGTCGAGCGCCCACCAAGCATCACCCAGCATCGGCACCTTGCGCAGTTCCTGTTTGAGGAAGAATTTCAGCATCGGAATACGGCGATTGAACAGGCGCTGAAGGATCAGGATATCCGCCCAGGACTGATGATTGCTGACCACGAAGTACCACTGCTGCTTGCTCAGGTTGTCGAGCCCTTCGATATGCCAGCGCAGACTGCCAAACAGGGCGATGATGCCGTTGTTGACGCTGGTCCACGCCTCGGCGATTCGCACCAGCCCATGGGACAGCCAGAGCTGGGCACGCGGGCCCTTGAACAGCATTTTCAGCCCCGTCAGCAGGTACAGGGGCACGATACAGATCAGGGTGTTCAGAAACATGGCCGCCAGGGCCAGGCTACCGCGGACTTTATGAAACAGGTTCATGGTAGGGGCGCGCTCTCGTATTGGACGTCAGGATCAATGATTTTGAGCATCCCTGTCATTGGTGTCCCTGACCGGGGCGACTAAGCTGCCGGCATTCTGTGTCATTTTTTGGAGAGGATATCATGGCTGGACCGCTTTCTACCCTTAAGGTACTCGATTTCAGCGCCCTGCTGCCGGGACCATTCGGCACCATGATTCTGGCCGACCTTGGCGCTGACGTGCTGCGGGTGGAGTCGCCCAGCCGGCCTGATATGGTGCGCATGCTGCCGCCGATGGACGAGGGCATCTCTGCAGTCCACGCCTACCTGAACCGCTCCAAGCGCTCACTGGCGGTGGATCTGAAGAAGCCGGACGGCGTCGAGGTCATTCGCCAGCTGGTGAAGGATTACGACATTATCGTTGAGCAGTTTCGTCCCGGGGTAATGGCAAGGCTGGGGGTGGGATACGAGCAGCTGCGCGAGATCAATCCGCGGCTGATCTATTGCTCGATCACCGGCTACGGTCAGACCGGCCCGTACCGGGACCGGGCAGGCCATGATCTCAACTATCTGGCCATTGCCGGCATGACGGGGTACAACGGCCGCCGCGACTCGGGCCCGGCGCCGATGGCGTTCCAGGTGGCCGATGTGGCTGGTGGCTCCTGTCACGCGGTGATGGCGATTCTGGCCGCAGTGATTGAGCGCCAGCAAAGCGGTGAAGGCCAGCACATTGATATCTCGATGACCGATGCGGCCTTCAGCCTGCATGCCCTGACGGCGCCGGGAGCCCTGATCGGTGGTGAGGATCCGCAGCTCGAACGCACCCAGCTTAACGGCGGTTCGTTCTACGATTGTTACCAGACCGCGGATGGCCGCTGGTTCTCTGTCGGCGGCATTGAGCCCCAGTTCTTCAGCCAGTTCTGCCAGGCCATTGGCCGACCGGATCTGGCCGGTCGCGGGTTGGCGATGGTGCCGGATATTGTCGCGGAAGTGAAAGCCGGTATTGCCGACGCCATGAAGCAGAAAACCTTTGCCGAGTGGGAGCAGGTGTTTGCTGCGCTGGACTGCTGCACCGAGCCGGTACTGTCGTTCAGTGAGGCGTGTGAACATCCGCAACTCATGGCCCGCAACATGCTGGTGGAGGTGCCGACGCCCGGCGGTGCGCGTCAGCGGCAGGTGGCGTCGCCGCTGCGTTTTTCACGTTCGGCACCGGTGTACGAGTTTAGTGGTACACGGCTCGGTTCCCACACCGACGAGGTGCTCGCAGAACATGGCTTCAATGCCGAACAGATCGACGCCTTGCGCAAGGCCGGCGTAGTGGCCTGATTGATGTTTTTGTCGGGCGGGGAGATTCCCCGCCACGGCAATGCTCCCGTATGCTGGTGTCATGAAGCAGACATGGCGAGTGGCAGTGATCCTGATTGGCGTGGTAGCGACCACGGTCAGTCCGTGGCTGCGGGCCGAGTGGCTGCCCCCGGAAGCTGATCCGCAGGCAGGGGAAGTGTCTGTGGACGATGATCCGGATGCCGATACCGATGCTTCGGATGGAGACGCGGACGAGGCTGATCCGTCATTTGCGCCGCAGGTCGAACAGACCCGGACAGCGCCGCCGGCGTCGGGCTGCAGTAACGGAATTGACCCCGATGCCGACGTGCTGCCGTTGCTGGATCGCACCCATGGGGCGATGTCCCGCGGAGTGTGTTGGCCGAGTCAGTGGTTCGACCGCTTTTTCTCCAGTCCGGATGATATCAATCACGGCGAAGCCGGCACGCTGATCCGGGTGATCGGCGCGACACGCTGGCAGGACAATGACGACACCGGCAACGAAGTCCGGGTGCGTGCCAGCGTTGATCTGCCAAACCTGTCGCAGCGATTCAGTCTGGTCTTCCGCAATGATGATGATATTGACAGCGACTTTGCCGCTGGCACCGACACTCGTCCTGAAACGGTCGGCGCCAATACCGACAGCACTTTCCGGGCCGCGCTCCGCTGGGCGGCGCGGCAGACGGAAAGGGACTCCATCGATGTTGAAGTGGGTTTGCGTTCCGAGCTCAAGACCTTCATTCGTGGCCGTTATCGGATCACGCTGCCGATGCCAGGTGACAAGTGGGTGTTTCGCTTTACCGAGGCCATTTACTGGAAAGATGAAATCGGTTTTGGCACCGAGAGCCGGTTTGAATTTGGACGTCCGCTAACAACCCGCACGGTGTTGCGATTGACCACCGAAGCTGAGCTCAGCGAAGAATTGCACCAGCAGGGGCTGGGCTGGGATCTTGATCAGAGCGTTGCGGTGTACTATCGAATCAACCGCAAATCTGCGGTGCAGTACACGGTCGGAGCGCAGGGATTTACCGAGCCGTCGGCGAATGTTGAAGTGTGGCGAACCAGCGTGCGTTACCGTCGCAATGTCTGGCGTCCGTGGTTGTTCTGGGAGCTCGAGCCGTTCGTGCTGTGGCCCAGGATTGATGATTACGATGCTATCAGTGGCGTTGTATTCCGGTTGGAAACCCAGTTTGGCCTATACAACAGCAATACCGATGCCGGTTTTTGATCAGGCATAAAAAAGCCCCGCAAGCGGGGCTTTTTTTTCGGCTGCGTATCAGGACTCGCTGCGATCTTTCTCTGCCGCTTCCGCTGCAGCACGGGCTGCGGCTTCCGCCTGTTGCTGGCGACGAAGCAATCGCGGGTCGTTGCTCGCCCGGCCGCCGGTGGCCGCTGCAGGCGCGGGTTGTTCCGCTGGCTGCGGCTGCGGGGCAGGCTCGCTCTGCGGCTCCGCTGCCGTTTCGACCACGGCTGCCGGGCTCGCCGCTACCGCCGGCATTGCCGTCGGCTGCTCGGCCTGTTCGCTTGAGGTATCGGCATCCGCATTCACCTCACTGGCAGCGAGATTGTCTGCCGGTGCCGCTTGCGGCTCGATGGACGTTGACGGTTCGCTGTTGCGGATGACGTTCCCGGATGTCACGGACTCTGCTTCAACGGCTGTCGCCGATTCGGCAGTGGTCTGATCATCAGTGGCTGCCGGGGCTTCGACAATGGTCACCGCCGGGCGGGTTTCAGCAATAACCTGCTCCACCGGCTCGCTTGCCGGTGTTGCCGTTACCTCAGGTTCCCGAACGTGCAGTGCCTCGGTTTCGTCGCTGATTATCTCATCGCCATCATGACGGGCTTTTTCTTCCTCACGTTCCTTGCGACGCGGACGGTGACGCTCGCGGCGGGGACGATCATCACGGACGTCGTTACGACGATCTGCTTCTGCGCCCATCGGCGCCGGCGCATCGGTTGATTCCTCGGCAGCGGCTGCAGCCTGACGATCCGGTCGGCGTTCGCCACGCTCTGGACGCGGGCCTCGTTCGGCGCGCGGACCACGTTCGGGGCGCTCACCACGTTCCGGACGTTCGCCACGCGGCGGCCTGTTTTCACTGCGCTCCGGCTTTTCTGCCCGCTCGCCGCGCTCCTGAGTTGGACGTTCTTGAGTTGAACGTTCCTGGGTTGGACGTTCTTGAGCCGGACGTTCCTGGGCAGGGCGTTCCTGACGGGCCGCTTGCTGCTCGTTGCGACCACGGCCTTCGCCCTGTGGACGACGGTTTTCATCGGGACGTTCGCCGCGACCACCGCCCTGATTCTGCGGGCGGCCTTCCGGACGGTTCTCGCCGCGACCTTCACCGCGACCGCGATTACGGTTATTGCGATTACGTTGCCGGCCGTCGTTGCGGTTCTGGCGAGTTTGCGGCGGTGCCGGTGTCGGCTCCGGTGCCGGCGCAGCTGCGAACAGGGCTTTCAGCCACACCAGCAAGCGGCCGATGAGGCCGACTTCCGGTGCCGCTGCTGCTGCCGCGACAACCGGAGCGGGAGCCTCCTGACGCGGTGCCGGTGCGACGGTGTCCGGGGCAACCAGTTTCACTGCCGGTTGCTGAATCTTGATCTCGGCCTCGGTAACAGGCTCCTGCGACGGATCGTTGCTTTCCAGCAGGTTCACTTCGTGGCTGATCAGCCCTTCGGAGACCTGATCATCGCGGATGCGCTGCACTTCGAAGTGCGGTGTTTCCAGATTCGGATTCGGAATCACCAGAATGCGGGTCTTGTAACGGTTTTCCAGATCACGCAGCTGCTGGCGTTTCTCGTTCAGCATGTACGTTGCGACCGGTACCGGCACCTGGGCCTGAATTTCGCCGGTGCGTTCTTTCATCACTTCTTCTTCGATCAGACGCAGGATCGACAGCGCCAGCGATTTCACGTCGCGAATATGGCCCTGACCGTTACAGCGCGGGCAGACGATCGATGAGGTTTCTCCCAGCGACGGGCGCAGACGCTGGCGGGACAGCTCCATCAGGCCAAAGCGTGAGATGCGGCCAATCTGTACTCGGGCACGGTCCGCTTCCAGTGCTTCACGCAGGCGGGTTTCCACCTCGCGCTGGTTACGCTGCGGGCCCATGTCAATAAAGTCGACCACGATCAGGCCGCCGATATCACGCAGGCGCAGCTGGCGGGCGATCTCGTCGGCCGCTTCCAGATTGGTGTTGAGCGCGGTTTCCTCGATGTCGGCACCCTTGGTGGCGCGCGAGGAGTTGATGTCGATGGACACCAGTGCTTCGGTCGGGTCGATCACGATCGAGCCACCGGACGGCAGTTTCACTTCACGCTGGAACGCTGATTCGATCTGCGATTCGATCTGGTAGCGGGAAAACAGCGGAATCTCGTCCTTGTACAGCTTGATCTTGTTCTGGAAGTCGGCCATCACCTGACTCACGAAGCCCTGGGCTTCCTGATAGGTTTCCGCGGAGTCGATCAGGACCTCGCCGATATCCTTGCGCAGGTAGTCACGGATGGCGCGGATGATGACGTTCGACTCCTGATAGATCAGGAACGGCGCCTGACGGCCTTTCGAGGCTTCGTCGATGGAACTCCACAGCTTGAGCAGGTAGTTCAGGTCCCACTGCAGCTCTTCGGCAGTGCGGCCAAGGCCAGCCGTGCGGACGATCACACCCATCTCATCGGGCAGTTGCAGTGAGTTCAGGGCATCTTTCAGCTCCTGACGCTCATCACCCTCGATGCGGCGGGAGATGCCGCCGGCGCGGGGATTGTTGGGCATCAGTACCAGATAGCGGCCAGCCAGACTGATGAAGGTGGACAGGGCGGCACCCTTGTTGCCACGCTCTTCCTTGTCGACCTGAACGATGACTTCCTGACCCTCGCGGATCACATCCTTGATATTGATGCGGCCACCGACTTCTTTCGGGTCTTTCTGGAAGTAGTCGCGGGAGATTTCTTTCAGCGGCAGGAAGCCGTGACGTTCGGCACCAAAATCGACAAAGGCGGCTTCGAGGGAGGGTTCGACGCGGGTGATCTTGCCTTTATAGATGTTGGCTTTCTTCTGTTCGCGGGTGCGGTGCTCGATATCCAGATCATAGAGTTTCTGGCCATCGACGAGGGCAACCCTAACTTCTTCGGCATGGGTTGCATTGATTAACATGCGTTTCATGTGGGCTCATCACTTTCTGGTGATGGCATGCAGACAGCCCGCCAGGCGGGACAGACCGGTCGAAGTGGTCAATGCAACACGTCACCACAGGCATGGGGCCTGTTTGTCTGGTCACGTCTTGATCATTTTCCCTGATCGAACCTCTTTTCCATTGCGGCTTAATGGCCGGGTTCTGTTGTCGCGAGCCTCATGGGCCCGCCTCACAAAACTGTCATCTTTCGGGGCCGGGTTGGTTGCGGCGCCCTTGAATCGGCGTTGTACCGTATGTGTCTGTCGCCACACCTGAGTGGCGTAATCTCTCTGCAGGCCACCGGTCATGTTTTGCTGACAGGTAAACACTCTGTCAGCACCGGTATACTCAGCCAGCGTACTGGCCGGGCCATTTACGGACCCTGAGCTTGCTGTTTGTCGGTCCTGCCTGGCCATGCTCATGTTCAGCATCCGGCGAATGTTCGCAGCGCGTCGCCGGAGGGCGGGCGTGGACCGACGCCGGAGTGTATCAGTGAAAGTGACGGTTGATCAATGAGATACAGGGATGTCGCACGGGAGCCCCCAGGGAAGGGTTCACGGCGTGTCCCGGACAGGACAGCCCCTTCCTCCATCCGTCGTCGAAGCCGCCAGCCTGCGGTTTGCGTCCGTGCGATACCCGAATCTTCGCGGGCAAACTCTCCAAACACCCGCTAGAATCGCCGCCATGTCAGAACCTGCCTCTACTAAAGTCACCTTTGTCAGCATAGCTGAGGACCGCGCCGGCCAACGGCTGGATAACTTCCTCATCGGTCATCTCAAGGGCGTCCCCAAGTCCCGTATCTATCGCATTATTCGCGATGGACAGGTGCGCGTGAACAAGAAACGGGCCTCCCAGACCACCCGTCTGGAAGCTGGTGATGAGGTCCGTATTCCGCCAATCCGGGTGGCCGAGGCCACGGTGGCACCGGCGGTCGGCGCCGGGCTTGCCGAACGACTGGCCCGTGGATTGGTATATGAAGACGACTGGCTGCTGGTCTATAACAAGCCCGCCGGCCTTGCCGTTCACGGCGGTAGTGGGGTGAGCCTCGGCCTGATCGAGACCCTGCGGGCGCTCCGGCCCGGCGAGGACCAGCTGGAGCTGGTGCACCGTCTCGACCGCGACACCTCCGGGCTGATCATGGTGGCCCGCAAGCGCAGTTTCCTGCGCCGGCTGCAGAAACTCATGCAGGCCGGTGGTATCGAGAAGCGTTACTGGCTGCTGTGTCAGGGATTCAAGGGGCAAAGTCGTACCATTGAGGCGCCACTGCTGAAGCTGACCCAGGGCAATAACGAACGTATCGTCCGGGTATCCCGGGAGGGCAAGGCCTCGCTGACCGAGTTTCGGCTGATCGAGCGGCTCGCCGACACCCAGTTGCTGGAAGCGACACTGGGCACCGGCCGGACCCACCAGATCCGGGTCCATGCCCAGCACGGCGGATTCCCGCTGCTGGGTGATTCGAAGTACGGCAGTGCCTCTGTCAGTGATCGTCTTCGTCAGCTCGGCGTCCAGCGCTTGTGCCTGCATGCCCGTTCATTGGTGCTGAGGCACCCTGAAACAGGGCAGATGCTGACGCTGGAGGCAGCTCTGGACGAAGCCTTCGAACACGCCATTGCGGTGCTCCGAAAGGAGAAAGTCGGGTGAAGCAGCTGGTCATTTTCGACTGGGACGGTACCCTGATGGACTCCATCGCCCGTATTGTCGATTGTCTCTGTCTGGCGGCGGACGATGCCCGCCTGCCGGCGCTGGCGCCGGAACAGGCCCGCTCGATTATCGGCCTCGGCTTGCCGGAGGCCATTCGCGCGCTCTATCCCGGTATCGGGGACGATGATGCTGAGCAGATGCGCCAGCACTATGCCCGTCACTTTATCGCCGCCGAAGCGGTGCCCAGCCAGCTGTTTCCTGGTGTGCGTGAACTGCTGGATGAGTTGGCCGAGCGCCAGATCTTGATGGCGGTGGCCACCGGCAAGAGTCGCCGCGGTCTTGATCGGGTCTGGCAGGGCGGTGATCTGGGGCGTTATTTTGCCGCGTCCCGCTGTGCCGATGAGTCACGTTCCAAGCCGCACCCCGCCATGGTTCACGAGCTGCTTGACCAGCTCGATGTGCTGTCGCATCGGGCGCTGGTGGTGGGAGATACAAGTTTTGATCTGGAAATGGCACGCAATGCCGGTGTTGAATCGGTGGCAGTGACCTGGGGCGCTCACCCGTCGTCGCTGCTGGCGCAATATTCACCCCGTATGTTGCTTGATGATATTCGCGGTATTCTGCCGCTTCTTGAAAACCCGGAGATTGCCTGATGGATCTGAATCAGGGGGGTCGGCCACAGTCCGACCGTGAATGGAAATTGCTGGAAAAGCTGGTGCTGTCGGTGCACGACGAGAGCCGCAAGCAGCGCCGCTGGATGATCTTCTTCCGGGTGCTGACGTTCGGCTACCTGTTCCTTCTTCTTTACCTGTTCCTTCCCGGCAAGATATCTGCTCCGGCGAGTGGCCCTCACGTTGGCATTGTCGACCTCAGCGGGGTGATTGCAGACGGCGCTGAAGCCAGTGCCGATGTGCTGGTTTCAGGTTTGCGTGATGCCTTCTCGGCGCGGGATAGCAAGGCGGTGCTTATCCGCATTAACAGTCCCGGCGGCTCGCCGGTGCAGTCGGCGTATGTGTTCAGGGAAATCCAGCGGCTTCGGGACAAGCATCCGAAGAAGCCGGTGTACGCCGTGATCACCGATATGGGTGCCTCCGGTGCTTATTATATTGCGGCGGCGGCGGATCATATCTACGCGGATCAGGCCAGCATTGTGGGCTCCATCGGTGTGATCATGGCGAGCTTCGGTTTCACCGAGGCGATCGACAAACTGGGCATCGAGCGTCGGGTGATGACCGCAGGCAACAACAAGGCGCTGCTGGATCCCTTTGCGCCCGTGGATCAGGGGCAGAAAGCCCATATTCAGTCAATGCTCGATGAAATCCATGGCCAGTTTATTGCGGCGGTGAAGGAAGGACGGGGTGAGCGCCTGATAGAAGGCCGCGATGAGGAGATCTTCTCGGGTCTGTTCTGGACTGGCGAGCAGGCCATGGCGCTGGGTCTGGTGGATGGTCTGGGCAGTCCCGGTCAGGTGGCACGCGACGTCATCGGCATTGAAGAGATGGTCGACTACACCCCGCGCCGGCATCCGTTCGACCAGCTGCTGAGCCGCTTTGGCGCCAGCATCGGCCAGTCGCTGGCGGATGCACTGGGTGGCGCCAGCGTTCGATAGGCGGTGAGGTCAGGGGAGGGCGATGCCTTCCCCTGACAGCATATCGGTCAGCCGGATCAGTGGCAGGCCGATCAGGGCATTCGGATCGTCGCCCTCCAGACGTCGGAACAGGGTGATGCCAAGACCTTCGGATTTAAAGCTGCCGGCGCAGGCAAACGGCTGCTCCTTCTTTATATAGGACGCGATCGCTTTCGCGGTTAGTTCCCGGAAATGCACCCGGAAAGGCTCGCAGCACAGCTGATGGTTGCCGCTGGCGGCGTTGTAAAGGCACAACCCGGTCAGGAAAGTGACTGTACTGCCACTGGCTCGGGCCAGCTGTTCCGCCGCTTTTTCCGCACTGCCGGGTTTGCCGAGCACGCTTCCGTCCGCGAGAACTGCGACCTGGTCCGAGCCGATGATCAGGGTGCCGGGATGGCGGCTGGCCACGGCTCGGGCCTTTTCCAGCGCCAGCCGCTGGACCAGCTGCGCCGGCGCTTCTCCGGGTTGGCGGCTCTCGTCGATATCCGGGCTATCGCAGAGAAAGGTGAGGCCGAGCCGGGTCAGCAGCTCCCGGCGAAACGGGGACGACGAGGCCAGTACCAGAGGGGGGTGTTCCGTTGTCATTGCCGGGCTCCTGATCGGGCAGGCCATTGTCCTGTCAAAAAGGCTTCCTGCTCAAGCAGTTAACAGGGCAAATTGGCTTTGACAGGGGGGCGGCGCATCACTAGAATTGCGCGCCTATGCATTCCGGGCAACTTCCGCCGTTTCTTGAGCCGCGCAAACTGGCCGATCAGGAAGCTGAAATCAAGGGTCAGACCACCGTGTCACGGTTACCCCGACTGGCGGAATATCGCGACAGTCAGGACGAAATCGTCGAGGTGGCGATTCGTTTTGGTCGCGATGAAGAGCGCCGGCAGTGTCTCAGTGGATCGGTGAAAACCACCCTGGCCATGACCTGCCAGCGTTGTCTGGAACCAGTGCGCTGTCCGGTTGAGGCAAAGCCCTCGCTGGTGATGGTGTACGACGAGGATCAGATCAAGGCGTTGCCTGAACATCTCGATCCCTGGCTGGTAACCGATGAGAAAATTATTCTCGCCGAGTTGCTGGAAGAAGAGCTTTTGCTGGCGCTGCCGCTGGTGGCCATGCATGAACAATGTCCGACGGCTCTGCACACGCCTGCAGAACCGGCGGCAGCGGTAGAGACGAAACGGGATAACCCCTTTGCAGTGCTGGCTCAGGTCAAGAGTCGGGACGATTAACAGGAGCGCACCATGGCAGTTCAACAGGCACATACCACCCGATCCAAGCGCGGCATGCGTCGTTCCCACGATGCGCTGAGCAAGCCGACCCTGAGTGTCGACAGCAACACCGGTGAGGTTCATCGCCGTCACCACATCACCCCGGATGGCTACTACCGTGGTCGTCAGGTGATCACCCAGGCCGTCGAGATCGACGACGATCAGGAGTAATTCCTGAATCGACAAAAACGGGAGCTGCGGCTCCCGTTTTTGTTTGTGGATTGATGTGTTTGCCCGGTCAGTGTTGATTGCTTTTTTCTTACAAACGCCGGGCAGAAAGCATTGCCGGAATGGGGCATAGTGCCGCCGGGAAAATCAGAAAAACATCGGGGAGCTCCATGTCGCAGGTCACGCTTGCCGTAGATGGAATGGGAGGAGACGCCGGATTGTCGGTGACTGTGCCGGCGGTGGCGCAGTTATTGTCCCGTCATTCTTCTGTGCACATTATTCTGGTTGCTTTGCCTGAACCGGCAGAGCAAGCGCTCAAGGCCGCAGGTCTTGCAGGCCACCCCCGTCTTGAATTGGTTGCGGCAACAGAAGTTGTCACCATGGATGATCCGGTGGCGGTGGCATTGCGCACCAAAAAGCAGTCTTCCATGCGTCTTGCCATCAATCAGGTTCGCGATGGCCGCGCTCAGGCGGCGATCAGTGCCGGCAATACCGGTGCGCTGATGGCGGTGTCCCGTTTTGTTCTCAAGACCTTGCCGGGCATTGAGCGGCCGGCGATTTGTGCTCCGATTCCCACTCGCAAGGGGCATTGTCACATGCTGGATCTGGGCGCCAATGTCGATTCCGAGCCGCAGCACTTGCTCCAGTTTGCGATTATGGGCAGTGCGCTGGTGCGGGCGGTAGATCGGATTGAAAAGCCGCGCGTGGCGTTGCTGAATATTGGTGAAGAAGATATCAAGGGCAATGAACAGATCAAGGAAGCGGCACGCTTGCTTGAGGATCATCCGCTGCTCAATTATGTCGGCTTTGTTGAGGGCAACGGTATTTTTCAGGGCGATGTAGATGTGGTGGTCAGCGACGGCTTTGTTGGCAATGTGGCGCTGAAAACCATGGAAGGCGTCGCCTCGATGATTGGTCATATGATTCGTGAGGAAATCGGCCAGTCATGGCTCAACAAGCTGTCTGGTGTCATGGCGCTGCCAGTGCTGCGTGGGCTGAAGCAGCGACTGGACCCGCAGCGTTACAACGGCGCCAGTCTGGTCGGGCTGAACGGTATTGTCGTGAAAAGTCATGGTGGCGCGGATGTGCAGGGTTTTCTCTGTGCTCTGCAGGTTGCCATTCATGAGGCAGAGCGTAACGTGCCGGCGCTGATCGGATCGGTGCTGGCGCAATCGCCGGGATCATCCGGCGGCGATGAACAAGCAGGAGAAGCGAAGTGAGTAAACAGGCATTTCTGTTTCCGGGGCAGGGCTCCCAGTCGGTCGGGATGCTGTCTGACCTGGGCGGCGAAACCATGGTGCGGCAGACATTCCAGGAAGCCTCTGGTGCGCTCGGTTATGATCTGTGGGCGTTGATTCAGGCTGGACCTGCTGACGCCCTGAACAGCACCGACAAGACCCAGCCTGCGCTGCTCGCCAGTGGTGTGGCGTTGTGGCGCCTCTGGCAGCAGCGCGGCGGTGCGCGGCCGGCAGTTCTGGCTGGACACAGTCTTGGCGAGTACACCGCGCTGGTGTGTGCCGGTGTGTTCAATCTTGGTGATGCGGTGAGACTGGTGGAAAAGCGTGGCCAGTTAATGCAGCAGGCGGTGCCCGCGGGCACCGGTGCCATGGCGGCAATTCTCGGTCTTGAGGATGATCAGGTGCGCAGCGCTTGTGCCAGTGCGGCGGATGGCGATGTGGTGGAAGCGGTGAATCTGAATGCGCCGGGTCAGGTGGTGATCGCTGGCAGTACCGCCGCGGTTGAGCGAGCTATCGCCGCCTGCAAGGCGGCGGGCGCCAAGCGTACCATGGCACTGCCGGTTAGCGTACCGTCCCACTGCGCGCTGATGAAGCCCGCTGCCGAGCGGTTGGCGCAGGTGCTGGCCGGGATGACCCTGCACGCTGCCGAGATTCCGGTGATCAATAATGTCGATGTGGCGATGGAAACCGATTCGTCACAGATTCGTGATGCACTGGTGCGCCAGTTGTACTCGCCGGTGCGTTGGGTGGAAACGGTGCAGCGTTTATCTGCAGAGGGCGTCACCCGCGCCTTTGAGTGCGGCCCCGGCAAGGTACTGTCCGGGCTGGTGAAGCGGATTGACAAGGACATTAACGTCGCGGCACTGGAAAATGCCGAGGCGTTCAATCAGGCCCTGGGAGAAGCATGATGGCAGAGCAGGCCAAAACAGAGCAGGCCAAAGTAGCACTGGTGACCGGCGCCAGCCGCGGGATCGGTCGGGCCATTGCCGCCCGCCTGGCGGCGGACGGTTTTACCGTAGTGGGCACGGCGACCTCGCCGGCAGGGGCGGACGGCATTACCGCGTTTCTGCAGCAGTCCGGCAATAGTGGTGGCGGCGTTGTCCTTGATGTAGCCGATGCCGCTTCCGTCGAACAGGCGTTGGCCGAGATCACGTCGCGCTATGGCGTGCCTCTGGTGCTGGTGAATAATGCCGGCATCACCCGCGACAACATCATGTTGCGGATGAAGGACGACGAATGGGATGCGGTGATCAACACCAACCTGAATTCCCTGTTCCGGGTCTGCAAGGGCTGTCTGAAGGGGATGACCAAGGCACGCTGGGGACGGATCATCAACATCAGTTCGGTGGTTGGTGTGATGGGTAACCCCGGTCAGGCCAACTACGCGGCAGCGAAGGGGGGGGTCGAGGGGTTCACCCGGGCGTTGGCGCGGGAAATCGGTTCGCGCAATATCACCGTCAACAGCATTGCGCCCGGTTTTATCCAGACCGACATGACCGATCACCTGGCCGAATCGCAGCGTGAAACGCTGCTGTCGCAGATCCCGCTGGGTCGTCTTGGCACACCGGAAGAGATCGCCAGCGCAGTGTCCTGGCTGGCGGGAGAGGGGGCCGGATACGTCACCGGCACCACGATTCATGTCAATGGCGGTATGTTCACTGGTTAAGAATGCATCATGTTGGTGCGTTAGATGGTTGATTTTCAAGCGTAATATGCAGTAACAGGAACTCGGGCGGTAAGGCAGATGGCGGCTTGCATGGGCCGGAATCGTTCACCTAGAATAGCCGCCTGAGGTGCACAGTCACCGATAACAGGAGAGAACACTCATCATGAGCAGCATCGAAGAACGGGTAACCAAGATTATTGTTGAGCAACTGGGGGTCAAGCCGGAAGATGTCAAGCCGGAAGCCTCTTTCGTAGAGGACCTGGGTGCCGATTCTCTGGATACCGTTGAGCTGGTGATGGCTCTCGAAGAGGAATTCGAAACCGAGATCCCGGACGAGGAAGCAGAGAAGATCAATACTGTTCAGGCAGCGATCGACTACGTCAAGTCGCACGGCTGATTGATTCGGTGATCGTGGAAAAGCCGCAGGCCCGACGGGCTTGCGGCTTTTTCGTTTCCGGCAGCTTTGAAACATTTTCGCGACTGCTGTTGCGGTAAAATTATTGCAACATCGGCAGCATGCAATAGGCCGCAATTTTCTGCTGGCCTGACAGGTCATGGAGTGTGATATGCGTCGTGTGGTAATAACCGGGTTGGGCATGCTGACTCCGCTGGGAGCAGATGTGGCGTCGTCCTGGCAGGGGCTGGTGGCGGGCCGCAGTGGCATTCGCAGCATCGAACACTTTGATACCGGCCAGTACTCGACCCGGTTCGCCGGCATGGTGCCCGAGTTCAATCTCGAGGATTACCTGTCGGTCAAAGACGCCCGCAAGATGGATGTCTTTATCCAGCACGGCATGGTGGCTGCCATACAGGCTGTCCGTGACAGCGGGATCGAGGTCACCGAGCAGAATGCTGGCCGTATTGGCGTTGCTATCGGCTCGGGTATCGGCGGCCTCACCGGGATTGAGGAAAACCACCGCAAACTGCTCGACGGTGGCCCGCGCAAGGTGTCACCGTTTTTTGTTCCCGGCTCGATTATCAACATGTTGGCCGGCAACCTGTCGATTCTCTACGGTTTCCGTGGCCCGAACGTCGCCATTGTCACCGCCTGCACCTCGGGCACGCACAATATCGGTTTTGCCGCGCAGCAGATTCAGCTCGGCACGGCCGATGTGATGATTGCCGGTGGCGCAGAAAAGGCCTCCTGCGAGCTGGGCATGGCCGGCTTCGCGGCAGCACGAGCGCTATCGACCCGCAACGACGACCCGCAGGCTGCCTCGCGGCCCTGGGATCGTGATCGCGATGGTTTCGTGCTTGCCGACGGCGCTGGCATTGTCGTGCTGGAAGAGTACGAGCACGCAAAAGCGCGGGGCGCACAGATTTACGCCGAGCTGATCGGCTTCGGCATGAGTGGCGATGCTTTCCACATGACGGCACCACCGGAAGACGGTGCCGGCGCCGCCATGGCGATGCGCAATGCGCTGCGCAGTGCCGGTATTGCGGCACACGACGTCGGTTACATTAATGCCCACGGCACTTCCACCAAGGCCGGAGACCTGGCTGAAGCCATGGCGGTGAAATCCGTGTTCGGCGAGCATGCCCACAAGCTCGCCATCAGCTCGACCAAATCGATGATCGGGCATCTGCTCGGCGCCGCCGGCGCCGTTGAAGCGATCATCAGTATTCTCGCTCTGCGCGACCAGGTGGCACCACCGACTATCAACCTCGACAATCCGGACGAAGGCTGTGATCTGGACTTCGTTGCCCATCAGGCTCAGCAGCGCAAGCTCGATGTGGTGTTGTCCAATTCGTTCGGCTTTGGTGGCACCAACGGTTCGTTGCTGTTTCGCCGGGTCTGACGGTGTCGACGCCGGTCAGCAGTCACGATCGCGGCCTCTGCTATGGCGATGGCCTGTTCGAGACACTGCGTGTGGCGGCGGGCAGGGCGCCTCTCTGGGATGCGCATCGAGCCCGCCTGCTGGCGGGTGCGGCTCGGCTTGGTATTCCTCTGCCGGCGGCGCTGGATGAGGTTTTCGCCAGCCGGCTTGCTGATACCGCAGAGGGCATCATCAAGATTATCGTGACTCACGGTGTTGGCGGGCGCGGTTACAGTGCCCCCGACCCGGTGCTGCCAACCCTGTTGGTGGAGTCTCATCCGCTGCGTCTGCCGGCCTCATCCCGCTATCAGGATGGGCTGACGCTGGGCGTCTGTGATATCCGTCTGGCGTCACAGCCGATGCTGGCTGGCATCAAGCACCTCAATCGCCTTGAGCAGGTTCTGGCAAGACGTCAGGTGGATGCGGAGGGCTGGGATGAGGGGCTGGTGCTGGGCGCGGCCGGTGAGCCGCTGGAGCTGACCGCGATGAATCTGTTTGCCCGTTTCGGCGACGAGCTCTGGACCGCAGACCTTGGCGCTGCCGGTGTTGCCGGGGTCATGCGTGATCATGTGATCCGCGAGCTGGCGCCGTCCCGTGGTCTGGAGGTGCGCGTGGCCAGCGGAACCCTGTCCCGTTTACAGCAGGCAGATGAGCTGTTTGCCTGCAACAGTGTTGCCGGAATTCTGCCGGTACGTAAACTGGCTGACTGGAGCTGGCCGGTGGGAGAGACCACCCGCGCCATGCAGACTGAGGTTCAATCATTGTTTTCCGGGTGCTGATGTTGCGGGCAAAACACGTAGGGCTACTGGTACTGCTGGTGTCGTTGTCGGCCGCCGGGGCATTGTTCTGGCTGGCAGGCCATGTCCACCACTCGCTGGTGATGGAAGACAGCGTGGTGATTGATGTGCCGCCTGGCAGCAGCCTGAATGCGGTGCTGGGCCAGCTGGAGCGTCGCGGTCTGCTGGGCGAGCCCCGTGAAGCACTGCGGCGCCGGGTCGGTGTGCGGCTCTACGACCTGTTCACCGATGTCTCCCAGCGGGTGCGGGTAGGGGAATACCGGATCGAGCCCAGCGAGACCCTGTTGGAGGTGCTGCTGCGGATCGAGCGCGGTGATGTGGTTCAGCGCAGCATCACCTTGATCGAAGGCTGGAACATGCGTGAGCTGCGCGCAGCGCTGGCGACAGCGCCGGGCTTGCGTCAGTCGCTGCCGGAGCTGGATGATGCGGCGCTGATGGCGCGTCTTGGCCGTCCCGGCATGATCCCGGAAGGCTGGTTTGCGCCCGATACCTGGAACTACACCAGTCAGGACAGTGATATCGATCTGCTCCGTCGGGCCCTGCAACGTCAGGAAGCCCTGCTCGCCGATGCCTGGGCCAACCGCGAGGCGGATCTGCCCTACAGTGATGCCTACGACGTCCTGATCATGGCGTCGATCATCGAAAAGGAAACCGGTGTACCCCACGAGCGCGCTGAAATTGCCGGCGTGTTTGTCGAAAGGTTGCGTCGAGGCATGCGTCTGCAGACAGATCCCACCGTTATTTACGGTATGGGTGAGCGTTATGAGGGACGTATTCGCACCGCTGACCTGCGTGAGCCGACACTCTGGAACACCTATGTCATCCGTGGTCTACCGCCAACGCCGATTGCCATGCCCGGCGCAGACTCGATTCGTGCCGCAGTGGCACCGGCCAAAACCGAAGCGTTGTTTTTCGTTGCGCGCGGCGATGGTTCACATCAGTTTTCCCGCACGCTGGAAGAGCACAACCGCGCCGTGCGCGAGTACCAGTTGCGCCGCCGCGAGGGTTACCGTTCTTCACCGGCGCCGGGAACCCCTCCCTGATGCGTGGTCGCCTGATTACCTTTGAAGGCGGCGAGGGCGCCGGCAAATCCAGTAACGTGGTGCTGACGGCTGAGTTCCTGCGCCAGCGTGGAGTAGAGGTGGTGGTCACCCGCGAGCCCGGCGGTACACCACTGGCGGAGCAGATTCGTGCCCTGTTGCTCGCCCACCATGATGAGCGGATGGAGCCTGATACCGAACTGTTGCTGATGTTTGCTGCTCGTGCCCAGCACATCGGCGCCCTGATTCGACCGGCTCTGGCGCGCGGTGCCTGGGTCTTGTCTGATCGCTTCGTGGATGCCAGTTATGCCTATCAGGGTGGTGGTCGTGGCCTGTCGATGGCCCGTATCGAGACGCTGGAGCGGCTGGTGCTCGGTGAGCTGCGGCCTGATCTGACATTGTTGTTCGATGTGCCTGTGGATGTCGGGCTCGCCCGGGCAGGTCGGCGCGGGGACCTTGATCGTATTGAGCTGGAGGATCGCGCCTTCTTCCAGCGTATCCGTGACAGCTATCGGGTCCGGGCAAGCGCCGAGCCGGAACGGTTTCGGGTGCTTGACGCTTCCGCCCCGCTGGTCGACGTGCAGGCGGCGCTGACAGCGACCCTGCAGCAATGCTGGGAGCAGTGGCATGACTGAACGTGCGGTGGTGCAGGTGCCCTGCAGTTGGCACCGGGACCTGCTCGCCGAGTTGATGCAGCAGGCGACGGATCAGCGCTTGCCGCATGCTCTGGTGCTCTCCGGCCCTGCCGGGATCGGCAAATTCCGGCTGGCGAGGGCATTTTGCGAGGCGCTGTTGTGTCAGCAGCCGCAGGCGGGTCTGGCCTGCGGAAAATGCCAGTCCTGCCACCTTGCTGTCGCCGGCAGTCACCCGGATCTGGCGGTGCTGACACCGGACGAGGGCAAGAAGAGCATTCGTATTGATCAGGTCCGCGATCTGGTGGACTTTTTTTCCCGCACCGCCCAGTTCGGTGGCCGCCGGCTGGCCCTGCTGACGCCGGCCGAGTCGATGAATCGCAATGCCCAGAACGCGCTGCTGAAAACGCTCGAAGAACCGGGGGCCGGGGCCTTCCTGCTGCTGTTGTGCGATCAGCCCTCGCGACTGTTACCGACGGTGCGCAGTCGCTGTCAGCAGCGCCATCTGCCGTCACCGGATCAGCAGATGGCACTGGCATGGCTGAGTGAA
The DNA here is from genome assembly GCA_046292765.1 of Alcanivoracaceae bacterium. Classification (GTDB taxonomy): domain Bacteria; phylum Pseudomonadota; class Gammaproteobacteria; order Pseudomonadales; family Alcanivoracaceae; genus PGZG01. The sequence goes on along the minus strand of JBKBQA010000002.1, from coordinate 673,564 downwards.
CAAACCGGCAATGACGATACCGCCCGCGCCTTGCTGGCAGCCGCTGGCGGCGCGCCGCTGAAAGCCCTGGCGCTTGAGCGATCGGAATGGTTTGCCCAGCGCGACAAGCTGGTCGGCCAGTTTCTGGCAGTGGTGGAATCCCGGGTGCCGGCCAGTATTGCCGCCCAGACACTGCTGCAGCATGAACCGCTGCCGCTGCTGGAGGCCCTGCACGGCTGGCTGGGCCAGTCATTGCGGGGCGAGCAGGGGGATGAACGACTGGCCCCGGTGCTGGCCCGATTACGGGATCGCCTTGGCGATCGTCGCCTGCTGATGTTGGCCAGCGAGGTTCAGCGCGCCCGGCAGTTGCTGCAATCCGGCGCCAACCCCAGCCCGGCACTGCTGATGGAGAGATTGCTGCTGATGGCGGCCGGAGTTGACGCCATGGCGGGTGCCTTCTAATCTGCGACAAGTTTCGTACCGGAGTACACAACAATGAAAATGCCCGGCGGCGGGGGTGGTATTCTCTCCCTCACTATCAAAGACAAAGCTGTGTTGTATGCCGCCTACATGCCCTTTATCCGTCATGGTGGGCTGTTTATCCCGACCACCAAGGATTACAAGCTGGGTGACGAGGTATTTTTGTTGCTCAACCTGATGGATGAAACCGACAAGATTCCGGTGGCCGGCAAGGTGGTCTGGATTACGCCGAAAGGGGCTCAGGGCAACCGCAGTGCGGGCATCGGGGTGCAGTTTTCGGATCAGGATGACACCGCCCGGAAGACCATCGAAAACTATCTGGCGGGCTCGCTGGAATCAGACCGCCCGACCCATACCATGTAAACTGCCGGTTGCGGCCTGAACCATGACGACGCCCGCTGTTGCGGGCGTTTCAGTTTGAGAGATGCAGATCATGACAGCAGCCCTGACCGGCCTGGTGGATTCTCACTGCCACCTCGACCGGATCGATCTGAAAGACTATCCCGGTGGTCTGGCCGAATTGATGGCGGCCACCGAGGCCGCCGGGGTCAGTCAGATGCTCTGCATCGGTGTGGACCTTGAGTCCTTTCCCGCTGTGCGCGAGCTCGCCGAGCGCTACCGGAATGTTCATTGCACTGTTGGTGTGCATCCGCTCTATCGTGAATCCCGTGAAACCACGAGCGCCGAGCTGGTGGCGATCGCCACCCATCCCAAGGTGGTTGCGATCGGTGAGACCGGCCTCGATTATTTCTATGCCAAGGGCGACACGGGCTGGCAGCAGCGCAGTTTCGCCGAGCATATTCATGCCGCAAGGGACACTGGCTTGCCGCTGGTGGTCCATACCCGCGATGCCCGAGAGGATACCATTGCCATGCTGCGCGATCTGGGCGAGGGCAGGGTGCGGGGCGTGATGCATTGCTTTACTGAAAATCTTGCGATGGCGGAGCAGGCGATGGCGCTCGGGTTCTATATATCCATCTCCGGCATTGTCACTTTCCGCAATGCCGAACCCTTGCGCGACGTCGTCCGGGCGCTGCCACTGGAGCGCCTGCTGATCGAGACGGACTCGCCCTGGCTGGCGCCCGTGCCGCACCGGGGCAGGCAGAATGAGCCGCGTTATGTCGCCGATGTGGCCCGCTACGTGGCGGACCTCAAACAGGTGACAGCGACAGAACTTGTCGCCGTCACCCGGCAGAATTTCTTCACCCTGTTCAACAAGGCGACACCGGCATGACCTTATCGATGGCACTTTCCCTGTTGGTGACACTACTGCTCGGGGCGCTGCTTGGCCTTGCCTATGGCTGGTGGCGCTGGCGCAGTGATAACGGTGCGGCGGTCGAGCTGGCCCGTTGGCGGGCGGAGTCCGAGGCCCGCGAGCAGGAGCTTGGCCGACTGAGATCAGAGCTGCAGGGAGGACGCGATCAGCTTGCCGCCGTCCAGCTGCAACTTTCTGAGGCCCGCGCTGACAGTGCCCGTTGGCAGGAGCGCGAAAAGCACCAGCAAGAGCGCCTCGGCTGGCTTGAGCAGAGCCGCGAACAGATGAAAAAGGATTTTGAGGCGCTGTCAGCGCGAATCTTCGAAGAACGCTCGGTCAAGCTGCAGGAGCAGAATCGCACCGGCCTTGATGATGTGCTGAAGCCTTTTCGGGAACAGCTGCAGGAGTTCCGTCGTCGTGTTGACCAGATCCATAGCGATGACAACCGGCAGCAGGCAACGTTGCTGGAGCAGATCCGTCACCTGCAGCAGCTAAACCAGAGCATGGTCGAGGATGCCCGGCACCTGACCAATGCGCTGAAGGGGCAAACCAAAACCCAGGGCAACTGGGGCGAGATGATTCTGGAGCGGATACTGGAAGAGTCCGGGCTGGCCCGTGGCCGGGAATATGAAACCCAGGTGTCGATGACATCGGAAACAGGCCAGCGCCGCCAGCCGGACGTGATTGTGCATCTGCCGGACAACAAGGATGTAATCATTGATGCCAAAGTATCGCTGACCGCCTACGAGCGCTTCTGCCGCGAGGATGACGAGGAATTGCGGCGGCAGGCGCTTGATGAGCATGTGCAGTCGTTACGCTCTCATATTCGGGGCCTGAACCGAAAGGAATACGAAGGTCTCGAAGGGGTGCAGACGCTGGATTTTGTGCTGCTGTTTATTCCGGTGGAAGCGGCGTTTCTGTCGGCGATGGAAAAGGCGCCGGAGCTTTACAACGAAGCCTATAACAAGCACATCGTGCTGGTCAGCCCGACCACCCTGTTGGTGACACTTCGTACCATCAACAACATCTGGCGAAACGAATACCAGAACCGGAATGCACTGGAGATTGCTGACCGGGCGGGCAAGATCTGTGATCAGATCGCATTGCTGGCGGAGGCGCTGGATGATGTCGGTGACAAGCTCGGCAGGGCACAGAAATCCTTTGATACTGCCTATGATCGCCTCCAGCGCGGTCGCGGTAATCTACTTGGTCAGGCCCACAAGCTGCAGTCGCTGGGTGCCCGTGCCCGCAAGCAACTGCCGGCGCCGGCAGATGATAGCGACGAGGATTAATCGCGCAAAAAAAGGCCCGACGTTCCGGGGGAGGAGAGGGTCGGGCCTGCTACTTTGGAGCGTCGGAGGTTGGGGCCTCCGCGTCTGTGCCGGTGTCACATCGAGGAGAATGACACCGTACGTTCATGATGCGCCTTGACCGATTCGACCTCAACAGCGCGGTTAGACTATTTTCTTATCGCCGCGTGGTGATGATTCCTTGCTGAAATAAGCGTCAGAAAAAAATCTGTCGAGTTACTAATAAAGTTATATCAGAGTGCAATCATTTTGCTGCGGAGCGAGGTTGCTCCACCAGCCGAACCGGCGGTGGCGGCGCTACCGCGTCAGCGCCCAATCCTTCCGCATCACCATGCCACGGCTGCAGCCGTACCCGACTGTTATCGAGCTGATCGATGAACGGGTACTTGACCACATCCATGTAGGGCGAGTGATCAAAGTCGGCGGCAAAATAGATGCCCGGCTGGCGGCTGTACAACCGGCTTGAGCCACCCTGTCGGGACTTCACCAGCGGCAACACCGGGAACTGGACGAAGGCAAAGGCATCGCCCACCGGTGTTCCTACTACCTGTTGCAACAGATTGCCTGCCAGTGCCGCGAAGGCGCTGCATCGCCAGCGCCGGGGCAGAAGTCCCCAAGGAAGTAGCAGGGTGAAAACGGCAAACCAGGAGCGCGGCGCGCCAACGCCCAGACGACTGATGGCATGGCGCAATACGGTATCAACAGCGGCATCGCGCAGGCCGCGCGGACGACAGATACGCAGGTGTTCCTGACTGAGTGAGGTGAGCGGTTGCAGTACAACACCGGTATCCAGTCGCGCCTGCAGGATCAGGCCGGTATCGGGATGACAGGGCAGGTACGCGGACAGATGGTGTCGCAGGGCCGGATCACTGATCTGATGCAGCCGTCCGAGGTAAAGGGCGAGCCGCGACCAGCGCGACGAGGCAACCGTCTTCAGTGTTTCATCCAGCGGGCTGCGGCCATCGATCAGCAGCACATCCCCGGGGCGCAGCTGCTGGCTCAGGCGATCAAAGTCGGACAGCCGTATGACACTGCCAGCGCGGTCGCGCTGCAGCCAGTCCGTCAATGTCTGATAAAGCCGGTTCAGGTCCATATTGCTCCACTGTGGTGCTGTGTCCGGGCGGCTGCCACGTTACAGCAGCGCCAGCACCCGGTCGATGACCGAATTGCTGGTGTAGAAATGCGGCGACAGCCTGATGCCACCGCCGCGCGGGGCGCAAACCACGCCCGCTTGTCGCAGCCGTCGGAACAGCGCTTCGCTGCCTTCCCGCGGCGACTGGAAGGTGACAATACCGGCGAAGCGACCTGACTCGGTCGGGCTGAGCAGGGTCATACCGCAGGCGTCCAATCCTTGCTGCAGACGCCGGACCCGGCTCTCCAGTTCCCGACTGATCTGATCCATCCCCCTCTCCAGCAGAAGCGACAGACTGGCATCCAGAGCGTGGGCGCAAAGCAGGTTCGGACTGCCACACTCGAAACGTCGGGCCGATTGCGCCGGCTGCCAGTCATGGCGGTCGTAATCGCCGGCATGCTCGACCATGTGCCAGCCGTACTGGTAAAGCGTCAGCGACTCGCGCAGGGCAGGGCGGCACCAGAACAGCGCCAGACCCTCGGGGCCGAGCATCCACTTGTGGCCGTCGGCCATGACAAAATCCGCCTGCCAGCGCTGCACGTCCACGGGGATCGCACCGATGGCCTGAATCGCGTCGACGCAGAACAACACCTCCTGTTGTCGGCAGGCATGACCGAGCCTCGCCATATCCAGCCTCAGACCGGAGGCATACTGGACGGCGCTAATGGCCAGCAGCCGAACCCGGTCGTCAGCCATGGCGGCAATGACGCCTGCTTCCGGATCCTCGCCGTGCAGCGATAGCTCCCGCACTTCGACGCCAAAGCGGGTCAGCGCCTGCCAGGGAATCCGGTTGGAGGGGAACTCCTGATCGCTGATCAGCACCACATCACCGGGCCGCCAGTCGATGCCGAAGGCCACCAGTGACAGACCCTCCGAGGTGTTTTTGAGCAGAGCAATATCATCGGCACTGTCGGCATGGATCAGAACGGCAAGGCGTTCTCGCAGGCGCTGTTCCGTCGCCAGCCAGCGGGGATAGTCGCGGGCCCCCTGGTGGGTGTTTTCCATAGCGAATCGGCTCACCGCCTCGCGGGTTCGCGCCGGCCAGGGGGCAACGGCGGCATGGTTCAGATACAGCAGGCCGGGGTCGTGGGGAAATTCAAGCTGGAGATCCGTATGCATGCTCACGAAATCCTGTCGTTGATGGCGGTTGAATAGCCAGCAAAAGGGGAGGCTGGGCAGGACTGGCGCGGCGTTTTCCGCTAGACTTGCCAGTCATCTGATGCCTGTGAACACCTCGCCTCAAGGAGATATCAATGGGTGATCTCGAAAAAGCGACCCGCCGGGCCCAGGAATTCCGTCAGCGCGAGCGGGAGATTCTTGACGCTGCTCTGGAGCTGTTCCTTGAGCAGGGCGAGGACCGTGTCACTGTCGAGATGATTGCTGACAAGGTCGGCATCGGCAAGGGCACCATCTACAAACATTTCGAGACCAAGAACGAAATCTACCTGCTGTTGATGATTCGCTATGAAGAAGCGCTCGCCGAGCGGTTCGAGCGGATCCGCGAGTCGGATGACAAGGAGCGGCTGGCCCGCGACTACTTTCACTTTCGCATCATGGACCCGAAGCGCTACCAGCTGTTTGACCGGCTGGAAAACAAGGTCATCAAGGATCATGCGGTGCCCGAGATGATTGACAAGCTGCATCGTATCCGCGCTGCCAATTTTGACCACCTGACCCGCATTGTTCGCTCCCGGATTGACGAGGGAACCCTTGAGGATGTGCCGGAGATCTATCATATCTGCACCGCCTGGGCACTTGCCCATGGTGCGGTGGCGTTGATGGAATCGCCTTTCTACCAGAAGTTGATAGACGACAAAGGCGACTTCCTCGATTTCCTCGTCAACATCGGCATTCGCATGGGCAACAAAGGTCAGCGGGGGCACTGAGGTGGCCCGTTCAGCCGACCAGCTGGCCGCCTTGCTGGCCGATCTTGATGAGGAAACCCGGCGGCTGCCTCCGGTGCATCGCTGGCATCCGCCACTGAGCGGCGATATCGATATTCGCATTGCTGTCAACGGCGACTGGTATCACGACGGTGATCGCATTGAGCGCCACGCGCTGGTGCAGCTGTTCTCTTCCATTCTTCGCCGCGAAGGCGATGACTACTTTCTGGTTACCCCGGTGGAGAAGTGGCGCATCCGCGTTGATGACCTGCCGTTCGTCGCGCATTCGGTGGAGTGCATGGTTGAGGCCGACAGGCAGTTGCTGGTGTTCACCACCAACGTGAACAGCCGCGTACTGGCTGGCGACGCACACCAGATTCAGGTGGAGGTCGACCCGGTTTCTGCCGAGCCATCACCGGCGCTGGATGTCAGGGATGGCCTGAAAGCCCGTATTAGTCGTGTGGCTTTCTATCAGCTGGCGGAATGGGCAGAGGAGCGTGACGGTCAGTGGTGGGTGGAGAGTGACGGTTGTTGCTTTTCTCTTGGCCTCTCGTGAAATGTTATAAGCATATTCCCAAATCATCTGAACGAATAACGTCAAAATGAGGTCATCCGTCGGTTAACCCCTGCGCGATTGTCGGGGCGCCGTTCTATACTGCCGGTACAGCCACTCCGGATTGATGGTATGGAACGCCGCTCGCTGCTCCTCTGTTTCTCCCTGTCTCTGATGCTGGCTTCGGCCACGACCTTCGCCACGGTTACTTACAACGGCACTGATGGTGTTCGGGCCAATATCTTTGCTGCCAATTCGCAGCAGGCCTGTCTTGATTGCCATGCCTCGACGCTGGTGGGTGCAGTAGCTCGGCAATCAGCGCCGGACGAAGTCGACTTCGACACGCACGCCAGATCAATCTTGATACCGAGTTATTACTCGGGCGATACCGACTTTCGCAACTCGCTACGCGCCAAAGTCAGGGGCTCCGATGAAACGGTTGCCTATATGCCTGCCATCGGCCGATTGTCTCTTACCGAGAGGAATCTATTGACCAGCTGGGTCAGTAGTGGTGCCGTGCTTTCTGCTGCGCCGTCTATTACCACACTGGCGGTGCAGGGGTTGGGCAAGTACGGTGTCACCCTGCGAGCAAACATCAACGAGAATGGCTCAGACGCCAATACTGCATTTGCAGATCGGGGCGTGTATTTCCGCTATTCAACGAGTTCGGCGACGGTAACCGCCGGCGGTGGAACCATGACGGCGAGGCAAAACCCGGGTGGCACGGGAAGCACGGGTGGTGGCTTGAACTTTACCGAGATGACGCAGGCGGTAACTGGTCTGTCCTGTGGCACCACTTATTACTATCGCGTTTATGCGGTTAACGCTGTTGGCAGCAACAATTCCTCGACGCTGAACTTTACTACGCTGGCGTGCAATACCGCGCCGACATTCAATAACCTTCCCTCTACCCAGGCGGCGACGGAAGAGCAGCTGTTCACCTACAGCCTTCATGCCACAGACCCGCAAGCAGACACCATCACCTTCTGTTTGCAGTCGCCTCCTTCCGGCATGGTGATTCGCAATACCAATACTCTTGCCGAGGGACAGACCTGCTTGTCGCCAAGCGGTAACAGTACCCGTTGCCAGATTCGCTGGACCCCGGATGATCCCATTGTCACCCCGACCGTGGTGACGGTGCGCGCGGGTGATGGCGGGCAGAGCGGTGGCGTTTGCCTCAATGGTGTCGACGGATCAGTGCCGGCCAGCGCGAACCTGACCATCAATGTGACCGCTGTAAACGATGCACCGGTGATCGGCGGAGTGAATAACGTTCTCAATTTTACCGAGGGCAGCGGGCCGCAGGTTATCGACAGCAGCATCACCATTACCGATGTCGACAGCACCCAGCTCAATCGGGCAGAAGTGGATATCTCTGCCAACTTTGCCTCCGGTCAGGATGTGCTTGGGGTGGCAGTAAACTGCGCCAGCTACGGTTTGACGTGTTCGTTTTCCAGTAGCCTTTTGACGATTACCGGAACGGCAACGCTGGCCAACTACCGCACCGTGCTGGAAGCGGTTACCTACAACAATACCTCGTCGAATCCGTCCACGCTGACCCGCACCGTTCGCTATCGTGTTCGTGATACGGGCAATGCCTTCAGTGCCTATGCCTCGACAACGATCAATATCACCGCGGTGAATGACCCGCCAGCCCTGTCCGGTGTCAACAACGTCCTCAACTTTATTGAAGGCACTGGTCCCCAGATTATCGACAGCAGCATCACCATCACCGATGTCGATAGCACCCAGCTTAACCGGGCAGAAGTGGAGATTTCTGCCAACTTTGTCGCCGGACAGGATGTGCTGGGCGTGGCGGTAAGCTGTGCAAGCTACGGTTTGACGTGCTCATTCTCCAGTAATCTTCTGACAATTACCGGCACCGCGACGCTGGCGAGCTACCGCACCGTGCTGGAAGCGGTCACCTACAACAACACCTCGCAGAACCCTTCGACGGCGACGAGAAGCGTACGGTTTCGTGTTCGCGACACCGGGTCGCTGTTCAGTGCCTGGGCCGCAACGTCTGTGACGGTGACGGCGGTCAACAATGCACCGCTGATTGTGTCGTCGCCTCCGACCACGGCAGTGCAAGGGAATCTTTACAGCTACCAGTTGGTGATCAACGATCCGGATGACGCTAACAACGGTGTCGATCTGACCTTTCAGCTGCTGGTTGCGCCGGATGGCATGACGGTCAGTAATGTCGGTCTGATCCAGTGGAATGTGCCACCGGACAGTGCGTCTGGCATCAATGTTCAGGTGCGAGTATCAGATGGCGGTGAAGATGGTGCAGCCCCGGCTACCCAGAGCTGGAGTATCACCATTCAGGACTTCAACTACCCGCCGCAAATTGTTTCTGAGCCGCCCGAGGTGGCCACCGAGAAAGCGCTGTATCAGTACCAGCTCGATGTGGTTGATCCTGATGACGAAAACAACGGTGTCGACCTGACATTCACACTGCTGGAAAGCCCCACCGGTATGACCATCTCCAGCACCGGGCTGATCCAGTGGACACCGGGCGAGGGCGGGCCTGATCCGTGGTTGGCAACAGTCCATGTTCGCGTGGCAGATGGTGGTGAAGATAGTGCTGCGCCGGCTGAGCAGGCGTGGAAAATCGCGGTGACACCGGTCAATGACCCGCCGCAGCTGGATGTGGGCAGCGAGGTCACGGTGGTGATGTCGGAGGACAGCTCGCCGACACCGTTTACGCTGGCTTTGATCGCATCGGATCCGGATAACAGTGCCGGCGAGATGAGCTGGAGCATCGTCACCGAGCCGAAGTATGGCTCTGCCAGCATTGCGGTCGCCGGATTCCGGGCCCGGGTCTACTATGATCCCGAGGCTGACTACTTCGGCGATGATGTGCTGGTGGTGCGCGTTTCCGATGGCGAACTGCATGCCGATGTGCAGGTGAACATCGTCATTGAGCCGGTAAACGATGCACCGGTTATTACCTCGTCTCCAATCCTCACGGCAACGGAAGATGTTCTCTATCAGTATCAGGCAACCTCATTTGACGTCGACGGCCCCGCGCCCGTCTGGAGCCTGATCAGCGCACCGGCCGGGATGACAGTGGGTGCTGCCAGCGGCCTGCTGCAGTGGACGCCGGGAGAGGGCGGTACCGCCCCCTGGCAGGTAAGTGTTGTGCTGCGTGTGTCCGATGGCTCGCTGCATGACCAGCAGAGTTTCACCATCACGGTGACGCCGGTGAACGACCCGCCGGTGCTTACGGTGATCGGGCCCCAGTCGGTGGAGGAACTGTCGCTATTCAGTTATGCCGCGCAGGTGACGGATCCCGACGACGCCAATGATGGAGTCAGTTTGACCTGGAGCCTGACAGCAGCGCCGACGGGTATGACGATCAGCAACGTGGGTGTGATTCAGTGGACGCCACCGCAGTTTTCTGCCGGCCCGTATGCGGTCACAGTCAGAGTGGCGGATGGTGGCGAGGATGGCGCCCAGCCAGCGACCACCAGTTTTGTTCTGACCGTGACGTTGCAGGATGCAGACGGTGATGGTGTGCCGGACTACGCAGATAATTGCCCGTTGGTGGCCAATCCGGATCAGGCCGATCTTGATGGTGACGGTGTTGGCGATGCCTGTGATCCAGATCGCGATGGTGATGGCATTCCGAATGATATTGAAATTCTGTACGGCCTAAACCCGGATGATCCGTCTGACGCCGCTGGCGACCTTGATGGTGACGGCATCAGCAACCTGGATGAGTACCTGAACTGTGTTGCCGAGGCGGCTGGTGCGCCAGTGCTGAGTTGCGAGGCCATGGTTGTGGATTCGGTGCCACCGGTGATTACTGTGTTGCCGATTCGCATCGCTGCCAGTGGTTATCTGACGCCTGTCTTGCTCGAAGCGCAGGCTGAGGATGGTGTTGACGGCGTGCTTCCTGTGTTTGTGTTCGCTGTTGACGATACCCTGCTGTCGCCCCGGGCTGCCTCCGGAGTGGTGCGGCCGTTCCGGCCAGGTCGTTACGCGGTGCATTGGGAGGCCTCGGACGCGGCGGGTAACCGCACCGTGGTCGAGCAGCCGGTGGAATTGTTGCCCGAGGTGATACTCGGCGGAGCCCAGATCGCCGGCCGGAACCAGACGGTACCCGTGGTGCTCTCCCTGAGTGGTCTGGCGCCCTCTTATCCGTTGACGGTCAGCTACAGTGTCGAGGGCACAGCGCTCTCCGGTATCGACTATCAGCTGCTTCAGGATGCCTTTGTGGTCACAGAGGGCACCCATGCCTCCATCGAGGTAGAAGTGCTTGTTAGCGGGCAGGTACAGGAAGACCGTTATCTCGATATCACGCTCACAGCCGTAGAAGGCGACGCGTTGCTGGGCGACTCGCTGACCCATCGTGTGCTGCTGGTAGATCGTCAGGTGGCCCCTGAGGTCACGCTGCAGGTGGATCAGGACGGTCGTGCCGGGGTGCGCGTCTATGCTGATGAGGGTGTCATCAGCTTGTTTGCCGATGCCCGTGATGCCAACAATGACCCGCTGACTTTCGACTGGTCGGCCAGCGACATGCTGCTCGGCCTGAGCGGCGGCGGCGCGACCCAGCTGGTTAATCCGGTCGGATTGCTGCCCGGTGGGTATCGTGTGGCGGTGACGGTTAGCGATGGCCTTGATGTTACCGAGCAGTCGTTGCTGCTGTGGCTGGAGGCTACCGCCCCGGCATTGACGGACACAGTGGCGCAATACGATGACGACGGTGAGCTGATCGGCTATATCGAGGTTGATCGCGACTCCGATGGCGATGGCATCAACGATGCCGACGAAGGCTATGGCGACAGTGATGGCGATGGCATACCGGACTACCTTGACGCGATAGATGATCCGACCGTGCAGCAATTGACGGTCAGTCCGGCGGGGCCTGCGTTGCGCCATGCGATGCGTACCGAAGCAGGGTTGTCACTGACCATTGGTGAAGCCGCGTTGCGTGCAGGTCGCTTCGGTGTCCGGGTGCAGCAGCGGGATGTTCCGGTGGATGCCGACTACGCCATCATCGGTGCCATCTATGATTTTGAAATTCATGGCCTGAACGAGGCGCGGCGGACGGCCTCGGTGGTGTTGCCACTGGTTCAGGCGTTGCCCGCCGGCGCCGTGTGGCGCAAGTACCATGATGGTGAGTGGCATGCTTTTGTTGTCGCCGGTCACGATGCCGTGTTCAGTGCCCGCAGTGTTGATGGGGCCTGTCCCGCCATCGACGACGGGCTCTGGCTGACAGGTCTGACTGTTGGCCATGACTGCGTGAAGTTGCAACTCACGGACGGTGGTCCGAACGATGCGGATGGTCGGGTTAATGGCGTGATTCGCGACCCCTCCGGTCCTGCGGTAAGGCGCGCATCGCCCCTGCCCGGCGAGGCGCCCACCGGGGTCGCCAACAGTGCCGGGGCCTGGTTGTGGATGTTGGGCGTGCTGATGGTGGTGCTGTGGCGCCGCCGTCAGCGCTGATTCCCGCGCATGGATGGAAGGGATCTGATGAGAGTTTTGTGTCGGCTGGCCATGTTGATGGCCACAGGTTTGGTGGTGCAATCGGCGTCGGCGTTAGAGCTCGAGAACTTCCGCATCAATGCGGACGTGACCGCGACCTATGACGACAATCAGTCGCAGGCAGGGCGCAGTCGTGACAAGGTGGAAGATGTATCACTGTCCGCACAGGCAAGCCTGAGCTGGTTTCGGCAACTTGGCGTACGCAACATGATTATCCTGTCAGGCTTTGCTGAGGCTGAGCGGTTTGTGGATATCACACCGCTCGACCGTAATACCTTCGGCACGTCTCTGGCCTGGCGCTGGCAGCCCCACTCCGGCTTTAGCGCACCGCTGGTGGAGTGGAACCTGTCCGTTCAGGGTGATGACTATCAGGTTGATCAGCGCGACAGTACCGTGATGCGTAGTCAGCTGTTTATTACCCGGCGGTTCACCGATCGGATCACCATGTCGGCTGGTGCGGAGTATCGACAACGGGAGTCCCGCAGTACCGTATTTGATCTTGCGGATACGCGAGTGTTCTGGAATCTGGACTATCTTTTCCGGCAGAAGTACGCGTTCTACACCACCTACAGTTATCTGAGTGGAGATATTTTTTCCTCGGCCCAGCAGGTCTTCTGCAACGGTGTGCCGGCGGTGGATATCCTGCCACTGATCAATGCCTCAACAGCGCTGGAGCCGGATCAGGCGTATAACGAGTCGCTTTGCGGCGAGTGGATCGCCTACCGCCTCGATGGCACCACGCATGCCATGACGGCAGGACTGAACATGCCGTTCGGAAAAAGTGCGGCGCTGGATTTTTCCCTGATGCATGTCGATGTCAGCGCAGATTTGGGTAATCGCTACGAGCGTAACCTGGTCCGTGCCAGTCTGCTGAAGAGGTTCTGACCATGGCTGTTGCGCGCACACTGATGCTGTTGCTGTCTGTTATCTTGCTGGCTGCCTGCGGCGGGCAGAGCGACATTGATCTGTCGCCGGCGCCGAGGGGTGTCGAGGTGCCTGATCACTTTCTGCGCTTTCTCAATACCCAGCGCGGCGAGGTGCTGAATGCCAGCTGGAGCGAAGCGTATTATCGGGCGGTGGATCCCTACGGAGAGCGAACCACGCTGGACGGATGGAAGGCTGCCAACAATTTTGATGGCTGCCCGGATCAGGTCCATGTCATCTTCCGTGACGCCAAGGATCTTGGCTATGGCCGCAATATGCGGGCATGCCGCCACCCGGATGGTCGCGTGGCCATCTTTGTTGATAACTACGTGGTGCGTATCCAGCCGGGCTCGCCGACCAATTATGGGCCAATCAATGTCGAGGCGGCGATTCTGGAAGATCCCCACCACATGCAGGGCACCAATGCCATCGAGTTTTCCCCGATTGACCCGGGTAATCCGTCCTCAATCAAGGTGGCCAAGTTCTTCACTTTTACCCCGGCGGGGGACCTGAACATCATGGCTGATCTGGACGGCCGTGGTGCCAAACCGATGCCCCAGCCGTGCCTGCTGTGTCATGGCGCCACCCTGTTGCCCTGGGACGCGAACGCGATCGTTGCCAGTGCAACGCCCTGGGCAGAGCCGGGAGTCGCGGAAACCCTGAAATCGGCCAAGCTCAATCAGCTGGAGCTGGAGAGTTTTGATTATTCGCCGTTGCAACCCGGATATTCCCGGGCTGCGCAGGAAGAGGTGTTGCGGCGGTTGAATCGTTTCATCCTCGATACCTTTGAGGAAACTGCTAACCGTCCGTTGGCCGATCCCGGTCGCTGGTGGCCTGACTTTGCCATCGAGATTGCCAACAAGCGGTACGCTGATGCGATTGATGTGGCAGGGCAGACCTATCAGGATGACTCGGTACCCTGCGGCTGGCGTGTGGATCCGTCACTGGATGCGGACTGCACCGCGCCGCTTGATATGCCGGTAGGTATGCGCCCGGAAGGTGTCGATCTGCTCTACAAGCGTGTTGTAGAGCCTCACTGTATTGCTTGCCACTCATTGCGTGGTAGCCGCGCGGGGCAGCTGCAGGGTAGCGATGGCAACGCCATCAATTTCAGCAACTACGAAAAATTTATCGGCTATGGCGATCTGATTGTGGATTACGTCTATCACCGGGGAGTGATGCCGCTATCTTTGCGCAATTATGAGAAGTTCTGGGTCGACCGCTGTGAGGGGCCGCCGGCATTCATGGCGTCTTTCCTGCCCGGGTTTGATCGCTATGACGGACAGGGCTGTGTAATCGCGCCGGGTGTGCCGGTGGCGTTGCCCGGCGCTGATCGCACGGTCACCTCTCCGGCGACACTGGACGCCTCTGCAAGTCTGTTTGCCCGCAGTTGGCAGTGGCAGATCGTCAGCACACCGACGCCGGGCGCAGAAGCCGGTTTTTCCGATCCAGTGTCACCAGCACCCCAGTTTGCCGCAAGTGTCGATGGCGTCTACGTTGTGCGGCTGACGGTGTCCAACCTTCGCGGCAGTGACAGCGAAGATCTGGTGCTGACAGTAGACAGCGCCATGAATCCTGCACCGGCCGAGCTGACGTTTGTCGATCACATCATGCCGGTGCTGCGCGATCCGACCTATCCCGGTCGCCTGCAGCGTTGTGTTGATTGCCATAGCCTGCCGGGCCAGGCAGGAGCGTATGCCGGCATTCCCGTTATCTATGATCAGGATGTACGGGTGTATCGGGATGTGCTACATCGGATCAGCCTCAATGATCCGGAGAACAGCATGCTGTTGCGCAAGCCCACTCGCGATCAGCATGGCGGCGGCAAGATTATTGATCGGGATACAACGGATGGCGAGGCGCTCTACCGAATGCTGATCAACTGGATCCGGGCGGGGGCGCCCTGTGGTGATGATCCATTGATATGTGCAGGCTAGGGTTCTTACTTGGAGGTGTGGGTGAAAACCCCATCCCAGTCTATGTCGGGCGGATCTTCGCGGAAATGGCTGATCCTTTCGATATAGACGCTGTAGATCTTGCGCTCCGGCTCTTCACTGGCGAGCTGAGTCAAGGCCTGTTCGGCGGCATCCCACCGCTGTTGGCGATAGTCTTGCTGCGCTGCATGGAAGCGCTCAATCCGCGCCAGCAACTCGGCGGGTTGCTCTGACGTAGCGCCAAGCGGTTCGTAAATGATGACCGGCTCGTCCTTGCCCTTGACGCGCACCCGGTCCAGTTCGAGAAAGCTGTAGTCCGGTACCTTGGCGCGGGTGAATTCACTGACAATGATATTCACGCCGTATTGCTTGGTCAGACCTTCCAGCCGAGAGCCCAGATTGACCGCATCACCCATCACCGTGTAGGCCATGCGGAACTCGGAACCCATGTTGCCGACGCTCATCACACCGCTGTTCAGGCCAACGCCGATGTTGATCTCTGGCCAGCCCTTGTCGCGGAAACGCTGGTTGATGTCCGGCAGCACCTTGACCATGGCAAGACCCGCCTCAAGGGCGTGGCGCGCATGGTCCTTGTCCGCAAGCGGAGCACCCCAGAACGCCATGATGGCATCGCCCATGTACTTGTCGATGGTGCCGCGATGCTTGTGAATGATGCCGGTCATTGGTGTCAGCATTTCATTCATTAACCGGGTCAGTGCCTGCGGATCAAGGCCTTCCGAGATGGTAGTGAAGCCGCGGACATCCGAGAACAGCACGGTCATGTCGCGGCTTTCGCCACTGATGCTGATCTTGTCCGGGCTGGTGGCCATTTCCTCCACCAGTTCCGGCGGAATGTACTGGCCAAACAGCCGGGCCAGCATACGTTTGTCGCGCGCCTCGACGAAAAATCCCCACAGCGTCTGAAAGACAAAAATCATCAGTACCAGCATCACCGGTGAGGCCAGTGGCAGCACAAGACCACGGTTCCAGCTGTACAGGTTCAGGCCAACGACAAGACCCAGTACCACCAGTGTCACCATCAGGCTGCGCATGGGCTCCAGTCTGGCGTTGAGAATGCCGAGCACAAGGCTGATCACCAGCAGCATGAAGAACTCAACAGCAATGACCCAGCCTGGCTGACGCTTGATCTGGTTATCAAGCAAGCCGGCGATCAGGTTGGCGTGTACCTCGACACCGGGGTAAGCAGTTTCCAGCGGCGTCGTTCGCTGGTCTTTCAGGCCGGGGGCGGAGCTGCCCACCAGCACAATGCGGTCCTTGAGGTGCTCTGCGGGCACGTCGCGGGTCATGATGTCGGCAATCGAGTAGTACGGAAAACTGTAGCTGCCACCGCGGTAGGGCACCAGCACGGTGGCTAGCGGTGCCATCGGGATCAACTGATCACCAAGCCGGAGGGCGTCGATGTAGGGATAGTTGCTGTCGACTTCAAGCAGTAGCTCCACCGGCGGGTCATTGCGTGCTGCCCTTGCAACGGCCAGTGCCAGAGACGCATAGAGCTTGCCATCAAACTCCTGCAACAGCGGTACCCGGCGAAACACGCCATCCATATCCAGCGTAGGGTTATCGAAGAAGCCTGCGCGCGGCGTGCTTTCCTGCAATACCGCCAGATTGCCTGAATAGCCGATCGGTCTGGGTAGCGCCAGAATGCCGGCAAAGGCGGCCGGTAGTTCAGCCACGGGGGGGGGCAGGATATTGAGGGTGTCAGTCTGACCGTGGGCAAACACATATCCGAGCACAACGTTGCGGTTACGCATGCTGTCGGCAAAGCGCTGATCGAAATCGAGCTCTGGTCCGAGCTTGCTCCAGATGCGCTGGAAGTTTCGATCCCGTTTCAGGTCATTTTCGGCCAGACGGCGCAGGGCGCTGACTCCCGGATCCGTGTCCGGCTCGGCGAACAGCACGTCGTAACCCACCGTGCGCACCTGATAGTGGTCAAACATGATGTCCATGAAATCGGCAAGCGTGCCGCGGTCCCAGGGCCAGTGGCCGAGTGCGGTGAGACTTTTCTCGTCGATGTCGGCGATGACGATGCGATCGTCAATGCCGCCCGGCACCGTCAACCGCAGGCGCAGGTCATAGGCGGCCAGTTCGAGCGTGTCGAGCAATGGAATGCGAGGCTTGCCGAGGCTCTGCAGCACAAATAGGGCACAGATCAGCGTCAGCAGCGAGGTGCGCAGCAGTTTTCCCGGCGTCATCGGGGGCTCCCGTGTGATGATCAGTAGCCCTTGCGTGGCGCGGTGTAGGACTTCAGGGTGGAGAAGGCCGGTTTGCGGCCCACCAGTTGTTCGATCAGCATCAATTCTTCATCGGTGTGGTTCTTCATCGGCGCAGGCGTGATGAGATTGCTGTAGCCGCCGCCCTTGGCAATGTAGCGTGGCGCATCGTGATGGGTGGCCACGATGGTCTCCTGAACACTCAGGTCTGCCAGTGCTGCGATTTGCACCTTTCCGTAGCAGGTGCAGGCATAGCTCAAGTCTTCTTCAGACTCAACATAGATGCCTGTACCCCGGATGCCGATAGTCGCGGTGCTGGTTTGCACCATGTGGGTCTGTCCGGGGCTGCGGGCGCCAAACACGGACAACAGTTTGCCGGTGGCGAGGCGCAGGCTTTCCTCAAAATTATCCCTGCCGGAAAACTGCACCCGACTGTTGTCACGCAGGATGTGGGCGTCAAAGCCGATGACAAAGACAACGTAACTGTTGCGGCCGGTTTCCACCAGCGAATTGGCCGTGATGTAGGTGTCCATGTTGGCGAGCTTGCCATCGACGAACACCGTGCCACGCATGTCATAAATCGACTTGCCGGCAATCAGCTGCTCGGGAATCTTGCCCATGGCATGGACCAGTGCCGGTAGCACTGAGGAGCCAGTGATCCCTGCCACCAGTGCAGAGCCCATGGCGTGGCGTAGGAACTGGCGGCGGGCTTCGAAAATCGGGTCTGACATGACTTCTCTCCGTGAAAGGGGTGTCCCTGACAGATCGGGCAATGTGCTGTTTATAGCACACTGCAAGGTGGCGTGGCAGGCCGCCGGGGGGTCAGAGATTGGCCTCCGGTCGCCTCGGCAGCTCGTGGCCGCAGCGGCGGCAGAACCCGGCATCCTCCTCGTGCTCGTGGAGGTGGCAGGCCGGGCACTCGCGCTCGAACCGGCGACGTACTACGGCCTGGGAAATCTCGGCGGTCACGATGCCGGTAGGCACCGCGATAATGGCGTATCCGGTGATCATGGCCAGCGAGGCGATGGCCTGACCGAGCGGGGTGGCCGGGGAGATGTCGCCATAGCCCACCGTAGTGATGGTCACAATTGCCCAGTAGATGCTGAGGGGAATGCTGGTAAAGCCGTGGGCCGGGCCTTCCACCACATACATGATGCTGCCGAATATCAGCATCACCACCAGCACCCCGAACAGGAACACGCCAATCTTGCGACGGGCGCGTAGCAGGGCATTGACGATGTAGCTGGCTTCGTTCATCAGCGGCACAATCTTCATTACCCGAAACAGCCTCAGGATACGCAGGGCCCGCATGGTCAACAGGTAGTGGGCGCCGGGGATAAACAGGCTTACGTAGGTTGGCAGAATCGCCAACAGGTCGACGACCCCGAAGAAACTGCGGGCATAGCGGGCGGGCCGCTCGCTGACCCAGAGCCGTATCAGATATTCGATGGTGAAGAGCAAGGTGAAGAACCACTCGATCACATGCAGTTCCCGGCCCCAGACGCTGCCGATGTCCTGAACGCTTTCCAGCATCACGGCGACAACACTGGCCAGGATGGCAACCAGCAGCCATTGGTCGAATCGCTGTCCCGCCGGGGTGTCGGTGCCGAATATGATATGACGCCAGCGCACGCGCAGGCTTTGCTGTTCCGTTTGCATGGGCAGCCAGATAGTGAAAGATGGCCTGATTGTCGCTTGTTCGTCGGAAATTGACCACTTAGTCTTGGCTCACATCCAGCAGGTGCGGCCATGACCCTTTCGCTAGAAGATATTACCGAATTCCGTCCTTCGACCAGCTGGCAGGGGCGCGCTGCCGCCAGCGCCTTGCGGACCTTCGTCAAGCCGGTGGTGGCGCGGGTGCCGTTGACGCGTCGGGTAATGAAGTTTTCCCAGCTCGGCTTTGACACCGTGACACTGGCGCTGCCAGTGCATCCTGATGTGCATATCGCCCCGGCGGACGTCGGCGGTGTGCCGGGGGAATGGCTGATCACCGGCCGCGAGGTGTTGTCCGGGCGCGTGGTGCTGTATTTGCATGGGGGGGCCTACTTCTTCGGCTCTCCGCGCTCCCATCGTTCGGTTACCTGGCGGCTGAGTCGGGCCTGCCGGGCCAAGGTGTTGGCACTGGATTATCGTCAGCCCCCGGACTGGCACTATCCGGCGCCGCTGGTGGATGCGGTCAGTGCCTACCGGGCGCTGCTGGAACAGGGCTACAAGCCGCAGAATATCGTCATTGCAGGGGATTCCGCCGGTGGCAACCTGACGCTGGTTACCTTGCTGGCGTTGCGTGATCAGGGCTTGCCATTGCCGGCAGCAGGGGTGTTGATCAGTCCGTGGGCGGATATGACTTGCAGCGGGGACACGCTGGCGCGTAATGCCGATATTGAACCGATGATTCCAATCAATGTGCTGCGCTTCGTGTCGGCGTCCTACAGTCGTGGCGAGGATCCTGCTGCGCCGATGTTGTCACCGATCCATGCCGATCTGACAGGGCTGCCGCCATTGATGATTCAGGTTAGCAGCAGCGAAGTGTTGTTGAGCGATGCCGAACGGGTTGCGCGCCGGGCGCTGGAATGCGGAGTGCCGTGCCGCTATCAGGTGTGGGAAGGGATGATCCATGTCTTTCAGGCATTGGCTGGCTGGGTGCCCGAGGCGTCGTTGGCGGTGCGCGAACTGGGCGCATTTGTTGACGAGCAGATCCGAGCTGCCGGCGGGGAGCATCAGGTGCGGAGGCGGGCACGATTGGTGACGGCGAGGGGCCGGTAGTGGCCCGGTTGCAGGGATTTTCGCGCGAGGACTGGCGCTACTGCAGCGGGCGTGTGCTGCAGTAGCGCCAGTCTTGACACGACAGGTCTTTAGCCGGAAGGATCAACCATTCCGCTTCGGCAGCACATCGCGCAATTTGGCCGCCATGCTGCGGATTGAGTCTTCGGTAACATCCCAGGCGATGCAGCCGTCGGTGACGGAGACGCCGTACTCCAGCTTGCTCAGATCCGCCGGGATCTTCTGGTTGCCGAACTTGAGGTGCGATTCCACCATCATGCCGACAATCGATTTGTTCCCTTCCAGAATCTGGTTGGTAACGTTCTCCATCACCAGCGTCTGCAGGGCCGGATCCTTGTTCGAATTGGCATGGCTGGCGTCGACCATGATGTTGGTGGAGACACCGGCCTTGGCCAGCTCGCGCTCGGCCAGCGCCACTGAAACGGAGTCGTAGTTCGGTTTGCCGCCGCCGCCCCGCAACACCACATGGCCATACTGGTTGCCACGGGTTTCAGTGATGGCAACCTTGCCGTCACTGTCGATACCGAGGAAACGGTGCGGGCTGCGCACGCTCAACATGGCATTGATCGCCACTTCGAGGCCGCCATCAGTGCCATTTTTGAAGCCCACCGGGCTCGAAAGGCCCGAGGACATTTCCCGATGGGTCTGGGACTCGGTGGTGCGAGCGCCAATCGCCGACCAGCTGATCAGATCCTGCAGGTACTGGGGCGTGATCGGGTCGAGGGCCTCGGTGGCCGTCGGCAGGCCGATTTCGGCCATGTCCAGCAGCAGGCGGCGCGCAATGTGCAGGCCGTCCTCGATCTTGAAGCTGTCGTTCAGGTAGGGATCGTTGATCAGCCCTTTCCAGCCGACGGTGGTGCGCGGCTTTTCGAAATAGACGCGCTGCACCAGCACGATGGTGTCGCTGACCTCGTCGGCGAGACGCTTGAGCTTCTCGGCATACTCATGGGCCGCCTTGACGTCATGAATCGAGCAGGGACCGATGACGATAAACAGGCGGTGGTCCTTGCGATCAAGGATATTTCGCACCACGTCCCGACCTTTGGCGACGGTATCGCGGGCCTTGTCGGTCAGCGGCAGTTTGGCCTTCAGCGCATGCGGAGTAATCAGCGCGGTCTGCGAGGCGATGTTAAGGTCTTCTACCTGAATCTGGGTCATGTCCTGCATCTTCAGTGGGTGTGCACAAATGAGTGACGCAGTCTAGCGGAATCAAGGGGTTGAAGGAACACAGGGACAGGGGATGGTGGTAATAGCGTCTGACTATATCTGCCCCTGTCCTGGTTCCGAGGCCCGAGCCTGCGGGCTTGCTCAACGAAACTTCAGGCGCTCGCAGCAGGCCCGATCAGCTCATCGACCAGTTTCGGCACCTCGACGGAGGCCGGGCCGACCCGGTGTTCATGGAAAGCGTTGCTGATCATGCTGGACTCGACGTTGACCTCGATGCAGCGGGCGCCGACCTGACGGGCGAGGCGGACAAACCCGGCGGCCGGATAGACATTGCCGGAGGTGCCGATGCTGATAAACATCTCGCAGCCCATCAGGGCCGCCTCAATGTGCTCCATGTGCAACGGGATTTCACCGAACCAGACCACATCCGGCCGCAATACCGCCGGCGGCTGGCAGCAATCGCAGGGCTCGGCGGTGGCCAGATCGGTGCACCATCGCTGGCGCTTGCCGCTGTGGGTGCAGAACACGCTCAATAGCTCGCCATGCATGTGAATCAGATTGCGTGAGCCGGCGCGGTCATGCAGGTCATCTATGTTCTGTGTGACCAGCGTCACCGGGTCTGGCGAGTGCTGTTCCAGTCGTGAAAGCGCCAGATGAGCGGGATTCGGGCTGATATCCGTTTGCTGTAGCTGGCGCCGCCGTTCGTTGTAGAAGCGCTGCACCAGCGCTGGATTGCGGCGAAAGGCTTCCGGGGTGGCGACATCCTCCAGGCGATGGTTCTCCCATAACCCGTCAGCGCCACGAAAGGTGCGAATGCCTGACTCGGCCGAGATCCCGGCGCCGGTGAGGACAACGATATTCATGATCCGGACTCCCCGGTTGCCAATTTTTCACATCGAGCAGGCTATAATGCCGCCATGAGTGACATGATCGTAGCCCATCAGGAAGTTATCGACGACAGCGGCCGACAGGTTTCGCTGTTGCATTTTCATCGTGGACAGGTGTTGAAGGTCGGCGCCGATTCCATTGCCCTCTACCGGGATCGTGCCGCGGTGGATGACCCGTTGGGTAATGGTGTCGTCGGCCATGAGCTGATTCCACCGCACCTGCATCCCGTCTTCGACGCCGACACCGGTTATATCCGCGACCAACGCGCCGGCTTCGTCGGTTTGCAGGGCGGGGCAGTGCTGTTTATTCGCCCCGATGGCATTGCTCTCTATGACACGGCGGATAACGCCTTGAGAAATCACCGCGCCCACTGGCTGATTCCGTTCGTCAAGGCGCACTGACTGGAGGTTCCATGGTTGAGGAAACTACCAAACTGCGGCTGCGGACACTGAGTTCCGAGGACTATCCGCAGCTGGCCCACCTGATGAATCTGGTCTACCAGGATATTGGCGGTGCCTGGCCAAAAGATACGCTGGAGGCTCTGATCCGGATGTTCCCGGAGGGCCAGCTCTGCATTGAAGATCACGATACTCTGGTGGCGGTGGCACTCACTATCAAGGTCAGCTACGACCGATTCTCCAACCCGCATCGCTATGAGGATCTGATTACCGAGAATCAGATTCATTCCCATAATGCTGAGGGCGATGCGCTGTATGGTCTTGATGTGCTGGTGCATCCAGAGTATCGGGGCTACCGGCTGGGTCGACGTCTCTACGAGGCCCGCAAGGATCTGTGTCGCGACGAAAACCTGCGGGCTATTCTCGCTGGTGGTCGTCTGCCTGGTTATGCGGAACATGCAGAAGCCATGTCGGTAATGGAATACATTGATCAGGTCGAGCGGCAAAAGCTGTACGATCCGATTCTCTCGTTTCAGCTCGCCAACGGCTTCGACGTCAAGCGCTTGCTGACGCGCTACTTGCCTGAGGATGCCAGCTCCCGCGGTTACGCCACCTTACTTGAGTGGGACAACATCCTCTACGAGCCGCCGGTGCAAAGTGAGTATGTCAGCAAACCTGTGGCGCGGATCGGTGTTGTGCAGCGACGCATGCGGGCCGCACGCTCGGTGGAGGATCTGCTGACCCAGGTGGAGTTCTTTGTTGATGCATTATCGGATTATCGTGCCGATTTTTGCGTGCTGCCGGAGTTTTTCAGTGCGCCCCTGATGGGGCTGGATCCTGATCTGAGCTCGCTGGATGCGATCCGCTTTCTGGCGACCTTTACCCCGCAGATTGCCGCTGCCGTATCGGACATGGCGGTCAGTTACAACATCAACATTATTGCCGGTTCGATGCCGCTGGTGGAAGGCGGCGAGGTCTATAACGTGGCGTATCTGTGTCGCCGAGACGGCACCATGGAAGAACAGCGCAAGATACACATTACCCCCGGTGAGCGTCGTGACTGGGGCATCGAGGGCGGAGACACACTGAACGTGTTTGAAACCGATGCCGGGCGGGTGGGTATTCTGATCTGCTACGACGTTGAGTTTCCGGAATTGTCACGCATTCTGGCCGACGATGGCATGGAAATCCTGTTTGTGCCGTTCTGGACCGATACAAAGAACGGCTATCTGCGGGTGCGTCATTGTTCGCAGGCGCGGGCCATCGAGAATGAATGCTATGTCGCTATTGCCGGAAGCTGCGGTAACCTGCCACGGGTGGATAACGTCGATATCCAGTATGCCCAGTCGGCAGTTTTTACCCCATCTGATTTCTACTTCCCCCACGATGGCATTCTTAGCGAGGCGGTGCCGAACACGGAAATGCTGGTGTTTGCGGATGTGGATTTCGAGAAGTTGAAGCTGCTGCACAAGGAAGGCTCGGTTACCAACCTCAAGGACCGGCGCAAAGACCTTTACAGCCTGGCGCGCAAGAAGCCCTGATTCTTTCTGGTTTTTGCTGTTTCAGTTTTCAGGCAGGTTCGGTAGTGAACTTCGCCGGATTGAGTGCCTGTCAGGTCCTTGCCGGGACACGCCGTGAACCCATCCTTGGGGGCTTGCGTTCGGCATCCATGCCTCACACAGTCCCGTCAAGGACCTGACAGGCACTCAATCCTGGCATCCTGCTTCTTTCAAAATAAATAGAAAAAACGCCGGCATAAGAGCCGGCGTTTTTGCACAATCAAACAGCGAATTACATGTTCGGGTAGTTCGGCCCACCGGTACCTTCCGGTACTACCCAGTTGATATTCTGGGACGGATCCTTGATGTCGCAGGTCTTGCAGTGGACACAGTTCTGGGCGTTGATCTGGAAACGCTTGGAGCCATCCGGATTATCCAGTACTTCATATACACCCGCCGGACAGTAACGCTGCGCCGGCTCGTCCCACTTCGGCAGGTTTACCTGAATCGGAATCGCCGGGTCTTTCAGTGTCAGGTGGCAGGGCTGATCTTCTTCATGGTTGGTGCTGGACAGGAATACCGAATCCAGCTTGTTGAAGGTGATCTTGCTATCCGGCTTCGGGTAATCGATTTTCTTGCAATCGGCCGCCGGCTTCAGGGTGGCGTGATCCGGGGTCGGGTCGTTCAGGGTGAACGGCATCTTGCCGCCGAGGAAGTTCAGATCCAGCACAGCGAGGCCCGAGCCGATGAAGTTACCGAATTTGTGCTGGTACGGACCAAAGTTGCGCTGGGTGTACAGCTCTTCATAAACCCAGCTCTTCTCGAACACGCCTTTGTATTCGACCAGCTCGTCGTTGCCACGGCCGGCCTTCAGTGCTTCGGCAATCACTTCGGCGGCCATCATGCCGGACTTCATGGCGGTGTGGGTGCCCTTGATCTTGGCGAAGTTCAGGGTGCCGGCGTTGCAGCCGACCAGCATGCCGCCCGGGAAAGTCATTTTCGGCAGCGACTGCAGGCCGCCTTTCGAGATAGCGCGGGCACCGTAGCTCAGACGCTTGCCACCTTCCAGGTACTTGCGCACTTCCGGGTGATTTTTCCAGCGCTGCATCTCATCGAATGGCGATACATGCGGGTTCGAGTAGCACAGGTCGGTGATCAGGCCGAGGGTGACCTGATTGTTGTCGAGGTGATAAAGGAATGCGCCACCGAGGGAGCCGGATTCGGTCAGCGGCCAGCCGGCACTGTGCATAACCAGGCCTTCGCGGTGCTTGGCCGGATCGATTTCCCACAGCTCCTTGATGCCGATACCGTAATGCTGCGGGTCGACGCCGTCGCGCAGGTTGTATTTTTCCATCAGCTGCTTGCCGAGGTGACCGCGGCAGCCTTCCGAGAAGATGGTGTACTTGGCATGCAGCTCCATGCCCGGGGTGTAGCTGTCTTTCTTCTCGCCATTGTGGCCGATACCGAAGTCGCCGGTGGCGATGCCTTTAACCGAACCGTCTTCATTGAACAGCACTTCACTGGCGGCAAAGCCAGGGAAGATCTCGATGCCCAGACCTTCGGCCTGCTGGGCCAGCCAGCGGCACAGATTGCCCAGCGAAATAATGTAGTTGCCTTCGTTGTGCATGGTCTTCGGCACGAACAGGCCCGGCACCTTGATGGCCTTCTCGCCACTGGTCATGTAGAAGATTTCGTCTTCTTTCACGGCGACGTTGACCGGCGCGCCGAGTTCCTTCCAGTTCGGGAACAGTTCGTTCAGCGCGCGCGGCTCCAGTACTGCACCGGAGAGGATATGAGCACCGACTTCGGAGCCTTTCTCAACCACGACGATACTGATTTCCTGGCCGGTTTCCTGAGCGATCTGGCCCAGCCGGCAGGCGGTGGCAAGCCCGGACGGGCCGGCACCGACGATGACTACATCGACTTCCATCGCTTCGCGTTCCATAGCTTGCTCCTTAACTCGTTGCGGGCGCTGAAAGGGCCCGGGATTACAGAAGGCGCGCAGTATAGCCACGGGGCAGGGCAGTGACCACTTTGCGCGACGTATTGTCGGGCGTCATTCCGGTCAATCCGGGGCGGATCCGGAGTGCGGCGCCACACCGATTCAAACGATCGTTTGGATTATCCCCGTCGAACTGGTTGATTTTCAAGGAAATCGGCTGACCGGTGCGTCATCGCCGTGCTCAAACTGTGAATTCTATTTGCAGCAAAATCATACGCTTGGCGCTTTTCGGCCTATTGACCTCGGCGGGCACTGCCGTCACCATACCGCGTCTTTCGTGGGGGGTGCCCCGCCACCCCCTGTCCCGACCATACCAACGGAACAAACCCGAGGCTTCTATGAAGGTTCTTGTACCGATCAAGCGCGTCGTTGATTACAACGTCAAGGTGCGCGTCAAGGCTGATAACAGCGGCGTCGATCTCGCCAACGTGAAAATGGCCATGAACCCGTTCTGCGAAATCGCCGTCGAAGAGGCCGTGCGCCTGAAAGAGAAGGGCGTCGTGACGGAAATTATTGCCGTGACCGTCGGCAGCAAAGCCTCCCAGGAGCAGCTGCGTACCGCCATGGCCCTCGGTGCCGACCGCGCGATCCTGATCGAAACCGAAGAAGATGCTCAGCCGCTGGCGATCGCCAAGGCGCTGAAGGCAATCGTTGATAAAGAGCAGCCGCAGCTGGTTATCCTTGGCAAGCAGGCTATTGATGGCGACAACAGCCAGACCGGCCAGATGCTGGCCGCACTGACCGGCATGGGTCAGGGCACCTTCGCCTCGGAAGTGAATGTGGAAGGTGACAAGGTCAAGGTTACCCGTGAAGTGGACGGGGGTTTCCAGACGGTTGAACTGAAGCTGCCGGCGGTAATCACCACCGACCTGCGTCTGAACGAGCCGCGCTATGCGTCGCTGCCGAACATCATGAAGGCCAAGAAAAAGCAGCTGGACACTGTCTCCGGTGCCGATCTGGGTGTTGATTTCGCGCCACGCACCAAGACCCTGAAAGTAGAAGCACCGGCAGCCCGCTCTGCTGGTATCAAGGTGGCTTCCGTCGAGGAGCTGGTCAGCAAACTCAAAAACGAAGCGAAGGTGATCTGACATGGGCATCCTCGTCTACGCAGAACATGACAACAGCACCATCAAGGGCGCCACCCTGAACGTGGTTACCGCCGCGGCAAAAATCGGTGGCGACATTACCGTTCTGGTTGCTGGCAAAGGCTGTGGCGCTGCCGCTGAAGCTGCAGCGAAAATCGCTGGCGTTGGCAAAGTACTGGTTGCCGACAACGACGCTTACGGCCATCAGTTGGCTGAAAATGTTGCCGATCTGGTTGCCGAACTGGGCAAGGGTTACAGCCATATCCTGATTCCGGCCACCACCACCGGCAAAAACTTTGCCCCGCGCGTTGCCGCATTGCTGGATGCCGAGCAGATCTCCGAAATCATCACGGTAGAATCTGCTGACACCTTCAAGCGTCCGATCTATGCCGGTAACGCCATTGCTACCGTGCAGAGCAGCGACAGCGTGAAAGTGATCACCGTCCGTGCTACCGGCTTTGATGCCGCTGCTGCAGAAGGCGGTTCCGCTTCTGTGGAAGCTGTTACCGTTGCCAAAGACGCTGGCGTTTCCAGCTTCGTCAGCGAAGAGCTGGCCAAGTCGGACCGCCCGGAGCTGACCGCTGCCAAGATCGTGATTTCCGGCGGTCGCGGCATGCAGAACGGCGACAACTTTGAAATGCTGTATAAGGTTGCTGACAAGCTGGGTGCCGCTGTTGGCGCCTCCCGCGCTGCTGTCGATGCCGGTTTCGTGCCGAACGATATGCAGGTAGGCCAGACTGGCAAGATCGTTGCACCGCAGCTGTACATTGCTGTGGGCATCTCTGGTGCGATTCAGCACTTGGCTGGTATGAAAGACTCGAAAGTGATCGTAGCAATCAACAAGGACGAAGAAGCGCCGATTTTCCAGGTGGCTGATTACGGTCTGGTTGCCGATCTGTTTGAAGCAGTACCGGCGCTGGAAAAGCAGATCTGATCTGTTTTTCCAGCCCAACAAAAAGCCCGGCCTTTGTGCCGGGCTTTTTGTTTCTGGAGTGGGTTTGATTCAGGGCTTGTTCGGGTTTGGCAGTGAACCTCTCCGGCTTGAGTGCCTGTCAGGGGTTGCCGAGACACGCCGTGAATACGTCCCTGTAGGCTTGTGTTCGACATCCCTGTCTCACACAGTCCCGTCAGCCCCTGACAGGCACTCAAGCCTCACATCCTACTGTTTACGGCCATCTCCTATTTTCGCCTTTTGTTTTTTGATTCTTCCGGGATTTTGCTTCACCCCTGACCTGTGGTGGTGCAGTGTCTCCGTTAGGCGTGAACGCCACCACATCCGTAGGGTGACTTCAAGTGCAGCGCAGCGGAACGGTCAGCCCGGAGGATGTGGCGGCGGTTGCGCCCTGGCACGATAGTGAAGTTAATCCGTCATTAAGGTTTAAGGTTTAAGGTTTCAACCGAAGCAAAGCACCATCCGGCGCATCGGTAAGAAGGTACAAAAAGCCGTCCGGCCCCACTCTCACATCCCGGATGCGGGCCATATCTTCAAGCAGCTTTTCCTCCTCCACTTCCTGTAGCCCATCAAATCGCACCCGCGCCAGATGTTTGCCAGCCAGCGCGCCAACAAACAGATCACCCTGCCACTGTGGAAACACCACGCCCTGATAAAACGCCATGCCGGATGGAGCAATCGAAGGCGTCCAGTGCTTCAGTGGTGGCTCCATGCCTTCCATCTCAGTGGCACCGATCTTCGGGCCATAATATTCACGACCAAACGTCACCAGCGGCCAGCCGTAATTCCTGCCCGGCAGCACCTGATTGATTTCATCGCCGCCGCGCGGGCCATGTTCATGCAGCCAGATCTGTCTGCCATCCGGGTGCAGGGCGATGCCCTGCGGATTGCGATGGCCGTAGCTCCAGATGGCATCGTCGATGTCATCGTCCTCAACGAACGGATTGTCTTTCGGAATACGGCCGTCGTCGTGCAGGCGCAGCACCGTGCCGGCGTGATCGCGGCCATTCTGGGCACGGTAGCGGTCGCCGCGGTCGCCGATAGTCAGGTACAGATAACCTTGGTGGTCAAACAGCAGTCGGCCGCCGAAGTGCTGGCCGCTGGTGCTGCACGCATGACTGATAAAAACCGGGGTAAAGCGCTGCAGTAAGCCATCCCGGTAGCTGCCGCGACCCACGGCAGTGGTTTTGCCGCCCTCGGGGCAGGCCGCAGCATAGCTCAGGTAAACAAGGCGATTGTTGGTAAAGTCGGGATGGAGCGCAATGTCGAGCATGCCACCCTGGCCGTGCGCCACCACCGCCGGTACGCCCGGGATCGGGCTGGCATCGAGCTTGCCATCAATAACCCGCCGCACTCTGCCGGCCCGTTCGGTCACCAGAATTTCGCCCTTTGGCAGAAATGCCATGCCCCAGGGATGGGCGAGGCCGGATGCCACTGTCTCGGTGGTGACCTGCAGCGCAGGCTCGGAAGCGACAGGGGCCTCCAGCGGCTCCTCGACGCCGCATCCGCTGATGGCGAGCAGACTGGCGACGATCAGGGTGAATCGGTACAGCAACATCGTCCTCTCCCGAGGCGGGTGGTATTTCAGTCAGTCCAGCGTATCCGTTGAAGGTTCCCCTGAGTTTAACAGCGGCCGCGCTATGCCATGCTCCCGGAACAGCTTGGTGACCCGCACGACCACATCACTCTGGAACGCCTTTTCATAACGCACATCCAGCACATAGGCATTGGTGCGCAGACGAATGCCCAGCGTACGCGCCACTTCTACTTCCATGATGGCAAACGTGACAGGCTTCTTGAGATAGACGTAACGGCTGGTGACCACAACTTCCTCAATCAGTTGTCGCGCCTTTTCGACATCGGCATCGAGGCCAACATGAAAATCCGTGACTACCATCATGTCCAGCTCGCCGGCATTGGCGGAGGCCACCACGTCGGTGATAAAGCGGGAGTTGGGAATGGTGACCAGATTGTCATCCAGCGTCACCAGGCGGACAGTGCGCAGACCAATTGATACGATCTCACCATAGGTGCCACCAAAGGTGACCCGGTCGCCAACCCGGAAGGGGCGGTCGAACAGCAACAAAATACCTGCGACCAGCGACGCGGCGATGTCTTTCAGGGCGAAGCCCAGCGCCACCGCGATCGAGCCAGCCGCCGCCAGCAAGAACTCCCTCGGCGGATTCAGCACGCTCATCACCAGCGTGATGGTGCCAAAAATGTAAAGTGCGAAGGTGAGCAGGGTAGATACCTGCAGAATCAAAAATCGGCGGGTGGGGATTTTCCCCATTAGCCGTTTGCTAAAATGGTTAAGGCCAGTGCTGATCACGAAGATCAGTGCGCCGCCAAGAAACAGCAGCAGCAGGGCATAGATGTTGAACGCCTCAATGACGCCCAGCAGGTCGCTGACAATACCGTTGTTGTCACTCATGCAGCATGTTCTTCCTGGTCAGGTAGCTGATCACGGTGTGATACCAGAGTGGTGTAATCCGGTATCGGCCATCGTCGCCACGGGCGATGAATTCGGCGTCCATGGCTGCCTTCAGCGCGTAGCGCACCACGTTCTCCGGTTGGTTGGTTACCATGCCGATCTCTTCGCTGGTGAGATTCTCGTGGGTGGCGATGGCGGCATAGATAAAAAGCAGCTTCGGCCCCAGTGTTTCCAATTGACCGCTGCCGGGCACCTGGGGCAAGCCCACCACCACGGTGCGGTCTTCAGTGCGAATGGACGTCAGCCACAAGTCCAGAGCCGTCAAGGGTACGCCACGGCAACTGTCCCACAGCAGGCTGAAGTAACGCTGCTCAGCATTGCGAAGGTTGCCTGCGTCCGGCCCCCGGGTGGCCAGCAGAATATCATCGTAGCGTAGCTTGTAGCCGCTCAGGTGATTGCGCGACAGGATCAGCGAGCGGATTTCATTCTGGCTCCAGCGCTTTACCCGAACCACATGGCGCATCTGGTACTCGCGGCCGAATACATTGCACAGATACGCCCAGCTCTGGTTATTGATGGCGATGACCCAGAACAGATTTTCCACTTTGGCATTAGTCAGATCCAGCAGTGCGCGCCAGCCATCCAGATATCCGACTTCAGCCAGAAACAGATTCTGTGCCTCATCCAGCATGATCACGGTCGGATGGCGCGCATTGTCTGTCTGAACGAGCGCGCGAGGGCCGTCGGTCATGTCAATGCCAAGCAGTTCACCAACCATCTGATACACGGATTCCCTGCGGGTGTTTTTGACCGGCACCCTGATGCGATGGGTATGAACCTCGGTGAACTCCTTGCCAATATGCTCATCCAGTCGAGCAAGGGCTGCACTTTTCCCGATCCCTTTCTCACCGGTAATCAGCAGGGTGTTTTCGTCAGTGCGGTCGTTGTACCAGGCGTCGACGGGCTTGCGCATGGCATGCAACAAGCCGGTATCAATTGACGGCAGGCGCACCTCATCAGGACCTTCCGCAGTAAACCATTGTTCATACTGCTCACAGATTTCCTCCTCTGCGATCTCGCCATCTTCCTGCTCCACCTGGGATTGGGTGCGCATCCTGAACCAGCGAGCACTGAGGCTGCGATACCAGTCGAAATCGGATAGCAATTGATCCAGATACTGGCGGGTGAAAAGCAGCAACTGCAGCGGTAGCCAGAGTGCGGCATTCCAGACAAAGCGCTTTTCGGACAGCAGCTTCTCTGCCAGCGGATCCAGTGTTGCCGGAAGCAGTCGTTGCAGGCTGGTGACATAGTCCTGGCGGCGAATCCGGAGCAGCGAGCCGAGCGCAAACCAGATCACCAGATAGCCCGTGAGCTCGATCAGACGATACAGCAGAGAGGGGCCAATCCAGTGGTCGATCACATACAGCACAACCCAGGGCCAGATCATCCAGCGCACCCGGCTGCGGGCGTGTAATGCCAGATAGCTGTTCTGTTCGTTGTTCAGGAATACGCCAGCGGCGCTGGTCACGCGCAGCAACAGCCACTCCGCCAGCAGGCACGCGATGCCGTAAAGGATGTAGAGATGGGCAAGCGGCACCCACCACAGTAGCAGCGCAGCATTGCTGCCGGAGAACACTGCCGCAAAGCCACTTAATAACAGCCAGAGTACAATCCACGGCGCCAGCGGCGCCGCACCGCGGAACAGGCGAGCAAGCGCCGTCATCCAGCGTCGTTTGGCGGCCCGCTCGATCATCAGATTGTGAATCTGCAGCAGGGTGCCGGTGCTGCGCCGTGCCAGCCGGTGCAGCATGATAAAAACAGCCACCGCCAGACCCAGCACCAGCACAGTGCCCACCAAATCACGATAGCGGGTTAGTCCGGCAGAGCTGTCGTCCAGTCGGTTCTGCCAGCGTGCTTGGAGGTCCCAAAGGGCATCGCTGGCCGTGCGGCTCTCCAGGGCGAAGATGCCCGGCAGGGTGGTCAGAGGATCATTGCCCAAGAGTCCTTCGCCAAGCGAGGTGACGGCCCAGCCCTGCCGGTAGTGATCCAGCAACTGTTGCTCCAGTCGATCCATGCGCGAAAGGGCGGCGTCGGCGCTGGCCTTGATATCATCATCGGTGAGCGTCTCGCGCCAGATCAGCAGCTCGTGGCGGGCCTGCTCCAGCGACTGCCAGCGCTGTGCCTGATCGCCGGGGCTGGCATTGATACTTGCGTCGACGTCGGCCCCGCTGATGCTGATCCACTGGTCGAGGCACTCGGTCACGGGCATCTGGTCATCGGGGCAGAGCAGATTGCTGGCGTTGGCCATGCCACTCCACAGCGCCAGCAGCGCCATTATCAGACATCCCCTGACTCCCATACTGCTCTCCCTTGACCGCATCGGTGGCGGTAATCCGTTATGCTGAGGGGCCATCATAGCGCAGGAGCAGGCAATGCGAATTATGGCGACTCTGATGTTGATGACGTTGCTGATGACGGCACCCCTCAAAGCGGTTGCCGAGGCGGTGCGTACCGATTACCTGCAGTCGCGTTTGGTGAGCCAGCATAGCAGTGTTACTCCGGGTGGAGTGCTCATGCTTGGCTTGCTGCTGGAGCATGACCAAGGCTGGCACACCTACTGGCAGAATCCCGGTGATTCCGGGCTTGAGACGCAGATGACGGTGAAGGTGGCAGGAGAGGATCACCAGGTGCAGTTTCTCTGGCCGTTGCCGCAACGGGTGCCGCTGGATGCCCAGCTGGTCAACTTTGGCTACAAGGACAGGGTCTTGCTGCCGGCCCTGCTGCCACTACCGCCGGACCTGCCGCCCGGGCCACTTCAAATCGAGGCCAGTGCCAGTTGGCTGGTGTGTGAAGAGGCCTGTATTCCCGGCGCGGCGGATTACGCCCTGACCGTGACGTTGGCCG
This sequence comes from Alcanivoracaceae bacterium, assembly GCA_046292765.1. Taxonomy (GTDB): domain Bacteria; phylum Pseudomonadota; class Gammaproteobacteria; order Pseudomonadales; family Alcanivoracaceae; genus PGZG01. Next base: position 640,283 of record JBKBQA010000002.1, on the reverse strand, counting down.
CAGCGGTGCAGGCGGATTCGCGCTGGCAGGCAGACTTCGATCGCAGTGCACGTCGGCAGCCCCGCGAGGCTGCGGCGGGCAGCCACTTTACCGTATCGGGTAATCAGGTGCGGTTGCGGATGCCGCGGGCATTGTTTCCCGGCAATCCGTCGCAGTGGGTCTTTTTCCCGGAAACAGCCGAGATAGTCCGTAACAGCGGGGAACCCGCATGGCGTCGGCAGGGTCAGGATTGGGTGGCGGTGCTGGATCGGAACGAGTTTTTCACCCGGGTGCCGGCACAGTTTGACTGGCTGCTGGTCCGCGGCGACGATGGTATCCGCGTCAGCGCTATCCCGGAGTGACACCGGATCGACTACAACAAGGAGATGTCCCATGAAACTGATTACCGCACTTTGCCTGCTGCTTCTGCCGCTCTGGGCCCATGCCGCCAAGGTTGGCGAGCCCGCACCGGCCTTTACCCTCACCGACAGCAACGGTCAGGCGCACTCGCTGGCCGACTTCCGTGGCAAAACGGTGGTACTGGAGTGGACCAACGCCGAATGCCCGTTCGTCAAAAAGCACTACGACAGTGAAAACATGCAGAGCCAGCAGCGAGCCGCTACCGCTGGTGGTGTGGTCTGGCTGGTGATCAACTCCGGCGCCCCGGGCAAGCAGGGCCATGTCAGTGGTGCCGAGGCCAACCGCATTCATGGCGAGTGGGGCGGTGCCCAGTCCGCCTACCTGATCGATGCCGACGGCAAGGTCGGACGGGCCTATGATGCCAAGACCACGCCGCAGATGTATGTCATTGATGCGGACGGGGTGCTGCGCTACAACGGCGCCATCGACAGCATCTCCAGTGCCGACAAGGCGGACATCTCCAAGGCAGTGCAGTACGTGCCGGCCGCGCTGATGGCGGTGGCCTCCGGTCAGCCGGTGGAGCCGGCCCTGACCCGTCCCTACGGCTGCAGCGTCAAATACTGAACTGGCGCACGCCAAGGCTTGTCCCGCCGGCCGACCCTGCTAGACTAGGCGCCCTCAGCCGGCTCTGCCGGCTGAAAGCCGCAATAGCTCAGTTGGTAGAGCAACTGATTCGTAATCAGTAGGTCGACGGTTCGATTCCGCCTTGCGGCACCAATCAGGCAAGACAAAAAAGGCCCGCTAAGTCAGCGGGCCTTTTTTGTCGGTGTTTGGCCGCGTTTGGCCGCGTTTGGCTGGTGTGGCTGGAGTGGCTGGAGTGGCTGGCTAATCAGCGGGCCCACGAGGTAATCATCGATCGGGATTACAGGTACAAAAACCGAATCATCTTGATCAGGCGAAAGACATCTCCGGATGCCAGAAAGCACCAGGCAACCTCTTTCCTGCTCATGCCTATATGTTCCCGAATTTGTTGCCCATACTCGTGCAGGCGTTCTGCTGAATTATGTTCCATTTTACGCAATTCCTTTCTGGCGTAGGTATGGATCCTCAGTGCAAATCGGGCAAAGAAATAGCGAGTGCGAAGGCTCATGTCCGGGTGTTCGCTACGCCAGAGTGAAAAAATGCCGGCGAGTCCGGCGACCATGTCATCGATTTTCTGGATGGTGAAACTGCTCACAATGCTACCGCTGCGCTGCCTGTAAATAATCCAGGGCTGTGGGCAGTAGTAGTAGGTCTTTGCTTTTAATGCCATGCGAGGCATGGCGACCATGTCCTCAAAGTAGCGTCCTTCTGGAAAGCGTATATCCGCCGTCCACAGCTGCCTTTTGCTGATTTTGGACCAGGCATGCAGTCGACCCATTGCGTAGAGGCCGGAGAAAAGCGCTTCCGGATCGTCAAGCAGGCGCTCGGCGGGTCCCTTGAAGCTGGCCATATAGCCAAGCAGTGAAGTGGCATGGAAATCGGTGTCCGAGCGCCAGCGCCGATAATCGCACAGTACCAGATCCGGAGAGTGTGCTAATACGATGGCGCGCAGGGCCTGAATGGCGCCAGCCGCCATCAGGTCATCTGAATCCAGAAACCAGAGATAGTCACCTGATGCATTGTCGATCAGGCTGTTTCTGGCGGCGCTTATACCGCCATTGGCGTCATGCCGCAAAATCCTGATGGGGTGCCGGGAGCTTTCCGCATAGGCGCAAAGACGCTGATAAGATGAGTCAGTGGAGCAATCGTCCAGAACCACCACTTCCACCCCGGAATCCAGCTGCTCAATAACGGAGTCGAGGCAGTCTGTCAGGTAGTCTTCAACATTGAAAACCGGGATTAAAACGCTTAACCATGGAGTAGACACAGTAGATTCATCCTTGACAATATAAGTAGAGACATCCTTGGCAATACACACTGCTTCGGCGATTGCCGCTGCATAAGCCGACATTCTGAGTATACAATGATCAACGAGGCACTACAGAAGCGGCGGCGATTCTCACATGAACAAGATCAAGGGTCCAGCCATTTCCGAAGACACGTTCAAGGTGTCCGGTCACTGCTGTGGCGTGCGATTTGATCATATCGGTGCCGACCAGGGCTTTCCGTTCGAGCTGACACCGGAAGCGCGCAAGCAGCTGGAGGCGCAGGGGGTGAGCCTGCCGCCGCAAGCCCCACCGCATGACGAACAATCCGCCGATCTGGGTACGAAGCTTGCCCAGGATGCACCGGTTGGCGATGAAACCGATTCTGATCAGCCCTAACCGCTGTTTTCCACGTCAGTCAGTGTTGTTCCCAGGACATCCAGTAGCCGTCGCAGCGACTCGCCCTGCAGGCTGATCCGTGCCATCAGTTCTGCCAGGGCATCTTCGCCTTCGATGTTGTCGAGATTCTCCCGGATCAGATCCAGTGGCCGCAGGCGTTTGATCTGCAGGGTGTCGGTGAGATCGCACTCGATTTCATCGCGGAAGACGAGGTTTAGCTTGGTGACCTGCAGACCCGACTCGATGTGTTTGAGAATCTCGTCCTGACCAAGGTCGAAGGCGGTAAACCGGACGCTGGCGGCGTCGTCGCCACTGCCTTTCAGCTCGCAACGATCACCGAGACCGAGCCCGGCGGGCAACGCCGCCGGTGACTTGACCCATTCGGTCATGAGCATGGCTGGCGACACATTGGCATCGGCGCGGCTGACCGGCAGGGTGCCAAGGGCCTTGCGCAGGCAACTGATTACCTGTTCGGCCCGGCTTTCGGACGGGCTGTCGATCAGGATGCGGTGCCGGCTGAGATCAATCAGAAAGCCGACCCGACGCTGGCGGGTAAAGGCCCGCGGCATCAGTTCGAAGGTGATTTCATCCTTCAGCGCAGCCTTTTCCTTGCGGCCCGGACGACGGCCGTCGCGAGCCTCAATGGCGTCGAGTCGTTCTTCCAGTTCTTCCTTGATGACGCCGCCGGGCAACAGCCGGCTGGTTTCCTGCCAGACGCCGTAGAGCAGTTGCTCGCTGGCATGAATAAAGTTGTCGTAGCCTTTCAGCGGACGGACGAAGCCATCCACATTAAGCTGTTGCTGGCTGATTTTTGGGCACTGCAGGCTGGCCAGCGTTTGATCCAGCTGCTGGGCCGACCAGGGGAAAGGGTCGGCACTTTGGTAAACACAGAGATTGCGGATCCACATGGGGGCTTTGTCGGGCTGTCAGGAGAGGGAGGCCACCTTAAAGGACTGGCAGCGGTGGCTCAACCACCCCGAGGCAAATCTTCCACCGTCACCTCCGTGCCGGGGCGCAACCGCCGCCCTGTCCTCCGGGCTGACCGTTCCGCTGCGCTGCACTCAGTCACCCTCCGGACAGGGTGGCGTTCACGCCCAACGGAGACACCGTGCCGCCGCGAGTCAGGGGTGAAGCGAGAGAAGAACGGAAAAATATGAAAAGAGGAAATGCAGATAAATGGCAGGATGCGAGGCCGGAGCTGGGGGTGAGGGCTGCCGGGACTGTGTGAGACATGGATGTCGAACGCAAGCCTACAGGGATGTATTCACGGCGTGTCCCGGCAGCCCTCACCCCCTGCTCCGGCCGGGCGGTTCACTGCCTGGCCACTGCGTCGAAGGGTTAAAGCCGCCCCCATGAGAGAGCGGCAGTCCAGCCAAGCTCAGGCCTGCTTGATGCCCGCCAGTTTGCGCGCATGCCACTTCTTCTTCTCGACCTCCATGCCACGCAAAATCTGGATGCGCTGGGCCTGAGGGCTGCCGGCGCCATGCATGGATTCGGTCAGATAGCCGACGGCATTACGGCCCAGCGTCATGTTCTCGATCAGACGCAGAATACGCATCCGGTCTTCGACATCAATGTCCTCGCGGCCCTTGAGGAATTTCTTGATGATTTCGCCGGCTTCCTCGTGCTGATAATCAGCCTCGCTCGGCATGGTTACCATGATCCCGCCAGCCAGATCTTGCGCCAGCCGGGATATTTCGTAGGGGAAGCGGGTGACGTTGTGCTTGCACACGTTTGCCAGCATGGCGTCGTTCATATAGATGCCACTGGACATCTGTTTCGCCTCGTGGGAGCTGGCGATGCCGCTGGAGTAGATGGTTTCGTTGAGGTGCACCATCTCCACCAGCTTGTCACGGATATGGCTGACCTTGTCGAGGCCGTTGTACTCGGCAATCGAAGCGGCCGCGCCCACCAGCACATCGCCGAGCCCGGTTTTGCAGACATAGCTGGCGCGGTGATAGGCGGTAAAGCGGGCCACCATCTCCTGGGCGAATTCGTATTCGCCGTCCATGAGCACGTGTTCCCACGGGATAAACACATCGTCGAAGTAGACCAGCACTTCCTGGCCACCGTATTCGGCGTTGCCAGCGTCGATGCTGCCGGCTTCCATGGAGCGGGTGTCGCAGCTCTGGCGGCCGTAAATATATGTGAGCCCTTCCGCGTTGCCAGGGATCATGCCTACCACCGCATAATTTTTGTCTTCCTCGGTCAGGTTCATGGTGGGCATGACGCAGATCCAGTGCTGATTCCAGCCGCCGGTCATGTGGGCCTTGGCGCCTCGCACGAAGATGCCCTTGTCGTTGCGGCCGGAGACATGCATGAACATGTCCGGGTCAGCCTGCTCGTGGGGCCGTTTGGAGCGGTCGCCTTTGGGGTCGGTCATGGCGGCAGCAATCAGAATGTTTTTGCGCTGTGCTTCTTTTAACCAGTCCATATAGCGCTGGTGATACCGGGTGCCGTGTTTCTGATCGATCTCATAGGTAATCGAATGCAGCACCGAAATGGTGTCGAGGCCCGTGCAGCGCTGGAAACAGGTGCCGGTAATCTGGCCCATGCGGCGCTGCATCTTGTTCTTCATCACCAGATCCGCGGGGGATTCGACGATATGCAGGAAGCGGTTCACCTGGGCATTGATCAGCGGTGAAAACGCGGTGGCCAGCGCCGGATCCTCAATGGCCAGATCGTAGCTGGCGCGCAGGGCGTTGATTGAGGGTTTGATCATCGGATGATCGGCCGGCTCGTCAATCAGCTCGCCAAACAGGAACATCCGGGTGCCGCGGCCGCGCAGGCTTTGCAGGTATTCCTCGCCGGTGCGGATCACGGGCATGCGCTGCCAGCGTTCGGCGGCGGACTCTTCACGGCGGGCTTTGATCGGGGTAACGGCGTTCATCGGGCTCTCCGGCTTGTTCCTGTGGGCGGGCGACACCTGTAGACAAGAGCGTGACCCGCTGGTCGGACCATGGTAGACCCCGGGGCAGGGAAGGCAATGTCCTCAAGTGACAGCTAAAGTTCTCTTTTGGTCGCTGCACTCCCTCTGACAGGTCGCCCACGGGGTCGCCCGCCGGGGTGGGCAATCCGCTATAATCGCCGCCTCTCGTCAGTCAACCGGAGCCCCCATGACCGTCATTCGCCAGGAAGACGTGATCCAGAGCGTCGCCGATGCCCTGCAGTACATCTCTTACTATCATCCGCAGGATTTCGTCGAGGCGGTCTATGAAGCCTACCAGCGTGAGGAAAGCCCGGCGGCCAAGGATGCGATGGCACAGATTCTGGTGAACTCCCGCATGTCTGCCATGGGGCACCGGCCGATCTGTCAGGACACTGGCATCGTCACGGTGTTCTGCAAGGTTGGCATGAACGTCACCTTCGAAGGCGACCTGAGCCTGACCGACATGATCAACGAGGGTGTGCGCCGGGCGTATAACCACCCGGATAACGTGTTGCGCGCCTCGGTATTGGCGGACCCCGACGGCAAGCGTACCAACACCAAAGACAATACCCCGGCGGTCATTCATTACGACATCATTCCCGGTGATACGGTCGACTTTCAGGTGGCCGCAAAGGGCGGTGGTTCGGAAGCCAAATCCAAATTCGCCATGCTCAATCCGTCCGACTCCATCGTCGACTGGGTGCTGGAGCAGGTGCCAAAGATGGGCGCTGGCTGGTGCCCGCCTGGCATGCTCGGCATTGGCATCGGCGGCACCGCCGAGAAGGCCATGCTGCTGGCCAAGGAATCGCTGATGGAGCACATCGACATTCATGAGCTGCAGGCCCGGGGCGCGAAAAACCGCGCCGAAGAGCTGCGTCTGGAGTTGTTTCAGAAGATCAATGCACTCGGTATCGGTGCGCAGGGCCTTGGCGGCCTGACCACAGTGCTGGACGTAAAGGTGTACGACACCCCGACCCATGCTGCCAACAAGCCGGTGGCGATCATTCCCAACTGCGCCGCCACCCGTCACGCCCATTTTGTGCTGGACGGCTCCGGTCCGGCGCATCTGGAGACGCCCAGGCTGGAAAGCTGGCCCGAGATTGCCTGGGGCAATGACGGCAAGTCGAAACGGGTCAACCTCGACAGCATTACGCCTGAAGAAGTGCAGAGCTGGAAATCCGGCGACACCCTGCTGCTCAACGGCAAGCTGCTGACCGGGCGCGATGCTGCCCACAAGCGCATGGTGGACATGATCAACCGTGGTGAATCCCTGCCGGTGGATTTCACTAACCGCTTTATCTACTACGTTGGCCCGGTCGACCCGGTGGGTGATGAAGTTGTCGGGCCGGCCGGTCCGACTACTGCCACGCGGATGGACAAGTTCACCCGCACCATGCTGGAAAAAACCGGGTTGATCGGCATGGTTGGCAAGGCAGAACGGGGCGACACAGCCATCGCAGCCATCAAGGACAACAAGGCGGTGTATCTGATGGCGGTCGGTGGCGCGGCCTATCTGGTGTCGAAGGCGATTCGCAAATCTCGGGTGCTGGCATTTGAAGATCTGGGCATGGAAGCGATCTACGAGTTCGAGGTGGAGGACATGCCGGTGACAGTGGCGGTGGATTCCAGCGGCGAATCTGTACACAAGACCGGGCCGAAGATCTGGCAGGCGAAGATTGCCTTGAAAGAAGAGGCCTGAGCAGTCAGGTCTTGTATGGCTCGGGCTGGGCAATGGATTGCTGAAAGGCGTTTCGGCACTCCTTCAGAGAACCATTTTGGAAGGGCGCTTATGTTCAGGTTGCTGCAGGTTAATTCGCGCATTTTGGTCGTGCTCCTTGTCGCCTTGACAGTGGCGTCCTGTTCATCAGGCAAATCTTCCAGTTACCGACCAGAATACAGCGAGTTCTATAGTTACAGCGATCGAATAGAAGTCGCCCGAAATGGCAACCTGCATGCTCTCCATAAAGTGCTCGCCCGCAGCCTGTATATGAGCGAATCTGGCATGACAGTGCATCCGATGGGTGATTTGCGAAACCCCCTGGAATGGTTGCAGAAAGGCGTTGATCGAGAGGACGCCCTGTCTCAGGCGCGCATGGCCTATTACGTGATGTACAGCCCGCGAACCCGTCACGACCCGGAGCATAATCCGGAGAGGGCTCTACAGCTGGCGCAAGCAGCGCTTGCTAACACGACCTTGCCGCTTGGCACCCGAAATACCCACAGTAAGGCCTATGAAACAGCTCGTCAGGCAGATGCAGAAAAACTGACGAGGGAAGTGACGGAACTTGCCAGGCGCATCGAAACGGTACTGCAACAACAGTCACTGGCTGAAAAAGGTGACGCCGAAGCGGCATATGCGATGAGTCAGGCCTACGGGCCGTTTGACGTAGAGCTTTTGTGGTACAAGGCCCCGGAATTTTCTGGCAACAGGGGCGTCCATATCCGTTGGCTGCGCCGTGCAGCAGAAGCGGGCCACCCTGATGCCATTCACGGCATGGTGGCGGTGGCGCCTGACAGTGAAAAACGTACCTGGGAGATAAAAGCGGCTCGCTTGAAAGCCCGGCATGAAAATCTGACGGCGCAGGAAATGTTCGAGCTTGGGAACAGGCTTATGGATAGCAGGCAAGAAGCGGAAGCCCTGAAGTGGTACATGCAGGCGGCAGAGAAGGGAATCCAGCCAGCGCAGAAAATCGTTCTGCAGCATACGGATCCCACGGTGGTGCGATTGAAGGCCATCGGCGATGCGAATGCCATGTTCGAGCTTGGCGAATATTTTCGCGCCGGCAACTGGGAGGGCAAGGAGCTAAAGGTGGCACACGAGTGGTACCTGAAGGCCTCCGCAAGAGGGGTGGCGGAAGCCAGCTATCAGGCCGCTCTGGCGGGCCCGGTGTCGGAACGGGAACAGTTGATGCAGCGGGCGGCAGAGCAGGGGCATGTGGAGGCGGGTCAATGGTTAGCAACAGTGCGCAATGACCGAGCGCAAAAAGTCGAACGAGAAAAGCAGGCGGCCGAAGCCCAGCAGCAGCGGCAGGCGGATTTGCAAGCGGCAGAGCAAGCCGCACAGAGGGCGTTCGTTGCACACATTGATCAACATGGTAGTGCCGACAGGTATCAGATTGAGGTGTATTGCAACTATGGCGGTCGGCGCTGCAATGAGCTGAGGAACGCCGAGCTTCGGGCTCAGGCGCAACGTAACAGGGCGGGCACGACCTACGGCAGCCAAGAGCAGGATGAAGCGTCACGACGCAGTAACGAGGCCATGCAGCGGCGCTCGGAATGCCTGCGGAAGAAAGTCGAGTCCCTCGAACGTTATAATCGCGGACAGCAAAGTTGGCACTACAGCGAAGACTGTTGACCACCGTAGCATCGATAACGAGCAGATCGCGGCGAGGCTGTCGCCGGCGTGCTATTGAGGTTGGTGATGGAGCGCATTCGTACTGACACTTGGACCCTGACACCGCTGGGAGACAAACGCGGTTACATCGAAACCGCCACCTTGAAAGAGCTCTGGTTTCATACCGGCACTGCCTGCAATCTGGCCTGCCCGTTTTGTCTGGAGGGTTCAAAGCCCGGTGATGACCGTCTTGATCTGATGACGCTGGATGATGTCATGCCGCTGGTGGATGAAGCCTGTGAGCTTGGTGTCCGGCAGTTTTCCTTCACCGGCGGCGAGCCCTTTGTGGCGAAGCAGTTCCCGCGCATTCTTGCCTATGCGGCGGCGCGCCGACCGTGTCTGGTGCTGACCAATGGAACTCGTCCGCTATTGCAGCGCATGGATGAAGTGGCGGCTCTGGCCGAGGCGGCCCAGCCGGTCTCATTTCGGGTCAGTATCGATTACCCGGATCCGCTCCGTCATGAGGCGGCTAGGGGAGTGGGAACCTTTGCGGAGTCGCTGATTGCGCTAAAGCAATTGCACGAGGCCGGATTCGCTGTGTCCGTGGCGCGGCAGTGGTCAGTGGATGAAGACACTGCGGTGGTGGAGCAGGCCTATCGAGACGTATTCGCCGCTCACGGTGTGCCGGCGACCCTGCGGCTGGTGTCTTTTCCGGATTTCGCGCCGCCCGGTGTGGAGCGAGAGACTCCCTATATTACCGAAAGCTGCATGACCACCTATCACAGCGCAGAAACCCGTGCCGCGTTCATGTGTGCTTTCAGTCGCATGGTGGTCAAGGATCGCGGCCGCATGCGGGTGTATGCCTGCACGTTGGTGGATGATGATCCCAGTTATGACCTTGGTGGCACGCTGCGCGAGAGTCTCGGCGAACGCATTATGATGAAGCATCATCGCTGTTTCACCTGCTTCAAACACGGCGCCTCCTGCTCCGAATTGTAGCGACGATGCGCCGCTGCTCCCGCAACGGCCAACGGCTAGAGGGGATACTCGAACTCCCGGATCACTTCCAGAAAGTCATCCCCGAACCGCTCCAGTTTGACGTCACCAACACCGCTGACGCTGAGCATGGCGCTCGGCGTGGTCGGTCGCTGCGCCAGCATGTCGCGTAGCGTGGCGTCATTGAAAATGACATAGGGCGGCACGCCGTGCTCATCGGCGAGCCGCTTGCGACAGCTGCGCAGGGCTTGCCACAGCTCCCGATCTGCAGGCTCGATATCGACATGACGACGCTTGCTACTACTCGCCGTTGTTGCCGCCACGCTGATCCGCTCGCGCCGCAGGGCAATACGCTGTTCTCCGCGTAGCAGCGCGCGACAGCGCTCGGTCAGTCGCAGCGTGCCGAAGCCGCCCGGGTCCACGTCCAGATACCCCTGAGCAACCAGCTGGCGCAGCACCGCCCGCCATTCGTCCTGACTGAGATCCCGGCCGATGCCCCAGGTCGAGAGCGTGGTGTGACCGGCGCTGGTGACCTTCTCGCTCTGGCTGCCGCGCAGCACTTCAATAACGTGGATGGCACCATAGCGCTGGCCGGTGCGATAGACGCAGGACAGCGCCTTCTGCACTGCTTCCGTGGCATCCCAGCTGTCTGGTGGCGTCAGGCAGTTATCGCAGTTGCCACAGGGTTGTGGCAATTCATCGCCAAAGTAGCGCAGCAGAGTCTGCCGGCGGCAGCTAGTGATTTCGCATAAGCCGAGCATGGCATTCAGGCGTTGTTGTTCGTGGCGTTTGAACTCCTCGTTACCTTCCGAGCCGGCCATCATCTGGCGCAGCTTGACCACATCTTCGAGGCCGTAGAGCAGCAGCGCGGTGGCCGGTTCGCCATCGCGTCCAGCGCGGCCGGTTTCCTGATAGTAGGCCTCGATGCTTTTCGGCAAATCAAGGTGGGCGACGAAACGCACATCGGGTTTGTCGATGCCCATGCCGAAGGCAATGGTGGCGACCATAATGACGCTATCTTCACGGAGAAAGCGTCTTTGATTTGTTTCTCTCACACTGGCGGGCAGGCCGGCGTGATAGGGCAGAGCGGTGAAGCCTTCGCCACTCAACCATTCGGCGGTCTGTTCTACCTTGGCGCGGCTGAGACAATAGACTATGCCGGCATTGCCGCTCTGTTCGTCACGCAGGAAATGCAGCAGCTGCTGACGTGGCTTGTCCTTTTGGCGGATCCGGTACTGGATATTGGGCCGATCAAAGCCACTGATGAACTGGCGCGCGCGCTGCAATGACAAACGCTGAATGATCTCGTCGCGGGTGCGGGCGTCGGCAGTGGCAGTCAGGGCAATTCGCGGCACGTCAGGAAAATGCTCCTGCAGCACATCAAGGCGCAGGTAGTCAGCACGGAAATCGTGGCCCCATTGGGCGACGCAGTGGGCTTCGTCGATGGCGAACAGGGCAATCCGGCAGCTCTGCAGCAGCGCCAGAGTGCGCGGCTGGATCAGTCGTTCCGGCGCGACATAGAGCAAATCCAGCTCGCCCTGTTGCAGTGCCTGCTCGGTCTGCCAGACGTCACTGGTGGACAGGGTAGAGTTAAGAAACCCCGCCTTCACGCCGAGCTCCCTCAGGGCGCTGACCTGATCCTGCATCAGCGCAATCAGCGGGCTGACGACCACGCCGACGCCATCACGGGCCAGCGCCGGGATCTGGTAGCAGAGTGATTTGCCGCCGCCGGTGGGCATGACCACCAGCGCGTCACCGCCGTCGATCACGGTATCGACGATATCCTGCTGCGGGTCGCGGAACTGGCTATAGCCGAAGGTATGGCGGAGGATGTGGTGAGCGTCAGTCATGGGTGGCGAGTATAGCGGTTGCGACGCCAACATGCAGAACCTCCCGGAATCGGGTATAAAGCGAGCGCCACAGGGTTGTCAGGCAACGCCCCGAACAGAAACAGGCTATCGCGCACCCGATTCGCACCGGGGACCAGCGCTTATCAGGATGCTCACGGGCTGACACTGCGGAATCTCATCATATTTATGGCTTCTTTCATCGCCCAGGTACGGATCATCTCTGTCATCACCCTCGCTGTGCTGTTGTCAGCCTGTGGTGTGCTGCGTGAGCGGGCACCGGCACCGCTGGCATCATTGCTTGATCGACAGGTGCCACCGGATCAGGTGGCGGGGCTGGACTACGGTCAGATTGCCGAGCTGGGTGTGGAGGGGAGTTGTGTTCCTCTGGCGGAGGCCTGGGCCGAGGGACGAGCGTTGCCGCGCCGGGATATCGACGAGTGGATGCTGCCTCAGTGCGAAGCCGATGTTGTCGAGGCGCTGGCCCGGGAGAAGGAAAGCGCCAGGGTCGAGTATCTGATTGAGGAGGCTTGGCTGGCACTGGAGCAACGGCGTGAGCGGGAGCGGCGTGTGGAGCAGCGCAGGCGGCTGGCGTTGGAACTGCAGCGTCGTCAGTTGCTCAAGGAGCAGGAGCTGGCGCAGCAACAGGCTAGTCGGGAGGCCCGTCGGCAAGCGTTACTGCAGCGCCTTGCTGCGGCGGCTATTCACGATGCACTGGCCACGGTGGAGGTGGCCGACAGGCCGCTGGCATACAGTCTTGGGCAGGTATCAGAGCGGTCTTTAGCCAATTTCCTTGCCTGCATAGAGCTGGCCTATCCCAACAAGGGCTACGAGCTCACCCGTGATGGACGTCGGCTGGTGGTCATTGCCCAGCAGGCTGCGTTGCCGCGGGGGCGATTGCCGATCGAGGCTCGATTTACCGAGCATGACGAATTCTGGTTGCTGACCTTCCTCAAGGTGGCGGAAATCTCCGCCGCCAACGCTCAGGACCGCTTTATCCTGGCGCAGAATCTGCTTGCGCAGAGCTGCTACGGTGAGGACGGCCTGTTGTAGGGGTGGCAGGATCGCCCCTGCTACAGCTTGAGTTTGTCGGCGAGTTCGAACCATAGGTGCCGGTAGGCTCGGGCGGCGGGGGTATGGCTGGCAAACTCACCAATTGGCGCCCGGTGTTCCCCCATCTGCTCGACATGGGTGGAGTAGGGCACTACGGTATGCAGCCCCCCGCGCATGGCGGCAGGTGGACTGGCGACCATCTCCAGATGCAGTAACCGGCGCCGGTCTACCATATTGAAGAATGGCACCACCCGCAGGTGGCCGTAGTTCTTTTCCTTCAGCCAGCCCCGGACCTGCTCCAGCGCTCGCAGGGACAGGTGGGTGGGGATCACCGGAATGACCAGCACATCGGCGGCGGCGAAAATACTCTCGGCCACCGGGCTGAGTGTCGGCGGGCAATCGAGCAGGGTCAGGCTGTAGCTTTCACCGAGCGGCTCGATCAGCTTTTTCAGGGCTGCGCGGCTGTTACCGGCTTCGGCCAGCTTGATGTCGAGGTTGCGTAGGCTGATGTCAGCAGGAATCAGGTCGAGACCCTCCCAGCGGGTATGGACCTTCAGACTGCCGATGGTCTGGCGTCCCTTGAGCAGGCTGCCAACCTTGTAGCCTTTGTCCTGATCCGTGCCCAGATAAAAGCTGGCGGCGCCCTGCGGATCGAGGTCCCAGACCAGCGTGCGGTGCTTCCAGCGGGCGGCATGCCAAGCCAGATTCACCACAGTTGAGGTCTTGCCGACGCCGCCCTTGAGGTTATAAAAGGCAATGGTGTGCATGCTGCTCCCCGCTCCCGATTTCCATTTTTGCCCGAGGCTAGCATGATCAATTCGCCCTGTCCGCCCCGAGTGCGGGTTGTGGCCGTGCGGTAAAGCGGATTAAATACACCGCTATAGCCGCATTGCGTGATTTGCTCCCGGGGCCCGTGTGACCAGCGACAAGAAGTATCAGGTGTTTGTCAGCTCAACCTTTATAGACCTGCAGGATGCCCGGCAGGAACTGATGCTGTCCCTGTTGTCGATGGGAATGATTCCCACTGGCATGGAGCTGTATCCCTCCGAGCAGAACAACCAGTGGCAGATGATCCAGCAAGTGATCAACGAGTGCGACTACTACGTGGTCTTGCTGGGCGGTCGCTACGGCACGCTGTCGCCGATCGGCCTCAGTTACACCCACCGCGAATATGTCTATGCGGCAACCAAGAAAAAGCCGGTGATCGCGTTGCTTCATGATCACCCCGAGCAGCTGGCGGTGGATCGTCGAGAGACCAGTCGTGAGGGAGAAGTCCGGTTCCGCGACTTCCGTAAACTGTTGCAGGACAAGGCGGCGATTTTTCGCTACTGGAGCAGTCCCCAGGATCTCGCCGATGTGGTGCGCAAGTCCATGCCGCTACTGGTACGCCAGAATCCGGCCCAGGGTTGGGTGCGGGCAGGGCAGGTCGCAGACCTGTCGCAGATTCGTGAAGTTCAGGATCTGAAAAAGCGCATCGAGGATCTGGAAAAAGAAAAACATGAACTTACTGCGGGCTGGCGCCCGCCGCTGGAAACGCTGGCCCGCGGTGCCGATACCGTGGGGCTGCAGTACAGTTGCAACGCTTATATCAAGGGTGACTGCAAGGTGACCATGGCGGAAACGCGACTAACCTGGGATCAGGTCTTTGTCGCCGTGGGTCCGCAGATGATGAACGAAGTGCCGGAAGGGGTGATGCGTGAGGCGCTGGAAGAAGCGATTGCCGCCCGCGCCCTGACGGATGTGCAGGCGGTGATGCCGAAGGCCCATGCGGTACGCAATATCGTGCTGTCAACGTCGTCGTTCAATCAGGTCAAGATCCAGCTGCGGGCACTGGGTTTGATCCGTAAAAGCGCTACCCGCGAAAGTAGTGCCGGCCAGACCTGGTGGCACCTTACCCCCCACGGGGATCACACCATGACTCAGGTGCTGGCGCAGGTTCGTCGCTAGGGATCCTCTGTGTCTTTACTCCATCAGCTCCGGTCGGTCGCGGAATAGCGCCAAAGCTTCCGGGTTGGCCAGCGCGCCCTGATTGCTGACCGGGCGACCATGGATCACCTCCCGCACTGCCAGTTCGACAATCTTGCCGCTGACAGTGCGGGGGATGGCGGGAACCTCGATAATTTTCGCTGGTACATGGCGGGGGCTGGCGCCCTCGCGGATGGTGCGACGAATACGGTCCTGCAGTTCCTTATCAAGCGGATGACCGGGCTGCATCACCACGAACAGGATCACCCGCACATCGCCTTGCCACTCCTGGCCAACGACAATACTTTCGCGCACGGCGTCCAGTGTTTCCACCTGCCGGTAGATCTCCGCCGTGCCGATGCGAACGCCACCGGGGTTGAGCACCGCATCGCTACGACCGTGGATGATTAACCCGGTATGCTGGTGATGCCGTCGTGTCTCAGCGTAGTCGCCGTGGGCCCAGACATTGTCAAAGCGACTGAAATAGGCGCGCTGGTATTTGTGGCCATCGTCATCATTCCAGAAGCCCACCGGCATGGACGGGAACGGGGTGCGGCACACCAGTTCGCCTTTCTGCTCATCTATTGCAGTGCCGGCATCATCGTAGATGGCGACATCCATGCCGAGGCCGAGACACTGCAACTCACCGCGATAGACCGGCAGTAACGGATTGCCGAGGGCAAAGCAGGAGACAATATCTGTGCCGCCGGAAATGGAGGCGACCAGCAGATCCTGTTTGATATCCCGGTAGATGTAGTCATAGCTCTCATGCAGTAGCGGTGAGCCAGTGGAGAGCAGAACCTTCAATGACGACAGAGCGTGTTGTGTCTTCGGCTTCAGCCCGGATTTTTCCACCGCCTGAATAAACTTGGCGCTGGTGCCAAAGTGGGTAATCTGCTCGGCGTCAATCAGGTCGAACAGTCGCGCGGTGTCAGGCCAGCCCGGGTTGCCATCATAAAGCACAATACTGGCGCCGGTTTGCAGCCCGGAAATCAGCCAGTTCCACATCATCCAGCCGCAGGTGGTGAAATAAAACAAACGATCACCCGCGCCAAGATCGGTGTGCAGGCGTAACTCCTTGGCATGCTGGAGCAGGGTGCCACCGGCGCCGTGAACAATGCACTTGGGTACGCCGGTGGTGCCGGACGAATAAAGAATGTAGAGCGGATGGTTAAAGGGCAAACGCAGAAACGGTGGCGGTTCAGGACTGCGGCCAAGCCAGTCCTGCAGGGTAACACTCGGTACGGTGGCATTAATGGGCTGCTCGGCAACGCTGATCAGGCATTCCACATTGAGGCGGGCGGCGATCTCGGCAACGCGGCCGCCAAGGTCAATGCGCTTGCCGTTGTAGTGGTAGTGATCGGCCGCGATCAACACGCGCGGGGCGATCTGACCAAATCGGTCGAGTACCGCGCTGCTGCCGAAATCGGGCGAGCAGGAAGACCAGACGGCGCCGATCCAGCTTGCTCCGAGGGCTGCCACTACGGCTTCAATGCGGTTCGGCATATAGCCGGCAATGCGATCACCCGGCTGAATGCCGTGCTGCTGCAGAGCGCCCGCAAAGCGGCCTGCCAGCTTGCGCAGTGCTCGCCAGCTTAATGATTGGCGAGCGCCCGTCTCATCGACGGCGATAATCGCGGTTTCGTCATCATTGCGCTGCAGGAGGTTTTCGGCAAAGTTCAGCCTGGCATCGGGGAACCACAGGCTGTCCTGAAATCGTGCTGCGTGAACCAGTGCGGTCTCGCCCGGTCCGTCGCCGACAATACCGGTGTGCTGCCAGAGATCACGCCAGAATTGTTCCGGCTGCTCCACGGACCAGCGATGGAGGTCTGCATACTGCTGCAGCGGCAGGCCGTGGCGGGTGGCAGTGGCCTCCAGGAAGGCCTGCATGCGGCTGCCGGCCTTGCGTGTCAGTGACGGTGTCCACAGCGGGGTTTGATCAGTCATGGTCGGGTTCCCTGATGAGGTCACTCAACGGCCGCTGCCGCGCTAACAAAATCTGCCAGCAGCGCCCCTTCGCTTACCTGTTCGCCAGCACTGGCGAGCAGTGCCTGAATGGTGCCATCAGCGGGAGCGCGCAGGGTGTGCTCCATCTTCATGGCTTCCATGGTAATGACGGCGGTGCCGGCGCTGACGAAAGCTCCAGGCGCGACATGGGTGGCGACGATGGTGCCACTCATGGGGGCAGCAAAGGGAGCATGACGACCACTCTGTTGATCGTTGTGTCGTGCCGCATCGACGCGACGCAGGCAACGGGTCTCTCCAGCCAGATTCAGCAGGATGGTGTCGCCCTCTGTTGCGAAGGTGACTGTCAGTGTCTTGACGCCCCATGCCAGCGACAGACGGTTGTCCTGATACTGCCAGTGCAGCGGCTGGCGGAGGCCGTCGACAGTAGCAAACTGTGGCGGGCTATTTTGCTCGATAGTCACCAGATGAACATCGCCCTCCAGCATCAGCTCCACCTGCCACAGTCGCTGACCCAGCGGCCGCCAGCCACGCAGGCTGTGCCATGGATTGTTGCCACGGATATTGTCCGCCTGCAGTGACAGGGCTGCTGCCAGCACCATCGTCGCTGTGTAGTTGACGGCTGGTTGCATCAGTGTCGGATTCAGTTCAAGCAGTCGAGTGTCCAGCTGGGCATGAGAAAATGCATCGCTTGACAGCACCTGATGGAGAAAACCGACATTATGGCGAATGCCATCGATCAGGGTGTGTTGCAGGGCAGTCAATAGCTGGTGGCGGGCAGCATCGCGGGTGTCACCATGACAGATGATTTTGGCAATCATTGGATCGTAGAAGGATTCAACCCGGTCTCCCTGCTCGTAGCCGCTGTCGACCCGTGCCTGCGCATGGGGCCATTGCAGCGTGGAAAGCAGTCCTGAAGAGGGCAGGAAGTTCTGCCATGGGTCTTCCGCGTAGATGCGCACTTCCATTGCTGTGCCACGGATATGCAGGGCATGTTGTTGCTTTGGCAGTGATTGTCCGGCCGCCACACAGAGCTGCCACCAGACCAGATCCTCTCCGGTGATCAGCTCAGTGACGGGATGCTCCACCTGCAGCCGGGTATTCATTTCCATAAAGTAGAAATGACCATCGGCAAACAGAAATTCGACCGTGCCGGCACCGACATAGTCGATCGCCCGAGCCGCCTGAACCGCTGCTTCGCCCACAGCGGTGCGTTGCGCGTCGGTGAGGCCCGGTGCCGGGGCTTCCTCGATGATCTTCTGGTGACGACGTTGCACCGAGCAGTCGCGCTCAAACAGATGTACGGTGTTACCCTGCTGATCGGCAAACACCTGCACTTCAATATGTCTGGCATTAGTCAGGTAGCGTTCAAGGAGCACCCGGTCATCAGCAAAGGCCGCTTTGGCTTCGCGGCGGGCAGCGTGGAGAGATTCGATAAACTCGCTTTGCTCACGCACTACCCTCATGCCTTTGCCGCCGCCGCCGGCCACTGCCTTGACCAGAAGAGGAAAGCCGATGCGCAAGGCCTCTTCCAGCAAGCGCTGGTCATCGCGAATGTCCTGATCGCAGCCGGGCAGTACCGGCACACCACTTTCTGCCATCAGCTTGCGTGCCGCAGCCTTGTCGCCCATCAATTCAATGGCTTTCGCCGGTGGGCCGACGAAAATGATGCCGGCCTGTTTACAGGCAGCGGCGAACGCGGTGTTCTCCGACAGAAAACCATAACCGGGATGAACTGCATCGGCGCCGCTGTCACGGGCTGCGGCGATTACCTTGTCGATGTCCAGGTAGCTTTCCCGGGCCGGCGCCGGGCCCAGTCGCACGGCAAGGTCTGCTTCACGCACATGCGGCAAAGTGGTATCGGCGTCCGAGTAGACCGCCACGGTCTCGATACCGTGGCTGCGGCAGGTGCGGATGATACGGCGGGCAATTTCCCCGCGATTGGCAATCAGCAGGCGCTTGATCATGAGGCGCTCCAGGTCGGTGAGCGTTTTTCCAGAAAGGCGGACAGGCCTTCGCGGCCTTCGTCCGCCGTGCGCAGTTTGGCGATCAGTTCGGCGGTGTAGTTGATTACGGCCTCGTCAATGGCGCGATCCGCTACCCGTTCAATCAGTTCACGGCTACCAAGTTGAGCTGCGGGAGCTCCCTGTCTGAGGGCGTCAATCAAGGCATCAAGATGGACATCGAGCTGATCGGCAGGAACCTGCTCATGAATGATGCCAAGGCGCTCTGCAGTGACGGCGGAGATCACCTCCGCTGTCATGAAATAGCGCTGTGCCTGACGGGCGCCTATGGCGCGCACCACGTAGGGAGAGATCACTGCGGGGAGAATGCCAAGCTTCACTTCGCTCAGGCAAAAGCGCGCATCGTCGCTGGCGATGGCGATATCGCAGGCGCAGATCAATCCGAGTGCGCCGCCAAATGCGGCGCCCTGAACTCGACACAGCACCGGTTTGCCGGCGCGGTCGATGGTTCGCATCAGTTCGGCCAGACGCAGCGCGTCAGCCCGGTTCTGCTGATAGTCCAGTTCCCCCATGCGTCTCATCCAGCTCAGGTCGGCGCCGGCACTGAAGTGCTTGCCGCTGGCGGCGAGCACAATGATGCGCACTTCCGGATGGAGAGACGCTTGATCGAAGGCCCGGATCAGCGCTTCGATAATGGCGGCATCAAAGGCATTGTGGCGGGCCGGATTGTCCAGTGTGATTCTGGCCAGATCTTTCTCGATGGACAGGGAGACGGTCATCGCAGTACTCCTCGGTTACATCCGGAACACGCCGTAGCGTGTGTCGCCAATTTCGGCATTGAGGCTTGCGGACAGGGCAAGTGCCAGCACATCACGGGTATCGGCGGGATCAATCACACCATCATCCCAGAGTCGCGCGCTGGCATAGACCGGCCGGGCCATGGTGTCGTAACGCTCTACCGTCTCGGTTCTGAACGCTTCGGCCTCTTCCTTGCTCCAGCTCTGACCCTTGTTGCGCAGCGATGCAGCGCGCACATGTGCCAGCACACTGGCAGCCTGCTCGCCACCCATCACCGAAATGCGCGCATTCGGCCACATGAACATGAAGCGCGGGTCATAAGCGCGACCACACATGCCGTAGTTGCCGGCACCGAAGCTGCCACCAATCACCACGGTAAATTTGGGTACGCGAGCGCAGGCGACTGCATTGACCATCTTGGCGCCGTGCTTGGCAATGCCTTCGGCTTCGTACTTCTTGCCAACCATGAAGCCGGTAATGTTCTGCAGGAATACCAGTGGTATCTTGCGTTGATTGCACAGCTCGACAAAATGCGCCCCTTTGAGGGCAGATTCCGAGTACAGAACACCATCATTGGCAACGATGCCTACCGGTATGCCGTGGATGCGGGCGAACCCCGTCACCAGCGTGGTGCCATAGCGGCTCTTGAACTCATCCAGATCCGAGTCGTCGATGATGCGGGCGATAATCTCCCGTGCCGGCATCGGTTGCCGGGTGGTTGGCGGGATGATGCCAAGCAGTTCTTCCGGGGCGTAGGCCGGTGGTCGGGCAGGGCGGATATCCAGCTGTTGGGGCTTGCGCCAGTTAAGGCGCTTGATGCACTGGCGTGTCAGTTGCAGGGCATGGGGCTCATCTTCGGCAAGATGATCGGCGACACCGGATTGCTCACAGTGCAGCACGGCACCACCGAGCTCTTCTGCGGTAACTTCCTCGCCGGTGGCGGCTTTCACCAGCGGCGGGCCGGCGAGGAAAATGGTGCCGTTGTTGCGCACCATAATGGTTTCGTCAGCCATGGCTGGCACATAGGCGCCACCGGCGGTACAGGAGCCCAGTACCACCGCAATCTGCGGGATGCCACGGGCAGACATGTTGGCCATGTTGAAGAAGATGCGGCCGAAGTGTTCGCGATCCGGGAACACTTCATCCTGACGGGGCAGGTTGGCGCCGCCGGAGTCAACCAGATAGATGCAGGGAAGATTGTTTTCCGCCGCAATGGTTTGCGCGCGCAGGTGCTTCTTGACGGTGAGCGGGTAGTAGCTGCCGCCCTTGACGGTCGGGTCGTTGGCAACGATCACGCATTCGACACCTTCAATCATGCCGATGCCGCCGACGCAACCGGCGGCGGGAACGTCTTCGCCATAGACTCCTTCCGCTGCCAGCGGTGACAGCTCCAGAAACGGCGAGCCAGGATCAAGCAGGCGGTTGATGCGCTCGCGCACCGGCAGCTTGCCGCGCTGGCGCAGCTTTTCTTCGGCGGCCTCGCCACCACCATGGGCGATGCGATCGAGCATGTCTTTGAGGTCGGCGCGCAGCTTCAGGTTATGTTCGCGGTTGGTGGCGAACTCGGCTGATCCGGGTTGGATGTTGCTCTGGATTCTGGGCATCGGGGTGGTGCCTCTTTTATGCTGTCTGTTGTTTGGGTGCGGGTGGGAGGAGTGTGTGGCCTTTCCGGGACACGCCGTGAATACGTCCCTGTAGGCTTGTGTTCGACATCCATGTCTCACACAGTCCCGGCAAGGCCACACACTCCTCCCACCTCCCATCAATGTGCCAACGTCGGGGGGAAAGAACAAAATCTGATCTTTTCCCTGCTATTGGCACGGTGTTTTTAGGCAGAGGTGGTGTTATCCCTTCCGGGGAAGCTCAGCGCCAG
Organism: Alcanivoracaceae bacterium; assembly: GCA_046292765.1. Classification (GTDB taxonomy): domain Bacteria; phylum Pseudomonadota; class Gammaproteobacteria; order Pseudomonadales; family Alcanivoracaceae; genus PGZG01. The sequence goes on along the minus strand of JBKBQA010000002.1, from coordinate 618,914 downwards.
GGATGGCGCTGGCTAGCCCCCAGGGATGGGTTCACGGCGTTCCCCGGAAGGGATAACACCACCTCTGTCCGCACAATCTCTCCGTGCTGGCCCTGCAAAAAATCAGGCTGTTTCCTTAAATAGCTCTCGACCAATCAACATACGCCGGATTTCACTGGTGCCAGCACCAATCTCATACAACTTGGCATCGCGCAGGAAGCGCCCGGTGGGGTAATCGTTGATGTAACCATTGCCACCGAGTACCTGAATCGCTTCCAGTGCCATCTTTGTCGCACTCTCGGCACAGTACAGAATAGCCCCGGCAGCATCCTTGCGGCTGGTCTCGCCTCGATCGCAGGCACGCGCCACGGCATACAGATAAGCGCGGCTGGTGTTCAGCATGACATACATGTCGGCGAGCTTGCCCTGCATCAGCTGGAACTCTCCGATGGCCTGGCCAAACTGTTTGCGCTCGTGGACATAGGGCACCACCACATCCATGCAGGCCTGCATCAGACCAACGCAGCCGCCGGACAGAACGGTGCGTTCATAGTCCAGTCCGCTCATCAGCACCCGTACGCCATCGCCTTCCTTGCCGAGAATGTTCTCGGCCGGCACCTTGCAGTTGTCGAACACCAGCTCGCAGGTGTTGGAGCCACGCATGCCAAGCTTGTCGAGCTTCTGGGCTCGCGAGAAGCCGGGAAAATCACGTTCGACAATAAAGGCTGTGATGCCGCGTGGACCGGCGGCGATATCAGTCTTGGCGTAGATCACGTAGGTGTGGGCATCAGGACCATTGGTGATCCACATTTTGTTGCCGTTCAGAAGATAGTGGTCGCCGTGGCGGTCTGCTCGCAGCTTCATGCTGACCACGTCCGAACCGGCGCCGGGCTCGCTCATGGCCAAGGCGCCGATATGCTCGCCGCTGACCAGCTTCGGCAAGTATTTCGCCCGCTGGGCATCGTTGCCGTTCAGCCATATCTGGTTGACACACAGGTTCGAGTGGGCGCCGTAGGACAGACCAACGGAAGCGGATGCCCGAGAGATTTCCTCGGTAACGAGGGTGTGCGCCAGATAACCGAGGCCAGTGCCGCCATACTCTTCGCCGACAGTAATGCCGAGCAGGCCCATGTCACCCATCTTGCGCCATAGCTCCATCGGGAACTGGTTGCTGCGATCAATCTCGGCGGCGCGCGGTGCAATTTCATTGCTGGCAAAAGCGCGCACGCTGTCCCGCAGGGCATCCAGCGTTTCACCAAGGTCGTGATTCAGGGAAGGGAAGGTCATGGCGGTCTCCACGGGTTACTTCAGGGCATCAAGGCAGCGTTGCTCTGCCTCATCCAGTTCAAGTTGCATCACTTCAATGTCGCGCAGCTGGTGGTTTAGCTGGGCGCGACGGTCGTAAATCTTGGCCAGCAGCGCTTCCAGTTGGGCGCGATTGGCGGTCGGGTTGTACATCTGGATCAGTTGCCGGCTCTCGGCCAGGGAGAATCCGAGCCGTTTGCCGCGCAGGATCAGCTTCAGGGCGATGCGGTCGGCGGCGCTGTAGATGCGGGTCTGGCCGCGCCGGGTCGGCTGCAGTAGGCCCTCATCCTCGTAAAAGCGGATGGTTCGGGTGGTGACATCGAATTCCCGCGCCAGCTCGCCGATGCTCCAGCAGACTTTCTTCTTCGCGGCCATGGGGGAATTTACCGGTATCCGGGACCTGATCAGTCTAGGGAAAGTTTACGTTAACGTAAAGTATGCAGCGGTATCCCCGGCCCCCTGCCGGGCTGCCAGCGGGCGGTATACACTGTGTCGTCTTTTTGGGAGCCGACCCGATGCTTGATCGCTGGAATCGCCTTGTTGTTGACCACCCCTGGTGGGTCATTGGCCTTTCGCTGTTGCTGACGGTGCTGGCTGCCATCAGCTTGAAGGATTTCACCAACAACAATGATCCGCGCATTTTCTTTACCGAAGACAATCCGGATTACCGGCTTTTCCGCGAGCTGGAGGACCGCTTTACCAGTAATGAGGCGCTGCTGTTCATCGTCGCCCCCGCGGATGGGGACATTTTTACCCGCAGCAATCTGGCTGCGCTGGAGGAGCTGACCGAGGCAGCCTGGACCTTGCCGAACTCGACCCGGGTCGATTCGCTGACCAACTTTCAACACACCGAAGTGGATGGCGACGACCTGACAGTCTCTTATCTGGTGGAGGATGCCGCCGGGCTGGATGGTGCTCGCCTTGCCATGATTCGCCAGCTTGCGCTGGCGGAGCCGTCGCTTGTTGGGCGCAATATCTCCACCACGGGGCATGTCGCTGGCGTGGTGGTGACGGTGACAATGGCAGAGGGTAGCCGCGAGGCGCCGTTGATCACGGCGGCGTCGAGGGCACTGGCGGAATCGTTCGGCGAGCGCTATCCCGAGGTCAAGTTTATGCTGACCGGCACGGTGGTTTTTGCCGAAGCCACCAAACTCGCCACCGACCGGGCGATGCAGTTCACCCTGCCGTTGGCGTTTCTTGCCATGGTGCTGTGCTTGTTGCTGATCCTGCGCAGTCTACTGTTCATGGCGATCGTTATTACCGTGGTCGGTCTGTCGATTGCTATGGCGCTTGGGCTGGCGGTCCGATTCGGTATCGAGTTCTCGCCCATCGTTGGTATGGCGCCGGCCATGATCCTGACGTTGGCGGTGGCAGACTGTATTCATGTGCTCTCTACCTACCGACATGAGCGGCTGGTCGGGCACGACACCCGTACCGCCATCATCGAGAGCCTGCGGGTGAATTTCCAGCCGGTCTGGCTTACCAGTCTGACCACGGCGATTGGCTTTGCCATTCTCAATTTTTCTGACTCCCAGCCGTTCCGGGCGCTGGGCGACGTGGTGTTCATGGGTGTGCTGATTGCCTTTGTGCTGTCGGTGGCGCTACTGCCAGCGCTGGTCATGCTGGTGCCACACCGGGTTAAAGTGGGCAGACAAACCGACTATCAGCCGTGGATGGAGTCGTTGGCAAACTGGGTTATTCGCCACAGCCGTCGCCTGCTATGGGGCATGGGAGCAGTGGTGCTGGTGCTGATGGCCTGTATCCCGCTGAATACGATCAACGACGTTTTTAACGAGTACTTCGATGAGTCATTCGAGGTGCGACGGGTCAATGATTTCGCCATGCGGGAACTCACTGGCATGCATCGTATTGATTATATGGTCGGGTCCGGTGGAGGCGATGGCGCCATGGAGCCGGAGTTTCTTCAGCATCTGGATGAATTTGTCCGCTGGCTCGAATCACAGCCGGAAGTAATTTATGCGAGCTCCTATGCGGATGTGATCAAGCGACTGAACAGGGATCTTAATGGCGGTGACTCCTCGTTCTATCGGGTGCCGGAGGAGCGGCAGCTGGTCAGTCAGTACACTCTGATGTATGAGCTGTCGTTACCACAGGGGCTGGGGCTGGAGAGCCAGCTGGACATCGGCAAGGAATATGCGCGGGTGGTGGTGATGCTGAAGAATATTGGCTCGCACCCGGTGCTGGATTTTAACGAGCGGGCAGAAGCCTGGATGCTTGACCACTGGCCAGAGTCGATGCAGGCGCGGGGCACCGGAATGGACATCCTGTTTGGTCGAGTAACCATCAACAACATCAAGAGCATGCTGGGCGGGACCCTGATCGCCCTTATCAGCGTGTCGTTGTTACTGATTCTTGCACTGCGCTCCTGGTGGTACGGCCTGCTGTCGCTGGTGCCGAACCTGCTGCCAGCGGGTATGGCATTTGGCTTGTGGGCGCTGATCAGTGGCGAGGTGGGGCTGGCGGTGTCGGTGGTGGCCTGTATGACCCTCGGCATCGTTGTCGACGACACCGTCCACTTCCTGAGCAAGTATGTCCGCGCCAAGCGAGAGCATGGTTTCGGTACCGCCGATGCCACCCGCTATGCGTTTCGTAATGTCGGTGTGGCGCTGATCGCCACCTCGGTGGTGCTGGTGGCCAATTTCGCCGTGATCGGTACCAGCAGCTTCTACCCCAACGCCAGCATGGGCATGCTGTCCGCCATTACTATTGCCATGGCGCTGGTGGTGGATTTCTTCTTCTTCGTGCCACTGCTGATTGAGCTCGACCGACGCCGGCGCAGTGGCAGGGGGAAGGGGGCAGTGGTAACGTGATGGCCCCCTGATCGGGGGTTATGTCATTATTTCCTGAACCAGCCAGGGACTGCCGATGCGAAGTCAGCCGCCGCCGATGAAAGACCGCAAGGTGATGCGCCGGATCGATTACGGTGCCGGCCGTACCTCGGTATCCGGCGTGCTTGCCGCGCTGCTGGTTCTGGCTGTGTTGGGCAGCGTCGGCGGTCTCTATCAGGATTACGAATCTCTCACTCTGGGTTTCGGTCTCGCAGTGATCCTCACGGCAGTGTACCGGCTGTTTCTGTTCGCCCGATTTGACAGTCTCTACGGCGCTGCCCCGGGGCGATGGCGCCGCATGTTCGGCTTCGGTCTGTTGTTGCATGCGCTAGTCTGGGGGTTGCTGCTCGCTGTCGTGGTGGTGCTGTACGGACCGTCGTTCAACTTTCTGATGGTGGCGGTCTATGTGATTGGCGTCGCTACGGCGCTCAGCACTTCGTGGATGGCAGCCCTCCGGGTACGGCAGATCTATGCGATGCTGATGTTGGTACCGGGGTTGATCAGTCTGCTGCTGATGCAGACTGTCGAGGGGTTGGTGCTGGCCGGGTTGCTGGCGACGTACCTGCTTTATGTGACCCGCCTTTATCGGGAGCAGTACCTGGCGTTCTGGCATGTCCTCAATCGCGAGCGCCGGGGCACACCGGAGCCCGCCAAAGGCATGCCGATTGCCTCAGGTCAGATTCAGCTCAGTCTGGTCTACCGACTGGCCCATGAAATCCGCACGCCAATGAACTCCATCATGGGCATGCTTTCGCTGCTGCGGGAAACCCGTCTCGATGAGGAGCAGCGCGAATATCACCTGCACGCCACGCAGTCTGGCAACCTGCTGCTGACGCTGATTGACGACGTACTCGATTACAGCCGAGTGCTGACCCGACGCATCGTCCTCAATCCGGACTGGTTCGACCTCCGTTTGGCGCTGGAGGAGAGCCTCGATGCCTACGGTGCGGCCGCACAACAGGCAGGGCTGGAGCTGTCCTGTGTGGTGGATCGACATTTGCCGCAACGCCTCCGTGGCGACCGTGAGCGCCTGATGCAAATTATTAATAATTTGCTCAGCAATGCCATCAAATTCAGTGACTCCGGTGAGGTGTGCCTGGAGATCAGTTTCTCTGCCCTGTCTGATGACGATGGCATGCTGAATGTGTCGGTGCGTGATCAGGGCGCTGGCATGAGCGGCGAATCGCTGTCAGCGCTATTTCGCGATGAACTGCTGGAGGAGGGTGAGCAGGACATGTTTGCCAGCCGACGCACCGGCTTTGGTCTGCTGGTGTGTAAGGGACTGGCGGAAGCGATGGGCGGCGCCATTCATGCTGCCAGTCAGCCGGGAGAGGGCAGTCGGTTCTGGTTCAGCGCCCGTCTCGGCATGCAACCTGATATGCAGGGCAGGGACAAACTGCGCATCGCAGTGGCAGGGCGGCCGATGCTGGTAGCAGGTGCCGCTTCCGGCCAGAGTGCGGCACTGGTTGAGGAAATCGAGGCGCTTGATGTCAACTGCCTGATTGCCAGTGATTATGATCATGCCTTGCAGGCGTTACGTAGTGGTTTGCGTGAGCACACCAGCTTTTCAGTATTACTGGTGGACACTCACGGGCGTCGGGAATCCGGCTTGAATCTGGCCAGAACCGTGATGGAAGATCCGAAACTGGTGGGCCTGCAGGTCATCCTGCTGGCCACCGTAGCGGAGCGCCGAGACCCCATGGTGCAGCAGTTGTTGAATCAGCACCCCGGCATTGAAGTGCTGGCCAAACCCGTTCATCGGCGCATGCTGCGCGATGCCCTGCGGCGGCTGTTCTCGATTGAATCTGCCCAGCCCGCCGAGGACCGGCGGCCGCTGCGAGAGCCGGACCGTGAAGCACGCAAGCACTGGCGCTTGCTGCTGGTTGAAGATAACGAGATCAACCAGATTGTTACCCGCGGCATGCTCGACAAACTTGGCTATCAGGTGAAAACCGTCAGCGATGGTCGCGCCGCCCTGGTGCTGATGGAGCGGGAGCGTTTTGATCTGGTGCTGATGGATTGCATGATGCCGGAAGTGGATGGATTCGAGACGACCCGTATTATCCGTGAGCGGGAGCAGGGTGCGGCAGGACATGTCCCGGTGGTTGCCATGACGGCCCATACCATGGAGGGCGCCCAGGCTCGTTGTCTTGCGGCTGGTATGGATGACTACCTTGCCAAGCCGGTACACCTTGAAGATCTCGATGCCATGCTGTCCCATTGGCTGCGTGATGACGAACCCGATCCGCAGGCTGAGGAGAACACACCATGAGCCGGAGCGCGCTGCTGCTCGGTGCCACGGGGCTGGTTGGGGGGCTGGTGCTGGAGCGGTTGTTGCAGCGACCCGAGTGGTCGTCTATTACGCTGCTCGGGCGCCGTCATCCTTCGATCGCTGCCGACACCGACAAGATCCATCGAATTGACGCCAATCTGGATCAGCTCTCTGGGCACTCGCAGGCGTTCCAGGTCGACGACGTATTTTGTTGTCTTGGTACGACGCTACGTCAGGCCGGCTCCCGCGAGGCATTTGCCCGGGTTGATCTGGATTACTGTGTTGCTGCGGCGGAGCTGGCCAGAGCGAGCGGTGTGCAACGTTTTCTGATGGTTTCGGCGGTAAATGCGAATCCCCGCGGCGTGTCTTTTTACGCCCGCACCAAGGGCGAGGCAGAGCGGCGCATCGGCGAGCTTGGCTTTCCTGTGACCATTTTCATGCAGCCGTCACTGTTGCAGGGTCATCGACAGGAATTCCGTTTCGGTGAGGAGGCCGGGCTGAAGACACTCGGGCTGGTGATGCCGCTGGTGCGCTGGAGTCAGGCCGATTGGCTGCCGGTGCAGGCTAGCGCCGTTGCTGATGCCATGGTCAGTGCCGCATTGCATGGCCCGCAGCAGGGCATCGCGCGCCTGCGTTACCGTCAAATTCATCAATATGCTGAACAATTGGAGTGAGTTGTGAGTTTTGTGACCTGTGATATCTGTGACGCCCATGAAGATAAGGTGCGAGTGGTGGCCGGTCTGCAGTGGCGCAGTTATGGTGGCCGGTCCGCATTTTCTGGCGAAGTCGTGACGGTAAAGTGTTTCGAGGATAACTCGCGAGTGAAGGAAGTGCTGGCCACTGCCGGGCACGGCAAGGTGCTGGTAGTGGATGGCGGTGGCTCGCTGCGCATGGCGTTGATCGGCGACATGATTGGCGACAGCGCGGTCAAGCACGGCTGGCAGGGGGTGGTGATTCATGGCGCCTGCCGCGATGTTGATGAGCTCGCCAGGCTGGATCTGGGGGTCGTGACACTGGGGTGTGTGCCGCTCAAGTCTGTCCGCCGCGGCGAAGGACAGCTGAATGTTGAGGTATCACTGGGCGGAGTAGTGATTCGTCCCGGAGATCATATCTACGTCGATAACAACGGCGTAGTGGTCTCGACGGAAAAGCTGATCTGATAAAAAAGCCCCTTGCGGGGCTTTTTTATGCTGGCTGGCGACGGTAAATCGGTCGCGGGTCGCGGGCATCACCCTGATAGGTCACAGTGAAATCGTTCAGGCCCTTCAACGCTTCCGCCGCATCGCGGTCGGCGCGGACATCAAATGCATTGAAACCACAGCGCCAAAGGTAGAACAGCTGGTCCTGCAACACATCACCGATGGCCCGGATTTCGCCCTGATAACCATGGCGGCTGCGCAGTTCGCGGGCGTAGGAGTAGCCGCGGCCATCCGCGAAAGTGGGGAAGTGAATGGCAATCATCGGCAGTGCATCAAGATCAGCGGCGATCTCGGCGGGTTCCTGTCCCGGCTCCAGGCACACGGCGACGCGGCCATTGCGATCCTTCAGCGCCGCTTTCTGCTCTTGCCAGCAGCCTAGCGACACGATGATGTCACCCTCCGCCGGAATGCCATCGCTATCCGGCAACACCCGGGTCCAGGTATTGTCGGCGAGGGCGCCGTCCTTAATGAGCTGAGCCATAGACGCTCTCCTTGAAGGGTTCCATGCCGATGCGCTCATAGGTGTCGATGAACAGCTCACCATCATGCCGCTGTGCCACATACAGGTTGACGATCTTCTCGATCACGTCCGGCACTTCATTGGTTTCGAAGGACGGGCCCATCTTGTCGCCGATGCGAGAGATCTTGTCACCGCGGCCGCCCAGAGTAATCTGGTAGTACTCACGGCCCTTCTTGTCGACGCCAAGAATCCCGATATGACCAATATGATGGTGGCCGCAGGCATTCATGCAGCCGGAAATATTGATATCAAGCTCGCCAAGATCATGCAGGTAGTCCAGATCGTCGAAGCGACGCTGGATTGCCTCGGCAATCGGAATCGACTTGGCGTTGGCCAGTGAGCAGTAGTCACCGCCCGGGCAGGCGACAATGTCGGTCAGCAGCTTCAGGTTGGGGGTGGCCAGACCAAGCCCGTCCAGCGCTTGCCAGAGATCGAACAGTTGCTCCTGACGGACATCCGCCAGCACCATGTTCTGCTGGTGGGTGTTGCGGATTTCACCAAAGCTGTAGCGATCCGCCAGATCGGCGACCACATCGAGTTGCTCATCGCTGATATCGCCAGGCACGCGACCAGTCTTTTTCAGCGTCAGCGTTACCGCCCGGTAGCCCGACTGTTTGTGGCCGCGAGTGTTAGTGTGGTACCAGCGGTTGAAGGCTTTGTCGGCAGCCAGTGCCGTGCTCAGTGCACTTGGCATGTCATCGAGGGCGGCATAGTCCGGGGCGGAGAAGCAGGTCCTCATGCGGGAGATTTCAGCCTCGGTCAGGGTCATCGGGCCACCCTTGAGCTCGGCAAACTCGCGCTCGGTCAGCTCGCGAAAACGCTCCCGACCCATCGCCTTGACGATAATCTTGATGCGCGCTTTGTATTTGTTGTCGCGAATGCCGTATTTGTTGTACACGCGCAGAATCGCTTCGAGATAAGACAGCAGATCTTCGCGGGCGACAAACTCGCCGATAATTTCTCCGGTCATGGGCGTGCGCCCAAGACCACCGCCAGCCCAGACCTGAAAACCGATCTCGCCGTTGTCGCCACGGACAATCTGCACACCAATGTCATGTACGCCGATCAGCGCCGGGTCTTCATCCGGCACGGCATTGACGGCGATCTTGAACTTGCGCGGCAGATAGGCAAATTCCGGGTTAAAGGTGGACCATTGACGGATCAGCTCGCACCAGGGGCGCGGGTCATCGATTTCCTTCGGATTAACGCCGGCAAACTCATCGGTGGTGGTGTTGCGAATGCAGTTGCCACTGGTCTGGATGCCGTGCATCTGGACGCTGGCCAGCGCGGCGAGGATATCGGGCACATCCTGCAGGTCGGGCCAGTTGAACTGGATGTTCTGACGGGTGCTGACGTGGCAGTAGCCCTTGTCCCAAGTGCGGCAGACGTGGGCGAGCATGCGCAGCTGGCGGGAGTCGAGCATGCCGTAGGGCACGGCAACGCGTAGCATCGGTGCGTAGCGCTGCACATACAGGCCATTCTGCAACCGCAGCGGACGGTATTCATCCTCGCGCAGTTTGCCGTCGAGGTAACGTTGCGTCTGGTCGCGGAACTGGGCAACGCGTTCGTCCAGCAGCCGCTGGTCGTAATCCTGATAAACGTACATAGAGGCTCTGGATAACCTGCTAATTTGTATGGAAATGAGCACTCTAGGAGCGCCGGGCGACGCACTCTAGCAAATAAGAAGAGGGCTAGAAAGGATGATCCTGTTATATGGATATGCCGGCGCCGGACCCTATTTGCCGGCCGAGGCCAGCACCATGTTCACCACGACGATCATGCTGACCACGAAAATGACCACCAGCGCCACGTAGACACTGATGTAGTCCTTCGGATCACCCTTGAGAAAATCGCGCTGGCGGTTGGCGTCGCTCTGGACGCCAAACAGGCTGGCGACCACGCTGGCAATGATCTGCAGCAGATTGGGTTTCTTTTCCGGGGTGGCATCACTCATCTGGGGGTCCGATGGCATACAGGAAGGGGTAGGGGCGTATGATAACCGCCCGGTCTGGCGAGGGAAACCGCGGCGGCCATTGCGCCGGCTGAATACTTGACTAAAATAGTCGGAAATTACCCTCGGAGACCCTGCTCCATGTCAGAACCCCTGATCGCCATCACCGACAGCGCCCGTGATTACCTCCGCGATCTGCTCGATCGTCAGGGCTCGCCGGGCATGGGGGTGCGGATTTTTGTCGAGCGTCCGGGAACCCCCCACGCGGAATGCTGCATGGCGTACTGTCCGCCGGGCGAGCAGGAGCAGCAGGACGTCCGCTATGACTATGACGGTTTCCACGCCTGGGTCGAGGGCAAGAGCGTCCGCTACCTCGAGGATGCCTCGATCGATTTCAAGAAGGACAGCATGGGCGGCCAGTTGACCTTCCGGGCACCGAAATCACGGGTGCCGGATGTTGGCCCGGACGCCACCCTGGAAGAGCGTATCAACCATGTGCTCTACGCCGAGATCAATCCCAGCCTCGCGTCTCACGGCGGTAACGTCCAGTTACTGGAGCTGACGGAGGAGAATGTCGCCATTCTGGAGTTCGGTGGTGGCTGTCAGGGCTGCTCGGCGGTGGATATGACCCTCAAGAGTGGCGTTGAGAAGACCCTCAAGGAGCGCATTCCCGAGCTGAGCGCCGTGCGTGACAAGACCGATCACAGCGTTCGCGATAACGCCTACTTCAAGTAAGCGGCAGCCGGATGGCGCCGCTATCAGGCGCCCCCGGCGTCTCTATTGGCTAGCGGCAGGCGGGGTTTTTCCCGGCAGCGCGGGCCTGTTCATAAAGCGGCATCACCTTTGGCAACTGGTTGGTCAGTTCGCGAATGCGAGTGCTTCCCGACGGGTGGGTGGACAGGAACTCAGGTGAGGCGTTGCCGCCTGCTGCCTGCGCCATGTTCTGCCACAACGTGACTGCCTCGTGGGGGTCGAAGCCGGCTCTGGCCATCAGCTCAAGGCCGATCAGATCCGCCTCGGTTTCATGTTTGCGACTGAATGGCAGCGAGATGCCAACCTGACTGCCCACGCCGAGCAAGCCAAACAGCATCTGCTTCTGCTCCGACTGCTCCCCGGCCATGGCCTGCAGCAGTTGCATGCCGGTGCTGGTGGCAAACTCGATCGAGACGCGTTCATTGCTGTGCTGCGCCATCACATGGCCAATCTCATGGCCAATTACGGCCGCCAGTTGATGCTGGTTGCGAGCCACCTGCAACAGCCCGCTGTGGACGCCCATAAAACCACCCGGAAGGGCGAAGGCGTTGGCGCTAGGGTCTTCGAACAGATTGATTTCCCATTGCTGTTTGCCATCCAGCGTGCCTGTGAGGGCGTTGTTAATGCAGCGCACATAGTTGATCTGCTGCTGGTTGGTCGATAGCGGTGTCTGACCCTTCAGCTGGGCATAGGCGGTCATGCCCATTTGATCCATTTGGGCGCCAGGCATCAGCAGCAGCTGGCGCCGACCCATTGGCGAGGTGGCACAGGCGACCAGAGTGACAACCGCCGCCGCAGCGGCGATCCAGCGGACTCGATTCATACATTTACTCCCATTCTCGCAGGTGGCGGCGTGCCACCAGCATCATCCAGACGGACCAGGTGCCACTGGTCATCAATATCAGAAAACCGAATACGGATATGTCCCATATCGTCGGCGCCACCCTGCCGGCGAGCAGCATACTGCCACTGAGGATACCGGCAACGGTGAGCCCGGTCTGCACCAGTCGGTACTGGGAGCGCTCCAGTCGCGCGACCAGTCTTTCCAGATGCCGCGGATCGATGCCGCCGGCATTGCCGGTACGAGCACTTCCCTGAGCCGGTGGCGGGGCATAAATACGGTCGACCATATCGAGCGCACGCATGCCGAGGCTGCGCGCGAGCCTGCCCGGGCTGTAACGTATTCGCACCATCCGCTTGATCAGCGGTTCAGCTTCGCTCATTACATCGAAGGTCGGGTCGAGGGTCCGGCCAAAGCCTTCCAGCGTGATGATCGCCTTGATCAGCAGGGCGATATCGCTGGGCAGAATCAGATCATGGTTACGCAGCAGGGCGGTGATGTCGCCAAGCAAGGCGGTTGCGTCCAGCTCCGCGAGCGCCACGCCGTGATAGCGGGTGACGATATCTTCGATATCCGCTGTCAGCTGCTCAAACTTGACCGGCACGCCATCCGACCAGGAGGCAAGTACCGAGGCACAGCCTTCCGGCTCCTGCATGACCACGGACTTCATGATCTGCACCATCTGTTCCTGTCGGCCCCGGGTCAGTTTGCCGACCATGCCATAATCGAGCATGCCGATGCGGTTGCCCGGCAGGATCAGGAAATTGCCGGGATGCGGGTCGGCATGAAAGAAGCCATCTTCAAGCGCCATCTTCCAGGCCACCATGGCGCCGCGGCGGGCTATCAGCTTGCGGTCGAGGCCCGCATCCTCGATTCGGTCAGTGTGACGGGACGGAATGCCGTCGATAAATTCCTGCACCGACAACACCGGCGAGGTGTACTCCCAGTACACGCGAGGAATGACCAGCCATTTAATGCCCTTCATGTTTTCCCGGATGCGATCGGCGTTGCGGGCTTCGCTGGTGAAGTCGAGTTCGCGGCCGAGCGAGCGTTCGAACTCGCGCACCAACTCCACCGGCCGATAGCGGCGTAGTTCGACGGAATTGTCGGCGGCCAGTTTGGCGACCTGATCGAGCAGGCGCAGGTCGGATTCGATACGCGAGCGGATGCCCGGCTTCTGGATCTTCAGCACGACCTGCTCGCCGGTGCGGGTGACCGCGCGATGGACCTGCCCAATGGAGGCAACTCCGATCGGCTTCGGGTCGATGCTGGTGAATACCTTGTCCACCGATTTACCGAGACTTTTCTCGATCTTCGGCAGCAGCTTTTCATAGGGTATCGGGCGGGCGGTGTCCTGCAGCTTTTCGAACTCCTTGATCCATTCCATCGGAAACAGGTCGACCCGGGTGGCAAGAATCTGTCCCAGCTTGACGAAGGTGGGTCCCATCTCTTCCAGCGCGCAGCAGAGGCGGGCCCCCGGTTCCATGGTCAGCATGTCGCGGTCAACGGACTGGCGCATCAGCTTGCCGGCCTGTTCGAAGGAGGCGGCCAGACCCAGCCGGCGAATCATGTCGCCAAAGCCGTATTTGAGCAGGATGCCGGTCAGTTCATTCAGGCGGCGCAAATCGCGACCGGTGTCGAGAATACTCATTATTCATTCCGTGAAGCGGCGGGTGCCTTGATGGTAGCCGGTATTGCCGGGCAGTGGGAGCGTCAGGCGAAGGGTGACGGGCAGTGAAACTCCTGCCAGCGGCCATCCTCGGGATGGCGAAAGGCGAGTCGGCAGGCATGTAATAGCAGTCGGGGTGACCGTGCCAGTATGTCGGCCGGGGCATACAGATCGCAGCCAAGAATCGGATGGCCCAGCTCGCGCATATGGATACGCAGCTGGTGGGAACGTCCGGTATAGGGCTCCAGCGCCATCAGTGTGCTGTTGTCTGCGAGGTCACGGGATAGCACGCGGTAGCGAGTCAGGGCCCATTTGCCATCCTCGCGAATCATCTGCCGGGGGCGGTTCTCCCAGTCGCTAATAATGGGCAGTTCTACCTCGCCCTGATCCAGTGCCACCAATCCTGCCACCCGGGCACGGTATTCCTTTTCCACTGCGCGCTGCTGGAAGTTGCGTGACAAATGGCGTTGGGCTTCGGCGCCGCGGGCAAACACCATCAGGCCGGAGGTGTCGAGATCCAGCCGATGCACCAGCCGGATGTCGGCAAAGAGGTCGGCCAGCCGGTTCAATGCGCAATCGGTCTTAAGAGGGCCACGGCCGGGCACCGACAGCAGAAACGCCGGCTTGTCGATGATCACCAGCCAGTCGTCCTGATACAGGATTTTTACCTGCTCGGTGCACGGGGGGGGCAGATGAAGCGGCTTTTCCGTCAGCATCAGGCCTCGACGATCAACAGGTCGGCGAGGGCAGCTTTGGGAGTCGAGGTCTTGCGTTCTACGACTCTGGCAGTAAAGGCCTTCTGGCAGCGCTCGGCTAGCTGGTAGAAAGGGTCTCGGCCCGGGTCCGCAATCAGGATGCGCTCGACGCCCGCATTCAGGGCTCGACGTATCAGCCGGAACAGCACCGGTGTCAGCTCGTCCCAGAAACAGATGTCCGCCCCGGCAAGGGTGTCGACACCGGTCAGCTCGGCACGGCCAAGCTTTTCGAATCGTCGCTGGCGGGTTTCCACTGCCACGCCATTGATCTGTGCGTGCAGTTCCAGATAGGGAAATACGCCTCGGTCCGCATCAATGCCGATCACGTTCTGCTCCAGTCGACGGGCGGCGAACATGCACAGCGGACCCCAGCCACAGCCGAGGTCCATCAGGGTGCTGCCGGGGGCTGGCGGGTGTCGTCGAAGTTCGTCCATTAGCAGCCAACTGGAGTCCCACACCTTGTCACCATGAATACAGGGTTCGGGCAGCTCGCGCTTCAGCTTCCGGATCAGCGAATGGGACGGCTTCAGGACTGTGATGCCGCGACTGTGGATGGCGCGTGGGTCGTTGCGCGGTATGCGGGGTCGATTCATGGCAGGTCCGATGTCAGTGAACAGGAAGTCACCCTTAACGCACTGTTACAGGGTGCTGCAATACTTCACAGTACACAATGTCACGATGAGGTTACACTTACGCCACTTTCTTGGGGGAAGTGGCCTTTGGTTTCCAGTATCCAGTTAGCACGAACCGGTTCGGTCGCTGTCGGCAGCCTCTTGGCCGGTCGGCGGCGCTATTCCCGGGCATTGCGCACTGCGCTGGACATTATCGCACTATATGGTCGCCATGGTCTCGCGGTGCGTCGTGCGCGTGGAGACGAAATCAATCAGGTTCACCAACGTGCAGCGCAGGCGGTGACCGATCTGTGTCGACGCAATGGTGCTATCTGGATTAAGGCGGCCCAGTTTTTCTCCTGTCGCCCCGACGTGCTACCACCCGAGTACATCCTTGCCCTGCAGACGTTGCAGAATGACGCAACACCGGTGCCCTTTCGACAGATCGAACCGGCGCTTGAGCGTGCCTGGGGATCGCGCTGGCGGGATCGCTTCCGTGAGTTTGATGAAGTGCCGGCGGCGACAGCATCAATTGCCCAAGTGCATCGGGCGACCCTGACCGATGGTCGAGAAGTGGCGGTCAAGGTGCGCCTGCCGCGGGTGGTGGAGTTGTTCGAACAGGATGCCCGGGTGTTCCGGTTACTGGCGCTGCTGATGGCGCCCATGTTCCGGGAGCTGGATTTCGTCCAGATTACCGAGCAGTTGCTGGACATGACCTCGGTGGAGCTTGATTTTCGCAATGAAGCGGAAAACATGCGTCGTTTCGCTCGCATTCCCCATCCACCGCGGATTCGTGTGGCAGCGTTGGTCGAGGACCTGTCCGGCGCCAACGTGCTGGTCAGCGAGTGGCAGCACGGCCATCGGTTACGTGACTATCTGGATCAGCACCCGGAACGGGCGGCGGACCTGCTGACGCTGCTGTTCACCTCCTATTTGCAGCAGGTGACCCGGGTAGGCATTTATCAGGCTGACCCTCACCCGGGTAACTTCATCGTCAATGATGCCGGTGACATCAGTATTCTTGATTTCGGCACCCTTGGTCGGTTAACGCCTGATGAGGTGCGCAACTATTCCCGCCTGCTGTACGGATTGATGGGTTACGAAGGCAATGTGGATATCGGACAGCTGTTTGTCGATGCCGGGTTCGTCGGTGGCAATCCCGATACCTTGCGCGACCTCGCACTGTATGTGCTGAGTGATCGCATGAAGCGAAATGATTTTGGTCTGGCGATGGCAGACTTGTTAGAGAAGTTTCGTGAAAACCGGGTGCGCATCCCCGATTCCTATATCGGCATTGCCCGGGTGCTGATCACGCTGGGTGGATTTTTGATGACCTACAACGTGCCGTTCGACTGGACTCCGCCCGAGCGTCGTCGCAGCGCCTGATTGCTTCCCCCGGTCTGCTTCAGCGAACGCTGCGCAGGTTCCACATTCCGGCACTGACGATCAGCAGGGTGCCAAGCAGAAAGCTCGCGTAGAGTGACTCTCCCCAGAACAGCCAGCCGAGCGCCACCGCCCAGATTACCGAGCTGTAATTGTACACCCCTATACGACCGGGACTGGCGAGCTGGTAAGCGTGGGTCATGCACATCTGGGCAATGGTGGCGATCAGACCGATAGCGAGCAGCCAGCCAAACTGGCTGCTGCTTGGCCAGTGCTGTGACCAGAGCATGGGAATCGCCGAGATCAGAGTGCTGAAAATACCGAACCAGAACACGATGCGCCGTGGTGGTTCGCTGTCCGCCATGCGGCGAATGCTGACCTTGGCCACGCCCATTAATGCCGCGCTGGCAAGAGCCAACAGCAGCACCGGATTGAATGCGCCACTGCCGGGCTGCAGGATCACTACCACGCCAACGAAGCCGAGCAGGATCGCCCACCAGGTTTGCGGCCGCACCCGGTCGCCCAGCCAGATCAATCCGATCAGCGGCAGGAAGAACGGTGCGGTCATTTTGACCAGTACGGCCTCGGCCAGCGTGGCATGGGCAATGGTATAGAAGAACAGATACATGGCAGCGACGCCGGTGACTGCCCGCAGCAGATGAATGCCGATGCGACGGGTCTTCAGCTGGCCGAGGCCGCCGCCGTAAAACAAAATGGGAAAGAGAAACAGCAAACCGAGCAGGTTGCGGAAGAAGACAATGGTTTCGCTGGCCAGCCCCTGATCGGTGAGGTGCTTGACCATCGCGGCCATCACCGCCAGCAGCAGCTCTCCCGACACCAGCATGATGGCTCCGCGCCCCGGATTATTGGCCAGCATGGTGCCGGTCTCTGTGGCGGCAACTCAGAGAGGTGTTGCCCACAGATCATGGTCATCGGCATCGGTGACTCGCACTTTCAGGCGTTGTCCCGGTTGCAGTGCGCCGGTGTCGTCGAGATAGACCAGGCCATCTATCTCCGGGGCATCAGCCTGACTGCGGGCAATAACACCATCTTCACCAATTTCATCCACCAGAACTTCAATTTCGCGGCCGATTTTCTGTTGCAGCTTGCGGGCACTGATACGGGCCTGAACGTTCATGAAGCGCTCCAGCCGTTCTTCCGCTATTTCCGGGTCAACCGGATCGGGCAGGGCGTTCGCTGCCGCGCCAGCCACCGGGGAATAGGTGAAGCAGCCAACCCGGTCGAGCTGGGCTTCTTCCAGCCAATCAAGCAGCAATTCGAAGTCGTCATCGGTTTCACCGGGGAAGCCGACGATGAAGGTAGAACGCAGCGTGATGTCCGGGCAGATGTCGCGCCAGCGTCGAATGCGCTCAAGTGAATTCTCGGCGTGTGCGGGCCGTTTCATCAGGCCGAGCAGACGTGGGCTGGCGTGCTGGAAGGGGATGTCCAGGTACGGCAATATCAGGCCTTCGCTCATCAGCGGGATAATGTCGTCGACGTGCGGGTAGGGGTAGACATAGTGCAGGCGAACCCAGGCGCCCAGACTGCCCATCGCCCGGCACAGGTCGAGCATCTTGGCTTTCACCGGCATCCCTTGCCAGAAGCCGGTCTGGTATTTGAGGTCGACACCGTAAGCGCTGGTGTCTTGAGACACCACCAGCAGCTCCTGCACACCGGCTTTGACCAGTCGCTCGGCCTCGTCAAGCACTTCACCCACCGGACGACTGACCAGCTTGCCGCGCATCGACGGGATAATGCAGAAGCTGCAGGTGTGGTTGCAGCCTTCGGAAATTTTCAGATAAGCGTAGTGGCGCGGAGTCAGCTTGATGCCCTGTGGAGGCACCAGATCAATAAAGGGGTTATGTTGTGCCAGCGGCGGCACAACCTGATGGACCGCATTGACCACCTGTTCGTATTGCTGCGGTCCGGTCACCGACAATACCTGCGGATGGGCCTTGCGGATGGCTTCTTCCTCGACGCCCATGCAGCCGGTGACAATGACCTTGCCGTTCTCGCTAATGGCCTCGCCAATCGCCTCAAGGGATTCGGCCTTGGCGGCATCAATAAAGCCGCAGGTGTTAACGACGACAACGTCGGCATCTTCATAGGTGGGCACCACTTCGTAGCCTTCGGTGCGCAGCTGGGTCAGAATGCGTTCAGAGTCCACCAGCGCTTTCGGGCAACCGAGACTGATAAAGCCGACCTTGCCGGGCGCCTGGGAAGAAGACTGTTTTTCAGAGGACATCGCGAGGTCACCGTGTTGGCAGGAACGGGGTCAAAGGTTCCCGGGGGCGCAGATTGTACCGTCCGGCGGGCGGAGTCGCCATGAGAGCGTTTCTCGGCTTTGCCGTGCCGGATGCCTTGTCTCTGGAACTGCTTGCGGTACGCGATCAGGCCGTCACTCGGCTGACATCGGCCAGTCCCCAACCGGTTATTGCCGCCAACTTCCACATGACACTGGCGTTCCTCGGTGACATTGATGCGGCTCGGGCGAGCGAGATCAGTATTGCAGTGGACGCGCTGGTATCGAGCCTCGGGCCGGTACGGCTGTGTCTGGATCAGGCCCACTGCTTTCCGGATGCCCGTTCGACCATCTTTGCCGCGGAGGGGCCGGCAGATCAGCATCTGGTGCGTTTGCATCGGCGGCTATTGAGAGTGCTGGGCGAGCCGGAGTCACGACCCTATCGGCCTCATATCACGCTGGCGAGGCTAAAACGGGCGTACGTTCCGGCCCCGAGCTGGTCGCTGGATTTGCCGTTTGAGGCTTCGGAATTGTGCTTTTATGAATCGATCAGCAGTGAATGGGGTGTCCGTTACCGGGCCATCCGTCGCTGGCAGCTGGGGCGGCTGCCAGCCTGATATCAGTCAACACGACGCCAGATGATTTCCGGCGCACTGAGCACACTGTCGGCATAGGCTCTCGGTCCCATGTCGCGACTGTTCTCGCTGAAGTAGAGCCCGGCACGGAAGTAGAATTCCTGCCCGATTGGTACCTGTTCGATGGTAAAGCCGACGTTCGGTAACTGGCCGGGGAAACGCTCCGGCGGGTTGGCGAGACGGGCATCATCTTCGTAAAGCAGTCGAACGGGTCGTTCAAACCCCTCCAGAAATTCCAGCTCGGCAAGCAGATCAAAGCCACGACCGGTGCCAAACCAGAGCCAGTTTCTGCCCTGCATTGGCGTGTCGATCATTTGCTGCTCGATGGCTGAGAGCTTGCCGTCGGTCACAGCAACTTTATCGCCGGTCCAGCTGGTAACCATTTTGCTGCCGTAGAGTTGATTGCCATCCATGGAGATAGACAGAGACGGCGGTGTCAGTACCGAGCGGGCCACGGTGGGCAGGGTGAAACGGGTGTGGATATCGGTCTGCTGCGGCATTAGCAGGAAGTAGTTGCGCATCCTCATCACTGGCACCCGCGCCACATGCAGGGTGGTGGTGGCGTAGATCGCCCAGGCCAGCGGTCCTTCGACGACTTCTTCAATGCGCGGTTCGAGGTTCTGGTTGGTCAGGGTCACGCGGGCATTTTCGGAGAATACGCCGGCACTCATGCGGATCTTCAGGGTGTCCAGCAGGGTTTCCGGTTTGCCCGAGGCGGTCTGGAAAGTACGATAGAAAAAATCATTCCAGATCAGCATGTTGGATGGGTCCATGGAGAGCGAATAATCGGTGCTGCGGACGATCATCCGTTGCTGGTCAAAGCGCACATAGCGTTGTGTGGCCTGCCGGTAGGCATTACGGACCACATAGTAGTAAAGCGTATCCTGGCCGATGTTGACCTGCATCTCGGCGACAACCTGCTCAGCAGGGGTGCCGGACAGACGCGGGCCGCCGTCGCTGCGGCGCAGCAGCAGTCGGTCGGTGGGGCTGATGATACCCGGTTTGCCTGCCCGTCGGGTGGAGACATCCTTGGCAAACCAGGGGAATCCTTCGCTGGAGAACTCAAGCCACTGGTGGGGAACGGGCTCAAGTCGATCTCCCTTCATGCTGAAAAAGGTGTAAGGGCCGGGCGCCTCGCCAACCAGTCCGGGCAGCTCGCTGGCCGGAATCTGGAACACATGCGCCACCGACAGGGTCGGGAGCGTAAGCAGGCAACAGAGGGTAAAGAACCGTATCAACATCAGGGTGATCCGCATGGAAATCAGCTCAACCGGTACGCCGCTCCTATGCGGCAAAGGTGAAAAATCATTATTTATTAAACACATACCGGCTTAAGTTAGTGTTTTTTATATGCACTACTGTTAACGCTTGTACGCTCTTCGTCAATGCCCCGCTGACAAAAAGCTACGGGGAAAGGGTGAATCGGTATAAAAAGGGCGCTCGAGAGCGCCCTTAAGGGGTTAATGGCTGAGGAGGAAAGCAACAAGATCCTCAATGACGACCTCGGTGGGTTCGCTGTCACGACGCCCCTTGTACTCCAGTACACCAGCATCAATGCCCTTTTCGGTGACCAGTACCCGGTGCGGAATGCCGATCAGCTCGGCATCGGCCAGCTTGACGCCGAGGCGCTCCTTCTCACGGTCATCGTAGAGAACATCCAATCCGGCGTCGGTCAGTTGTCGGTAGAGCCGTTCGCACAGCTCGCCTTCGCGGGGGCTCTTCTTCAGGTTCAAGGGGATCAGCGCGACATCGAACGGCGCGATGGAGGACGGCCAGATGATACCCCGGTCATCGTAGTTCTGTTCAATGGCGGCGGCGACCACACGGCTGACGCCAATGCCATAGCAGCCCATCGGCATGATCACAGCCTTGCCATTCTCATCCAGCACTTTGGCCCCGAGGGCGGCAGAGTATTTGGTGCCAAGCTGGAAAATATGACCGACTTCGATACCGCGACGGATGGTCAGGGTGCCATCACCATCCGGGCTCGGGTCACCCTCGACCACGTTGCGGAGATCGGCGATGACTTCTAACGCCAGATCCCGTTCCCAATTGATGCCGAAGTAGTGTTTGCCATCGATGTTGGCACCACTGACGAAGTCGCTGCAAAGGGCAGCGGCGCGATCGGCGAGAAAGGGAACAGGCAGGTTCAGCGGGCCGAGGCTGCCGGGACCGGCGCCTACCAGATTACGGATTTCTTCTTCGCTGGCAAAGCGTAAGGGACTGGCGATGGCCGGGTGCTTTTCCGCCTTGATTTCGTTCAGTTCATGGTCGCCCCGCAGCAGCAGGGCAACAAATCCGCCGCCGAAATCCTCGCTGGCGGCCACGATCAGGGTCTTCACCGTGCGTTCGGCGGCAACATTAAAGCGGGCCACCAGTTCGGCAATGGTTCTGGTATCCGGGGTATCGACCAGCCGCATCTCTTCCGTTGCTGCAGGGCGCTCCCCCGCGCTGATGGCTTCGGCGAGCTCCACATTGGCGGCGTACGCCGAGCGATCAGAGAAAGCAATGGCATCTTCACCAGAGTCGGCCAGAACGTGGAACTCATGGGAGCCGGAGCCACCGATGGAGCCGGTATCCGCCGCCACCGGTCGGTAGTCGAGACCAATGCGATCAAAAATCCGGCAGTAGGTTCGATACATCTCATCGTAGGTCTGTTGCAGTGACGCCATGTCGATATGAAACGAGTAGGCGTCCTTCATGATGAACTCCCTTGCCCGCATGACACCGAAGCGCGGCCGGGTTTCATCACGGAACTTGGTCTGGATCTGGTAGAAGTTCATTGGCAGTTGCTTGTAGCTATGCAGCTCATTGCGCACCAGATCGGTAATGACCTCCTCGTGAGTGGGGCCGAGGCAGAAGGAATTGTTGTGACGGTCGCTGATACGCAGCAGCTCCGGGCCGTAGGCGGGTGCCCGGCCGGACTCGTCCCAGAGCTCCATGGGTTGCACCACCGGCATCAGAACTTCCTGGGCGCCGCTTCTATCCATTTCCTCGCGCACGATCTTTTCTACCTTGCGTAGTACCCGCAGGCCCACCGGGAGCCAGTTATACAGCCCGGATGCCAGCTTGCGGATCATGCCGGCGCGAAGCATCAGCTGGTGGCTAATGACAACGGCATCGGCAGGTGTTTCCTTGACGGTGGCGAGCAGAAAGCGGGAGGCGCGCATGGCGAATATCCTGGCTGGGTGTGAAAGCGGGCCATTTTACGGCAAGGCGAGGGCGCTGCCCATGGTCAGACTGGTGCCGGAGCGTGTTATCGCTATGATGGTGCCGGTTCATTCCACGGGAAGGCGACATGAGTCTGGATGCGGGGGCGGTCGAGGAGATCATTCGTCAGGGGGTGCCGAACTTCGGTGAGCATGGTATCCGGGTAGAACAGGTGGGCAATGGCAGGGCGCGACTTCGCCAGCCATTCCGTGACAACCTGATTCGTCCCGGCGGCACCCTGTCCGGGCCAACCATGATGGGACTCGCCGATGCGGCGATGTACGCCGCCATACTCGGCCAGCTTGGCCGGCTGGAAATGGCAGTGACCCAGAATCTGAATATCAATTTTCTCGCCCGTCCTGAGCCGAGAGATCTGATTGCCGAAGCGGAAATCATCCGTCTTGGCCGTCGCTCTGCGGTACTGGAAGTGCGATTGTTCAGCGACGCCAGTGAGCGGATGGTGGCCCATGTCACGGGCATCTACGCCTTGCCGGCCTGAAGGGGAGCAGATCTGATGAAATCCATTTTGATCACCGGTGCTGGCGCCGGTATTGGTGCGGCAACGGCACGTCGCTTCCATGCCGCTGGCTGGTCCGTTGGTTTGACCGACGTCAACGAGCAGACGCTGGCTCAGTTGGCGGAGGAGCTGGGCGAGCGCATCTGGTGGCGAACACTGGATGTAACCGATAACGCCCGGGTGCGGTCGGTGGTAGAAGCCTTCGCCCGCGAACATGATGGTTATTTGCATGTGTTGTTCAATTGTGCGGGTATTTTGCGCACTGGCGCATTTGACAAGATTTCGCCGGGCCAGCACCGGGCGATTATCGATATCAACGTCACCGGCCTGATGCAGGTGACACACGCAGCATTTCGTTTCCTGCGTCAGACACCGGCTGCGAAGGTCATCAACATGAGTTCTGCCTCAGCGGTGTACGGGATTCCTGACTTTGCCAGCTATTCCGCCAGCAAGTTTGCTGTTCGGGGGCTGACGGAGGCGCTCAATATCGAGTGGCAGAAGCATGATATCGATGTGCTCGACATTATGCCGCCGTTCGTGAAGACGGCCATGGTGTCGGAAAACCATTCGCCGATCATGGATCGGATGGGGGTGGATCTCGATGCCAATGATGTTGCGGCAGCCGTCTGGGAGGCGGTGAACGGGAGTGCTTCATCGGTACACCGACCGGTGGGTTTGCAGTTCAGTGCGACCATGCTGGCCGCACGGCTGGCACCTCCCCGAGTCACCAGAGCGCTGGTCCGATTTATCACCGGGCAGTAGTGAGCTATGGTCAATGCTCAATTTGATAGATCAGGTCGAGACTTTGCCGGTCGCCTCCGGACTGGGCCTCAAGGTGTACCTTGCGGCTGAGGGTGTAGCGCAGCATTACCGTCGATACGGCATCGAACAAGCCGATGGCGTAGCGCAGGTACAGGCGGTCGTTAATCTGTTTGCCCAGCATCAGGGCAGCGTCACTGGTTTCCCAGTCGCTGCCAAGACTGATTTCATCCAGTCCGAGCCGGTCGCCGATGCTATCCGTGACGCCACTGCCCCGTTCGAGTCCGTAGACCGCCAGCGCTTGGGCAATCATGGCATTATCGTTCTGGGCGGTGCCGCTCAGGCCTCGTCCAGTTAGCAGCCAGGACATGATCTCACTTTCTTCCATCGCCGGCTCGGAGTAGAGCCGCGCCTCCGGCTCTTTCAGTGTGCCACTGATAGCAACGCCGGCGACCACCTGTGCACTGGGGATGCGACGCACGGCGCGAATATCCAGTCCTGGGTTGTCGATCTGATCCTGAAACAGCAGCACTCCGCGATCAATGGCAAGATTTTGCCCGTAGGCCCGGTAACGGCCCTCTTCGATACGAAGGTCCCCTTGCAGATTCAATGGCAGATCCGGTTTCTCGATCAGCTGCAGGTTGCCGCCCAGTCTGGCGTCCAGACCAAAGCCACGGAACTGCACATCGCGCCCCAATCGCAACATGATCTCGGCATCCACCGCGATTGCCTGATCGGTGGCTTCCGGGGCATTGATCAGGATCTCGTCGTCGCTGACGCGCACCGCCATTTGCGGCAGCTCCACCGGGGTCATGCGGGCTTCAGGAATCATCACTTCGCCACGCACCCGCAACTGACCTGGCAGGGTGGTAACACGTATGTCCGGATTTACCAGCAGGGTGATATCGGGCAGGTTCAGGGCGCGGAACCGTTCACCCGTGATCGTGAGATCGAGGCGACCTGGAAGGCCAGCGGAAAAATCATGGACGCCACTGGCCCTAATGGTACCCGGGCCGGACTGTACATTGGCGGTCAGCTCAAGGCGGGAATCCGCGGCGCGCACGGATGCCCTTATATCACGCAGGGTCAGTCCGGCATCGGGGACGTCGGCTTCAGCATCAGACAGTTCGATGCTGCCATGCAGTAATGGCCGCTGTCGGCTGCCCGCCACCGTCAGGCGCCCATTCAGGCGGCCGCTGATTTGCCGCACGCCCGGTGCCAGCAGCTCGAGCCAGCGCAGCTCGGATAAATCCATCCCGGCATGCCCGCTCAGAGGTGCATTGATATCGAAAAGATCAACAACCAGCTCGGCTGTTGCGCTGCCATGGTCACGCAGGGTGACCGATGCAGTGTTATAGGCTCGCGGATGGGTGATTCGAGTTTCGATTGTTGCCTGCACCAGTTCGACTCGGTAGTCCACTACGCCGTCTTCAAGAAGTATGGCGCCGTTGTGGATATCAC
This sequence comes from Alcanivoracaceae bacterium, assembly GCA_046292765.1. Classification (GTDB taxonomy): domain Bacteria; phylum Pseudomonadota; class Gammaproteobacteria; order Pseudomonadales; family Alcanivoracaceae; genus PGZG01. The sequence goes on along the minus strand of JBKBQA010000002.1, from coordinate 594,003 downwards.
TCTTGAGTGAGCCCTGCCAGTGCTGATTCGCATCACGACGAATGTTGCTGGCATGCTCCAGCGTGCCTTCCAGTTGCACCGCAGGGCCAACCAGTGCGGAAAAGGGTCCGAGCGGCAGGCCGCTGATGGTCAGCTCTGCGTCGAGACTGTTCTCGCTGAGTTCAACGCGGGTGCAGGCGCGGCCGTTACCATCCGTGAGGCAGGTCTGCGGAAGTGCCACGCTGTCCGCAGAGGCACTGAGGACGGTTGACCCGAGCAGTCGCCAGTCATCGAAGTCGGCAAGAGTGAGCTGCAAATCATCAAGGGTGCCTTGCCAGTGAAGCGTATTCGGATCAAGCCGTCCTGATAATTGTGCGGAGAGCCCGGCATCGGGTTGAGCTACTGACCAGGCCAGAGTGTGGCGACGACTGTCGCCCAGCAGGGTGGCGTGGGTCTGGCTCAGTATGAGTTGCCCCAGCTGGGTAAGCTTGCCGCTCTGCCAGGTTAACGAAAGATTGTCAGAGTGGGTTCCCAGCGCTCGTCCTTGTAGCTTGATGTCATCCAGTCTCAGGGCTTCGAATCCGATGCTGGCGCTGCGGGCATCAACATCTATCAAGGGCTGGTTTCGACTGCCATGAATTCGAAGGCTGGCGTTCAGTGACCCTTTCAGGGACGCATGCAGGGCAGCCGGGTTGGCAAGCTGCACATCGCTGCGAAGGTCAAGTTGCTGGTTGGCGTGGCCATCGAGCGTGACCACATTGTTGTCGTACTCAGCGCGGGCATTGACGCTAATCAAAGACGGTGTCATTTCACCATTGCCAACCGCCAGAACGGGGTGGTCGCGAAGTTGGCCGCGAATAACTGCATCGTTAGCCGCAAGATGCCACCCGTCGTTGTGTTGGCTGCCGCGAACAGATGCCTGAACCTGAAGATCGCCTGGTAGTGCGGGCAGAAATAGCGCGGGATCGAGTCGACGTCCATCCACATTGATGGCGAATGCGAGGGCAGGTCGCCAGCTGAGGTTTCCAGACAGGATCAGCTCCGACTCTTTATGGCGGAGAGTGGCTTGCAGATGATCGCTGCCATCTGCGCTGCCGGCTGCACTCAGTTGCAGCGCGGCATCCGGCAGTCCCTGACGACGAACGCTGGTATCCAGTTCAGTGTTAAACCGCCCGTTGTCGAGATTGAACGCCAGCGCACCGCGATCAAACAACAGCAACGAGTTGTCAGGCAGAGTCAGGGCGAGTTGTTGCCAGCGATGTTGGCTAGTGACAGTTTGCGGCTGCTCGAATGCACGCACAGATAAAGCGCTGTCCAATGCCTGAGGCTTGGTCAGGGTATGCTGGATCTGCAGCGATTGTAATGAGCCAGACAGAGTGGCGTTCCCTGAGAGGGCGGCATCTCCGAGCCAGGCCTCGATGACGTCCAGATGGCTTGACCAGTCCAGCCGCGCGTTCAATGCGTAAGGGTGAGTCAGTGACATGTTCAGGGCGGCGATGGCAAGCTGGTGAGAACCCGAAGCTGCATCGAGTCTGCCAAGCGAGAGCTGTCGGCGGGCTCTCGCCTGTCGAAGCTGCAGATGGTCCAGTTCGAACAGTGTTTCGCCGTTACGGGTCACGGAGAGGGCGGATATCTGCGCATCTGCCAGCGACACGCCGAAGGGAAGTGCAAGGCTGGCGGGAAGCACCGTCGCCATCGCATCCTGTTCCTGCTGTTCTGGCAGGGTGATTTGCAGTTGCCGAAGTTCCAGCATGTCCACGCTGATCCAGCCATGCCAGAGCCGTGACCAGTCGACCCGGATTTGCCCGTGAGTCAGGCTCGCCGATAACGTCGGATTGCGATAGTGAACGTTACTGAGTGTCAGGCCTTTGAGGACGGTGCCGTTAATTTCACCAATCTGCACTTCTCCTGGTACCAGCGGCGCCAGTTGCCGGACCAACCAGCGACTGCCAGCCTGAGTGCCGAGCAGGCCCGCCGCCGCGACTTGCAACAGGATGGCAGCAACAATAACAACGACCAAAATGTACTTCACAGATCCGGCCCCATGCTGAGGTGCAAGCGCCAGTTTCGGCCAGCGTCCACGGGTCTGGCGAAATCAATCCGGATAGGGCCGAGCGGCGAGCGCCATCGAATACCGGCTCCGGCGCTGACGCGGGCATCAAACTCTTCAATATCATTGAAGGCATTACCGGCATCGACGAACAGCGCCGGGTGCCAGCGTTGCCAGAGCGGGAAGTCGTACTCAATGCTGCCGGTGGCCAGACTGCGACCACCGATCACGTCCCCATTGCCATCCTGAGGGCCCAGTGTCTGGTAATCGAAACCCCGGATGCTGGTGTCGCCACCGGCAAAGAAGCGCACTGATGCCGGCAGCGTCTCGACATTGTTCACCGCAGTCTGTCCGAGCTCCAGGCGACCGAGCACACGGCCGTAGCCAACCGGGATGATGCCCTTGGACCAGGCTCTGCTCTGTACAAAGGCTTCGGTGGTGGAGATGGTCGGGTGGGTGCCACGTACGCCAAAGCCGAGTTTCCAGCCTCGGGTCGGATAGATCGGGTGGGAGCTGCGGATTTTCTGCAGTTGGGCACCGGGCATCAGCAGTTCGGAGGTGCGGCGCTGGTCGCTGACCCGGAAATTTTCCCGTTCGAAATCCAGCGATCGTGTCAGCACCCAGCCAGAGAACAGTTCGCTGATCAGACTGGCGCCGAGCCGAATCTGCTCGCTTTCCGAGCTGTCTGTTTCTTCGTTGCGATATGACGAGGTGAATACCAGTCGATCACGTACCGGATCTTTCAGTGGAATCTCATAGCTGCTGGAAATGGCGTGGCGCAGCGGGGAAATCTCCGCATCCGCCCGCCAGCGGTGGCCGTGCTGGTTGACGTAACGATTCTCGAATCCCAGTCGCAGTCGCGGGCCGGTGTCGGTGCTGATCCCCACACCCGCCAACCAGGCGTATTGGGGCCGTCGGCTGAGGTGCAAGGTGGCGGGTACCTCCAGCGATTCCGGGTCATGCTCGCCGCGCTCAAGTCGCGCCGTTGTGAAGTAGCCACTGCCGAGTAAGGCCTGCTGACTGACCAGTAGCTGGTTGCTGTCCCAGAAATCGCCGCGTTCAAAACGCAGGTAGCGCTTGGCTTTGTGATCATAAAGCGCATCCTGCTGCAGGCTGAACTCACCAAAGCGATAGCGACGCCCGCTGTCGAGGGTCAGGCGAATGTCCGCAGTGGATTCTTGCACGTCGACTTCAAGTCGATGTTCAGGGAGGCTGTGATCAAAATAGCCGCGCTGTTGGGCGGTTTGCACCAGTCTGTCACGTAATGTCTGGTAGTGATCATGGCGCAACACCGCTCCGGTCTTGAGCGGTGTCTCGGCGATCAACGTCGTGAAGGCTTCATCATTACTGGCTTCGCCAAGAATCGTGACACGAACATCGCGCACTCTTACCGGCTCGCCAGCGCGCGCATCTACCACCGCCTTCCAGCAGTTGCCATTGAAGCGGAACTCGATCTGGATTTCGGCCTGATAGTAGCCGACGGCTCTGGCGGCATCCCGGGCCTGGCGTAACAGCGCGCGCTCCAGAACCCGTTGCCGGCCTCGGTCGAGCTGGCAGCTTTCGCCGCGTACATTCAGCATGGCCTCAAGATTGCGTGCTACCGCTTCGACGTCGCTATTCGCGGCCACAGTGGGGTCGGCCAGGGCACGCTGCGAAAGCAGCAGGGCCAGCGTCAGGATGGCGCAGGACAGAATGCGTGTGCGTGGGGTGTGGACCAGCATCCCGGCATTGTAACGCGTCGGCCCAGCTTCCGAAGGTAAAAATGATGGCGGCATGGAACTTGGTTACGAATGGCGCACGGGAGTTCCCTGAAGTGAATCAGGGATTGTTTCGCGATGGGCCCGGGCGGTCGCGTTGATACTCGCTAGCGGAGGGGCGCTTTTTCAAGCGACGCTGCAGGGTGCGGCGGTGGATGCCGAGTACCCGTGCGGCGGCGGAGATGTTGCCGTCATGCTCATCAAGGACCCGCTGGATATGCTCCCATTCCAGTCGCTCCAGTGATGGCGGGGCATCGGGCAGTGCAGGCAGGTCCGCCGTGGGGGCGTTCTCAAGCGCCTGAACAATATCAGCGATGGAGGCTGGTTTGGTGAGATAGTTACTGGCTCCCCGACGGGTTGCGGCGACTGCAGCGGGGATGCTGCCGTAGCCGGTCAGGATCAGGATGCGGCAGTGAGCGGAATGTTCCAGTAGTGGCTGAATAAGATCCAGGCCGGTGTGGTCGCCGACATTCTGATCGAGCACTGCCGCATCTATGGCAGTGTCTTCGGTGAGCAAGGCTCTTGCCTCATCAAGGCTGCGGCACGGTAATACCCGATAGCCCTGTCGCTCCAGCCGCAGGGCCAGCTGCTGCCGAAGGGCGTCATCGTCCTCAAGCAGCAGCAGGCTCTTCACGCGACCGCCTCAAGGTAATGCGGCACTCGCATGCGGGCAATCGTCCACTGATGATCGAAGATCAATTCCAGACTGCCGCCCAGTGATGACAGCGTTGTTTCGATCAACGCGAGACCAATGCCAAGGCCCTCACGGGGCGACTGAGGGATGGTGCGGCGGGGACCATCATCGCTGACCTGTACCAGCCAGTCCGGTCCATCCCGCTCACAGCGAATTTCGATGGACGTGGCTCCGGCGTCGCAAGCGTTGTAGCCCAGATTGGCGAGAATCCGTTGCCATGCGGGAAGGGGGGTCAGCGTCGGGTCCGTCGCGCCGTGCCAGCGCACACGAATGAGTGGTGACAACATACGCAGGTTCTTTTCCAGATCGGCACAGAGCGCGGACAGTGGCCGAGGTCTGGTCGAATCTGCACTGTCGTCTGCCTTGAGGATGGTAGCCATCCGCAAGGTAAGTTGATGGATTTGGGCCCAATCAGTCTGTAGCTGGTGGTGATCCGTCGGCGCTGGGTCTTCCGTGAGTAACATCAGGGTGGTGAGCGGGGTGTTGAGCTCATGGGCCCGGTCCGCCAGATCTGCTGCTATCTGATACATTCTTTCCCGCTGCAGGGCCAGACTCAGCGCAGTGGCCTGTTGTCGGTGCTGTTGCCGAGCTGCCTGCTGCAGGGCCTGACCCAAAAACGAAAACACGATCGCGAGAATGAGAAAAACCAGCCACATGCCGATGCCATGGGCAGCGCTGATGTCATGCAGACCATCGAGGTGTTGATGGCTGTGTCCTGCCATCAGATGGAGGCCGATGAAATAGCCGCTGCAGGCCAGTGCGCCGACCAGGGCGTTGCCTGTTAGCGATAGCGACAGGGCGGCGATCAGCACCGGCACCAGCAGGTAGAAGATGACCGGATTGCCGGCCCCGCCGAGCTGATAGACAAAGCCGAGGAACAGCAGGACGTCGAGCGTCAGCTCCAGTGACAGCAGATGTTGCTGGCGAGAAGCGGCGACTCGCCGGGTTGCAAGGAAGAGCAGGGACGGAAGCCATAGCAAGGTCAGCCAAAACAGGACCAGTACCACTGGCAGCGGTGACAGGTTATGGCTCCAGGCGAGGGCAAAGAGCAGCCCCAGAATGACCACCACCAGCCCGCGCAGCATAACCAGACGCTGGCGCCAGGCATAAAGGTCAGGTGCGGAATATCCAGACATCATTGGTCCGATTCAGGCAGGCTGGGAAAGTGTAGCGCGTCAAAGTCCCGCGCGCCTGCGGCGAGATGCCGCAGTGCAGTCAGGGTTTGTGAGCTTCTCCGGACAGCATAAAGCCTGCCAGTTTCGGAACTTTGGGATGTTGCCAGTGATTCAGTCCGGAAATGTCAAAGCCGGCGTCTGCAAACAGGCGGGCAGTGTGGCGACTGAGACGGCAGCCGCAGGCAAGCGGGGTCCAGACCGGTTCGATCAGGCGCTGGCCACGCCGCCAGAAGGCGTCTTCATGAGCAACATGCTCAAGTACCAGCAAACGGCCTCCGGGGCGCAGCACTCGCAAGGTTTCCCGTGCTGCCGCGTCGGCGTCTGGGATGGTGCAGAACACCAGGCAGGCCACCACCGTATCGAAACTGTCGTCGGGGTAGGGAAGTGCTTCGGCGCCGCCCTTGCGCAGATGGAAGCGCTGGGGAGACGGGCAGCGGCCGGCGTTTGCCCTTGCTTCTTCCAGCAAGGCGTCGCCGGGCTCGATGCCGTGGACTTCCACCGCAGCGTCAGTGTAGTAGGGAAAATTGGCGCCGCTGCCCACGCCGAGTTCGAGCACTCGGCCGCTGGCAGCGGCAATCAGCGCCTGACGATCCCTCGCCAGTGGACGGGTAGCCCAGTCCAGCAGGCGAGGAAAGACGCGGTCTTCATACCAGCTGAACACGAATCAACGACGCTCGGGCAACCGGTAATTTTCCGGATTATTCAGCATTTCCATGGTCAACACCGGGCTGACGATGCTGGTCAGGTTGCGGTCGGTGACCCTGCTGAAGCGACGGCGATCCTTCTCGAACTTGCGGAAGCTCCGGTAGTTCTCCGTGTACAGACGCACTTCCTGCAGACGCTTGTGGGCGTACATGGTGTCGAGCGCATCCATGGCGAACTGCGGCTGCATCTTTGACGCTTCCTCAAACAGCGCCAGGGCCTCATTGATGTTGCGGTTCCGGTTCATATAGATCAGTGCATTGCCGTGTTCATAGGCAACGATCGGAATGTCCGGCGTCAGCTTGCGGGCCTTGCCGAACGAGCTGCCCACCACGGTGGAGCGAGCGTTATAGGTCATTCGGCCGGTAAACTTGCCAACACGGCGCATGATCCCGGCATCGACACCGGCACGGAAGGCGTGTCCGAGAGGATGATCGGGAACCAGATCCGTGATGTGGTCCGAATTGCCTTTGATCTTGCCGATGTAGCCTCGGGCCACCACGATGGGGATGGGGGACTCCTCAGCGATGCGGGCAATAGCGTAGGCGTAGCCCAGACGCACGGCCGCTGCCAGTGTCTTGATCTCCGGGTCATCCTCAATTTCCGTGACTTCGTCGAAATATTCGAGGGCCCGGTTGGCCACATCCTGCAGCATCATGTACTTCTCGCTCTGCCGCTCGGTCAGATAGATGCCATACATCAGCTGGGAGAACAGCGCAGGGATCAGGCCGATGGGACCAAGCTCAAGGCCGGCGTTTCGGGCCTGCTGGTAGTCCCCGGCAAAGAACTTGCGCCAGACATCCACATAGCGCTTCTCGAGTTTGTCGAAATCTCCATCAAAATCCTTGATGCCGTGGAGTACAAACGGGTACTTGGCGGATTGGGCCCGCATGTATTCCGCGGAGGGGTAGGGAATGCGCAGTCCGCGCATGAGGTAATCCCACTTTTCCTTGATCTGGTCATCGGTGTAAGTGAAAAAGCGCTTGTCGAACGGCACTTCATTCCAGCGCACGCGGAAGATACGTTCGTCGACGGGAATATTCTCCATCGCCAGTTCTTCGGCAGTGACTTCATCCATTTCGTCGTCATCGTCGTCATCGTCATCACGGTTGGCATAACCGTTAAGGGAGAACAGGCAGAGGACGATCAGCGCAACAAGGCGCCAGCGGAACATTTCCTGATATCGCATGGCTTCAGGCTCTTTTCTCATTGTTGTGGTTATAACCGCCGCCTGTGCGGCTGGCATGGGGCATACCTTGCCACGGGGGAGGGGGTTTGAACAGACCCGGGAGACATCCGGATAATGTCCGGCGGCGGAGGGGAGCCGCCGGAAGCGGGGATCAGGCAGCGCCAGCTGAGCGCATTACCTCGGCATAGTCCTCGCCCTGCTGATGGCTGGCAATCACCGACAGTACGGTGCGGCCATCCGGGGCGCGGGCATTGAGGTCCCGGCCGTCAGCAATGAAGAGGGCCAGGAAACGTTCGAAATCATGGCAGCGTAAGCTCTGATAGGCCCGCAGCAAGGCATGATGGTCAGGGTGAAGTCCGGACTCGGGTTGGCTGTGCAGGAAGGCCTGAACCTGCTCGTCAGTCATCGGTTCGCCAATAACCTGCTTTTTATCCTTGCGTGCCATACAGTGGGTTCTCTCGGCGGCGGAGGGGCGCCATTATAGAGAGATCTGCCCGGCAGACAATTGCAGTCTGCAGGGATTTGCAACAGCAACATCCGGCGGGAGAACCGGTTTATGAGTGGTTTCGACGACTATCTGGACAAGCTCTGGCTCACCCTCTTCGGCAAGGGGGTGCGGGGGCTGGTGGCTCCCGAGGAGCTGCGGCGCAGACAGATGGACCGCCGCACGGCGCGGGCGCGAGAGCTTAGGGAAATCGCCAGAGTTCAGCACGAATTGCAGGGGCTGGTGGAAGGTCGTCTCCGGCTCGGCCGTGATGGCAACCTGCGTGAGCCGGCGGATGATGAGCTGCTGCAGGGGGTCAAGCTCAACTCGGTGATTGTGTCCGCCGGTTTCGACGATCCGGTGGAAAGTCTGGATACCGCCAGGCTGCTCAGGCAGGCGGACCGCGATGGTGCCATGCGAGCAGTGCGTCGTGACCTCGCTCTCCGTCATATCGCCATTCTGGCCGAAGAGGAGTGTCGCAACCTGCCGCTGGAGAAGATATCGAAGGTACAGGTGGACCCGGACTGGCTGGTGCGCTGGCGCGATGGTGCTCAGGATGCGGTGTCCGTCCAGCTGAAGCGCTACTGGGCCAGACTGTTGGCGGGTGAGGTACTTAAACCCACGACCTACTCGGTGCGCACCATGGAATTCATGCGCACCATCTCCCGGGCGGATCTGGAGATGATCAATATTTGCGCCCGGCTCTGTTTCGACGGGTTCATCTATCGCAATCCGGGCAGCTATTTTTCAGCCGAACTACACCTGCCGATGTTCGAACAGCTGGAGGAGCTTGGGCTGCTCAGAGGGGTTTATGGACGGCCGGAGTCCTGGACCATGACGTCGACCACCACGGAGGGCTTCAGTACGATTCTGGCTTGTGCGAGCAAGGCTATCTTCGTTGAGGGTGGCAGCGCCGATGATGATTTCCGCCTGCCGGTGTATCGACTGACCCGTTTCGGCCGCGAAGTATTGTCCCTCTGTCGGGTTGATGCGGATCTGGCGTATATGATGGCGGTGGCCAATGAACTGAAAAAGAAAGGCTTCAGCGTCCGCCTTGGAGATTGGGTCGGTGATGCTGGGCAGGGCCTGTTCGCGGAGCGTATGGCGGTCTGAGCGGTGGGTTGGAGGCACAAAAAAAGGCGGGTTTTCCCGCCTTTTTTTGTTATGGCCTGAATTACTGCGCCATGTCCTTCACTTTCTTCAGCGGGCGGATTTTCACCTGGACAGAGGCCGGTTTGGCCTTGAAGGTGGTCGGCTCCTTGGTGATCGGATGAATGCCCTTGCGAGCTTTCTGGGCCGGCTTGTGCTTGGTGACGATTTTGAACAGCCCCGGCATGGTGAAGTTGCCAGCGCCGCCTTTCTTTTTCAGGTGGCCTTCAATGATCAGGTTCAGCTCCTCCAGCACAGAACCCACCTGCTTGCGGCTCAGCTGGGTGCTTTCGGCGATAGTGGTGATCAGCTGGGTCTTGCTTACCGGCTCGGCGTAGAGCTTGGCTTTTTTCGGAGCAGCCGGAGCAGCTTTCGCTTTGGCAGCGGCTTTCTTCGGTGCGGCTTTGGCTTTGGCTTTCGGAGCAGCCTTGGCTTTCGGTGCAGCTTTGGCTTTGGCAGGTTTTGCGGCAGCAGCTTTTTTCTTGGCAGCCATGTGGTGTGTACCCCTTAGTTTTGTAGTCCGATTGGATGTCTCGACCCATCCGAAGGATATCCGTTTCCGATGCCGCTCCTGGCGCCTTGCACCTGAGGAGCGGTCCCCCGCGATGATTCCGGGCTAGTTATATGCCAACGGATAGAAGCCGGCAAGCGCCCGGGGCCGGTTTTTTCCCGTATTTTTCCGTCTTTTTTGCGATGATCAGGTTCGGGGCAGGGCCACTGGTCGCTGCCCTGCGGGGTGGCATAGCTGCCGACGTCCTGAGCGGCTATACTACGCCGCCTTCGCGGCACCCCGCCGCGCCCAGAAAAAAACCAGTGGATTCAAAGTTATGCGTAGCCATTATTGCGGAGATTTGCGTGCGTCCCAGGATGGAGAAACGGTCACCCTGTGCGGTTGGGTGCATCGTCGTCGGGATCATGGCGGGGTAATTTTCCTCGATGTGCGCGATCGCGCCGGATTGGTGCAAGTGGTGTTCGATCCGGATGCCGTCGAGGCATTCCAGTGTGCTGACCGGGTACGTGGCGAGTATGTGATTCGCGTACAGGGACGTGTTCGGATGCGCGATGAGGCCGTTCGCAATCCGCGCATGACCACTGGCGATATCGAAGTGCTGGGCCTGAATCTGGAGATTTTGAATACCTCGGATACGCCGCCTTTTGAGCTGGACGAGTTCACTGGTGCCGGTGAGGAGGTGCGTCTCAAGTATCGCTATCTGGACCTGCGTCGGGCAAATGTGCTGCAGAGCTTCCAGTTCCGTTCCAGATTAACCCATGCGGTGCGCAACTATCTGGAAGAGCAGGGCTTCATGGATGTCGAGACGCCGATCCTGACCCGTGCCACCCCCGAAGGTGCACGGGACTATCTGGTGCCCAGCCGAACCCATCCCGGCAGCTTCTTCGCCCTGCCGCAGTCGCCCCAGTTGTTCAAGCAGTTGCTGATGGTGGCGGGCTTTGATCGTTACTACCAGATTGCCAAGTGTTTCCGCGATGAGGACTTGCGCGCCGACCGCCAGCCGGAGTTTACCCAGATCGATATCGAAGCCTCCTTTGTCGATGAAGAGGCGATCATGGCAGTGGCGGAAGGCATGTTCCGCACGGTGTTCCGTGACCTGCTGGGCGTCGAGTTCGGTGAGTTGCCGCGCATGCCGTTCAGCGAGGCCATGCGCCGGTTCGGTTCCGACAAGCCGGATCTTCGTATCCCGCTGGAGTTGGTCGACATCGCTGATCTGATGGAAGGCGTAGAGTTCAAGGTATTTGCCGGCCCGGCTAAGGATCCGAAGGGGCGCATTGCGGCATTACGTGTGCCCAAGGGCTCCGAGCTGTCGCGTAGCCAGATCGACGAGTACACCCGCTTTGTCGGCATTTACGGTGCCAAGGGCCTTGCCTACATCAAGGTTAACGATATCGCGGCAGGCGCCGAGGGCTTGCAGTCGCCGATCCTGAAGTTCCTGACTGAAGGCGCTATCAACGGCATCCTTGAGCGTACCGGCGCGGCGAACGGTGATTTGATTTTCTTTGGTGCCGACAAGGCCAAGGTGGTTAATGAGGCGCTCGGCGCACTGCGTGTCCGGCTTGGTCATGATCTCAACCTGATCGAGGCAGACTGGGCGCCACTGTGGGTGGTGGATTTTCCCATGTTCGAAGAGAACGACGACGGCAGCTGGGCGGCGCTGCATCATCCGTTCACGATGCCAAAGTGCACTGTCGAGGAACTCTCCTCCAATCCAGGTGCGGCATTGTCGAAGGCTTACGATCTGGTGCTCAATGGCACCGAACTGGGTGGCGGCTCGATTCGTATCTTCAATCCCGAGATGCAGCGGGCTGTGTTCAAGGCTCTCGGTATCAGCGATGAAGAAGCGGCAGAGAAATTCGGCTTCCTGCTGGATGCGCTCCGTTTTGGTGCGCCGCCCCACGGCGGTCTGGCGTTTGGTCTGGATCGGATGGTGATGCTGATGACGGGCTGCGACTCGATTCGTGACGTTATTGCTTTCCCGAAAACCCAGACTGCTGCTTGCATGATGACCCAGGCACCTTCACCGGTAGAGGCGAAGCAGCTGCGAGAGGTTGGCATTCAGGTGCGCAAGGGCGACACCGACAAGTAACAGGGCGGCCTTCGACGCCCCCCGGCGGCTTTCGCACCGGCCTCCGGGGATGTTTCTGCATGCTTTCCATGCAGTTTATCTATGGTACGATTCCGGAACAAAGGGCGGACCTGCATCCTCATGGCAGGCTTGTCTTGCCGTATTGACGGCGTCCAAGTCAGCCTTGTACCGGGGGGTGCAGATGTTGCCAAGATTGATCCTGATTGTTTCCGTGGTAGCGTTGCTGCCGGCCTGTATCACACACGCCTATTTGCCTCCTGACGGCCAGTTGTTGCAGGAAGTCGCTGCACCTGCGGAGCTGCGGCAGGTTGCAGCAACGGTATCGACACACAAATTTTATCGGCCAAACCAGTTCGAAGGCATCAGCGCCGGTGATCAGGCAGCAGCGGTGGCGAATCGTGAGGCCAGCAGATGGTTTGCCGGGCCCGGGCAGAATTACAGTGTTGAAATATCCAATATTCGCAGTGGTGAGGAGACGGGGGGCTGGACGCTGGCCATCTACCTTCTCTCCCTCGGCTTACTGCCCTTTACGACTTCTCAGGATTACCAGTCGACGCTGGTAGTGAAGAGCAGCTCTGGCGATGAAATCTTCCGCAATGTCGAGGGATACCGATTCCGTGGGTCGTTGGCGCTTCTGCCAACAGCGATGTTCTTCGGCATGCCTGGACACTCGGCTGCCAATCGTGGCACTACAGACCAGATGAATCGCCACAAACTCGCCCTCGGTCAGCATATCGCCCAGAGCCGCAGCGAGTATGAGCAGGCTGTCGCGGCCGCTACCGTGGATGCCTATCGAAGCTACCTGACACAGCACCCGGCTTCGTTTTACCGGCGCGAAACCATGGCCCGTCTGGCAGCCCTGGCGCCGGAACAGAATCCGCTCCGCTTCCATATCGACAACATGGCGCTGGCGTCTGATTATCTGCCGTTCGTACCGGCGGATCAGGCGATCTGGTTTATCGGTCCGCCCGGGTTACGGGTGCATGAGGTGCTGACTGAGTCCCGCCGCCAGAATGAAGCGTTGCTCGCTGCCCGCATTCGCACCGGTGGTGCTCGTTACAAGGTGTTCAGCGGCGAGGAGGTCGATCGTCTGCAACGTTCCGGGCTCAAACCCGAGCTGATTGCAGCGATGATGGAGGTGTCGGCGTCCGCGCCGGCGGCGGCCGCTGCCCCGGTGGCACCAGCCCCGGCAGCGACGCCCGCAACACTGCCATTCTCTGGCGCCGCTACCGCAGCACCCGCTGCCGCGGCGCCAGATGACCCTGATGCCGGGGACATTGCCGCTCAGTGTGCCAAGCGCTTTGCCGCGATGAAGGCCTGCGATCAGGTGCCTTCGCTCGGGCGAAATGTGTGCAGGGCTCAGGTAAATCGAACCTACAGCCACATCGCCTGCGCGATCATTCAGTAACAACGGATACTGGACATCCGGCCAGCGGGCAGGTACAAAGAACCTGCCCGCGGCCTGCTCACAGCACCCCTCCATGACCCTCATTCTCGGTATTGATCCCGGCTCCCGACATACAGGTTACGGCTTGGTCCGCCAGCAGGGCGGCAGCCTGTTTTTTGTCGACTGCGGCACCGTCAGTACCGTGTCAGATGATATTCCTTCGCGACTGGGCGAGATTTTCGCGCGCCTGAGTACGGTGGTGGCAGAGCACGCTCCCGATGAGACCGCCATTGAGAAGGTGTTCATGGCCCGCAATGCGGACTCTGCGCTCAAGCTCGGTCAGGCGCGAGGCGCAGCCCTTTGTGCCGTGGTGCAGGGCGGTGTGCCCGTGTTTGAATATTCTGCGCGGCAGGTCAAACAGGCGTTGGTTGGCAAGGGTGGGGCAGAGAAGTTTCAGGTGGCGCAGATGGTGCGCTATCTGCTCAAGCTCGACCGGGTGCCGCAGGCTGATGCCGCTGATGCGCTGGCGATTGCCATTTGTCACGCTCACATGCGGCTCAGTCTGCTGCGCATGGCGGGTGCCACGGCAGTAAGAGGAAGACGGATTCGATGATAGGACAGTTGCGTGGCCTGCTGGTCGACAAACGCGCACCCTGGTTGCTACTGGAGGTGGCGGGCGTCGGTTACGAGGTGGAAGCACCGATGACGGTATTCTACCAGTTGCCCGACCTTGGTCAGGAGCTGGTGCTGTTCACTCATTTTGTCGTGCGCGAAGACGCCCAGTTGCTTTACGGGTTCAGCTCCCGTTTCGAGCGAGAGTTGTTCCGTGCATTGATTCGCGTCAATGGTGTTGGGCCGAAGCTGGCATTGTCGATCCTTTCCGGCATGGAAGCGGAGCGACTGGTGCGCTGCATCGAGAATCAGGACTGCACGACGCTGGTGAAAATTCCCGGCGTCGGTAAGAAGACTGCCGAGCGGCTGTTGATCGAAATGTCGGATCGGCTGGCGAAGCTTGATGGTGCCCCGGTGTCTCTGCCCGGATTGCCGGCCGTTGACGCTCAGCCGGATGCCATCGCGGATGCCGTGGCTGCACTGGAGAGCCTCGGCTATCGCCCGCGTGATGCCCAGACCGCGGTGGCGAAAGTGCCAGGCGCTGATGCCCTGTCCAGCGAAATGCTGATTCGTCAGGCTCTCAAGAGTCTGGCCAGGTGATGGATGAAAACATCATGAGCGTGGAACGTATTATTTCGGCCGATCGTCTTGAGCAGCAGGAAGAGCAAATCGAGCGTGCTATCCGACCTTCCAGTCTTAGCGATTATCACGGCCAGCCGAAGGTCCGCGAGCGGCTGGAAATTTTTATTGATGCGGCCCGGGCGCGCGGGGAGGCACTGGATCATACGCTGATTTTCGGGCCGCCGGGGCTGGGTAAAACCACGCTGGCCCATATCATTGCCCGGGAGATGGGATCGCAACTGAAAAGCACCTCCGGTCCGGTGCTGGAAAAAGCCGGCGATCTGGCCGCCATCCTGACCAATCTTGAAGCTGGCGATGTGCTGTTTGTCGATGAGATTCATCGTCTCTCGCCGGTGGTGGAAGAGATTCTCTATCCCGCCATGGAGGACTACCAGCTCGACATCATGATTGGCGAGGGGCCTGCTGCGCGTTCCATCAAGATTGAGCTGCCGCCCTTTACTCTGGTCGGCGCCACTACTCGGGCTGGGCTGCTGACCAGCCCGCTTCGGGATCGTTTCGGCATTGTTCAGCGGCTCGAGTTTTACTCCACCGATGATCTTGCCGGTATTGTTACCCGCGCCTGTGGCATTTTTTCACTGCAGGTGGATCCTGACGGGGCGCGAGAAATTGCCCGTCGTGCCCGGGGTACACCGCGGATTGCCAATCGTCTGTTGCGGCGCGTGCGGGATTACGCTCAGGTCCGCGGCGATGGTCGTATCAGTGGAGCCATCGCCTGTGCCGCTCTGGATATGCTTGAGGTCGATTCGCTTGGTCTCGATAGCAACGACCGCCGCCTGTTGCTGACCATGATGGAGAAATTCGACGGCGGCCCGGTGGGCCTCGAATCACTGGGCGCCGCCCTCAATGAAGATGCAGGGACGCTGGAAGAGGTGGTGGAACCCTACCTGATTCAGCAGGGTTTTATTCAGCGCACCGCCCGGGGCAGGGTGGTGACCAACCATGGCTGGCGTCACTTTGGCCTCAAACCGCCCCGTGATGCGGCCTCTGGCGACTTGTTCGAATCATGAGTCAGCCAACCTTCCGTTTGCCGGTGCGCGTTTATATAGAAGACACGGATGCCGGCGGTATCGTTTACTACGTGAACTACCTCAAATTCATGGAGCGAGCCCGAACCGAATGGCTGCGCACCCTCGGTTACCAGCATTACGCGCTCTCCGACCAGAACTTTCTGTTCGTGGTACATAGCTGCACGGTCCGATATCATCGCCCGGCCCGCATTGATGACTGTGTTGAGGTGACGGCATCATTGCGACGCCTCGGCAAGGCGACGCTGGAGTTTTGTCAGCAAGTCTGGCGCGGGGATGAACTTCTTTGCGAAGCCGATGTCCGTGTGGCCTGTGTTTCTGCAGACGGCGTACGTCCCCGTGCGATGCCTGCCAGCCTGCACAGCGCCATAAAGACCACTTTTTGAAACCTGATAAGGAGCCGCTCGATGGTCGAGCAAGACAGCATGTCTATCATGAGCCTGGTCGGCAATGCCGGTCCGGTGGTGCAGTTGGTGATGGTGTCGCTGATGCTCGCCTCAGTGGTTTCCTGGTACATGATTGTGGTGCGGTTCCGCGTGTTGAGCCGGGCCCGTCAGGCCGGCGCGGCCTTTGAGGAGCGCTTCTGGTCCGGCGAAGACCTTGCCACTCTCTACAATCAGGTCAAGAAGGCACCGGATGACGATGCCGGTCAGGAGTCCATTTTTCGGGCCGGCTTTCAGGAGTACGTCCGTCTGACCAAGACATCCCGTGACCCGGATGCGGTGATGGAGGGGACCCAGCGCGCCATGCGGGTTGCCCTGCAGCGCGAGCAGGCACGGCTTAATCTCAGCCTTCCGTTCCTGGCCACGGTCGGGTCCACCAGCCCCTATATCGGTCTGTTTGGTACGGTATGGGGGATCATGAACTCCTTCCGTGCGCTGGCCCACGTTTCCCAGGCGACGCTGGCGGTTGTTGCGCCGGGCATCGCCGAGGCATTGATTGCTACGGCCATGGGTTTGTTCGCCGCCATCCCTGCCGTGGTCGCCTACAACCGCTATGCCGCCTGGACCGATGAACTGGTCGGTGAGTGTGAAATGTTTGCTGAGGAGTTCTCCTCGCTACTGCATCGTCAGGCCCACCACACCGGGGAACATAACTGATGTCGATGAAGGTGCGGGCGCCGCGAAAGCTGCTGGCCGACATCAATGTTGTGCCCTATATCGATGTCATGCTGGTGCTGCTGGTGGTATTCATGATCACGGCGCCGATGATGACTCAGGGCATCAACGTGGACCTGCCGAAAACCAACAGCGCGCCACTGGACAGCAAGGATCAAGAGCCGGTGATCGTGTCGATTGGCAAGGACGGTAGCTACTTCATCAACGTCGGTGGCGACAGCCAGAAGTCAGCCGGTCTTGATGTGGTCCGCGGTCATGCCATGCGTATTCATCGTAATAAGCCCGAGACCCTGTTTCTGGTCGAGGGCGATGCCGAGGTGGCTTACGGCAAGGTGATTGCCCTGATGTCCGCCCTGCAGGGTGCGGGCATCGAGAAAATCGGTCTGGTGACGGAGCCACCGGAAAAGTGAGTGATCGGGATCTCGGCCCAGCGCTGGTCATTTCGGTGGGTTTGCACCTGCTGGTGATTGGTGCTGTCACCTTTTCCTGGACGTCCGAGCCGACGGTAAAGCGGATCCGCCCGGTGCCGCCGCATGTGCAGGCGGTGATTGTCGAGCGACCCAAGGCTGCTCCAGCTCCGGCGCCAGCGCCAAGACCGGCTGCGCCACCGCGGCCTCCCGAGCCAAAGCCAGCACCGAAACCGGCCCCCGCGCCGAAACCGGCGCCCGTACCAAAACCCGCTCCGGCCCCGAAACCCGCGCCAGCGCCGAAGCCCGCACCGGCACCAGCACCGGCACCGAAACCTGCCCCAGCAGCTGCTCCGGCCCCTAAGCCGGAACCTGCGCCGACCTTTACCGCTCCAAAGCTCGACGAACTGTTTGCCAGCGAGGATCGCGAGATGGCCGTATCAGCCGCTCAAGCGGAAGCCACTGCCGCAGCCGAGGCCTCGGAGCAGGCCAGCTATGTAGCCGCGATTCGCAACGCTCTGAGCCAGCGCTGGATTATTCCGGCGACCGCGAGGGAGAAAACATCGCTTTCAGCCGATGTTCGTATCAGGCTGTTGCCGGGTGGCGAAGTGCTTGATGTCAACCTGGTTCGATCCAGCGGAGACCGCACCTTCGATGACTCGGCTGTGAATGCGGTGCGTAGTGCCGGGCGCTTGCCTGTGCCTTCGGGTAACCTGTTCAATACGCATTTCCGCGATTTTGTCGTGAATTTCCACCCTCAGATGGCGGGCCAATAATGAAATTTTTGCTAGTGCTGTTCGGATTGTTGCTGGCCAGCGTGTCTCAGGCCCAGCTCATGATCCAGGTGACTGAGGGCAGGGTGGACGCGGTGCCGATTGCAGTGGTGCCGTTCGGCACCGGTGGCGCCCAGGTGCCTGAGCAGATCGACGCGATCATTGCGTCCAATTTGCATCGCAGCGGCCAGTTTCGTCCTTTGGCGGCGGCGGATATGCTCAGCCGTCCCACCCGTGGCGAGGAAATCAGCTACCGCGATTTCCGTGTGCTGGGTAGCGAGTTTCTGGTGGTGGGCCGAGTAGAGGCGTTGCCGGCTGGCGATTACAGAGTCAGTTACGAGCTCCACGATGTGCCCCGCGGCATCCGCCTGATTGCTGAGACCTACCAGCCGCGGGCGAGTCAGCTGCGGGATGTGGCGCATGCCATCTCCGACAAGATTTACGAGCAGCTCACCGGCGTCCGCGGAGCCTTCGCCACCCGTATACTTTATGTCACGCACAATCGTGGGGCGGATTATCCGTTTCAGCTCCAGTATGCCGATGCTGACGGGGCTCGCGCTCAGACGGTGCTGCGCAGCCGCGAGCCCATTATGAGCCCGTCCTGGTCGCCGGATGGTCGGCGGATTGCTTATGTGTCATTTGAGGCCAATGGCCGTCCCGGCATCTATATTCACGAGCTCTCCAGCATGCAGCGCCAGTTGGTTAGCAGCTTCGACGGCATCAATGGCGCCCCGGACTGGTCGCCGGATGGCCGTCGTCTGGCGCTGACCCTGTCCCGCGATGGCAATCCGGAGATCTACATACTCGACATCGCCAGTCGGCAGCTGACCAGAATGACCAATCATTTTGCGATTGATACGGAACCAAGATGGCTCCCCGATGGTCAATCGCTCGTTTTTACCTCCAACCGGGGGGGAGGCCCGCAAATCTACCGGCTGGACGTTCGAGATAAGTCGGTGCGGCGGGTCAGTTTCGAGGGGGACTACAATTCCAACCCTGCGGTGACGCCTGACGGGCGCTATCTGGCCTATGTTCACCGTCGAAAGGGCAAATTTCACATTGCAGTACAGGATTTGCAGCGTCACACCTTCAATGTGGTGACGAGCACTGAGCAGGACGAATCACCTAGTGTTGCGCCGAACGGAAGTATGATAATTTACGCGACGAAACACCGGGGCACGGGGGTCCTGCAGGCCGTGTCCATTGATGGCAGAATCAAGGTGCACCTGCCATCGAAGGAAGGGGAAGTGAGGGAGCCGTCCTGGTCCCCCTTCCTGAATTGATATCCACCGGGCATTTGCCCAAATACGCTACTTAACAGGAGTCACCCATGCGTGCCTTTGCTTCCAAACCGTTGTTCGCAGTACTGCTTGCTTCCTCCCTTGTCGCTTGCTCCAGCAAGCCAACCGACGACCAGAGCGGTGATCTGCAGCCAGGCGCGCAGAGCGGTTCCCAGGTTTCTGCCGTTCAGGAACAGCCGATCCAGGCCCAACAGAGCGCCATCGCCCTGACCGCTGACAACTTCCACAACCATCCGTCCAACTACGATGGCACTACAAACAGCCGTATCATCTATTTCGCCTTCGATAACTCGTCGGTACCGGCTGCAGCGTTCGAGACCCTCCGTGCCCATGCCAACTACCTGAAAGGCAACAGTAACGCCAAGGTACGTCTGGAAGGTCATGCTGACGAGCGCGGCACCCGCGAATACAACGTTGCTCTGGCTGAGCGTCGCGCCCAGTCGGTAGAGAAGTTCCTGCGTGTGCAGGGCGTCTCTGCTGCCCAGATCGAAGTCGTCAGCTACGGTGAAGAGAAGCCGGCCGCCTATGGCAGCGACGAGATGTCCTGGGCCAAGAACCGCCGCGTAGAGCTGAACTATCTGTCCGGCCGTCCGTAACAGGACGCGGGGATGATGAAACGCCTGATTGCCGGCGTTCTTCTGGGTGGGCTGACGGTCTCTGCCTTCGGGCAGGGCCTCGGCCCACTTTCCGTTGAAGACAGGGTGAATAGTTCGCGAAGTGGTCAGGGCAGCGCTGTCAGTGACGAAGCCCTGATGATGTTGATGCAGCAGCTGCAGCAGTATGAGCAGGAAATCGGCATGCTGCGCGGACAGTTTGACGAATTGCGGCACGAGCTCGACTCCATGAAGCGGGCCGAGCGTGAACGCTATCTTGATATCGACAGTCGCCTCAATGCGCTGTCGGCGTCCTCCCAGCCGCGCCAGCCCGTTGCTGGCGCCACTGGCCAGTCGGCAAATGTGGATCCGGAGGCGGAGCGTGCAGCGTATATGGCTGCTCGCGAGCTGCTTTACGCCAGCAAGTTTGACGATGCCCGACAGGCATTCCAGAAATACCTTCAGGATTATCCCCAAGGCCAGTTCAGGGATTTTTCCCATTTCTGGCTCGGTGAAGCCCTGCGCAGTCTGGAGAAACCCGACCGTGACGGGGCCATGGTGCAGTTCCGCACTGTGATCGAGCGGTTCCCGGACAGCTCCCGTGTGCCGGCGGCACTTTACCGGCTCGCCGTGCTCGAGGCCGAGAGTGGCAGGGCGGCAGATGCCAGAACCACACTCAACCGTGTCATTCAGCAGTTCCCGACGTCGTCCGAGGCGGGTTACGCCCGGACCATGCTGGAACAACTCAAGTAAGGTCTGATGGCTCCGCCCGGAGCCTGTTGAGGCAGACGTGGAATTGCGTATCAGCGAGATTTTCCACTCCCTGCAAGGGGAAGCTCGAACTGTTGGCCGACCAACGGTATTCGTACGGTTGACCGGTTGCCCCCAGCGTTGCGTCTGGTGCGATACCGAATACGCCTTCCACGGCGGCGAGAAGGTCAGCCTAGACAGAGTGCTGGAGGATGTTGCCCGTTATGGCGCCGATTATGTCACGGTCACGGGTGGAGAACCGCTCGCCCAGCCGGCGGTACATGAGTTGATGGCCCGACTCTGTGATGCCGGATATCAGGTCAATGTTGAAACGGGCGGCGCCCTCGACATCAGCGAGGTGGACCCCCGGGTCAGCGTGGTGATGGACCTCAAGGCACCGGGCTCCGGTGAAATGCACAACAATCTCCTCGGCAACATAGCCCTGCTGGCAGCGAAAGATCAGGTCAAGTTTGTGCTGGCCGACCGACGCGATTACGACTGGGCGCGGTTGCAGATGGATCAGTATCGTCTCGACCAGCGGGTGGGGGATGTGCTGTTTTCTCCGGTGTTTGGTCAGCTGGATCCCGCGATGCTGGCTAGCTGGATTCTGGCAGACCGGCTGCCGGTCCGCTTTCAGCTGCAGCTGCACAAGGTGCTCTGGCAGGACAGCAGGGGACGATGATGGCGCGGGCGGTGGTGTTACTTTCCGGCGGACTCGACTCAGCGACCTGTCTGGCACTGGCGAGGGCACAGGGGCATGAGTGTCACACGGTCTCCTTTGATTACGGTCAGCGTCACCGGGCGGAGCTGCTTGCGGCAGAGCGTCTTGCTGAGGCACTTGGCGCGGCTAGTCATCGGGTCATCCGCCTCGGGCTCGATACCATCGGTGGTTCGGCCCTGACGGATGTGACCATTGCTGTCCCGGATGCCGGGGGAGAGGGCATTCCCGTGACCTACGTGCCTGCCCGGAACACCGTGTTTCTGGCGTTGGCGCTGGGGTTGTCCGAGGTGCTTGATGCCGGCGAGATCCACATCGGCATTAATGCAGTGGATTATTCTGGTTACCCGGATTGCCGTCCGGCGTTCGTTCAGGCGTTCCAGACGCTGGCGGATGTCGCCACCCGAGCCGGTGTCGAAGGGCATGGACCGCGTCTGTGCACTCCGCTGCTCAACATGACCAAGGCAGAGATTATCCGTGCCGGTGTGGCGGCAGGGCTGGACTATTCTCTGACCGTGTCCTGTTATCAGGCGTCCCCGGCCGGGCAGGCCTGCGGGCGGTGCGACAGTTGCCAGTTGCGTGCAGAAGGGTTTCGGCATGCGGGCATGGCTGATCCTACCCGTTACGTCCCGGATTGACCTTGCGAGCCTGCCATGTGACAAAAATGTTCCATTTGCCCTTGTAGGGACAGGAAAAATCAGTATCATTTGCGCCTCTTTCGGCGGGTCGTTAGCTCAGCGGTAGAGCAGTTGGCTTTTAACCAATTGGTCGATGGTTCGAATCCATCACGACCCACCACTATCGAAACGCAAAAAGCCCCGCAGCCTGCTGTGGGGCTTTTTGTTATGGCAATATCATCGGTGAAATAGCCATCGGTGGCACTGCCGGTCTGTGCTAACAAGGAATGGGGAGGGGGACATGGTTATCGTTGTCACGCTGGTGATGGTCTATGTTGGAAGTATTGTATTTATCCGGCTGCGCAACCGGGAGACCTTTGACCTCGGGCGTCAGTTGACCGACTTTTCCACCTTTATGGTGCCATTCAATATTCCGGCCTACCTTTGTTCGCGCGTTCCGACCAGCGCCCGACTTGGCCGCGATGCCTTTCCAGAGACCCGCATTCTCGAAGAGAATTGGGAAGTGATTCGCGACGAGGCACTGGCGCTTTACGGTCAGGGGCATATTGCGGTGAAGAATGATCTGCCGGCGAGCAGTTTCTACAAAGACAATCGCTGGAAAAGTTTTTACCTGAAAATCTACAACAACGAGATTCCCTCAGCGTTCGAACTGGCGCCCAAAACCCGGGCCCTGATCGATCAGGTGCCGGGGATGAACATCGCCCTGTTTGCTGTGCTGATGCCTGGCAAACGCCTTAGCAAGCATCACGATCCCTTTGCCTATACCTTGCGTTACTCGCTGGGATTGTCCACGCCCAATTCCGACGGTTGTGGCTTGATCATCAATGATGAAGACTACAAGTGGAAAGACGGGGATAGCATTATCTTCGATGAGACCTATCTGCATTCGGCCTATAACGATACCGATGTGCCCAGAATCATTCTGATGACAGATATCGACCGACCGATGCGCCCTCAGTTCATTCAGCGCCTCTATTTTTATTTCGGGAGATTCTTCAATAGCCTGTTTGCCATCGATAATCTGGATAGCAGTTACACGGGCATCGGTAACCGCGTCGGGCAAGCAGTGCTTGGCTACAAGAAAATGCTGAAGCGAATCAAGCACTGGAATCGACCGGTCTACCAGATTGGCAAGTGGCTGGTGATTCTTTCTGTGCTGGCGTTGCTGGCGCGGGCAATCTGGTAGGCCGGCCGTGCTGCCACGGCCGGCCTGACGTCAGAAGCGGTACACCATGCCGATCGATACTGCTTCCGGCGCATCGCCGTCGCCGGTGACAAGGCTGTCACTGCGGCCCTCTTTCCAGGGAGTGCGGGCACTGCTGTCGCCATTGATAACCTGTCCGTAATTCAGATAGAACATCAGGGGCTTGGCCAGAGTGTAGTCGAGCCCGACGGCAAACAGCTCCGCATCGCCGGTGCTATTGCGGGCCTCAATCTGATAATAGTGACTCTTCACCGCAATGCGCTCGCTGGCAGCGTAACGCAGGCCTGCCCCCCATGCGGTGATATCCGGGTGGCGAGCATGCTGCCAGAGGCCGACCAGACGCAATCCTCCCAGCTCCAGATTGGCCGATGCCCGGGTGGCGCGACGCTCGATAAAGTTGCCGCCAACTGTTTTTCCAGAGTCCTCGTGGGCTACACCCAGCCAGAGGTTTTTTCCCTGCCATTCCAGCGATGCGCTCCACGACGCCTGATCAGAGCTGGTCGCTGCGCCGCTATCCTGATTGGTGGAGTAGTGCAGACTGGCTGTCGCTCCGGCCTGGGCAGGGCTGCGATAGGCGATACTGTTTCGCAGTCGTTCGTCCCACCAGCTGGTGCCCGTTGCGGCATCGTCTGCTCTTAGCAGGTTGCGAGCATCGCCGACCTGATCGCCGAACAGGTTGACGCGGCTGTGCATCCGCTTCATCGGCGTATCGAAACGGCCAGCACGCAGTTGCCCCCAATTGCCAATCAGGCCGACAAAGGTATCGCGGTCGGTGCTGATGGCACTGTCATTCTCGGCCCGGATGCCGACCTCCACTTGCCAGATAGCGGCGAGTGCGTCAGTGACGGACTGCTTTCCTCTGACCCCCAGTCGACTGCTGTTACTGGACAGGGTCGTGCCTTCACCCTGGCTGTCGGCTTGTAGATGGTCCATGGAGACATGAAAACGACCGTACAGCTCGGCATTCTGGGCCAGCAGGGTAAGCGGTGTGCTGCCAAGCAGCAGCAGGGCGAAACGTAGAGGGTGCTTCACGGTGGGTCCTCCTGAGCGATGGCGGCAGATTACGACTTCGTGACGGTTTTATGAAGAGGCATTCACATGGGGGTCACGGCGTGAAGATCTATCATTCCCTTTTTCAAGCCGGAACCGTCCACATGTCCTCCGCCACCCCCCAAACACCTGTTCTGGTGTGGTACCGGAATGATCTCCGCGTCCATGAGCATGCCGCCCTGAACGCAGCATTCGCCACCGGGCAGCCGGTCCGGGCGATTTATCTGTTGTGCCCACAGCAATGGGATCGCCACGAGGTGGCGCCCTTGCGCCGCTGGTATGTGCTCGAGTCCCTGCTGGAGCTTGGTGACGCACTGGGCCGTCTCGGTGTTGCTCTTGATGTGGTCGATGCTGGTGATTTCGATGCGGCCCCGCAGGTGTTGGCGGACTGGGTACGGAAGGAAGGCGTCGGTCGCGTATTTAGCGGCCGGGAGTACCCGCTGAATGAACTGCGTCGGGACCGCCAATTGGCAGAGCTGCTTCGTCAGCAGGAGGTTGTCATAGACGGGTTCGATCACGGCGTACTGGTGCCACCCCGACTGCTGATGACAGGGCAGGGCACGCCTTACAGTGTGTTCACCCCGTACCGGCGGGTCTGGGAGCGCTGGCTGGCGACCCATGGACCCACGCCACTGCCGGCGCCGAAAGCGCGCGCCGGCAAAGCCGTATCCTTTCCGGGGCGCGCGATAGTAGAGCGGGCGTTGGCCGCTCTGAATGTCAGCCCGTCACTACGGCAGCATTGGCAGCCGGGTGAAAAGGCAGCGCGGCGCCAGCTTTGTCAGTTTGTCGAAAAATCGCTCGGGCAGTACAGCAGTACCCGGGATTTTCCCGCCCAGGCTGGCACCAGTCTGCTGTCTACCGCGTTGTCAGCAGGGACGGTATCCGCGGCAGAATGCTGGCAGCTTGCCAGCGAGGCGCGGCGGCATGCGTCCCTCCGGGCCGGCGCCGAGGTCTGGATCAGTGAGCTTGCCTGGCGCGATTTCTACCGGCAGATTATGGCTAACGTCCCGCGCCTCGCTTGGGGGCAGCCATTCCGTCAGGAGACCGACCTGATTCGCTGGTCCGCTGACGAGACCGCATTCGCTGCCTGGTGTGAGGGCCGCACCGGCTATCCACTGGTGGATGCAGCGCAACGGCAGCTGCTGGCTACGGGCTGGATGCATAACCGCTTGCGGATGGTCAGTGCCATGTTCCTGACCAAGCACCTGTTTATCGACTGGCGGCGGGGCGAACAGTTTTTCATGCGCCACCTGATCGATGGTGATTTCGCCGCCAACAATGGCGGCTGGCAATGGAGTGCGTCCACCGGCACGGATGCGGCCCCCTATTTCCGGGTATTCAGCCCTGTCCGACAGAGCGAGCGCTTTGACCCGGAGGGTCTCTTTATTCGTCGCTATCTGCCCGAACTGGCGGGCCTGGATAGCAAGTGGATTCACCAGCCCTGGAAGGCGCCTGTACCGCCTGCCGGTTACCCGTTGCCGATTGTTGATCACGTCGGCGTGAAAGATCGTGTCACCGCCGCGTTTCGCGCGGTCAAGGCCATAGCGGAGAGTGCATGAAGCGTATTGCAGTAGTAGGTGGTGGCATCAGTGGCCTTACCGCCGCGTGGGTGCTCGGCCGACGGCATCAGGTGGTGTTGTTCGAGGCCGAGCCCCGCATTGGCGGCCATGCCTGTACGGTGGCGGTGGACGATCCTCGCGGCGAGCAGCAGGTCGACGTTGGCTTTATTGTTTTCAATGACCGGACCTACCCCAACTTCAATCGCTTGCTGGAGCAGCTCGGCATTGGTCGTCAACCTGCAGAAATGGGTTTTGCCGTCCGTTGTGAGCACACCGGGCTGGAATACTCCGGCGATGGCCTCGGCGGGCTTTTTGCGCAAAAGCGGAATCTGGTGTCCCCGGCACACTGGGGCATGATCCGCGATATTCTCCGATTCAACCGCGAGGCCACCGGTCTGCTGGATAGCGCTGCGGGGGAGTTGCCACTGGGGCAGTACCTGCATGAAGCCGGCTATGGCGCTCGTTTTCGTGATCACTACATCCTGCCGATGGGCGGCGCTATCTGGTCCTGCAGCGACGAGCATATGGCTTCGTTCCCGGCCCGCTTTTTCGTCCGCTTCTTCGATAATCACGGGCTGTTGACGATCAATGATCGCCCCCAGTGGTATGTGATCCCGGGCGGCTCGAGCCGTTATGTCGAAAAGTTGCTTGCCAGTCTGAAGGCTGAGGTGCGCCCTGGAACTCCGGTGCTGCGAGTCGCCCGTAGCGGCGAGGGTGCCGAGGTGCAGACGCCGGCGGGCAGCGAAGCCTTTGACGAGGTCATCTTTGCCTGCCACAGTGATCAGGCACTGGCCCTGCTCGCGGATGCAGACATGGATGAGACGGCATTGCTGGCGAATATTCCCTATCAGGATAACGAGGTGGTGCTGCACACCGACACTCGACTGTTGCCGCGTCATCGTCGCTGCTGGTCGAGCTGGAACGCGCTGCTGCCCGAGCATCGCGGTGAACGGGTGCAGGTGACCTATAACATGAACATCCTGCAGGGGCTGGATGCCGAGCAGACCTGGTGCGTCACCCTGAACGCCACGGATCGGATCGCGCCCGACAAGATTCATCGCCGTTTCAACTTCAGCCACCCCCTGTTTACCCCCGATGGACTCGCTAACCGCAGTGCACTGCTGGATCGTATCAATGGTCGCCGCCATGCCTGGTTCTGTGGAGCCTGGTGCGGAAATGGCTTTCACGAAGACGGGGTAGTTTCGGCCCTGAATGTCGCTGCCGGGTTTGGTGAAGCGTTGTGATTACGGATCACGCCATCTACACGGGGGAAGTGTGGCATCGGCGCGAGAGGCCGGTCGTCCATGCGTTCCGCTACCCATTCTGGTGGTTGTGGCTGAATCTGGATGACATCGACAGCCTGCTGGGGCGCAGTGGTTGGTGGGGAAAGCGTTGGCGTCCGGGCGTTGTATCCGAGCGGGATTACCTCGACCGGGGTGCGGGCAAACTGTCCGACAGGGTCAGGACAAAAGCCGCACTGTACGGTCTGGATTGGCATGAAGGGGCTGTGTGCCTGCTATCACAGCCACGGCTGTTTGGCTGGCTGTTCAACCCGTTGTCGCTTTACTGGCATTTCCCTGAAGGTTCTTCACGACCGGACAGTGTGCTGGCGGAGGTGCGTAACACGCCGTGGCACGAAACCCATTGGTATCCGCTGGTGCTGTCTGAGCAGGGTGGCACGCTGGGATGCGAGCACCAGAAAGCATTTCATGTCTCTCCGTTCATGGGTATGGATATGAAATACCGATGGGAGCTTTCACAGAATGATCGCGACCTGTCGGTCATTATTCGCAACGTGACCGATCAGGGGACACTGTTTTCAGCTGGAGTGCGCCTCCACCGTCACAGTGCTGATGGCCCGGCCCTTGCTGCGGTGTTGCGGCAATATGGCGCTCAGGGGATGAAAGCCAGCCTGGCTATCTATGCCCACGCCTGGAGGCTTTGGCGCAAAGGAGTCGGGTTTCACCCTCACCCCGAGCGGGTGGCGGATACCACAGATTGACCAATGGACAGAGATAAGGGGTTTACAATGCTCGACGCAGACAGATCGCTTTCGACTACCGCAGTCGGGGCTCTGGACAGGATCGCCCGTCGATTTGTGTTGAATGCAATGAGAGTATTTCCGAGGGGCTCGCTGACTATCACTGAGCCGGATGGTAACAGGGTGGCGCTGGGCGACGGCGTTCCCCACGCCAGCCTGGAGATGACCGATTGGCGCACCTACCGGATGATGTTTACCGGCGGCTCTCTTGGTGCAGCGGAAGCATTCATGGAAGATCTCTGGCGCAGTGATGATCTGGTCGGCGTGGTCCGCTACTTCGCCGCCAATGTGGAGCCGATGCAATCTCTCGAAGGTACAGCGGCGAAGTTGGCGCGGCCTTTTTTGTCGGCTCTGCATGTGGTCAACAGGAACTCTGTGCGCGGGTCCCGCCGAAACATCGCCGCGCATTATGATCTGGGCAATGATTTCTTTAATCTGTTTCTTGATCGTCAGATGATGTACTCAAGCGCAATCTATCCGCGCGCTGACGCAGGCCTTGATGAAGCAGCAGTACACAAACTGGATGTTGTCTGTCGCAAGTTGGCGTTGCATCCAGAGCACCATTTGCTCGAAATCGGCACCGGCTGGGGCGGCCTTGCGATTCACGCCGCACGACACTATGGGTGTCGTGTAACGACGACCACTATATCCCGGGAACAGTACCGCCATGCTTGCGACAGAGTCAGGGCAGAAGGGCTTGAAGATCGAGTGACGGTACTGGAAAAGGACTATCGTCTGCTCGATGGGCAGTATGACAGGATTGTATCGATCGAAATGATTGAGGCGGTGGGACACCAGTACCTCAGTCAGTACTTCGGCCAGTTGAACCGTTTGTTAAGAACAGATGGCATGCTTCTGTTGCAGGCCATTACGGTTCCGGACCAGCGTTATCAATACGCGCTCAAGTCGATTGATTTCATCAAGCGCTATATTTTCCCCGGTGGCTTCTTGCCCTCGGTGCAAGTGATGCTCGCGCATCTTGGCGACGACACCCGGATGACCCCGCTGGATATCGATGACATTGGTTTCGATTACGCCCGCACGCTGGCGGATTGGCGTGAGCGCTTTCTGGCTGCGGCAGACAAGGTGGCGGCCCAGGGGTTTGATGAGCGCTTCCATCGCATGTGGGACTACTATCTGTGCTATTGCGAGGGCGCGTTCCGCGAGCGGGCAATCAGTACCGTCCAGCTGCTGGCAGCAGGGCCAGACTGGCGCCCCTGACCGGCCGCCCGCAGGTGCTTCCCTGACGGCGAGCCATGAACGACAATGTCGGGCATGGTGTTTCGCTGAGGGAGTGCCCATGACCCGGTTGACCGTCTTTATTCTGGCGCTGCTCGGCAGTGCCAGCCTCCATGCCGCAGACAGTGGCACCGTTGCCTCCAATACCCCGCTGTTCGACCAGCCCGCCGGGCAAGTGGTCGGCACATTACTGGCCAATACTCTTGTTGAGGTGGGCGAGCGCCGTGATGGCTGGTACAGGGTTTCCGCCACCGGAGGGCGACAAGGTTGGGTGCGGATTGGCGCTGTGCGTTTTGCCGGGCAGAAGCAGTCGGAGTCGGTCTTCACCGGTCTCTGGGGCTGGCTGAACACCGGTCGCCCGGCTCAGACCGGTGGAACAGCCACCGCAGGAATCCGCGGGCTGGACGCGGGGGATATCGAAGCGGCGGTGCCTGATCATGCCGCCGTCCAGCGTCTTGAGGGGCTGGCAGTCAGTGCCGATGCAGCACGACAGTATGCAGGCGCACTGCCGCTGAACGCGCGCTCAGTGCCGGCGCTTAAATGAGGGATAACGGGATGCGATATCTGACGCTTTTGCTCTTTTCCCTTGCGCTCGGCGGCTGCAATACGATCGACCTCGGCCAGTTCGGGGAGGTAGGCGCCACCTTACAGAAAGCCTTTGTTCCGGCCACCGAAGCGGAGGAGACGGACATTGGGCGCGAATCGGCCGCCGTGCTGCTGGGTGCGGCACCGTTGTTGAATGATGCCAGGGTGCAGGCTTACGTCAATCGGGTCGGCATGTGGCTTGCCCTGCAGAGTGATCGCCCGGATCTGCGCTGGCGCTTTGCGGTACTGGATGACACCGATATCAATGCCTTTGCCGCTCCGGGTGGCTATGTATTCATCACCAAGGGATTGCTTGCCAGATTGCAGAATGAATCGGAGCTTGCCGGTGTACTGGCCCACGAAATCGGCCACGTCGTGGCGATGCATCACCTGACCGCGATTCGAAAGGAAGCCCGGATGAAGCTGGCCGGCATGGCAGTGGAGCTGGCGCTTGATGACAATGTCCAGGAAAAAGAACAGCTGAGAGTCCTCGCCGGGGGCGCCAGGCTGGTATACGCCAGGGGCCTTGACCGGCGTGACGAATACGATGCCGATCGCATCGGTGTGATCCTTGCTGCTCGCGCTGGTTATGACCCTTATGGGCTTGTCACTGTGCTACAGACGCTCGAGCGGATGAATCAGGACGCTAGTGAGCTGGGTTTTTTGCTGAAGACACATCCTCGCCCTGGTGATCGGATTGCTCGTCTGGATAAACTGATGCAGGGTAAAATGGACGGCTTGTCCGGCTCAGCGTTAGGCGAGGAGCGTTTCCGCAGGGAGCTGGCGCACCTTGCCGGGCGTCGCTGAATTCCGTGATCGCCGCGCCGTGTTATGATGCGTCGCCGCTGTCTGCGGTGAAATGAAACAAGAGGCCCCGGCCACGGGGAACCATCATGACTGCTGACGCCATTCAAATCGTCCGGGATCATCTGGATCGTATTGCCGCGCCTGGACCCATAGATGACCACCGGCGTCTTGCGCTTCGCCGTCGTATCGCGGAACTGCTGAAGCAGCGCAATGCGGTGCTGGTGGCGCACTACTACACCGACCCTGAGATTCAGTCGCTTGCCGAGGAAACCGGCGGCTGTGTTTCTGATTCTCTGGAAATGGCCCGTTTTGGCAAGGAGCACCCGGCGACAACGCTATTGGTGGCGGGTGTCCGTTTCATGGGTGAAACGGCCAAGATACTCAGTCCCGAAAAACGGGTTTTCATGCCGACACTCGAGGCCACCTGTTCCCTCGATATTGGCTGCCCTGTTGAGGAGTTCTCTGCCTTCTGTGACCAGCATCCTGATCGTACGGTGGTGGTTTATGCCAATACCTCGGCAGCGGTCAAGGCACGAGCTGATTGGGTTGTCACGTCCAGTATCGCGGTCGATCTGATTGACTATCTGGACCGTCGCGGAGAGAAGATTCTCTGGGCACCAGATCAGCATCTGGGCCATTACGTGCAGCAGAAAACCGGGGCCGATGTGCTGTGCTGGGAAGGTGCGTGCATTGTGCACGAAGAGTTCAAGGCTCGAGGTGTACTGGAGTTAAAGCGAGCGCATCCTGAAGCTGCTGTGCTGGTGCATCCTGAATCGCCGTCTTCGGTGGTCGAGATTGCTGATGTGGTTGGTTCAACGTCGCAGTTGATCCGCGCCGCAGTCGAGCTGCCGAATCCGACCCTGATTGTCGCCACCGACAGGGGAATTTTCTACAAGATGCAGCAGCTTGCGCCACACAAACGGCTGATCGAGGCACCCACTGCCGGTAGTGGCGCTACCTGCCGGAGTTGCGCCCACTGTCCCTGGATGGCGTTGAACGGACTCGATAATCTCTGTCAGGTGTTGGAGGACAAGCACGGAGCAGGGCAAGAAGTTTTTATCGATCAGGACATCGCCCGGAGGGCCATGGTGCCACTGGAGCGGATGCTGGAATTCGGTCGCTCCCTCAAGCGCTGAGCGACATCAAGGGTCAGAATCGCTCCTTCGACTCGCTGTCCATTTCCTTCAGGCGGGCCTTGATACGGCTGTGCAGGGGAAAGTTGTCTTTGCTGTGGTCCATGGCGAAGCGCAGTTGCTCCATGCCCCGTTCATCGGCGCCACTGAGGAACAGTGCCTCGCCTCGGGCAAGGTGGGCCAGCGCGAGCTGCCCGCTTCGTCCCCAGGCGTCCGCTGAAAGGCGCCAGAGAGCCACATCACTGCTCCGTTGGCGCAGCACCGGCTCCAGTAGTGCAGCTGCCTCGGCAGGTTCGCCAGAGCGAATCAGGCTGTCGGCCAACATGGCGGAAATGGCGTGATTGCGAGGCATCAGCCGGGACAGTTCGCGCAAGCGGATGATGGCCTGGTCGTGCTGCTGGCGGCCCTGAAGCAGTTCGACCTCAGCGATCCGGTACCAGATCTGGTCCGGGAATCGCTGGCGCAAGTGCATCAGCGTTGATTCTGCCAGTTCGAACTCCCGGGCACGGATGGCGCTCAGGGCCAGTCCATAGGCGGCGGCCTGCTGCTGGATACTGTCGCCACCGCGATATTGACTGCGGAAGTGGGTCACGGCCAGTGCGGGTTCACCAAAGAACCCTGCCAGCAGTCTCGCCCGGATCAGATGGAAGTTTGCTGATTCGGGCGTGGTCGCTGCAGGCAGCGTATTGGCGCGCGAGCGGGAGTCGGCTATTCGCTCTTCGGTGATGGGGTGGGTAGAGAGAAACTCTAGCGGCCGGCCGGCAAACTGGCGGCTGCGCTGAAGGCGCTCGAAAAACCGGGGCATGGCATGGGGGTCCATTCCGGCACTGACCAGAGTCTGCATGCCTACCCGGTCGGCTTCCCGTTCATGATGGCGAGAGTAGGCCAGTTGCTGCTGGATGGCGGCCGCCTGACTGGCCATGATGCCGGCGACGCCGGCGTCGGTGTCGCCGGCAATGGCGACGGCGATACTGGCCAGCATTGCCGCCAGCATCGCCCGGTTCAGGCGCTGGCTGTCGGCATAACGGCGAACGAAGTGACGTTGACTGACGTGAGCGATTTCGTGGGCGATAACCGCCGCCACCTCGTCTTCTCGTTCAGCGTGAATAATCAGGCCGGCATTAAGGCCGATGACGCCACCTGGCACAGCAAAGGCATTGATGTCGCGGCTGTTGACCACAACGATGGCGAGATCCGGCTCGCGTAGATCACTGTGGGAGGCGAGGCGATACACCAGATGCTCGACATACTCCTGCACCAGCGGGTCGTTGAGCAGCGGGACCTGGGCATGAAGCTGGCGAAGCCAGGCCCGGCCAAGGCGATACTCCTGATCGGGACTGATCAGGCCGCCACCGGGGTCGCCGAGCTCCGGCAGCGGTGCCGGATCTGTGCTCCAGCCGGTGCCGGGCATTAGCAGCAATAAGGACAGAATGACCCCGGGCAGACGCAACATTTTCCCCTTGCAGTGGTCGGAACGGGGCGCTGGTGTTGGCAGGCCGACCATCCACACCCGGTTCAATAACGTCAGTATAATCACCATAGACTCTGATAAGGTAAGACTATGGCATCTGATAATCCCGCCAAACAGCCGGAACCCCCTGCGGACATTACGCTGGACCTGTGCCAATTGCGTTGTCCGATGCCATTACTGAAAACCCGCCAGCAGCTGCGACAGATGTCGACGGGGCAACGGCTGCGGGTGCTGGCCACGGACCCGGGGGCAAAACGGGATATTCCTGCTTGGCTGAGACAAACTCCGCACCGACTGGTTCAGTCCGTTGACGGTGACGGGGTCATGGCATTCACTATTCTGGTCGGGGAGGTCGGTTAATGCTCGATGTGTTGCAGAGCTTGTTCAGGCGCTATTTTTCAGACGAACAGGCCGTTTATTTGTTGCTGCTGCTGGCTGGCGGCTTGCTGGTCATCCTCTTGTTCGGTCGCATGCTGGCGCCGGTGCTGGCGGCGCTGGTGCTTGCCTATCTGATGCAGGGGATGATCAACAGCCTGTGCCAGCGCGGGGTGAGGCGCAGTTGGGCGTTTGGCAGTGTCTATCTGTTGTTCCTGTCCTTGCTGATGCTGTTTCTGGTGCTGTTGATGCCTCTGATTTGGAAGCAGACTCTGGCGCTGGTCCAGGTACAGTTGCCGAAGTTGCTCGCCCGCAGCGAAGCCTGGTTGCGCGAGTTGCCTAGCCGCTATCCGGATATCATCACCTCTGATCAGGTCAGTCAGCTGATCGGCGGACTCCGCAACGAAATCGCGGAAGTCGGCCAGACCGTGGTGGCCACCTCCTTCGGCCTGATCCCGGGCTTGCTTGACCTGATGATCTTCCTCGTCCTGCTGCCGTTGCTGGTATTTTTCTTTCTCAAGGACCGGACCCAGCTGATTGACGGTGCGCTTGGATTTCTGCCGGCCAAGCGCCATGTGCTGGGCCGCGTCTGGCTGGAAATGGATGTTCAGATTGCCAACTACATTCGCGGCAAGGCGCTGGAGATTCTGATCGTCGGCATCACCACTTATGTCGTCTTCGCTCTGATGGGCTTGAAGTATTCACTGCTGCTGGCGGTGCTGGTGGGGCTGTCGGTTGTCGTGCCCTATGTCGGGGCCACGGTTGTGACCTTGCCGGTGATGGGTGTGGCCTGGGTTCAATTTGGCTGGAGCGGCGAGTTTGCCATGGTGATGTTGGCTTACGGCATCATCCAGTTTATAGATGGCAATATTCTGGTGCCGCTGTTGTTTTCCGAGGCCGTCAACCTGCACCCGGTCGTGATCATCACGGCCATCCTGTTTTTCGGCGGTCTGTGGGGGTTTTGGGGGGTATTCTTCGCCATCCCCCTGGCGACCCTGATCAAGGCCGTGATCAATGCCTGGCCGAGTGTCAGATCCACGGATCAGGCTCCCGAGGGGGCCTGATCCGGTGAGTCAAAGACTGCGCGCTGCATCCAGTACCTCGGCCACATGGCCGGGGACTTTAACCTTGCGCCACTCCTGACGCAGCTTGCCCACGTTATCAATCAGGAAGGTGCTACGCTCAATGCCTTCAAACTGCTTGCCGTACATGCTCTTCATCTTCAGAACATCAAACAGCCGACACAGGCTGCCGTCTTCGTCGCTGATTAGCTCGAACGGGAGGGCCTGCTTGATGCGGAAATTCTCGTGGCTTTTCAGACTGTCCTGGGAAACGCCAAATATCACCGTGTTGGTCTTGTCGAAGTCCTTGATAGCATCGCGAAAATCCTGGCCTTCGGTGGTGCAGCCCGGCGTGCTGTCACGGGGATAGAAATAGAGCACCACGTTCTTGCCCTTCAGGTCTTTCAACCGAACCGTGACGCTGCTGGTGGCAGTGGCGGCGAAATCAGGCACTTTCTTATTCAGAGAGACGGACATCACAGGCTCCGGTTGCGGTGCGGGGTCATGCTGGCGTCGAGATTCCGGGACTCGCAAAAATCCATGAACGCGTCGCGCAGGCGAGAGACGGATTCTTGGGCCGGCACGCTCAAGGCCATGTGAAGATTGAACATGGTGGTGCCTGTGTGGGGAGCGGCATAGGTGCCGGTGTGCAGGTCATCGATGTTGATGCCCCGGCCACTG
Source organism: Alcanivoracaceae bacterium (assembly GCA_046292765.1). GTDB lineage: Bacteria > Pseudomonadota > Gammaproteobacteria > Pseudomonadales > Alcanivoracaceae > PGZG01. Next base: position 559,054 of record JBKBQA010000002.1, on the reverse strand, counting down.
AAGAAGTTGGCGATATCGTGAACAATGCCGGGGTGGTCCATGGCCACCACTTCAACCCGGTATGGGATGGCGGCAGGATTGGCCTCGCGCTGGCGGGTGCGCTTCAGCGTCAGCGCGAGGCCGAGCGACTGCTCCAGCGATTGGCGGTCCTGCTCCAGCCGGGTCAGGGTGCTGTCTTCGCCGGATACCAGCATCAGTACAGCGAATTCCCCACCCAAAACGGTCATCCGGGAGTCGAGGATATTGCCGTTACGGGACAATACCGCCCCGGACAACGACTGGACGATCCCCGGACGGTCGGAACCCAGAGCCGAAATGACGATCAGTGAAAGCATGATTCTGTTCTCGTAATGGGCGGCAGATGATTCTGGCCCCCACTGCGCAGAGGATCAACCCGGTGCTCCCTTGTTAGCCCCTTGGCGGGCAAGTACCATAGCCGGCTTGTTTCAGCCTGGCCCTCCGGAGTGGATATTGTGGAGATTCGCGGCAGTATTGTTGCCCTGGTAACGCCGATGCACCCTGATGGCGCGGTTGACTGGGAGCGTCTCAGGAAGCTGGTCGACTGGCATGTCGAGCAGGGCACCCATGCGATCGTTGCGGTGGGCACCACTGGCGAGTCTGCCACCCTCGGATTCGAGGAGCACGATCTGGTTATTCGCGAGGTGATCTCCGCTGCCCGGGGTCGGGTGCCGGTTATTGCCGGCACCGGTGCCAATTCCACCGAAGAGGCTATCCGCCTGACCCGCGATGCCCGTCGGGACGGGGCGGATGCCTGCCTGCTGGTGACACCCTACTACAACAAACCGACCCAGGAGGGGCTGTACCAGCACCATCTGGCCATCGCCCGGGCGGTGGATATTCCGCAGATTCTTTACAATGTGCCGGGCCGGACCGCCTGCGACATGCTGCCGGAGACGGTAGAGCGTCTGAGCCGCGTCGACAACATTGTCGGCATCAAGGAGGCCACCGGGAATCTGGAACGCATCCGTGAAATCCGCGAACGGTGCGGGCCGGACTTTCTTATTTACTCCGGCGATGATGCCACTGCTGTTGAGGCTATTCTGATGGGCGCCCAGGGCGATATTTCGGTTACCGCGAATGTGGCACCGGCACAGATGGCCGCCATCTGCGAGGCGGCGTTGGCGGGGGATGCTATGCGCGCTCGCGAGCTTGATGCGCAGATCAGTGTCCTGCATCGAGACCTGTTCGTTGAATCCAATCCCATTCCGGTGAAGTGGGCACTGCAGCAAATGGGGTTGATTGATACCGGCATTCGTCTGCCCCTAACGCCGCTGTCGTCTCCTGCCCAGCAGGTGTTGCGCGCCAGTCTGACCCAGTGTGGGTTGCTCTGATGAGGCTTTTGCTGTGGCTATCCCTGACCCTGATGGTGGGTTGCTCCTGGCTTCCTGACCGAACGCTGGATTACCGCAAGACCGAGCCGGTGGCGAGAATGACCGTGCCGGAGGGCATGGTGTTGATGGGCGAGGAAGATCTGTTTGTTGTCCCGAACCCGGAGCAGCGCCTGCATCATGAGCCCAAGGCTCGTTTCCAGCTCCCGCAGCCACCCCGTATCGAGGTGGTCTCGACGGTTGTGGAGCCGGCACCGGGGACCACGGCTCCCGGTGTGCAGAACACCCGCATCGTGCTGACCCGTGATGGCAACAACTATCCGATTATCATGATCTACACCGCGTTCCCCTGGGCATGGGAGTATGTTGGCCAGTCCCTCGCGCGCACCGATCTTCGCATTGACGATCGCAGTCGTGAGGCGGGGGTCTTTTTCGTCAGGGTTCCGAAGCGATACGGCCTTGGTGATAACGAGGCCCAGATCAAACTCAGTCATACGGTCAATGGTATTCAGGTCGCGGTGTTGAATCGCCGCGGCACCGCGCTGGTAGAGCCCGATCCGGGGTTAATGATCCTGCAGCGGCTGTACGACAGCCTCTGAGCATGGAGCTCGCCTCGCTCGGTAGTGGTAGTAAAGGCAATGGCACCCTGATCCGCGCCGGCGACGCTCTGGTGTTGGTGGATTGTGGTTTCACCGTTGTTGATACCCAGCGCCGGCTGGCGCGGCTCGGGGTGTCGGCGGAGCAGCTGACGGCGGTGGTCGTTACTCACGAACACGCTGACCATGTGCGCGGTGTGGCGCCGTTGGCGCGACGCTTTAACCTGCCGGTGATGAGCAGTGCAGGCACCGCCGCCGCGGTCGCCAGCGGGCGCCACGCTCTGGATGGTTGTCGGCTGATGTGCTGGCAGACAGGTCAGTGGCAGGTTCATGCGAACCTGTCGATCCTGCCGGTAAGCGTTCCCCACGATGCCAGAGAACCTTGCCAGTATGTGTTCGCACAGGGTCGAAAAAGGGCGGGGGTGCTGACAGATCTGGGTTCAGTGAATCGTGCTGTTCTGGAAGCATTTGATGATTGTGATGCCCTGCTGCTGGAGTGCAATCATGATGTCGACCTTCTGGTGCATGGGCCTTATCCACCGTCTCTCAAGCGTCGTGTCGGTGGGCCACTGGGGCACCTCAGTAATGCCCAGGCGGCGGCACTGCTGCAGCGATGGAATACAGATCGAATTCAGCATCTGGTGTTGTCGCACCTGAGCGAGCAGAACAATACTGCTGCGCTGGCCAGAGATGCGGTTGCCGGGGCGGTGGGGGAGGGCGAACGAATCCGGGTGGCCTGCCAGCAGCAGGGCACCGGCTGGCTGGTAATAGAATGAATCACGCCATCCGGCGACGCCGGATGGTCAACGCGATACTGATCCCGTAATGGCGGAGTGCAAGATGGAAAAGCGCGAAGAACTGTATGCAGGCAAGGCGAAGTCGGTTTATGCCACTGACAATCCTGATTTGCTGGTCATGCACTTTCGTAACGACACATCAGCGTTTGATGGCAAGAAGCGAGAGCAGCTTGACCGTAAGGGTGCGGTCAACAACCAGTTCAATGCCTTTATCATGGACAAGCTCAAGGCGGCGGGCATCCCCACTCATATGGAGAAGCAGATCTCGGCTGATGAATCGCTGGTGAAGCGTCTTGAGATGATTCCGGTGGAATGCGTGGTGCGCAACGTCGCCGCCGGCAGTCTGTGTCGTCGCCTCGGTGTGACGGAAGGTCAGGAGTTGAACCCGCCCACCTATGAGCTGTTTCTGAAAAATGATGCCCTGGGTGATCCGATGATCAACGACTCCCATGCCATCACCTTCGGTTGGGCGACCGAGACGCAGCTGGCCCGCATGAAAGAGCTTACTTTCCGTGCCAATGAGGTACTCCGGAAATTATTTCTGGACGGCGATATGTTGCTTGTCGACTACAAGCTGGAGTTTGGCGTGTTTAAGGGAGAGGTGCTGTTGGCGGACGAGTTCAGTCCTGACGGTTGCCGGCTGTGGGACCGCCACACCCGTGAAAAGCTGGACAAGGACCGTTTTCGTCAGGACCTTGGCAACGTGGTGGAGTCCTACGAGGAGGTGGGGCGCCGGCTGGGCATGACGTTCAGCTATTGACCGCCAGAGTTTGCAGGGTTGTTGCTTGCCAGACCGGAATGGTTTGAAATGAAGGCGTTCCAACACTACACGAGACTAGCCATGAAAATTATAACAAGAATCGCCCTGGTATCTGTTCTGGCATCACTTCTCAGCGGTTGCTTTCTGACCAAGCTGGTCACCACGCCCATGCGCCTGGTCGGTGCCACCGCATCTGTGGCCGGCGCCGGGTTGTCTATCCTGCCGGTGGTGGGTAATGAAATGGATGAGGCGCTGGAGCGTGTCGATGCCGCTATTGATCGTGTGGCGGACCGTATCGACGATATCCCCATCTGATCTGGCAACCTCTGTCCGGCCAGTGTGGTTACAAACAACTAACGAAGCGGACTTGTCAGGACCGGGGGGCTTGCCCACAATAGCCCGGTCCTGAGCGACACAAGAATAATAACGAGGTTGTTCCCCAAATGCGATTGCGCCGCCTCCTGCCTGCTGCCCTGCTGCTGACTATCAGCGCTCCAGCCACGTCTGAAGTGCTTGTCGGCTATGCATTCGTGAATGGCATCAGCGGCTTGAATCTGGAATGGGCGGGGCAGCGAAATACGGTATATGCCATTCCTGGCAGCTATCTCGTTGACGGTGGCCTCAGTGACAGCTGGCGCTGGGTGGCCGGATTCCGCCATCGCATTGACCGGGGATACACCAATGTCAGTGGCTATTACACCGGCCTGATGTTCGGCGATCTGGGCGGTGAGAGCCGCTATGAGCGCCTCGGTGCCGGATTCGAGATCGGCCATCAGTGGGTCAAGGAGTACACCCGCACGACTCTCAGTGGCGGAGTCGCGGTGTTACAGGAAATCAAATGTTCGGATTATCGATCCGATACCTTCTGCAGTAACGAGGAACGACGTGAGGCTGCCCAGATAGACATGGAGCCTGGCCTCATTCTCAGTCTCACCATCAGCTTGCGCCGTTAAAACGGCTTCCTGCCTGGGTGTTTTTTGCCCTGTTCCTGTGCATGTTTTGCACAGTCTTGTCCGAGTTAGAGTCGAGCGACTGGCAGTACGCATCCAACCTATTGATAATTCAAGATAGTAATATAAGCTATTGATTTAAAAACATTTTTTCGATAGATGTTTTTTGTCATTCTGCACCTCCGCCCGTGCTCCGGGCACTCGCAAGCTCTCACGGCAGGAAACGCACAGGGTTTTCCACAGAAAATATGGGTAACTGTGGGGCTGTGGAAAAGATGCTCGAAAGAGTCAGCGGCGTGATCGTTTTCAAGTCAACATGATTGCTCTATAGTCGGACAGACCTGAATGGATTGTCTGACATACTGGAGTCCCACCATGACCTTCAAAGCACAGGAGAGTCTGTCGGAGCAGATTGCACAGCATCTCGCCCGCCAGATCATCCGTGGAGAAATGCTCGCGGGGGACCGGATTCAGGAGTTGCGCATCGCCGGCGAGCTGGAAGTCAGTCGCGGCTCCGTGCGAGAGGCGCTGCTTGTTCTCGAACGTCGGCATCTGATCGACATCCTTCCGCGCCGGGGAGCCGTGGTCAAGGATATGTCTGAGTCACACGTACGCAGTCTCTATGAGCTGGCTCAGGTGCTATTGGGGTTGGTGGTGCGGAAGGCGATCAAGGTGATGGCGGAAGATGATATGGATCCGTTCATTCTTTCGATCCAGCAACTTCAACACTGCGTTGATGAGCGGGACATGGAGGGTTTCTTCGAGCAATCCTTCCGCTTCTTTGAGCAGGCTTATCCGTTTTCGCGCAACCCGTTTGTGCAGGACATCATGGTCAATCTCCAGCCAGCCATTCAGCGCGCCTACTATATAGCGTTGCATCTGGATCCGGAGGAGTGCAAGGAATGCCTTTCTTTCTTCAAGGCAATTGTCGAGACGATTTTCCGGCGCGATGTGCGCTCGGCGCTGGAGATCATCCGTGAATTTGCCGAGCATCAGTCATCGCTGGTGCAGGAGTCCATCATCCGTGCTCGGCAGATTGAAGCCGCCTGGGGCGCGCGCCGGAAAAAGTAGCGGGACGATCAGTCGTCGTGGTCGTCTTCTCCACTGTCTTCATCTGCCAGTTCCGGGGCGTGGAAGTGCAGAAACAGTTCTTCAACCAGATCCGGTATGCCGGTGGCCATCTGTCTGACCAGCTTGCGGTCCTGCCAGAGTTCGTCAAGGGCGGGGTCTTCATCGAGACCGGACATCAGCAAGAAAGGTAGCAGCAGTCCGGCCATGGTCTCGTCGTCGCTGTCGCCGTGCCAGCCCTGTTCATCGAGACTCACTGCGATCACAAAGCCGGCGCACCAACTGGCGAGATCTTTGCCTTCGCGTTCCTCGTCAGGGTCCAGGCGGCATGGAAGCTGGATGCCTTCGCCAGCACTGAGTTGCGCCTGGATTCTCTGGCGCAGGTTTTCCATTGCGGAAGCCACTTCCACCGGCACTGTGCCTTCGTCAAGTATCGCGTCTTGCCACTGCTCCGGCAGTCTTGGTGCGCAGGCGAGTGCGGTCAGCAGGCCGTGCACTTCCACCCAGGTCAGGCAGTGATCACCGGCGTTGTCGAGCCAGTCACGCAGGTTCTGGCGCAGTTGCGGATTGTCGGGCTGATGCATGGTGGGCTCCGGGAGGTTGCGGGCGCGATAATAGCGTAATTGGTGCGGTAATGATGCTGTTTCAGATGATCTGGAGCCTGTTGCGGCCAAGCCGCTTGGCCTCGTAAAGCGCCTCGTCGGCACGACGGGTGAGGCTGTCGGCATCATCGCCACGTTGCCAGGCTGTCAGTCCAGCGGACAGGCTGACACGTAATCCGGGAAGCAGGTCGTCATGCGGTTGTTCGGCAAAGTTTTGGCGAAGACGTTCCAGCACCTCAGCGATGTCCTTCCCGCTGCCCTCGGGAAACAATACGATAAATTCCTCGCCACCATATCGCGCCAGTACATCGGAGCGGCGCAGGGTCTGGCGGGCAAGATCAGCGAAGCGCTGCAGGATGGCGTCACCGGCATGGTGACCGTGGCGGTCATTGACCTGCTTGAAGTGATCAAGATCAATCAGCGCCAGATAAAATGTCTCGCCGGACCGTTCGGCAAGGGCGATTACTTCCTCAAGGCGTTCGATAAAATGGCGCCGGTTATAAAGGCCCGTGAGGGCATCGCGCACCGCGATTTCCGCCAGCTTTGCCATTGCTTCGCGTAACTGAACATTGCTGTCTTCAAGCCGGGACTGATTGTCCCGCAACGATTCCCGTTGCTCGCGGATACGCTGTTGCAGGTTGTGAATGTAGCCGCCGACGAAAACGAACCAGATCAGCCCCAGTAGCAGGATGGACCACTGACCAAAGACGATCCCGAACACCATTTTTTCCGCAGTGTTCACCATCTCGTAGCCAATCAGGGCCGAGAATGCCGTCATGACCATGACCGACATGGCAATCATTTTCGGCCGGTCCAGAGAAAACACCCCGAAGGTCATCACCATGAAGTAGACCGAGATCATTGCACCCCGCATTTCCTCAGCGTAGTGAAGCAGCGCGGTAATCAGGGCAATGGCCGCCAGCATTTGCGGTACCGTCAGGCTGGGGTCCGGTAGCATTCTGGAGGCGCCGGTACGGATGGCAATAAATACGGAGACATTGAAGGCCAGTAACAGACCGAAGATGGGAGCATGCGGCGTGTCCGACGCATAGATGCCCAGTTCCATGGCCAGCAGCGTACCGCCCCAGACGAGGAAATAGGAGTAAACCGCCATCAGTTGGCGATTAAGTCGCAGAGCCATGACCGGGTCATGGCGGGGGATCAGTCTGAACACGGCGCCACCGGTTCTGTTTTTGTCATTGGCGGTCGTTCACACGCCGCGCCGGCAGTATATCGGATGGTGGCTGGCCGTGCGCGACAGCCAGCAGTACCAATTCTGTACAGGTGCTTGTCGATGTCGCATGGCTGTGCCAGCATCAGCCATTCAAACGGTCGTTTGATTGGTTGTACTTGAGCGGTGTTTAGTCAGGCGGTATGCGCCGATTGGCGTTACTCAGCAGAAGCGGGAGCCATGATGAGTCAGGATTTGCCCTTTGATCTGTCGTTGACAGAAGAGCAGCGCATGACCCGGGAAAGCCTCCAGCGCTTTGCCGGCAAACAGATTCGACCGATTGCCCGCCAGGCCGATGAGGCCGGGATGGCACCGGACGGCTTCTACCACAGCACAGTGGAGCTGGGTCTCACCCTGCTGCCGATCCCGGAGATCCACGGTGGTGCAGGCATGCCCAGAGAGCCGGTGTCGAACGTGCTGGCGGCGGAGGATCTTGCCCACGGCGACTTGTCGCTGGCGCTGGGAGCGCTGGCACCGCTCGGGCTGATCAATGCGCTGCTGGACTTTGGCAGCGAGGCCCAGCAGGAAGCCTTCTTGCCGCGGTTGGCAGCGGAGCGCTTTGTTCCGGCAGCGGTGGCGCTGATGGAAGGCAGGGCCACATTTGAGCCCGCTGAGCTGCAGACTCGGGCGGTGGCGGACGGAGACCAGTTTGTTATCAGCGGCGAAAAGCGGCTGGTACCCTTTGGCATCAGTGCCGAGCTGCTGCTGGTTATTGCCGATCTTGATGGCACACCGGCGGCCTTCGTGGTCGAGAAAGGTAGCGCCGGGTTATCGGCGTCGGCCAGCGACTACATGGGCTTGCGGGCGCTGGATACGGCAACGGTGGTGCTGGATCAGGTGCGAGTGCCAGCGCTTAACCGGCTTGAGCAGTTTGATCTTCAGCGTCTTGTCGACCTCTCCCGTATCGGCACGGCAGCGCTTGCCGTGGGCTGCTGCCAGGCGGTGCTGGATTTTTCCATTCCCTACGTCAACGAGCGCAAGGCCTTCGGCGAACCGATTGCCTGGCGCCAGTCAGTGGCCTTTATGGTGGCGAACATTGGTATTGAGCTTGAAGGCATGCGTTTGCTGGTCTGGCGCGCTGCCAGTCGCGCCCAGCAGGGCTTGCCGTTTCATCGCGAGGCCTATCTGGCTCGCGTGCTGTGCGCCGAAAAGGCCATGGAGATTGGCACCAATGGTATTCAGCTGTTCGGCGGCGCCGGCTTCATCCGCGATTATCCGCTGGAAATGTGGTACCGCAACCTGCGCGCCGTTGGCGTGCTGGAAGGCGCCCTGATGGTGTAAGGGCAACGGCCCTTGAGGAGACACAGACATGATTAATCTCGAACTGCCAAAAAAAATGCTGATGGTTCAGCAAATGTCCCATCAGTTGGCGAGCAGCGTGTTCCGACCGATCTCGCGTAAGTACGACAAGATTGAGCACTGCGATACCCCGGAAGAGTTGCGCCCGGTGGCGCAGATGATTGCTGCCGTGCGACCGAGCCAGAGCAAGACCAGAGAGCAGGGCGTGGACGATGGCATCAAGAACGGTGCCAACCTGACCGGCATCGTTGGGATGGAAGAGATGTGCTGGGGTGACGTTGGCCTGATGCTGTCGATTCCCGGCACTGGTCTGGGAAATGCTGCGGTGATGGCCGTGGGCACCCCGGAGCAAAAGGAAAAGTTTGGCAAGCTCTACTGTGCCATGGCGATTACCGAGCCGGGCGCCGGCTCGGATTCTGCTGCAGTGTCCACCAGTGCCCGTCTGGATGGCGATGAGTGGGTGCTGAATGGCGAGAAGATATATTGCACCGCCGGTCAGCGTTGCGACGCGGTGGTGGTCTGGGCGACGCTGGACAAGTCGAAGGGCAAGGCGGCGATCAAGTCGTTCATCGTGCCGCGCGACAATCCGGGGATGACGCTGGTCCGGGTCGAGGACAAGATGGGGTTGCGGATCTCCGATACCGCCGCCCTGAGCCTCAGTGACTGCCGTATCCCGAAGGACAACATCCTTGGCTCGGCGGAGGTGGCGGACACGGAGGAGGCGCGCAAGAAGGCGTTCGGCGGGGTCATGCAGACCTTTGACAACACCCGTCCGCAGGTCGCAGCGATGGCGCTTGGTGTGGCTCGTGCGGCGCTTGAAATAACGAGAGAAATTCTTTCTAAAGAAGGAGTTGTGGCTGATTTCTCGAAATCACTTTATAACTCTTCTGCGATCGAGGCGGAGATCTATCGGATGGAGGCGGATCTTGATGCAGCCAGACTGATGACCTACAAGGCGGCCTGGATGGCGGACAACCGCCAGCCAAACTCCAAGGAGGCCTCGATGTGCAAGGCCAAGGCCGGCCGGGTGGGTAATGCGATCACCTTGAAGTGCGTTGAGATCTGCGGTGAGCTCGGCTATTCAGAGCAGTTCCTGCTGGAGAAACTGGCCCGAGACTCGAAGATCATCGATATCTTCGAGGGCACCCAGCAGATTCAGCAGTTGATTGTCGCCCGTCAGTTGTTGGGGCTGTCGTCGAGAGAGCTGAAGTAAGGCAGTGTCCCGCAGGGCTGGTGGCTCGGTTGCGCCGGTTAGGGCAGTATGGCAGTGAAGTCCCGGTCAGGGCATCGGCTCCGCCCTCCCGGGACACGCACGAGTACGTCCCTGTAGCTCACCTCCGCCATCCCTGGCTCCGATGGTCCCGGGAGGGCGGAGCCGATGCCCTGACCTCGCAGCGTTGCCAGATCCGGCACTGTGCCGTGGCAGCATGGTCAGTTCTGGTCGGGGGCCAGCTTGGCCACCCTGCTTGACGATGCAGGTCGGTCGTTCCACCCTGACCGCTTTAACGAACCGGCCACCGGAGAATCCCCATGTCATTTGCCAATCAGGTGGTCTGGATCACCGGTGCTTCCAGTGGCATCGGTGAGGCGCTGGCCATGGAGTTCAGTCGCTATGGCGCCCGAATTGTGCTCTCGGCGCGGCGCGCCGATGAGCTTGAGCGGGTTCGCCAGCGGCTGGTCTGGCCTGAAAACCATCTGGTGCTGCCACTGGACATGGCGGATCCCTCGGCATTCGCCGACGCGGTGGCTCTGGTGCGCGCCACGTTTGGACGTCTCGATATCCTCGTCAACAATGCCGGCATCAGTCAGCGTTCCCGCGTCATCGACACCGCCATGGAGGTCGACCGGCGGGTAATGGAAATCAACTTTTTTGGCGTGATTGGCCTGACCCGTGCCGTGTTGCCGTGGTTCCGGGAGCAGGGCGGTGGCCGGGTCGTGGTAATTTCCAGTCTGGTGGGGGAGCTGCCGACACCGCTTCGTTCGGCCTACTGTGCCTCCAAACACGCGCTGCATGGCTGGTTCGAGTCGCTCCGGGCAGAAGAGTATGAGCATCGGCTGAAGGTGCTGATGGTGTTGCCCGGATTCATTCGCACCCAGGTCTCGGTCAATGCCGTGACGGCGGACGGCAGTGCCCATGGCAAGATGGACGACTATCAGAAGCAGGGCATGGCGCCAGAGGCCTGTGCCGAACGGATCATCCACGCCGTGCAGCGCGACCGCGCTCAGGTTATCATCGCCGGCCGCGAGGGACTGGGGATCTGGCTGAAACGCTGGTTCCCGGCTCTATACCGCGCCGTTATCCGGCGCGTCAAAGTGACCTGATTCCGAGTTTTCCATGACTGACCTCGCCGACGAACTGCTGCCCAAGCACCGGGTCCGTTTCAACAAGCTGCAGAAGCGGCTTCGCCGCGAGGTGGGGCAGGCGATTGCCGATTTCAACATGATTCAGGATGGCGACCGGATCATGGTGTGCCTGTCCGGCGGCAAGGATTCCTACACCATGCTCGACATCCTGCGGAACCTGCAGGTGACCGCGCCGGTGCGCTTCGAGCTGATTGCCGTCAATCTGGATCAGAAACAGCCTGGATTTCCCGAGCACGTATTGCCGGAGTACCTGGAAAGGGAGGGAGTGCCGTATCACATCCTCGAAAAAGACACCTATTCCATCGTCAGGGACAAGATCGAGGAGGGCAAGACCACCTGCTCCCTCTGTTCGCGGCTGCGTCGTGGCACCTTGTATGGTTTCGCCGAGGAAATCGGCGCCAACAAGATTGCTCTGGGCCATCATCGTGACGATATTGTCGAGACCCTGTTTCTGAACCTGTTCCACGGCGGCAAGCTCAAGGCCATGCCTCCCAAGCTGCGCAGCGACGATGGCAAGCATATTGTCATTCGTCCGCTGGCCTACTGTCGGGAAAAGGACATCGAAAAGTTTGCTGCCTATAAGCAATTTCCGATCATTCCCTGCAATCTCTGTGGCTCTCAGGATGGCCTGCAGCGTCAGGCAGTCAAGGAGATGCTGCAGCAGTGGGATCGTCAGTTCCCCGGCCGGATCGAAAGTATTTTTGCGGCGGTGCAGAACGTGGCGCCATCCCAGCTTGCGGACGGCAGGCTGTTCGATTTCATGCACCTCGAAGCAGGACAGATCGGCGCTGGCGTCGCCCGCGCCCATCGCCTGGACGTGGTCAATCTCTGACCGACGGTGCTCCCGCATTCCAGAGCGTTCGTGCTACATTGTTCCGGTTGAAAAATGATCAATGGGGGAATCGGAATGCGGGCGTCTCTGAAAGCAGCACTGGTGTTGATGGTCGCCGCGCAATCGGCGCAGGCCAGTGACGGCTTTCTGTTGCAGCCCCTTTCGGATGTGGTGGCCGGATCCCAGTTCGGCGCGCAGTTTGCCACCCACCAGTATTCCTACGGCACCACTGTGAACCAGCGTGGCAACCTGATCGGCTGGCAGCGCACCGCCACCGGCCAGCTCAAGAGTTTCAACGTCACCCAAGGCACTAACCCCTCGTTGGTCATCGTCGACAGCCCTGACTTTATGGCCCTGGCAGCAGGGGAGCCTGTCTGTGTCTGGATTTTCTGCACTGCGGCCTTGCCCTGGGGGGTAATGATTACCGCGCAGGGTGGCGTCGGCCAGTTTATCGGGCGTGATCCACTGCTGGCACCGCTGCCGGGCTCGCTGCCGGATACCCGCTTCCCCGGCGCGCTGGTCAACGCCAACCGGCATGGTGTGGTGGCAACGTCCCAGATCGGTGACGATGGGCGCTACGGCGCTGTGCTGTTCCCGTCCGGGCCGCTGATCCTGAATGGTCTGCCTTTGCTGGTGGCGATCAATGACAATGTTCCAGCGCAGATTCTGGCCCATGACGGCACCGGAGCGGACTGCCTGATCGACGGTATCGGCTGCGAACCTGCCCCGGTGGCGGGGTGCGATGGCAGTCAGGACACGCACAAGAATACCCGCGGCAAGGGACACCAGAGTCATGGCCGGGGCCATGGTTACGGCCATTACCGGTGCGGCCCCGGCAAGCCGGGCAGCGATTCCTATCTGGGCCTCACGGCGGCAACCACGCTGACCTCCGTTAGTGCGGGCTCGGTGGCCGAGCAGGAGGGATACCTGGTGACGGTGTCGGCGGATGGCGAACAGAGCCGTTTGCGATTCCCGACCACACTGGCCTCGGGGGAGACTCTGGTGCGAGCCTTCCCGCTGGCGTTGAATCAGCGTACGGCGATACTCCGTGCAGATATCCATGGTGCCGCTGTCTGGCCTGGCAGACTGGTGCGCTGCGATTTCAATCCGCTCGCCCTCGACACCAATGGTGACGGCGTAGTCGACTGCCTGAACGGTGTCCGTTCGGTGGAAGCCCCGGAAACCGGCGTTGAAGTCCATACGGTGTTGGGATTCAGCCTCAACAGTCACGGACTGCTGATCGGTAACGCCGGATTTGGCGGCGCCGGTGTTGGCAGCCCGTTCAGGGTGCAGCTTGATCAGGTCGTGCCACAGGTGGACTTGCTGTCCAACCGGATGGTGGGTGCCGAGAACTGGGAGCTGGCCAGTGTCAGCGACCTCAATGATGGTCGCCGAGCCATCGGATACGGATATCAGGACTGCGGCGACAGGCCCCGTGCCGTGGTGTTGTCGCCACTGACCGGGCTATCGGCGTCGATGGGCTTCCGGATCGGGCGCTGGCTTCAGAACACGGCGGTGATACCGGGGCAGGCCTATACGGTGGCGCCGCAGGCGCAGGGCGGGTCCGGCCAGTATCTGTACCGCTATTCCGTAAAATCCCCTGGCGCGCCAGACTGGACGCTGCTGCAGGACTGGAGTGCCAGTCCGTTGCAGGCCGTTGCTGCGCAGCAGGGAGAGCTGTGTTACCGCATTGAGCTCACCGACGCTGTCTCTTCTGAACAGCGCCAGTTGGTGTTGAGATACCGGGTGACACCCGCTTTGGCCAACCCGTCGCGACCAGCGCTGCCCTGATCCGGGCAAGCTCTGACCCATTGGTCACATGCGCCCCGACGGGGCGCATGAACTGACCGTTTGAATCCGTTAGAATCGCCGCCTTCGCAACCCGGGCTCCGGCCCGGCGTTCGTTTTTATTTGACCGGATAAGGTACCCGTCCCATGACTGATCGCATCACGCACGGCACCCTTGAAATCGCCTCTGATCTGCACGATCTGGTGGTCAACCGCATTCTTCTCGGCACCGGTATTGCGGCCGACACGTTCTGGTCCGAGCTGGAAAAAGTGGCTACCGACCTGATGCCGAAAAACAAGGCACTGCTGGCCAAGCGCGATCAGATTCAGGCGCAAATCGACGCTTGGCATCAGGCCCGTCAGGGCAAGGCCATCGACATGGTCGAGTACAAGGCATTTCTCACCGAGATTGGTTACCTGTTGCCGGAAGGCGAAGCGTTCAGCGTCACCACCGCCAATGTCGATCAGGAGATTGCGGCTATTGCTGGCCCGCAGCTGGTGGTGCCGGTGATGAATGCCCGTTACGCGCTGAATGCGGCCAATGCCCGTTGGGGCAGTCTGTACGATGCGCTGTACGGTTCGGATGTGATCAGCGATGAAGGCGGCGCCGAGAAGGGCGGCGCCTACAATCCCAAGCGTGGCGCCAAGGTGATTGCCTGGGCGCGCCAGTTGCTGGATGACGCAGCGCCGCTGGCCAGCGGTTCGCACAGCGATTCGACCCGCTATAGCATCGTTGACGGCAAGTTGGTGGTAAAAACGGCCGCTGGCGAAACCGGCCTGAAGAACCCGGCCCAGTTTGTTGGCTTTAGCGGTGATGTTGCAGCGCCGAAGGGCATCCTGCTGGTCAACAACGGCTTGCATATCGAAATCCAGATTGATGCCAGTCACCCGATTGGCGCGGAAGATCCCGCAAACGTCAAAGACCTGTTGCTGGAATCTGCGGTGACCGCCATTCAGGACTGCGAAGATTCCGTCGCCGCAGTGGACGCGCAGGACAAGGTTGTCGCCTATGGCAACTGGTTTGGTCTGATGAAAGGCGATCTGGCCGAGACCATGGAGAAGGGCGGTCGTACCATCACCCGCACTCTGAACCCGGATCGCACCTACACTTCCGTTAATGGCAGTGAATTGACCCTGCACGGACGCGTACTGCTGCTGGTGCGCAACGTTGGCCACCTGATGACCAACAACGCCATTCTGGTCAACGGTGAGGAAATCCCGGAAGGCATCATGGACGCCATGGTTACCGTGCTGGCGGCCATGCACGATCTCAAGGGCCTCGGCAAATACCGCAATAGCCGCACCGGCTCGGTGTATATCGTCAAGCCGAAGATGCACGGCCCGGAAGAAGTGGCGTTTGCCTGCGAGCTGTTCGGTCGTGTTGAAGATGCGCTGGGTCTGCCGCGCAACACTCTGAAGATCGGCATCATGGACGAAGAGCGTCGCACCACGGTGAACCTGAAAGAGTGCATCCGGGTGGCCAGCGAGCGGGTGATGTTCATCAATACCGGTTTCCTCGATCGTACCGGTGACGAGATTCACACTTCCATGGAGGCCGGCGCCATGGTGCGCAAGGCCGACATGAAGAAGCAGAAGTGGATCGCTGCCTACGAAGACTGGAACGTCGATATCGGTCTGGAATGTGGCCTGCCGGGCCATGCCCAGATCGGTAAGGGCATGTGGGCCATGCCGGACGAGATGAAGCAGATGATGGAGCAGAAGATCGGCCATCCGAAGGCAGGTGCCAACTGCGCCTGGGTTCCGTCGCCCACCGCTGGCACCCTGCATGCGACCCATTACCACAAGGTTGACGTGTTCGCCGTGCAGCAGCAGCTGAAGCAGCGCCCGCGCGCGTCGCTGGACAACATCCTCACCATTCCGCTGGCCACCGATACCAACTGGAGTGCTGAAGAGAAGCGCGCCGAGCTGGATAACAACTGCCAGGGCATCCTCGGCTATGTGGTGCGCTGGATCGATCAGGGCGTGGGTTGCTCCAAGGTACCGGACATCAGCGATGTCGGCCTGATGGAAGACCGCGCTACCCTGCGTATTTCCAGCCAGCATATCGCCAACTGGCTACGTCACGGTATCGTTGGCAAAGACGATGTTATGGCAGCGATGAAGCGCATGGCAGCGGTGGTCGACCAGCAAAACGCCAGCGATCCGCTGTATCGTCCGATGGCACCGGGCTTCGACGGTGTCGCCTTTGCCGCTGCCTGCGAGCTGGTATTCGAGGGCTGCGCCCAGCCGAGCGGCTACACCGAGCCGGTCCTGCACCGTCGCCGTCTGGAAGCCAAGGCGCGCTACGGCTGCTGATCTTCCGGTCAGTGATCTGAACAAAAAGGCCCGATTCATATCGGGCCTTTTTTTGGTGCGCCCTGAAGGCCGAACTGGCGCCCCATAAGACATTCGTCCTAGAATCGGACAAAATATGTCCAGCCGGTCACGGCATGGTAACGATAACAAGAATAACCCGGGCGGAGACTCGCTATGCTTCACACCATCTTCAGATTGATGTCGATCATCACCCTGCTGGCGTTGATTGCGTCCTGCGGGGGTGACAACCGTTCATCGACCCCGGAAGACCAAGGCGGCGAACCCCCCTCAAGCAGCCGCAGCTTTTCCGGTCGCGCCGCCAAGGGCCTGATTGCCAATGGCATAGTGGAGTTTTATGAATACAGTCAGGGCGTTTGGTTGCTGCTCTCCACCGGCACTACCGATGAAAACGGCGACTTCAGCGTCGATCTGTCTGGTGTAAGCGGGGCGGTAAAGGTCGTGGTGACTGCCGACGCATCCACGAAAATGGTGTGTGATAATCCGCTCGCATGTGGCGACCAGTTTGGCGAGCTGTTGTCGGTTAGCGCACTTGAGGCGATGACCGGAACCCCCTTCTCAATGATGGCCATTATCCCCGCGAGTCGAGCTGGTGGCACTTTCGCTGTCACACCGGTTACTCATCTTGCTGCTAGCCTTATCGATAATCTTCCTGACGGCACTCCGATCAGTGACGGATTGATTCAGCTTGCGCTTAGCCGCGCTGCGGATATTTTTGGTCTTGCGGCGGATTTTGCCTGGCACCTTCCGATTGACATCACTGATAGTGAGCAGCTTGGCAACACGTCTTCAGTAATGCATGCGTTGCTGTCTGCGGCCTTCCTTCAGGCATCTGCTGAGCTCTCTCTGGTTCTGGCGCTGGATGAATATACCCGACAGTTTATCGATCTGGCTGGCCAGTTCATGGTTGTGTCCGGTGAGGACAATCCCTCGTTGACGTCGTTGGTCGCTATCGCTTCATCCATGGCTCAGGAGCTTCTGGATGGAGATCAGTTGGCAGCCATTGTGGGAGCACTGAATAATCTGATTGCCCGATGGGGTGAGAGCCCGCTGACAGCTGCGATGGGGTCGGGCAATCTGGATCCTGAGCGATTTGCTGACGCAGTTGTTCTGCTGGATCATCTTGACCAGTACCTGAATCTGGCCGGAATCAATGCGGACGGGACTTTTTTCGCCGAGCAGGTCACTCAGCTTAACTGGCTTTACAGTGACGAGGCTGCCAGGCTGGATACGCAGGCCATGATGTTGGTGTTCTATGAGGCAGCAGTGAACACGGTCATGGCTTCTGTCAGTATTGCAATGTCAGAAAGTGGCGGCTGCGAGTCATTCACCGGCATATCCCTTTCTGAGCAGCCAGACGGATACATGCAGCTTTGCCGTACTGAATCAACGCTGAAATTAAATGCTGAAGAGTTTGCCCCGTACATGGGGCAGCTGGTTGCTATGGAGATCGAGCTTAGCCCGGCCACGGGGCTGCTGGCCGGCCAAACGATGCGTTTTGCGCTTAATGGGGGTGTGCAGAATGCCACCGCGACTGCCGAGTTGACCGGCGAGTTGTTGGTCACGTTCGGGGCAGAATTCGCGGCAGTGCTCCAGTCCATGCTGATGGATGGTGAGGAGGTGCCACTTGAGGAGTTGCTGGCGTCGATTGAGGTGACGGTAGCGGTGAACGGTTCTGGCAAATTGGCGAGCACCGAGGATCCCGATTGGTTCTTTGAGGGCATGATCAATCTCGATGGATCCGTCAGCTTCCCTCGATTCAGCACTGGCGGCAATCTTCTGGAGGCGAGGATTCATGATGGCCGTTTCCGCTCTCCCCATGGCGACACGATTGCATCGATTGATTCCTCAGCGTCCACGTTCTGTGGTGTGTTTGAGCTCCTGCCCACTCTGGCGATAAATGCTGGTGATGACGCCAGTATGGCTGCCTGCTTCGGTTTCGAGGCGTTCGGTATGCCGGCCATGAAACTGAAGCTTGAGGGCGCACTCACAGGCCTTGCCTCTTTTGTGTCGCAGTTTGTGACCTTCATTCCGACCGTGTTTTCCGGGCAGGAAATCAGCCTTGTTGAGGTCGTGAATCAGATTGATCCATCAGTCCTGGCGCTGCTGGGGAATGCCGTTCTTGAGGTCGATGGTTTCGATGCCACTGAAGGTTGGGTTGAATCCAGACGGTATGTGTTCGAAGCCAATAATAACCGTATTGATGTCAGCCATGGGCCGCACCAGCTATCGATCTACGTGACCGGGCTACAGGGGGGCTATTTGTTCTACGGCGATACATTTGTGGGTACCTTTACTTTTGATTTTAACAAAACCGGGCTCAGTATCTTCCTTGTCGACGGCACCCGGCGTAGCTACTTCCTAGGCCCGCTGTCGGATGCTATCGAACCTGAATTGATCACTCTGCTACTGGGCTTTTTCGAGGGCATTGTTAGCGGTGGTGGCAATGGTGGTGACTCTGGCGGAGATCCCGGTGATCCAGGCGGCCCGATGTGAGCTATTGTGGTGAATTTATTTGGTGATGGCCGACGGAAGTTGAGAGGGACGGGTATGGGCTGGCACTATCGCATGACAATCATGGGCCTGATGGTGATCTTCACCACCGCATGTGGTGGAGGCAATCGCACAGTTGCTGAGGCCGGAATCGTGCCTGTGGCGAAGCCCACAGAGGAAGGGTATTCCGGTGTCGCCATGAAAGGGCGCCTGCATGACGCCCTTGTAGTGGCCGAATGGTACAACGGGGGGCTCTGGCAGGAGCTTGATCGCGCCCATACCGATCAGGGGCGGTTTCTGCTGGACATTGGCGAGATTGATGGACTTGTTCGCTTGACGGTTTCACTTTCATCGCAACGGGCAAGCCGGATGCTATGTGATGTGCCGTCGGGATGTGCCGGTGGCGAGTTCGGTGACTGGATCGCACTGAGTGACGGCTTTCAGTTGCGTACCCTGGTGACCGCTGAGCAGTTCCGTGCCGGCGAGGTCGCCATCACGCCGCTGACGCATCTGATGGCCGAGTGGGCCCAACGTCTTCCCGGTGGGCTGAGCCAGAACAATCTGGATCTGGCTCGCAATCGAGTGGCGGCGCTGTTCGGGCTGCCGGATCACTTTACCGCGCTGATTCCGGCCGACCCGAATAGTGTGGCGTTCTTCGCCGCTTCGGACGCCGCCAGATTGCATGGTGTGTTATCTGCGGCTTTTGCTGCGCAGGGTGCCGAGGTGCCTGTGGCCGAGGTTCTGCAAAGTGTGTCTGCCACATTCACCCGCTTCGCCGGGCAGTTGCCGCTTGAAGGTCGTTACGGGTTGCTGGAGCTGCTCGGTAGCGCACGCGCAGTGGCCAGCGCGCTGGGGGAGGGCGAGCAGTTGTTGGCATCGGCCAGTGCCCGGGTTGCGCAGTGGCATCAGGTGTCCGCGGCAAATCCGGCCCTGGCGATCGACTGGGATCAAGCCCGCTTCGCCGCCCTCACCAATGAACTGGAATACTATGCCTCGGGTGCCGCGCTGCTGGATCTGGATGCAGCCCTGCGTCGTCAGGCGGGGCAGTACCTGTGGCTGCCGCGGGCCGAGATCCCGGCGATGATGCAGGTCGCCTACACCTCGCTGGGTCACGCACTGGATGCCGCAGTCAACGGCGAACGCAAATTGATCGAAGCCAATAGCCAGTGTGCACTGTGGCGTCCTAACCGCTGTTACACCTATGTGGTGCTGCATCAGGATGACAGCTACAGCGCGACCATGCGCGCCTTCCCTTCGATTACTGATCTGCTCGGTTTTCTCACCGGCGGCAGCATTAGTCCTCGTGTCGAGATTGTCGGTAGCCTGCATGGGCAGCAGGTCGACATTAACCTTCGGGTGCCGACGCCCGGCTCACAACTGTTCAACGGCGGGCTGAGCCGGGTACAGATGGAAGTCATTGCCGCCCGGGTTGGCAATCAACAGGCGGTTGCGCATCTGAGTGGGGTGTTGGCGCTGGGATTGCCTGGACTGGATCTGCTCGACTTCTTCTCGACCCTGACACCGTTGCTGACCGATGGCGATGATCCGCTGGCGGTGGCAAGCAGTCTGCTTGCCATCATGGGCTCGGTGGCGGAGTTGCAGTTGACGGTCTCCGGCCAGGGCACGCTCGCCGAGGTCACTGCGCCCGCCGATCCATTCAGAGCGACGATGTCGTTGCAGAGTTCGCTTGGTATTGCCGCGCTGACCGGCGGTGACGGAGGCTTGCTCAGCCTGCGCCTGCTCAGTGGCGAGATTGAGACGCCACTGGGTGACAGGCTGTTCAGCCTGCCCGGTCAGGCGGGTCTGGCAATTGATGTCGGACCCATCATGGCCGCCTCTGTGGCCTTTGGGGTGGCCGTCGGCGATCTGCCGAAGGTGCATGTTGCACTTGGCGGTGCTGTCGGGCTGGGTGAGCTCTGGCCTTGGTTGACGGCCATGACCGCTGGACTGATCAGTGGTGGTGCCGATCTGGCGATGCCGTCAATTGCCGACTGGTCGCTGTCTGGTAATGCCAGTCTCATCTGGCCAGGCTTGCAGATTCCCTACGATGTTCATTGGAACGGTGGCGGATTGCTGTTCAATCAGGTCGGCAGCAGTGAGTCGGCTCTGGTGGTGATACCGTCGTCGGATCGCGGTGGCTACCTGATGCTGGGCGAGCAGTTGATTGCCACCATGACCCTGGATCCGCTCGGGGCGGGGTTGGCTGCCCACTTCATCGACGGCGATCAGCATGCGCTTAGCGCGGCTCCTCTGCTGTCCCTGCTCGGCTGGGGTCGGGGCGGTTGAACTTGGCCCAACACGGGGGCGACGGCTACACTGCCGCCCCCGTGTTTCAGTAAGAACTTCCCATGTCCGGCAACAGCCGTCCCGTGTTGTCTCAACAGTCAGGACCCCATCCCGCGCTGCTGACGGTGGTTCGACGCCACCTTGCGTCAGCATGGCGTCAGCCGCTGGCGGATCATAATCGCGGCGTTTTCGAGCAGCTCTCTGAATGGCGCCAGCGGGCCGGCATCGGCAGGCCGTTATGGCTTGATTCCGGTTGTGGCACCGGCCGCTCTGCGTTCCAGTTGGCATTGGGCAACCGGGACTGTCTGGTCATCGGGGTCGATCAGTCCGCAGCGCGGCTGGAGCGGGGCAGCGTCCGGTTCCCGCAGCTACCTGACAATCTGATGCTGGTGCGGGGCGAGTGCGCCGATCTATGGCGCCTGATGGTGCAGGCCGGTTGGCGTCTGGAACGACATTTTCTGCTGTATCCCAATCCCTGGCCCAAGCCCGGGCATCTACTGCGGCGCTGGCACGGTCATCCCGTGTTTCCAGTGTTGTTGCAGCTAGGTGGTGAGCTGGAGTTACGCAGCAACTGGTCGGTTTATCCGCAAGAAATGGCCTTGGCCCTCGAAATGACGGGAAAACGGCCGACAGTGGAGCGCTGGGACCCGGTGACCGTGTTGACGGATTTCGAGGAAAAGTACCGGAACAGTGGTCACGGCCTCTGGCGTCTCACCTGTTGTCTGAATTGAGGCAGCGCACCCCCTGACCCTGCCAACTGGTTCGTATTTAGTTCGTATGCATTTGGGGCACTATTTCCGTACCTTACGGATGGAGCCCTGATATGAAACAGGCCCCCCTTGCCCCAGACATGCATCGCCTTCAGCACCTGTTGGACGAGGACTACGTCAGTGTACCGCCGGATCACCAGCGCCGTGTCGATGCCCGTCTTGCCCAACAACTGCCCTGGCTGGGCAGTGCCCCGGAACTGATGGTGTTCAATGGCCACTTCCTGTCCCTGACAGACCGCCGTCAACCGGAGCTGCCGGAGCGTGTCATCAATCTCGCCTATCTGAACCCGACACCACGGTGGGTTCGGGGTGACGTTCGTCGCCGGGTGTGTATCGCTGCTGTGGTGGGCGCCATGGGTGGGCTTGGCTTGTTGCTCCATCCCGGGGCAGCGTTGGCTTTGCTGCTGTTACTCCTGTCGGTGGTGGCCTGGTTAGTGCTGTCGATACGACCGGGCCACTGGGAGTTCAGGACCGCCATCGGCGGAACGCCAGTTTGCCGGATAAGCAGTGCGCTGTTTCATCGTGCCGACAGTAAGGCATTTGTGACATTGATCAGCGAGCGTGCTGATGGTGCCAGCGTGGTGCTGCCTACCGGCAGTCGTCGCGTCGCAGCAGAGATCGCCGAGCATCGTCGGATGCTGAAGAGTGGTGTGTTGTCGCAACGACATTATCAGGCGGCGCGGCGCAGACTGCTGGCGAGCATGCAGCGAGGCGGCCCGGTTCAGTCGTCAGAGGCTCAACTGGCGTAGTGACGGGTCGACACGGGCCTGTTCCCAACGATCATCAAAAAGACGCAGCAATACGCCGCTGCGCATCGGGTCCTGATGAACACAGAGACCGTTACGCAGGTGACGGTAATCCGGCCGCCACAGCAGCGCCTGATCATCAGCCAGCAGCCAGCTTGCCTCATTGTCATTCAGTTCGCCGGGCAGTGCCCGGATGCTGACAAAGGACGGCAGTCGCCGGGCAAGATAGATCAGCCGGTGACCGGCGGACACTGCTGCTGAGGCATCAGCAATCAGAATACGGACGCGAGCGGAAGGGTTATGTCGGGCCAGCCTCACCAGCAGCTCGGAAACGCGTTCCCGGTTAAGCAGCTGTTGATCAAGATCGGCAGCCCAGATGCGTACCGAGCGCCGGGCGCCGGCAAGGAGATCATCGCAGGCCTGTTCGAATGCGGTGCGGTCATCGGGCAGGGGCCCATCCTCGCGCACCGGCTGCATCAGTGCGCCAGTTCCTTGAACATCTGCCGGTGTGGAATATCGGCCTCGAGGAAGATACCGCCACTGACGGTGAAGCCGGCGTTCTCGTAGAAATGGGTGGCCTGGGTCTGGGCATGAAGAAAAATTTCGTTCATGCCGCGACTGCGGGCCTCGGCTTCAGCGGCAGCCAGCAGGGCAGAGCCGATATCCTGATTGCGAAAGGCTTCCAGCACCGCAAGCCGACTGACCTGACCGTTGGGTAGCAGGCGGATGCAGCCTACCGGCGTGTTGTTCGGGCCGATGGCGATAAAGTGGGTGGCCTCTGTATCGTGCTCGTCCCACTCCAGCGACTCGGGGACATGTTGTTCCAGAATGAACACAGCCTCACGAATGCCACGCAGCGGGCCTTCCTGCTCTGACCAGCTAGTGCGCTGGATGGTCACTGACATGGTCGAATCACTCAATAACGGTGAAGAAGCCGGCATCAATCCATTCCTCCATCAGCTGCCCGGATTCATCATTCAGCAGCGGCTGTAGTTGTTCTTCCGTGTACTGTCTCTGGCGGGCCAGCAGGGTCGCCAGAGGCTTTTGCTGATCGCTGAGCGGGCGTTGTTCGCCGTTGATCCAGGCATCGCCGTTGCTGTCGATCAGCAGCCGGGCGGCGCCATGTCGTACCAGCACGGTGTCTGGTGAGGCGGCGGCAATGTGCCCGCAATCGACGTCGAAATCAAGGCCGGCGGGCTGCCGGGGTTCTGACAGCAGGCTGGCCAGCGCCTGCCTCATTACGTCCCGGTCCATCAGCGCCAGAGCTTGATCACGCAGTTTGCGCATATCGTCGTCGGTCAGCTGCTCGGGGAGGTCGGTGGGGGCACGGTCCGGGTCGGTAAACAGGCTCTGATCAGCGCCTTCGATGGCCGCATCCGCCAGCCGTGCCAGCAGGTCGGCCGGCGCCGGGGCGCGAAAGCCCACCGACCAGGTCACACAGTCATCCGCCTCGGCAACACCCCAGTGGCCGACGCCCGGGGGCAGGTACAGCACATCACCGGGGCCGACCACAAACTCTTCGGTAACGGGCATGTCGGCGAGCAGCCGTAATTGGTCATGGGGCAGCCTTGGGCTGTTGTCATCGCAGTGGGGGCCCAGCTTCCAGCGTCGCGTGCCACGGGCCTGAATCAGAAACACGTCATAGCGGTCATAGTGCGGGCCGACGCTACCGCCACGCACGGCATAGCTCAGCATGATGTCTTCCAGTCGCCAGCCCGGCAGAAAGCCGAAGCTATCGAGCAACAGCGAGACTTCGGTCATAAAGTGATCGACAGACTGCACCAGCAGCGTCCAGTTCTGCTTCGGCAGGGCAGCAAAGTCCTGTTCGGTGAAGGGGCCATTCTGGACATTCCATGGGCCGTCGCCGGCGCCGCTGATCAGGCGTGACTCGACGCAATCTTCCAGTGCCAGTCCAGCCAGCGTGTCGGGGTCGGGGTGATCGAGGCCTGAGGCGGCGGCGCGCATCAGCAGCGGCGCCTGCTGCCAGTATTTGCGCAGAAACTGCTCGGCAGCAAGGGGCAGCTTGAACTGTGGCAAGCGGGTCACCACGGGATCAGACCCTGCGAGCCTGATTCGCTGCGTTACCCGTATAGCTGGCAGGGGTCATCGCTTTCAGTCTTGCCTTGGCGTCATCCGGGATGGCCAGTCCGTCGACAAAGCTTTCCAGTGCTTCCCGGGTAATGGTTTTGCCACGGGTCAGTTCTTTCAACTTCTCGTAGGGCTTTTCAATGCCATAGCGGCGCATCACGGTCTGGATCGGTTCTGCCAGCACTTCCCACGATGCCTCCAGATCGGCACCCAGTTGCGCCGGATTGACCTCCAGCTTGCTGATGCCTTTCAGCGATGCCTCGTAGGCAATCAGGCTATGGGCGAGACCAACGCCGACGTTGCGCAACACGGTCGAATCGGTGAGATCACGCTGCCAGCGCGACACCGGTAGCTTGGCGGCCAGATGGTCCATGATGGCATTGGCGAGGCCGAGATTGCCTTCCGAGTTTTCGAAATCGATCGGGTTGACCTTGTGCGGCATGGTCGAGGAGCCGATTTCGCCAGCGACGGTGCGCTGCTTGAAATAACCGAGTGAAATGTAGCCCCATACATCCCGATCGAAGTCGAGCACGATGGTATTGAACCGCATCAGCGCGTGGAAATATTCGGCAATGCAGTCATGCGGTTCGATCTGGGTAGTGTAGGGGTTAAAGGTCAGGCCGAGGCTCTCGACAAACTGCTGGGCAAGAGCCGGCCAGTCGATCTCCGGGTAGGCACTAAGATGTGCATTATAGTTGCCGACGGCGCCGTTGATCTTGCCGAGCAGCGGGACGGTAGCAAACTGGTCGCGCTGTCGCTGCAGACGGGCAACCACATTGGCCAATTCCTTGCCGACAGTGGTGGGAGAGGCGGATTGACCATGAGTGCGCGCCAGCATCGGTTCGGATGCATGGGAGTGGGCCATCTGTCGCAGGGCGCGGACGACCTTGTCCATTACCGGCAACATGACCTTGCGGGCGTCGGCCAGCATCAGACTGTAAGACAGGTTGTTGATGTCTTCGGAGGTGCAGGCGAAGTGGACAAACTCGCTGATGGACTTAAGTTCAGGGTTGCCCTCGATGCATTCCTTGATGAAGTACTCCACCGCTTTCACATCGTGATTGGTGGTCCGTTCGATGTCCTTGATGCGGCTGGCGCCCTCCAGCGAGAAACGGGTAGCGACGTTGCGCAGTTGATAGGCAGCCTCGGCGCTCGGGGTCGGCACTTCACGGATGTCCGGATGGCGAGCCAGTGCCTCCAGCCAGTGGATTTCCACCCGTACCCGGTTGCGGATCAGGCCGTACTCGCTGGTGATCTCGCGCAGGGCGTCGCACTTGCTGCCATAGCGGCCGTCAACGGGGGAGATGGCGAGCAGGGGGTTCAGCAACTGAGACATGGCGGGTCCTCGACTGGCGGATGGGGCGGAAAAGGCGGCGCAATGATACGGGAAAAGCGGCGGGATGTCCGTCCTGCAGACGGGCCAATCATTCCTGCTCCCAGCTCTTCGGGTCAGAGAGCCAGCAGGCTCTGGGCGGCCTTGAGCAGGCGCTGGCGGCGGAACAGCATATGCCAGCGTCGACCGCCGCCCTGGTGCCAGAGGGCAGCGCCGCGGACACCGGCGAGGAACAGGGCCCGGATGGTGGCGGCGGTATCCTCCTCCTGCAGGTGGCGGGGCTCGCCATGGACCCGAATGCGAAACTTGAGGGTGCTGAGCGTATCCAGATAGATCCCGCCGAGGCGTCGGCAGACCTCCGGGTCGGCGATGTCGTCAAACTGCGATCGACTGGCAGACAGGACTTCCAGACGGTTGCGGAGGATATTGATCAGGGCGGTGTCCTGACGCAGGGCTGCAGATAACTGGATCAGGGCCAGGGCATGGCCCACCGCCCGCAGGTCACTGGCCTGCTGCTGGCCGGCCAGCACACTGCGCAGCAGGGTGAGTCCGGGCCGCAATTCAGACGGGCTCGGGTAGATGGTCTGATAGTCGGGCGCATCCAGCGCCAGGGTGGCGCTGAACAGAGGCGCCATATTGCGTCGGTTGCACTGGCCCGTAGTGGCCAGCTGGTCTGCCAGAAGGGCAGCCTGAAACACGGCGCCCAGCGCCATTACCTGTTCGCGATCGGACGCCATTCAGAAAGTCTCCTCAATCACTGCGCCACCAAGACACACTTCGCCATCGTAAAACACCACCGACTGACCTGGCGTGACGGCACGTTGATACTGGTCAAACTCCACCCGGACACGGCTGCCGACCTGATCGCTGACGCTACAGGACTGGTCCGCTTGCCGGTAGCGGGTCTTGGCACTCAGACGGCAGGATAGCGCCGGAGGTTCACCAGCCACCCAATGCACTGCCGAGGTGATCAGGCCGCGGCTCTGCAGCAGCGGGTGATCATGGCCCTGCACAGCAATTAGCACATTGCGGTCGAGGTCCTTGGCGGCCACGTACCACGGCGACTCGACCGCATCGGCGCGCCCGCCGATGCCAAGGCCCTGACGTTGGCCGAGGGTGTAGTACATCAGGCCAGCATGTTGGCCTAGCAGATTGCCATGATCATCCTCGATCCGCCCCGGTTGGGCTGGCAGGTACTGCTGCAGAAAATCACGGAAGCGGCGCTCGCCGATGAAGCAGATGCCGGTGGAGTCCTTCTTCTTGTGATTGGCGAAACCGAACTCGCCCGCCAGACGGCGGACCTCCGGCTTTTCCAGATCGCCGAGCGGAAACAGCGTGCGACGGAACTTGTCACCGCCGACGGCATGCAGGAAGTAGGTCTGATCCTTGTTCCGGTCACGGGCGCGAAGCAGTCTCGCGCCGAGGCCCGGATAGTCAAGATGGGCGTAATGACCGGTGGCGATGCCGTCGGCGCCGAGAGTCAGGGCATGATCAAGAAACGCCTGAAACTTGATTTCCTTGTTGCAGAGAATGTCCGGGTTGGGAGTGCGACCGGCCCGGTACTCGGCGAGAAAATGTTCGAATACCCGATCCCAGTACTCGCCGGCGAAGTTGGCGGTATGCAACTCGATATCAAGCACCCCGGCCACCTGCATGGCATCCAGCAGGTCCTCACGGGCGGTGCAATATTCACTGCCGTCATCTTCATTCCAGTTCTTCATGAACAGGCCTTCGACCTGATAGCCCTGCTGCTTGAGGAGGGCCGCGGCGACGGCAGAGTCGACCCCGCCGGACATGCCGACGATGATGCGGGTTGCTGCGGTTGGGCCGGAGAAAGGTGAGGTCATCGCTGCTGCAGCGGCCAGGGATGTTGATAGATAGCATCCAGCGGCAGGCGTCGACCGCTGAGGTAGTCTTCCACGCATCGCATTACCAGTGGGCTGCGATGCTCGCTCTGGCAGGCGCGCAATTCTTCCACCGTCAACCATTCAGCGCCGGTGATACCGGTGTCGAGTTTCTGGCGCGGATCATGGTGCAGCGGACTGGCAGCGAAACACAGCCGGTAATAGACGCCGGCGCCACGCCGCGGCTGGTATATGTAAATGCCAAGCAGCGCGGTGATCTCCACTTGCCAGGCGGTCTCTTCCAGCGTTTCGCGAAAGGCCGCCTGGGTAACACTCTCGCCGGCTTCGACATGGCCCGCCGGCTGATTCAGCACCAGCTTGCCATCGGCCTGTTCACGCACCAGCAGGAAACGTCCTTCCTGCTCGACCACGGTGGCAACGGTAATGTGGGGTTCAAAGCTGTTCATGCGCTATCGCTGCAATGGGGGCGGCAGAGGATAAACCAGCTGGCCCCGGCTTTACAGGTTCACCGCCGGGTGCGCCCCGGGCGTCGGGGCTTGTCAGGGCGTCCGGGGTGAGCAGCGGGGGAGGCCACATGGACACTTTCCTCGCGCCATGTGCCCGGCTCCAGCCCGTCAAGCGACCAGTCGCCAATCTGCCAGCGGATCAGCCTCAGGGTCGGCAGGCCGACGGCTGCGGTCATGCGACGTACCTGACGATTGCGCCCCTCACGGATGGTCAGCGACAGCCAGCTGTCCGGCACAGAGCGGCGCTCTCGCACCGGAGGGTGTCGCGGCCACAGCGCCGGAGGATCAATTGCCTGCGCGCTGGCCGGCTGGGTAATGCCGTCCTTGAGTGTGATCCCCTGACGGAGGGCTTGCAGCGCCGTTTCGTTGACGGTGCCCTCCACCTGAAGCAGATAGGTTTTCGGCAGCTTGAAGCGGGGCTCTGCAATACGGGCCTGGAGGGGGCCGCTGTCGGTCAGCAGCAGCAGACCTTCCGAATCATAGTCGAGACGGCCGGCTGGATAGACGCCAGCGACATTGATGAAGTCTGCCAGCGTTGCCCGGCCATCACTGTCGCGGAACTGGGACAGTACATTGAAGGGCTTGTTGAAGAGTAAAAGGCGCGCCATGGCGGGCTCCGGGTTGACCAAAAATTCGCCAGCCAATGCATTTCCGTGATCGCAGCAGTGGGCAAAACCGACACGTTTGGTTCTTAAAATGTCAGACAACATAACAGAGCCGGTGCTATACTCGGCCGGCTAACGCGGCCTCCCTACCGGGAGCGGCGTGAACCGCATTCTACGGTTTTTTCCAGAGGGAGTAGCCAGATGGGATACCAAAAGATCACGGTTCCGGCAGACGGTGACAAAATCACTGTCAATGCGGACCTGTCCCTGAATGTGCCAAACCATCCCATTATTCCCTATATCGAAGGGGATGGGATCGGGGTGGACATCACGCCCGTGATGATGAAAGTAGTGAATAGCGCAATCGAAAAAGCCTACGGCACGAAACGCTCGATTGTCTGGATGGAAGTTTATTGCGGCGAGAAGTCCACCCGTGTTTACGGGCCCGACGTCTGGCTGCCGGAAGAAACGCTTGAGGCCCTGCGAGAATTCATCGTCAGCATCAAGGGCCCGCTGACCACCCCGGTGGGCGGTGGTATCCGTTCCCTGAACGTGGCGCTGCGTCAGGAACTCGATCTCTACGTCTGCATCCGCCCGGTGCGCTGGTTCCCGGGTGTTCCCAGTCCCGTGACCCACCCCGAACTCACCGATATGACCATCTTCCGCGAAAACTCGGAAGATATTTACGCCGGTATTGAGTGGGCGGCGGACAGCCCGGAGGCGACCAAGCTGATCCGTTTTCTGCGCGAGGAAATGGGGGTCACCAAAATTCGCTTCCACGAGGGTTGCGGCATCGGCATCAAGCCAGTATCCCGTGAAGGCACCCAGCGTCTGGTGCGCAAGGCCATCCAGTACGCCATCGACAATGACCGCTCCAGTGTCACGTTGGTGCACAAGGGCAACATCATGAAGTACACCGAAGGTGCCTTCAAAGACTGGGGCTATCAGCTGGCGGCAGATCGCTTCGGTGCCGAGCTACTCGACGGTGGCCCGTGGATGACCCTGAAAAACCCGAAGACCGGCAACCAGATCATCATCAAGGATGTCATTGCTGACGCCTTCCTGCAGCAGATCCTCATGCGTCCGGCCGACTACAGCGTTATCGCCACCTTGAATCTCAACGGCGACTATATCTCTGATGCGCTGGCTGCGGAGGTCGGCGGTATCGGCATTGCGCCGGGAGCCAATATCGGCGGCTCGGTGGCGCTGTTCGAGGCAACCCATGGTACTGCGCCCAAGTATGCCGGGCAGGATAAGGTGAACCCCGGTTCGCTGATCCTGTCGGCAGAGATGATGCTGCGCCACATGGGCTGGAACGAGGCGGCGGACCTGATCATTCGCGGCATGGAAGGTGCCATCGCGGCGAAGACAGTAACCTATGACTTCGAGCGACTGATGCCGGATGCGACCCTGATGAAGTGCTCCCAGTTCGGTGATGCGGTCATCCGCCATATGGAGCAGTAAGCTGGCAACCCGGTATCAGGCCGATGCCGGGTTGCTTTCCATCGCCTGTTGACCTGCCTCGGCACTGCCGTCTGCAAGCGGCCTGAGGTTGACGGCGTGGTAGCCCTTGCTGGCTGGCTGAAGCTCATACTCCACTGGCTGACCGGCCTTCAGGCTGCGGTAGCCGTCCATCTGGATGTAGGAGTGGTGGACGAACAGATCGTCTCCGCCGAGGTCAGGGCGGACAAAGCCATACCCCTTTGCGTTGTTGAACCACTTCACCTTGCCGGTTGCCATTTGTCTGCCCCTGTCTTCCCTGGGTTGTTGTTGTTTTGTTCCTCCGGATCCCAACATCACCATGGCGTCACGGTGCTGGTGTAAACTGGAAGCCGGAGCAATGACTATCGACCATCTTTTAACCAGCAAGGGAGGGTGTCAACCCCCTCCGACGAACGGCAGCCCGCAACAGGTGTGCGTCATGCCACAGTTATTGCGTACCGACCGGCGTCGCAGTACAAGAGAAGACAGGAAACCATGAACGCGTCAGTGTTTGAGAACAGTGTCATTGCCGGGCTCTCTCCGGCCCGCTTGAGCGGGGAGCCCGAGTTGCCCCAGCGCCACGATGGCCTGATGGTGGAGGAGGCGAGGCCGCAACTGAAACCACCGGCCATGTACAAGGTGCTGATGCTGAACGACGACTTTACGCCGATGGAATTTGTCGTGGAGGTGCTGGAGTTGTTTTTTACCATGAACCGGGAAAAAGCCACCCGGATTATGCTGACCGTCCACACCGAGGGCAGGGCTGTTTGCGGTGTTTACACCCGTGATGTGGCTGAAACGCGCGCCGAACAGGTTATCGATTATGCCCGTCAACACCAGCACCCGTTGATGTGCCAGGTAGAGGTCGCCTGAACGAAGTATCGGATATGGAGGTCTTAGTACCCAATCCCGCAGGCTGAACAGAGGTGTCACCATGCTGAGCAAAGAACTGGAAATGACCCTGAATGAGGCCTTCCGTTATGCCCGCAGCCACCGTCATGAGTTCATGACGGTGGAGCATCTTCTGCTGGCGCTGTTTGATAACGATTCTGCTGTAGAAGTGCTTACCGCCTGTGGCGCCGACGTCAATGATCTGCGTAGTTCGGTGTCGCAGTTTATTGATGACACCACACCGCTGATTCCGGAAGATGATCCGGAGCGCGATACCCAGCCAACGCTCGGCTTTCAGCGCGTATTGCAGCGAGCGGTATTTCATGTGCAGTCTTCCGGCAAGCGCGAGGTCACTGGTGCCAACGTGCTGGTGGCAATCTTCAGCGAGCAGGAGAGTCAGGCGGTCTATTTTCTGGCGACCCAGAATGTGCACCGGCTTGATGTGGTGAATTACATCTCCCACGGCATCTCGAAAATCAGTGGTGGCGACGACAGCGCGCCGTCTCAGGATGCCGAGCAGATGGGCGAGGAGGCTGGTGAGGCGCCGTCATCCAATCCGCTGGAGAACTATGCCGTTAATCTGAACGCCCAGGCTGCCACCGGTCGCATTGACCCGCTTATTGGTCGTGCCTTCGAGATCGAGCGCGCGGCGCAAATTCTCTGCCGTCGACGCAAGAATAACCCGTTGCTGGTGGGCGAGCCTGGCGTTGGCAAGACAGCCATTGCCGAAGGTCTGGCATGGATGATTGTCGAGGGCAAGGTCCCCGAGCCACTGCAGGATGCGGTGGTGTATTCGCTCGACATGGGCGCGCTGCTCGCCGGCACCAAGTATCGTGGTGATTTTGAAAAACGATTCAAGGCCTTGATCAATGAACTGAAGAAGCAGTCCAATGCGATTCTGTTCATTGACGAAATTCATACCATTATCGGCGCTGGCGCAGCGTCGGGTGGGGTGATGGACGCATCCAACCTGCTTAAGCCGGCGTTGGCTTCCGGCGAAATCAAGTGCATGGGGTCCACCACGTTTCAGGAGTATCGCGGCATCTTCGAGAAAGATCGGGCGTTGGCGCGGCGATTCCAGAAGATTGATGTGGTTGAGCCCACCGTCGATGAAACCATTGGCATTCTCCGCGGCTTGAAAAAGCGCTTTGAAGATCATCATCAGGTCGAGTACACCGATGCGGCGCTGAAATCGGCCGCAGAGCTGTCGGCGCGCTATATCAACGATCGTCATCTGCCTGACAAGGCTATCGATGTCATTGACGAGGTGGGTGCCTGGCAGCGCCTGCGCCCGGAGGACCAGCGCAGGCATCTGATTGACGTGACCGATGTGGAAGAGATGGTGGCGAAGATTGCCCGTATCCCACCCAAGTCTGTTTCTGCATCAGATAAAGAGCTGCTGCGTAATCTTGAGCGCGATCTGAAGATGACCGTGTTTGGTCAGGATGACGCCATCGAAGCGATGTCTGCCGCGATCAAGCTGTCTCGAGCGGGGCTGAAATCGCCGAACAAGCCGGTGGGCTGCTTTATGTTTGCCGGCCCCACCGGCGTTGGCAAAACGGAAGTCAGTCGCCAGCTTGCCAGAGCACTGGGTATCGAGCTGGTGCGGTTTGACATGTCCGAGTACATGGAACGGCACACGGTCAGCCGTCTTATCGGTGCGCCACCGGGGTATGTCGGTTTTGATCAGGGTGGTTTGCTGACCGAATCGATCACCAAGACGCCGCACTGTGTGCTGCTGCTTGATGAGATCGAAAAGGCCCATCCGGAAGTGTTCAATCTGCTGTTGCAGGTGATGGATCATGCCACGCTTACGGACAACAACGGCCGTAAGGCGGACTTCCGCAATGTGATTCTGATCATGACGACCAACGCCGGTGCGGAAGTGATGTCTCGCAGCTCAATCGGCTTCACCCGCCAGGATCATGCCACTGATGGCATGGAGGCGTTGAAGAAGATGTTCACGCCGGAGTTCCGTAACCGGCTTGATGCGATCATCCAGTTCAGCGCCCTGACGCCGCAGACAATTCTCAGTGTGGTCGACAAGTTTCTGGTCGAACTGCAGGCGCAGCTGGACGAGCGCGGCGTGGTGCTGGAGGTCGATGCCTCGGCCCGGGCCTGGCTGGCCGAGCATGGCTATGACGTGGCCATGGGTGCTCGACCTATGGCGCGTCTGATTCAGGACCAGGTAAAGAAGCCGCTGGCGGAGAAGCTGCTGTTTGGCGAGTTGTCCGAGCAGGGGGGGCGGGTCAGGGTTACCATGAAGGACGACAAGCTGCTGCTTACCGTGGTGGCGCCCTCGGTGGAGCCGGCATAAGCCGCGACAGGCTGGTTGCCAAAAACACAAAAGGGACCGAAAGGTCCCTTTTGTCTGTCTGTCCGGAGGGTGCTTCGGCCCGGACTATTTCATCCGGAATGTGATGCGGCCTTTGCTCAGGTCGTAAGGCGACATTTCCACCTTGACCCGGTCACCAGTCAGGATGCGGATATAGTGTTTGCGCATTTTTCCGGAAATGTGTGCGATCAGCACGTGACCGTTGTCCAGTTTTACCCGGAACATGGTATTGGGCAGGGTCTCGATCACCGTGCCTTCCAGTTCAATCTGCTCTTCTTTCGCCATGCAGTGTCGTGCCCTTTGCGGTAGTCCGCCAAAAAGAAGGCGCAATTCTGCCCGAATTGGTGCTGGCCTGCAAAGCAAAAGGACAGTTACTGCTGCTGGCGTCAGTCATCCGCGGCCAATGGCTGCCAGAGATTGTCCCGCAGCTGTTCCAGTGGGCGGAAGTCTCCCTTGTACGCCATCTTGCGGCAGTCCTGTACCCAGTAGCCGAGATACAGGTAGGGCAGGCCTTCCCTGCGACAGCGCTCCATCTGCCAGAGAATGGCCAGATTGCCCAGTCCGCGCGGCTGCTGGTCCGGGTCGTAGAAGCTGTACACCGCCGACAGGCCGTCCTGAAGTCGGTCAACCACTGCCACTGCCAGAAGGCGTTCGGCGTCGCGGAAGCAGAAGAACCGGGTGTCACTCCAGTGGCTGACCAGAAAACCGGTGAACTGTTCTTCGGACGGCGGGTACATGTCGCCGTCGCCGTGACGGCTATTGATGTAGCGGGCGTAGAGCTGGTAAATCTCGCGGTCGAAGCGGGCTGGACGGCTCTCCACCATCAGGTCGCTGTTACGGGCCAGCAGACGCCGGTGGCGCCGTCGCCACTGGAAGCGGGTGACCGGGATGCGCACCGGAATGCAGGCCTGACAGCCCTGACAGTGTGGCCGGTAGAGGAAATCACCGCTGCGGCGGAATCCGCGTTGTGACAACGCGCTGTAGAGCGCGCCTGTCATCGGCGTCGACGGATCGACAAACAGCGTGGTCGCCTCGCGGTCCTCAAGATAACTGCAGCGATGCGCCGGGGTGCGAAAAAACCTCAAGGTGGATAGATCAGTCATCGTTCAGCCCTGTCCTGACCCGGTGCCAGCAAACGACAGTGTGCCGGGAGCTATTCGCGGCCATGGTGGCGTAGGAGCCTGAGTCAGGTCTTCCAGCAGCCGTTCAAACTCGCGCCGGGGCAGTGTCGTTGCGCCCAGAGTCAACAGATGCGCGCTTTCCACCTGACAGTCAAGCAGGGACAGATGCAGGCTGGCGTGAAGCCGGCAAAGCATCGCCATGGCGGCCTTGGAGGCATCCCGGACATGGCTGAACATGGATTCGCCGAAGAATACCCGGCCAACCCGGACGCCATAGATCCCGCCGACCATGCGCTGATCATGCCAGACTTCAAGTGAATGGGCGTGGCCCAGCCGATGCAGTCGATGGTAGGCCGTCGTCATCTCGGCGGTGATCCAGGTGCCACGTTGGCCACGGCGAGGGGTCTGGGCGCAGGCTTGAATTACCTCGTCGAACGCATGGTTCAGCGAGAAGCGCCAATGTGGCTGTGTCAGGCTTCGGGCGAGGCGACGGGAAAGATGGAATTGCTCCGGATACAGCACCAGTCGCGGATCAGGACTCCACCACAGCAGCGGCTGGCCATCGCAATACCAGGGAAAGATGCCCCGTCGGTAGGCCCGCAGCAGGGTGTCAGGGGACAGGTCACCACCCGCAGCCAGCAGTCCAGCGGGATCATCAAGCGCCTGACTGGTCGGGGGAAACGGATCCCCCGGTGCCAGCCAGATCAGCGCGCTCATGGTCGGGACTCAGAGATTGTCGAGGTACTTCTCGGCATCCAGTGCCGCCATGCAGCCGGCACCGGCAGAGGTAATTGCCTGCCGGTAAACGTGATCGGCCACATCGCCGGCGGCGAACACCCCCGATATGTTGGTGGCAGTGGCATTGCCTTCGGTGCCGCTTCTGACCTTGAGGTAACCGTCCTTCATCTCCAGCTGCCCTTCGAAGATGGCGGTATTTGGCTGATGGCCGATGGCGACAAACACGCCCTGCACGTCGAGTTCCTGCGTGCTGTCGTTTTCGGTGGAGCGAATGCGCACGCCGGTGACGCCGCTGTCGTCGCCGAGCACTTCTTCCAGATTATGGTTCCAGATCACCCGGATGTTGTCCTTGGCCAACAGCTTGTCCTGCAGGATCTTCTCTGAACGCAGCTTGTCGCGCCGGTGAATGAGGGTCACTTCGGCGGCAATATTGGACAAGTAGAGTGCTTCTTCCACTGCGGTATTGCCGCCGCCGAGCACGGCGACCTTCTGGCTCCGGTAGAAGAAGCCGTCGCAAGTGGCGCAGGCGGAGACACCCTTGCCCTTGAACGCCTCCTCTGATGGCAAGCCGAGGTATTTGGCAGAAGCGCCGGTGGCAATGATGAGGGCATCACAGCTGTAACTGCCGTTGTCACCCACGAGCAGGAACGGCCGCTGGCCAAGATCCACCTGGTTGATATGGTCGAAAAGGATCTCGGTATTAAAGCGTTCGGCATGCTGCTGCATGCGCACCATCAGGTCTGGGCCGGTGAGGCCCTCTACGTCCCCGGGCCAGTTGTCCACTTCGGTGGTGGTGGTCAGCTGGCCGCCGGGCTGGATGCCGGTGATGACCACCGGCTTGAGGTTTGCACGAGCAGCGTATACGGCGGCGGAGAATCCGGCGGGGCCGGAACCGAGAATAATCAGACGATGGTGCTGGGCGCCACTCATGCATAGCCTCCATGGAGTACGGGCAGACGGAATGGAGGGGGAAGCTACACCAATTGGCGGCGGCATTGAACAGTCGCGCCCTATGATTTTCAGCGAGTCCTGCTATTGTTGGCGGCGGCGCGCTGCGATTGGCAGCAGATTGACGGCACCGCGAGGGGCGAGCGCTGCGGATCATGCTCTCCAGACGTGCCATCAGCGTGCGGCTCGGTCGCTGGTGAAGGCGCGGTTTTGCGTGTAGCATCTCAATTAATTCAGCCAGTTAGTGACGAAACCTTGAGTAATTCCAAAACTTCGAAAGCCGACGAGCCGGGCTGGTCGCGCCACCTCAAGCGGGTTCTGCTTGAGGGCATGGTGCTGTTGTTGCTGGCGCTGTCTGTCTACCTGTTGCTGGCATTGATCACGTTTGATCCGAAGGACCCCGGCTGGTCCTACATGGGCTCCGCCGAGCAGGCCAATAATGCCGCCGGGCGGGCCGGGGCCTTCTTTGCTGACGGTCTGTTCTTGCTGTTCGGCTACCTGGCCTATCTGTTCCCCCTGTTAATCGGGTTTTGGGGGGTACGGGTGTTGCGCGAACGCCATGCCGGCATCACCGGATCCTGGCCGATGTTCTCGGTGCGCCTGGTCGGCTTCATCCTCACCATGGTGGCGGGCACCGGGCTCTGCTACATCCATCTCAGTGGCAACGGCACGGTGCTGCCAGAAGGCCCCGGCGGCATTCTCGGCAAGGAAGTGGGCATGACGGCGCTGGAGGGCTTTAATGCCGTTGGTGGCACCTTGCTGCTGGGGACCCTGTTTCTGATCGGCATGACCATCTTTACCGACCTGTCCTGGATTCGGTTGGCTGCGATCAGTAGTGCCCTGGTGATGACACTGGTGCGCAAGCTGCCGATCTGGATGCGCGCCCTCAAGGCGCGGCGCCAGACCCGTCAGGTTCAGGCGCAGCGGCGCCTGGTAGTGGAAGAGGGCAAGAAGAGAGCCGAATCCCGCAAGCCACCGGCGATCGTCAAACCGCTGCAGAAGGTGGAAAAAAGTGATCGGGTGCAGAAGGAAAAACAGCAGCCGCTGTTCACTGCCCAGGTCACCGGAACGCTGCCGCCGCTGGCGCTGCTGGATCCGGTGGAGGAGGGTAATCGCGGTGGCTTCTCTGACCAGGCCCTGGATGCCATGTCGCGGTTGCTGGAGATCAAGCTGAAAGACTTCGGCATTGAGGCCGAGGTGGTGGCAGTGCAACCGGGCCCGGTGATTACCCGTTTTGAAATCCAGCCTGCCGCCGGCGTCAAGGTCAGCCGCATTACCAATCTGGCCAAAGATCTGGCCCGTTCACTGGCGGTCATCAGCGTCCGGGTTGTGGAGGTGATTCCCGGCAAGACCACGGTTGGCATCGAGGTTCCCAATGAGCAGCGCGAGATGATTCGCTTCACCGAGGCAGTGGCTTCCCGCGCCTTTGATGAATCGCCGTCGCCGCTGACGATGGCACTGGGCAAGGACATCAGCGGCAATCCGATGGTGGCGGATCTGGCCAAGATGCCCCACCTGCTGGTGGCGGGCACCACCGGTTCCGGTAAATCCGTCGGCCTTAATGCGATGTTGCTGTCGATCCTGTTCAAGTCGGGACCGGATGAGGTGCGGTTGATCATGATCGACCCGAAGATGCTGGAGCTGGCCGTTTACGACGGTATTCCGCATCTGCTTACCCCGGTGGTGACGGACATGAAAGATGCCGCCGCCGCCCTGCGCTGGGGCGTCGCCGAGATGGAGCGTCGTTACAAGGTGATGGCGGCCCTCGGTGTGCGCAATATTGCCGGATACAACCGCAAGCTGATTGATGCGGAAAAGCGCGGCGAAACCGTCCGTGACCCACTCTGGAAGCCGAAAGATCCGATGAATCTGGAGGAGCCCGCGCCGGCGCTGCAGAAATTGCCCTACATCGTGATTGTGGTCGATGAGTTTGCCGACATGATGATGATAGTCGGCAAAAAAGTGGAAGAGTTGATTGCCCGTATTGCGCAGAAGGCTCGTGCTGCGGGGATTCACCTGATTCTGGCCACCCAGCGCCCGTCGGTGGACGTCATCACCGGTCTGATCAAGGCGAATGTGCCGTCTCGGATGGCGTTTCAGGTGTCGTCAAAAATCGACTCCCGCACGGTGCTGGATCAGGGTGGTGCAGAACAGTTGCTCGGCCATGGCGACATGCTTTATCTGCCGGTGGGCACCAGTGTTCCGGAACGAGTTCATGGGGCCTTTGTCTCAGACGAGGAGGTTCACCGGGTTTGCGACGACTGGCGCAAGCGTGGCGAGCCGGATTATCTGGAAGAAATTCTGCAGGGCGGTGGCGACACCGGCATGCCCGGCTTCGATGGTGGTAGTGGTGACGAGGACGCCGAACAGGATGCCCTCTACGACGAGGCAGTGGCTTTTGTATTGCAGTCCCGTCGTGCCTCGATCTCCTCGGTGCAGCGCAAGTTCAAGATCGGCTACAACCGGGCCGCTCGTCTGGTGGAAGCCATGGAGATGGCCGGCGTGGTAAGCGAGGCCGGTCATAATGGACAACGTGAAGTGCTGGCGCCTGGTGGCGCTGACTGAGGAACAATCATGAAAGCAGTATTTGCAGGTTTGCTCGCGGCGATGCCAATGCTGGTTGCGGCAGGGCCCACAGAGGACCTGGTCAAGCGGTTGTCGGCGGTGAACAGCCTGTCGGGCAATTTTGAGCAAGTGGTGCTGGATCGCGGTGGCACCCGATTACAGGAGGCCAGCGGCACCATGCACATGGCCCGAGGAAACCGCTTCCGCTGGCACACCACTGAACCGTTCGAACAGCTCGCTGTATCCAATGGCCAGCTGGTGTGGATCTATGATGTCGATCTTGAACAGGTGATCGAGAAACCGCTGACCCAGGATACCGCCAGTACCCCGGCGCTGCTGTTCGGGGGCGACCCGAAGCAGGTGGCCGCGGCGTTTATTGTTGAAGAGGGCGCCCGTAGCGGCAGAACGGTCTCCTACCTACTTTCCCCGCGTCAGGACGACACCCTGTTTGTGGAACTCGAGGTCACCTTCGCCGGTGACAGGCCGCTTAGCATGCGCCTTGAGGATGCCCTCGGACAGCAGACCTCGCTGGATTTTCGCGACACCGTGGTGAATGGCCGTCAGGATCAGGGGCTGTTCGAATTCACTGCCCCCGATGGCGTCGATCTGATCCGGCAAAGCGAATGACGGACCTGTTCGGCGACGACGGCAGTTATCAGCCGCTTGCGGCGCGCATGCGGCCGTCGTCGCTGGACGACTATGTCGGTCAGCCACATCTGATCGGCGCTGGCAAACCACTGCGCCGTGCAGTCGAACAGCACCAGCTTCACTCAATGATCCTGTGGGGCCCTCCGGGGACCGGAAAAACCACACTGGCGCTGATTCTGGCGCAAGCTGTGGATGCCACCTTTATCACCCTGTCGGCGGTGCTCGCCGGCGTCAAGGATATCCGCGAAGCAGTGGCGGAAGCCCGCCAGCAGCTGACCCGGGGTCAGCGCACCGTGCTGTTCGTTGACGAGGTACACCGCTTCAACAAGGCGCAGCAGGATGCTTTTTTGCCCCATGTGGAAGATGGCACGCTGATTTTTATCGGTGCCACCACCGAGAACCCCTCTTTTGAGCTCAATAACGCGCTTCTGTCACGGGCGCGGGTGTACCGACTACGCAGCATTGACCGGGAGGATCTTGCCACCTTGCTGGACCGCGCCCTCGGCAGGGCGGAGTTCGCCAACATTAGCATGACCGCTGAGGCGAGGGATCGGTTGCTCGATCACGCCGATGGCGATGCGAGACGCCTGCTCAACTTGCTCGATATCGCCCTCGATATGGCCGATCAGAGTATCGAGCTGACGCTGGTGAACGAGCTGCTCCGTGACAGCCTGCGACGCTTTGACAAGGGTGGTGATTACTTCTACGACCAGATCAGTGCGCTGCACAAATCGGTTCGTGGTTCGGACCCGGACGCCGCCCTGTACTGGTTTGCACGCATGCTCGATGGTGGCTGTGATCCGCTCTATGTCGCCCGGCGAGTGGTGCGGATGGCCAGTGAGGATATTGGC
The DNA here is from genome assembly GCA_046292765.1 of Alcanivoracaceae bacterium. Taxonomy (GTDB): domain Bacteria; phylum Pseudomonadota; class Gammaproteobacteria; order Pseudomonadales; family Alcanivoracaceae; genus PGZG01. The sequence continues at coordinate 518,813 of JBKBQA010000002.1, read as the reverse complement.
AACGCCGACCCGCGTGCCCTGCAGGTTTGCCTGAATGCGTGGGAGGTTCAGGAGCGACTCGGCTCGCCTGAGGGCGAGCTGGCCATTGCCCAGGCGCTGGTTTACCTCGCCGTGGCCCCCAAGAGCAATGCGGTGTACAACGCCTGGAATCAGGCAAAGGCGTTCGTGTCCTCCCATGCCAGTGACGAGGTACCGCTGCACCTGCGCAATGCGCCGACCAGACTGATGAAATCTGAAGGCCACGGTGCCGAATACCACTACGCCCACGATTTCCCCGATGCCTTCGTTGCCGGAGAGAGCTATTTCCCCGAGGGCATGGGACAGCCGGTGTTTTACCAGCCTGTGGCGCGTGGCCTGGAAATCCGCATCGCCGAGAAGTTACGCGACTGGCAGGAGCGGCATCGTAACGCCAGCTGGCAGCGCCACGGCTTGAGCCGATCGCGCTGACCGGGTCTGCCGCCCGCGTTTCGGTTTCCTTTGCCATGCCGCGTGACCTTGCGGCCCTTCTCAACGATAATCCCCGCCTTGATTTACACCAGCCCGGCAGTGGCCGGCCGGGCTGATAACGGGCAGGGTGGATCCATGCTGGATATTCGTGAATTGCGCCGCGACGGCGAACAGGTGGCGGTGCGTCTGGCGCGTCGCGGGGTGACCTTCGATCTGGTGGCGTTTCAGGTGCTGGACGCCGAGCGCAAGGATGCCGACATGCGCTCTCAGGATCTGCAGGCGCAGCGTAAGCAGACGGCCCGGGAAGTCGGTGATCTGGTCAAGTCGGGTGTGCCGGTGGATCAGGCCAAGGCACAGGTGGCGGAAGCGTTGGCGCGCATTGATGCTGATCTCGGCGCGCAGGAGACGCGCGCCGCTGACCTGCACCAGCGTCTTGAAACACTACTGCTCAGCGTACCGAACCCGCCTCTGGATGAAGTGCCGGATGGCGCCGGCGAGCAAGATAATGTCGAGGTGCGTCGCTGGGGGCAGCCGCGCCAGTTCGATTTTAGCGTCCGTGATCATGTGGATGTCGGGGCCGGGCTCGGTTCAGGTGAGCTCAACTTCGATCTCGCTGCCAAGCTGTCGGGCGCGCGCTTTTCAGTGCTGACCGGGTCGCTGGCCCGGCTGCACCGGGCCCTGATCGATTTCATGGTCGACCTGCATGCCGACCGGCACGGTTATATGGAAGTGTATGTGCCCTACCTGGTTGGTCCCGAGGCGCTGCGTGGCACTGGCCAGCTGCCCAAGTTCGAGGAGGATCTGTTCCGGGTTCGCGGCGACCGCGAGTTATATCTGATTCCTACCGCCGAGGTGCCGGTCACCAATCTCGCGGCGGGCGAGATCATTGATCCGGCCCGCCTGCCGCTCAAGTATGTCTGTCACACCCCCTGTTTCCGCAGCGAAGCGGGCAGTCATGGTCGTGATACCCGCGGCATGATCCGTCAGCACCAGTTCGAAAAGGTGGAGCTGGTACAACTGGTGAAGCCCGAGGATGCATTGCCGGCGCTGGAGGCCCTCACCGGCCATGCCGAGGCGGTGCTGCAGGCGCTCGGTTTGCCGTATCGGGTGGTGGCGCTGTGCACCGGCGACATGGGCTTTTCATCCTGCAAGACTTATGACATTGAGGTCTGGATTCCGAGCCAGGACACCTATCGGGAGATTTCCTCCTGCTCCACCTTTGGCGATTTCCAGGCCCGCCGCATGCAGGCCCGATACCGCCATCCGGAAACCGGCAAGACCGAGTTGCTGCACACCCTGAATGGTTCCGGCCTTGCAGTGGGGCGTACACTGGTGGCAATTCTGGAGAACTGCCAGAACGCCGATGGCAGTGTCACGGTACCCGAGGCGCTGCGTTCCTATCTCGGCGGTCGCGAGACGCTCTGACACGAGGTCAGCATGGAATATCTGCCGGTTGCCTGGCGCATCAGGGATCAGCTCGCCCTTGTTGTCGGCGGTGGCGAAATTGCCCTGCGCAAATCCCGTTTGCTGGTGCGTGCCGGTGCCAGATTGCGGATTGTGTCGCCGCAGATCGAACCGGCATTACGGCAACTGATCGAGGAGCAGGGCGGCGAGTGGCTTCCGGCTCGTTATCAGTCTGATCACCTCGACGGCGTGGTGCTTGCTATAGGCGCCACCGACGATCACGACGTCAACCGACAGCTGCATGGCGATGCGTTGCTGCGCAAGCTACCGGTCAACGTGGTCGATAACCCGCCGCTGTGTACCTTTATCTTTCCTGCCATCGTCGACCGTGACCCACTGCTGATCAGCATCAGCAGCGGTGGTGCCTCGCCGGTTCTGGCCCGTTGGGCGCGCTCACGGATTGAAACTCTGCTGCCCGCCGGCCTCGGCCGGCTTGCCAGTCTGATGGGGCGTTATCGTCAGGCGCTGGCAGAGAAATTGCCTCAGGTGGGCGCCCGCCGTCTGTTTTGGGAAGGCATGCTTGATGGCGCCCTGATGGAACAGGTGTTGGCGGGTCAGGACCAGCGCGCCGAGTCGCTGCTGAAGCAGGCCATCGACGAGGCAGACCGGGACAGCCTGTCGCGCGGTGAGGTGTATCTGGTGGGTGCCGGGCCGGGGGATCCGGATCTGATGACGTTCCGTGCCCTGCGCTTGCTGCAGAAAGCGGATGTGGTGCTGTACGACCGTCTGGTCGGTCCCGGTATTCTCGAATTGGCGCGACGTGACGCTGAACTTGTCTATGTCGGTAAGGCGCGCAGCCAGCATGTGATGGCCCAGGACGATATCAATGCCTTGTTAGTGCGCTACGCGCGCGACGGTAAAAAAGTGTGCCGCCTGAAAGGAGGAGATCCGTTTATTTTCGGCCGCGGCGGCGAAGAGCTCGATCAGGTGGTGGAGGCAGGCATCGATTTTCAGGTGGTGCCCGGTGTCACGGCGGCTGCTGGCTGCGCTGCCTACGCAGGTATTCCCCTGACTCACCGGGATCACGCCCAGTCAGTTCGCTTTGTGACCGGACATCGCAAGGATAACTCCGTGGACCTGCCGTGGGGCAATCTGATCACAGCAGGGGAAACGCTGGTGTTTTACATGGGGCTGGTCAGTCTGCCGGAGATCTGCAGCAACCTGATCGCGCAGGGCATGTCAGCAGAGATGCCGGCGGCGATTGTGTCTCGTGGCACCATGCATGACCAGCAGGTGATCATCGGCACAGTGGCATCGCTGCCGCAAAGGGTGGCGGAACAGGAGGTGGCGGCGCCGAGTCTGCTGATCATCGGCACGGTGGTGAGCCTGCATCCGCGTTATCGCTGGTTCCGGGAGTCCTGATCTCAGGGATACCAGCTGCTGTTGGCCTGATGTTGCTCGGTGAGCAGAATCAGGCCGTGGTAGTCGAGCATCGTGATGGTTCCGGCGTCGCTGCTCGTCAAGGCGAACAGCGTCGTTCTGGCATGACCCGCCAGTGCTTTCAGCGCATCGACATTGGCTAGCCAGTCGAGTCCCTGATCGAGCAGCACGATGGCATCGTTGTCGTTCAGGCAGGCCTCAACCATGGCGGTGAGATCGGTCCGAGTCGGAGGGAAGGCCAGCAAGTGCAACATCAGCAGTGCACCAGATGGCGGCATTCGCCGGACAGTTTGGCGAGGGTCAGGCTGTCGATCGCCCGCAGCAGTGGCTCCGCCGTCAGCGCCGTGATGGTGTCGCCCCACACCAGCAACTCCTGAACGTCCAGCTCGGCAAGCTGCTGCAACCGTTGCTTCATCTGCGGGTGGTCCAGTGCTTTCGCTGCGTTGCCGGTGATAACGATGCGCAGCGGCAGGGCGAACGCCACCAGCGTCACCAGCAGGTCCTGCCATTCAAGAAAACCGGCGTCCTCAGGACCCTGTCGCCACAGCACCAGAATCATCCGAAGCTCAGCACCCGGTCGCTGTGATGCAGCGCGTCTGCCCATTGGCCAAGACCACTGATGACCCAGGGGCTGACAGTGCTGTCGGGGCTGATACCGCGCTGCTCGGCGGCGGAGACGCAGAGTACTGCATCGAGCTGATGTTGCCGGATCAGCGCTGCCCAATGGTCATGGCCAAGGGAGTTGGCTTTGGCCAGCAGTACCGCATCGCGGAAAAAGAATAATCGTGAGAGGGTGTGGCCCCGGGCCAGAACAGCCCGGGTGGTGTTCAGCGCGGTCTGCGCTGCCGGATGATCCGGGCCGGCGCAGACCAGCACGCTGTAGTGCATCAATCGTCCCCGCTGAGGGCGGTAAAGATGTGCAGCAGGCTCATGAACAGGTTGTAGATTGATACGAACAGGGTAACGGTGGCCATGATGTAGTTGGTTTCGCCACCATGGACGATGGCACTGGTCTGCCACAGGATCAGCATCGACGACAGCAGTACAAAGGCGCCGGAAACCGCCAGTGCCAGTGTCGGCAGGTTGAAGAAGTAGGCCGCCAGACCACCAAGGAAGGCAACGATGATGCCGACCATCAGGAACTGGCCAAGGAAGCTGAAATCCTTGCGGCTGACCAGGGCAACGGCTGACAGTGCGACAAACACCACAGCGGTAGAGGCAAGCGCCAGCGTCACCAGCTCCATGCCGCCGGGGATCGCGGCGTAGGCACTGATGATCGGGCCGGTGGTGAAACCGAGCCAGCCGGTGATGCCGAACACGCCAACGATTCCGGCGGCGCTGTTGCGCATCACGTTGGTGAAGATCAGTAGACCGATGTATACCACCAGCGTCAGGATCGGATTGACGAAACCGACACCCGAGGACATGGCAAACCAGCCACAGGCGGCAGAGAAGGCCAGCGTCATGCCAAGCAGCATGTAGGTGTTGCGAAGGACGCGGGCGGCCTGTTCGCCACGTACCGAGACGACGGTGCTTTGCGGTGCGGCATAGGGGCTGTTGTGTTGCATGGACAATCTCCTGATCGGTGGATGCTCCGTGTTGCAGGGGGATAATACGTCAGGCACCGGTGATTTCAACCGAAACCGGTCACCGGGAGAAGGAAGGGAAGACAAAAAACCCCGCATGCGCGGGGTCCTTTATCTGGTGGAGGGAGTGGGATTCGAACCCACGGAGGACGTTAATCCTCGGCGGTTTTCAAGACCGCTGCATTCAACCGCTCTGCCACCCCTCCGGAAAGGGCGCATCATAGCGGGAGCGAGTACAGAGTCAAGCGGGTGGCGGGTAAGCAGGGGGGTGGGGTGGATGCCGGGGGGACATGAGGTTTGTCTGATATCTTATTGATACTAAGAGATTTCCTACCTGATTTTGCGTGATTGTTGTACAGTCCTGCCCGGCATTGACTACTTCAATACGCTCCGTCGGCGGTTAGGCTTGGACACTTCAAACGCGACGGCCCGACCGGTAATCTGGTCGCAAGGGCGTCAGGGATGAGCGCAGGGAAACAGGGGAGCTACAGCATGATCAAGGTACTGGTGGTCGATGACCACGAACTGGTTCGCATGGGCATCACACGTATGTTGGCCGACGTCAACGGCATTCAGGTGATGGGTGAGGCCGGCAGTGGCGAGCAGGCAGTGGCACTGTGCCGGGAGCGTTCCCCGGATGTGGTGCTGATGGACGTGAAAATGCCTGGTATTGGTGGTCTTGAAGCGACCCGGAAGATCCTTCGCAATGATGACAGCATCCGGGTCATTGCGGTGACGGTCTGTGAGGAAGAGCCGTTTCCGTCCAGGCTCATGAAGGCGGGCGCTGCTGGTTACCTCTCCAAGGGCGCAGCCCTCGACGAGATGGTGCGTGCCATCCGGGTGGTGTTTGCCGGCCAGCGGTACATCAGCCCCGCAATTGCCCAGGCCATGGCCCTGCGGCCGTTTACTGGCAACGAGGCCGCGCCGATGGAGCTGCTGTCGGAGCGGGAGCTGCAGATCATGATGATGATCGTGTCCTGCCACCGGGTGCAGTCGATTTCCGACAAACTCTGCCTGTCGCCCAAAACCGTCAATACCTATCGCTACCGGATCTTCGACAAGCTCGGTATTTCCAGTGACGTGGAAATGACGCTGCTGGCCATGCGCTGGGGTATGATTGACGAAACCACGGTCGCAACGGCGAGCTGATCTGCGGCGACCGGTCTGATTCTGGGCTGCCGCCGGTCGTCACTTCATGGCTTTCGATTCAAAACAGTTTTTGCCCCTGTGCAGCACGCTGCCCGGCGTCTACCAGATGCTTGACCGTGATGGTCAGGTACTCTACGTCGGCAAAGCGCGGGATCTCAGGGCCAGACTGTCGAGCTACTTCCAGAAAAACCTGAGCGGCGCCAAGACCAGAGCGCTGGTGGCCCGTATTGCTGACATCCAGACCACGGTCACCAGTAGCGAGACCGAAGCCTTGCTGCTGGAGCAGGCGCTGATCAAGTCTCTCCATCCGCCCTACAACATCCTGATGCGGGATGACAAAAGTTATCCCTATATCAAAATCACCAGCTCCGATACTTTTCCGCGGGCGGCGTTTCATCGCGGCAACCGTCGCCCGGGTGCCCGATATTTTGGTCCGTTTCCCAGCTCGGTGGGGGTTCGCGATGCGCTCAACACCATCGAGAAGGTATTCAAACTACGCAACTGTCGTGACAGTTTCTTTCATAACCGTACTCGGCCTTGTCTGCAGTATGAAATCCGTCGATGTACGGCACCCTGCGTCGGGTTGGTGTCCGAGCAGGACTATGCCGAGCAGGTCCGGATGGCAGCGGATTTTCTCGAAGGCAAGGACCGGGCGGTGACCGATGAGCTGACTCGGCGCATGGAACAGGCTTCGATGGCGCTGGAGTTCGAGCAGGCAGCAGCGCTGCGTGACCAGATAGCCGGCATCCGCTCGGTACAGCAGCGCCAGTATGTTGATACCGGAGGCGGCGATCTGGATGTTGTTGCCATCGCCAGTCGTCATGGTGTGGCAGTCATTGCCCTGATGATGATCCGCCAGGGGCGGATGCTGGGCATCCGCCAGTGGCAACCGGATACCCGCGGCGAGGAATCGGCAACCGTGGTGTTGTCTGCTTTTCTCGCCCACCACTATCTGCAACCGGACGATGCCGGACTGCCCGATGAGGTCATTCTTGCTGAAGAAACGGAAGATGAAGTAGCGCTGGCAGAGGCCATTCGTCAGCAGCAGGGCAAACGCATCCGCTTTGCTCACCGTATTCGCGGCGAGCGCCGGCGCTGGCTGGTAATGGCGACCCAGAATGCCGAGCAGATGCTGATATCGCGGCTTGCCGCCCGGGAAAATCTGGACAGCCGTTTTGCAGCGCTGGATTCACTGCTGGGCCAACCGATTGCGCCGCGCAGGATCGAATGTTTCGACATCAGTCACACCGGTGGTGAACAGGCGGTGGCTTCCTGCGTGGTATTCGCTGCGGAGGGTGCCAGTAAAACTGACTACCGGCGCTTCAATGTCAGCCCGCCAGTTGGGGGCGACGACTATGCCGCTATGGAAGAGGCGGTACGGCGGCGCTATAGCAGACTTCAACGGGAGTCGGCACGCATGCCTGGCCTGCTGTTGATTGATGGTGGCAAAGGGCAAGTGAGTCGAGTGCTGGCGGTGATGGACGATCTCGGCTTATCCGGGGCGATCCAGATTCTCGGCATTGCCAAGGGCCCGAGTCGCAAGCCAGGACTGGAAGTGCTGTGTCGCCCGGATGGCCACGAGTGGGTTCCCGGCGCGGACAGTCCGGCGCTTCACCTGTTGCAACAGATTCGTGACGAAGCCCACCGGTTTGCGATCACCGGCCACCGGGCGAGGCGGGGCAAAACCCGCAGTCAGTCGTCGCTGGATGACATTCCGGGCATCGGCCCGAGTCGCAGGCGTGCGCTGCTCAATCATTTCGGCGGGCTGCAACCGCTGCGCAACGCTTCGGCGGAGGACATCGCACGGGCACCGGGTATCAGTCCGGCTCTGGCCGCCGTTATCTACGATTGGCTGCATGGCTGAGTCTGTCATGTCACAACGCCGGCACATTCCTCTATACTGATGCAGTCTTTTGGTTGCCCCGGTTGTGCCCATGCCTGATTCTGCCGCGCGTTTGACCGTTCCGAATATCATTACGCTGGCGCGGCTGGCCTCCATTCCGGTATTTGTCGCGGTGTTCTATCTGCCATTTCGCTGGGCCCCGATGGCCGCCGCGATCGTCTTCCTGCTCGCCGGCCTGACCGACATGCTCGATGGCTATCTGGCCCGTCGGCTGAAGCAGACCAGCCGCTTCGGCGCTTTTCTCGATCCGGTGGCAGACAAACTGATGGTGGCCGCTGCGCTGGTGATGCTGGTGCAGGCCCATGCCACCATCTGGCTGGCAGCGCCGGCGATTGTCATCATTTCCCGGGAAATCACCGTTTCCGCCCTGCGTGAGTGGATGGCGGAAATTGGCCAGCGGGCGAAGGTAGCGGTCAGCAGCATTGGCAAGGTCAAGACAGTGCTGCAGATCAGTGCCATTACCGGCCTGCTGGCACGCCGGCCGGCACAGAATGCCGACGGAGCGCTGATTATGACCCCGTTTCACTGGCTGACCTACGGCCTGCTTTATGCTGCTATGCTGCTGACCCTCTGGTCCATGTTTTCCTACTTGCGCGCCGCCTGGCCTGAGCTGTGGCCGCGACGCCGGCGGCCGGGGTGATCAAAAACCCCGCAGTCAGTCTGGCAACGCTTGACAGGGTGAGGGGCGAGGGTAGAATGCCCACCGCTGCCACCGAAACGGTGTCTGCATTGCGGGTATAGCTCAGTTGGTAGAGCGCGACCTTGCCAAGGTCGAGGTCACGAGTTCGAGCCTCGTTACCCGCTCCAGTTTTTCCAAACCTCGGCGTGTCCGAGGTTTTTTGTTTCGGCGCGGTGGCAGAGTGGTCATGCAGCGGATTGCAACTCCGTGTACGCCGGTTCGATTCCGACCCGCGCCTCCATCTATACTCCCCTGAAGTCCCCCCGCCCGGGTGGCGAAATCGGTAGACGCATGGGACTTAAAATCCCTTGTCCTTCGGGACGTGCCGGTTCAAGTCCGGCCCCGGGCACCATTCGCTCCCTCTGATCGGGAGCGCCTATCCATGCCGACTGGTAACTTGCTCTAGGCCACACAGGATGCCAACGAAGCCGTCGCCGATGGGCGATCGCAAGGCCAGCCGGTGGGGTGTACGTTACCGGGTGGGGGCTAGATGCCGCCCCTGGAGGGTCACCACTGGCCCTGAATCCCGGGTTTACAAGATTTTTCACAGGGGTTATGCATTGCGGTTCATCTGAATTGTGACGTTCCGGCGCCATCTGCTAGTCTAGGTTGATATTCCTAGTTCGTGGCGGACCCTGCTGCGGGCCATAACAATAACCCTGTATCAGACTTCGGGAATCCGGGATGAACTGGTTCAAGAACCTCTCTGTACGCCTCAAGGTATTGTCCGTGGCGGGCCTCGGCATCGCCATGTTCATGGCGTTCTTTGCCTACACCTACACAGTTGCCAACAGCAATATCGCGGAACTCAGCAATATAGAGTCGGTGGACTTTGTCGTACTGGAGGCCGCAGGTCAGAATAACCTGACGCTTTATATGGTCAGGGATGCACTGATCCGGGCGATCAACAATGCTGATGAAGATGCGCTGTCCGAGGCGTCCCGTCTTGCTGCCCAGGCGGTCGAAAATCTCAACGCCATGGCGATGGTGGATCCCGAAGTACAGGGAGAGGTACGCGAGCTGGTCGAATCGTTCAACGCCTATTTCAGCGAGGCTCAGCGTCTGGCAGAGGGCGCCATTTCCGGCGCGGTGATGGATGATCGTTTTTACGCGGGGCTGGCCAACGTGGCCCGGCTGCGCGAGCACTTCGAGTATTCCCAGGAGCAATTCCAGGAAGCCCGTTACACAGCCTTCTATGATCATCTCCGTGGCGCTCGCGAGAACACTGCCAGCACCCAGTTTATCGGCATGCTGTTTGGTGTCGGCTCGATTGTGCTGCTGGCGCTAATCAGTTTCCGGGTGACCCGCAGTATTGTCCGCCCCATTCAGTACGCTGTAGAAGTCTCAGGAGATATTTCCGAAGGTGACTGGGACAAGGAAATTAAAGTCGACAGCACCGATGAGGCCGGGCGCCTGCTTGGCGCCATTCGTCAGATGCGCGATGCGCTGAAGACCCGGCGTGATGAGGATCGCCGGCAGGAGCTTATCAAGACCCGTCTTGCAGATCTCGGCGACCGGCTGCGAGGCGATATGTCGCTGCAACAGCTGGGCGAAAATATGCTCAACTATCTGGTGCCGACTCTGGAGTGTCAGGTCGGCGCGTTTTATTGCACGGATTCAGAAGATCAATCGCTGAAGCTGAGCAGCTCCTATGCGCTACAACGTCGCAAACATCTGGCCAGTGAGTTCGCACTGGGCGAGTCTCTGGTGGGTCAGTGTGCTCTGGAGAAGAAGCAGATTCTGCTCAGCCGGGTGCCGGAAGACTACATGACGATCACCTCCGCCGTCGGCGCCGGGACGCCGAAGAACGTGCTGGTGACCCCGATCATTCATGAGGACGAAGTCAAGGGGGTGATCGAGATCGGCGCTTTCCGGGATTTCTCGGATGATGACCTGAAGTTCCTTTCCGACTGTGTTCGCATCGTCGCCGTATCGGTGCATACCGCCCTGAGTCGGGTGCGCCTCGGCGAAGCGCTGGCTGCATCGCAAATGCAGGCGGAAGAGTTGGAAAAGCAGAAGATGGCGATGCAACGGGTCAATGAAGACCTCGAACATCAGGCCATGGAGCTTGCCGGCTCGGAATCGCGTCTGCAGCAGCAGCAAGAAGAGCTGCGCGCCATCAACGAAGAGCTGGAAGCTCAGACTCAGGCTCTGCGGGCGTCGGAAGAAAGTCTTCAAGCCCAACAGGAAGAGCTGCGTGTTACCAACGAGGAGCTGGAGGCCCAGGCTCGTCTGTTGGCCGAGCAGAAGGCCGAGATGTCTCGCAAGAACAAGGTGCTGGAAGATCTGCAGCTTGATCTGGAGGAAAAGATTCGTGAGCTGGAGATGTCATCCAAGTACAAATCCGAGTTCCTTTCCACCATGTCCCACGAGCTGCGAACTCCGCTGAACAGTATCCTGATTCTGTCCAGTGCGCTGGCACAGAACAAGAAGGGTAATCTCGAGGACAAGCAGATCGAACATGCCCAGGTGATCCACTCTGCCGGCTCTGATCTGCTGTCACTCATCAACGATATTCTGGACATCTCGAAGATCGAAGAAGGCAAGATGGACGTCATTATCGATGATGTCTCGGTGGTTGAGCTGGGTGAACACTTCCGCCGCAGCTTTACCCATCTTGCCGAGAGCCGCGGGCTCAATTTCACTGTGGAGCTGTCCGACAGTTTGCCTGAGCATTTCTATACTGACCGGCAACGCATGGAGCAGATCATCAAGAACCTGCTCTCGAATGCCATGAAGTTTACCGAAAGTGGCGGCTCCGTTCGTCTTCGCATTGATGCCCCCTCTGATCAGAAAGACTTGCCCACCCAGAGCCTGATTCCCGGTCAGACCGTTCGACTGTCGGTGATCGATTCTGGCATCGGCATCGCGCCGGAGAAGCAGAGACTGGTGTTCGAGGCGTTCCAACAGGCTGACGGCACCACCAGCCGCAAGTATGGCGGCACCGGTCTCGGCCTCACCATTTCCCGCGAGCTGGCCCGGCTGCTGGGCGGGGACGTCAGCCTCTACAGCGAGGGGATGGGGAAAGGAACCACCTTCATGCTGTTCCTGCCCTTTGGCAGCGTCGAAAACGTCCATCGTGAAGAAGGTTATGAAGACGCGCCGATGCCTATGGTGGCACAAAGCACCATGGCATCGGTGGCCGCGTCTGCTTCTGCCGGCGGCGAAGAGAGCTTCGTGGTCAAGGAAAAGACCGTGCTGATCATTGAAGATGACAGCGGATTCTCGTCGGTGCTGGTGGATCTGGCAGCGGATTATGGCCTCGAGGGCCAGGTCTGCTCCGATGGGGAGAGCGGCCTCGAATATGCCCGTCATTATCGTCCCAGCGCGATCATTCTGGACATCGGCTTGCCTGGCATTGATGGCTGGCAGGTGATGGAGAAGCTGAAGGCGGATCCCCGCACCAAGGATATCCCGGTGCACTTCCTGTCCGGCAAAGATGAGCGCAAGAAGGCGCTGGAGCTGGGAGCGATCGATTTTCTCACCAAACCCATCTCCGAAGGTGACATCATCAAGGCCTTTTCCAAGATAGAAAAGGCCATTGAAAAGAATGTCCGCCGTCTGCTGGTGGTGGAAGATAGCGAGCTTCAGCACGAGGGTATTCGCGAGCTGTTCTCGGAAAAAGGTGTGGTCATTACTGCTGTGCACACCGGTGCGGAGGCGCTCGACGTGCTGCGCACCCAGGTACATGACTGCATGATTCTCGACCTTACTCTGCCGGATATGAACGGCTTCGAGTTGCTTGAGAAGATTCACGGCAATAGCGAATATGACTCCGTGCCAGTGATTATCTATACCGGCAAGGAGCTCAGTCGTGACGAGGAGGCCAAGCTGCGCAAGTATGCTGACCGGATTATCCTCAAGACCGAGCGATCGTCGGAGCGGTTGCTCAACGAGGCGTCACTGTTTTTGCACTGGCTTGAATCTACGATGCCGACCAGTCCGAAGCAGGCTCCTGCCAGAATTGAGCATCGGGATGACGTTTTCACCGACAAGAAGCTGCTGCTGGTGGACGATGATATGCGCAACATCTACGCGTTGTCGGCTCAGCTCGAGGAGCTTGGTTTCGATATCACCATTGCCAACAACGGCAAGGAAGCGCTTCAGGTCCTTGAAGACAATCCGAAGATGGATATTGTGCTGATGGACATCATGATGCCTGAAATGGATGGCTACGAGGCGATGACGCATATCCGCAAGCAGGCTCGTTTTCAGAAGCTGCCTATTCTGGCGTTGACGGCGAAGGCAATGAAAGATGATCGAGCAAAATGCATTGAGGCTGGCGCGAACGATTACTGCTCCAAGCCGATTGACATGGGTAAGCTGACATCGCTGATGCGTGTCTGGTTGCATAAGTGAGTAATGGGGTATGAGCGAGCTGCCGCAGATTCAGGATGATCAAGTCGACATGGAGGATGTGGAGATCCGCCTGCTTCTGGAGGCGATCTTCCATATCTATGGCTATGATTTTCGCTCTTATAGCAAGGCATCCATACGGCGTAGGGTATTGCATCGGCTGAATCTGTCCGGGTTGCCGTCGATCATGGAGATGATTGACCGGGTGATGAAGGACCGGCAGTTCTTTGTTGCCCTGCTAAATGACCTGACTGTGAATGTCACCGAAATGTACCGTGACCCCCAGTTCTATCGTCGCTTCCGTGAGGATGTAGTGCCGCTGCTGAAGACATTCCCGTTCATCAAGATCTGGCATGCCGGTTGCTCCACCGGAGAAGAGATCTACAGCATGGCAATCCTGCTCGAAGAGGAGGGTTTGTATGAACGGGCCATGATCTACGCCACGGATATCGACAAGAATGTTCTTGCCTCGGCCAAAAAGGGGATCTACTCGATATCCTCAATTCGCCAGTACGGTGAAAATTACGTTCAGGCTGGCGGCAAGGCATCGTTATCTGACTATTACACCTGCAAGTACGACGGCGTCATTATCGACCAGCGGCTTAGGAGAAACATTCTGTTTGCCGATCATGATCTGGCAACAGATCAGGTGTTTGGAGAGATGAATGTTATCGTTTGTCGCAATGTGCTGATTTATTTTGACCGTGATCTGCAACGACGGGTATTCCAGTTGTTCCGTGACAGCCTGGATCTGGGCGGCTTTCTCTGTCTTGGTACCAAGGAAAGTCTCAATTTTTCCGGAATTGCTGATGAGTTTGAGCCCGTCGATGCCCAAATGAAGATATTCCGCCGCAAGCAAGCCGTGCTGTGAGATGAGTAATGATTGAACAGAAGGTACTACTGGTCGATGATCAGCCCGCCAACCTGGTCAGCCTTGATGCGATCCTCGAGGCTGAGGGCAGGGTCCTGCTGAAGGCTAACTCCGGGCCAGAGGCCCTGAAAATCCTGTTGCGGGAGGACATCTCGCTGGTGTTGCTGGATGTCCAGATGCCTGGCATGGATGGCTTCGAGGTGGCGGAATTGATGCGGCAGCGCAAGGACACGCAGGCCATTCCGATTATCTTTGTGACTGCCATCAGCAAGGAAGACAAGTACGTTTTTCGCGGTTATCAGGTCGGGGCAGTGGACTATCTGTTCAAGCCGCTTGATCCGGTTATTCTCCAGAGCAAGGTCAATTTCTTTCTCCAGCTTGACCGGCAGCGACGCGAGTTGCAGGAGAAGCTGCGTCAGGCCCAGGCTCATCGGGCGGCCTATGAGGCGGCCAAGAAGGGTGGCGGGCCCGGCTGATGACCGACCAACCCCTCCGTGCGGTGGTCATCGGTGCCTCATGGGGAGGGGTCGATGCCTCCATTCGGGTGTTGTCGCAGCTGGACGCCAGCTTCCCGGTGCCGGTGTTTCTGGCGCAACATCAGCGTTATGAATCGGAGTCACGATTGGCGCGGGTGCTGGCATCAAGGACACCGCTGGCAGTGATGGCGCCGGAGGATAAGGACGTGATTCGTGCCGGTGTGATATACGTCTCACCGCCAGGCTATCACATGCTGGTGGAGCGTAACGGCACTATTGCATTGTCCTGCCATTGGCCTGTTCACTACTCGCGACCTTCCATTGATGAGCTGTTTTTTTCCGCCGGACACATTTATGGTGCCGGGACTCTGGCAGTATTGTTAACCGGCGCTAATGAAGACGGCGCCGAAGGTATCCGGTACATTCACCGTCGCGGAGGGGTGACGGTGGCGCAGGACCCGGTCACGGCCGAGGCACCGACCATGCCGGAATCGGCAATAAAAACGGGCTGCGTGGATCACATTCTGCCTTTGGAGAAGATTGGACCCTTCCTGCGTGAGCAGGCAGCAAGTCGGCGAATATCATGAAGCAGAGCATTCTTCTGGTCGATGACCACCGGGAAAACCTGATCGCGCTTGAGTCCATTCTCGAGGCGCCAGACCGCGAGCTGGTTATGGCGACTTCCGGGAATGAGGCTCTGCAGTTGGCGCTCAAGCATGACTTCTCGGTGGTATTGCTGGATGTCCAGATGCCGGATATGGATGGCTTTGAGGTGGCCCAGTTGCTGCGTCAGGGTAAGAAGACCCGCAACATTCCGATTATTTTTGTTACCGCCATCTCGAAGGAACACAAGTATGTGTTCAAGGGCTATGAGTGCGGTGCAGTAGACTATATGTTCAAGCCCATTGATCAACAGATTCTGACCGCCAAGGTCAATGTGTTCCTTGATCTCGACCTGCAAAAACGCCGCCTGCAGCAAGCTGTGGTGCAGATGAAGCGCCTGAAGGACGAGAACGAACGACTGCTTCAGGCCATCGGTGAGGGTATCATCGGCACCGATGCCAAGGGCGTCATCACCTTTGCCAATGGCGCCGCCGGCACCCTGTTCGGGTCGTCCCGGGATGCGCTGGTGGGGCAGGCGGTGGATGCATTGTTGTTCCGGGATGAGCAGGGTGAGCAGCGCTGGCCCTGGTCCCAGTCACCATTGCTGAACGCGTGCAGCAGTGACACTCAGTGGCGGGCGGAGTCGCCTTTTTTCGTCAAGGTGAAAAAACGTTCGGTGGTGATGGACGTTTCTGCCACCCCGCTTAATCAGCCTGGCGAACCCTTCTCGGGTGCGGTGCTGGTGATACGGGATACTACCACCGCGTGGCAAACCAGTGCCGAACAGCAGGCCCGCGAGTTGCGCCGGCACCCGCGCAAGAAAATGCTGCGGGAAATGGTCATGTTTGATCGAACTACCGGTGGTAATGTCGGTCGACTGGTCAACATCAGTGCCGATGGCTTCAAGCTGGCGACCCGTCAGGCGCTGGAGTCCGGCGCTGTGTTTTCTCTCAGCATGGTGTTGCCCGAGCAGCTTTTGGGTGTCACCACGCTGAGTCTGGAGGGGCGTTGTGTCTGGCTGCAGGCTCAGGACAAGCCAGGCGAGTTTCATGCCGGATTCCAGATCACCGATATCAGTGATACTCACCGGAACGTGCTGCAGGCCATGATGGAGAAATACTGATTATGACGGACGATGTGCTGATGGAGCAGGATGCAGACACCCTGATCAGTGTTGATGGTCAGACCTTGCTGCCCTATGCGTTCGCCCGTCGCCACGGCATTGTTATCCGCCTTGCGGAGCAGGGTGTTGAGCTGCTGTGCCGGCGGCCATTATCGTTACGTTCTCTGGCGGAAGTGCGCCGGCACTTTCCTGATTTGCCGGCGCCGTGCGCCATTGACGATGGTGCCTTTGATGCTGCCATGGCGCTGGTTTACGAGCAGCAGCGTGGCGCTGCAGCGGAGGCCGCAGACAATCTGGAAGGACTGGACCTCACCAGCCTCGTTGACGCCCTGCCGCAGACTGCTGATCTGCTGGAGCAGGAAGACGATGCACCGATTATCCGTTTGATCAACGCCCTATTGCAGGAGGCCATTCGTGAGAATGCTTCCGATATTCATATCGAAACCTTCGAGAGACGGCTCGCCGTGCGGATGCGCATTGATGGTGTCTTGCGCACGGTGCTGACGCCGCGGCGCGAACTGGCGCCCTTGCTGGTATCGCGGATCAAGGTCATGGCCCGGCTTGATATTGCTGAAAAGCGGGTGCCGCAGGACGGGCGCATTTCGCTGCGACTCGGTGGCCGCGACGTCGATGTGCGGGTTTCCACCATGCCGTCCAGTAATGGTGAGCGGGTGGTGTTGCGTCTGCTCGACAAGCAGGCTGGCCGGCTGCAGCTTTCCCATCTTGGCATGGGCGCGGACAGCTATACCCTGATTCGGGAATTGATCCACAAGCCCCATGGCATCATTCTGGTAACCGGTCCCACCGGCTCTGGTAAGACCACCACGCTCTATGCCTCGTTGACCGATCTCAACGATCATTCACGTAATATCCTGACGGTCGAGGATCCGATCGAATACCAGCTGGAGGGGATTGGTCAGACTCAGGTCAATACCAAGGTCGATATGACCTTTGCCCGCGGCTTGCGTGCCATCCTGCGACAGGACCCGGATGTGGTGATGGTGGGTGAGATCCGCGATCTGGAGACGGCGGAAATTGCCGTCCAGGCATCTCTCACCGGTCATCTGGTGTTGTCGACACTGCATACCAACAGTGCCGTGGGCGCCGTCACCCGTCTGCAGGACATGGGCATCGAACCCTTTCTGCTGTCCTCCAGTCTGCTTGGTGTGCTGGCGCAGCGTCTGGTCAGGCTGCTCTGTCCCCATTGTCGTCAGCCGCATCTGCTGACACCGGCGGAGCGCAGCATGCTCGGGCTGACTGATGATGCCGTCCACACCGTGTTCCGGCCGATTGGCTGTGAACAGTGCAATCAGACCGGGTACCGCGGCCGCACCGGTATTTACGAGCTGGTGATGGTGGATGAAGCGATGCGCGAGATGATCCATGATCGCGCTTCCGAGCAGTCGCTTGAGCGACATGCCCGGCAGAGCACCCCCGGCATCCGGGTTGACGGCTGGCGCAAGGTGCTGGCGGGTGAAACCAGTATCGAGGAAGTGCTGCGCGTCACCCGGGAAAACTGATAGGGTGACGTCCCTGTCGTCGGCGTAAAGGCTTCATGCATGCCCGCTTTTGAGTATCGCTGTCTGGATGACAACGGCAAGGTCCGCAAAGGCGTCCTTGAGGCCGACAGTGCCCGACAGGTCCGCCAACAATTGCGCGACAAGGGCTGGGTCGCCCTTGATGTGGCCGTCACCGCAGACAAGTCCTCTGCCAACCCGCTGTTTTCATCCTCGTCTACCAGTGGTCGTCTGAACGGGGCAGAGCAGGCGCTGATCACCCGCCAGCTTGCTACCCTGATCCGCTCTGGCATGCCAATCGAGCAGTCTCTTACCGCCGTGGCCCGGCAGGCAGGCAATCCCAGAGTGGAGCGCATTATTCTTGCCGTGCGGGCGAGGGTGCTGGAAGGGCACAGTCTGGCCGGCAGTCTGGCCGAGTTTCCCCGTGCTTTCCCGGAGATGTACCGGGCCACGGTCGCCGCCGGCGAGCAGAGCGGTCATCTTGAGCAGGTGCTGGAGCAATTGGCCGAGTATCTGGAGACCCGCGACGACACCAGCCGGTCGGTCACTCAGGCCATGATCTATCCCGCTTTTATCATGGGTTTCTCGACGCTGGTGATTGTCGTCCTGATGACCTATGTGGTCCCCAGAATGGTGGATGTGTTCACCAATCAGGGCCGCGAGTTACCGGGGCTGACCCGGTTCATGATCGGCCTGAGTGACTTCTTCCGTGACTGGTTCCTGATCGTGACGGTGGCGCTGGTGGTTGCAGCGATCCTGTTCGCCCGGGCCATGCGTGAGCCGGGTTTTCGTCTGCGGGTCCATACTCGTCTGGTGGCGGTGCCGTTGCTGGGGCCGATTCTTCGGGCCGCAGACAGTGCCCGTCTGGCCAGCACCCTTGGTATTCTGGGTCGGGCCGGTGTGCCGCTGGTGGAGGCGCTGGCAATCTCCGCCCAGGTGGTGGGCAATCTGGCCATCCGTCAGGCCGTGACTCAGGCCGCGTCCCGTGTGCGAGAGGGGGGCAGCCTCAGCCGCGCACTGGAGAAAAGCGGTTACTTTCCGCCCATGATGGTGCAGATGATCGCCAGTGGGGAAGCCAGTGGCGAGCTCGACCAGATGCTGACCCGGGCGGCGGACTATCAGGAACGACACCTGAATAATACGGTCTCAACAGCGGTCAGCCTGCTGGGGCCCGTGATGCTGCTGCTGATGGCCGGCTTTGTTGTGCTGGTGGTGTTGTCGGTGGTCCTGCCGATGCTTGAAATGAATGCGTTCCTGGGCCGCTGAGCGACCCTTATCAACCGATGGGATGAACCGAATGAACATGACAAACAAGCAAACCCGGCGTCCGCTGCGTGAGCGTGGTTTTACCCTCATCGAGATTCTGGTGGTGGTGGCACTGATCGGCCTGTTGGCGGCATTTATCGTGCCGAATGTGATTGGTCAGAGTGAGAAGGCGCGGGTGGACCTTGCCCGCGCCAACATGAACGCCATTTCTACCCAGCTGGAAATGTTTCGCATGCACAACGGTCGCTACCCGACCTCGGAAGAGGGCCTGCGGGCACTGGTCGAAAAGCCGGCCAACGTCCGCAACTGGACCGCTCCCTATCTCAGCAAACTGCCGGAAGATCCCTGGGGCAATGCCTACATCTACATCAGCCCGGGTATCACTGGCCCCTACGACCTGATTTCATTGGGCGCAGATGGCCGAGAGGGAGGCGAGGGCTTCGATGCCGACATCAATTTCCGGGACAGCACCGGCGGCTGATGGTCGCCGCGTTCTGATTCCGGCCTCGGCGCCGCGCGGCTTCACCCTGCTGGAAGTGCTGGTGGTGATGACGCTGATGGTTTTGGTCAGCACCCTGCTGGTGGTGGGGGCGCTGCGTGCCGGTAGCGGCAATCCGGTGGCGAAGGCCAGTGGCGAGCTGGTCGACGTATTTTCCCTGATGACCGAGCAGAGCCTGTTTCGTGGTGATCTGCTCGCCTTGCGATTGGATGCGGATGGCTGGCAGCCGTTGCGTTATGACGTTGATACTGCCGAGTTCGTGCCACTGCCTGCACCGCTGGCGCCAAGACGGCTGGATGAATCCGTACAACTCGAGTGGCAGCTGCACGAAAACCGCGATCGTGATCGCCCGTCGCTGAGTCAGGTGGCGGATATTCTGTTGCCGGAAAAGAGCGACAGCGACACGCCCGAGCCTCCCCAAGTGTTCTTCTTCCCGAGTGGCGAGGTTACGCCGATTACGCTGCTGCTTCGTCAGATAGGAGGCGACACAGAACAGGTGCTTCTGGTGGACCCACTTGGGCAAGTTACCTTGCCGGAAGAAGCACCATGAAGCGGCGCAGCGGGCGCGGCTTCACGCTGGTGGAAATTCTTGTTGCCCTGATGGTGCTGGCGTTCGCTGCCATTTTACTGGCCGATACCTTCGGTAGCGGTGCCGTTGCCTACACCCGGCTTGAACAAACCACCCGAGCCTGGACTGTGGCCAGCGACAAGCTGGTCGAGCTACAGGTGTTTCAGCGTTGGCCGGCAGTCGGCACCCAGGATGAAATTGTCGAGCGGCACGACGAGCGCTGGCAAGTGCGGACACGTATTAGCGATGGTCCCTATCCAGACACTCGACGGGTGGACATCGAAGTGGGTCCGGTAACGGAGACGGGGCAAGAGCGTCGGGTCTACTGGTCAGTGTTCAGCCTGATTGGCAAGCCCTTTGATAGTGCCGCCGGCGCACCCGGAGCGCAGCCATGAGAACGAGGGCAGGCGGCTTCACCCTGCTGGAAATGGTGGTGGCCGTCGCGATCCTTGCCGGCATGTTTCTGGTCGCGCTGGAAATCTTTCGCGCAGCCGCGCAGGGCCGCGAGCAGTTGGCCGACGAGGCTATCCGTCTGGAAGCCCGCCAGCGGGCACTGACATTTGTTACGCTGGATTTCGAACAGATTATTGCCCGGCCTGTCCGTGATGGTCTTGGCGATGTGCAGCCCGCGTTGATGTCACTGGAAGATGGTGTAGCACTGACAAGGCTTGGCTGGGCCAATCCATTCGATCTGCGCCCGCGCAGTCAGATGCAGCGAGTTGAATATCGGCTGGTTGATGAGCAGTTGATCCGTCGTTATTGGCCGGTGCTGGATGTCTTGCCCGGCACCGAACCGTACGACAGCGTTATGCTCGACAGCGTGGCGGCATTTCAGGTGCGCTATCTGTTCCAGTCGCCGGAAGGCCAATGGCTCTGGTTCGAGCAGTGGCCAGACGCACAGATGCTGGGTGAGTCGCCGCTGATGATGCCGTTGCCGAAGAGTATCGAGATCGAAATCAGCTTTGCCGATGGCAGTTTCCTGCACCGCTACTTCCGCACGGTGGTGAACCCATGGCGATGAAGTCGCAACAGCGTGGTGCCGCGTTGATCATTGTCATGCTGCTGTTCGCGGTGATGGTGGCCCTGGCTGCCGAGGTGATGTACCGGCAGGATCACTTCCGCACCCGTACGGCCAATCTGCTCAGTTGGGATGAGCGCTATCAGTATGCAATTGCGGCGGAAACGCTGGCGATTCAGGCGCTGATCGATGACTTTGAAAATGATCGCAACAATAACCGCCTGACTGACGACTGTGTCGATGACAGCTGGGCGGTGACGTTACCGCCAACGCCCTACGAGAATGCCGTGCTGACGGCGTCGGTTCAGGATTTGCAGTCCCGGTTCAATCTTAACTGGCTGGCGATCGCGCAGGATCTGGAGTACGTCCGTAACCCGCTGGCCGTCAGCCGGTTTGAAACACTGCTGGCGGCAATTCTGCCAGAAGCCCAACGTGCCAATGTTCTTGCCCTCGAAATGACCGACTGGATCGACAGCAATAACATCGTTGATGAAATCGATGGTGCCGAAGATGCCGAGTACCGCGATCGGCGCACCGCCAATATGCCAGTGGCGCATGAATCCGAGCTGCGTAACCTGCGCTCGTTCCAGCTCGGCGATAGCGGCACGCCATGGTTTTGGGCCTATCTGGCCGCCTTGCCGGCGAATACGCCATTGAATATCAATACCGCCCCGGAGCCGGTGCTGGATGCCGTGCTGAGTGATACCACCGGCAATGCCGGCACCCAGGTGATTCTTCAGTTGCGTGCTAATGGCGCCATCGCGCAACTGAGCGACGTAATGGCGCAGCCGCCGTTCAGCACGCTGGAGGAGGGCCAGCGCAGCCTGCTTGCCGAGATCCTTGATGTTCGTTCACGCTACTTCCAGATCATGGTGGATGTCCGCACCGGCAGCGGGGTAACCCGCCTGGTCAGCCGGATCCATCGACCGGATGATGGTGAAACGGCGGTATTCAGCCGGCAGCTGGCGCCGATCCTCGGGCCGCTCGAACCGGCCTGCAATCCCCTCTACAATCCCACTACAACAGCGGCCGGGCAGCCCGGCGCGCAAGGGGATGGAAAATGATAACTGGCGGATACTTACATGGCTGAGCCGACCCTGATTTGGCTGGACGGCGGTGCCCTGTCGACAGAACCGGAGGATGTCAGGGCGTGGTGGTGGCGTCCCGGTCAACCCGGCACTGACAGCGGCACCCTGGCAGAGGCCCTGCTGAAGGCGCATCACAGCACCGTCAGGGTGCTGCTCTCGGTCACCGATGTGCTGCTCACGGAAGTGGAGCTTAACCGCAAGCAGGCTCGCCACTTGCAACGCGTGCTGCCCTGGCTGCTTGAGGAGCAACTGCTTGATGCACCGGAAAGGCTCTGGTTTGCCAGTGGCAAGGCCAGCGCAGGTCGCTACCCGGTGGTGGCCTGTGATCACAACGCGCTGAAGCATCTGCTGGCGTGTTGTCAGGTCGCCGGGGTACGGGTGGCAGGGGTGAATGTGGACGCCCAGCTGCTTGCCGGTCTGGCACCGGCGCGGATCGAATACGACGGCCAGGCGCTGCTGCTGCCGACACCTTCGCAGGCCCTGCTGGTACCTGCCGATCAGCAGGCGGCCACCGGCGAGTTGCTCGGTATCGGCGATCTGCCGCATCACCCGTTATCACGGACAAAGTTGCTTGAGCATATGGCCGCGACCATCGCCAGTGGTGCGGCCATTGAATTGCTTCAGGCTGATATGCGCCCTTCGGAATCCGCCCGCTCCGGCTTGCTGAGCCGCGATTGGCGACAGTCCGTGCTGCTTGCCGCCGCCTGTGTCGGCGTGGTGGCGCTACTATCCCTGCTGCAAACGTGGCGTTACGACCAGCTAGCGGACCAGCACCGTGTTGCGGCGGAAGCCCGCTACAACGAGCTCTTTCCAGGTGATCGGGCACTGTATCTCGAAAGCCAGTTTCGCGAACGGCTGAATCGGCTCGGCAGCGGGGGCTCGGCCGGATTCCTCACCCTGATGATGCCGGTTGGGGAGTCTCTGTCCGGACAACATGGTGGTGGGCTGTCCGCCCGGCGCATTCATTATGACGAGCGCGAGAATGCGTTGACACTGGACGTTCAGGCCAGTGACTACGACAGCCTCGAAGCCCTGCGTGGCCGCATCAGTGCGGCGGGACTGCAGGCAGAAATCGCCAATTACCGCAGCCAGGGTGACTCGGTCACCGCCCGGTTGCGCGTGACCTCGGGGGTGTGATGGCGACGTTTGATTCTTTCATCAAACCACTGCAGCAGCGAATGGCGCCGCTGCAGGTCTGGTATGCAGGCCGTGAGCCGCGCGAGCAGCTCGCCCTGAAAGTGCTGGGCGTCGCGCTGGTGCTGACGCTGCTGGCGCTGCTGGTGTGGCAGCCGCTACTCAATATGCGAACCGATGCGGAAGCCCGCTATGTCAGCAATAGCCGCCTGCTGGCGTGGATCGAGGACAACAGTGCCGCGGTTCGCGCTGCCTCTCAGTCAACGCCGAGGCCGGCCGCCAATGGCGGCGGAGACTGGATCAGCCAGCTCAGCCGCAGCGCAGGAACCGCAGGCATCGCCCTGCGCGGTTTCAATCCGGAAGGTGACAACGCGGTCCGCATCCAGATTGAAAGCCAGCCCTTTGTCGAGGTGCTTGCCTGGTTGCAGCAACTTGAGTCAAGTCAGGGCATTCAGGTGGCCAACGCCGAGTTTTCGTCGACGACGGCGGTAGGGCAGGTGAACCTGCGGGCAACGCTGAGGCGACAGCCCTGATGCGAGTGTGGCTGCTGGTGCTGTTGATGCTACCGCTGACGCTGCAGGCGGGCGAGAGCCGTGCCTTGCAGCATACCGTGCTCACGCTTACCCCGGATGAACTCACTGAAGCGCGGCGGCTGCCGATTGAAAACCTGTCCGTGGTGGTGTGGCGCGATCAGCAGTTTTTGCCGGTGCCTTTCCAGTTTGATGAAATGGATGTGGTCGACATGGTCTGGTTCCGCGATACCGGCTTTGACCTGCGTGGCCAGCCCGGACTGTTCGATGGTAACGATCAGCTGGTATTGATGCTGGCCGACGCGACGCCCGCTGCGCCAGCTGGCAGAGCACCGGCGGAAGGCCGCATCGTTAGCCGCATTGATGTCGAAACCCCGGCTGGTGAAAAACTGGCTTTCTACCTGTTGAGCGGCAACAGCCAGCGCAGCGACAGGCACTACGTCAGTCATGATCCTCATACCGGAGTCACTCGCACCGACCACTACGTGCTGACCACCGATCCTGCCAATGAGCTTAACTGGCAGTATCTTGGCTACACCGGCTATCGCGGCCGTGCCGATGCGTCATTGATCGATACACTGAAGATGCGCATGTCAGGCGGTGTGTTTTTCCGCTTTCCTCGTGTCACGCTCGACAACAACAACCTCAGGCCGGTTGTCGTCGGCTTCAGGGTAGGGCCAGTGCGTTCGATCATGCATCTGGAGACGCGGGTGGTGTTTGCCGGTCTGCCGATGATGAAGCTCCATGTTCAGGCCCACCGCTATGCCAATCATTATGAGGCGCACACTTACGCCCGCATTCCATCGCTATACCGTTCTGCGCTCAAACAGCCGCAGGTTTCCGTGTCGATTGATGGTAACGATCTGATCGGTTCTCGGGTGCGCACTGCCCGTGGCGGCGAACTGGTCGGCCGGGTCGATGGTGTCATGGACGACGACGAGCATGAGTTGGTGAGGCGCGGCCTGACCAGTGACGAGAGCTGGATACTGTTTGATACCCGCAAGGGCTTTGCCATGTTGACGGAACTGGATGTGCCGAACCAGTTGCGCGGTATTCCGCTGGATCTGGTGTATCAGGATGATCAGACACTGCAGGTAAAACCGGAGCAGTACCCTGGTCAACTTCCCAATCTGGGTTACGCGCTGAACGGTTGGCCGGAGCAGGACGAGTTGCGTTTCGCTGTGCGGCTGTTGTTCGACCAGCATTTTGGCACTTTGGATCCGGCCGACTACGTTTCCTTGCGTACCGGCCGGGCACTGCGTATCAACGTCGTCTCGCCGACTCCAGCTCCATGATCGGCAACGCCACCTCGCCGCTTACCTGAGCACGACTCCACCAGTAAGACGGATTGAAGAAGTACTGCCAGGTGTAGCCATAGACCACCAGTCCGACCCGGTCGCCTGCCTTCAGTGGCTGGGTTACTGCGGGTAACTCCTGCTGGAAGTTACCTTTGCGCGGCAGCGGCGTGAGTTGCTCGCTGGCGACTTTTACCCGCCACTTCCCGGCCCGCTGGACGCCGACGCCGACGAACATCCGGGTGCTGTTGCGACTGGCGGTGCTGGCAACATTCAGATTGATTTCGGGAATACCGGCAAGCACTTCGTTTTCTCCGGCAATATGAAGCGGAATGAAGCGTGGCCGGACGATGCCTCCCTGAGGTTTCAGAAAGCGCAGGTCAGAGCCGGGCCAGAGACCACGGAACAGATCGCCGATGTTGTCCGCAGGAACGCCAAGCCACTCACCCATGCCGGCAAAGGGAAGGTGGACGCGGTTGGCAGGCACAGGGAATATTTCACGTACCTGCGGGAATGCTTCCTCACCGAGACCCTCATGTTTGTAGTCCAGCGTCATGCACAGATTCGGCACGCTGGGTTCTTCTCCGCGCAGCTTTTCGTCCCACCAGCCGACAATGGTATCCACCAGCGAGCTTTCGTACTGGCCGCAGCGGATGTGACCGTCGGTGTTGAAGAGCGGCTTGCCGGACCACTTCTGCACCGGCCACGGCAGGATATGTCCACCCTGAATGGCGACCAGCCGGGCATCACGGCCGGCATCACTGAAGCAGCGCTGGTTGTTCAGTGCCTCCTGCATCGGGAAGATGGTGTCGCGGAAACCATGCACGAATAGCGCGTCGGCCTGCGGTTTGATGCCCATGTCGCAGAAGTGGGCGGGGCTGCGTTCATACATCAGGCTGGCAGCCTCAAAACTCATGGTGCCCGTGAAACCGCTGCGTAATGGCGGCTTGAGCATAAAGCCGATATCAAAGCCGCTGCTGATCCCACCCGGAATCAGCAGGTTGGTTCCCCAGTAGGTCTTCATGTGGCGGTTAGGGGCCAGCGCGTTCATGTCGTGCCAGGAGGCGATCGGCACCAGTGCCCGCAGGCGCGGCTCGACAAACGATGCCATGGTCTGCACACCGCCGCCGTAGGACTCGCCAATCATGCCGATGGCAGGAGCGCCGTCATCAAGGGTCTGGATTGCCGGCAGGTGCTTCAGCGCCCAGTCAATCACGGTGGAAACGTCCTTGACCTCGTACTCGGGGTGCAGCATGTTCACTTTGCCTTGGCTCTGGCCCCAGCCGCGTTGATCGTAGAACACCACCCAGTAGCCCTTGCGCCAGGCCGCCAATGCGGCCTCGCCGGTGATCATGGTCTGGCCGTAGAGCGACAGTGGCCGCTTGGCACGGAAGCCCCCGAAACCATGAGTGGCGATCACCAGTGGCGCGCTTTGTCCCGGGGCGAGGGCAGGCTGGTAGACGGTGGCAGCCAGCCTCTTGCCATCATGGGTGGTAATGCGGACCTGATAATAGTCCTGCTTGATGGACGACTGCGCCGGTCCAGGAGGTGCCGGGGGCAGTTTGGTAGTAGCGCAGCCGGCCAAGAGCAAAGGCAGCAACAGCGTCAGTGCGACTCGCATCGACATGGAATCCCTCGTTATTATTCGATCACTTTATTATTCGACCACTTTTTTCAGGGAACCTCTGAATTACCCCTTCAGAGCCCCGGGGTCTTCAGAGCGGCGCCCATTATGAACAAGCCTTCCCCTCATGGCCATGCGAAAAATGCCCTGTGCTGGCTGGCGTTTGCCATGCTCTCCTTCTGGCTGTCGGTGGCCTCGGCCTGGTGGCTCAGTTCGCGGATCGATTATGGCTACCCGCTCTGGTATCAGCTGTTGTCGATTGACGAACATATTGCCCGCTATGCCCCCCACCACCCCACCCGGAAGGGCTTTGCCGAGGCTGGTGCAGACGTCCATCGGCGTGTTTTTTCCGACATCACCAAAGCCGTCCATGGCCAGGGTACAGAGCTGGGTTCGATCCGCTATCAGACCACAGCAGGGCAGTGGGTGACGCTGCTGGGAGACGAGGAGATCACCCACCTCAACGATGTGGCGCGGTTGCTGCGCCTCGCTGGCTGGGCGACACTGCTAATGGTTCCGATCTGGCTGTGGCTGGCGACAGCGCGATATCAGGCTGTCAGCCCGCCCCGGCGCCATAAGGCGCTGTCCGTCGCTGTGGTGGCAGCGCTGGTGGTGGTGCCATTGTTATTGGCAGGGCCTACGGCAGTGTTTTATCAGCTCCATGTCTGGATATTTCCGCCCGAGAACCCGTGGTTCTTTTACTGGGAAGAGTCCCTGATGAGTACGTTGATGAAGGCCCCGGATTTGTTCGGCGCGATTGCTGTCCAGATTATGCTGCTGGCACTACTGCTGATTTACCCGGTGCAGACCATCGGTCACCGGCTCGGCCGGCTGTTTTTACGGAGGTAGTGTTGTCCCCGATTGCTGAGTCCTCGCCGCCCACTGTGGATGGTTTGCCCCGGCCGGCCGCCTGGCGTATTGATGCAGCGGCATTCCGCGCGCTCACCCCGACCGATCAGTGCGAGCAGTTATCGCGGCTGGCCGGGGAGGGCGATGGCTACTGGGTATTGCATCAAGGCGCCATGGCGCCCGGTTCGCAGCGTCAGCTGCTGACCAATCTCGATAGCGTCATCGCATTGCGGGCAGCGCTTACCCAGCGCTTCGGTGAAGCCGGCGCACCTGCCGCCCTGACAGTGCAACGTCTGCCACCGCAGCGGGCCGCCGGGGTGTTGTTCGCCCGCCATCCGCGACGACCGGATCTCGATCATATCGTGGTCGAGGTGGCCAGTGGCGGGCCCGACATCGAACGGGTCATCCTGCACGCCGATGGCCATCTGGCCTGGAGCAGTGGCGACCCGGTTCAATTCGGCCCATTACTGCCAGCTTTCCATGACCTTGCCCGCCGCCTCAACAACAGCAGCGCTGTGCCAATGGCGGCTGAGTGGGTCTGGGACGGCCAGCGGCTCTGGGTGGTGCAAATGATGACCATCGGCACCCTGCCTGTGCCCACCGAAGCCTGGACCCGGCGCAGCCCAGCGGCGGGAGGCACGCAGGTCATCACGCCGCTCTGGTATACCTTGTTTGGCCGCTGGCTGAAATCCGGATTCTGGCGTCCGCTGGGGCAGCAGGCGGGCTGGAAATCCCTCGCCAATGTCGAGCCCTTCCGGCGCCAGCACAGTCATCTCTATCTGAACAGCCAGTTTGCCGCCGCGCTCCAGCGCTGGCGCGGATACTGGCGCAGCACTGATGACCTGCCTCCGGGTTGGCGGCAGCCGGGGTTACCTTTGGCGCCAGCGGTGAGCGCTCTGGGGCGCTGGTGGTTTTCAGCGCGTCTGTACGGGTTGCGGCGACGGCTCGTCAGGCTGCGGGCGCAATCGCCGAAGGATCCCTGGTTACTGCTGATGGCGCTGGATCAGGTGGGCGAAAAGCTGGCCAGATTGTATGGCCAGCTCCATCTGATCTGGCTGCCCGAGCAGCAGTCTCGCCTCACGTCCGGGTTGAGCCGGCGTCAGGTGGCACGGCTACGGGCTCTCGGGCGGGGACAGTCGCCATCGGCAGAACAGGCGCTCGATGCCGTCGGACTCGATCCGGTTTGGCCGCGCTGGTGCGAGACCGCGGGTGATCAGCAGGCTCTGATCCGCCAGCTCGCCAGCATGCCGGCAGCAAGAAAAGCGGCCATGCTGGCCATGGGCGAAGATCACTCGCCGCTCGGCAAGCTGAACAGTGATCTGGAAGACTTCAGTCTGATGCTTACTGCACGGCTGCGTGAGGTGCTTCGCAGCATGGCGGTGCGACTGCATCAGCAGGGCATCCTCAAGCATCCTGATGATGTGTTTTTTCTCTATTTCGACGAGCTGTGGCAGTGCTGGCGCAATACCCCTCGGCCCGGCCTCGGTGACCGTCTGGCGCAGCGCAAGGTGCGCTATCTTACCGACGGTCATAGCGGTCCGCCGGAATGGATCATTGATCAGGTTGGCTACGGTACGTCGGCTTTTGGCAGCGAGAATCGACAGCCCTTGCTGAACGGGTATGGACTGGTCTCAGGGCAGGTGAGGGCAGCGGTGCGACGGATTGGCAGCGGCTGGCAGCTTAACCAGCTTCAGCCCGGCGATATCGTGGTGCTTGATCACTGTGAGCCGGGCTGGTTGCCGTGGCTGTGTCTTGCCGGCGGGCTGGTGTTGGCGCACCGTAATCCGCTGGATCCGGCCGTTGCCCTCGCCAGGGCACTCTCCATCCCGACAGTGTGGGGCGTGGACGATGCCATGCACTCGGTGGTCGACGGTGATGTCATGGACCTTGACGGTGATCAAGGCGAGGTCCGCTGATGCCGGCGACACTGTCTACCATAAGGGGGAGACATGATGGAACCGACACCGGACAGTAACGAATTACCCTTTGTGGCTCCGTGCCGGCGGCTGGCACCGCAGGCCCCGTTCAGGTGGCTGGCGCTGGGCTGGCAGGACATTCGTCAGGCACCGCAGCAAAGCCTTGGCTACGGCCTGATCATGGTGGTGATCAGCTATCTGATTACCTGGCTGACCTGGCGGTTCGGCAATCTCGGGTTGTATCTGGGGCTGGTGTCCGGCTTTGTGTTCATGGGGCCCTGGTTGGCCTTGACCCTCTACGCCATCAGCATCCGTATCGAACGGGGCGAAAAAATCAGTCTGCGCCTGAGTCTCAACGATGCCCGCCGTCAAATCGGCGGTGCCATGGTATTCGCCGTAATCCTTACCGTGGTATTTCTGGTCTGGGCCCGCGCCGCCACGGTGATCCACGTATTCTTTCCCGAATCAGGAGAGCGTCCGTCACTGGAAACACTGGCGCCGTTTCTTGCTGTGGGCTCAGCAGTGGGCTCTATTTTTTGCGCCATCGTGTTTGCGATCAGTGCCTTTTCGCTGCCGATGCTGATGGAGCGTAGCGTCGATACCGTGACCGCCATTATCACTAGCGTCAACGCGGTGCTGCGCAACAAGCCGGCGATGATGGTCTGGGCCATCATCATCGGCGGCTGCATCGTGATCGGCGCACTGACCGCATGGCTGGCCTTTGTGGTGTTGCTGCCGTTGCTTGGCCACGCGACCTGGCACGGTTACCGGCAAACCATTGATGCCAGCGCCTGGCCCGTGGCGGGGGAGATTGGCGGGAACTGATCAAGCTGGCCTGAAATTTTTAATGCGCTCCCGTCAATTAGTCGTTATAGCCCAGCAGATGGGGAATGCACCGCTCGATTTCTTTCACCGGCAGCCCCTTGCGCGCGGCATAGTCTTCAATCTGGTCGCGGGCGATTTTGCCGGTACCGAAGTAACGTGCCTCCGGATGGGAAAAATACCAACCCGACACTGATGATGCCGGATACATGGCATAGCTTTCTGTCAGCGTCACGCCAATGCGCTGATCGGGTTGCAGCAGCTGCCACAGCAAGGTCTTTTCGGTGTGATCCGGGCAGGCCGGATAACCCGGTGCAGGGCGGATGCCACGGTACTGCTCGTCGATCATTTCATCATTGCTGAGACTCTCGGCACTGTCGTAGCCCCAGTATTCCTTGCGTACTCGCTCATGCAGGCGTTCAGCAAACGCTTCCGCAAGGCGGTCTGCCAATGCTTTCAACATGATGCTGGAATAGTCATCGTGATCGGCCTCGAAGCGGGCAAGGTGCTGTTCGATCCCTATCCCGGCGGTAACAGCGAAACCGCCCAGCCAATCCTGCCTGCCGCTATCCACCGGGGCGATGTAATCACTCAGACAATAATTAGGCTTGTCGACACCCTTGCGCTCCAGCTGCTGGCGCAGGTGATGCAGCGTAATAAGCGGCTGGCCCTGATCGTCCAGCAGCTCAATATCATCTACCCGGCTATTGGCCGGCCAGAAGCCAATCACGGCTCGGGCGGTGAGCCATTTTTCGTCAACGATCTTCTTCAGCATCTGCTGGGCATCCCGATACAGCCGGGTGGCCTCCTTGCCGACAATGTCATCTTCGAGAATGCGTGGAAACTTGCCTGCAAGCTCCCAGGACTGGAAGAACGGAGTCCAGTCGATGCGGCGAGCGATATCGGCAAGCGGGTAGTCATCGAATACCTGAACGCCCTTGACTGCTGGCTCAGGGGGTTGGTACTGCTGCCAGTCCCACCGGAACGGGTTCCGGCGGGCGTCTGCCAACGGTGCAAGATTGCGGTTTTCCTGCTGGCCACGGCGACGCACGCGAATCGCTTCATACTCGTCGCTGACGGCAGCAATAAACTCGGGTTTGTGCGTGTCGCTGAGCAGATTTGAGGCCACGCCCACAGCGCGGGAGGCGTCCGCCACGTGGATCACCGGGCCATGGTAGACCGGCGCGATCTTCACGGCGGTGTGAATGCGGCTGGTGGTGGCGCCGCCAATCATCAGTGGCAACTCCAAGCCGAGTCGTTCCATTTCGCTGGCCACGTTCACCATTTCGTCAAGCGACGGTGTGATCAGACCGGACAAGCCGATAATGTCCACCCGTTCGGCGCGCGCTGCTTCCAGAATCCTCTCACAGGACACCATGACGCCGAGATCAATGACCTCATAGCCATTGCATTGCAGCACCACGCCGACGATATTCTTGCCGATATCATGTACGTCGCCTTTGACCGTGGCCATGAGAATACGGCCATGGGATTGCTGCTGGGTACCCAGCGCTTCTTTTTCCGCCTCCATATACGGCATCAGATAGGCGACGGCCTTCTTCATAACCCGGGCGGACTTCACCACCTGGGGCAGAAACATTTTGCCTTCTCCGAACAGGTCGCCGACCACATTCATGCCATCCATCAGCGGACCTTCGATGACGTGGAGCGGACGAACGGCTTTCTGCCGGGCCTCCTCGGTGTCTTCATCAATGTAGTCTGCGATGCCTTTGATCAGGGCATGTGCCAGACGCTTTTCTACCGGCCATTCACGCCAGCCCAGATCCTCCTGACGGACTATGCCGGCGCCGGTGCCACGGTATTTTTCGGCGATCTCCAGCATGCGCTCGGTGCCATCCTCGCGTCGGTTCAGCACGATATCTTCCACCGCGCTTTTCAGTTCGGCGGGAATATCCTCGTAAATCGCAAGCTGGCCGGCGTTGACGATGCCCATATCCATGCCGGCACGAATGGTGTGGTAGAGAAACACCGCATGAATGGCCTCCCGCACCGGCTCGTTACCCCGAAACGAAAACGATACGTTCGATACGCCCCCGGATATCAGCGCATGGGGCAGGGTGGTCTTGATATCCCGCACCGCTTCGATGAAGTCCACTGCGTAGTTGTTGTGTTCCTCAATGCCGGTGGCAATGGCAAAAATGTTGGGATCGAAAATAATATCTTCCGGCGGAAAACCGATCTGCTCGGTCAACAGCTTGTAGGCGCGGGTGCAGATCTCGGTCTTGCGGGCCCGGGTGTCGGCCTGGCCCTGCTCGTCGAAGGCCATGACGATCACCGCCGCACCGTAGCTGCGTACCAGTCGGGCCTGTTGCAGGAACGCGGCTTCGCCTTCCTTCATGGAGATTGAGTTAACGATACCCTTGCCCTGAATGCACTTCAGGCCCGCCTCGATAACGTCCCACTTGGATGAATCGATCATGATCGGCACCCGGGAAATCTCCGGTTCCGCCGCAATCAGATTGAGGAAGCGCACCATGCACTCTTTGGCATCGAGCAGGCCCTCGTCCATGTTGATATCGATGATCTGGGCGCCAGCCTCGACCTGCTGTCGAGCGACTTCCAGAGCCGTATCGTAGTCACCATCCTTGATCAGTCGCAGAAAGCGCTTCGATCCGGTGACGTTGGTGCGTTCGCCGACGTTGACGAACAGCGATTCCGCCGAGATGGTCAGCGGTTCCAGTCCGCTCAGGCGGCAGGCGGGAGTGATCTCTGGCAGGGCGCGGGGTGCATAGGGCGCCACCGCCTCGGCGATGGCGCGGATATGCGCAGGCGTAGTGCCGCAGCATCCGCCGATCAGATTCAGATAGCCCTTGCTGGCCCAGTCGCGAATTTCCGCCGCCATGGCCTGCGGGGATTCGTCGTACTCACCCATTTCATTTGGCAAGCCCGCATTCGGGTGTGCCGACACAAACCCATCACAGATGCGTGACAGTTCCGCCATGTAGGGGCGCAACTCCTTCGCACCGAGGGCACAGTTCAAACCCATCGTCACCGGCTCGGCATGACGCAGGGAGTGATAGAACGCTTCTGTTGTCTGCCCGGTGAGGGTGCGCCCGGAGGCATCGGTGATGGTGCCGGAAATCATGATCGGCAGATCGACGCCATGCTGGCTGCAATAATGTCGCACCGCGAACACGGCGGCTTTGGCATTCAGGGTGTCGAAGATGGTCTCGATAAGGAGCAGGTCGGCGCCACCTTCACGCAGGCCATCAATGGCCTCCAGATAGGCGTCCACCAGCTGATCAAAACTCACATTGCGATAGCCGGGGTCGTTGACGTCCGGACTGATACTGGCGGTGCGATTGGTTGGGCCAAGCACACCGGCGACGAAGCGCGGACGGGAAGGGTCCGCTGCCATGGCTGCATCCACGGCAATTCGGGCGCAGCGGGCTGCTGCGACGTTCAGTTCCCGGGCCAGATCCTCCATGCCGTAGTCAGCCATGGCAATGCGGGTGGCATTGAACGAGTTGGTTTCGATGATATCCGCGCCCGCATCAAGATAATCACGATGAATCGCCTCGATGATCCCGGGTTGGGTGATGCAGAGCAGATCATTATTGCCCTTCAGGTCCGAAGGCCAGTCGGCAAATCTCTCGCCGCGATAGGCTGCTTCGTCAAGCCGGTGTTGCTGGATCATCGTGCCCATGCCGCCGTCAAGGATAAGGATGCGCTCACGCAGCGAGGCGGTGAGGCGGGCACGGACGGACTGGCTCATGACTACTCCGGATAGGCGAACAAGCGCGGCATTATACCCGGAACCGGGCGCTACGGTGGCAAACCGGAGTGCGGATTGGGCTATACTGCGCCCCATTCTTTGGAGATCACTATGCGCGCGACCCTGATACTGATGCTGATGCTGGCCGCATTCACGGTGCTTTGGCGTGTACTGCCGCACGGCTGGAACATGACGCCGGCGCTGGCACTGGCGCTGTTCGCCGGCGCCCGCCTGCCGACCCCGGCCTGGCGGCTGGGCCTGCCCGTCGCAGTCATGCTGCTGTCCGACCTGTTGCTGGGCTTCCATGACACCATGTTCTACGTTTACGGCGCCTTGCTGCTGGTGGTGTTGATGGGGCAGCGACTGGGACAGTCCGCCAGTCTGCCCCGACACGCCGGCATGTCAGTGACCGGGTCGCTGATCTTCTTCGTTATCACCAACCTCGGCGTCTGGCTGTCTGGCAGCCTGTACCCGATGACCGGCGAGGGTTTGTTGAACTGTTACCTGATGGCGGTGCCGTTCCTCTGGAAGACGCTGGCCGGTGATCTGTTCTTCGTGGTGATGTTCTATGCCACCTTCCGCCTTGCCGCACAGGCAGGGTGGCTATCACGGGATCAGGGCGCCACTGCCCACTGATCCTGCCGTTGTGATGCCGGGTCAGCCCGGCATGTCCCCTTTACCCAGGAGGTGCACACCCGATGGATGCCATGGTCCAGCAATTCCAGCAATTTATCCTCGACAATATCTTCCCGTTCGCAACCAACCTTATCGCCGCGCTGGTGATCTTCCTGATCGGTCGCTGGGTCGCATCCCGAGTCAGCGCCGGGACCAATACACTATTGGCCAAGAAGATCGACAGGACCGTGGCCAAGTTCGTTGGCAACCTGACCAATATTGCGCTACTGGCCGTTGTCGCCATCGCCGCGCTTGATCGTCTCGGGGTCGAGACTACCTCTCTGATCGCCATCGTCGGTGCTGCGGGCCTGGCGGTGGGTTTGGCACTCAAGGACTCGCTGGGCAATTTTGCTTCCGGTGTGATGCTGATCATGTTTCGTCCGCTCAGGGTCGGCGATTATGTCGAGGCGGGTGGGGTTGCTGGCACCGTCCGGGAAATCCGTATTTTCGCCACCATCATGACGACCCCGGACAACAAGGTCATCACGGTACCCAATGGCGCCATCATGGGCGGCAATATCATCAACTTTTCTGAAATGCCGACCCGGCGCGTGGATATGCGGGTTGGCGTCAGCTACAACAGTGATCTGGCTAAAGTGAAGCAGGTCATCAGCAGCATACTGGCCAATGACGACAGAGTGCTGAAAGATCCCGCACCCGTGGTAGCGGTAGCAGAGTTGGCCGACAGCGCGATCAATCTGCATGTTCGTCCGTGGGTCAACTCTGCGGATTACTGGGCGGTAATGTGGGATACCACCGAAACGATAAAGAGCCGCTTCGACCAGGAAGGAATCGTCATTCCTTTCCCGCAAATGGACATACATTTTTCCAAGGCTGATTAATTTCCAGCACTGACTAAGGAGACTGGCCATGAAACGATCCCTGATAGCGCTTGCCTGCACTACGGTAGCATCCCTGCCACTGGCTGCCGTTGCCGTTGCCGAAGAGGCGCCAGACCGTAGCTGGAAGGGCGAGCTGGAAGTTGCCTGGCTGGTGAAGCGGGGCAATACCGAATCTGACACCTTTATCGGCAAAACCAACGCAGAAAAGGACGGCGTCCGCTGGCGTCACACCGGCAAGCTCGAAGCGACCAATGAAGAAAAAACCACTGCGGGGCTGTCCGAGCGCACTGCAGAGCGATATTTCGCTTCTTACAAACTGGACCGGAAGCTCGGTGACAATGCTCCTGGCTACCTGTTTAACATTATCAGCTATGACAAGGATCTGTTTTCCGGCTTCCATTATCAGGCCAGTTATGCTCTCGGTCTGGGCCGGCGCTGGCTGGACAATGACCGACATACGCTTGATACCGAAGCCGGTCCGGGTTACCGGGTTGTCTGTCTGGAGCCTGAAACGTCCTACACGGACTGCCAGAACACGGATGAGGGCGGCATCCTCAGGCTGGGGCTGAAGTATGAGTGGAACATCAACGACGGCGCCCAGTTTCGCGAGGCCATCACCACCGAGATCAGCGACAACATCACGACCACCCGGGCTGAAACGTCACTGACGTCCCGCATTAATGGTCGTCTGGCCATGCGGATAACCCACTTGCTGAAGCATACCTCCGAGGTGACTGCGCCGGCGAAGAAGACCGACAACGAGCTGACGGTATCGCTCGTCTACAAGTTCTGACTGGTCGTTACTGAGCCAATAAAAAACCCGCTTTCCGGCGGGTTTTTTATTGGCTGATAAAGGCCCGTGATCAGGCTTCTTTCAGCGCAGTGGAGATATCGATAATGGCCTGTTTGCCATCGCCGAACAGCATCAGCGTGTTGTCCTTGGCAAACAGCGGATTTGGCAGGCCGGCAAAACCGGACGACAGCGAACGCTTTACCACCACCACAGTGCGGGCCTTGTCCACATTCAGAATTGGCATGCCGTAGATCGGACTACCCTTGTCCTCGCGAGCGAGCGGGTTGGTTACGTCATTGGCTCCGATGACAATGGCGACATCAGTCTGCTCGAAGGTCGGGTTGATGGTGTCCATGTCTTTCAGTTTGTCATAGGACACTTCTGCTTCTGCCAAGAGGACGTTCATATGCCCTGGCATCCGACCGGCCACCGGGTGAATGGCGTATTCAACCACGGTGCCACGTTTTTCCAGCGTATCCGCCAGTTCACGTACCGCATGCTGTGCCTGCGCCATGGCCATACCAAAACCGGGCACGATGACGACGCGCTGGGCGGTTTCCAGAATCATGGCCACTTCATCTGCCGAGGATGACTTGACCTTGCCCTGATACACCTCGTCATCGCTCATCGTTACGCCGCCTTCGGCCATCACGCCGAACAGCACATTGGTGAGCGAACGGTTCATGGCCTTGCACATGATCTGAGTGAGGATCAGACCCGATGCACCCACCAGTGAGCCGGTAATAATCAGGGCACTGTTACCGGTAACGAAACCGGCAGCAGATGCGGCCACGCCGGAGTAGGAGTTCAGCAGTGCAATCACTACTGGCATGTCGGCGCCACCGATCGGCAGTACCAGCATCAGGCCGAGCAGGGCGGCGGCAACTACCAAGGCCCAGAACACCAGTTCATTGCCCGGGTTCACGACGAGGTAGCCGATAGCAGTCAAGGAGCCGAGCAGCAGCAGGGCGTTGACGAACTTCATGCCGGCAAAGCCGATGGATTTGCCGCTGATCAGCTCTTGCAGTTTGGCAAACGCGACCATCGAACCGGTCAGGGTGACCGCACCGATGAGTACCGCTGCGCCGGTGCTGATCAGCGCCACAGCTCCTTCAAGGCCGCCAAAGTAGCCAGCGGTTGCAACGGCAAAGGAAGCGCCGCCACCAAAGCCGTTCAGCAGCGCGATCATCTGTGGCATCGAGGTCATCTGGACCTTGACAGCCATGACACCGCCGATGGCGGCGCCAACCAGAACGCCGATGATGATCAGCTCGTAACTGATGATGTCTCGGTGGAACAGGGTGACAACACAGGCGATGAGCATGCCCAGTGCGGCCATCTGGTTGCCGCGCACAGCGGTGCGAGGTTTGGTCAGGCCCTTGATGCCGAAGACGAACAGGGACGCGGCGATCAGGTAGGCAATATTGAGCCAGTGGTCTGCGAGATGCATTGATTACTTCCTCTTGAACATCGCCAGCATGCGGTTGGTGACCATAAAGCCGCCGACCACGTTGATGGTGGCCAGCACCACCGCAATAAAACCGAAAACCTGCACCAGTACACTGTCACCGTGACCGGCAGCAATCAGCGCGCCTACCAGGGTAATCCCTGAGATGGCGTTGGAACCGGACATCAACGGGGTGTGCAGGGTCGGTGGTACCTTGGTAATCAGTTCGACGCCAAGAAAGATGGCGAGAACGAACAACGTCAGCATGGCAATAAAATCCATGACCGATCTCCTCAGGCGTTGGCTTCCGCTTGCGGGGCAGCAAGCGGCGGCAGGTTGAGCAGTTCGCGCATGCGTTTCTGCGGGACATCACCGTCGTGGGCGATCACGGTGTTCTGGAAAATCTCATCGTCCATATCGAGGTTCAGCTTGCCATCCCGGTCAATCATCAGATTGAGCAGGTTCTCCATGTTCTTGCCGTACATCTGGCTGGCATGAAATGCCACGGTGGAGGGCACGTTGACCGGGCCGATAATAGTGACGCCATGCTCGACAATGGTTTCACCGGCACGGGTCAGTTCACAGTTACCGCCACGCTCGGCGGCAAGATCGACAATCACGGCGCCCGGCTTCATGGCCTTGACCATGTCGGCGGTGACCAGAATCGGGGATTTGGCTCCAGGCACGGCCGCAGTAGTAATGATCACATCCATCTGCCGGACCACATCGGTCATCAGTTCGCGCTGACGCTTGAGGAAGTCTTCGCCCTGCGCCTTGGCATAACCACCGCTACCCTCGGCGGCAGTGGTGTCCAGATCCAGCTCCACCGGCTTGGCGCCGACCGACAGGATCTGCTCGCGTGCTGCGGGGCGGACGTCGTAAGCCTCAACAATGGCGCCGAGACGCTTGGCGGTGGAGCACGCCTGCAAACCGGCCACACCCACACCCATAATGAAGACGCGGGACGCATTCAGGGTGCCGGCGGCGGTCATATTCATCGGGAACATGCGATTGGCCGTGCCAGCAGCCATCAGCACAGCCTTGTAACCGGCAATCATCGCCATCGACGACAGCACGTCCATGGCCTGGGCTCGGGTGATCCGCGGTACCAGCTCCAGAGCCAAACCGGTGACCTTGTGTTCTGCCAGCGTGCCAGCGAAGGCGGGATTGGCAAGCGGATCCATCATGCCGATCAGAATCTGGCCCGGCTTGAGCGCATTCAGATCGGCGCTGCCATGGCTGCCGCTGCTGCCCGGCGTTTGTACCTGCAGGACAATTTCGGACTCGGCAAATACCGTCGCGCGATCCTTGAGTTCGGCGCCAGCGCTAACGTAATCGGCATCAGCGTAGCCTGCTGCTTCGCCTGCACCCTGTTCGATCAGCACCCGGATACCCGGTTTTTTCATCATTACGGCCACGTTGGCCGGGGTGAAGGCCACACGGGTTTCCCCTGGGCATGTCTCTTTCGGAACACCGATGATCACCGCGCTACCCCCGTTTCGGTTCGCTGGTTGTTAAAGCCACTACGGGATCACCGTCGTGGCCGATTTCTGGTTCAGGTTTTGCCCTTTAGCAGCCGCCCCGGAAGGGGCGGCGATTCGGCAGGGTGCAAACCTTAATGGCGCCGTACCACCTGTGGCAAATGGGAAACGAGTTTTGCCGGTATAATCGGTCAAATATTGAGCGAATCGGCCTGCTTTGCAGGGCGGCTAACCCTTTTTTCTGGCCACGAGTGCCCGGTCGGCATCTTCATTCATGGGGAGGAAGGGTTCCAAAATGGTGTTCCCCCTGACTTCAGCCTCCACCACATGAAGGAAGGTATAGGCGCCGAGCAGTTTGCGGGCGAGGAAAATGAATTCTTTCGGGGGGACGTCGAAGTGGACCGACAAGGCATTGCGGCCGGCCCGCGCCACCATCCGGGAGGGCAGGTCACTCTTGCCCCAGAGGTACTCGCCACGTTCATTGAGTACGTGCGCCGGCGGCGGATAGCGCTCCGGATCCTGCAGCACCTCCACCGCGACAAAGCACATCTCGGCAAAATCCTCCAGCAGGCGTTGCGGAGCTCCTTCAGCCAGAAAATCGAGGGCGCGCAGGGCGTCGATGATACGGTCGCTATCATGATGCCAGGCGCCCCGGATCATCTCCCGTCCCGGCCCTAGCGTGTCATGGGAAAAGTCGCGGATGGCGCCAAAGTCCAGCAACACAATCTGGTCAGCACCACCCTGCGGATTGATTCGCAACAGGTAATTGCCGAAGTTCGGGTCGGTCTGCATCTTGTTCCACTCGAACACTTCCCGGCAGCACAATTCCATAATCGCGCGGCCGATAAAGTTACGCCGTGGCTGGCTAAGTTCCAGCACCGCGGGGTCATTGACGCTGATGCCATGTTCGAAGGTCATGCAAAGAATATTGTGGGTGCAGTAGCGCGGCTCCACTTGCGGCACAACGAAGCGGGGGTCATCTGCCAACAGGTCGCGGAAATGGGTTGTGGTGGCCGCTTCCAGATCGTAATCCACCTCGCGCCCCAGCATTTGCCTGACTTCATCGAGCCATTCGTTGAATTGCTCGGTGATCGACACCATGCGACTCATGCGCAGCAACTGAACAATGGCGCGCAGATCCGAATCGATCGCTTCGGCGACGCCGGGATACTGGATCTTCAGAACCAGCTCGCGACCGTCGGCCTTGCAGCGCGCGCGGTGGACCTGACCCAGCGAAGCCGCTCCCAGTGGCTCAGGATCAATATCAAGCTCACTCATCCGCAGCTCGCCAAGCTGGTGCCGTAGCTGCTTCTCGATGGCATCCCAGTGCAGGGCGGTGGTGTTGTTCTCAAGGGTATGCAGTGCCGCAGTGACTTCATCGGGCAGAAAGTGCTCGCCGAACAGCGCCATCATCTGGCCGATTTTGACCACCGAACCCTTCAGCTTGCCAAGCTCGGTGGCCAGCTCTTGTGCCTGGCGGGACAGGATGTCACTGCGCATGTCAGCCCGTTTATCCGCGCTGGCAAAGAAGGTTCCCGCCGTCAGAGTGGCGTAGCGTGCGCCCGCCATGAACCCGGCCCGGGCCATGGAAAAGCGGCGCTCGAAAGCTCCAGTCTTGACTCGCTTGACGGTTTTTCGATCCATTTTCAGGAGGCTCCAATTGCACGACTGCGGGCGGCTCGGCATTCTATCAGCTTGTCGTGCTCTCCGGGCTGACACAAATAGTCTTGTCTGACCCGCGCTGCCGCCAATAGCGTCTGGCGATGACCATGGAGTGGAGAAAATATGTCTCGAACCTGGGTTTTGCTTCGTGGGCTGATACGGGAACAGCGCCACTGGGAGGGGTTTACCTTGTTGATGCAGGAGCGCTTCCCGAATGACCGGGTGGTGGCGATGGACTTGCCCGGAAATGGCACTCTCTGCCAGCAAACCAGCCCCACCCGGATTGAGGGCATGGTCGTCAGCCTTCGAGAGGAGCTCAGCGCCCGTGGGCTTCGGCCACCGTTCCATCTGGTGGCCCTGTCGCTCGGCGCCATGACCGCCATTAGTTGGATCAGCGACTATCCAGGCGAGGTGGCTGCAGCCGCGCTAATGAACAGCAGCGTGGCGCGGTTCAACCCCTTCTGGCAGCGTCTGCGACCCTCGAATTACCGCCGCATCCTTAGTGATGGCCTGCTGACCCGCGACCCGCTTCGCAGGGAGAGGGCCATTCTCGGCATGTCCACCAACCTGCTCGATCCGCCACGGCGCGAGGAAATTGCCCGCCGCTGGGTGGATTACGCCCAAAGCGCACCGGTCAGTCGCCGTAATGCCCTGCGCCAGCTGCTGGCGGCCTCGCGGTTTCGGGCGCCGGTACGTCTGCCGGCCCTGCCAGTGCTGGTCATTAACGGCGCCGGGGACCGGCTGGTGGATCCCGGCTGCTCACGGGCCATGGCAAAGGGCTGGGGGCTGCCCATCAGGGTTCATCCTGAGGCCGGCCACGACCTGACGCTAGACGACGCTGACTGGGTGGCCGATTGCCTGCGAGACTGGGTGGGCGCTGCTTGACCGCTCCGTGAACGGGTGCTAGCTTCAATAGAACCCATGGGTTCTAAGTCAGAATCCTCTGCGGGCCTGCCCATAACAACAAACGCGAGGACGCGGATGGCAACGCCAGAAGAAATCGCACGTATGGCTGCGGGCCCTCAAAGCCCCGCTGAAAAAATCTGGTTCGACAAATACTCTCATCGCAATTTGCAGGCTTGGCGTCAGGTGCAGGATCCGTTTGCGGATGCCTGCACCGCGCTGATGGAGTTTCGCAAGCCGTCCGGGCTGCTTGATGAGGTAGAGCGCCGGGCCCATTCCGAAGGAGGCGTCTATAAGGCGTTTCTCGATGAGTGCTTCAGGGTGCCGGACTGGGTCGATTTCTCCATGATGGAGCGAGGGCGACGTTTCTGCCGACGCCACGGGGCGCTTCAGGGCCTGATCCTGATGTGTTCCAGCCTTGTCGAGGGCTATGCCCACAACAAGCCCTCGCAGGTGCTGGTGGCCACCGGGCGGCTGCAGAAGGATGTCTCGCGGCGCATTTACGAAACCGGCCAGATGCTGCACAACATGGTCGGGCCGGACGGGCTGCGTCCCGGTGGCGTTGGTCACCGGACCCTGATGGAGGTGCGGCTGCTGCATTCAGCGGTGCGCCAGTTCCTGAGCAACAATCCGCGCTTCGACGTGACAAAGTACGACCAGCCGATCAATCAGGAAGACATGGCCGGCACTATTCTGGAATTTGACTTCATGGTTGTCCGTGGCATGAAGCGACTGGGCTTGCAGGTTAGCCGTGCCGACCATGAATCGCTTCACTACATGTGGCGCTATGCCGGATTCGTCCTGGGAGTGCATGAGGGGCTACTCACGGCCACCATAGAGGAGCAGGAGGTGCTGGCGCTGCAGCTCACCACCCATCTCTACAGCCCGACCGCAGACTCCGAGGCGCTGGCCAAGGCATTGCTGCGGGATATGTCGGGCCGGCCGCCATTTATGCTGTCCTATGATCAGTTGCTGGCATTCAGCCGCTTTCTGATTGGCGACAAGGTGGCCGACGACCTGAATATTCGCAGCGGAATCTCATCGGCTGCCGTGGTGAGAATGGTCAGGGCGGCGCTGGTACTGGGCAGCGCCAGCCAGCAATTGCTGCCTGACTTCGTGTTGCGGAAGGTAGAGGCCTGGAACCACGATCTGGGCCGACGCATGTTGCAGCAGGGGCTGGGTGACAACCCAGCCTCGTGGGGCTTCAAGGCGATCGCCTGATCTTCGCCAGCGACCTTCAGGCCGCCGGCGGCAGTCCGACCAATTGTGACTGGCGCATCATGCGCACCATGTCGGCAAGGATCCGTCCGCTTTCTGTCAGCCAGGCATCAGGCTCATTGTCATCCGAGCCTCCGGCCTGACGGGCCGAGAGTTTTTCTTCTTCGAGCGTCTGCAGGCTGCGGATATCTTTCAACGGGGTCTCGCCCCGCGCCACTCGCAGGCGATTTTCCGCCGCCAGTCGCCGTTGCTCAAACTGTTGCTGGCGTTGCCGACGATCAGCTTCGTTCAGGGGCAGTTCGGTGGTGCTTCGCACCTCCTCAAGCAGCGCGATCTGCTCGCGGATGTAGTCAAACTCCGGGTCGTTGGCAACCCGCTTATCGGTCTTGCGGCGCAGCGGGGCCAGCAGAGGGGTCAGGTCTGCACTCGGGGTAAAACTGGCCGCCCGGATCTGATCCCAGGGCAGGGCGTTGGGCAGGGCACTTTCGCCGACCTCGGTTTTGTCGACCACGAACGGGAGGGGCAGATCCGGAATCACGCCCCGATGCTGATTGCTGCCGCCAGACACCCGATAGAACTTGGCCTGAGTCATTTTCAACTGGCCGTGATTAAGCGGGATCAGGGTCTGTACCGTTCCCTTGCCGAAGGTTTCATCGCCAACAATCAGGGCGCGGCCATAGTCCTGCATGGCGCCGGCGAAAATCTCTGATGCCGATGCACTGAAGCGATTGACCAGTACCGCCATGGGGCCGCTGTAGAGCTGGCCCGGGTACTGGTCAGGCTCGGCAATCACACGGCCGCGCGCGTCGCGCACCTGAACGGTGGGACCACGATCAATAAACAGGGACACCAGCTGGGTGGCTTCCGGCAACGCACCGCCACCATTATCCCGCAGGTCGATGATCAGACCATCAATGCCGGCACGCTGCAGTTCCATAACCAGTCGCGCGACGTCACGGGTGGTGCTGGTGTAATCGATGTCGCCACGATGCATGGCCTCGAAATCGAGGTAGAAGGTGGGGATATCGATGACCCCGATCTGCAACGCACGCTTGCCATCCGGCACCGTGATGATCTTGCTCTTGGCGGCCTGATCTTCAAGCACAACCTTGTTGCGGGTAATGGCGATCACGCGAGTGTTGTGCTCACTTGGACTGCCGGCAGGAATGACCTCAAGTCGCACAGTAGTGCCTTTCGGGCCGCGAATCAGATTGACGACTTCGTCCAGGCGCCAGCCAACCACATTGACGACATCCTGCTCGCCCTGGGCAACACCGACAATACGATCGGACGCACGCAGCACGCCGCCCTTTGCCGCCGGACCGCCAGGCACCAGACGCACCACACGGGTGAATTCATCCTCAGACTGCAGCACCGCGCCAATACCTTCGAGAGAGCGGCTCATGTTGATGGTGAAGTTCTCGGAATTGTGCGGGGTATGGTAATTGGTGTGCGGGTCGTAGCTGGTGGTCAGCGCGTTGATGTAGATCTGGAACACATCTTCCGCTGTGCT
Source organism: Alcanivoracaceae bacterium (assembly GCA_046292765.1). Taxonomy (GTDB): domain Bacteria; phylum Pseudomonadota; class Gammaproteobacteria; order Pseudomonadales; family Alcanivoracaceae; genus PGZG01. The sequence continues at coordinate 474,380 of JBKBQA010000002.1, read as the reverse complement.
CTGTTGCAAACGCTTTAGCTGGCCGCTGTATCGGCGCTTGAGTCGGTCGCCAATTTCGTCCTCAACATCGCCATTGAGGCGCATGGTCAACACCGCGTCCTTGAGGCGCTTGCGCCAGAGGTTTTGCATGTCGGCCTGATCGGCGGGCCATGCCGACTCGCGGCGATCAAGTGCCACGGTCTCGCTGCTGGTCAGGTCAAGCTCTTCAATGCCGCTGTCGAGCAGTGACAGCAGGTGGCCGAGGCTTTCCTCAACCCGCGACTGGTAGCGGTTGTAAATGTGGTAGCCGGCACTCAGGTTGCCGCTACGCAACTGGTCATCAATACGGTTACGAAACCGCTCGAAATCATCAATGTCCGATTGCAGGAAGTAAAGTCGGTTGGGGTCAAGATCACGGAGGTAGCGATCCAGAACCTGGGATGAGAGGGCATCATCCAGTCGGCGATTGTGGTAGTGCCGCTCCAGGCGCGCCAGAATTTCCTGCGCCGTCGGCCCATGGACCGGCTCCGGCTGGATCCCGGTGGCAGGCACATCCACCGATGTCGATGCGTCAGCGACCGGCGCGCAGCCAGTCGTTACCGCTCCCAGCGTTATCACGGTGCCCAGCACCAGCGTGATCAGCCACCTGTTAAACCCATGTAGACCTTGCATTGCCACTCCGGAATCGATTCCGCTCCGCTATCCACCGGCATCTGTCACGGTGGTACTGACCTCAGTATAACCAAGCCGGCATGATTTGCATGTGATCCGGTCTTGACGCCACCAGGTAATGATTGCAGCCTGCCGGCTCAGACAAGGGTTCGGAGACTTAATTCCATGCATGCACTGTTCACAGGCTTCCTGCTGGTGGCAGTGCTGGTGGCACTGGTCAGTCTGGTGACCGGCAATTCTGAGGTTGCCGGTGCCACGGTGCAGGCCATGTTCCGGGGCGCGGATCTGGCGGTGGAAGTTTGCCTCGGACTGATCGGCGTGCTGACGCTCTGGAGTGGCCTGTTCCGGCTTGCCGAGCAAAGCCAACTGGCGGAGCAGGTGGCCCGCGGCGTGCGACCGCTACTTGGCCGGCTGATGCCGGCCATGAAACAGCACCCGGATGCACTGGCCCCGGTGACCATGAACCTGTCGGCCAACATGCTTGGGCTCGACAATGCCGCCACTCCGTTGGGGCTGAAGGCCATGGAAGCCCTGCAGCGGCACAACCCGGTGCCGGAAACCGCCAGCAACAGCCAGATTATGTTTTTGGTGATGAATACCTCGTCGGTCACCCTGCTGCCGGTAACCGTGCTGATGTACCGGGCCCAGCAGGGCGCCGCCAACCCCGCAGATGTCTACCTGCCTTTGCTGATGGCGACCACGGCCTCGACCTTTATTGGCGTCTGGCTGACGGCCCGGATTCAGGGCATCCGATTGCGCGATCCGGTGCTGCTGGCGGTGGCGCTGGGCTGGCTTTCGCTTTTGGCACTGTTCGCGCTGGTCGCACTGAGCCTGCCCGGAGACCAGGCCGCCAGCTTTTCGGGCGTGCTGGGTAGCGTCATTCTGCTACTCGTGGTGGCGCTGTTTCTGCTGTCAGCGCTGAAGGCGAAGCTGGACATCTATGCCACCTTCATTGAGGGCGCCCGTGAAGGCTTCCAGATGGCAGTGAGACTTATTCCCTATCTGGTCGCGATGCTGGTCGCCATCGCCATGCTTCGGGCTGCCGGGGTACTTGACCTGCTGCTGGCTGGAATCCGTTGGCTGGTACTCCTGTTCGGAGCGGATACACGCTTTGTCGATGCACTGCCGGTGGCGTTTCTGAAGCCCCTTTCCGGCAGCGGTGCCAGAGCCATGATGATTGAAGTGATGCAGACCCACGGTGTCGATTCACTGGCCGGTCGTATGGCGGCGGTGATGCAAGGCAGCACGGAAACCACCTTTTATGTACTGGCGGTGTACTTCGGCAGCAGCGGCATTATCCGTCTTCGTCACGCGCTCTGGTGCGGATTGGCGGCTGATTTCGCCGGTCTCTGCGCGGCCGTACTGGCCAGTTACCTGTTTTTCGGTTAATCATTACACCGAAGGATGGGAGGATGGACTGCAGCAACGCTCTGTCCACGGGGAATCAGGGAATTCATGAATCAGCGCGTGCATATACGTCGAAACGTCACCATGCCGGCAATCCTTGATGCTGGCCATCTCGGTGACATCCAGTGTGAGGTGAGGGATTTCTGTCTTGGCGGCATGCTGTTGGCATTTGATCAGCGGGAGCAACTGCTGCTGACGCCACTGCAAACCGGTGACAGCCTCACCATTTCTCTGGAGGTTCAGGGACTGCGTGGCATGCGCCGGGTCGCGCTTGGAGCAAGACTGGCACGCAAGGACAGTGCGCAGCTCGGCATCGCCTTCGAGAGCCCCGATCCCACCAATCTGCTGGCGGTGCAGAACCATGTACGGAGCCTGCTCGAGGGCCAGAAGGCGGCCCCTCGGGAGCCGTCCGCCAGTCCGGAAAAAGGGCGTCTTGCTGCTGCCAGCGTCCACGCCCTGATACTCGAATTCTGCAAAAGCCAGCTGGAGCAATTTTTCCCGGTAGCACGGGAAGCGCTACTGGCAACCGCCGCTCGCGCCAGCACCAATGAGGCCCAGCACCCCTACATCGAAGCGGTCAGAATCCTGCAGGACAAGTCCGCCAGTCTGACTCGCAACTTTGCCAGCAAGGCGAGCCAGGCCACAGAAAACCTTTTGCACAATACCATCAGTGGTCAGGGAGGGCATGAGCAGAGCAACGGGCGATTGTCGCTGGTCGACAAGGATGCGTTTGAAGACTGGCTGGCACTGAAGGTCATGGCTTCCCGTGCCGAAGGACAGTTCAATGAAGAACTGCTGCACCTGCAGTTAAGGTTCGACGATTTGTTCTCGATTTCCCTGAGCACCCGGCGCAACCCGGTGCATCCGTCCGTGTTCTGCACGGCGTTCGGCGAAGCGTTGCGCCTGTTGCCGTTAAAACAAAAAACCGATCGCATCATTCTAGGTGCCTTTGAGCATGCGGTGATCCAGCAACTTGGCGCCTTTTACCGTAGCGTCAATGAAGCTCTGGTTCGCCAGGGCGTGCTGCCGGATCTTGACGTGGGTCGTTACATCAGTGAGCACTATGGTCGCCACGAGGACGGCGCGGCGGGTGCGGGCACCACCACTCAGCCTCAGGCGGCAAAGGTGGCAAAGGTGGAGATGGAGCAAGGCAAGCTGCCACCTGAGAGTGAGGATAAGGCAGCCACGGATGCGGAGCCTGCGTCGGGACAAATACTTTATGTGCAGACAGCTGCAATGGCACCACCGTCTGCCACAGAGAATGTCAGTGCCAGCGACAGTGGCACACCGACCAAGCGGAAGGCGGTCGCGTCTGCGCCAACGCTGGCGGCGCGTCAGTTTGCTCTGCAGCAACATATTGCCAAGCACGCTTACGAGACGGTCAAGAAATTACTCAGCAACAGCAGCCTGCATGCAGCCCGTTCAATCCGGGCCGGACAGGCCGATACCATGAACGCTGCTCCAGTACCGGAGCAGCATCTGCATGAAACCCTCAACCAGCTGCAACGAGACGTCAGCACCGAAGAGCTGGCCGGCATGCCCCTGCCGCAACGCATTCATCATGCCTTGCAGGGTGAAACGGCTGAGCCGCTGTTACTCGATCAGGACACTCATGCAGCGGTGGACGTCATCCACAACCTGTTTGCCGGCATACTGTCCAATCCGGCGCTCAGCGAGCGGGTCCGACTGGCCCTGCGCAAGCTAGAGGTGCCATTTCTCCGGCTGCTGCTGAACGATGAAAGCTTTCTTGAGGAGGATGCACACCCGGCACGGCAGATGTTGAACCGAATTGCCCATCTTGGTGTTCGTGGCAGCGCCAATCTGCAAGCCCACGAGGGTGAAATTGATCAGGAAGTGTCTGCCATCCTGCGTGATTTCAACGATGATGCCAGCGTCTTTGAGATTGCGGTGAAGAACCTTGATCGTCTCGCTGAGCGCCAGCAAAGTCTCTATCTGCGCAATATCAAGCGGGTGACGGATGGCTGTGAGGGCAAGCAGAAGATTGCGCTGGCGCGACATCACGTTGGTCAGGAGCTGGAGCGGCGCGTCGGAGGCAAGCCTACACCAAAGGCCGTGTTGAGCCTGATTGATGCAGGCTGGCGACAGCTGCTGGTGCAGGTGGAGTTGAGACACGGCTGTGCCAGTGACGAGTGGCGTGAATATATCGGCGTGATTGATCGCATGCTGTTGGCAGTGGATCAAGTGCCGAAGCAGCAGGAGCTGACCGCCATGCTGGTGTCGATCAAGTCCGGTCTCGGTCAAGTTGATCACACCCAGATGCAGAACGCACGACTGGTTTCGGAGTTGCGTGATTTGTTATCGCGCAAAGCGCGTGGCGAGCGGCAGCCGGACATGGTGGATGTCCCTGCCGGCCTGCTCGATGAGACTGCCGGCCTCACGGATCAGGAGCGGGAGGAAGCTTCCTCCCGCTGGACCAAGCGTGCCCAGCGCCACGAGCCCGGCGACTGGTTCAGTTATTTTGATAGCGGTCAGGAACAGATGGTACGGCTGGCCTGGGCGGATAGCGAAAAACAGACATTTGTGTTCGTCAATCACCAGGGCATGAAGGTCACCGAGTACTCTGTGGCAGAGTTTGCCCGGCAGTTGTCCAGCGATCAGATGCAGCAGATCGATAATCTCGATGCGCCGGCAGTCGACCGCGGACTGGAAAACATGGTCCAGCGAGTTTATGACCAGATGGCCCATCAGGCCACCCATGATGATCTCTGTGACCTGATCAATCGGCGTGAATTTGAACGGCGGCTGCGGCAGCGCCTTGTCGCCGCCGACACCCGTGGCACCCTTTTTCAGCTCGATGTTGACCAGTTCAAGGTCATCAACAATCTGGGTGGGCCGGAGGCCGGAGATGAGCTACTGAAGATGTTGGCGACACAGTTGCGTGAGTATTTCCCCTCCGCCATGGTGGCGCGACTCGGCGGTGACGAATTCGCCGTCTGGCTGGAAGACCCGTCAGCGGATGCGGCGCAACTGCTTGCCGAGCAGTTCTGTCGCCGGGTTGCCGACGATAAGTTCAGCTGCGCCGGAAAGTCTTTCAGTATCACTCTCAGTTGCGGCATGGTGCATCGTGAGGGCAAGCTGGTGTCGGCCTCCGAGCTGATTCGTGCCGCAGACACCGCCTGTCATGCGGCCAAGGAAGCAGGGCGCAATCGCCTTCAGCGTTACACCACCGAGGATCAGGAAATGGTGCGCCGGGACGATCTGATGTCCTGGATTACCCGACTGAACGAAGCGATAGAGAATGATCGATTGTTGCTGCGCTGCCAGCGCATCGAAAGCACCATTGCCAACGGCACGCTGCCAGCCTACGAGGTGCTGATATCAATTTCCGGCAAGGACGGCGAGATTGTGCCGCCGGCCGAGTTCATGCATGCAGCCGAACGCTATAACCGCATGCATGCGGTCGATCGCTGGGTGGTATCCAACGTGCTGCGCTGGATGCACAGCAATCCGGAGGTGGTTGCCGGACTGGATCATTTGTCGATCAACCTGTCCGGGCATTCCCTCAACGACAATACCCTGCTCGAGTTCCTGCTGGACATGTTCCGACGCTATCCAGTATCCCGTCAGCAGGTCTGCTTTGAGGTGACTGAAACCGCCGCCATCAGCAATCTCGATGAGGCAGCTGATTTCATTCGTGAATTGCAGGGTCTGGGCTGTCGCTTCTCGCTGGATGATTTTGGCTCCGGTCTGGCCTCTTATGGGCACCTGAAGCACTTGCCGGTCGATTACATCAAGATTGATGGCAGCTTTATCCGCGACGTGGCAGACGACCCGGCGGATCTGGCGCTGGTCAGGTCGATCAATGAGATGGGCCATCTGATGGGCAAGCGAACCATTGCAGAGTATGTAGAAAATGATCGTATTCGGGAGCTGATGGCGGAGATTGGCGTGGATTATGTGCAGGGATTCGGGGTCGAGAAGCCGCGACCGCTGGACTCACTCACTGCGACCTGAGCCGGGCTGCACATATCGAAACGTCAGGTTCATCCGGTCCCCGGCTACCCGGGTCCGCCTTGGTAACGCATGCTGCCAGCAGTGCTGGACAGCGGGGGACATCAACAGCAACTGGCCATGCTGCAGCCGCATGCTATGGGAAATCCGGGTCTCGCCTTTTCGGCGCAGGACGAAGTCCCGGGGGGCGCCAAATGTCCAGGAAGCGATCCAGGGCGTGGGGCCGAGCTCCGGCTCATCATCCGCGTGCCAACCCATGCTGTCCCGACCATCCCGATACAGGTTGACCAGCACACTGTTGAAGGGCTTTCCGGTCATCGCTGACGTCATACTTCGCAGCGCTGACAGCTCAGGCGTCCAGTCAGTCCTCGGCAGTTGCCGCCCGGAATAGCGATAATCCGCACCGGCATCAGCGCACCAGCATTGCAAGCGGGGAATGGGGTGCCAGTGACCGAACAACCGGATCGACGGTTGCTCCCACGGGAGACGGTCACGCAAACGCGAGATCAGATCGGGGCAGGGCAGCACAGGTCCGTCCCAACACCAGAGACGGGCATCCTGATCGAGTTCGATCACGCTGTCGGCGGCCACCGGGAAGGGCGCTGTCACATTAAACTCCTGCCAAGCTCTGTTATAGTGCAGCCATTAATGTCCGGGGCAGGCCGGCCCCGACAGTCGACTCGCTCCCGGAGCATGACATGTTGCATACCTTCGACATCCGCCACGGTGCTCTGGCCGAGCTGCCCTCGGCGGTAGATCACCCGGCCAACCTGACCACTGCCCGCTGGATCGACCTGGTCGGCGAAGACGATGCCGAGCGACAGCTGCTGGAGCAGATATTCACGGCACCTCTGCCGGATGCAGATGATGTCGAAGAAATTGAGGCATCGGCGCGCTATTTCATTGACGAACAGGGCATGCATGTTCATTCCCTGTTTCTGCATTACAGCGAAGGACGCCACCGCACCACATCGGTGGCGCTGATTCTGCAATCGGATCGACTGATCAGCCTGCGTGAAACCGAAATTGCTGATTTCCGGCTGATGCGTATGCGCACCCGCCGGGGCTGGCTCAAGGTTGAGGAACCACTCGATATTCTGCTCAGTATTCTGGAGCAGAAGGTGGAGAATCTGGCTGACACGCTTGAGCATGTCCATGGCCAGCTGGAGGATGTCAGCCATCATGTGCTGGAAGACGAGGACGCGGATCTCGAAGACAGCATCGATGGTCTGGCAAAACTCGAGGACTCGAGCGGCAAGATCCGCTTGTGCCTGATGGACACCCAGCGGGCAGTCTCTTTTATCCAGCGCCATCTCCGCACCGACACCGAGCGACGGGCCCAGTGTCTGGAGATGCAACACGATCTGGATACCTTGATGGCCCATACCACCTTCATGTTCGACAAGATCAACTTCCTGCTTGAAGCCGCTCAGGGCTTTATCAACATCAAGCAGAGTCAGGTTATCAAGACATTCTCGATTGCCGCGGTGGTATTTTTGCCGCCCACCATGGTGGCCAGCATCTATGGCATGAATTTCCGCATCATGCCGGAACTGGACTGGGCCCTTGGCTATCCGTTTGCCCTGCTGGTGATGTTGTTGTCCGGGCTGGCGCCCTACGTCTACTTCAAGCGCAAAGGCTGGTTGTAACGAGGCACTCAGCGGGCGAGGCCGTTGTAGCGGCCGTCGTCCCTTCGCAGCGCCCGCCCATCCTCGACCAGCTTGATCAGGTGTGCTTCCAGCGAAAAGGCAGCGACGCCGTGCAGGAATGTCGGCACATCAGTGTAAACCTCCGCTACCAGATCGCCAGGCAGGCTGTCGGGCATCACGGCGAGTGCCTGAAACACTTTCTCCTCACGTGCCAGGCGGTGGCCAATAGTCGCCTCGACGGTCCGCACCGGATCACGGATCAGATCGCCATGGCCCGGGGCGATGAGCTTGACGGGTTCATCCAGTAACCGCCGCAATGACTGCAGATAAGCCGACATCGACCCGGACGGTGGGGCGATAACAACGGTGGATCCATTGATCAGGTGATCGCCGCTGAACAGCAAGCCGGAGTGTTCTTCCAGATAACAAAGATGATTGCTGACGTGTCCCGGCGTCGCAATAACACGAAGGATCAGTTCACCAAGATCGACCCGATCGCCGTCGTGCAGCACCTGATCCGGCATCCAGGTATCGTCTTGCAGGGGATCATCGAGCCGCACGGGTCCGATGGCCTGACCGCGGCAGTGGGGGCGGAGCAATGCCACACCGGGTGAATGGTCCCGGTGTGTATGGGTGACCAGCACGCGGGTGAGCGGCCGGTTCAGGGTTTCTGAGGCACGCAGGATGTTATCGATATGGCGTGAATCCGCCGGCCCCGGATCCAGTACGGCCAGCCCGTCGCCGTCTGCCAACAGATAGGTGTTAGTGCCGGGACCGCTCATCATACCCGGATTCAGCGCCAGCAAACGCCAGACACCTTGACCAATTTCGACCGGTTGCCCGGGGGTCAATGCAAACATGATCGGTTCTCAGTAGGTGGTCACGCGGATCACATCAAGGCGCCATTGAAGCTCGTTCTGGTCGCGCAGGTCAGTCAGCCGCGCCACCACGTTGAACGGGTAACCCCCACCAGGAGGAATCTGTAGCAGCACATCAATGCGGTCACGGGCGCCTTCTTCACAGGGAGTCTGGCCACAGTGCAGCACGACAACCTCCAACGTCACGGCGGCGATGCGGGCATCACTGGTGTTGTTCAGATGTCCCGACAGGCGCACACCATTTTCCGTCATACGGGCCTGCTCCAGGGTTACCTCAACCAGAGCGGGATCGAGCAGAGCAGCAGGACGGAGCATCTGGTAGCCAAGCCCACCCGCGATAACGCCCGCGGTGAGCACTATCACCAGTGCAGTGACGGCGAACAGGTGCTTCTCGGCCTTCCAGCTGTTCACCAGCAGCACCAGTGCTGCCACCATGACAATCAACGACAACAGAATCTGGACCATCCCGTATACTTCCCTCCTGTTCAGGCCGATGAGACACCGGAGTGCTCATGTTTATTGTGCTGTCACCCGCCAAGACGCTCGACTATACCTCAGCCACGCCCGCCGTGGAGGCCAGTCTGCCACGTCTGCTGCCACAGAGCGAAACGCTTAACCGGATACTGCGTGAGCTCAGTGCCGATGATCTCGGAAATTTGATGAAAATCAGCCCGGCCATTGCCGAGCTTAACGTCGCCCGCAATCAGGCCTGGCACTATGATGCGGCAGCCGCCGGGACCCGCGCGGCGCTGTTTGCATTCCGCGGGGATGTCTATACCGGCCTGCAGGCCGAGCGCCTCGACCACGGCGCTCTACAGGGGGCCCAACAGCGCCTGCGTATTCTGTCTGGCCTTTACGGCCTGCTGCGCCCTTTCGACCTGATGCAGCCGTACCGCCTTGAGATGGGCACGGCCCTTGGCAATCCGCAAGGGCGTGACCTGTACGCATTCTGGGGCGACACCATTACCCATCTGTTAAAGCAGGATATGGATAAAGCGAAGGTCAATATCCTGATCAACCTGGCCTCGCAAGAATATTTCCGCGCTGTGCGCCCGGCACAATTGGGAGCACGGATCATCACGCCGGTGTTCGAAGATGAGAAGAACGGCAAGTACAAGGTGGTCAGCTTCTATGCCAAGAAAGCCCGCGGCCTCATGGCCGCCTGGATACTGCAGAACGATATCCGGGAGCCCGCGCAACTGGAGGCTTTTTCGGAAGCCGGTTACCGATTTGCCGCGCAGGACTCGGACGCGGACACACTGGTGTTTCGTCGACGCCAGGCAGACGCCGGCTAGTCGTCGGGGCACGGCACAACAAAATAAAAAGGGGGCGCATGCTGCGCCCCCTGATTACTGCTGGTGAAGCGACTTACTTGTCGTCATCCTTCTCGAACTCGCTGCGCGCCGCATAGAAACCGGTTTTCAATCCGTCCCACGCCAGCTCAATGCCGTCCTTGAGGTCTTCAAGGGCACGCTCAGAGGCCTTTTCCAGCTCGCCGAGTCGACCTTCCAGCTCGCGGCGCTTGCCCCGAAACTCCTCTACTCTCGATTTGGCCTTGTCCTGCAGGTCGTGGCTGAGATCCTGAGCCCGATGCTCGAAGCGGTCGAGCTGGTAGTCCCAGTCTTCCAGCTGGGCGCGCAGCTTTTCGATAAATTTGGATTCGCTCATACACTGCTCCGTCATGTGTCTGTGTTAGGTGAGGGGACCCTCCGGTCCCGACGTCGAAGGTCAGTATGGCGGCCTTGCCGGCCGTCACACTGACGCACATCAAGGAGACTGCCAGGGAGACCGGAAGTTCGCCGGTTTCACCACCAGAATGTCCGCAGCGCTGTGCAGCAGGATCTGCTCGGCAGTGCTGCCGAGCAGGAGTCGGCGAATGGCGCCGCGATGTACGGTCCCTAGCACCAGCACTCCCGGATGGGCATCCATGTATTCGCCCAGCGCCCGATGGGGTGCCCCCTCAAGCAGCAGAGCCCGCTCAGCAGGAATATCGTAATCTGCGGCGCACTTCGCGAGGCGCTGGCGGTAGTGCTGACGCAGACTGTCGATATTGGAGAGCGATACCGGCACCGCTTCGCCGGCAAGCATGATCAGGGTTTCATCCGGATACTCAACCACATGGGCGAGATTGACGTCAGCGCCCAGATGACTGGCAAGGCCGGTAGCCGCGGCAACGATATCGTCATTCAGGGTGTCCGGTTGATCGAGCCCATGATCCGGGTCCACCGCCGCCACCACCGAGGGATGCTCCGGCCACTCCAGCTCACCAACGCACAGCACCGGGCAGGGCGCCTTGCGAATCACCCGCCAATCCCGCGGTGTCAGCAGCAGGCGTTTGAGCAGTGGCTCGGTGGCCCGATGCAGCACCAGCAGGATCGGTTCGTGTTCGCTGATGAACTGTGCCAATCGGGCAGATTCGGTCTGCTCCCAGAAAATGTGGGCCTCGCTGTCGGGGGCCTGCAACTGATCCAGCGCCTTGCGTAACTGTTTTTCCCATCCACGCATGATGTTGTCCCGCGCGCGTCCCAGTCGCTCGCGATCCATGCCAACGGCTCGCACCAGCGCGGGGGAGTAGGCGTTGACATAAACCTGAAGCGTCACACCCATGCGTTTTGCCAACAATACTGCCTTGGCTAACGCCGGCTGCGGTGCGTTGATGTCACTGTCGAGCAGGACGATTACCGGGTTCATCAAAAGATTTCCTGTCAGGCGCGCAGGCGGTGGTTGCCGCACAGCGCTTCGCGGTCAAGAATTTCGATCTCACGGCCCTCCACAGCGAGCAGGCCCTGCTGCTGGAAGCGGGTGAAGATCCGGCTGACGGTTTCCACCGCCAGACCCAGATAGTTTGCGATGTCATATCGAGACATCGGCAGACGAATGCGCTGTGACGACAGGCCACGGCGCTGCTGCCGTGTGGCAAATGACAGCAGCAGGGAGGCAATACGATCTTCGGCAGATTTTTTGCTCAGCAACATGTGCAGCTCTCGGTCGGCCTGAATTTCACGACTCATGAGACTGAAAAAGTGGTGCTGCAGAGTAGGTATCTTGCTCGACAGCTCCTCAAGACGCTGAAACGGGATCTCGCACACTGACGCGGTTTCCAGCGCCTTGGCTGAACTCATGTGATGGGCAGTGCTGATACCATCCATGCCGACGATTTCGCCCGGCATATAGAAGCCGGTGACCTGCTCCTCGCCCTCTTCGGACAGCACATACGTTTTGACCGCTCCGCTCCGCACGGCGAACACGGACTCGAAAGCATCGGAGGCACGATACAGATGCTCGCCCCGCTTCAGCGGCCGGCCGCGGCGCATGATGTCCTCAAGCTGGTCGAGTTCGTCGACGGACACCGCCAGTGGCAGACAGATGGGGCTCAGGCTGCATTCATTGCAGGAGGCGCGGTGTACCATGGCGGGGTGTCCTTTTGTATCACTGACCAGGCGCAGTTTTTGCGGCCCCATTATAATCACCTCAATTTCTCCTTATGCAACCTTGTCCCTGTTATTTCTGATCAGCGCCGGAAAGGTAAACAGCTGTCCACAGCGCGTATAGCCCGTTATTCAGATAATCCGGCTGAAGTCGCGTTTGACGCTATCCTTCTGGTACGAGTCGAAAACCATCGCCACCGCCCGCGCCAGCAGACGGCCAGTGGGGGTGAGCCGTATCTGCTGCCAGTCAAACTCCACCAGCCCGTCCGCGGCCAGCCGGTGCATCTGCATCAGCTCTGGGCCAAAGTACTGGCGGGCGTCAATGTTCCAGCGCTCGGACAGGACATCGAGATTGACTGCCATCTGGCAGAGCAGGGTGGTGATCAGGTCGCGACGGATCTGGTCATCCAGCGTCAGCAGGCAGCCCCGCTCCAGCGGCAACCCCCCCTCATCAATATCACTCTGCCAGCACTCGATGGACTTGTGGTTCTGACCATAGAAATTACCCAGCGCACTGATCGCCGAGGTGCCCAGCCCGATCAGGTCCACATCGCCATAGAGGGTATAGCCCTGAAAATTCCGATGCAGGGTGCCGCTGTCCTGAGCCTGTGCCAATGCGTCCGTTGGCAGGGCAAAGTGGTCCATGCCGATCAGCAAGTAGCCGGCCTGCTCCAGCATTTCACCGGCACGGCTGAACATGCGGAGCTTTTCCTCCGGTGACGGCAGGCTCTGTTCGCTGATCTGACGCTGGACCTTGAAGCGGGCCGGCAGGTGGGCGTAGTTGTAAAGCGATATCCGGTCCGGCTTTAGCGGCAGCAGCTGCTCGATGGTGCGTGCGAGGCTGGTTTCGGACTGCCAGGGCAGGCCGTAGATCAAATCGGTGTTGACCGAGCGGTAATCGAAATCCCGCAGCCAGCCAAACACATCCCGGACCATCTCGTAGGGCTGGACGCGATTGACCGCCTGTTGCACTCGCGGATCCAGGTCCTGCACCCCGAGACTGGCACGATTGAAGCCGAGCCCGCGCAGCAGGCCGACCCGGGACTGGGTAACGGTGCGCGGGTCAATCTCGATGGAATAGTCGGCCCGACTGTCATCGAGCAAATGAAATTGACGGGCAGTGTGATAGACCAGCTCGGTCATCTGGGCATCGTTCAGGTAGGTGGGTGTGCCTCCACCCCAGTGCATCTGCACGACCGGCCGCTGACGATCTACGTGTTCCGCTTTCATGCTCAGTTCGCGCAGCAGCCGCTTCAGGTACTGGTCCGCACGCGCAGTATCTGCGGTAACGACGCGATTGCAGGCGCAGTAGTAACAGACATGCTGGCAGAACGGGATGTGCAGATAAAGTGACAGTGGACGCCGGGCCAGATTGCCTTGCTGTAGTGCCTGCCAGTAATCCTCGGCCGTTACTTCTTCATGAAACTGGAGCGCAGTGGGGTACGACGTATAACGCGGTCCCTGCTCGCCATAGCGACGGATAAGGTCAGTATTCCAGTCGGTCATCACGGCCATCCACGGGTTCGATGGCGCCAGTATGCAACGCAGGCCTCATGCCGTTTTGACGCATATCAATGGTGATGGTGGTGCAACTCGCTGTCGGTGCCGGTTTGCGGCGTATGGCTGGCACCATGGTGCCCATGTGCACCCGCCAGACCCTGCCAGAACAGCCAGCCCGCCATCAACAGAGTGAGGGTGGCCGTCAGTCTTCGCCAGCCCTGACGACGCAGGATGGTTAGCAGTCCGGTGGCGACTCCGCCTGCCGCTACCGCTGGCACAGTAACGAGGCCAAACACCAGCATGATCACGGCGCCGTGAACCGCCTGACCGGAAGACACCGACAGCGCCAGCGCGGTATAGAGCAGGCCACAGGGTAGAAAACCCCACAAGCCACCCAGCAGCAGCGCCTGCCCCGGATGACGGATCGGCACCAATGGCAGTGTTAACGGCTGGATACGTCGCCAGACATGCAGGCCGAGGCGTTCGAGTTTGCCGAGGCCAATGTCCTTGCCTAGCAACATCAGGCCCAGCATCAGCATCAACAGCGCTGACAGCAACCACGCCACTGGCCCGGCTGCGGGAAGGGTATTGATCAGCCACTGTCCCATGCCGCCGGCCAGCGCGCCGAGCAGCGTGTAGGTTGACACCCGGCCCAGCGCAAACAGCGCCTGCCACAACCACAGCTTCTGTCCGCGTCGCCGCTCCTCCGGCACCGCCATCGACAGCCCCAGACTGATACCGCCGCACATGCCAAGGCAATGTCCGGCGCCAGCCAGTGCCAGCAGCGTAGCGGCGCCGAGCGCCTCGGTAAGACTCATGATGTGGAATCATCCTTGTCAGCGGGCGGCTGACGTTCCCGATCATCGAAGATGACTCGCCAGGCGGGGCTGTCGAGATCATCAAACTGGCCACGACGTAACGCCCACAAGAACGCCCAGACGGCAAGCGCGACGATTACCGACGCCAGAGGAACAAGAAAGATCAGGATTTCCATGATGCCATCCGTGCAGCGTTCCACGTTACCAGCAGTGAACTCGCGGACATGCCAATGGCCGCCAGCCAGGGCGGAATCATGCCGGCAACGGCGAAGGGTACCGTGGAAATATTGTAGGTCAGCGCCCAGGCGGTGTTTTGTCGCAGGGTGTGATTGGCTCGACGCGACAACGCCCGCAGCCACGGCAGCGCAGCAAGACTTGGCCGCAACAGATAAATGCCGGCGGCCTCCCGCGCCAGCGCACTGCTCTCTGCCACTGCCACGCCAACGTCGGCCTTGACCATGGCAAGAGCGTCATTGACCCCATCACCGGTCATCAATACCCGTGCGTTCTGTTGCTGCAGTTCGCCAATCCACGCGGCCTTGTCTGTCGGCTGCTGGCCCGCGCGCCAACTATCAATCGCCAGTGTTTGCGCTACCGCGGCCACCGCCCCGACCTGATCACCCGAAGCCAGATGCAGGCGCAGACCATCCGCCCGCAACGCATCGCATACCGCAGCCGCATCGTCACGCAATGGATCCTCAAGCCGGATCAGATAGACAGGCTCACCGTTGCGGTACAGGGCGAGATCGGTCAGTCCGGCGCTTTGGCCATACTGGCCGGGCGCCCGGGAAATCCGCCATTCATGGCCACGCCAGCATCCACTGACACCTTCACGATCATGGCGCAAATTCTCAATCGTCAATGGCTCGCCGCCATGCCACTGCTGCACCGCCAATGCCAGCGGATGAGACGAGCCGGCTTCCAGTGCAGCAGCCAGGCGTTGCAACTCGACTTCATTTTCCCCTGCATCAATCAGCTCGGTTTGCACCACCCGGAATGCCGCCTGAGTCAGAGTGCCGGTTTTGTCGAGCATGACGTCGGTGACGTGTCGAATCCGCAGTAGTCGGCGCGGATCGGCTACCAGCACCCCCTGTCGCAGGGCGGCACTAACTGATGCGGAGATACTGAGTGGGCCCGCAAGGGCCAATGCACAGGGGCAGGTAATAACCAGCACCGCAATAGCATGCTCGAACGCAGCGGCGGGGCTGGTGCTCCAGTGAAACCAGAGCGTGAAAACGGTAAGCAGCAGCACCACGGTGATAAAGCGCGACGCTATCCACTGGAAGCGAATGGTTTCTGCGTGGCGCCGGTCGACGGCCTGATCAACCATGCGACCAATCCGCGCCAACAAGCTGTCTGCGGGGCGGCCATCGGCGATCACTTCGAGTAGCCCCTCACACAGTCGGGTACCGGCATGAACGCTGCCGCCTGCGGCACGCTGGACTGGCACCGCTTCACCGGTCAGGGTGGCTTCCTCAATACTGCCGGAACCGTCTGCAATCAGACCATCGACAGGAATGGTTTCTCCAGCCCGCACCTGCAACCGGTCACCATCACGCACCATCATGGCCGGCACCGGGGTCCAGTCGTTGCCGTCGCGCCGACGCACCACCAGTGGCAGCCCCTGTTGCAACTGCACCAGCTGGCGACCAACCCGGGCACGCTGCCGCTGCTCGATCCAGCGACTGATCAGCAGGAAGAATACGAACATGGCAATCGATTCGAAGTAGACGTGTTCACCGCCTGTGGCGGTGAACACCACACTGCCGCCCCAACCCATAAGAATGGCCAGCGACACCGGTACATCCATGCTCATCACCCGAGCCTTGAGCGACTTCCAGGCGCCGCTGATAAACGGCCAGCCGGAATAAAACACCACCGGGGTGGCGATAATGACGCCGGCAATGCGGAAGAAATCGCGCCACAGCGGTTCAAAATCCTTGAAAGCGCCGATGTACAGTGCCACTGCATACATCATTGCCTGCATGCTGCCGAGTCCGGCGACGAGCAGTCGGGCCAGCAGCTGACGACTGGCTCGCTTGTCTTCGTCGAGCAGGGAGTCACGCACCGGCAACCTTGGCCGATAGCCAAGATCATGCAGGCGGCGGGCAATCTGACCGGTCTCGAACGCACTGCCGGTGACGCGGACACGCAGGGTAGTGAGGTTCAGGGAGACGGCACGGACACCGGGCAGCTCTTTCAGCGCCCGCTCGATCAACCAGACACAGGCGGCGCAGTGGACGCCGTCGAGCGCCAGCGTCAGGGTCTGCTCGTCACCTTCGTGATGGATAAAGGGCGCGACAAGCTCCGGCAAATCAAACAGTGCCAGTGACAGCTCTTCTCCTGCTGCCGGCACAGTCGCCATTTCATCGCCGCGGAAACAGTAGTAGTCACCCAGCCCCAGTCCATGAATGGTCTCGATCGCTGCTGCGCAACCGGCACAGCAGGACGGCACCTCGCCATCGGGGGTACGTGCAAATACCGGCTTCGGCGCCGGAGTACCGCAATGCCAGCAATGCACATCCTGTTTCACTTCAACGCTCCGAAGATCAGTTCACCACTGGACGAAATGACCCCAGGGCCGGCCAGCCGCCAACCAACATCCTCTGATGCAATGCGTATGTGCCAGCTGCCGGAGGGCAGGGCGCCATCAAGGAGGTAGGTGCCCCCCGCCTGATGCCGGAGTGCCAGCTCCTGATCCTGCGCCGCCAGCGTGCGGTGGCGCAGGATCAGCGTCATGACATCGGGCCAGCTCATAGGCCGGTTGGCATGCATGACAATAAGGGTGTTGCCGTCAGCCTGCGTGTTTGCCTGCAGGCCAATGGCAAACTCTGCGGCCAGATTCTCTGCGGCCATACTGCGATTGGTGCCACGACCTTCCCGGTACCATTCATCCATGACCAGATCGTCAGCGTTCTTGACCGCCACCGTCACCAGAATGATGCCGGTCACCACCGACGATGCCGGCAGGGCAATCACAAACCATACCCAGGCCTGCTTGTACCATGCCGGCTCACGGCCGGCCGGCGATGAATCGGGATTCGCGTTCACGACGGATGCCTTGCTCATCAATATCCTCCAGAACAAACCAGACCGGACCGGTCTCGACTTTGTGGTAGAACGGGTCAAATCCCAGCGTTACTCCCACCGTGGCATGCCCACCGGCAGCCACCTGAATGGTCTCGGTACCATTCCAGACCAGACCTTCCGGACCGCGGAGCGACAGCCGGAAGGTCTGGTCACGCTGGGTCTTGTTGATAATTTCAAGTCGGTAGTTGTTCTCGATACTGCCATCACTGGCGACCCGGTAGAGATTGACGCGATCACGGATCACATCGAGCTCTGCGGGCACACGCAGGAACAGCGCAGCAAGGAACAACACCGTCATCAATGCCAGCACCACCCCGTATCCCACCAGCCGTGGCCGAATGATCCGTGATTTGAGGCCGGCCAGCGCATTTTCGGTGGTGTAGCGAATCAGCCCGCGCGGCTTCCCTACCTTGTCCATGACCAGATCGCAGGCGTCGATGCAGGCAGCGCAGGTAATGCACTCGTACTGCAAGCCATCGCGAATATCGATGCCAGTAGGGCAGACCTGAACGCAAAGACCGCAATCAATACAGTCCCCCACGTTTGCCTCATCACGACTCTTGGCGCCGCGGGTGCGTGGCTCGCCCCGTTTTTCATCGTAGGACACGATCAGGGTGTCATGGTCAAACATGACACTCTGGAAGCGGGCATAAGGGCACATGTACATGCAGACCTGCTCGCGCATCCAGCCAGCATTCATGTAGGTTGCGGCGGTAAAGAAGCCGATCCAGAACATCTCCCAGCCACCGAGTGACACCATCGCGAATCGGTAAATCAGATCGGTGATCGGTGAAAAATAGCCGACAAAGGTGATGCCGGTAATCAGTGCCAGCAGCAACCAGGCGCCATGCTTGCCGCCGCGCTTGATCACCTTGTTGACACTCAATGGCGCCGCATCCAGCTTCAGGCGCGCGCTGCGGTCTCCCTCGATCCAGTCCTCTATCTTGGTGAAGAAGCGAGTCCAGGTGGTTTGCGGGCAGACATAGCCGCAGTAGACACGACCGGCGAGTACGGTAAAGAAGAACAGTGCGAAGGCACCGAGAATAAGCAGCCAGCTGAGCAGGACGAAATCCTGCGGCCAAAAAGACACACCAAAAATATGAAATTGCCGGCCGGGCAAATCAAACCAAATCGCCTGACGTCCGTCCCACTGCACCCAGGGCAACACCAGATACAGCCCCATGGTGGCCCAGACCGTCATGTTCCGGACTTGCTCGAAGCGACCATGGATGGACTTCGGATGAATCTTCTCGCGCGCGGCGTACAGGCTGATCTCGACCGCGTCCGAGTCGAGGGGGGTAACATCCTTCGCGGGAATACGATTTTGTTTGCTCACCGTACTGATCTCCTCAACCGGATGCCTGATTGTAACCAGTCGCTCGAAAAAAAGGCCTGCGGTGGTTCGCCGCAGGCCTCCTTGCCACGCGAAATGTGCCTTACGGCGACTGGCGCGACAGCCCGAAGACGTACGCCGTCAGAACATGAATGCGTTCCTCCGACAGCAAGTCCTTGAACGCCGGCATAACCCCGGCACGACCGTGACGGATACCGAGCTCGATATCGGCCAGACTGCCACCATAGAGCCAGATGCCATTGGTCAGGTCCGGCGCGCCCAGCATCGGGTTACCAACACCACCGGCACCGTGGCAGGCAGCGCAAATGGCAAAACGTGGCTCGGCCCGTTCGATCGCTTCGCGTTTGGCAGGATCATCACGCAGGGCAGGGCTCGACAGACTCTGGACATACAGCGCCATATCACGGATGGCCTCATCCGTACCGCCCACAGCTGCGGCCATCGGCGGCATCATGCCGCGGCGGCCACTAAGGATGCTGGTGCGAATGGCTTCCGGTTCACCGCCATAGAGCCAGTCATTGTCGGTCAGATTCGGATAGCCGCGGGCACCGCCAGCGTTAGCACCGTGACAGGTTGCGCAGTTATTAGCGAACAGCCGCGCACCCACTTCCATCACCTCTCCATGCTGCCAGAGTTCCTCGACCGGCACCCTCGCGTACTGCTCGAAGATCGGCTGGGTCTGTCGGTGAACGAATTCGACTTCTTCCTGCCACTGACCCTCCTGGGTCCAGCCAAGGATACCAGGAAACTTGCCGAGCCCCGGATATAGCACCAGATACACCACACTGAACACCAGCGTGAGGATGAACAACCACAGCCACCACTGAGGCAGCGGGGTGTTCTTCTCCTCGATACCATCGAACACATGGCCAGTGGTTTTCTTGTTCGCCTCTTCAGGGCTGATGCTGCGATTCCAGATCAGCAGGCCGGCACAGCCGCCCAGCACCAGCACGGTCAGGATAATGATGTACCAACTCCAGAAATCACTCATGGCGCTGCGGCTCCCGTGCAGATTCTTTCTGATCGGCAACGAACGGCAGTTGGGCTGCGTCGTCGTAACGTGACTTGCGACGGGGCAGGAACACCCAGATCACCATCACCATAAACGCGGTGAAGAAAGCCACAGTGAAGATAATGTTGAAATTGATGGCATCCATCGTTATCTCCCGGTCATCGCGTGGCCAAGTTGCTGCAGATAGGCGACCAGCGCATCTTCTTCAGTGGCCTGCGACCATTCACCACGAACTTTTTCCATCTGCTCGGTGATCATCTCATCGGTGTAGGGCACCCGCATCACGCGCTGGAAGGTGCGCAGCTTGCGCTCGGTATGCTTCCAGTTGACCGGGGTGCGCTGCAGCCAGGGATAGCCGGGCATGTTCGATTCCGGCACCACATCGCGGGGATTGCGCAGGTGAACACGCTGCCAGTCATCACTGTAGCGACCGCCGACGCGGGCCAGATCCGGACCGGTACGCTTCGATCCCCACAGGAACGGATGCTCCCAGACGTCCTCACCGGCAACAGAGTAGGGGCCGTAGCGCTCGGTTTCAGCGCGCAGCGGTCGCACCATCTGGGTATGACAGACATGGCAACCTTCACGGATATAAACGTCCCGGCCTTCCAATTCCAGCGCCGTATAGGGACGCAGGGTCTGCAGCGGCTCGGTGGTGGACTTCTGCCAGAACAGCGGCACGATCTGGGCCAGACCGGCGAAGCTGATCACGATCAGTACCAGCACAATCATCAGGCCGACATTTTTTTCGACAATCTCATGGGCATTAGACATGTCGGTACTCCTCAGGCTGCGGCCACGTTGCTTTCGTTGCGGTCATTCTTTTCTTCCCGCAGCGTCTTCCAGACGTTCCAGGCCATCAGCAACATACCGACGAAGAAAATCGTGCCGCCAATCAGACGGACAACGTAGTAGGGGAAGCGGGCTTCCATTTCCTGAACGAAGGAATAGGTGAGGGTGCCATCGGCATTGACCGCGCGCCACATCAGCCCCTGCATCAGGCCCGCCACCCACATCGAGGCGATATACATCACTGTGCCGATGGTCGACAACCAGAAGTGGGCGTAGATCCAGCCGGTGCTGTACATGCCATTACGGTTGAATACCCGTGGAATCAGTGAATACATGCAACCGATGGTGATCATGGCCACCCAGCCCAGCGCGCCGGAGTGAACGTGACCGATGGTCCAGTCGGTGTTGTGGCTAAGCGCATTGACGGTCTTGATCGACATCATCGGCCCTTCAAAGGTCGACATGCCGTAGAAACTCAGTGACACGATCAGGAAGCGGATAATTGGGTCGGTACGCAGCTTGTGCCAGGCGCCCGACAGCGTCATGACACCGTTGATCATGCCGCCCCAGCTGGGCGCCAGCAGAACGATCGAGAACACCATGCCCAGCGACTGGACCCAATCCGGCAACGAGCTGTAGTGAAGGTGGTGCGGACCCGCCCACATATACACGGCGATCAGCGCCCAGAAGTGGACGATCGACAGGCGATAGGAGTAAACCGGTCGACCGGCCTGCACCGGGATGAAGTAGTACATCATGCCGAGGAACCCGGCGGTCAGGAAAAAGCCCACTGCGTTGTGGCCGTACCACCACTGCACCATGGCATCAATGGCGCCGGGATAAGCAGAGTAGGATTTCCACATTGATACCGGGACGGCCGCACTGTTGACCACATGCAACATGGCGACGGCGAGAATGAAGGCACCGAAGAACCAGTTGGCGACGTAAATGTGCGAAGTAGTCCGCCGCGCGATGGTCATAAAGAACACCACCGCGTAAGACACCCAGACCACGGTAATGGCGATATCAATCGGCCACTCCAGCTCGGCGTATTCCTTGGCGGAGGTCAGACCGAGGGGCAGGGTAATGGCGGCGGCAACGATGATGGCCTGCCAGCCCCAGAAGGTGAACGCTGCCAGCTTCGGGAACGCCAGCGGCGTCTGGCAGGTGCGCTGCACCACATAATAGGAGGTCGCAAAAAGCGCCGAACCACCGAAGGCGAAGATCACCGCATTGGTATGCAGCGGCCGCAGACGGCCAAAACTGATCCAGGGCAGGTCAAAGTTCAGCGCCGGCCACGCCATCTGGGCGGCAATGATCACCCCGACAAGCATGCCGACAATGCCCCAGACGACGGTGGCAATGCTGAACTGCCTGACAACGGTGTAGTGGTAGTTGATGGGTCCGGGAGAGGAGGTCTGGGTCATCGGTTGTCCCTTGGTTACCGGAAAACAGCGTCGCGAAGGCGACACCGCGGAGTGGGGCAGGTGCAACAGTACCGTGCGGAGCCGGCAGGAACCTTGATACAGGTCAACAGCGCCCTTGCTGATGCCGATTATTAACGCTCAAGGCACTGTTTTCGAGGGGAATAATGCATGCTTCACGCGTCATGGCCAAAGACCGTACAGTCACAATGGCTTCGTCAGTGCAATGAATCTGCCGGTGTCAGCCCGAAGCGAAGCGTAAACGGGCTGACACTGACAATGACGGCGCCAACATGCGGCGCCGTCAGCGTGACATAGAACCCTACAGGCCCTGACGGGCGAGAAAGGCACTGACCGCCGCCAGGGTTTCCGCCGGTGCTTCTTCGTGGGGGACATGGCCCAGATGCTCAAAGCGCACCAGCTCGCTGCCGGGAATATCAGCCTGCATTGCCTCGCCGACATGGACGGGAATCAAGAAGTCGAGATCGCCCCACACCAGCAGGGTTGGCATGGTCAGCGATGACGCCAGTTCTCGCACGTCCTCACGTACGGTCATCTGACGGAAGCGTTCCACCAGCGCGGCCCGATTGCCTTCGCGCAGGGTCAGCTCAAAGTAACGATCAATCAGCTCTTCAGTCACCAGCGACGGATCGCCGTATACATTACGGACACTGGATTCAATCATGCTTCGCGGCAGCAGCCGGTTCATCAACGGCGCAAACGCCGGCATCTGGGCAATGCGAAACCCGAGCGGCATGGACTCCGGCTCAAACGGGTAGCCACCGGAATCCACCAGCACCAGACCAGCGACCCGGGCCGGCGACTGGAACGCGGCTTCCAGAGCGATATTGCCACCCAGGGAATTTCCGGCCAGGACCGCCCGTTCGATGCCAAGCCGGTCCATCATCTTCAGCACGAACTCGCCGTATCGGCTGGCGCGGTAGTCGTTGTCCGGGGCCGGGCCGGTAAGGCCGAATGCCGGGAGGTCGAATCGGATGACCCGGCGCTCCGTGATCAATGACTCGGTCCAACCGTCCCAGGTGTGCAGGCTGGCGGAGGTGCCATGGATCAACACCAACGGGGTCAAGTCGTTGCTCGGACCTTCATCACGCAGATGAACTCGCATGCCGTCCAGTTCGACAAAGGTGGACGGCGGCGGCGCCCAGCGGTCAGCCAGCTCCTCAACCGGGCGGTCAGGGGCCCAACTGGTGGCGAGCACGGCACCGAGGACCAGCACCAGAACTACCATCAAAACACGCAACACACGACCCAAAACGGACATGGCGAATCCTCAACAATGGAAAGCGCGCAACGATAGCGCGGAATGAAGCTACTAGCACTCATGAACAGGACTGATTCTGGTCCGGGGCTGATCAGGGCAAATCGGCGCCGGCCGTGCGCCAGCCCGATAACCAATACTTCGCATAATGTATATTATGTTAAATAGAATGACATTGCCCCCAGAGGCCTAACTCATTCCCGCAGACGCCCTCTCAGGCTCACCATTACTACCGCCAGCACACTCGATGCGGCCATGGCGATACCCAGCGGCAGCAAGCTGTGATTATGCAGCCCGGTCATCACCATCCCGGTAATGCCCGCCAGCAGGAATTGCAGGCTGCCGTTGATGCCTGTGGCGGCACCACTGTCATGGGGAAAATAGTGGGTGAAACAGGCAATGGCGTTCGGAATCACCATGGCCACGGCACCTGCCACCAGCATGATCAGTGGCACCAGTAACCATAACGGCGGCCGGCCAAGCACGACGATGGCCGTCAGCAGCGTTAGCGCCGCCAGCATCTGGATCACCAGTGCGGCAACCATCAGCCGGATTGAGGCAACGCGCCGCAACAGCAATACGTTCATGCGGTTAAACAGGATCATCGCCACCACATTGACGCCGAACAGCAGCGGGAAACGGACTTCACCGACCTGATACTCACGTAAATAGACAAAGGCCGAATCGGTGATAAAGGCGAACAGGGCGGAAAAACCGAGCGCATTAGCGGCAATGATTGCCATGGCCTGACGATGCCTGAGCACCCTTCCCCACCCGCTGACCACATCCCGCACCCGCCTATCAATCGCCACCGGCGTGTGATCAGGCATCACTGTCGCCACCCAAACCATCATCAACAGCGCATAGGCCGCCAGCGCCAGAAAGATCATTGGCCAGCTATAGAAAGACACCAGCAAGGCACCAATGGCGGGTGCGAACAGCGGCGCCATCAACATCACCAGGCCAATATTACTGAGCACCCGCGCGGCTTGCTGGCCATCAAACCAGTCGCGCACAGACGCGGCGGCCACCACCACAGTGGCCCCGCCACCCAGCGCCTGCAGCACCCGCAATACATCCAGCTGCCACAAGCTGCTGGTCAGGCTGATCAGTACCGCAGCAATCGCAAACAGGAGCAACCCGGCCCAGGCGACAGGCTTGCGACCGAGATGATCCGATAGTGGCCCGCCGAGCAATTGTCCGAAGGCTGTGCCAATGACGTAGAGGCTGATGGATCGTTCGACGTCGGTGACGGCCACCCCGTAGGTGTCCGCCATGGCGGGCAGTGCCGGCAGATAGGTATCGATGGCCAAGGGGCCAACGGCAATCAGGGGGCCAAGCGCCAGCGCCAGCCGCAATGGGCTGACGCAGTTCAGAGCAGACTGGGATTGAGGCGTCACGGCGACTCCGGCGTTACCAGGGGGGTATCCTCGCACGCTCGCCGTGAAATACAAATCACATTAATACTTTAGCGTAACAAGCTGTTTTTAAATGAATCATGCGGCCAAATTCAGTAGCGCGCCAATCAAAACCACCTGAGGCACCGTCACCAGATGATCCTGATCATGCCTGTTCATGGTCTGCCCCCTCTTCCCAGGAAGTAATCAGATTGCAGACACCGCCTTCACCCGGCGCGCAGTCCGGTTTCGACGCCCACTGTTGCATGGCACTGCGCATGCGCTCGCTCAACTGGCGCAATTCGCTGATCCGGGCTTCCACCTCGGCAAGTCGCTGCTCGATCAGCGCCCGGGTGCGACCACAGGGACTGTTACCCGCATCGGATTCAGCCAGAAGCGCGGCAATATCATGAAGGGTGAAGCCAAGCGAGCGCGCCTGCAGCGCAAAGCGCAGCCGCGACAAATCATGGCTGCCGTACTGACGATAGCCGTTGTCCGGGTTGCGGGACGGCGTCAGCAGGCCCAGTTCGGTGTAATGGCGCACGGTGTCGGATGTGGTGCCGGCGCGGGACGCAAGCTGGGACACGTTCATCAGGGCCTCCAGAGAATGGCGCCATTGTTAAACGTCAGGGTAACCCCAAGGTCAAGCGGCTGACAGTCTTACAGCTGCCGGCCAGCTCAGCTCTGCCGAAGGACGTTAACGCGCAACACGCCGCCGGGCTGTTGCAACTGCGCCAACCAGCCACGCAGGCTTTCCAGTGAGGAGGTGAGCGTCCAGGGTGCGTTCAGTACCATCATGCCGGAACCGTACATGCCAGCGCCGGGCGGGCGGACACAGAGCTCGGTCTGCAGCAGTGGTCCGTTGGTCAAGCGTTCTACCTGTTGCACAAAGGGATGGTGGGCGCCGCCGGCGAGCAGCGGGTACCAGAGCAGGAAAACACCGGTAGGCCACTTCTCCTCTGCCCTCGCCAACGCCTCCGGCACGGTCCGGTACTCGTCCTTGACCTCGTAGCTCGGATCAATCAGCACCAGTCCCCGTTTTTCTGGCGGCGGCACCAGCGCTACCAGCGCCTCCAGCGCATCGCGATGATGGACGTGGACACGGGCATCATTGGCGAACCGGGCCTTCAGTGCCTCGTACTCACGCGGATGCAGTTCGTTGAATACCAGACGATCCTTCGAGCGGGTCAGATCAGCGGCAATCTGGGGCGATCCCGGATACAGGCGCGGCGGCCATTGATGCCCGGCCGCACGCCGCACGACTTCGCGATAGGGGGCCGCCGCGTCCGGCCAGGCTTTGTCCGGAAGGGCTCGGATGCCCTGCTCTGCCTCGCCAGTCTTGCTGGCGCGCGCATCGGCAAGGTCGTAAAAACCGGCACCGGCGTAGACATCAACGACCGCCAGCGGTGTGTCTTTCTTCAGCAGGTAATCCAGCACCAGGGCCAGCACCAGATGTTTGTGAACATCAGCAAAATTGCCGGCGTGAAAGCCGTGCAGGTAACTCAACATCAGTAGCGCTTCGGGTAGCCGGTAATGCGGCGGATATTACGGTAAAGCGGGGCAAGACGCCCGTACAACGGTCGATAGACGTCGTTGTAGAGCCGATCATAGAGTGCCACGGTGTCGGGATCGGGATCGAACGCCCTGCCCGGTCTGGTCATGGCGGCGACTGCGTCGGCGTGATTCGCATACCGCCCCACCCCAACCGCTGCGTTGATGGCGGCACCCAGCCCGGAGGTTTCCCATGTGTGCGGTCGCTCGGCGCGCAAGCCAAAAATGTTGGCGGTAATCTGCATCACCTCATCGCTTTGTGATCCGCCGCCGGATACCCGCAGCTGGCGGATCGCCACCCCGTTGCGCTTCTCCAGCCGCTCCTTGCCCTCGCGCAGGGCATAGCCAATGCCCTCGATGATGGCCCGGTAAAGGTGGGCACGAGTATGCACATCACCAAAACCGACGATCGCGCCCTTGGCTTCCGGTCCGGGATATTTCACCCCCGGATTCCAGAACGGCTGCAATGTCAGCCCCATCGCCCCCGGCGGCGATTCGCGCAACAGGCGATCGAACAGCTGCTCGGCGGCGATATTGAGCGACTGGGCTTCCTGCACTTCGGCGGCAGCAAACTCGCGCTTGAACCAGTTCACCATCCAGTAGCCACGCTGAACAATGATTTCCGAGTTGTAATGCCCCGGCAGCGCCGCCGGATACGGCGGCACGAATGGCATTGGCTCGACATAACGGCGATTGCAGGTGTTGAAGGTGGCAGTAGTGCCGTAACTGAGATTGCCGGTCTCCGGCGTCAGCGCCCCACTGCCCAGTACTTCGCAAGCCTTGTCTGCACCGCTGGCATACAGCATCAGCCCTTCGGGAATGCCGGTGTCACGCGCGGCATCTGCGCTGATATGGCCAAGCGAGCGGGATGCTGCCGTCAGTGGCGGTAGCTGCTCTCGCTTCACCGTCAAGGCGTGCCATTTGAGATCCCGGTCGCCAGCCCAGTCCTGCTTGCGAAAATCAAACGGAATATAGCCGACCTGAGAGGCAATAGCGTCGGCCAGTCGGCCGGTCAGCCTCATGGTGAGGTAGCCAGACAGCAACACAAAATGGCGGGTGCGATGCCATTGCTCAGGGTAGTCGGCAGCCAGCCAGTTGCATTCCGCCTTGCTGCGGAACTGGCGCAAGGTTTCGCCCTGACCAATCGCGCGCACGGCAATATCCAGCCACGGTGGCAACGGCGGAAACTGACTGGTGCGACGCTGATCGAGCCAGATGATGGCCGGGCGCACCGGCTGTCGATCTTCGTCCAGACATACCACGGAAGCACGCTGGGTGGTGAGCGACGCGGCAATTACCCGGCTGCGCAGATCCGGATAGTTCAACCATAACCCCTGACAGGCGCGGCAGAGGTTTTCCCAGAAGTAGTCACAGTCCTGTTCGGCCCAGCCGGGTTGCTCGGCATGATAGGGCTCAATATGCACCTGATGCCGGGCCACCAGTTCACCATGCAGATCGAACAGCATGGCGCGCACGCTTTGCGTGCCCTGATCAATGGCCAGCAACAGATCCTGATTCATGCAGCGTTCGCGACCCGATCGGCCACCGCCTGCGGAAGGCCGTAGTAACGGCAGACGATGTCCTGATAACGCGCCACTTCCTGCTCCCACTCCGCCTCGTCCCAGCCCAGCTTTTGCTGACATAACGACTTGATGTCACCGAGCAAGGCCGCCGCGCCGTTCGGCAGCAAGTTGCCAACCCGGGTGCGACGCAGCAACAGGTCATCCAGATGCACCACCATCTCGTGATCCAGCACCCACTCGATCTGCTCAAGCAGATCGCCGCCTTGCGGCACCGGCGCCAGTGGATGCCCGAGACGGTGTGGCGGCGCCACCACAAAGCGGAACATAGCATCGACGGGTGCCTGACTGGTGCCATGATCATCGCCGTCAATCAAACCGCTGGCCAGCAACGCATCCAGCGCAATCAAACGGAAAGTAGTGAGCTTGCCGCCGCTCACGGTGACAACACCGTCTTTTTCCCACACCGCATGATCACGGCGCTCTTTTGACGGATCCACACCCTTGCCGGAGGCAATGATCGGCCGCACACCGGCCATGGTGGATATGATGTCAGCGTCCTGCAAGCCGACCTTCGGGAACTGGCTGTTGACCAGCTTGAGCAGATAGTCGACTTCCTGACGGGTGCACCAGGGCTCGAACGACAGATCGTCGCGGTGATCCAGATCGGTGGTGCCAATACAGGTGAGCCCCTCCCACGGAAAAACAAACACCGGCCGGCCGTCCTCCGGATGCAAAATGGTCAGGCAGTCGTCCACTGGCAGTCGCTCTGCCGGTACAAACAGATGGCTGCCGCGCTGCGGTCGCACTTTCTTTTCCGTTCCGGACAGGCGATCAGCCCAGGCGCCGGTGGCATTGATAACATGACGGGCACGGAACGTCAGTGCAGCACCCTCGCCGACCAGATCGTTCGCCGCCACCGTGAGCAGATTGCCGTCATGTGTCACCTTCCCGACTTCGACATAGTTGCAGGCGCGACCACCGTGACCACAGCCTTCGTGCAACACCCTCGCCACCAGGCGGCTGTCATCGGTGAGTGCATCGGTGTAGCGCATGGCACCAACCAGACCCTCGGCACTCAGACCAGGCACCAGCGCCAGCAGCTTGTCCACCGACAACCAGCGGTGGTCGCGGATGCCGGCAAGGAAATCGTACAACCACAACACCGCTTTCATCGGCCAGCGACCGGGGAAACGACCCCGGCGGATCGGAAAAATATAGGGCTGGCGGATCACCATGTCCGGCAGCTCTTTTAACAACCGCTCACGTTCGAGCAGAGAATGCCGTGTCAGACGAATATCACCCTGACCAAGATAGCGCAGCCCGCCGTGCACCATCTTTGACGACCGGCTGGAGGTGCCCCAGGCAAAATCGCGCTGCTCCAGTAGCAGCACACGATGACCACGGCGTGCGGCTTCGAGCAAGACACCGGCGCCGGTAATACCGCCACCAATGACAATCAGGTCCCAGGTTTCCGTCGTCAGGGTTGACGGATTCGGGCGTTGACCAAGCATGTTATTTCTCCAGCAGGCAGCCAGGGTTCATCTGTCGGGTCGGATCAAAGTGATTTACCAGCGTATTCAGTACCGCCATGCCCGCTTCGGTTTTTTCAAACTTCAACCAGGGCGCATGATCGCGGCCGACGCCGTGCTGATGGCTGATGGTGCCGCCCATCTCCGCAATGGCATCACTGGCCGCTTTTTTCATCGCCGCCCAGCGCGCCCGGGTGGCGTCGTAACTCTCGGAACAGCGGAACACATAGGTGGTGTAAATACTGGAACCCTGCGGGTACAGGTGTGACAAATGGGTAAAGACATGCACCGGTTCGTCTTGTCCGCCGTGATCACGAATGGCCTGCTCGATGCGGGCCACCGTCTGCGGCACCCGGGTCCAGTCCACGCAGGTTTCCAGTGTGTCCACCGCGTAGCCGTGATCCCACAGGCCATGACGCAGATAGGGGGAGCGAAAACGCGCCTCCTCCCACTTCTTGCCGAGCAGGGTGCCGACATGGACACCGCCGGCCGCGCGAATATGCCGCTTGGCTTCCTTCAGCAACCAGCTGCAACTACGCGCCGTGCCGGTGACACCAAAGGTGATCATGCACTTGGTATCGCTGTTGCCACGTAATGCCAGATATTTTTCCAGCCAGCCCACCAGCTCCTCATGGCCAGCCAGTTTCAGATGGGAGCGGGTCTCTTCCGCATTCGACAGCCGCAACATCGACAACGGCAATTTGGCCTGGGCCATGTCGCGCACCAGCACCACCGCAGTGTCCCAGTCCGGCGCGAAGGCAACATGGAAGGCTTCTTTTTCCGGCAGCGGCGTCACCCGCACCTTTACTTCGGTCAGCACACCGAACCGCCCTTCACTGCCCATTACCATCTCACGCAGATCCGGACCAGCACTGGATGCCGGGATGGTAGGGATTACCAGCGAGCCACGCGGCGTTTCCAGTCGGCCACCGGCAAACATCTGCTCAATGCGGCCATAGCGCATGGACTGTTGACCACTGGAGCGACTGGCAATCCAGCCGCCGACGGTGGACAACTCGAAGCTTTGCGGAAAATGGCCCAGCAGATAACCGCGCTCACGCAGCTGCTGCTCCAGTGCCGGCCCAGGTGTGCCGGCACCGAAAGTGGCGATCTGGCTGACCGGATCAAGATCCAGCAACCTGTTCATTCGTGCCAGCGACAAGGTCAGCACCGGCGCTTCACTGGCAGGCGGATTGATATGGCCAGCCACGGAAGTGCCGCCGCCGTAGGGAATTACGGTTACATCATGGCTCAGCGCCCAGTCGAGCAAGCTGCGCACCTGATCGCTGCTGTCCGGCTCGGCGACACCATCGGGAAACGGCGCCATCTCACCACTGCGCATGGCGAGCCAGTCCGGCAAACTCTGGCCGCGGGCGTGGCGCACGCGGATGTCGGCGTCGGTTTTTACCAGCGGGTGTGGCGGCAGGCGACTGGGCGGCACCTTGGCCAGCACAGTATCAAGCGGGGCATCGGCGAGCTTGCGGCCTTCACCCAGACGGGCCTTCAGGAAGGCAAGCCCAGACGGTTTCAGTTCATAGTCGTTGGCGTCATCACCCCAACCGTTCCAGCGTCGCATAGTCTGCCATCTCCGTGATTCCGTGTGACGCGGATGCTAGCGAGTTCTGCTGCGCATCTCACTGGCGCCCGCTGTCAGCTTATGGACTTTTTGTGACAGAAAGAAAGCCCTCTGACGGCAGTTGCCGTGGCCGTGGCGAAAAATCCCATGCCTTCGATCCTTGCAGGAGCGCCCATCCTGGCGCGAAAGGCTCTTTCGGTTGCTCGTGTGGCTGGAGATCGCAGTGAACCGCCCGGCCACGGCAGCGGGTAAGGCTGCCCGGGACACGCCGTGAATACGTCCCTGTAGGCTTGCGTTCGGCATCCATGCCTCACACAGTCCCGGGCAGCCTTACCCGCTGGCGTGGCCTTGCATAACGCTTTTTCCAGCGTCAAAAAAAGCCAATGCGAGGTCGTCTGGGCGGTTGGCGCCTCCCGGGACCATCGGAGCCATGGATGGCGGAGATGAGCTACAGGGATGTACTCGTGCGTGTCTCGGGAGGCGCCAACCGCCCAGACGACCGGAGACGATCACTGCGATCTCCAACAACACCATGCCAAGCAACCCAAACAAACACGTACAATCCGAAAAACCCCTGCGAGCCTCCACCCCATGCCCACGATTCGCCTTGCCAACGCTCAGGACGTCCCCGCCCTGTCCACCATGCTCGCCCGGGCATTTGATCGTGATCCGTTCTGGCGCTGGATTGTCGGCGACAGCGACGGCTATCAGGCTCGTCTGGCACGCGGATTTGCTGCCCAACTCAACCACCTTGCCCTGCCCGGTGGGCTGGTCTGGTGTGGCGCGCAACACGAAGGTGCCGCACTCTGGTCAGCACCGGGACAGTGGCAACTTGGCTTGTGGCAGCAACTTCGGTTTCTGCCCGATGTTGCCCGCATGATCGACTGGCACCGACTCTGGACAGTGAGCCAGGCCGTGCAAATAGTGCAGGATGCCCACCCCCATGAACCGCATTACTACCTGCAGGTGCTGGGCGTAGATCCAGCGCATCATGGCAAGGGCTGGTCGCGGCCGCTGATTGAAGCCGGCCTCGCGCTGGCAGACCAGCAACACCAGCCGGCCTATCTGGAAACTGCAGAAGAGAGCAACCTGTCGTTGTACCGGCGCTATGGCTTTGAAGTAACCCGAACCCTCACCGACTTTCCCGGCAAGGCACCATCACTGTGGTGCCTGTGGCGCGAACCGCGTTAGCGCGATGGATCAGGTCGCCACCTTGTACTTGGCCGGATCGGTGGTGTACTCCGCATGACCGTAATCCACCAGCAGCTGGTTCAGGCGGCGGATCAGCAACTGGTCCGCCACCCAGCCGACCACCGGCACCTTTTCCACCATCGTGAAGGCGGTCATGCGAGGCAGGATGTAGAGGTTGCTGGCGGCGAACAGCAGGTAATCCTTCATCGAAGGCTGCACGCCCATGCGCCGCGCCTTCTGGCGCTCATCCCCGATCAGGAAAACACGGCTGAAAAATACCTTGGAAAAGCTCTTCTCGAAGGTGTTGTACACCCGGTTGCGCAGTGACTGGTCCGCCGGCAGGTAGGCCGCCATGGTGGAGCGCACCAGCGCCCCGCAGGTTTCATCGTCGTAGCCTTCGCGCAGGGTGCTGCCGTAGGTCATCATGGCGTCGAAAATGCCACGCGGGGTATCGGGCAACAGATCCTCCGGCAAGCCCAGCAAGTAGCTCTGGTAGCGACACAGCTCGACGATGGCGCGCTCGTCACGAGTAAATTCCGTGCGGCCCTTGCGAATCACCTTGAAGGCGGTGATGAATGCCGGCATGGTGCCTGCCGGCATCTGATCGACCTGGGGAATCGGAATCCCATAGACGTTGACATCCCAGACTTTTCTGGCCCGTTTCATGATGTTGAAGCGCACCATGGAGTGCATCAGTCGTACCATGGCAGCGGCCTTGAAACCGGTGCCAAAACGTTCCAGCGCACCGGGCAGTGTGGCGGTGGTGAAGAAGCTGGCGGTTTCCTTGACCCGTTGCACCGAGGTCTCGTCGGACAAGGTGCCAGTGAGCGCCATCGGCAAGCCCGAGTATTTGTTCATGAAGGTGGCAACAAAGGCGCCGCGAATGGCAAATGGCGCGAGGTTGGCCATGGCAATGCGGCTCA
Source organism: Alcanivoracaceae bacterium (assembly GCA_046292765.1). Classification (GTDB taxonomy): domain Bacteria; phylum Pseudomonadota; class Gammaproteobacteria; order Pseudomonadales; family Alcanivoracaceae; genus PGZG01. Next base: position 441,436 of record JBKBQA010000002.1, on the reverse strand, counting down.
CCCTCGCCCCCTCGTTCACCAGCGCCATATCCAGCCAGTCGGGAATCCGCTCCATGGCGCCGATAAAGTCGTGCAGTTCTTGGGGGGCGCCTTCCACCTTGTCGACGCCCTTGTCACAGGCGTCGGTTAGCATGCTGATCAGACGGCGGAAGCCGTATTCCGGCATCAGCGCGGCATAGGCATCCGCCACAGTGTCGCCCAGCATGGTGTAGGCCAGAGCACGGTCAAGTTTTTCCCGATCGCTGAGAATCGCCGGACGATACTTGCGCGCAAAGCGTCCGGGCAGCGCGCACTCGTCCCCCGCTCCACCGGCAAAGCGCTCAGGGATAATGGAAAAATCCACATCACCGTAAAGGGAAGGAATAAGGTCTTTCTGCGCCCGGACTCGAGCCTGCAACGCTTCCAGCGACTCCGTCATACCCTGCTCTCCGCATCAATTGCCCGCCACCGGACACACAGCTCCAGTATCGGAACCAGTGAGTTCTGAAGCAAGGCCGAAAAACAGTGTAGCTTGATCAAACTGGTCAGGATTCAGCGTTCGAGCAGACGGCGGCGCCAGCCTGGTAGTGGCTGGCTGGCACGCTTCTGCTGCAACGCCGCGATCATCGCCTCGATCGCTGCAGAGGTACGATTGCGCAGATCCCACAGGGCGTCCTTGTCATCTTCGCGGCCAGCGTATTCCGTGGTCGGGATGGGTTCGCCGATCATGAACCAGAACGGCTCCGGGCGGGGCAGCAGGGTCGGGCCGAGACCACGAGCCAGCGGCATAAAGGTATCGCCGCCGCGCAGCAGGTTGTTCAGGGCCGGTTGGCCAAGCAGCCAGCGCCCCACCCGGCTGTGCTGGAAATCATCGCCATCGAACAAAATGGTATAGGCCTCGTCACAGCCCACCGAGGCAAACGGGATGATGTCATAGCCATGCTCAATGGCCATGCGGGCAAAGCCGGTGCGATTTTTCCAGGTCAGGCGGTTGATCTCACTGCGCCGTTTTGCCACTTCCCGGGCGCCGCCCGGAAACACCAGCACATGCTGGCCGGCTTCCATCAGCCGGCTGCAATTCTCACGGGTGCCGGGCACGGCGCCGTACCGGATCAGCAGGTCACCCCAGCCAGGCACGTCAAAATGAAAGTGATCGCCGAGGCTGCGCGGGTAGATCCCGGTCTGGCTGTACAGGGCGCTGGCGAACAGCGGCGAGTCGATAACCCCGAAGATGGCATGGTTGCCGACAAACAGGCCCGGGCGCTGGCGGCTGATTCGCTCGGTCCCGAGCAGCTTCGGGCTAAAGTACCAGCGCTGCAGCGTCAGCAGCCGACGTATCCGCTCGGCCGAGGGCGGACGATAATCCTCAAAGCGGATCGGTGTGCGTACCTTCATGGAACCGGACTGCCCTGCTGGCCATCAAAGCGGCCAAGTTTACCATTCCGTGACGCAATCACGGTTCCCCGTTTATAACAAAACGTCTAGGCTTGTGGTCAGTCTCTGGCCCAGGCCAGCGTCACCCACCGAGGAGATCCGATGAAGAAGCTTGCCCTAGCCACCCTGATGACTGGCGCCGTCGCCATCACTGGCTGCACGACCATGAACCCCTATACCGGCGAACAACAGCGTTCCAAGGCCGCCACCGGCGCCATGATCGGTGCTGCTGCCGGTGCCATCATCGGTATTGCCACCTCCGACAACGCCAAGGAGCGCAAGGAACGGGCCCTCAAGGGTGCCGGTATCGGCGCCGTGGCCGGTGGCAGCGTCGGTGTCTATATGGACGTTCAGGAAGCCAAGCTGCGCGAAAAGCTGGCTGCCAGCGGCGTGTCAGTGACCCGTGATGGCGACAACATCATCCTCAACATGCCCGGCAACATTACCTTTGATACCAACCAGTACGTGCTCCGGGATTCGTTTATGCCGGTGCTGGATTCCGTTGCTCAAGTGCTGAAAGAGTACAAGTCGACCATGATTCAGGTGGGTGGTCACACCGACAGCACCGGTTCGGTCCAGTACAACATGATGCTGTCGCAACAGCGCGCCCAGTCGGTGGCCAATGGTCTGGCCCGCTTCGGCGTCGAGCAGGTGCGCATGGACATCGTTGGTTTCGGCCCTCACCAGCCGGTCGCCTCGAATGCCACCGACAGTGGTCGTGCGCAGAACCGTCGCGTCGAGCTGATCCTGCTGCCGTTCATCCAGTAAGCCCGGTCAGGTGTGGCGCCCCAGGCGCCACACCGCCCATCCCAGCGGCAACACCAGCACACACACCAGCACATACGGCGCCAGCGGCCATAGCTGGTAAAGCCCGGTGCCCACCACCGGCCCAAGAATGTAGCCCAGTGCCGGACAGGCACTCATCATCCCCGCCACAGCCCCCTGCTCTTCCACACCCACGCGCAGGCTCGCGGCACTGCTGACGCCTGGCATACCAAGACCCAACCCCAATCCCACCAGCGCAATGGCGCCTGCAGCCACCGCCTGCATCGGCGCGAATAGCAGTATCAGCGAGCCAATACCGATGGCCGGCACCGCCAGACGCAGCAGATTCTCCGGCGGCCAGCGCAGGCGCTGAACAATGACGGCCTGGGCCAGCAGCGACGTCACCGCTGCCAGCATCATGGCAACACCGACACCGGCGGCACCCTGCGCCGGGCTGAGGGCAAAGCGATCCTGGTACATGAAGCCGAGCGTCTGCTGAACCACCGCAAAGCAGAGAAACAGCGAGACGCCAATCAGCAGCACATCGAGCAGACGTCGATCAACATAGGCGGCCAGACTGGCCCGTATCGCGTCCGGCAGCGAGAACGGCCGCGCCGGTCGTGGCCGTTGCAGTATCCAGGGCGATTCCGGCAAACGACGCCAGACCACCACCGCCATCGACGCCGTGATCAGCACCACCGCATACAGCGGCATCACCAGCCCGAACACCGCCAGAGCCCCGCCAAGCGCCGGACCGACAATGGTGCCAAAGTTGTGTGCAGCACCGATCCGGCCCATACCGCGGGTGCGTTCCGCCGCCGAGGTAACATCGGCGATGTAGGCGGTGGCGGCGGGTGGCGATGCCGCCATCACCAGCGCCTGCAGTACTCTGGCCAGCACCAGCAGTGCCAGCAGCGCCCACCCCCTGGCGACGCCGGCGAGGCCGGCCTCAAACACCAGTGCAAACAACAGCGTGCCGCCGGCATAGCCACTGAGTCCGATCACCAGCACTGGACGCCGGCCCAGATACTCGCTCAGCCGCCCCCACACCGGACTGGCCAGCGCAAAAGCCAGCGACGAACAGGTGATGATCAGCCCCACCTGGATATCGGCAAGTCCCGTGGCACGACCGAGCGATGGCAGGATGGCAAACACCAGCGTCTGCCCCATGCCGGTCACGGCAACGGCAAGCAGCAACAGAAAGGTGGCGGGCTTTACCGGGACATCAGACATGTACAGCCAGAAGCGAAAAGGTGCAGCATGCTAACCAGCGCGGGGGCGAAGGGGAATGACGGATTGTTGTGCAGAAGCGGTAACGCAAGCTGCGAAAAGACGGGATGGCAGTGACCTTCCCGATCTGAGCAGGTGTGCCTCCCTCCCGGGACACGCACAAGTACCTCCCTGTAGCTCATCTCCGCCATCCATGGCTCCGATGGTCCCGGGAGGGAGGCACACCTGCTCAGACCTCGCTTCGTACTGTTTCCAAAGCCCCAATCGCGGCAGGGTTGGCGGGCACACGGTTTCAATCAGGCTGTCTTGTCATACAGTGGCCGCGACAATTCCGCCCAATCAATCTCGCCATCATTCAACAGATTCTCGAACTGCAGAATCCCCAGTGCCTCAAACTTCGGCCGCACCGCATCGGTCAGCAAGCCGATCCGCTTCAGGTTTGGAATCACGCGGGTAAACAGCAGGTTGCGGAACTGCTGCATAAGATAGGACTCCAGCACCCGATCCCGCGCCGCCGGCACATCCCAGCCGAAATGCTCGAACACCTCGGTACTGATCAGGCGCTCGCGCATCACCACGCAGGCCTCATAGGCAAACTGCGCACGATCCTCTTTTTCCTGCTCGGTCAGGGTCTGGACGAAATCCTCCAGATAATTCACCCCGAAGGTCACATGACGGGCCTCGTCTCGCACCACAAGGGTAATGATGTCTCGCAGCAATGGATCCTGCGCGGTCATCTTCAAGGTGTTGAAAGCCGCCAGGGCAAGCCCCTCAATAATGATCTGCATACCGATAAACTTCAGATCCCAGCGCGGATCAGACAAGATCTTGTCGAGCAATACCTTCAGGTTCGGGTTAATCGGATAGAGGATGCCGATTTTTTCCTGCAGATACTTGGTAAACACCTCGACATGGCGCGCCTCATCGAAGGTCTGCGACGCCGCATACAACTTGGCATCAAAGGTCGGCGCGCAACTCGCCAGCTGTGACGCCACCAGCAAGGCGCCCTGCTCGCCGTGGACAAACTGGGCCAGCATCCAGGCCAGGTTATGCCAGCCGAAGCGGAGCTTTTCCTCATCGCTCATGCGCTCGAACGGTTCCCAGCCCATAAAGGGGTTCATGTTCTGGTCGAGGGGGATCTGGTCGTGCGCGAAAGTGCGGTTCCAGTCGATATCCATCTCCGCGTTCCAGTTCAGCTCCTTGCCAAGCCGGTAGAGCTTGCGAATACGACCATCAGCACTGGAGTAATCCCAGTTGTAATGCCCCGTGAGAGGCGTCTGAAAGATTTCCACCACGTCCTCGACATGTTCCGTGGTCAGTCGCGACTCGAGATCGTCATGACCGGGGCCGTGCCAGCTCTGGTAAATGGTGACATCGGTGGGCGGATGGCTGAGTTTTCTGATATTCATAGGGCGCCTCTTGTTGTTCTGGGGACTGCTCGTTCCAGCGACTGCTGACGAATGGCTACCCGAACGACATTATGCCCGATCCGCTATGGCGGCAATGTCGCTCAATGACAATTCCGCCGACGGCTGTCGCCTGAACACAATCAGGCGCAGAGGATGAAATTTTATCCATTTAATATCAATATTTTATTTAGTAAATCTAATGTGATTTCGCGGGAAATCAGTGGCATGTCAGGCACCGACAAAGCGCCGCAAAATGTATGCTTCCTGCCCCGACCCACAGATCTCATCTACCATGGTGGCAACGGAGGACGCCATGACCAACAGCACACCCCCCATTTCCCTCGCCCCCTCGACAGCATCTGCCAGAGCGGCATCCAGCAACGATCAGGTGCTGGATGCCGCTCTGGGTCTGTTTATTGAGTTCGGTCTACGCCGCACCAGCATGGACGACGTGGCTCGGAAAGCCGGCATGGGACGTGCCACCGTCTATCGTCGCTTCGGCGACAAGGATCAGCTGGTCCAGGCGGTGATCTTGCGCGAGTGCCAGCAGCAACTGGCGCTGATCGAAGAGCGATTGCAGGGCATGGGTTCAACGGTTGATGCGATGGTGGAGGCCTTTGTTCTCGCGGTTACCCGAGCCCACCGGCACCCTTTGCTGGTGCGTCTGCTGCATTCGGAGCCAGACACCATCCTGCCGTATCTCACTGTCGCGCTGCCGCAGGCCACCACCACCTTCGCCCGTCTGTATCTGGCAGCGCAGATCAGCAAGGCGCAAAAGGCCGGCCAGCTGGCCCAGCGGCCCGCCGAGCCATTGGCGGAACTGCTACTGCGCCTGACTCAGTCGCTGGTGCTGAGCCCTGCCGGGATCATTGATCCGGCCGACGAGGACAGTGTCCGGCAGTTTGCCAATGCGTTGCTGCGTCCGCTGCTGGCGCCGACAACATGATCTGACAAAGCGCGGTCAGCCGCCCTCCTCGGACAACAGGAAGTGAGCCCGGGCAATGGCAATGGGCTCATCACGACGGGCCTGCCAGGCTTCGATCTGCACGTTACCTACCCGTCGCCCGAGCCGGGTCACCCGGCACTCGGCAAAGGTGTCCCGGAACAGACCGGCGCGCAGATAATCGATGGTGAAATCGATCGTCTTCGGTAGCCGCGGCTCCCCCATCTCCAGCAACAGGAAGATCAACGCCGCCTGCTCCATAAAGCCCGCCACCGCACCACCGTGCAGGGCTGGCAGGGTCGGGTTGCCGAGATTGGTATCGGATTTCGGCAGCACAAAGGTGAGCTCTTCGCCGCGTGCCTCAATACGAATACCGAGAAACCCGGCATAGGGCACCCGCTCCACCAGCGCCTGGTAGGGCTGCGCGCCGCTGCGGCAGGCGGCAATCAGGGATTTCAGCGGATCACTCATGCCTTGCTCCCCTTGAAGTAGGTGCCGGTGGGAATCTTCATACGCATGTAGGTGGCCAGCCCCACCGCCACCGGCTCATCTTCCTGACCCTCCTCGAAGGCACTCAGACGGACGAACGCCACGTGCTCACTGAGGCGATAACATTCCGCCACACCCACCACGGTTTTCCCCCGTGCCGGCGCCCGCAGATGGTCGAGACGGAAGTCGATGGTGGGGGTGATCTCAAAGTTCGGAAATATCCGCATGGCGTTGGCCAGACCGCCAACCTGATCGAGGAAGGCAAACACTGCCCCGCCATGCAACACACCGGTATCCGGGTTGCCCACCAGTCGTTGCTGCCAGGGCATCAGCGCCCTGACCCGCTGTTCGTCGGCATCAACCACGTCAATGCCGAGCTCCACGGAGTGGTGCACCGAGGAGACTAGGCGGCGGCACACCTCAAGCCGGGTGTATTTCGGGTTAGATTCAGTCGTCACGGCGGTCAATTACCTCGGCTGCACAATCGCGCAAGATTAGCAGCCTGATCGCCCCGGCGATAACCCTGTCCTGCCGCAGTAAGGATTTCGATGGCCCTGAAAACCGTTGGTATGCTGAAAAGCGGCCTGAAAGCTGCCTCCCACGCGGTCGAGCGACGCCGCCATCCTGAGCGTTTCATCCTTACCGACAAGACGCCGTGGGTGGAGATCTGGCGCGACGGCATCATGTCGGTCCGGCATTACTCGCTGCCGCCGATGGACAACATCAATGTCGATGGCCGCGCCGTACCGGTGAGCAAGGAAAAAAAGCAGGTGCCGGTGCTGCTGGTGCCGGCGCTGGGCATCCACGCCTGGACCTTCGACATCATGCCGAGCCGCAGCATGGTGCGGTATCTGATGGCGCGCGGTTATGACGTCTACCTGATTGACTGGGGTCAACCGTCACATTCGAACCGCGATCTGCATCTGGGTACCTACGTCAACCAGTGGCTGCCGCAGGCCGTCAATGCGGTCCGCGAGCATGGCGCGACGGAGCAGATCAGTCTGGTCGGGTACTGCATGGGCGGTCTGCTGTGCCTGATGTATCTGGGCGGCCACCCGGATGCACCGGTACGCAATCTGGCCACCATCGCCAGCCCGGTGAATTTTCACAACAGCGGCGCTTACGGCAAATTGATGAGCCTGCTCAGTCTGCCGGCGATGAAAGCGCACGACTGGTTCAGGATGCGCCTTGAACCGTTAGACACCCGCCTGTTCCACATTCCGGGCAATCTGCTGTCGCTCGGCTTCAAGATGACCAACCCGCCGGGAGTGCTAGCGTCCTATCTGGATCTGGTGAAAAACATCAATGATCGTGAGTACGTCACCGAATACATGACCATGGGCCAGTGGTTTAACGACATGGTTGACTATCCCGGTGCCACGGTCCGGGAAGTGATCGAGAAGATGGTGATTGCCAACGCCATGGCCGGCGGCCGGATCGAGATCGGCGGCCGCGAAGCACGGCTCGATAACGTCCGCTGCGACCTGCTGGCACTGGCCGGCGCCACTGATCGCATCGTTACCATCAATGCCGCCCGCGACATCCTGCGGGTAACGGCGAGCAAGGAGAAGCGTTTCGAGGTGGTTCCCGGCGGACATGCCGGTGTCTTTGCCGGCAGCAAGGCGCCGGACCATACCTGGCGCATTATTGCCGACTGGCTGGCCGGACGCTCAGACTGAGCGCTGGCCATCCTGTCTGGGGAACCCGCTGAGTAACTAGCGGCTGAGGTTAAACAGATCCTGGGTAATCTGATTGCTGTAACGGTGGAACAGCAACGGCACCTTGGCAGAGTTGGGATCATCCAGCTCCGGCACCGCATTGCGGATAAAGCTCCAGCGGGTGCGGATCTGGACCAGCATGCGCCGCATCCGGTCGTCACTACGGTAGTGCTTTTCCTGATTCTCAAGCGCCCGCTCGAAGTTCATCGCCTCCGAGGAAAAGTTGATCGCCGTCTCGCTGGTGCCAGTATTGATCCCTGCCGAAGGAAACGCCGTCAGGGCCAGATACTCCGACGCCATCCGCTGCAATCCGATACCCATCTCCAGCAGGGCATCATGGTTGCCCGGTGCTGCGCTTGCCGACAATCTGGCGCAGTAATCGCGGATCTGCACCACCAGTGTATTGAGTTCACTGAAGGCGTTGAAGTCGGCATATCCCAATGTCGCCAGCGGATTATCCTGCGCGCGACGGTCGAGGTCTTGCCAGAGCGACACCAGCGCGCCGGCCGCCTCCAGTTCACCCGGTCCCGAACCCGCTCGTATCCGTTCCACATGAGTCGCGCCGGTGGCCAGCACCTGCTGCAGGGCACGCATATCATCAGGGGCATTGCCGTTAATCGACAACTGATGGAAGCCGGCGCGGGCACGCCAGGCACTCAGCTCAAGCAGTAACAGATCACTGCGCTGGATCTGCGCCTCTGCCAGAGAGGTCAGACACAACAACGCCACAGCGAAAATCCTTTTCATGACAAGCTCCGGAATTGCGAGGTTATTGACGTGCCATCTCGGCTGCGGTGTTCAGCGAATCAACCATCTGTACCGAGTAGCGATGAACGATAAAGGGTACCGAGTTTTCATAGAACTTCACCAGCGACTCACGAATGAAACCCCACTTCGAGGCCACCGAGCGCAGCTCGCGGCTGATATCCGGGTTGCCGCGCCAGGCCTGCTGGGCCGCCTTGAGCTTGGTCTCGAACTCCGGCACGGCCCGGACGAACTCGAGACGGCCTTCTTCGGCACCTGTACCAATCGCACCACTGCCGCCATCCGGCGAACCCGCAACATACATGTATTCAGAGGCCAGGTGCTGCAGCAATACTGCCAACTGAGCGAGATCCTCTCCCTTGCCTGATACTGAAGTACGTTGGCCGCTGATCAGCCTGTCGAGGCCAAGCGCCTCACTCTCCAGATCAACGATGGTGTAGTGCTCGGTGTAGCCCATCTCGGCAATCGTGTTCGAGTTGGCCAGATCACGATAGCGGGACCAGCTTTCCCGCACCTGCTCGATAAACGCTGCTTCCTGATCGGTTTCGACACTCGATTCCAGCGAATCCAGTACATCGTCGGTATCGGCAATCATGTCCTCCAGTGCCTGAAGGTACTCAGTGGCGCCCTGCATCACGGTATAGGTATGAAACGCGGCCCGAACACGCCAGACATCCAGTGCCAGCCGGTCCAGATCGGCTCGCTGAAACTCGGCCTGGGCGACACTACCCCACAACATCAAGGGTACGGCCAGACCGGCCACAAGGCGCTTGATCATCGTTCTCTCCCATTTTTGTTATCGGGTTCACAAAACCCTCGATGCTCAGGCTAACCGGACAGAATCAATTTGTCATCGGAGGACATCAGAATCGCCCCATCAGTCCCCTCAGCGCCTCCACCTCAGCCTGTCCCTGATCCGCATTTATGCCGAGGCTGGCAGCAAAATCCGGTGCCAGCGCCATGAAAATCACCGTCGCCAGCGTTAGCAGGGCGCCGAAAACGCACAGTGCCCACCAGATTCCACCGAATATCTGCACCAGTATGCCGTTCGGCGGATTGGGGGTGCCGTAACGGTTCATACCGCTCTCCCCGGCTGCGGCGAACAGGTACAGCATCAACAGCGGATTGATCAGATTGATCGCCAGCACCACCAAGGATGCAGCCCCCAGATAGAGCATGGCCGGCACGGCGGCGAGGGGCGACAGGAACAACAGGCACAGCCAGCCGGAGCGGCCAAGATCATGCAGGCGCCTCACCGCAAGGATTACCCAGTAGCCCATCCCGGCGATGGCCATAACCACCAGCAGCACCATGGTGACAACACCGAGCACGCCACCCTGCGCCGGTGTCGCCCCTTCCCCGCCGGACAACCCCATGACCAGAACCGCACCCAGCACCCCTGTGAGCATCAGGATAACCACGGAGGTCAGCTGGTAGCAGGCATAGCGCAGCCGGTTCAGGCGCTGACCGAGCGCCAGTGGCCGCACTTCCTCATAGATGATATGGCCCTTGCCCACCAGACCTGAGCGCGGCGGCGAATAGGGAGAATCCTGATCCATCATTACCGGATTTCCTGATTGGCAGCCCGTCAGGCGGGCAGTTCATGATAGAGCGCAACAAACTCTTCAGTGAGCTTGTGCTTCGGCGCCATGAATACCAGCGGCGTGCAGCGATCATGGGATTCACGCATGATCACGCTCGACGACAACCGGTTAGCGAGCATCGGCATGCCTTCGGCCACCAGCTCATCCACCAGTTGTTGTGGCAGGCGCGCGCGGGGCTGGAACTGATTCACCACGATGCCTTCCACCCGCAACTCGTCATTGTGGTCGCCGCGGGCCTCGTTGATGTTCTCCAGCAGGGTATAGAGCGCTTGCCGGGAGAATGCATCGCAGTCAAACGGTATCAGGCAGCGGTCGCCGCCGATCAGCGCCGACAGGGTGTAAAAGTTGTAGGCCGGCGGCGTGTCGATATAGATTTCATCGAACTCCCGCTCCAGCGCTTTCAGCATGCCGCGCAGCTTGTAGATCTTGTGTTTGCTTTCCAGCATATGCTCGATCTCACCCAGCTCCGCATCGGAGGGGATCAGATAGAGGTTTTCGAACGGCGTCGCGTGGACGTACTCGCGAGGCTCCTTTTCCTTGAGTTTGAACGACAGCGTCTGACCAAAAAAGCTGCCAATGTTCGGCTTCGGCCCTGCGCCATCGTGCCAGGCCTGCATGCCAAGCAGATACTGGCTGGCGTTGCACTGCGGATCGAGATCCACCACCAGCACCTTCTTGCCCAGACTGGCCGCCACCGCAGCCAGATTGACCGTGATGCTGGATTTGCCGACACCGCCCTTCTGATTGAATACCACCCGGCGCATACCTGACTCCCTGCCACTGCAAATACGTTGGCGGCAATCATACACAGGCCAATGGCGGCCGGGCCACCGGAACGGCACGTTCGGGAACGTAAATAGCCGGAGGAAAGCTGTTTATCCGCCTTGCTCGCAGGGGTTGCAGCACCAAGAATGGGGCTGCCTTCAATCAAGAGTCCCGACCATGGTCCAGTACGCGTCCGCCCGACCGCTCTCACCGGTGCCCACCGGCAGCTCCCTGAAGCCGGTTCCCGGTGATGCCGGATTACCCCTGATCGGCCTGTCGCTGGCCTTCATGCGTGATCCGATTACCCTGATGCGGGCCCGCTACGATCAGTACGGACCGGTGAGCTGGGCCAGCCTGTTCGGCATCCGCATGGTGCAGATGATCGGCCCGGACGCCAATGAGTTCGTGCTGCGCAACCGCGACGAGCTATTTTCCAACCATCAGGGCTGGGACTACTTTATCGGTAAATTTTTTCATCGCGGCATCATGTTGCTCGACTTCGAGGAGCATCGCTGGCACCGCAAGATCATGCAGCAAGCCTTCAATCGCGATGTGCTGAAAGCCTATATCGAGCGGATGGGCCCCGAGATCGCGGCTGGCATCGCCCGCTGGCAGCCGGGCGACCAGTTTCAGGTATTCAAGGCCCTCAAGCAGCTCACCCTGGATCTGGCCACCGATGTGTTCATGGGCGAAGAGCTGGGCCCGGAAGCCGACGCCCTCAATCAGGCATTTATTGATACCGTGCGCGCCGGCACTTCGCTGATTCGCTTTAACCTGCCCGGCAGCCGCTGGGCGAAGGGCCTTCGCGGCCGCCGGGTGCTGGAGAAGTTTTTTCGTAGCCGTGTCGCTGCCAAACGGCAGTCCAGCGGCAGTGACCTGTTCAGCGTGCTGTGCCGCGCCGAAACCGAGGATGGCGAACGTTTCAGCGACGATGATGTGGTCAACCACATGATCTTCCTGATGATGGCGGCCCATGACACCACCACCATCACGTTGTCGAACATGTTCTATTACCTCGGCAAATACCCCGACTGGCAGCAGCGCGTTCGCGACGATTCCCTCGCCATTGGCAAACCGGCACTGGGTTACGACGACATGGATGCCATGGCAAATGCCACGCTGGTGATGAAGGAATCACTACGCCTGTGCGCGCCGGTGCCAAGCATGCCGCGGATGACAGTAAAAAACGTGGAGTTTGCCGGCTGCTTTATTCCGAAAGGCACGATGGTGAACGTCTCGCCCTACTTTACCCACTACATGGAAGAGCTATGGCCAGATCCGTTCCACTTTGATCCGCAGCGGTTCGGCGACGAGCGCCGCGAAGACAAGGTGCATCCCTACGCCTGGGTGCCCTTTGGTGGTGGCGCACACAAATGCATCGGGCTGCATTTTGCCGAGCTGCAAGTGAAAGCGATTCTGCACCAGGTGGTGCAACAGTTCCGCTGGCAGGTGGCGCCGGGCTACGACATGCCCGTGGACACCACATCCCTGCCGGTCCCCGCCGACGGTCTGCCAGTAAAACTGGAACGGCTGTAGCTGACAATTTCCCGCAGGAGGGGCAATCCCGCCGCGATATTGCGATACCCGAGATCGCTTTCCGTCCGCACCCTGATGGACAAAGCGTGTATCGGGGAGCGACTCCATCAGGGTGCGGACGGAAAGTGATCCTGCGGGAGGATCGCCGCGACTACAATGACACTGTGTGTCCTTCCCGCAGGGTGACAAATTCTTCAGCGGCGGTGGGATGAATACCAATGGTGCGATCAAAATCCGCCTTGGTGGCGCCCATGCGAATCGCCACAGCAAAACCCTGAATAATTTCCCCGGCATCATCACCGACCATGTGCAGGCCGATCACCTCATCGGTGGCATCATCCACAATCAGCTTCACCAGCGAGCGATGCTGGATATCGCCCAGCGAGTATTTCATGCCGCGGAACTCACTGCGATAGATCCGCACCGCGCCATGCTTCTCCAGTGCCTCGGCTTCGCCAAGGCCGATGGTGCCAATATTGGGATGACAGAACACCGCCGTCGGAATGAAGTCGTACTCCGGCGCCGGTCCGGCCTGCTCCGGTGCAAACAACTGACGTGCCAGCCACATGCCCTCGGCCAGTGCCACCGGTGTCAACTGCACTCGATCAATTACATCACCCACTGCATACAAACCCTCAATGGAGGTGCGGAACTGGTCGTCGACCCGAATGGCACCATTGAGCGCCAGATCCGGTTGTACACCATCAAACAGGCCGGCAACATTCGGCACCCGGCCGGTGGCATAGAACACCGCGTCCACTGTCATGCGCGAGCCATTATCCAGCGTCAGATGACGCTCATCGCCAGACGCCTCGATGGCCACCACATCAGCAGAAAAATGCAAATGGACGCCACGATGACGCATCTGCGTCGCAACAAACCCTCTCACATCCTGATCGAATCCTCGCAGGAACAACTCGCCACGGTAAAGCTGGTGCACCTCGCAGCCAAGACCATGGAGGATCGAGGCAAATTCACAGGCGATATAGCCACCTCCCACCACTGCCACCCGGCGAGGCAAGGTGGGCAGGCTGAATAGATCATCGGAGATCAGAACATGTTCACGACCGGGAATGTCCGGCACGAACGGCTTGCCACCGGTGGCGACCAGCACATGGCGTGCCGTCAGTTGACGCTGATTGACCATGACCTGACCGACGCCGGTGACAACGCCGCGGCCTTCAATGATTTCGACGCCAGCATTTTCCAGCAAACGACGGTAAATGCTGTTCAGGCGAGTAATTTCCCAGGTCTTGTTGTCCCGCAGGGTCGGCCAGTCAAACGCCGCTGGCTCCGCCAGTTGGTAGCCATAGTCCGATGCCAGTCGAAACAGATCCGTAAAGGCGGCGCCATAGGAAAACAACTTCTTCGGCACACAACCGACATTGACGCAGGTGCCACCAAAAAAACGATCCTCGATGATCGCCACCTTCGCTCCCAGACTCGCCGCAATCCGCGCTGCCCGCACGCCGCCGGAACCGGCGCCAATCACCACCAGATCAAACATTCTCACCCCTGACTGTATCTGCAAAAGAAGCTCTAGCATCAACCATCCTGCCGCGACGAATCTGGCAGGATCGCTTTTGCTCCGTGATTTGATGGAGTCGCTCCCCGATACACGCTTTGTCCATCAAATCACGGAGCAAAAGCGATCTCGGGCGTCGCAACACCCGAGCAGTATGACCGCTGCTACAGGTTCATCCTGACAAAAGGTTGACCGCTGGCGCGGCGACCTTCACGCAAGTAGACGCCCTTCTCCACCGGCGGCCACAGCTCACTCAGCAAGACCGAGCGCGGCCCACCGGTGACCATCCGGGCATGGTGACGACGCAACTCCCGTGGCTCCACCACGCCGCAGGAATGAGCGATCACCTCGACTTCCTTGACCAGATGCTGATGATACTGGAATACCCGCTCCGCCTTCTCCACCGGCACCAGCCCACGCTGCAGGCGCGGGTTATGGGTGGTGATGCCGGTGGGACAGGTGTTCTTGTCACACTGCATCGCCTGAATACAGCCCAGCGCAAACATATATCCGCGCGCCGACACGCAAAAATCCGCACCCAGCGCCAACGCCCAGGCCACCATATTCGGCGTGATCAGTTTGCCTGCGGCCACCACCCGGATCCGCTCCCGCAAGGCGTAGCCCTGCAGCAGATCCACCACCAGCGGCAACGACTCGGCCAGGTGCAGGCCGACATCATCCATCAGTGACATCGGCGCCGCACCGGTACCACCGTCACCACTGTCGATTGAAATGTAGTCTGGCGCCGACGCCGTGCCACGACGGTGAATTTCCAGAAAGAAATCCTCAAGCCATTCCCAGGAACCGATCACCAGCTTGATGCCCACCGGCTTACCGGTCACCTCACGGACCCGGTGAATCATGTCGAGCAGATCGCTAGCACTGGCCACATCCGGATGTCGATTCGGGCTGATCGACGGCTCACCCACGGGAATATGACGGATAGCAGCGATCTCTGCCGTTACCTTGGCACCCGGCAGGATGCCGCCCTTGCCGGGCTTGGCACCCTGACTGAGCTTGATCTCGAACATCTTCACCTGGGTGTGCGCTGCCATCTGCTGCAACCGTTCATCACTGAGATTGCCGTCCGCATCACGCACCCCGTAACGGGCCGTGCCGATCTGGTAAACGATGTCGCAGCCGCCTTCAAGATGCCACGGCGCCAAGCCGCCTTCGCCGGTGTTCAGCCAGCAACCGGCCCGCGACGCCCCCTTCGACAACGCCAGCACCGCCGGCTTCGACAGCGCGCCATAACTCATCGCAGAAATGTTATGCAGCGAACGCGCCACATAGGGCTGGCGCGCCTGCGGGCCGATCATCATTGGCACCGTATCGGCCCTATCCTTCTCCAGCATCGGATACGGGGCATTAAGAAAGATCACCCGACCCGGCGTCAGCATGCTCTTGGTGGAGCCGAACGGCACCATGGTCGACAGATCCTTGGCAGCCCGGTACACCCACGCCCGCTGGGCGCGATTAAACGGCAGCTCCTCACGATCCATGGCAAAGAAATACTGGCGAAAAAATTCGCCAAGATGCTCGAAAAAATAACGGAATCGGCCAATCAGGGGATAGTTACGACGGATGGCATGGGACTGCTGAAAGAAGCGGTCATAAACCCACATCACCGCCGCGACCAGTAGCAACGCCAGCAGCACGGCGCCAACGGCGAGCACGAACAGGTTGATAGCAGTGTCTACCCAACGCTGGATAGTCTCGGACAGCATAGCCTCTCTCCCCCCTTGAGACACATGCTGAGACTATACACCCACAGGTAGCGGCAATTCTGCCGCGTCAGAATTGCCGCTCCTGCATAGTCGGGGTCGCGGCCGTCAGAGCGGCGGGATTCTGACCCACCCTTCCATCAGGATGCGGGCGCTGCGGCTCATAATGGCCTTGGTCACCGTCCAGTTGCCAGCCACCTGCTTTGCCTCTGCGCCCACCCGCAGGGTGCCCGACGGGTGCCCGAAGCGAACCGACTCACGTTCTCCCCCGCCAGCGGCCAGGCTCACCAAAGTGCCCGGAATGGCGGCCGCCGTACCAATGGCGACCGCAGCGGTGCCCATCATGGCGTGATGCAGGTTGCCCATGGACAGCGCTCGCACCAGCAGGTCGACCTCACTGGCCTTCACCGTCTTGCCCGACGACGACACATAGTCCGTCGGCGGCGCAACGAAGGCGATCTTGGGGGTGTGCTGGCGGGTGGCGGCCGCGGCAAGATCCTTGATCAGGCCCATCTTCAATGCTCCATGGGCGCGGATGGTTTCAAACCGCGCCAGCGCGCTGGCATCGCCGTTGATGGCAT
Organism: Alcanivoracaceae bacterium; assembly: GCA_046292765.1. Lineage (GTDB taxonomy): Bacteria > Pseudomonadota > Gammaproteobacteria > Pseudomonadales > Alcanivoracaceae > PGZG01. The sequence continues at coordinate 424,969 of JBKBQA010000002.1, read as the reverse complement.
CCTGAAGCTCGGTGCCGGTGTAGCCGATATCTGCCGCATTAACAAACACGGTGGGAATGCCGGCGTTGATCATGGTGGCCTTGAAGGTGCCGACACCGGGCACCTCCAGATCGTCGATCAGGTTGCCGGTCGGGAACATGGCGCCACCGTCATCGCCGTCGCCTTCATCGGCCGGATCGATAAACTCGAGCACGATTTCCGCCGCCGGAAAGGTCACGCCATCGAGTTCGAAATTCCCGGTTTCCTGCACCTGACCGTTGGTCACCGGAACGTGAGCAATGATGGTCTTGTTGATGTTGGCCTGCCAGATGCGCACGCTGCAGATGCCGTTATCGGGAATGCGGGACGGATCCACCAGACCGGCGTGCAATGCAAAGGCACCGGCAGCGGTGGACAGATTGCCGCAGTTACCACTCCAGTCGACGAAGGCCTTGTCGATCGAAACCTGACCGTACAGATAGTCAACATCGTGGCCGGGCTGCTCACTCTTCGACAAGATGACACACTTGCTGGTACTGGAAGTGGCGCCGCCCATGCCGTCAATGTGTTTAGCGTAGGGATCGGGGCTGCCAATCACACGCAGGAACAGACGATCGCGCGCCTCACCGGGCTGCTGACAGGACGCCGGCAGATCGGCCAGTCGGAAAAACACACCCTTGCTGGTGCCGCCACGCATGTAGGTGGCGGGAATGCGAATCTGTACAGCCTGTGACATGGGTGACCTCGTTATGGATGTGCCATCTATTCAAACAATGCAGGAGCAGCAAGGTTGCCGCTCCTGCAACGCTCCTCAACCGGCAGGGATCAGGCCACCTTGCCTTCGAGGAAATCCTTGGCAAAGCGCTGCAGCACACCGCCGGCCTCGTACACCGACAGTTCTTCATCGGAATCGAGACGGCAAGTCACCGGCACTTCCACCTGCTCGCCATTGTTGCGATGAATTACCAGCGTCAAATCTGCGCGCGGCTTGCGCTCGCCGAGTACATCGAAGGTTTCAGTGCCATCAATGCCGAGCGTGATGCGGGTGGTGCCGGGCTTGAATTCCAGCGGCATCACGCCCATACCAATCAGATTGGTACGATGAATGCGCTCGAAACCTTCTGCCACAATCACTTCCACTCCGGCAAGACGCACGCCCTTGGCAGCCCAGTCGCGGCTCGAACCCTGGCCGTAGTCCGCGCCGGCAATAATAATCAGCGGCTGCTTGCGTTCCATGTAAGTCTCAATCGCTTCCCACATGCGCATGATCCTGCCCTCCGGCTCGACCCGGGCCAGCGACCCCGGCTTCACCTGACCATCCACCACCACCATCTCGTTGACCAGTTTGGGGTTGGCGAAGGTGGCACGTTGTGCGGTCAGATGATCACCACGGTGGGTAGCGTAAGAATTGAAATCCTCTTCCGGCAAACCCATCTTGTGCAGATACTCGCCCGCTGCCGAATCCATCATGATCGCGTTCGACGGCGACAGGTGATCAGTGGTGATATTGTCCGGCAACACGGCCAGCGCGCGCATGCCTTTCATGGAACGCTCACCAGCCAGCGCACCCTCCCAGTACGGGGGGCGGCGAATGTAGGTGGACATCGGTCGCCAGTCATACAGTGGCGAAACCTTCTGTATGCTGGTATCGCGCTGTTCGAACATCGGGATATACACCGCACGAAACTGCTCAGGCTTCACCGCCTTCGCCACCAGTGCATTGATTTCCTCATCGCTCGGCCAGATGTCCTTGAGACGAATCTCCTTGCCATCCACGACGCCGAGAACATCCTGCTCGATATCGAAGCGCATAGTACCGGCAATGGCATAGGCCACCACCAGTGGCGGCGAGGCCAGGAACGCCTGCCGGGCATAGGGGTGAATGCGACCATCAAAGTTACGGTTGCCTGACAGTACGGCAGTGGCATACAGGTCGCGGTCGATAATTTCCTGCTGAATCTGTGGCTCCAGCGCACCGGACATGCCGTTACAGGAGGTGCAGGCATAGGCAACGATGCCAAAGCCCAGCGCTTCCAGATCCGGCAACAGCCCGGCTTCTTCCAGATACAGCTTGACCGCCTTGGAGCCCGGCGCCAGCGAGGTTTTCACCCAGGGCTTGCGCACCAACCCGAGCCGGTTGGCATTGCGCGCCAGCAGACCGGCGGCAATCACATTGCGCGGGTTCGAGGTATTGGTGCAGCTGGTGATGGCGGCAATGATCACCGCACCGTCCGGCATCATGCCCTGTGCCTCTTCCGCCCGGGCCTTGTCGAGATCGACAGCAATGCCGCGCGATTTCAGCTCCGATACCGGCAAACGGCGGTGCGGGTTGGACGGGCCGGCCATATTGCGCACCACAGAAGAGAGATCAAACTTCAGCACCCGCTCATACTCGGCGGTTTGCAGTGCATCCGCCCACAGGCCCGCTTCTTTGGCGTAGGTTTCCACCAGCTGGATATTATCCTCGCTGCGGCCAGTAAGGCGCAGGTAGTCAATGGTCTGCTGATCGATAAAGAACATGGCGGCGGTGGCACCATACTCAGGTGCCATATTGGAAATGGTGGCGCGATCACCGATGGTCAGCGACGAGGCGCCTTCACCGTAGAACTCGAGATAGGCACCAACCACCTTCTCCTTGCGCAGGAACTCCGTCAGAGCCAGCACCACGTCAGTGGCGGTGATGCCCGGCTGAGCCCTGCCGCTCAACTCAACACCGATAATGTCCGGCAGACGCATCCAGGACGCACGGCCCAACATCACGTTCTCGGCTTCGAGGCCGCCAACGCCGACCGCAATGACGCCGAGCGCATCGACATGCGGAGTGTGCGAATCAGTACCAACACAGGTATCCGGGTAAGCCACACCATTATCGGCATGAATCACCGGCGACATCTTCTCCAGATTGATCTGGTGCATGATGCCGTTACCCGGCGGAATCACATCGACATTCTTGAAGGCGTGCTTGGTCCAGTCGATAAAGTGAAAACGATCTTCGTTACGACGATCTTCGATGTCACGGTTTTTCTGGAAGGCTTCCGGGTCGTAACCGCCACACTCCACTGCCAGCGAGTGGTCAACGATCAACTGCACCGGCACCACCGGGTTGACCTTGGCCGGGTCCCCGCCCTGATCAGCGATGGCATCGCGCAGACCAGCCAGATCCACCAGTGCCGTCTGGCCAAGAATGTCATGACATACCACACGGGCCGGGAACCAGGGGAAATCCCGCTCGCGCTTGCGTTCGATCAACTGGGTCAGACACTCGCGGATGATCGCCGGATCGGCCTTGCGAACAATATTTTCCGCATGGACACGGGCAGTATAGGGAAGCTTTGCCCAGGCGCCAGCCTGAATGTCGTTCACGGCGGCACGGGCATCAAAGTATTCCAGCACACTGCCCGGCAGGGATTTGCGGTACTCAGTATTCATGTCGTCAACTCAGTCCAGTCAGTAATGTTTCAGGGCGATGTCATTACGTAGCGCTGACCCTGCCGCGATGCGGTGCTTATGCAGCATCGCGTCACGGCAGGATTGCCGCTCCCGCAGGCTTTAGCCGCGCTGGGCGATCGGCACGACGTTGCGCGGCTCCTCGCCGGTGTACTCGGCACTCGGACGAATGATGCGATTGTCGGCGCGCTGCTCCATCACATGGGCGGCCCAGCCGGTCAGACGACTCATCACGAAAATCGGCGTGAACAGCTTGGTGGGAATGGCCATGAAGTGGTAAGCCGAGGCATGGAAGAAGTCGGCATTGCAGAACAGCTTCTTCTCGCGCCACATCACCTGCTCGCACCGCACCGATACCGGGTACAGCACAGTGTCGCCGACATCGGCAGCCAGCTTCTCCGACCAGCCCTTGATGATCTCGTTACGCGGATCCGAGGTGCTGTAGATGGCATGGCCAAAGCCCATGATCTTTTCCTTGCGCGCCAGCATGCCCATCATTTCCTGCTCGGCATGGTCGGCATCGCGGAACTTCTCGATCATGTCCATGGCTGCCTCGTTGGCGCCGCCATGCAGCGGACCACGCAGGGAACCGATGGCACCGGTCACACAGCTGTAGATATCCGACAAGGTCGAGGCACAGACACGGGCGGTAAAGGTAGAGGCATTGAATTCGTGCTCTGCATACAGGATCAGCGATACGTTCATCACCCGCTCATGCAGTGCATTCGGCTTTTCATCGCGCAGCATGTGCAGGAAGTGGGCGCCGATGGAATCGTCGTCAGTGTTCTCGTTGATACGAACACCATCGTGACTGAACCGATACCAATAGCAGATGATCGACGGGAACACCGCCAGCATGCGGTCGGTGACGTCCTGCTGCTGCGGGAACGCGCCGAGCACCGAGGTGTCCTCCTGCTCCAGATTGCCCAGCATGGAACAGCCAGTGCGCATCACATCCATCGGATGGGCATCTTTCGGAATACGCTCCAGCACTTCCTTCAGGGCCTGCGGCAGACCACGCAGCGTCTTGAGCTTGGCCTTGTAGGCGTCCAGCTCGGCCTGGGTCGGCAGGTTGCCTTTCAGAATCAGGTAGGCGACTTCTTCGAACTGGCAATGCTCAGCCAGATCCTTAACGTCATAGCCACGGTAGGTCAGACCGGAACCCGACTTGCCGACGGTGGACAGTGCGGTTTTGCCTGCTACCTGACCACGCAGGCCAGCGCCACTGAGTTGTTTACCTTCTGCCATGGTGTTTCCCCTGTTTCATTGAATTCGTTTCAGCTTTTGCCCTTGGCGAACAGCTCGTCGAGCTTTTGCTCGTACGCGTGGTAACCGAGAAAATCATACAACTCCATACGTGTCTGCATGGTATCCACCACGCTCTGCTGGTGGCCATCGCGGCGAATCGCCTCATACACGTTCAGCGCCGCCTTGTTCATGGCACGAAACGCCGATAGCGGGTACAGCACCATGGTGGCGCCATTGGCCGCCAGTTCATCGCGACTGAACAGCGGCGTGGCGCCGAACTCGGTGATGTTGGCCAGCAGATGCGCACCGCCAATGCCTTTGGCGAAGGCCTGGTAATCTTCGAGCGTGTGCACCGCCTCGGCAAAGATGCCGTCGGCACCGGCATCCAGACAGGCGCGGGCGCGTTCCACCGCCGCATCGAGGCCATCTTTCTGAAAGGCATCGGTACGGGCAATGATAAAGAAGTCATCATCGGTTCTGGCGTCCACGGCCGCCTTGACGCGGTCGACCATCTCCTCTTTCGAGACAATCTCCTTGTTAGGGCGATGACCACAACGCTTCTGCGCCACCTGATCTTCAATATGCACCGCGCCAGCGCCGGCACGGATCATTTCCTTGACGGTGCGGGCGATGTTGAAAGCGCCGCCCCAGCCGGTATCAATGTCCACCAGCAGCGGCACTTCGGTGGCAGCGGAAATACGACGCACATCCTCCAGCACATCATTGAGGCTGGTCATGCCAAGATCCGGTAGACCGTAGGAGGCATTGGCAACACCCCCACCTGACAGGTAGATCGCACGATACCCTACCCGCTCGGCCATCATGGCGCAGTAGGGATTGATGGTGCCCATGATCTGCAGCGGCTTTTCTTCCGCCAAAGCCCGGCGGAAGCGTGCACCGGCGCTGATTGCTTTGCTCATCATCTTCTCCTGTCAAAAAAACTGTGGGCCTTGCAGGACTGCCACTGCTAAAGAGGGCGTGTCTGGGCCTCGATATTCTCTCTGGCGCGACTGATATGCCGGCGCATCAACAACTCCGCCATCTCACCGTCGCGGGCCTCAATGGCCTCGATAATGCGGCGGTGCTCTCCCAGCGCTTTCTGCGGCCGGTTGGCGGTCATGGAAAACTGGTATCGGTACATGCGCACCAGGTGATAGATCTCGCCAATCAGCAGATCGATCAGGGTACGGTTATGGCTGCCCTGGATGACCCGGTAATGAAAGTCCAGATCACCCTCACGCTGGAAATAGGCGGTGTCTTCCTTGAGATCCTGCTGCTGCTCGTGCTGGCTGAGCACATCGCGCAGGCCGGCCACCTCTTGTTCGGTCATATTCTCCGCAGCCAGCCGTGCAGCCATGCCTTCCAGCGCTTCACGCACCCGGTAGATTTCAATCAGATCAGAGGCTTTCAGGGAGGCCACCCGGGTGCCCACATGGGGAACCCGTTCCAGCAGCTTGCGGGATTCGAGCCGGCGAATGGCCTCGCGCAGCGGGCCCCGGCTGACACCGTAACGGCCGGCCAGCTCGGTTTCGCCGAGCTTGGTGCCGGGAGGCAGCACGCCGAGAACAATATCGTCCTGCAACCGGGCAAATACCCGGTCCGCCAGGGTGCGGCTGTCCTGCAGGGAAACGTCGTCGTGAGGGTTTGTCATCAAGCGGCCCGTTGTAGACAATGCCAAGCAACGGGCGCCAGACTATAGTGGAAGATGATCAATATCAAGGCAGATTGTCAACAATCTGCCGAGCGTTTCGGTCAAGACCTTAAAGTGGCAGACATGTTGCCCCGTCTAGGGCCAGACCTTCCGCCGCCCCCTTGGACAGGGCGAGCAGTTCGTGGAAGTCTTCCCGTGTTACCGGCGGAACGAGCCCCATTTCACGGATGTAGTTTTCGGACTGGAAGGTGTCAGTCCAGAGCGCCCGGATTCCCGCAGAAAAGTTCTCGTCGCTCAGGCGATAGAACGGCATCCCGGGAAGATCAATAGCGATCCGCCCTTCAATACGAGCGGCATAGTGCGGCATCCTCGGCCAGGTCTGACCCAGCTCGGCAGAACGGCCAAGCTCCGCTGGACCGGCCATGAACAGCACCAGATTGGCGCTGAGACCGTTGTCATCATCGTGGCTGCGCGAGACATAGCCCACCGGGTACTCCTGCCGACCAGTGGCGTCCACATAGAGATTATTCACCGGACTGCAATTCATGTTGCTGTCGGTAATGACAGTGCCATCCGCGAGAATCTGAATCTGAAACGTCTCGTTGAAATAGCGGTTGTGGGGCTGCTCACGAACAATATCGAAACGGAGTTGCTCACCGGTATCCGGGTCCTGATAGGTAAAAGCCTTGGAATAGTTGCCCACCGGACCAACGAACTCACCATCGTACTCATCCTGCGGAATCGGCCGGTTGGGACAATCATCGGGCTGGTCGACACAGGGACGAAACAGGGTGATCTGATAAAACTCAGGCAAGGCATCCATCACCGCCGGGATCAGGGTGGGGCTGACAAACCCGGTACGCTCGGCCCGGAACGGCGCGCTGTTAACCGAATCACTGAACACGGTGCCGGTAAAGCGACCACGATCATTGGTCTGCAGTGCCGCAGCCCCTGTTGCAGGATAATCCATATTATAGTCCGTCTTGCTGGGGTCCACGCGTGTTGCCAGACCGTCATACAGTGCGACTCCCACCAGCCTGCCGGAAAAAACCGGATCACCATTCACCGGCTGGAACACCGTTGCGCTTCGCCAAAACTCCTCGTTGCCATCCGACACCATTTGCAACTGCTCTGACAGAAAGCTGAGCGATTCCAACGCAATCAGATCAGCAGGCCTGTCATCGTTCACCACTGGACGGCCCAGCACGCGACCGATTCCGACGGCCCGACCATCCGGCATGACATGGAAAGGGATCTCCAGGTCGATCGGCGGCAATGCATCTTCACTCAGCTGCAGACGATAGGCCGTGAAGTCATGCTTGATCACAAAAGTGCCGGTGCGCACACGACTCATGGCCGCCGAGGCCAGATCCACGGCAACCATCGCCGAGGGGAACGCCAGCGGCTGGTCGGGCTGCAGGGCGTTGGAAACCAGCGCCAGCCAATCCGCCCAATGGTTGACGAAGTTGTCATAGCTGCTCTGGGAAAGCACCGGATCCGGTGCCTGATCCGCCAACAGATGGGCCCAGTCAGAGATATCGATACGGGTCACATGCTGCGGATTATCGTCCAGCGCGGCGAGCAGTGCGGCACGGTTTCTGACCTCGGCGCTGTCGGCCCGCTCACGACGGGGACCCTTGGTCGGAATCAGGTCCGACAGTGCAGCCTGGAAAAACCCCACCCCGCCGGCGCATTCATTGCGGGTAGATCGGCCAGTGCACATCGGCAGATAATAGGTGCCAAGCGAGAACCGCTTTGCCGGATCATCCCGGTCGCCGATAAAGAACTCGACGGAACTTGCCGAAGGATGGCAGCGAGCCAATGCCTCTCGGGCACCCGCTTTGGGCATATAGGCACTGGAACTGGTGCAGGTGTAGCCAAGATTGGTGATGGTCGCCGTCCTGACAGTGCCGTTGTCATCGATCGCAGCGACCAGCTCGACCAGTACCGCATCATCATTAACGCCGGGAATGGGCTTTGGTCCACCGGGCAGCGGCACAACGGGGCCCGGGATGGTGCCGCCGAAATCCTCCGCACCGTTACAGGCCACCAGTAACGCCATACCAGCCAACAGCAGGGATCGAATCATCCTGTTCATGCTATACCTTCGCTAAGTCTCGGACATCAGGGTGACACACTAGCCCTGACATCCCCATTATGAGCCGGCCGGCGGCATGTTTCTGCCGACAGAAACCTGAAATTGCATAAATTAACCAGACGCCAACACGAGGCCTCACGGGAACCTTCACGGCTCGACGGTGACTGCCAGACCACGGACGGTCAGTTCGCCTTGGACAGCCAGCGGCGACGAGGGTTCACGCCAGTAATAGGCACCAGGCACCAGCGCCGGCCGGCCAGAAGCCGATTGGCCCGCATACCCCAGGTAAATCACCAACCAGGTCGCGCCCGCCTCTACCGGGACCTCCCCCTCGAGGGAGCCGTGTCGATACCAGGTTTCCGGGTACCGCCTGACGAACAGGTTGTCCACCAACAGCATGGGCTGGCCATCGGCGTCGAGGAACAGCGCCTGCGGGTGGAGATACCCTTTCGGCAGCAGGAACGACTGAAAGCGCACCATCGAAACGTCCGCAGACAGCCGTATTGCCGCCGCCGGCCTGAGCTCCGGCACCCTGACCCACTGCCACGGCCCCCGCTCGAAGCTGAACAGCAACTCAGCCCCCGGCTTCAACGTAGCGGCCCGAGCCAGCAGCTCCCTGCAACAATCTGCCGGAATGCCCTCCATCCGCTCGACATAGAGCTGTGCCTGATCATCCAGACGCTCACTCCGACCTGCCAGCGCTTCCTCGCGGGTCTTTCGCGCCTCAACAACATCTACCTGCTGCACTACCCGATACCCGGAGGCATCGGTGTACACCACAAAGCGATCGCGTTCCCGCTCTTCGAGGCGCGAACTGATTTCCTCATCGGTCAGATAGGGCTCGCCATCACCCTCCTCATCCGGTGCTGCAGCGGAAGCTTCCTGAGGCGATGTTTCAGCTTCCCGTGGCACGGTGACAAGATTGCCCTGAGCGTCCACCCAGGAATAAAAACCGCCCTGATCAGGGCGGCTGTTGGAGCAGGATGCAGACAGGGCGATCAGCCCAATGAACAGCAAGCGCTTCATCAGAAGGCGGTACGGAATGCCAATCCGATCATGTTGATCGTTGCCTCGGTGCGAATGTCCAGCCCGGCATAGGGGTTGTAGACAACATTGTTAAGACCGGTACAGTTTGCCAGACAACTGCTATCTGCGGGAATGTTGTCTCGACTGCGCACGCTGGCAATACCGATATCGATCTCGGTGTCCTTGTCCCAGCGGTAACCAAGGCCAAGACTGTAGTAGCGTGCCTCGTTGATCGGCACCATCGGGTTGCGACGATCATCGGGAATCGCCGAGGCCCGCGGCTCGAAACCGCCCCGCAGCTGAATACGGCCCGTGAGGTCATACTGGACACCAAAGGCAAGGTTCCAGGTCGACTGGAAGCCAAGCGGGAACGCCAGGCTGGTAGGGGTCGAATCCGGCGAGAACAAACGTGCCAGCGCTGTTACCGCAGTGGCCTTGTCGAAACCGAAATTAAACGCGTCCCACTGCTTGTAATCGACCCAGACCGCATCGACATTGAATTGCCAGCGCTCCAACGGACGAACCTTGATGCCGGTCTGGAAGTGTGCCGGCATGGTCAGCGACATATTGATCAATCCGGTTTCACTCTCCCCTACCCGCCCCGGAATACCGAGAACTGCCAGCGCGAGCGCGCCGGTGGGGCTGCCGCCGATGCCGTTAATGGTTTCCTGAGTGGCATTGGAATAATTCACGGTGAACTTGCCATTCATATTCACTCTGGACTCCGAGTGCCACACCGCACCCCAGGCAAACCAGTCCACCGGCTCCCACAACACGCCAAGGTTATAGGACGGGCTCAGACGCTGATCCATCGCCACTTCCAGCGAGGCCAGATTCTTGAACGGGCCCAAACCTTCCTGCGGGCGGCAAATACCGAACAGGATGATATCGATGGCAAAATTGCTCTCGCCCTTGAACGGCGCGCAAATGCTCTCGTCTATCAAGCGAGCAAAGCCGAGCAGCTCATTCGGAGCACGAAAATCGGTTTCCAGTAAGACAGCCTGATAGGACAGACCGATAGAGGCACCGAGATAGAGGGTATCGCTGGCCTGAAAACCCACCGACGGGGACAAATAGGTAATCCGCTCCAGCGCCACCCGTCGGCCCATAAAGTTACCCGGATCATCGTCCGAACGATAAAAACCCGCCGCCAGTGGCAGGTAGGTGGCGGTAGCGAAGGTAAACTTCGACCCGGCAGGCCGCACAGCGAAAGCAGGCAAAGGGCCAGCAATCAAAGGTCCGGGCGGCAGATCCACGGCATCGTTAAGGATTGGCACATACAGGCTGATGCCCTCGACGCTGCTGCGGCCGGTGCGGAATTCGCGGCAGAAGTCAGCACCATTGTCAGGTGCATCGGCACAAACCACCGGATCATCCGAATAGCCAAACACCCCGTAACCCGGGGGCGCGCTGAACTCAGCATTAAGGCCAAAATCGACACCAAGGAACTGCAAGTCCATGCGCCGGCCACGGATCTTGCCGAGCCCGGCCGGATTGAAATGAATCGCCATAATGCCCGGCGGATCGGCGGTCACCGCATGGGCCATGCTCATGGCCTTGACGTCAACGGCGATATTGGTAGCGAGCTGGGCCTGCGCGGGCGCCGACAACACCATTGCCGCCCCTGCCAAGCCCAGCGCCACGCCGCGCCAAGATGTTCTGCCTGCTTTGATTGTCATTATTCTCGTCCGGCTACTGCCATCATGCCCGGCATCAGGCGCCCGGTTTGAACCCGGTGAAATCCACCGGCACGCTGAAGCCCATCAGCACATCGGGAGAGTCCTCGGTCAGGCCAAAACCGAAGCTGAAGTTAACCACCCGATTGGCCGCCGTACGCAAGCCAAGCGACATATTGACAACACTTGAGGTGGAATCCGAGCTGGCCTGACGAAACTGCTCCTCGGTTGCCTTGTCGGTAAAAGTGAAGATGGTCTGGAAATTGTAGGATTGCTGGTAGCTGGCGCTCAGCGAAACCTCGTAACTGAGCGCATAGGCCAGACCGAAGGAGAACCCGATACTGTCGCCGGTGTCCACGGCATTCAGAACGCGTCGACCGCGATCCTGATTGAGGCCGGAAATATCGAAGGCATGGGTATAGCTTAGCGAGCCAAACAGCACCACCGGGTCGATCACCCGGCTCATGCTGACACCACCACTCATGGAGTAGTAACCCTTGCCACTGGACAACTGGCTGCGGGTATCAATGGTGTAAGGGCTGACACCGGTAGCCGTCGACAGACTGCCAAACAGAGTGGTGTTGGTGGTGCCGGTGCGCACCGGGAAAGGCTGATAACGCAAGCCGAAGGAAATATCCCCGAGCCCGGCGGTATTGGTGTCTTTCTGCGTCTCGTACTTGTAGGTCACCGGCACGCTGGTATTAAAGGTAAGGTTGTTCCAGATACCGTAATCAAATGACAGGCTGGCACCAAACGCATGCTGGGCATCATTTTCGATGCGGAAGCGGTCAATGCCGCCCTCCTCGATATTGATATCGATGCGGTTGTCACGGAAGTAAGAGTAACTGCCACCGAGACTGAGGCTCATCTGTCCGGAGGGCAGCAGCGAATACTGCTTCTGCGCAGCCTGGAACACTTCCTCAAGATTGCTCTCCTGAGTGACATCGGTCTCCTTCTGCTGCAGCGCCTCGCGGGCGTCATCCACATCCTGGGCGTGAACCGAAGCCGCCATCGCCGTCAGGCAACAGAGCAACACACTGCCGCGAATGAACCCCCCATCAGTCTTCATGCGTCTGATCCTTTGTTTTTCTGAGACGGACATGGCCATCATTTATTTCTGGTTAAAGTAGGTACGGGTGGGCACGTTGATAATGCGCGTATCCCCCCAATCATCCACGATCTCCACCCGCTGCAGCGACGCGGCACGATCTGCCTCGTTCTCCAGCACACGGGTAAAGGGTGCAAACTCCTGATAGACAAGATGACGCAAGGTACGCTCATCAATCAGACGGAGATCCCACTCCGTCAGAGCCAGCCCGTCCTGAGGCTCGAAACCGTTCGGGAAAATAATGAACAGCACGTTGTCGGTCCAGACTTCCTGAAACTTCACTTCGGTAAAGCTGATGTTACCCAGGGCCGGATCTGCCACAAAAACGTGACCATCGCGATACTGCTTCAACACCACGAAATGTTTGAAGCCGCCATAATGGATGGGCACGATCGCCGGGTGGTCGAGCTTCTTGATGTCTTCGAACTGGGCACGAAAGCCGCCACTGGGATGTCCCAGCGCCGTCGCCAAGCGCTTCATGTCGAGCAGGGAAAAACCGCGCCGCTCAACGATTTTGTCGGTCTCGCCGAAACGCAGCAGACCTTCCATGATCTGGCGCTCATCAAACTGACGGCCAAGGTATTGATTGAGGATGGTGGTGAAAGCAGCAGAACCGCAGGAATAGTCGTAAGTCTGGCGAACTAGATTGGCATAGCGGAACTCGGAAACCGGCTTGACCACCAGGCCACGCTCGGCCACCACGCCCGCCTCGCGAACCGGGTGTTCATAGTAGACATAGCCGCGCGGGTACTCTTCTACCACCACCGATTGATTGACGGCCACAAAGATCAGCGCTACACCCAGAATAGTTGCCAACATCAGTCGTGGCCCGGTCCTTTATTGTTATGGTTTACCGCTGCAACGGGCTGCCATGGTAATGGTGAACAGATGTGACGGCAAGCTCACGCAATCGGATAACCCGGCAATGCTAACCGTCTGACAGGACAGTGTTTGTAGGCATTTTGTAAAGCCCCTGCCGGGGCTGTCTCAGGCATAAAAAAAGGCCCGGCGAACCGGGCCTTTTTGTCTCGGAAAACCGAGCGTATTACTTGCCGCTGATGCGGATGGTGCCAGTCAGGTCGAGACCGTTGATCTCGATGTCACCCAGCACTGCTGCACCGGCGTTACCGAGGCGCAGAGCGTGGATGCGCAGGTCAGCGCCATCGGTCGCGTCACCCATCTGGTTGATCTGGATGACCATGGCCGAGGCGTCAATATCGATACCGGCGTCGACCTCAAGATCTGTTCCACCCGAGTTGGTGATAGACAGTGAGCCAATGCGGATACCGCCGCCAGAGTTGGCGTCCAGCAGGGCAAAGTTAGACAACGTCACGCCGCCAGTGATGGTGGCAGTAGTGGCAATCATGTTGCCCTGCGGCTCGCTGCCAAGCTGGATGTTCAGCGAGGTGCTGCCCAGCGTCAGGGAGCCAAGGTTAGCCACGACAATGTTGGAGCCTGCCACGGTGCCCCAGTTACCGTCATCAGTAGTGGTGGCTTTGTTAGAAGCAGCGACTTCCAGGTTACCCAGCGCCAGCGTCATGTTGGCAGGTGTGGTCACACCGATATTCAACACCGCAGCGTCGGAAGAGTCCTTACCGGCATCAATGTCGATCTGTACAGTGTCACCCGGAGTGCCGAAAGTCAGACCAAACCCGGCCAGGATAATGGCACCAGCATTGCTGAAGTTAACGTCACCAGTGTAACCATCCTTGTCGTGGATGATGATGTCAGCTTCAATTTCGGTGCCGAGCTGAATGCGGATACCGTCCTGACCGGTTACGCCGGACAGGGTAGCGTCATCCAGAGCCTGCATGGCGAAGCCGGTCATCGGCAGGGCGGAAATAGCGGTAACCAGAGCGAGTTTCTTGAACCCTTTCATTTTATTCTCCTCGTGTGCACACACGCGTTTATTATCGGAATGTGGCGCCGAAACAGCGCACCAACAAACAGTAACACGACGCTTACAAAGCCGACAAACGGAATTTCACTTCAACATCACCTTGTCAGCACATCTTAACATATTGTTTTTTATAGATTTATTCAATTTCGGAGCAATTTGACCGTATCCGTGTCGGGATTTGCCGGGGCGGCAGCCGTTACATCTGTTACCCTGCGTAACACTCGGATGAACGGCCGGTCACTAGCAATGGAGCGCCCTCCCGAGCCAGCCTCCCGCCCTGACTGCTGTCCCTGGCTCCTCCCCGCTGTGACAGCACCTTCATGCCTTCTCTCCTCCTGCAACCAGGTCACGCAAGGCCTCCGCATAGCACTCTGGTCTGCCGTCCTGGAGGAACGCCTTGTCCACCTCGGCTTCATGAATCAGGTAGCGTTTCAACGCTAGCAGTCTTGCCGGGTTGTTTACCAAGCCTACGAGCGTTGCCACATACTCGTCTTCGCTATGGCAGGCCAGATAGTCTGGCAAGCCGATACGCCGGGAAAAACTTGCATCAATCTGGGAGTGCACCTCACTGCCCAGCATGGACACAATCGGCAATCCCTGGCGCAACGAATCCACCAGGCTGTTGGTGCCGCCGAAAGGAAACGTCCCTGCATGTATCTGGCAACGATTGATCTGGGCGATATAATCCTCGTACGACAGCATGCCAAAACACTCCAGACTTTTCAGTTGGCGCCTCAACGACTGGACTGTGGCCGAATAGAACACGGAGCGAGTACCAGCGAAGAATACAAAATGGACCTTGCCCGGCACCGCCTCCTCGACCCGCCTTAAGCACCGTATGAATCCCGAGGTGAGCTTCTGCGAAACCGACGGCACGGCAATGCGGATAATTCCATCAGGAGGAAGCCGATCAATTGGATCAACGCGAACGACCGCGTCCGGCAGTTTGAACACGGCAGAGCGATCCGGCACCCTGATTATTTTCTCAGAGCACAGATCATCGCATCCCTCACTCCAGGCATCCTCGACAATGGCATAATCCATCACAGAGCTAAAACTGCTTGCCGGATGACCAAACGACATGACCTGAGCGGGGGCCAAACGCTGGTTTGCCAACGCGACCACCCACAAAGACATGCCTACGCTTGGATAGTAAATCAGATCCGGCTGGAACAATTTTACCACGCGCTTGATGGCGTTTAGATTGACATTCTCGTCATTTTCGCCGGCATCAGATATTTCGCTTACATCGACAAACTGGTCAAACAATTCGGTCGTCTTCTCGTCATACAGACCCCGGGCACACATGCCAATGGTAAAGAAATGCTTCCTGCACTCTTGAAGAATATTGGCATAGCATCTGAACATCGCATGATTTCCGCGAAATGACTCCAACGGCACAACAAGCACCTTTCGGCCATTTGCTTCCGTGGATATCGCGGGTAAAGCAACATTACCGGAATCAAGAGCTATCTCAGAAGCCTGACGTATCATTCTGTTCAGAAGGCGCTTGACCTCATGCCGCTTGGGATGCTCCGCATAGCTGCATCGCATCCAGGCATCGAGGACCCCGGCGCTAAAGCTCACCGTAACCAGCTTGTCGATATTCATGCCCTTGTTGGCTATCAGGAAGTCGATAGCTTTATTACGATGCTCTCCCGCCCCCTCGCTCACCAGGCCTATACCGCCGATGCATCCTATAGCATGGGCAAAGACCAGCTCAGGCGCATGTCGATAGTGGGAGAAAACATCAAAGCCGACCCGTGAATTCGGACACCACGCCAGCACTGCGCGCAGAAAATCAGCGGTGGAATAGTTGCCACCGGTCTTGCGATGCAAGGCACCGATAAAGTCATCAAGATTGCCAGTGCTGGTGCCCATGAGAACGGCATGCATGATACCGATATTGGATACATAAAGAGTGTAGTCGAGTTTGGTCATATCGCAGTCGGAGGCCAGGATCTGATACCACTGGCGGGCCGCCCGCTCACAGATTTCGCCCACCGCATGATTCTCGTCGCCATGATGGTCGACCCGGGAGAAACTGGTCTGACTCCACTCTTTGGCAAGAGAGTTCAGCAATCGAAAAAAAGCATGGGCCGCATCCCGGTAATGGCGGCGCAGTATGAGAAGATCAATGCCATCCAGTTGCTGCAGCGGATTCTGGAACACGGATTCCTGCCCCACGGTCACCCCCTCTTGTTGTTATCGTTGCATGGCCCGCGCGCTGCGGAGAGGGCAAACCTTGCCCCAGCCATTGAGGATAGGCAAGCACCGGCTGGGCTAACCGGGTCAGCTGGCCTATCATGTCCCGGCTGAGTCGGGACCAGGAGTGCCCAGTGAATATTCTCATTACAGGCGGCGCCGGCTTTATAGGCTCGGCTGTGGTTCGCCATCTGATCAACGATACGGACCACACTGTCATTAATGTCGACAATCTGACCTACGCCGGCAATTTGGCCTCGTTGGGTGCCTCCGGCCTTAGCCCCCGTTACCGGTTCGAGCAGGTGGATATACGCCACGCCGCCGCCATCAGGGCCGTCTTTACAAAGTACCAGCCCGATGCGGTGATGCATCTGGCTGCAGAAAGCCATGTTGATCGTTCGATTGACGGCCCCATGCTCTTTATCGACACCAACGTCATCGGCACAGCGGTGCTGCTGGAGGCTGCCAGAGAATATTGGCAGCAATGTCCGACCAGCCGGGCCGCTACATTCCGCTTCCATCACATTTCTACCGACGAGGTATACGGGGATCTGGGGGCCGACAGGCCGGCGGCGGACGAGACCTTTCCTTATTTGCCCAGCTCCCCCTACGCCGCCTCCAAGGCGGCCAGCGATCATCTGGTACGGTCTTGGCACCGAACCTGGGGGCTGCCCGTGCTGATCACCAACTGCTCGAACAACTACGGCCCTTGCCAGTTCCCGGAGAAGCTGATCCCACACATGATCCTCAATGCTCTGCAGGGCAAGCCGCTGCCAGTTTATGGCGACGGCCAGCAGGTGCGTGACTGGCTATATGTGGAAGACCATGCCCGCGCCCTGGTCACGGTGCTGGAACGGGGCTATCCCGGGGAAACCTATAACATCGGCGGACGCAGCGAGCGGCGCAATCTGGAGGTGGTGGAAACCCTGTGCGCGCTGCTCGACGAACTGGCCGCTGACCAGCGTGGCACGCACGCCCCGCCCTGCCGCGAGCTGATTACCTTTGTGCGCGACCGACCCGGCCATGACACCCGCTATGCCATCGATACCAGCAAACTGGAGCGGGAACTGGGTTGGACCCCGGCCGAGACCTTTACCAGCGGCCTGCGCCGCACGGTGGCCTGGTACCTGAACAACCGCGACTGGTGGCAAAACATCCTTAGCGGCGCCTACTGCCTTGAGCGCCTCGGGCAAAAAGAGTAGAACAGTAGCCTTTGCTGCGGCACGCGGCCGATAACAACAAACAACCTCGGGACTCTCCCATGAAAGGCATTATTCTGGCCGGCGGCAGCGGTACGCGGCTGCACCCCATTACGCTCGGGGTGTCCAAACAGCTTCTGCCAATCTATGACAAGCCGATGGTCTACTACCCGCTGTCGGTACTGATGCTGGCCGGCATTCGTGACATTCTGGTGATAAGCACACCAGAGGATATCGACGGATTTCGCCGCCTGCTGAAAGATGGCAGCCAGTTCGGCTGCAGCATCGAGTATGCGGTGCAACCTAGCCCCGACGGCCTTGCTCAGGCCTTCACCATTGGCGCCGACTTTATTGGCCGGGAGCGGGTGTGCCTGGCACTGGGCGACAATATTTTCTACGGACAGGGCTTCAGCCCGAAACTGCGCGCCGCCGCCGCCCGCCAACAGGGCGCCACGGTGTTTGGCTACCAGGTCAAGGATCCGGAGCGCTTTGGCGTGGTGGCTTTTGACGATGACAAACGTGCGATTTCCATCGAGGAAAAGCCGAAGCAGCCAAAATCCAACTATGCCGTTACCGGGCTGTATTTCTACGACAACGACGTCATCGACATTGCCCGCGAGGTGAAGCCCTCTGATCGTGGTGAGCTGGAAATCACCAGCGTCAACCAGACCTACCTGGAGCGTGGCGACCTGAACGTGGAAATCCTCGGCCGCGGCTTCGCCTGGCTGGATACCGGCACCCATGAAAGCCTGCTGGAAGCGGCCCAGTTTGTCGAAACCATCGAGCGCCGCCAGGGGTACAAGATTGCTTGCCTGGAGGAGATTGCCTGGCGCAATGGCTGGATGAGCACCGATGAGGTCCTGGCCGCCGCCGACCGCCTGAGCAAGAACGATTATGGCAGCTACCTGCGGGCGATCGTGTCGCCATGAGCAAGGCCCCGCCGATCCACGTAACGCGCCCGACCCTGCCGCCGTTGGAGGAGGTCATTCCGTATCTGGAAGGAATCTGGCAGCGCGGTGTGCTGACCAACAGCGGCCCCCTACACCAGCAGCTGGAAGGGGCGTTGGCAGAGTATCTGGGAGTGCCTTTCCTGTCTCTTTTCAATAACGGGACCATCGCCCTGATGACAGCGCTGAAGGCATTGGACCTCAGCGGTGAGGTCATCACCACGCCTTACTCCTTTGTTGCGACTGCCAATGCCATCTGCTGGAATGGCCTGACCCCGGTATTTGCGGATGTTGAGGCAAGCAGTCTGAACCTTGCGCCTGAAGCCATAGAAGCGGCTATCACCCCGCAAACCTGTGCAATCCTGCCAGTACATTGTTATGGAGTTCCCTGTAACACGGCAGCGATTGCCGATATCGCCAGCCGTCATCATCTTAAGGTGGTCTATGATGCCGCCCACGCCTTTGCCGTTCAGGATCACGGCGGCTCCATACTCCGCCATGGTGATCTGGCTGTGCTAAGCCTGCACGCCACCAAGGTATTCAATACCTTTGAAGGCGGCGCGATCATCAGTCACTCGCAGGCCATGAAGCAGCGCATCGATTCACTGAGAAATTTCGGACTTTCTGATGAAACGTCGCTTGCAGGCGTGGGCGCCAACGGCAAAATGAATGAGTTTAATGCCGCAGTCGGGCTGGCCCAGCTTGCCCATGTTGATGCAGCGCTGGCTCGTCGGGCTGAAGTCGCCAGGCGCTACAAGGAAGGCCTTGGTGCTATAGAGGGTATCAGCCAACTCTCCGCTCAGGCGCCACGACACAACCATGGCTATTTCCCGATCCTCGTTGACAGGCCTTTTCCTCTATCTCGTGACCAGCTTCATAAGAAACTGGCCGAGCATGGCATTTTTTCCCGGCGTTATTTTTATCCGCTGATCAGCGACTTCTCTCCATACCGGAGTGCTCGAGGTGCAAATGCGCTGAGCACTGCAAGAGCCGCATCTGAAAAGATTCTGTGCCTGCCCATCTATCCGGACCTGGAAGACAGAGATATTGAACGTATAATCGCCTGTATCGGGGAGGCAGGCCGTTGAAAGTAGCCATCATGCAACCATACTTCCTTCCCTATGTTGGTTACTTTCAGCTGATTCGAGAAGTTGATGTTTTTGTGCTGTATGACAACATCAAATACACCAAGAAAGGCTGGATAAATCGCAATCGCTATCTGCTCAATGGGCAGGACAAGCCGTTCGCCTTACCGCTCAAAAAGGGCTCCGATTATCTGGAGGTCAGGGAACGAACCCTGACAGACGATTTCGATCCTGAAAAGTTGCTTAATGGCATTGAGGCCGCATATCGCAAAGCGCCCTATTTCCGCTCCGCAATGCCAGTGATTCAGGGAGTTTTCCGCCATGAGGAAAGAAACCTCTTTGCTTATATTCGCCATGCACTCACCCGCATGTGCGATTATCTTGGCATTGACACGCCAATTTTACCCTCCTCACAGATTCCGGCGGACCACTCTCTTGTGGGAGAGCAGCGTGTTATGGCCATTTGCAAAACACTTGGCGCACAAACCTATATCAATCCACCGGGCGGCAGAGCCTTGTATCGCACTGAGAACTTCTCCAGGAACGGATTGCATCTAAAGTTTATCGACCCTGTGCTAGAGCCCTATCCGCAGCTTGGCAGCACTTTTGTCCCGGGTCTTTCTGTGATTGATCTCATCATGAACAATGACAGCGAAGGCATAGACAATCTGCTCTCCAAATACTTCTTGAGCGATAGTTAAAACAATGTTCACCTGGGAAAAAATCGGCAAGATATTTGACCCCCGCGACATCAGTGACAGGTCCTGGCTTCAGGAGTTTGCCCAAGCGCCGGCAACGCTGATATTCGATGATTTCGTGCGCGTTTACTTTTCCTGCCGTCCACCTGCTGATGCACATGGTCAGTACGTCAGCCACAGCGCTTATGTCGATCTGGATCGAAAAGACTTGACCCGAATCGTTGGCGTGGCAGAGCAACCTGTGTTGCCACTGGGAAACAGGGGCGAATTCGACGAATTCGGAACCTACCCTTTTTCAGCGATTCGCTCTGGCACGACAGTGACCGGCTATTATGCCGGATGGACCCGCTGCGAATCCGTGCCCTTCAATGTAGCCATCGGCATGGCCATCAGTGAGGATGACGGACTGACTTTCAACAAAGCGGGCCGGGGACCTGTTATCCCTTATTCCGCCGACGAGCCTTTTGTCATGAGTGGGCCAAAAATCCGACGCTTTGATGACCTTTGGTATCTTTACTATATTGCTGGCAAGAAATGGATTGTTTCGAATGGCCGCCCCGAACCAGTGTATCGAATTCGCATGGCGACTTCGCAAGATGGCATAAACTGGCACAAGCAGAATCGTGATCTGATTCCCCCGCGCATCGAGGAAAATGAGGCTCAGGCCAGTCCCGATGTGACTCACGGCAATGACAAATACCATATGTTTTTCTGCTATCGAGGCAGTGAAAACTATCGCGGACGAGATAATGGCTATCGCATTGGCTATGCCAGCTCTGAAAACCTGACAGAATGGCGACGCGATGATCAAAAGGCAGGAATCAATATTTCCGATAACGGCTGGGATTCGGAAATGATTAGCTACCCTCATATTCTGAAGCTGGACGGGCAAGTCTATATGTTCTATCTCGGCAACCAGGTGGGCCGGGAAGGATTTGGTCTGGCCAGGCTGACCAATGGACAGGATGAGTTTTACCCATGATGCGCTGGCACTCTCTTGGCAGGATATTCGTGCCACAACATCACATGATGTTCGGGCAGGCCGGTCATTATGCGCAGTCGCCACAGGCACTGGTGCTTGATGACCGGGTCCGGATCTACTTTACCACTCGCCAGCGTGATCGCCATGGAATCTATATCAGCAAGCCCGCGTTTGCCGATTTCAGCATGGACTTTTCGGAACTTCTCGGCCTGTCAGACAGCGAATTGCTTCCACTTGGCGAGCTGGGCTGCTTCGACGAACATGGCATTTTCCCCTTCAGCCCAACGGTGGCCAACGGCAGGATTCTGGCCTACACCACCGGCTGGAGTCGACGTGTATCCGTGCCCGTAGAAACCAGCACCGGGCTGGTTGAAAGCATGGATGGCGGCCGCACCTTTGTACGTTTCGGGAGTGGCCCAGTATTTGGGGCCTCACTACACGAGCCCTATCTGGTCGGCGACTCTTTTGTACGCCAATACCAGGGCAGCTTCCATATGTGGTATATGTTCGGCACCGACTGGCACGAAAAAGCAGCGGGCCCGCCGGAGAGGACCTACAAGATTGGCCACGCGATATCCGAGAACGGCATCGACTGGACTAAACAAGAGGCCCGCCAGATCATTCCGGACTCCATAGGCCCGACTGAAAGTCAGGCGCTGCCGTCCGTATTAAAAATCGGGGAGCGATACCACATGGTGTTCTGCTATCGCGAATCCTTCGATTTCCGCCATGGCGGCGACCGGTCTTATCGTATCGGTTATGCCTGGTCCGATGACCTTCTTCACTGGACCCGAGACGATCATCACCTCGGCCTTCAGCATGAGGGTGAATGGGACTCCGAAATGATGTGCTACCCTCACCTGACCGCGGTCAATTCCGATGTCTTTTTGCTGTACAATGGGAACCAGTTTGGCTGTCATGGCTTTGGTGCGGCCAGGCTGGTGATGTCATGAGTATGCTCAACAGCAGGAATCAGGCTGATTCCGAAGCGATTCTTGAGCACCTTTTGCGTTGTGACAAGCAGTTTGTACCAGCCCTGAGCGATAGAGTAGACCTTACCGAATATGCGGGAAAACTTGCCTCCCGCGCAGAAAGATTCGAGGTCTTTTGTGATAAATCCCTGATTGCCATGGTTGCGATTTATATCAATCCTCACACAGCCTTTATAAGCAATGTCAGTGTCGAAGAAAATTTCAGCGGGCAAGGTATCGGCAAAAAACTGGTACGAGACTCCCTTGTATGGGCATTCTCCTCTGGCGCATCTAAAGTAGAACTTGAGGTTAACAAGGACAACACCAGAGCGCTCGCGATGTACTTGTCGCTTGGATTCAGAAGCGAGCATTCCAATGAAAACTCATCGAAACTTGTTATTCGCGCAGGTGAATTCGTGGACAACCAAAGAAACTACAATCAGGAAAAAGTCGACAACAAGGAAAGAAAGTACGCTTACAGTTTTGACTTTGATGTCATGCACCCTTACATGATTCGCTCTTTTATGCCATTCGTCAGGCCGGGAAAGCTGCTTGAGCTGGGAAGCTTTGAAGGTGCCTTCACGGCCAGACTTGCCGAGCACTGCAACAGTATTACCTGCGTAGAAGCGTCCAGCGAAGCAGCGGCAGTGGCCAGGGAAAGGCTTGGCAACAAGGCCGCCATCATTAATGACAGGTTTGAATCAGCATCACTCGATGGTCAGTATGAAACCATCGTAATGACCCATGTACTGGAACATCTTGACGATCCCGTTTCGGTTCTGGCGCGGGTCAATAACGAATGGCTGGCTGACTCAGGCAGGTTTATTATCGCCTGCCCGAATGCTAACGCTCCATCAAGACAGATTGCGGTGAAGATGGGTCTGATATCCCATAATGCCGCCGTGACGCCCGGCGAACAGGAGCATGGCCACAGAATTACCTATTCTCTCGATACGCTGGAAAGAGATGCAAGGCTTGCAGGCCTTAAGGTCATTCATCGCGGGGGCATTTTCTTCAAGGCACTTGCCAACTTCCAGTGGGATCGCCTGCTGCAAACCGATATCGTATCGGCCGATTATCTGGAAGGATGCTATATGCTTGGCCAGCACTACCCCGACCTATGCTCAAGTATTTATCTTGTCTGTGAGAAGGGCCAGACAGCCTGATCGCGGGAACATCAGCATTGCAGCTATACTCACCACCCCGGAGCCCCATGGACGCGCCGATCCAAGCAGCCTGGAGCCATGGCGCCCAGATCCTCACCGCCGAGCCGGTGACACGTTTTTGCGGCGCAGGCCTTTGGCCTGCCGGGGATCTCACGGACTGGCTTGCCTCACACCTGACACCAGGGCGGGTAGCGGTTGGCATCATCGGCTATCCGAATGCGGCGGCACTGGCGCCCCCACTGGAGGTGCTGGTGTGCGAGGCGCCGCGAGCGCTGCCCGCCCCCGGTCACACTGGCGGCGCCCTGGCCGGCATTCACTTTGTCAGCGACATGGCGCACTCGGCCTATGTCGATGCCATTGCCCGCATTCACGAGTACCTGCGGGCCGGCGACTGTTACCAGGTGAATTTTGCCCGCCGCTTCAGCGCCCGCTTTGGCGGTGAGGCCTTTGCCGCCTGGCAGCAGTTGCTGACCCACCACCCTGCCCCCCATGCCAGTTTTTTCCGCCTTGCCAGCGGCGACTGCGTGTTCGGGGTGTCGCCGGAGCGTTTCCTGCAGATCCGCGCCGGCAAGGTGGTCAGCGAGCCGATCAAGGGCAGTCGGCCACGCGGTGGCACTCCGCAGCAGGACCGGCAGATCAGTGAAGATCTGCTCAACAGCCCCAAGGATCTCGCCGAAAACCTGATGATTGTGGATTTGCTCCGCAACGATCTTGGCCAGGTGTGCGCAGCAGGATCAGTCAAAGCGGAACCATTGTTTGAACTGCGCCGGTTTTCCAATGTGCAACACTTGGTCTCCACCGTGAGTGGCCGGTTGCGCCCTGACGTGTCCCCGATTGAAGCCCTGCTTGCCTGCTTTCCTGGCGGTTCAATTACCGGAGCACCCAAGCGTCGGGCCATGGAGATTATTCAGGAACTTGAACCTGTACCACGCGGATACTATTGCGGCACTCAATTTGTTCTCGATGCATACGGCAATCTCGACTCGAACATTCTGATTCGCACCTTCCAGACCCATGGCAACCAAATCGTCTGCCACGGCGGTGGCGGCATCGTCATTGATTCCGATCCGCAGCAGGAGTACGAGGAAAGTCTGTTCAAGGTACAAAAGCTGATGGAGTCACTTGGTCGGCAATGACGTTGCTGCCAGCAATGGCCCTGCATCCGGCCGGCTGTCTGCCAGCAGACAGTGGCACCCCGCCCGGGCAGATAGATTGGTGCCTGACACTTGACCTTCGGGCTGCCCCGGGGTTGACACTGGATCTGGCGGCGCACCGCGCGCCCCTGACACTCACCCCGAACAGGAGCACAGGATGTCTGGCCCGAGCCGTCTCGCGACGACAAACCGAAAAAGCGTCGGTATACAACTCGCCATTAGCGGAGCCTCCTGCGCGAGCTGCGTTCGCAGCATCGAAACCGCACTGTTATCGGTGCCGGGAGTTGACCAGGCCAGCATGAATCTGGCGGATCTCAGCGCCCGAATAGATGGCACCGCCACGCCACAGGATCTGATCGCCGCCGTCGAGGCTGTGGGCTACGGCGCCGCGCTGGTTGAAGACGAAGACTTGCAGGAGCAACAGCGTGAACAGGGGGAGCGGCAGCTTTATCGTCGTTTGATCCGCGACACCTGGCTGGCCCTGGGTCTGGGCGCCCCGTTGATGGCATGGATGGTTTTCGGCGGCAGTATGATGGTGCATGCCGGCCATGCCAGTCAGTGGGTCTGGCTGGCGGTGGGCCTGCTGACATTGGCAGTGCTGGTGTTTGCCGGCGGCCGTTTCTTTGTTGGCGCCTGGAAAGCGGCGCGGCATCACAATGCCAATATGGACACCCTGATTGCCATCGGCACCGGCACCGCCTGGCTTTATTCCATGGTGGTCGTGCTGGCGCCGGGGCTGTTACCGGAACAGGCCCGGCATGTCTATTTCGAAGCGTCGGCAATGATCATCGGTTTTATCAATCTGGGGCTGGCACTGGAGCTGCGCGCGCGCGGCAAGGCCAGCCAGGCCATTCGTCGACTGCTCGGACTACGGGCCACCACCGCGCGACGCATCCATGCCGATGGCCGTGAGGAAGACGTCGATATTGCCGTGGTCAGCAAGGACATGTTGCTGCGGGTGCGACCCGGGGAAAAAATTGCCGTCGATGGCGTGGTCGCAAGCGGCAGTAGCCTGATTGATGAATCGATGCTCACCGGAGAGCCAATGCCGGTCAGCAAGCAGACCGGTGACACGGTATCTGCCGGCACGCTGAATCAGCACGGCAGTCTGGTGTATCGGGCCACCCGGGTGGGCAGGGAGACAGCGCTGGCCCGGATTATCGCGCTAGTGAAAAAGGCCCAGGGTTCGCGCCCGCCAATTGGCCGGCTGGCGGATCAGATTTCCGCCGTGTTTGTGCCAACGGTGATGCTGATTGCCATTGCTGCGGCGCTGGTCTGGTTCAACATCGGCCCTGAACCGCGCGCCAGTTACGCCATGGTGGCACTGACCACGGTGCTGATCATTGCCTGCCCCTGTGCGCTCGGTCTGGCCACACCGATGTCGGTGATGGTGGGCATCGGCAAGGCGGCGGAATCCGGCATTCTGATCCGTCAGGGCGAAGCGCTGCAGAAAGCGGCCGACCTGACCACCGTGGTGCTGGATAAAACCGGCACCATTACCGAGGGCAAGCCGTCGGTAACGCAGATATTTTCCTTTGCAGGGGAAACAGATGCAGAGGTACTGATGTTGGCCGCGTCGCTGGAACGGAACTCTGAACACCCGCTTGCCCATGCGGTGCTGGAGGCAGCGCGGCAGCAATCGCTGGTGCTGCCGGAGGTGAGCGACTTTGTGGCCGAAAATGGCAAGGGAGTACGGGCGATGCTCGATGGTGTGACGCTGATGCTCGGCAATCGGCGCTGGCTGGAAAGTGAGGGCATCGATCTTGCCCATGCCAACGCTGCCAGCGACACCATTACCACACAGGCGGGTACGCCACTCTATCTGGTGCGCGATGGTATGTTGATCGGCGTGCTTGGGGTGATCGACAAGATCAAGCCCGATGCCCGCGCTGCGGTGGCGCGAATGCATGCCCGCGGCCTCAAGGTGGTGATGATTACCGGAGACATTCGCAGCACTGCCGAGGCGGTCGGTCGTCAGGCCGGGATTGATCAGGTCATCGCCGAGGTGCTGCCGGCGGACAAGGCTGCGCGGGTGCGGGATCTGCGAGATCAGGGCGAGCGGGTCGCCATGGTCGGCGACGGCATCAATGATGCGCCGGCACTGGCCGAGGCGGATGTCGGCTTTGCCATCGGCACCGGCACCGATGTGGCCATTGAAAGCGCCGGCATCACCCTGATGCGGGGTTCCTTGCATGGCGTAGTCGATGCCATTGCCATTTCCTCTGCCACGCTCACCAACATCAAACAGAATCTGTTCGGCGCATTTGTCTATAACGTGCTCGGCATTCCGGTGGCGGCTGGTCTGCTCTATCCGCTCACCGGCATGATGTTCAGTCCGGTGATTGCCGGGGCGGCCATGTCGCTGTCGTCGGTGACAGTGGTGTCGAATGCCAACCGGCTCAGATTTTTTCGCGCCAACAAAACGCAGGAGGCCGCATGACGACCCTGGTGGTCAACTTGATCGGCATCGCCGCCATGGCGGCGATTGTCTGGTGGTTCTGGCTGTGGAAGCCGGACAACAAATCCTCCGACAACCAGGACCCGGCTACCCGAGAGCGTCGTGAATAGTGAACTTGCTGTTGCGGGCCACTTGTCGCACGGTGCCGAACGAGCGGCGCAGCACCGTGGCATAATCCAGATGGCTGTTGCCGATCACGCGCAGACGCCCTTGCGGTTTTAACTGTCGGCGGGCATGGCGAAACAGCATTCTGGCAACACTGTCATCCACCGCATGGCCGCGATGAAACGGCGGGTTCAGCAGGATCAGATCAAACTGCTGCTCAACACCGTCAAGGCCGTTGCCATGATGAAAGCCGACATCGCGGTCGGCAAAGTAACGCGCCACATTGTCGCGCGCACTGGCCAGCGCCAACGCACTTTCGTCGCAGAACACCACCCGCGCCGCAGGATTGTTTTGCAGCGCCATCATGCCGATGACGCCGTTGCCACAACCGAGATCGCAAATATCACCGCAGACACCTGTCGGCACATGGTCGAGCAAGAAGCGTGCGCCGATATCCAGTTGCTGACGCGAGAACACACCCGCCCTCACTTGCAACTGCCAGCCGGTCTGTTCCACCTCCAGCGGACCAGACGGCGGCGCCAGCCTGGGCTGAGCGGCAACCCGGCCACGGAATACCCGCGCCTTGTGGCGACCAAGACCAGCGTGGGCCTGGTCCAGATAGCGACCGAGTAATTCGAGCAGCAGCGGTGGCAGGTGTTTGTCCATGCCCGCCACCCAGACCTGCGTGCCGGATGGCTGGGTGGCGGTCAGCGCCGCCAACTGCCATTCCAGTAACGACAGCTCCTTCGGCACCCGCAGCAGCACCGCGTCCGCCGCCGGCAGTGGCTGATCAGCCCAGCACCATTGCAGCCGTTCCAGCGACAGGGCGTTATCGGCCGCATTGGCCAGCAGTGCGGCCTGACTGAGCCAGCTGTCATTGCTCGACGCCACCGGCAAGCCGCGGGCAAGCAACGACAGCGCAAGGGCGCCACAGTTATCGTTCAGCACCAGCGGCCGCGCCACTGCGGCGCCCTCCTCTGCCAGCACCTCCAGCAAATAGCGGTCGGCGCCATCCCAGGCGCGCAGGGCTTCATCGCGGCGACGCGGCCAGCGCTGCAGCTGAAGCTCCCCGTGGGGATGGCAAAAAGTGTGATTGAGGTCGGTCATGGGCGCGCATTATGCCCAGCCACTGGCGGCCCCACCATGGCCGGTAGCGGCCTCGGCCGCGATGGCGGGCAAAAAACCGGCGAACGGGCGGCTGGGGCGAGGTTTTTACCCCCGGGCTGTAGCAATCCGGGGAAATATCACTACAATACGCGCCGAATCGGAGTATAGCTCAGCCTGGTAGAGCACTACGTTCGGGACGTAGGGGTCGCAGGTTCAAATCCTGCTACTCCGACCAGAATTTCCCGGTGATACAGCACAACAAAAAAGGCCGCTTTGTTAGCGGCCTTTTTTGTTTTGTCGCTGCCTCAGATGAAGTGACTGCTGCTGCGGGCGTTGATGCGGTCGGCAACATAGCGGGCCAGCACCTGCACCGTCCACTGCGGGGTCGAGGACACCGGGGTCGGGAAGATCGACGCATCGGCAACATACAAACCGCTGGTGCCATGCACCTCGCCATCGGCACTGACCACCGAGGTGTAGGGATCAAGCCCCATGCGGCAAGTGCCGTGCGGAGTAAAGCTGTTCATCCGGTAACTGTAGATGCCGTTGACGCCGTAATTGACCTGAGCCAGCTTCTGATCCAGCTCGAAGACATTGTTGGCATGCAGCTTCTGGAAGCTCGGCAGCCACACCCGCTCGGCGCCTGCGGAGAAGAAGATCCGCGAGGCGATGGCGGTGGCACGGGTCATCCGCTCGAAATCCTGACGCGTCGGGCTCCACTTGATGACCTTGCGGCCCGTCAGGTGATCGCCCTGCCATTCCACCACACCGCGACCGTCGTCGATGGCGAATGCGTTCAGACCAGCCATGCGCTTGAACGACTTCATGAAGTTGATGTGCTCGTCACCGGCCTCCTGTTCGCCGGTGGCCATCAGCTGCTCCGGTTCGGCCAGCGCCGAGTAGAAGGTGAATCCGTCGGAGCGCAGGAATTCGTCCACCTCGACGCCCACCAGCGCGCCCTGGAAGCCGTACAGATCTTCCTTGAAGGTGGCCAGCACCTGGGTAAACGGCTGCACCGCCATATTGCGACCAATGTTGCTGCCACGGTCCGGCGCCTGACTGCGCTGCAAGATCAGCGGTGAATGGATGGCACCGGCGGCCAGTACCACCACTTGAGCATCGACACGGACATTGGACACCACCGTGCCGGTATCCGGGTCGCGGATTACCGCCTCAACGCCGATGGCGCGACCGTTACGGGTCAGCACCCGCGATACTTCTGTATCGGAGAAAATACGGGCGCCATGGGCGGCAGCCCACGGCAGGTGCGTTACCAGCGCCGACATCTTCCGGTCCGACGGACAGCCCGCCAGACAGTGGCCGGTGAGCGCACAGTTCTTGACGTTGCGTGCCACCGGACGCCAGCTGTAACCCATCCGTTCGCAGCCCTGAATCACCTTGTGGGCGGTGCTGTTGATCTCGTGGGCTTCGTTCAGGCCGACGTTCAGCCAGCCTTCCACCTGGGCGAAATAAGGATCCAGTTGTCGCGGCCCGAGCGCCTTCAGGCCGAGCTCATCGGACCAGCGTTGGAACACCTCATCCGGCGGACGCTGCATAACGCAAGCGCCAATGACGGTGGAACCGCCGACGCAGTTGCCTTCGAGAAACAGCACATCAGCGGTGGTGTTGGCCTGGGCGGCCTGATCGCGATAGACCTTGGTGAGGGTATCGCCGAGGTTTTCGGTAAACTCGGCGCTCGGCCAGTAGCGGCCGGATTCCAGCACCAGCACCTTTCGGCCAGCCTTGGCCAGCTCGTAGGCCACCACCGAGCCACCGGCCCCGGAGCCGACCACCACCACTTCCGTCTGGATACTAAACTGACGACCCAGTGCCGGATCGCGGGCGACATCGCGAGCCTGAGTCACCGGCACGCCTTCTCGCTGCATATTGATCAAACGCATGCTGTTCTCCGCTCTCAGGCCATCGGCAGGGGGGCATTGCCAAGGCGACGCACGCCCCAGCGCTCGGTCACGGCACCCCAGTAATCGAGGGCTTCCCAGGTACGCGGATCACGCCAGTAATTGAGGGTAACCACCGCCTTGAGCGTGGTGGTCAGGCCGCGTTCAACGAAGTTGCCCTCCTGCAATGCCACCACATAGGCGTGGGCGCGCTCGTCGGAGAGGCTGCTGAAACGGCTGAATTTGAAGCTGGCCATGGGCCGGTATTCATAGACCCAGAGCCCCAGCGCCAGCAGCTCACGCTGGGTCGGCGCCATGTTGCCAACCATGGTGTCCATGTTTTTCAGGGTGGGGATTTCGGTAATGCAGTCCGGCAGGCCATGACGCTGGGTCGGCAGCACCGCTCGGGTGAACTTGGTGAGCACCCGCAGCTCTTCGCGGGTCAGGTTGACGTATTCCAGTGCTTCGGGGGCGTCACGACGGCCAAACATACGGGCACAGCCAGTGGTCAAAGCCAAGCCGGACACGGCAGTGAGGCGAAGCAGACTTCGGCGGGAGAGCGGTTCAAGGCCGCCGAGCAATGCCGGTGGAATATCGCGATTCTGGGTCATCTACCCTGCTCCGGGAGCCTGCTGGCTCCTCGTTATTGTTATGCACAGGCGGAAGAATAGCGGAAACACTTGTTCCGGCAAACCCCCAGCCGTCTTGTGGGGCGCCAGGGTTGGCGCTCCACAAGACCGGTGGCTAGCCTCGGGCCAGGATTTCGCTGCTGATGTAGCTTGCCAGCGCGTACACCGTCACCTGCGGATTGACGATAATCGAGGTCGGCAACAGGCTGGCGTCGGTCACATAGAGCCCTTTCACATCGTGGCTCTCGCCGTGGGGCGCCACCACACTCTTTGCCGGGTCGGCGCCCATCCGCAACGTGCCCTGAGGGTGGTAGGACACCAGTCGCAGCCGCTGTGGCTTGTTCTCCAGCCGCGCCAGCACCGCATCGATCTCGCCCTCGTTGCGGATCACCAGCTTCTCGACGCTGGGCACATACACCTCAGTGGCACCGGCAGCGAAGTGGATCTGCGCGCTGGCCTTGAGTGACGCCAGCATGGCGGGGAAATCCTTGTCGGAGACCTGATAATCCACCACCTTGCGGCCTTTCTCCCAGCGGATTTCGCCAACATTGTGATCGTGGATCAGGGTGACGATGCCGCTCTTGTAACGCGCCTCTTCCATAAACTGCATGAACGGTTTGCCAGTGCCCGGCTCGTTCAGCATGGTCATCTCGAGAGCACCCAGGCCGCCAGCTTCCAACACAAAACCGCCCTTGTCCGGGTGTAAGAACTCATCGACATAGACGCCAAGCAGCGCACCGCGCCAGGGAAATACCTCGTGGGAATACTTCGCCGCCACAAACATGGATGGATGGCAGGCAAAGTTCTTGCCAACCTGACCGGAGCGATTGGCCAGCCCGCTTTTCAGCAGCAGCAGCGGTGACTGCACCGCACCGGCAGCCAGCACAACGGTGTTGGCATCAACATGGATATCCGCCACCTTGACGCCGTCCTGCCCCACCACTTCGGCCTCGACGCCCACCGCACGACCGCCGTTCTCGAGAATGCGGGTCACTCGGGTATCGGCATGCAGGCGTGCGCCATGGGCCATCGCCCACGGCAGATAGGTCACCAGCATCGACTGTTTACGATCGGTCTTGCAGCCGGACAGACAATGGCCGGTGAGCGCGCAGTCACGGATATTGCGTTTGAACGGCTTTACCGACCAGCCAAGCTTGCGGGCGCCATCGCGCACCAGCCGGCTGTGATTGGCAATCTCGTGCTCGCCGTTGTCCTTGATGTGCAGCTTTTCCTCGACCCGATCAAACCACGGCGCCATGGCTGCCGGGCTCAGGTTGGTCAAACCAAAATCACGACCCCACTCTTCGAGAATGAAATCCGGCGTGCGAAACGATACGCATCCATTGACCACGGTGGAGCCACCGACGCAACGACCCTGCAGCAACAGCAGGTCGCCTTCCTTGTTGGTCTGGCCGCCAAAATCCTCGTACAGACGCTCAAGACTGTCGTTGAAGTCTTCCGAGAACTCACTCGACGGCACATAGGGGCCGGCTTCCAGAATCAGTACATCAAGCCCCTTGCGCGCCAGCTCGTAGGCCGCCACCGCGCCACCGGCACCGGAGCCAATCACCACCACATCGGCGCGCAGATGATGCTTGCCGGCAGCCACATCAGCCGCCTGCACAACATTAAGGCCATGGCTGGGCACAGCGCTAACAGTTTCAATACGACTCATGCCACGTTCTCCTCAGACTCCACCGGCAGCGGGGTATTGCCAAGCGACGGAATGCCCCAGCGATCCGACACCGCGCCATCAAAACGGATCGGTGGCCAGGTGGCGGGGTCGCGCCAGTAGGAAACGTAGACAAACTTCTTCACCACCGACGACAGGGTGCGCTGGAGGGTGTTGCCCTCGGACCAGTTGTCGAAGTAGCGGATCGCTGCCGCCTCATCGAGGTCGACGAAGCGACGGCCATGCAGGCCGACAATCACGGCGGCGTTATCGAACAGGGCCAGGCCGACACCCAGCTCCTCGCGGATGGTCGGCTCCACCAGTCCCATCAGGTGATCGATATTGTCGATGATCGGCACCTGTTCAACCGGGGTCAGCGAGCTGCCGTCGGTGGGCAGCAGCACCTCAATGGCGCGCTCGAACAGGTGATACTCCGATGCCGACAGGTGCTTGAGATGGTCAGGCGCTGGCAGGCGGTCTACCGGCGAGCGTCTTAACAGGGCAAAGCCACCACCGGCGATCAGGGCGGCACCGGCACTACCCCAAAGCACGGCCTTGAGCAATCTGCGACGGGAAAGACTGGCGAGCGGCGCTACCGCCGCATCCGCCTGCTGTTTTGTTGTCATCGGGTCTCCGGCCGGGGGGGGGCGAGCATATTCAGACCGTCTCACGCTACCCGAGCCCCCACCCTGAGACAACCTGTTTACCGGACAGGTGAAGTTGACAGCAAAGCACAGCTGTCACCCTCTACGGGAGCGGTAATCCTGCCGCGAGGCCACAATGCCCGAGATTGCGTTCCGTCCGGCCCCTGATGGACAAAGCGTGTATCGGGAAGCGACTCCATCAGGGGCCGGACGGAACGCAATCCTGCCACACCCCATCCGGCAGGATTGCCGCTGCTGCAAATGGCCAGCTATGATGGTAGGCCGATAACAAGAAAACAGGCGTGGCCCGTTGCCATGAGAACAGGTCGATGAAACTGCTGACCCTGCTGGTCGCCGCCCTCGTCCCCGGACTGGCCGCCGCCGACACCATCTACCAGTACCGCCAGCCCGGCGGCGGCGTGCTTTTCACCGATCGCGCCACCGACCGCATGGAAAATGGCTATGTGCTGCTCAGCATCCGCAAGGGCTGGGAAGAAAAACTTGGCCCGCTGACGCCGGAGCGGCGTGATCGTTACGACAACCATATCGAGTATGCTGCGGACCGCTTCGGCATCGAGCCGGCGCTGATCAAGGCAGTGATTCATGCTGAATCCCATTTCAATCCGCGCGCTGTCTCCCGCGTTGGTGCTCAGGGCCTGATGCAACTGATGCCGCAAACCGCCGCCTTCCTGCGCGTCGACGATCCTTTCAATGCTCGCGACAACATCGTTGGCGGCAGTCAGTTTCTGCAATACCTCAGTGGCAAGTTCGACAGCACCGATCTGATCCTCGCCGCCTACAACGCCGGCGAAGGCAATGTCCGGCGCCATGGCGGCATTCCGCCGTTCAAGGAAACGCAGGGCTATGTCAAGAAAGTAAACGAACTGCTGCCCTTCTATCGTCGCCAGTTTGCCATGCGCTACGCCGACAACGACGCTGTTGCCGCCCGCTGACAGGACTCTGCTTTAATGAAACGCACTGCTTTCTTTCTTTCTGACGGCACTGGCATCACCGCCGAAACCCTCGGCC
This sequence comes from Alcanivoracaceae bacterium, assembly GCA_046292765.1. Taxonomy (GTDB): domain Bacteria; phylum Pseudomonadota; class Gammaproteobacteria; order Pseudomonadales; family Alcanivoracaceae; genus PGZG01. The sequence goes on along the minus strand of JBKBQA010000002.1, from coordinate 390,887 downwards.
ACTCCATGCTCAGCCAGTTCGCCGGCATCGAGTTCGAGCACGTCACCCTGCCCTATGTGGTCAGCAACGAAACCACCCACAGCGTGGTGGAGAAAATCAATCGCGCAGCCGAACACGATGGTCTGCCGCCGATTGTGTTTTCGACGCTGGTCAATGATGAGCACCGCGAGATTCTGGCCCGCTGCAAGGGTCTGGTGCTGGACATGTTTGCCGTATTTCTCGGACCGCTGGAACAGGAGCTCGGGGTACGCTCCAGCCACAAGGTTGGACAGAGCCACGCCATCAAGGACCACGAGGCCTATCGCATCCGTATTGATGCGGTACATTTCGCGCTGGATAACGACGACGGCGCCCGCACCCGCCACTACGACAAAGCCGATGTCATTCTGGTGGGCGTATCGCGCAGCGGCAAAACACCCACCAGCCTCTACCTCGCACTTCAGTTCGGTTTGTACACCGCCAACTACCCGCTCACCGAAGACGACTTCGACGATCTGCGTCTGCCCGACTGCCTGGTACCACACAAGGACAAGCTGTTCGGCCTGACCATCAACCCTGATCGCCTGATGGCGATCCGCAACGAACGCAAAGCCGGCAGCCGCTATGCGTCACCACGCCAGTGTGAAATGGAAATCCGCGCGTTAGAAGCCATCTACAACAAACACAACATCCCGTTTATGGATGCCACGGATATGTCGATCGAGGAAATCTCCACCCGCATCCTCGCCGCCAAGGGCCTAAAGCGTCGCCTGCAGTAACCCGACAGAATCGCCGATGACGCCCTGTTACGCCTTCAATGGCCAGACAAGGCGCCATCAAAATAGGCGCAACTGCCATTGCCAGGCGGCAACCCCAGCACCATCAGCGAGGTGATGCCCTCTGCTGCTGCCGCGACCAGCTGTTGCCGTGTGTGCACCCGCGGCGCTGATGACTCATCAAGGCAGTCGAGATAGTCCGAGCTGGCACGACGATACAGCCAGCCACCGCTCTGCCCATCTGCCAGACCGTGCACCACAATGTCGTTGGCCAGCACATCGGCACGCATCTCAAGGATCTGCCAGTCCAGCTCGGCTTCACTCAGGTTTTCGGCAGCCACGCTAATGGCGTGGCCGACGGTGGGTGCCGTGCCTGTATCCCATGCGTAGGCAAAGGCACGCGCGTCCTCGCCAACAAACCCGGATATGCGACCGTCCTGTGCGGTACCGAATCCGATGGTGCTGATTGCACCGGGCATGTTTCGATAGCCGTCTTTCTTGTAGGCATGACGCGGCAAGGCCACCTTGGCCGGGTTCTGACGCCCGTTGATGGCCATGCGGAAAACAAACTCCGTATTGGGCATGCCGTGACACTGGCCGCAGCGACCGGCATTGTCGAACTCATGCGCTCCCGCCACCGGATCAAAGCCTTTCAGCATGGCCGGCAAGGAACCGTCCAGTCGCCGGTAAGGGTTTGCATGCAGGGCAATGCTTTCGAGATAACTGACAAACAGTGCCATGTCATCGTCGCCAAGCCGGGAAGAGGCAAAGAGTTTTTCGAACAGCACATTGAAAGCAAACAGATCCGGCATGTCACCGCGCCAGTGAAACGGCCCTGTGCCTTTCAGGCCTGACAGATGCTGCGTCACCATGGGCCCCTTCATCGGGTGCATGGCAAAGCGCTCGCCGCTCTGCGGGTCACGAATGTAGATCATGCGGCCGTCCGGATCGCCAAGGTTCCAGGCCAGATGATCGGTGCCACCATCCACATGGCACACCGCGCAGGACGAGGTGCCACTCATCGACAGCCTTGCGTCGTAGAGATAGCCACGTCCCTCTGCGATGCTCTGGGGCACCGGTCTGCGCTCACTGAGCGGCTGCTCGGCCACAATCAGCCTGTCGGCGAGGCGAATGACCTGCAGGGTGGACGATACCCGATTTAGCACATAGAGGTATTGCCCCCCCGCACTCATGGCAAGGCCACGGGGACCGCGAAAATGCCGCGACGACAGATCACCGGCAGCAAGATCAATCCGCGCCACGACATCACCGCTGGCCGTTACCCGCGCGACCTTATCCGAGCCCATGGCGGCCACCCAGAGATGATCGCCATCGGCTTCGAACTGCAACGCCACCGGTTGCGCCAGCGCCAGCGCCCGACGCGCGTCCGCCGACAATTCCGGCGCCTGATGGAAGGGATTCAGATCATGGAAGGCAACGCCTTCGCTACCAATCTGAACCAGCCGATGACGGACAAAGTCATCGCGCAAGGCGGGCAGAAAAAATCGTTCATTCAGGGCTTCGGTACCAGCGACATACAGGTCACCGTTGCCGGGATGCAGGGCCAGAGCAAAGTTGACGGTGCCGAGGCCTTCGCGGTAATGCACTTCACCGGTCTCGGTGTCGATGCGGGCCAGATCATGGTCGAGCAGGGTAAACCGGATAACGTCGGCAAACTCGGGATCATCCGCGCGAATGATACGGCCCACCGGAGGCGCTGCTGGCAAACCCTCGACTGCGGGCTCCGCGTAGGGATTTTCCCAGGCCGGCAGAAAAGTGGTGCCATTGCCGCCCAGCGCAAAGACAACATACAGATAGCGGCGGTCGGCACTGGCTGCCATGGCTCGCGGCTGTTCCCCCTGCAGTGATATGACCGCGAGCGTCTCGCGACTGACTGGATCATAGGCACGCAGCTGGTTATCCCGGGCGGCACTGACAAACACCCGCGCCGGATTACCGGCAAGAACGATATCCGCCGGTTCGTTGCCGGCCGGCAAGGTAGCGATCACCCGCCCGGCGGCAACCGACACAATCTGGATATTTCTCGACACATGGTTAACCACCCAGGCTTCATCCGCCGCCAGGGGCAACACTGACACAGGTTCGAGTGCTACCGGAATGTCGGCCATGCGCAGCGGATTGGCCGGGTTTTGCAACGAGAATACCACCAGCCTGTTGGCGGCCGTGTCGACGGCAAACAGCCTGTCACCCTCCGGTGACAGGCGCAGTGGCGAAGTTTGCGGGCTTTCAAAGTGGGTGTAGGGCGCCACCGGCAGAAAGCCGCTGAACAGCGGCTCGGTGGGCAGTGGCATGTCCTCGCCTTCTTCGTCCACCGGCGCATCCGGATCGTCACCATCGTCACCGTCGCCAGGTGGCGCTGGCAGCGGATCATCCGACGGCGGCGGCGAACCACTGTTGCCACCGGCATCGTCAACCGGCGGCGGCGACGATTGCGCTGGTGGCGGAGCGGCGGATCCGCCGCAGCCAACAACACAAAACAGACACAGCGCCAACGCCCAGATCCGGATCACGGCGTGATTCCAACAAACCGTTGACAGCTCCCTGCCCCCACCGGCAGGCCCTGCGCCGTCAGGGTGCTGCTGCCCGCCTCAAGACGATCAAGAAACCAGTCAAGAGTAACGAGCTGGTCGCCACCGCAGCGGCGATACTGCTGCTGCTCCGGCAGGTATTCCCAGGCGCTGGCCGCACCGTCCAGCTCGCCATGCACCAGCAGCGCGTTGGCATCCTCTCCCGAGCGCGTCTGCAACGTCTGCCAGCGTTGCTGCAAAAGGCTATCCGCAAAGTTGCTGGCATCCAACGTCACGGCATGACCTACGGTCAGCGCCGTGCCTGTATCCCAGGAAAACATGAAAGCAAAGATATCGGCACTCAGTTCGGGCGCCTCGGAGCCATCCTTCAAGACACCGAAACCGATGGTGCTGACGGCGCCCGGTGCGTTGCGATAACCATCCTTGCGGTAAAAACGACGCAGCGACGACACCATCAGATGGGTGCCATTGGGTCGCAGGATGTACTTGAGCGGCTGCCGCCCGGGCAGGCTGTGGCAACTGCTACACTGGGATTCGAAACTGCTGACACCGGTGGCAGGACTATAGCCGCCCAGCGTGGCAGGCAGACTGCCATCGAGACGCAGGTTCGGGTTCGGCAGCATGGCGATGCTGTTCATGAAAGCGGCCAGCTTGTCGATCTCCGGATCCGCTAGTGGCGGCGCGGCCATCAGATTGGGAAACAGGGCATTAAAGGATTGCAGTGCTGGCAGATCACCACGCCAGTGGAAGGCCTTGTGGCCATGCAATCCGGACAGCGGCTGGGTGACCAAAGGCCCCTTGAGCGGATGCATGCTGAGCCACTCGCCACTTTCGGGATCCTGAACATAGCGCATCGATGCGGTGGGATCGCCGAGATTCCAGGCCAGATTGTCGGTGCCGCCATCGACATGGCAGGAGGCACAACTGTGAGCGCCGCTACCGGAAAGGCGCGCATCGTAGAGCAAGCCTCGGCCCTCGCGCACAAAGGCGGGCTCGAGTTCATGACTGCCAACGGGCTGTTCAGAGATTACAGTGCCAGCCTCTACATCGAGCACCATCAGAGAGTTGGCAATGCGGTTCTGCACATAGAGATAATCCCCGCCCGCTGACATGGCCAGCGCGCGAGGTCCGCGCACAGTGTCAGCATCGATGCGAATATCGACTCGTAACAGCACCTCGCCGTTCGCCGACAATTTTGCCAATCGATCACTGCCAAACGCGGCCAGCCAGAATGACTGGCCATCCGGGTGAAACACCATGGCGGCCGGCTGTGCCAGCGCCTGTTCTCTGGCGAGGGCATCGGGCAGGGTTGCCGGATCCACTTCCCGATCGAGCAAAATCAGTTCACGCTCGTCACTGTCGAGCTGGAAACGGGTGATGCGGTTATCGACAAACCTGCCGCGCAGATTCGGCTGGAAAAACGTCAGATTATGTGCCTCGGTACCGGCAAGGTAGAGAAACTCCCCGGCTGGATCCAGCGCCAGCGCCAGATTGACAGTGCCGGCGCGACGCAGGTAGCGCACTGTACCGGTGTCGACATCAATTTCAGCCACATCGTGATCGGCAAGGGAAAAATTCATAAAGCCATTGAGCGCTTCATCGCGGGAATCGATGATCATGCCAACCTGAGGCCCCGGCGGCAGACCCTCGATCTCCATGCTGTGTTCCGGCGACGGCGGATTGGCCCGCAGCGGCATCAGGGTGGTGCCATTGCCACCGAGGGCAAACGCCACATAGAGCCTGTTGCCATCCGGACTCACCACCATCGATCGTGGCGCCTCACCGACCAGTGGCAAGCTGCCTTTCCGAACCCGCTCTGACGGGTCAAACAACCACAGCGCCCGCTCCCGGGACACGGACACCACCACCATGCCATTGATCAGCACAATATCGGCAGGCTCCGTGCCAGCGATCAGTGTATCGACGACAACTCCCCGGCTTACCGACACGACACTGATGGTGCCGGAAACATGATTGACCACCCAGACCTCATCGTTGCTGAGCGGCAACACCGATACCGGATCAATACCTACTGGAATTTCTGCAATACGAACAGGCTGGCGCGGATCGGCCAGTGAGAACACCGACAATCGGCCAGCGGCCGTATTGGCGGCGAACAGTCGTGATCCATCCGGCGACAGACGCAAGGGCGCCACCTGAGGGCTCTCGAAGTTGGGGTACCAGGCCCCGGCATCATCGGGTTCCGGGTCAGGCAACACGGGGTCACTGCCGGCAGGCGGTGTATCGCCGCCATGATCGTCGCCCGGGGGCTCCTCCGGCGGTGGCTCCTCGGGCGGATCCTCGCTGCCGTCACCGGGATCCACGGGGTCCTGTGGTTCGCCGGTGTCGCCACCACTGTCCGGTGGTTCCACCGGCGGCGGCACTGGATCGACTGGCGTCGACTGGCTTCCACCACCGCCGCAGCCAAGCGCAAACAGCAGCACAACAACAACGCCCGTCCAGCGAAGAAGTCCACGCCACATTGTTGTCTGATCCGTTAACTGCCAGTTCATGCTTGTTATTCTGCCTGACATGATTCGTTGCCCTACTGCAATCCGTCCGGCGGTGGCGCCGGCGGCAGCGGCGGCGTACGAGTAAATGCCTCCGCCCAGCGATACACCCGATTGGCGCGTCCAAGCGCTGCCACATCAACACCAGCCAGATCCTCCGCTCCATACCAGAACAGCGCAGTACCCAGCAGACTGTTGCCAATGCCCAGATAACCACCACCACCGCTGACCAGATTCAGATCCAGCACGGCATTCTGGGTCGTGGCGTCAGCAAAGATCAGCAACTGATCCGCAGCGACCATCTGGTAGTGAGGATAATCCCTTGCAGGGTCCTGCACTCGCCATTCTGCCGCACCATGGAAATCCACCTGTGCCCAGTCTGTCACAAAACCACCGAGGCCATCGAACAAGCCGAGAAATCGCTGCATCTGCCGGGACAGCCAGGCGGATTCACCATCGACATTGATATCCAGCACCGGCAACTCAAAAGCGGCCAATTGCCAGCTGCCCCGTATCGACACCGGCCGATCAAGCTGAATATCGGGATCAGTCAGCAACGCCATGCCCGCGCCATGCTGACGAAGGGTTAAGCGAAATACCGATGCACCACTATCGTCGCGATAATCCATATCGACATCAGCGAGGCGAATCCGCGCCAGCGGCGCTTCACCAGCAAGATACTGCGGCGCGGTCAACTCCATCTCGGCGTCTAGCAGCAGACGGTTTCGACGGGCCGGCTGCACCACGCTAGCGACGTCGCCTTCCAACTGCAGCGCGATCACCGACTCGGCATCGCGAATGGCAAGCAGACGGGCGCTGTCCGGTTCGCCGCCTACCAGTATTTCCATCAGCCCGCGCAGTGTTTCCCTGGCAGCCTCATCGTCGCCATGCTGCAGCGACAACTGACTGCCGGCCGCCACCACCGTGACAGTGATGCCATCGACCACCACGGCATCGTTAACAAAGCTCAGGCTGATCGAGCGCATACCGGCGTCCAGCGCCAGCGTTTGCACGCGAAGGCGCAGGTCAACGTCATAGTCGAGAAAGGAACGGCCGGCGCCACCGAACACCAGATCAATGCCGGTGTCGGCGGGACAGACACGGAGATAGTCCGGCGCCCTGTCGCCTGCTACCAGCGTCAACGGCACTGTGTCGGTGAGGCCGGTGGCGATCAGGTTCGCTGCCTGATCGCCGATATCGACGCAGCTTTCCAGCCCCGTCAGGGACTCCAGTGCATAGCCCGCGACCACGCCATGAACCAGCGCGTCCAGTATCACCCGCGCCGCGTTCCATTCTTCCGCCTCGCCCTCAAGCCAGGAGGTCAGTGCCGCGATACGCTGGCGCCAGTCACCGGACTCGGCCATACCAAGATCCACCAGATAGTGATCCAGATGATCCAGCAATTGCTGCGCTGGTGCGGCATCGTCCGCGCCGGGCACCATCGGCCAGGGCAACGACGTCAGCGCCTCCTGATACTGATCGAGGGTGGCGACAAGAACACTGATGTCGTCCAGCGAGCGGGATAACGACAGCTTGCTGCTGACCGTGCTGGTGACCTGATCAAGCAGTGCCCGGATATGCCCCAGCCAGACGCCATTGGCCTGACCCATCTCACCGGCAAAGGCCGCGGCGAGCCCGCCGAAATAGTCCTCCGGCATCAGGCTTTCGGCAAATAACCGGTTGAGCATGTCCTGTCCGATGGCCGCCGACAACCAGGCGTGCTGAAGTGTTGCTGCGGAGGCCCACTCGATCTGTTCAGCGCGGGTGATGTCGATCGGATAGTGCCAGACAAAATCCGTCGGCAAAGCGAAAATATCCGCCACCCGGCGCAGGGCGATCTGTGCTTTCTGATTCGTCGGATCGCCCGGAAACTGATCAACCCAGCCGGCAGCCAGATCGGTTAGCGGCGACACCACTACATAGTCGCCAGTGTGTCCACCCGGCACGATGGCCTCCAGCTGTAGCGGCACCGGAAGATTGAAGAGACCGCCGAAGCTGGTGCCCAGCGCCTGACAACTGGATCCGGTAAAATCGCAGATCAAGGCACTGCCGGAGATGCGTCGAGCGGTGATGCGCACGGGACCAGCCCCGTCGCCCACCACCAGTTGAAAATGGCCAGCTTCGTCACTGACGGTGGTGTCCACAGCGATCCATGCGCCCTCAGACCAGCGCGCCGCGGTAACCTCGGCCGCCACCAAGATGCCCTTTTGTACCCTGCCAAGCAGAACACCCTCGGCAGGACGGGCCGGTGGCGCGAAAACCGGCACAGGATCACCCGGAGGCTCCGGCGGAGGCTCTTCCGGAGAGCCGCCGCCCGGTGGTGGTTCGGCGCTACCACCTCCCCCGCCACCACAGGCGGCTGTCGCCAACAGCGCGAGCGAGAGCAGCAACACCTGTAACCAGCGACTTATGGGTAACACAGCCTGACCCTGTCCTTACCATGTCCATCACTATAGGCCCGGGGCCAAGGGCCGCAAAAGCGGCCACCTGCCAGACGGCTGCCCCTGGCCGACCGACCTGCCCTAGAAGCCGGCTTCACGAATCAGCCCTCCGACCAGCCAACGCCAGGCCACCCCGAAAAGGCTCCGTCGCTCGCCCTTGAGTCGGGCCCAACCCTTGGTCTGGGACAGCATGGCTTCCGGAACCGGCTGATCCGCCTCCAGCCAGACCCGGTACAGTGCCACCTCGGGAACCAGTCGGTCGCCGTCACTCACCCGCACCGGGATACTGCCGCCGAACATGGAAGCATGCATAGGCTGGTCGATCTCACTGACCACGCTGGATTCGACCCGCACCACCCGCACCGGAACGGCGCCAAAAGGCTGGCCAGACTGACTGTGGAAATAGCCGGTGGCACCGGCTCGAAGGCGTTCGACGTCGTCATCGCCCACCCATGCCAGCAAACGCGGCCTTGCGGTGTCATTCACAGACAGCAAATGAAGCTGATGGGTTATCCAGCGCCCTTCATGAAGATCGGTATACAGATCCCGCACCTGCCCGGCCACCGGGCTGCGAATCTCCAGCCGTTGTCGTTTGCGCTGAAGGGCGTCGAGCGTGGAGCGAGCCTGAGCCAGCTGTTGCTCAAGGACCAGCCTCCTTGCCACCAGCTCATTATGTCCCAGCGAGCGGGACAGGACGCTTTCCACCCGCTCCACGTCCAGACGCGCCACGTACAGCTCATGTTCGATCTGCGCAGACGCCATTTCAATCAACAGATCGCCCGCTGCAACCCGATCACCTTCCTGAACATGTATCCGGGTGACCTGCCCGTCAATGGCAGGGTAAATACGGTGCACGCTGGCGGTATCAAGCTGCGCTGGCACCAGCATTTCGCTACGCCACGGAATAGCCCCGAGAAGGATGAACCCGAGTCCGAACCAGAACATCCGCCGGCGACGTATCTGTCCCATGGTTTTGAGAAAAGCAGGCCACTGTTTCACCTCGGCAACCACCGGACGCAGAATGAACCACCAGATCTCGACAACAAAAAGCACCACCCCCAGAGCTTTGAAGAAAAAGTGGTATACCAGCAAGGCAATACCAAGAAACAACAGGAAACGGTATATCCAGGTACCGAAAGCATAGAGCACCAACCAGCGATGAATATGGGGCGGAAACCGCTCTGGCAGGTCCCGGGTCGAGCCGAACAGCCAGCGCCTGATCTGCCAGCGCGCCAGCGCGAACGAGCGGTTCTGGATGTTCGGGATATTGGAAATATCGGAAAGAAAATAATAGCCATCAAAACGCATAAACGGATTCAGGTTGACCAGCAGGCTGAGCACAATGGTGGTGGTTGCCACCGTGAGCGCCACACTGCGCAACATGCCGTCGGGGAGCAGGCTCCACAAGAACAGCGCGTAGCAGGCCAGCATCAATTCGGTAATCACGCCGGCAGAATCAATCAACGCTCGCTGCAATCTTCCCCTCAAACGCCAGGAATCCGTGGCATCTGTATACAAAACCGGCCACATCACCATAAAGGCAACCCCCATGGTTGGCACTTGAAGACCATAGTGCTTGCAGGCAAGGCCATGCCCCAACTCATGCAGAACTTTTACCAGTGACAGCACGACAAAGAAGACCGCCATCCCTTCAAGGGTAAAGAACCAGGGGACCGCCGCCACAAGCTCATGCCAGCGTCGTGCCGCCATCAGCAACCCTATCAATCCGATAATCAGCGTCAGACGAAGAAAAAAGGGTGACAACAGCGGCCGCACCAGCGGGTACAGCCTCTCCAGAAAGCGATCCGGACGGACCAGCGGGATGCGGAAAAACAGGTATCGGTGTGTAATCCAGCTCAGCAGCGACTGATCCTTGAGCGCGCGAGCCTGAGAGAGGCGATCGCGCAGATAGCCGGCGTCGGCCACCACCAGCTCGGCGCCAATCAGAAAACTGAGAAAATCACGAAACTTCTCCTCATCCAGCTCCACGCCGAAGCGCTCTTGAACAGCCCTGAGGACTTTTTCCGGGGTTCCCAGTCGCCAGCATGAAAGAAGATAAAACCCGGACTCATCGATCTGGTAGAACTGCCCCCTGACCGGATCCTGCAAAACCCAGGTAGGCGCGCCGCGATAATCCCTTGCTCCGGGGTGGATATGCAGATCATTACGCAATCCTGGCAACGGAACCGCTGCGACGTCCGCGCTCATATCAGAACCCGATTGTGCGTCTGAGCCACGACAGCGGCTTGCGCAGCGCGTGGTAAATCAGCGGCGCCCGACCACCATAAATCTTGGCCGTGCCACGCAAACCGAGACGAGGATGGTTTTCTTCCCGAAACCCGGCCAGCAGGGTAAACCCGAGCACCTGATCAGCCCCGGTAACCGGTTCATAACTGGCGCTCTGCAGCTCCGCAAGATAACGGTTGAGTGGATTGGTACTAGGATAAAACACCACCTCAGCCCCCAGATCGAGGGCAATAGCATCATCGACTGGCAGCAGTATTTTCAGACGCGTCATGCCAGGATCAGAGACAGTCATGACGCGCTGTCCGGTATCTACCGGCCGACCGACGATATCGTTGACATCGGTGAAGGTCACCACGCCTGTGGCCGGTGATCGCACATTGGCCATGGCGAGCTGCTCCTCCGCCCACGCCAGCACAGCTCGCTCACGGGCCAGCACAGCGCGCAGTTCCGGCACCCGCGCCAGACAGTCGGTACAATCGAAGGCGCCTTGAGCATTGCGCAAGTAATCTGCCTCCGCCACTTCCACGGAACGCAGGGCGATGATGCGCTTGTTCTCAAGATCAATGTCCTCCATCCGGAACAGCAGCTGCCCTTCTGCCACCGCTTCGTTGGGTTCCACCGTCACCGCTTCAATCACTCCCACCATAGGGGCGGCCACGATCAGCGGTTTTTGCGGCACCACCTCGGCGGGCGCCAGCACATACTGCCGCACCGGCATCAGGAACAGCACCGCAGCAGTGATCAGATAGCGCCGCCAGTATTGACGCAGATGCTGGATCACTTTGCCGGTGCCGCCGGGTTGACTGAGCCCATGCCAGGCATGGGAGATGGTCTTGCCAATAATCCCCAGCAATGCCAGATCGGCTTCGCGCCATTGCCGATCCGCGGCAAAAATCATACCGCCCGCCAGCGCGCCGGACCGACTGGTGAGCGGAACAAAAACCAGATTGCCGGCCAAATGCCGGAGAGCATCGCCGCAGCCGGGCTGGTCTTGTTCTGTGATACTGAATATCTGCGCCTTGTCATGAGCAAGATGCGTTGTCGCCCAGCTTGCGATGGCTGCCATACCACGAATGAACGGGGTATTAGGATCCACCTCGGAAACATTCGAGGCGGAATGGATACGAACGCGCCTCAGGTCATCTTCATGCCAGAGACAAGCCTGACGAAAATCCACCACCCGACGGGAATCATTGACGGCGACATAGCCAAGATCACGAAGAGTCTCGACATCGCGTACTTCCTGCTCAAACTGAATCAGCGACGACAGCGCCAGCAGGCGCTGATCGGTCGGCGGCGTGGTCATGGTGACGGTACCTGAAAGCGGGCGTTGCCACTCATTCCCGGACGCAGGCCCTCGGGCGGTAATTCAATCCGACCGCGGATTGCCACCGTCTGGCTCACCGGATCAACCCGAGCACCAATCGCGACAACCTTCGCCGACACGGTCTGACGCAGCTCGTCAACATCAACTGCAAAGGCTGCGCCCTCACGAATCCAGCCCAACCAGCTTGATGGCACCAGTGCTTCCAGATGCAACTCGCCGGATTCAACAATCTCGATCAGCATTTCGCCCGGACCAACGGACTCGAACTGATTGACGCGAACCGTCACCACCCGGCCGCTGTAGGGCGCTCGCACTTCGCAGTATTTAATTGCCGCCCGGGCATCCATAACCCCCGCCCGACTGTACGCCACATCACTTTCTGCGATGGCAACATCAAGCTCACTCACCGCCTCAAGCCGCACCAGTGCCCGCTGGGACGCCAGACCACTTTCGGCGCGGTCCAGCTCGGCCTGAGCACGCGCCAGCAGGGCCCGCTGGCGCTCGCAATCGAAACCCACCAACAGGTCGCCGGACTTGAACGCCTGCCCCATCTTCAGCGGAAGCGTGATGACCTGACCACTCATCTGACTGGCCAATCGGGCACTACGCGGCGCCATGATCAGCACCCGCACAGACTGCGCCGAAGCAGATGAGGACGATGCAGCCGCCCCACCGCCGGACTGGGCGACAGCAGGCTGGGCCAGCACCACAAGACCAAGGGCAATTACCGACAGCACGTTACGCAACATAGCACTCCAATACGGGTTAACTGCAGGCGGGACTGCTCATCACCGCGGGGGCATCGTCCTCAGCCAGATCAAATGACGTCTTCACTTCTTCATACAACAACCGGAATCTGTCACCCAGACCATCGGTGATCCAGTCACGAATTGCTGCGGCCATATCATCATCATTCGCCTCTAGCACATCCGGGGTCACGCCCAGTCCGGCAGATGCCAGCAATGCCAGCAGCGCCCGGCGGTACTCGGCCCGATACATCTCGGCCTCAAGCGACAACAGCAGATGGTCCAGACGCGCCCGGATCACCGTGAGCCTGTCCAGAGCCGCCTGCTCCTGACGGGTGACAAGGATGCCAAGACGCCTCGCTTCCAGTTCCCTCAGGGATTGGGCAAGGCAGGCATTCTCCCGGTTCACATCAAGCTGCTTGCCGGCGATGATCACCTGGGACAGCACGGCCGTCATCTGCATCTCCGCCGCTGCTGCTGCCCGCTGCTTGTCGAGGCGGGCCTGACGGCGGCGCGCCGGGTAGGCCGCCAGCTGAACCAGGTTCCAGGACAACTGAGCACCTCCTTCCTGCCATCGATTGTTCAGCATGTAGGAGTTGCTGTCCGTTTGAATACCGTAACGAAATGCGGCTGCCGGCAGTGCCTGAAGCATTTTCTCGGCAGCGGACCGATCCGCCGCACGCTGCTCATAGAAGGCGGCACGGACTTCCGGGCGGTTGATCAGGCCCATCAGCTGCCAGGCCTGCAGGGAAGCCTCCGGCATCGGCAAAGCCGACAGCAGATCGTCTTGCTCGTCTATGGCAAATCGATACCCTGCCGGCAAATTCAGTAACCGCGACAATTCGTCTTCCGCCACTTCCATCTCGACCAGCAAGCGATTCAGTTGCTGGCGAAACAGCAACAGAGCACGACGATAATCCAGAACCAGCACCGGATCACGCAGGCGCAGGGATTCAAGCTGATCAGTGCGCTCCATGGCCTGACGAATCAGCTCGCGGGCCTCCAGCATCTCGTCGTGATACTGCTGATAAGCTCTGGCCATATCCCAGGCAAAGACAATTTCGCGGGTGACGTTATGCAGCATTCTGACACGCTGCTCTTCGGCAATATGGGCCTGATCTGCCAGCGCTCGGGTGCGATACCAGGCAACGCCGAAATCGAGCAGATTCCAGCTCATCTCAAGCGAGGTATTAAGGCGGCGACTGTCCAGAGAGGTAGAGGGTTCCAGCGACACCTGACCGGTAGAGACGCTTTCGCTGAACGATCCGGCAGTGCGGTCACGATAGGTATAGCCGGCGCTGGCGGTCAGCGACGGCAGCATCGACATGGAAGCCAGCGTGGTATTCGACGTGGCCAACGCCGCATCGAAAGCACGCAATCTGAAGTCGACGTTCCGCTCTATGCCGAGTGCCAGTGCCCGCTCCAGAGACAGCGGCTGAGCCACCAGCTCATAATCCTGTTGCAGAACGGTCCAGTGCCGTGCGCCCTGCTCGACCAGCTGTTCCGTAGAGACCGGCTTGGTGGAAGTGCAGGCAGACAGCCAGAACAGGGAGCATGTGACCACACCCGCAACCAAACCAGCTTTCACCAGCATCACCCTACTGCAAACTGCCAAAATAAAGCCTGCTGCCTTCCGGCAGCAGGCTCACGAAGTGCCTTAACGCGGCGTGGCGGAATTATTTTCCAGCGCGAAAAGTAGTTCCGACGACGACGCATGATAACGCTGCGCCACCGCATCCAGCTGCCCGGAGAAGCCGTCTGCCGATTCTGGCACCACCTCCTCAATCTGCTCACCATCGAACAGCACCTCGGCATCAGGCTGGCTATCCGCACCGTCGTCATACTGCACCAGCATCTCAGGAGTGATGACAATTTCGGAGCTGCCCGCCAGCACCGCATAGCGGCCAGCTGCCGGATCACCCTGCTGCCGGGTAACTTCGGCGTCCAGGTTGATATCCGCCGACAGCACAACACGTTTGCGCTGCCATTCGTCATCAAGAGAGCGCGAAGCCAAAGACTGACCAGGCATGGCGGCCTCAACCACTGGCATCAGTGCCGGCGGCAACACCGGCATCACGAAGTCGGCAATCAGCTCCATTTTCTTGCCGGCAACGCCGGTAAAGGGCGTGCTTTCAACCAGAGAACCAGCCTGGGTGGTTCTGCCAGAGAAGAACGAGTTGGCGCCCGGAGCACCGCCGACAAAGCGGGTACCGGAGATGCCCACCGCCCAACCATACTGGGATCCTGCCGTGGGGGATGCGGCATGATTGAAGCGCTGGCCAACGAAACCATGGCTGTCCCACCAACGATAGGCATACAGGGCGCCACCACCGGCACTGACATCACCACCGACCACCAACCGCAGGCCATTGCCGCTTTCCACATCGGTGAGGCCGTCGACGTCCAGCGCCACCGAAATACCGAACATGCTGCCGTCAGCTTCGTCGTAGGCGGTGACGCGACCAAGATAATTGATGGTCTCAAGCTGGGCTGCCGTAACCGTTGTGGTCAACAGATCAGAGCGGTACACATGCACCGCACCCTGATTGGCGCCGGCCACATCAGCCCCCGGGGCACCAACCGCAAACACCACCGAATTGTTCACGCCAGCGGTGCCAATACCACGGAACACGTCCACCGCCACCGACCAGCCGAACAGATCGCCCTCTTTCGACGCCGTGCCCATATGGAACTTCTTGCGATCACCAAAACCGGCAGTTTCGTTGGCACGCACCACCGTCACCGTGCCGGCAAAGGCGCGACCACTGTGCGACTCGTAGGGAGCGCCAATCAACGCCACGTTGCGGTCGTAGGCCACACTGGCGCCAAACCAGCCAAACTGCACCGTTCCGCCCGGCAGTGCGGTCGGCAAAATGGTGTCCTCCAACGCGCCGGTCCAGCTGTAGTAATAGGCTGCACCGGCATTAGTGGCCACTGTATCCACGCCCGGGGCACCGATCACGATGCGGCTGCCGGTCTGGTTCAGAGCCACCGCGAAACCGAAGTTATCGCCCGGATTGACGCCACTGATATGGCGCTGGAACACATGGTTGGTGCCGTTCCACTGGTACAGCGTGACGCGACCACGCTCTTCATTCCAGCCCGGCGCACCAAAGGCAATACGCTGGCCATCGGAACTGATGGCTACCGAGAACGATGCTCGATCACCGGCCACCGCACCGTCAATGGCAGTGAAGGTGGAACCGACCCACTCCGTTCCGTTCCAGCGATAGATGTGGACTGCACCGGCGTTGGTATTGCTGGGGAAGCCCGGCGCCGCCACCACCCAGAACTCGCCATTCTCGGAAATCGCCGTGGCACGGCCGAAGTCGTAGCCCGCCACCGGACCAAATGCCGCCTCGGCAACAGCAGGCACCGGGAAAATATCAATGTTAAAATAGTAATCGGTGAAGCGCGGGTCCGGCTGGCCAGCGGTGGTGCCATTGTCGGTGGCGCGGACATAGACCTGCACCTGACTGCCGATTGAACCTGTCACGGTTCCTGATGAAGTGAACTGTCGGGTGGCCGGATTGAATCGCAACCAGGCTCCCGGCCCGCTATAGGACAGATCACCCACCGGGGTGCCATCGGCAAAGAAGGCCGACAGAGTGATGGTGTCCTTCGGGTTATCAATATCGTCGAACAGATTGACCGGCAGGGTCAGCGAGTAGGCCTGACCAATGTAGGCAATCTGACGATCCACCGACCCGGTGATAATCGGCGCATCGTTGACGTTACGCACGGTAATCTGAATGGTTTTCTCGACAAAGCGACCAAACTCGTCTGTAGCCCGCACGGTGACATTGTGCACGCCGACATGCTGGTTGAGCGGATTACCGCGCATCACGCCGTCGAAGGAGCCCACGGTCAGCCAGGTCTGGCCACTGACGATGGTGTAGCGCAGCGCCTCGCTGGAGTAGCGAGGGTCAGACTCATACAGATCAAGATCGTCGAAATGCTGGGACATGTTGTAGGGAAAGCTGGTGCTCTGCCCTTCCGGCGTCAGGTTCTGCTGCCACACTTCCAGCGACACCGGCACCGCATCCACCGTCGGCGCCCGGTTCGGCCGGTCGATGTTGATAATAAAGGTGTGGAACGCGGATGCGCCGTGCGGATCACGCGCCTCAATGGTGACCTGATAGCGCGTATCCCAGTGCCGCAGCTCGGGGGTATAGCTGATCACCCCGCCGGTGGTGACATTGACTGCCAGGGCCTGCGCACCACCGGCAATCTGGACAAGTCCGGTGAGAAAATACTGCAGCACATCGCTCTGATCGACGTCAAAAAAGGCGCTGGTCGGAATGCTGAACGACACCGGCGTCAAAGCGTTATCCGAATTCATGCCAGTGCGGTCGGCGATACCCTGATTGACCACGGGCGCGTCGTTGAGACCTGTGACATTGACTGAAATCACCGCCGTTGAGGCATTGCCGAAAGCATCAATAATTTCGTAAGTAATCTTGATGGTGCCCAATCCATCCGCCGAGTTCGACAGCATATTCTGGCCGACACCGAGGTAACGGAAATCTGTCAACGGATCAAATACGATCTGCGGCGTTAGTGCATTGGTAACGTTGACACTGCCGCCCCGGTTATCAAGGAACGCAAACACCGACACCGGGTTGACGATACGATCGTTGGAGATGGTGTCGTTGGCGAGCGCATTAATGGTGATGGGCGTGTTCTGGTTGGTGGCAACCGAATCGGCCACCGCCGTCGGACCACCGTTGTAGTCAAACCAGGTAATAAAGCGGCCGGCAGTGGGCGCGACGGCACTGGAAGTCGGCGCGCCAACCACCAGGAAATGGCGCGTCATGGCCATCGACCAGCCCATGCGCTCGCTGGAGCTGCCCACCGGACCATACTGGGCGTTGGCCGAACCGATCAGCCCTCTGCCAACAACGTTGTCAAAGCGGAATGCCCAGCCGGAGTTGCCGTGCCCTGAAGGCGCGCCAACAATAATGCTGGCCTGACCACCGCCACGCGCCGCAATGGCCACCGAGCGACCGAATTCATCTGTGCCGCCGACAAGACTTTCGCCCCTTATATTGGCAGTAACTGTCTGTCCCTGAGTACCCGTATAGACATCTACATAACCATGACGGTCCGGCGGCGCAAACCATCCGCTCGGCGTATATGACCTCGGACCTCCCGCCACCCAGTAGACATTGGTACCGTCATAATCCGCATCAACTGACCAGCCAAAACCGGGGTTGTGACTGGTGTGACCCCGATTCGCCGGGGCATGGGTGGCGAGCTGACTAGCGCCACTATCGGCCAGGCTGTATCGATGCACCGTGCCCCGGTTACTCGAATCATCGGGGCGCCCCACCAGAGCGATGTTGTCAGCGATGGCGATACTGCGGCCAAAACGACCAGCAAAGCTGATGGCGGCCCCGGCGGTCGCCCATGAGGTGCCGCTATTGCTACTGGTACGAAAGATCACCACACCTGTGCCACCACTGGTGTCGGTAACGTTTGAGGAACCCGCCCAGATACGAGCGCCACCGCCGTGATAAATCGCCACATCGGAGTACTGCCCGGCGGTGCCCTGATTCCAGGAGGTGTTCAGTTGCCAGGCATTGGCCGCCGCATTCCACTTCCAGATCTGGAAGTTGGCCGCCGCCCGATCGCCGAATATCAGATAGTCGCCACTGATATCGACCGAATGACCATTGCTGCCGGCCGTGGCCGCCGCGGCGCTGGTGGTGATGGTCTGGAACAGTACCCGGTTGGGGCCGACCACCTGATAGATATGCACCTGATCGACATAGGTGCCGGCCACAATCCAGCGGCCATCGGCGGCAATGTCAGCACCGACCCATTCGCCACTGACGGTACCGCCATCCTGACCGACATCGATCCAGGCCAGAGTGCCGGCGTAGCCGAACTCGAGCACACTGCCAATCTCCACCTCGCCGGCGGTATATTCCAGCACCCAGTTGCCACCGAGGCTGGCATCACCGGTGGTATCGTCCGACGCCGCCACGTCGACACCGGCGAGCTCGGCCAGCGCATCGACGAAGGCGCGCCCTTCCGCTGAGGCAGCCAGATCACAGCCATAGATAAACCAGTCGGCCCCTTCGGCGAAGGCGGTGCGAATGGAAGCAAACACATCCTGATAAAGCGACAGCTCGGCACGGGTCACCGAGGTGTTGCCAAGGCGCAACAGGCCATCACTGCCATGGCTGATCAGATGCAGCGCCTTGAGATCGGAATAGCCGGCGAGGATGTCTGCCAGCTGCACCATGCCATCGGCATCGGCGCGGATAAACTCGACGGAAACATTATCGTCGAGCTGATCAACCAGATCACGCCAGCCCACCACCGATTCGTCAATGATCACCAGTTGGGCCGAGCCCACAATGGCCTGCGAGGTAAAGGCTTCGAGCAGTTTGACCGAACCGTCATCGTCGCCGACGCTGCTCCAGTCGAGCGGCTCCAGCGTGCGCTCGAGGGTCTCCATGGCAGCCGCATCAAGCAGGATGCGGGGCTCCAGAGAACGGGCCGATGCGGCTCGGGCGGCGCGATCTTCGGGCACCGGGGGGGCGGCGGACACCATGCTCTCGGCGGATCGCAGCAGGTTGCGAAACAGACTCGACAGATGTTGGTTGGCCACGGCTGACACCTCTTGTCGTTATTATAATCAGACTACTTCCAATGGCTGAGTCTAGCGCTTGCAACCCGGCCATACCAGAGGGGCTGGACTAGCGGCCGGCAGCGCCGACCGGACGGTCAGCCATGGTCCGCCGCAGCCCCTCAAGCCAGGCCCGGTGGTCCGGTAGCCCGGCCAATTCTTTCTCTTGCAACTCTTTGACTTTGCTCAATATTTTCAAATATCGCTCGTGGGTCATCTCGCCGTCGTGGCGATAGCGACGGCTGAACGCCGGACGCATGCCGGCGAGCACGAAAACATAGCTCAGGTAATTGAACTGAGCCCCATGCAGGCCAGCGTCCCGGGGCCCCGGGGGCCGGTGCTGCCAGAGCTCCATCAGGTGCGCCAGACGGTCCGGCCAACGTGCGGGCTGGGCAGCATCCTCCCAGAACGGCGTATCGCGGCGACCGGCGATGGCATAGTGGAAGGTAATGAAGTTGACCAGCTCATCAAACAAGTCCTGCATGGCGCGGTTGAACTCGCGCTTCAGCGGCGCCGCCTCGGCAAGGGTGCGCGGCAGGTTGTCGGCCAGCAGGCGCAAACCGATCTCGGTGATATAGATGCCGGTGGACTCCAGCGGCTCGATAAAGCCAGCCGCCAGACCAATGCCTACGCAATTGCCAATCCAGTAGCTGTCGTGGCAACCGGTGCGCATGGCCAGATGCCAGACCGGGGTATCGTCGCCGGCGCCGGTGGCGGCCCGCAGGGCCTGCTCGGCCTGCTCTGGGCTCTGGTGGGCGCTGCTGTAAACATGGCCGCAGCCCTCACGGGTAAACAGCGGAATGCGCCACATCCAGCCATTCTGGTGGGCAATGGCGCGGGTATAGGGCACCAGCGGGCGGTTTTCCACCGCGGGCAGGCGCGTCGCCACGGCACGATCGCAAAGCAGATGAGGCGCAAAGGGTTTGTGTCGCGCCCCCATGGTCTGCTCCAGCAAGAGTGAGCGGAAACCACTGCAGTCGATAAAGAGATCGCCATGCACTTCGCGGCCATCGTCCAGCACCAGCGCTTCAATATCGCCGTTGGCACTGCGTTTCGCCGACACCATGCGCGCTGAAATATGCTCAACGCCGCGCGCCACCGCATGCTCTCTCAGCACCGTGGCCAGCAGTGTGGCATCAGTGTGATAGGCATAGTGGGCGCTGCCATGGAACTCATAGTCGCCTTCCCGAAACGGCGAACGCATGCGTTCGCACAGCACCGACTGCACACAGGTATCGCGGGCGAATGCCATCGCTGGCGCATCCGGATTTTCCACCATCCAGTGTCGCACCAGCGCCGGGAAACTCTGCTGGGCACCGTAATCAAAGGGATGAAAATAATAATCGGCGGCCTGGTCCGGCTGGACCCAGCGCTCGAAACGAATGGCCTGTTTGAAACTGCCGTTGGTGCGGGCAAGAAAATCATTCTCGCCAATGCCAATGTACTCAAGGGTATCACGCAGATTAGGTACAGTTGCCTCTCCCACACCAACCGTGGCCACCTCCGGCGATTCAACACATATTACGGAAGCCTCCTGCATGCGAGACTCGATGGTCTTGCGAATATAGGCTGCGGCCATCCAGCCCGATGTACCACCACCAAGAACCACGATACGTCTGATGGGAGACATTATTTACATCACTCCTGACACAGATGACTATCAGTTACGGCGAACCAGCAGACCGCCGTACTGAGTGCTGGCTGCGTCATAATCAACAAGATAATGGGTACTCAAGACCATAACGCCAGTGGCGTGACGACGCATGGCATTTGGGGAAGACAACGTTCGAGTGCCGCATGCACCAAGCAACTCGTTCACCAGATTTCTACAGCCTCTGGCAATCCAGGAAGCATGCATACTCAGCGACACGATAGCCTCATCAGACAGCGTTCGCCCAGGAATACGTGCATCCAGCACGGTTACCGACTCACGATACAAGAGATCCATCGCCTTCAGCTCGGTTCGCATCCGCGCCAGTCGCTCTGAGGCCGCTGCACTTACCTCGCTTAAAGAAGCGCGGGCGCGCAAAGTTTGCTCATAGGCATTGACGCACGCACGGGTCATGCCAAGTATGGGGGCGACTGTGCCGAGCGACACCACGGCCGGGACCGGCGCGACATGACTCGATGCTTGAGCAACGCGCTCGGCAAATGCCTTTTGCATGGCAGTATCGCTCACGACTTGAGCGGTACTGATAGCCACAGCGTCAGCCTCGATTGAGTGCGACGCTGTGGCCTCCAAGCCAAGCGCGAGCCAGTCCGAACGCACAGCGATCTGGTCAGGTCGCAAGTAGACGTGGAAATCACCCTCACCAACAAGCGTGGCCTTGACTGCGATAAAATCGGCAAGATGCGCACCAGTAGCAAACGGCCACACTCCATCTAATCGGTAACCAACAGAGTCTCTCCGAAGCGTTCCGGCGTTCCGGAAGACCGTGGCGAGTCGACCCGGCGAACCATTTGTGTACAGCATGTCACGCACGGAGGCAGGAGCAAATTGCACCCCCCAGGCATGCACCGAAAACAGCATGAACGTCCAGGCGGTAGACCCACAGGCCGAAGCAATCTCTGAAATGATGCTGAAAAATGAACCGAAAGGAAGCTCATACCCCCCCAAATCCCTTGGCTCCAGAAATCGGTGGATACCGATTTCTTCCAGCTCACGAAGGCTCTCCTCCGGCACTCGCGCGGCGTTTTCCGCTTCTTCGGCACGACGAGCAAATCTGGTGAGCACACCGCGAACCGAAGCCCGCATCCTCGAAAGCTCCTGCTTCTGTGAACTATCGAGCCAACTGGCGGAATACGGCACGTTAATAGTTGATCTCCAAGCAGCGCTCTATTTCGGGGCATGACAGCGCATAAAAAATTTCACACGGCATAATCTGAGAATGCGAAAAAATAAAATACCATCAAGCATCAAACCACGTGAAAAGGATGCGAACCATAGA
Source organism: Alcanivoracaceae bacterium (assembly GCA_046292765.1). Taxonomy (GTDB): domain Bacteria; phylum Pseudomonadota; class Gammaproteobacteria; order Pseudomonadales; family Alcanivoracaceae; genus PGZG01. The sequence continues at coordinate 368,727 of JBKBQA010000002.1, read as the reverse complement.
GTTCCATAGAACTGAAATGGACGCCCCACTGCTTTACGCCCTCCGCCCCCATTACATGGCGCAGAATGTCATCAACAGGGCATCATTCAACAAGACTCGGCCACAAGCCATTCGATGAGGTTACCTCTTCAACTCGACTTCTGCGAAACCATCGTCACCGGGAGTTTGTATTATCGACCACAATAAGTGAGTCATTGGCCCAACTATGAGACCTGATCGTCCCGACCTTGGGATCAATCAGAACGACTGCTCCTTCAGGGCAAGCTCGCCGCGCCAGCGACCGCCCGGAATCGCCATTGCACCAATAAAGCGCGGGCCAATAGAGAAGTCGCCGATGATCACCGGCTGAGTGCCGGCAGTAAGGCCAAATTCCAGATCCTGCTCAAACACCAGTCGCGGCAAACCATCAGAGGTTTCGTTGGCTGAGCGAATATCGATCTTGCCGTTACGAACCCCGATATCACCGCTAATCTGGCCCATGGTGAAACGTACATCCGGACGGGACGGCTCGGCAATGGTAATGAAACTGGTGTTGCGCAAACGCATGTTGTACTCGAAGCCGAGATAGGTTTGGCCACTCGGCGGCGGCGTCAGGCGCAGATCCAGCGTTGAGGCATCCAGCAACAGGGAAATATCAGCAAACTTGACCGGTGCAGAAAGATCGTCGATCGCGCCGCCACCAAAAATGGCATCCAGCCCCCACTTCACACCACCCAGACTCTGCAACCGAATGCCACCGTTAGCGCCACCGGTCAGCTCCAGGGCGCCGTCACGGATATCCACCAGGAACTGGGTATTGATGAAGCCCACCGCCACACCGGCTTCAGTATCGGCGAGCAGAAAATGGCTGTTCTCATTCCACGCGCCGGGTGATTCCACCGCCAGCAACAGATCGAAGCGCAGCCCCTCGGTGGAGGTGCGGGAACCCGGGTAAATCAGAATATCGGAGTTAACACGACCAAGGGTATAAACGAGGCCCCAGTCATAGGTGCGCACCGGGAATGGGCTATCAATGATGACCACTTCCGTGTTGTAGGCAAGGAAGCTCAGATCGCGAATAGCCACCGCAAGGGCCGGTTCGGTGGCATCGAGCTTGACTGGTACACCCTTGTACAGGAATCCTGGCGGCTCCTGACCGGCGTTGACGAAATCGAGAGTAATATTGGGCGAATTCCACGCATACTGTGCATTCGGCAGATTCTGCCACTTGCCGAACTGGAGCTGCACTTCGTCGGTGCCGGCATCACCGACAATCCAGACGAAGTCGCTGTCGTAGTTGTTCCGCCAGCTGATATTCAGGCCCTCACTGCGGTTATTGATGTCACCACCGTACCAGACACCCCCGCCACGAATCTCACCTCGCACATCGGTAAAACCGCCGGCCCAGCCATAACGCAGCATCGGCAGGAACTCATCGGGACCACCCACGGTGCCGAGAGTAAAGGGAGTGACCGCATTCTTGCGGTAACCAATATCAAACAGGATGTTCCAGTCCATGCGGTCGGCTCGAATGACCAGCGCATCATTGGTAACACCGAAGGTGCCTGAGTCGAAACCGATGTCGACGTTGAGATTGTCGACGATCATTTCATTGGTGCCCTGACGATAGAAAATATTGCCGTCGGTCAACGTCAGGCGCAGCGCACTGTCGTTGTAGGCCTGATCGAGCAGACCGCTGCCACCGCGAATAAACAGGCTGCCCTGACTGTCGATGGCAAGGCGTCCGCCGCTTTGTGCCGGAGTGCTGACATGGCGCAGGGCGCTGGTTTCGAAACGGGTTCTGGACCAGCTGGTGTCCACCACCACACCGGCGGTTCCAGCCGCCGAGTAGGCATCGATACTCATGGCCAGCGAAGTGGCACTGCCCGGCGACAGGCCGCCCGCACCCACGCCGGAAATATTGGTGTTATCGAGTTGCAGGCCAGCCTCAAGTGCGGTGCCGGCATCAGTACGCCAGGTCAGGGAATCGGCACTCATGCCATCGGTCTGAATGGCAACCATGATGCCATCGCGGCCATTGACGCCGGACATCTCCTCATCAGCCATGGGCATCAGCGCCCATGCCGGCTGCGCGCAGGCACCGGCAATCAGCAGGGCTGATCCGCAGAGATGACGCTTCATGTTCCCGTTGCCGTTCATATCGTTATTATTCTCCGGCCTGTCGCAACCTTAGCAGAAGGTGGCAGTGCCAAAACAGTTCTTCACCGGTGTCTGACCGAGGTTCAGATCCTGCAGGGTACCACCGGCAGACAGCGCATTGAGTGCATCGAAAAGGCCACCGAGGCTCAGGTTGCCGACGTTCTGGTTACGCAGGTCCGCATAGGTAATGTTCATCCACCAGCCGGTATTGGTCGGCGCCGACCAAGAGCTTACCCGCGCCGGGCTGGTTTCCCAAACATGGTCGTAAAGGCTTTGACGGCACAGACCGGCGGTCTGGTTGGCGGCAGAGCAGCCACCTGTTGCCGGGGGCGGGCCGTAGTTGACCGGCGGCCCCACGGTGGCGTAGGGCTGGCTTTGATCATAGATCGGGTAAGCAATGCGCTCGCGCTGGAACGACAGGAAGAAGTCACGGGTTACCCTCGGACCGGGCTGCCCCGGCGCAGGGTCCACTGACGTCAGCTTGATGTCATGCAGCATTCGCAACGACTGGCTGAGCTTGAAGTTTGCATTGGGGCAACCAAGAAATGCCAGCAACCCGCCGCAATTGTAGGTAATCAGCTCGTTATCACGGCTGTAGACGCCGATCCGATCCATGCGGGTACCGCTGAAAGCCAGAAACAGACGCTGGTTGATGGTGCAGGGATCGCCGACGTTGATACTGGTCCAGCCCTGACACACATCTGCGCCACCGAAGTCAGTGATGCGGCCATTCGCCGACAGTTCACCGAGCAGGAAACCACTCAGCCGGTTGGCGCCGGAGGAACATGCCAACCGACGACCATCGTCCTGGGTAGCGCTGGTGGACGGCGTACAGGCCAGCCCGTTGATCAGGCCCCACTCCTGATTAACCTGGCCAGCGGTATAGCGACGACCGATGGAGAGCAAACCCTCGGCGGTGGCGGCACCGATTTTGATACCGGCCACTTCACGACGGGTACGATCGCCATCGTTTTTGATGGCAAGCTCCAGATACGGGAATTCCAGCTGGAAATCGGTGCCGGGGCCGCCGAAGCCGGCAAACCGCAGGAAGTCGGCGTCAAGGTCGCAGGCGTTGGCAACCAGCGCATCGTTGAAGCCACCACAACCCAGCTGCAGTTTGTCGATGTTGAGATTGAAGCGCAGATCTGCTTCCAGGCCGATACGGTAGAAGGTGAAGTTGTTGGTGATACCGTGAATTGGCACACCCTGAATCTTGTCCGAGAAGAACAGCTGGCCAGTGATATCTGACAGCACATCATCGTTCAACGCTTGCATGCCGCTGCCTGCACTGATGCTGGCAATGCGCTCCATCTCGGCAGCCCGCGCCGGATCCTCGAACTGAGACACCATGTCATCGGGCCAGCTGACGGCGGCCTGAACCGACAACGACAGCGATGCGGTCAAGGCCATAACCGGCAGGGAAAGTAATTGCAGGATGCGCGCCATGGTCATACCTCAGAAGCCGAACAGTCGCACGGTACCTTCCACCTTGAGCGTGGCGGGGAAACCGGGAATAGAGTTGGTGATTGCCAAACCGATGAAACTCTTGCTGTCAGTCGGGTCCTGCAGGAACCCGGGCGTGGCGGCGATCGGCGTGTTATCACGCTCGATCGCCATGCCGGCGATGCGGAAATTCCAGAATTCGATCTCCTCAGGGAACCGCAGCAGGAGGTTGGGCTGATCATAGGGGCTGACGGGCGAACCAAGACCATCGACAAACCGGCTGGTGTCCGCGTAAATCGTCGGCGACACGCCAGAGCGCCCCGCATCCAGATAGAAGGTCGGGAAATAGATGCGGCCGCTGAAGCCCTTGAACACCAGCCACTCACCCGGACGTTCTGCAATATTAAGGGCAAGGCGTCGCTGGACCAGCGGCAAGGTGGCATCCGGAGTGCCATCGGCGCCGGCATTAATGCGCAGATCCCATTCAAAAGCGATACCGGCATGGCCGGTAACACCGCCCATCTCGTCTCCGGACATCTCCGTCAGTGCGACCGCTGCCTGCGTCTGAAACAGCAGACAACTGCCAACCAGCAGCGCAAAACCCAGCCTCATGGCTTCACCCCGCGCGTGATCAGCTCCATGTGCTGGACCAGCAAGCCCTCGATGCGGCCATCACCAAGATTGACCACGTTCAGGTTCGCCGTTTGTGTTACCCGCGGAATAACTGAACTACTGGAGTTGGCATTGTTCAATGCGGCGCCGGTGGGCGGCACCTCGCGGGAAGCGAAGGCCTGAAACTGGGCGGCGGGATCGGTGCGACTCCAGGCGACGAAGAACATGCCATCGGCGGTACTGGTAGCAGCATTGTTGGTGCCCAGCATCCGCGGCAGACAGTTCGGTGCATTCGCCGGGTTGTTTGCACAGGTATCCGGGGGGGTCCAGTCACCGTAGCGGAAAAAGGCGTGGGTCTCGTAGTATCGAGCCGGCCGATTAATGCGGTTGTAACCCACAGTGTCGCCTGGAGCGAGGCTGTAAAAATCTTGTCTAACTGTATTTGACAACGCGCCCGGGCGGGTCAGTTCAATGCGGAAGTTACCGTCCTGTGCCGGCACGCTATCCAGAATCAACGACTGGTAGAACATTTGCCCCAGCGGGAAGAACACTTCGATGTTGCGGGCATAGAAACCTTCGTCGGCAGTAAACCAGGGCGGGACGCCAACTGTATCCTGACTGATAAACGACTGGTTCACGCTGTAACGAAAATCACCGCGCCAGTGGTTTTCCCAGATAAAACCGATAGTCGGATCATTGACATCGGTATGACTGACAATACGAATCTTGTTGTTGCGCCGGACTCCACCGCGCACGGTATTGAGCACGGCATTGCCAAACACCAGCTGACCCTGCAGCTTGTCGTTCACGTTGTTATTGACAACCAGCTCGTTCCAGTTGGAAACCTTCGCCCGCTCGTGTTGGGTCGGCGCCAGAAACTCGAACACACTCTGCTGTACCGTTGCCCCCTGAAAATCGAGGCCGCTGTAGTCAAACACGCGCAATATGAACGGGTTATCAAACGGGGCCAGATTGGCGATGGTGCCACCAATCGGGCAACCCATGTTGCCGATGCCTGCTGTACAGGCGCCGAGCCAGGAGGTCACCGCCTCGTTGGAAGACACCGAGATCCCATACCACCGGGCATCGGTTTTTTTCGCTGGCGGCAACGGCACCTGACCGAGGATTTCGAATCGCGAGGTGGGGCCGGCCATAATACGGATGTCTTCAAGGGCAATGGCGATGCCCTCGCCGGTCATTCCTGACAGCTCGTCGTCATCAATGGGTTCAAAGCCGGCGCCCGGCAGCAGGGCGTGAGCAGCCACCCCCGAGAGCAGGGTCAGCAGCCCAACCACACCGGCAAGCCCGGTCGATTTCCTGTGTTGCCAGCCAGAATTCATTGGCACACTCATGACGTTATTATTATCGGTGTACAGATGCTACCTGAGTGGACCGGCACAGGGCAGGCCCTTAACCCCCGGGATTTGTACCGGTTTTGTATCTACACTTGTTCAGGGACCTGGCCCACAACGACCGGCCACGTCACATTCAGGGTGGATCACGTCGATAATACTGTTGGCAGTCAGATCTGCGGCATCGATCATGGAGACGTCCCGGTAGACCACCCCGTCCACAGCCACCGCAGGCCACTCAACCCGTAACGAAACCAGGGTCGCCCCCACCCCAAGACCAAAATGGGCCTCCACCGGGTTCTGGGAGAGGTAGTTGTTCCCACCAAGATCACGCATGAGGGTGCGTTCGCCGTCTGGCCCGGCCAGGGTCAGCCAGACGCGGGCGCCGACGCCCTCCCAGTTCGGTCCCCGGTGGCGCAGGCGAACGGAGAGGAACTCATGGTCGGGGAACAGCTCGCGGGCATTGTTCCGGTAGAAATGGACAGGGCCGTTATTGTTAACCACCAGCACGTCGACAGCGCCGTCACGGTCGAAGTCGGCGCACACAATACCCCTGCCCTCACCAGGTATCAGCCCGGACTGGGCGGAAACGTCTGCAAACGCGCCTCCATCGGCGCGCAGGAAAAGGTTGGGACGCTGGTTCAGGAAGGCCCTGAAAGGATTGTCTTCTCCCTCACCCACCGGATGCCTCAGGTGCCCCCAGCCGTTGCTCTGAAAGATGTCTTCATGCCCATCATTACGGAAGTCCATGGCGCAGGCCGCCCAACCCCAGTCGCCATCCCGCACGCCATAGGCCTCGGTGGCATCCATAAAATTGCCCTGACCGTCATTCAGATACATACGATTGCCAGTGATGGCCAGTGATGTGTCGGTGGCCTCGGCGAAGATGCTGGTGACGAACCAGTCCAGATGCCCATCTCCGTTGACATCGAGGAAGGTTGTACCCATTCCGTTTTCATCAGTGATCTGGCTGTCCCGGGTGGCATTGCGGAACCGGGCCTGATGGTTGTGGAAAAGCTGGCTGCGGCCAAAATCCGCCACGCTGAGCAGATCAGGCCAACCATTACCGGTGACGTCACGGAAGTTGCCGACAAAGGTAAATTGCTCGGCAATCTCACCTCTGAGGCCTGAGGTGCCGGTGGCATCACGGAACTGCAGCCCGCCTTCATTGAACCAGAGATATTGCTGCTGGGACGCGGCGGAGGCACTCCAGAAACTGGCAAACAGATCGAGCCGGCCGGTGAGGCTGTAGTCCCCCGCCGTCACCGAATAGATCGATTGCACCGAGCCCGGGGTGGTAACAGACACGGCCTCGTCAAAGGCGAACGCCCCGGCACCGGGCAGGATGACCGTGGGTGAACGTGCATAACCGGCCACAATCAGGTCCTGATAGCCGTTGCCCGTCAAATCGGCAAAGGTCGCGCTGGAAATATTGCCTTCGAGTGCCGCCGCCGCCGGCGTCACATCGACGAAGCTGCCTCCGATGTTTCGTAACAACAGCGCCGGATCGTCACCTCGGGGCAGGTAAATATCGGCAAAACAGTCGTCATCGAGATCGGCCGTGGCAACGCCTCCGACCAATTTCTGCATCACACCGTAAACATTGTCAGCGGACTGGACAAAATCCGGATGGTGGTGGCTATAGTCGAGCCCGACCTCGGCGGCAACCTCATCAAACAGCGGGTGACCTGCGGGCAAGCCTCGCGGAGTCAGGGTTGGCGTGCAGCGCGCCAGTATCTGAACGTCGTTAACCTGACGATAGCGGATACCGTTCGACGCCGGGTCATCATAGGCTTCGGTATCAACGCTGACGGCCGGGAGGATTTCCGCATCCGGCGCCAGCGCCGGCCAGATCGGAGCACCTCCCGGGGGCGCACCATTCAGCACGCAAACATTGCCCTGCCGGCAGCCGTCCGGGTCTGTCCCCGACGCCACCCACGGCATAAATGCTGCTGCATCACCCTCAATCAACCGGTAATCAGACAGCGCCGACAGAAAGGCGACAAGGTCCTGAGCCTGACCATCGGCCAGCACCACATCAACCAGCGGCCTCTCCTCAGGGTTGGCGCGTTGTTGCACCATCAGGTTATACGCCTCCCGAGTATGCTGCTCGGCCGAGAGGTAGCTCACTGCGATGCCGGCAAACTGCTCCAGAGATGACAACGACCAGTCGTAACCATCCACTGCTGATCCAACATCAAGGTGGTGCCGGACTGCTTGCTCCAGTGACTGCCAGGCACCGGTGTGGCCGAAGCGGCTACCGTGCGCAACGTTCAGCAGTGAGGTGGTACGAAAGCGAAAGTTGTCCTTCTCACGCCGCCAGGAATGCTGACCAAAGCCGCGATCATTGGCATGCTGACCTTCCCCGACGCCGCGTCCAATCTGGGGCACTGCGACAATATGAAATCCTTCATCGGTGAAATGATCGCCACTGTGGCAGCGAGCGCATCCCGCCCCGCCGTCGGATGGTTCGCGAAAGAACAGCACTGCACCTCGCTTCTGCTGCTCCGTTAGTACATCACGGCCATTGCGGATGTAATCGCGCCAAGGGCTGTCTACAAACAGTTGCGAGGCCTGATAGGCGGCCAGCGCTGCGGCGATGCGCTCGTAGGTCAGCCACCGTCCGGTGTCCGGATCGACGGCGCCGAACACGGCCGCAAAGCGGTTGTTCCAGTCATTTCCGGCCAGCTCCCCTGCCGCAGTGCCGTACTGCCCGAGGCGGCCGGCAAGATAATCCCGAACCACCTCGCCATGCTCGGCAGGGAGAACGCCAAAGCCGCGCATTTCTGCTTGACTGGCAACCGGACGACGCGCCTGAGCCTGAAGCAGCGGGAACGGGACATCCAGCTTGACCGTCTCGTCGATATCGAACATCGGCGCGTCAGGTGTAATCATTCCCAGAGACGGCTGCCCGGGATCGACCCAGCGCAACCTGCCGTCAAAGAAGATCACATTTCGATACAATGCCGTGTTGAAGGTTGTGAGCGCCCGGCGAGGGACATTTGGCCCCCAGTCCGCCTGCGGGTCTGTGGCGGCGAATGGTGACAGAGGGTCGTGAAGACGACCCGGCCCGACGAGATGTTCGTTAATGGCATTTACCCCGACGGACAGCGACAGGCCGTCGGAACCGAAAAATGGGGGCCGCGGATCATGGCAGGTGGCGCATGACACATCACCGCGACCGCTCAGGGCCTTGGTGAAAAACAGGTCCCGGCCAAGCTGGGACAATGGATCAGAGGCGATATCCGGGATTGGCAGACCGGCCTCCGGCTCGCCGGTAAGCCCCTTGATGGCCTTGATCAGGCAAATCTCTGCGTCCAGAGTAGAAAGTGTCGCGGGCGCCGAACAGTCGATCAGGGTGATCGGATCACTGCCGCCGCCGTCGCCCGGACCGGGTTCGGGTTCGGTCGGACCGCCTCCGCCGCCACCCGGGGGCGGAACCAGCACACCGTCACCATCACCATTGCCACACCCCGTGGCAAGAGAAAGCGTCATCAGAATCAATGAGGTTCTGGCAAGCTGTTTCAGATTCATGCGCACCGGCTGAGGCGATATCGTTATTATGCGGCGTAATTCATATCACTCGGGGCAGTGTAGACCAGCACGCTGATCCATAACCATGAATTGGTTAACAGGGGCGTTTTCGCACTGCCAGCGGGTGCCATCTGGCCAGATCACTTCCAGCAGGTCAATAACCTCTGCTGCCCCCAGCCCTATGTGCATATCCGGCAAATTCTGTCCGTTGAAGTTGCTGTTGGCCTGACTGACACGCATCTGCCGCTGGATGCCCGCGCCGCCACCAACATCGGCGGTGACATAAACCCTTGCCCCGAGTGCATCGGTATTGGGCGCAGCGCCGACCAGCCGGATGCCGACAAAGGCCCGCCCTGCCCCGTGGCCGGTCTGGTTTTCATAGAATTGAAGGCCGCTGGACTGATCCACCAGTACGATATCGATATCGCCGTCGCGGTCGTAATCAAAACAGGCCAGACCGGTGCCTTCAGACGGTACGTCAATTGCCCACTCTGCAGCCTGCTCGGAGAAGGTGCCATCACCGTTGTTGATATAAAGTCGGGGTGGCTGTTGGCGGAAGGACTCGGTCATCCATTCGAATCGCGCACGAATCTGTTCCTGTGCCTCTGTCTCGACGACACCATCGGGAATGTAGCCAAAGCCATTGAGAAGAAAGATGTCAGTAAAGCCATCATTATTGAAGTCGGCGGCACAGACACCCCAGCTCCACAGGCCGTCTGCGATATCGGCACCGACGGTGGCGGTCATATCCTCAAAGCGCAATTCCCCCGGCGTACTGACATTCCGATAGAAGCGGTTTCCCGATACGCCCCAATTACCACGGGGTTCACCGCCGGGATCAAAGATCGAGCCGACGAACCAGTCCAGCTGCCCACGGTTAAAGAAATCTGCGAGCACGCCTCCCATGCCGTTCTCATCAGTAATCACGTCACGATCTGTCGTGTTAGTGAAAACTGCTCGGCCCTCCACTTCCTCATTCTTCAATGTCTGAGTGGTGGTAAAGTCAGACACCAGCAACAGGTCTTGACGACCATCGCCGGTCATATCCGCAAACAGGGGAGTGAAATTGAAGGTCTGATCCACTACTGCAGATGAAGTACCGCCGGGGCCGTCATTGGGCACAAGACGGTCGCCGCCATCGTTGCGCCACAAAGCTGGCGCAGAGCCAGGCACACCATCGGTTGCCCAATGGGCGAGATAGAATCCCGGGTATCCGCTTCCCTCGTAGTCGGCAAAAGAAATACCAAAGGTGCTACGCCCCATGGGCAAGGCAGCAAGCCGTCGATAGCGACTGTCCGCATCTACGCCGTAAATGGGCACCTCGCCAGACTGAAAATTACCGAGCATCAGCTCCCTGCGATAATCTCCGTTCAGGTCAGCCACAGCCACACCGGTGACGCGCGCCGATGGCGCGCTGACAAATGCGTCGGCATAGAGATCAAAGCCCGAACGATTTCCACGATTACGGAGCACAACCACGCCACTGCTTTCGCCTCCGGCAAAGGCCAGTCCCGGCAGACACTCGCCATCCGGATAAAAGGCCGTCACGCCGCCGGCAAACATGCTCATCTCATGACTGCCCCGGGTACCCGAGAACCAGGTCTGGTTCCGCCAACCATGGGCAAGCGCTGTGCCAAACCCGTCATCACCGGTTCCTCTGCGCACAAACTGACTCCGTGATACCGATGCTTGCGGCTGCACTTGCCACGCTTCTTCACAGGCAGAGGACACTTCGTAAAAAGTATGTCGCCAAGGCCGCGACGGGAAAGCCAGATCAATCGATGCCGGATACTGGACTGACTCGCCATCCACGGGCACAACCTGCTCATCCAGATTCAGCTGATTACCATCCGGATCATCCCATTCTTTCGGCACCCATCGCCCGACGCAGGCGTCATTTTTTACGCAAGGGTCCGTCAGGGTCAGCAAAAACGCCTTCAGGTCATGAACCTCCTGAGCGGACAGGGCTCGTCCTGGCAGTTTTTGTTCAGCCTCGACAAAGCTCTCCGCGGCGAGCGCGTCACGCGCAAGCGCTTCGGAGTACGAATACAACAACAGTGGATTCGCGCCCGCAAATTGGGGCAGTCGCAGCAAATGATGCTCCTGATAGAAGCGATCTGCACCGCGAATCGGATCCGCGTGGTAATGCAGCAGATCTTCCAGTGTCGCAAAAGTGCCGGCATGCCCCCACGGCCCGGTAACTTCAATATTCAGCAGGCCCGGGGTGCGAAATGCGAACCGGTCAGCGGCGCGCTGAGTGACGGCCCATCGCCCGGGATCGGAATGATCCGTGCGACGGCCCCGACCAATCTGGGGAAACCCGATGTTGTGAAAGCCTTCGTCGGTAAAGCGATCGCCTGCGTGACACGACACACACCCAAGACCACCCTCGGCAATCGCAGTGTGGAAGCGCCAGGCACCGCGGCGTGCATCAACGTCAAGCGCTTGATCATTTCCTTCCACATAGGCCCGCCATGGCGTAACCACGAACAACTGGGAAGACTGAAAAGCAGCCAGCGCTCGCTGAACATTTCTGAGCGATATCAGGCTTTCCGGTGCCATGCCCGAATCAAGGCAGAATGCAGCACAGAAATGCGCATACCATCTCTCAGGCCCCAGCGGATCAAGCTTCCAGGCTTCTGCGGTGCCTCGCAATCGCGACACCAGTAGCTGCCGGTAATCTTCCGGGTCGGCGAGCTCCGGGTAGCGGAAGTTACGCATCTCGCGGTGACTTACCAGCGGGAAACGGGCCTGCGCCTGCAACAGATTCGCGCCAGCATCCGGATCCGCAACATTGCCACTTTCCGGGGTCCGTATCGGCTGCATCGCACCGCCGGGCGAGAATTCCGGCACCATCACATGGGCGCGCCCATCGTGGAACAGGGCCCGGTTGTAGAGGCCGACATTGAAAATGGTCTGGCTGTTACGGGGCACATTGGGACCGCCATCACGCTGCGGATCCTGATCCCTGCTCGGGTCGATTTCTCTCCCGGGACCCAGCAACCCGGGAATGCGAGCCGCCACCCCGACCGGGAGGGACAGGCCGTCGCCGCCTCCAAGATGCGTCTGGTGGCAGGATGCACAGGCCACGTCGAGGTCCCCGCTGAGGGTGCGAGAATAGAACAGCAGCTGCCCCAGCTTCACCTTCGGCGAGGTCATGGCATTGGGAACAATCTTGCGAACCCCTGTGCCGGCAGCGGGGTCACCACTAAGGCCGAGGGCGGTAATGGTGGCACGCAACCGAGCGTCGAGATCGTCGTCGGACACCGGCGGATCAGGCAATTCGGGCTCAACCGGGTCTCCCGGCTCTGCGGGGTTGTCCGGAGGCACTACCTCGGTCGCAGCCGGCTGTTCCCGGCAGCCCGCCATCAGCGCAACCAGCACCATCACAGCAAGCAACCGCGCCCCGATGACTTTGTTCACCCCACCCCGCATCCCTTCAACCCCCGAACAAAATCCATGGCATGGTGATAGCACATGGCCACTTGGACAATCCGTGAAAAGTGTGAGAAGACCGACAAGATGCCTACTGACGGTGATGGATGGCAGGTGCTTTACGGGACCTCAACAGTCAGCATCCAGAGTCTGTGGTACTGTTTTTCGATATATGCTCTGCCGCCTGTCGCCGGCCCCGCCTCGACATGAGAGATGACGATGCTCACCAGATTCAGCCTCTTGTTTTTCCTAACAATTCTTGTCTCAACCCCAGCGTCGGCGGTGGTCGGAGGCAAAGCCGCCGGCGTCGATGACGCTCCCTGGATGGCGGCCTTGATTGACACTGCCCTGTCGATCGAGAGTGCCTGTCTGGCATCCGGCGGCAGCGAAACATTCTGTCGCCACTACTGTGGCGCGGTCCTGATTGCTCCCAGCTGGGCCTTGACTGCGGGGCACTGTCTGGTGGACAAGCAGGCCGGCATGGATGCCCCCAACGTCAAACTGCTGATCGACAACGTTGACCTTAATACGGCGTCACCAACGCTGGTCGGTGTTGCCGAAGTGATCACCCGTTCCGAGTGGGAAGATAATCTGGCGACCACATACAACCACGATATCGCCCTGCTCAGACTGGACTCTCCGTCGGAAGCGGCCCCGGCCTCCCTGATGTCGCCGGAAATGCTGGACGCGCTCGAAGCAATTGCGTCGACCATCAATGATCCGGTGCATGTTTTTGGCTGGGGACGCCTCAAGGACGGCGGCAACTTTCCCAGCAAGCTGCAACGCGTTGCTATCGACTTGCAGCCGGCAGGCTGCACCAGTCCATTCTTCATTCCCGAAACAATGATCTGTGCCGGTGAACTGACCCCCTCTGCCATTGAACCGGATGACGACGGTGACAGCACGCCATTTGATCCGGATGGTGAAGGTGCTTGCGAAAGGGACAGTGGCGGACCGCTGATTCAATTCGACGATCGCGGCCAGCCGCTGGTGGCGGGCATTGTCAGCTGGGGACAGAACGGCCTTTGCGGCGCCATTGACTCACCGACTGTCTATAGCCGCGTGCCCCGCTACATCGAATGGGTTGAGACCTCCACAGCCGCGGCCGGAGACAAGCTGGTTGATCTCGGACTTCAGGTCACTGGCCAGCGCACCACCAGCGCAACGAGTGAGCAATTCATTGTCACTCTGGGCAATAACAGCATCGTCAACACGGTGACGGGTGCGAGGATGACGCTGCGACCCTTCGGCGTTGGCAGCCTCACGCTAGGCGCCACCGACGCCGGGCTATCCTGCGTCGAAGATGACGACGGCTATGTCTGCTCGGTAGCCAATACCTTGATGCCCGGCGATGGCCTTAATGCGACATTTACCCTATCCGGGCTTGATCTGGACAACCAGAATCTGGTCGTTATCGAGGCTGATTCGGAGCAGAGTGATTATCGACTTGCCAACAACGAAGTTCGCCACTGGGTGGCTCGCACCGACAAACCTTCCATGCGCCTCATTATTGACGGTCTGGTATTGGAAACATCCGGCCGTAATGGCCGGATGTCACTGTTCCTCACTGTCATCAATGAATCGGATCATGTCACTGCCGAGGATGTTCTGCTTACCATTAACATCCCGAGCAATCATGTGTTGTTTGACGACGGCGGACTGGATTGTGACCTGTCAGCAATGACCTGTGCGCTGGGAGATTTTGTCCCGGGGCAGCAGAGAACGCTGCCGAGGATTGAACTACGCACACCCAATGCGTCAGACGGGGCTTTGATTGTTGCACTCACCACGGAAGACGGGATTTTCCCCGACTTCATTGACGAGGAGATCCGCCCCCGAAAAGGAAGGGACTACAGTTACAACGTTACCGACACGCCGCCGCCCGTTTTTGATCAGGTGCGGTACGGCAGTGGTGTTGGCGGTAGCAGTCTGCTTGTGCTCAGTTTCCTTTTCGGGATCTTGATCGTCCGCCGACGGCGGCAGTCATCTATGGGTCTTCAATAACGCCTGCACCTTATCCACATACTTCTGCATCGCCTGATCCTTGCTGGTGCCCTTGAGCTTGGCCCAGGCGTCATACTTGGCCCGCCCCACCATATCCAGCATCCCCGGACGTTTGCCGGATACATCACCCTCACTGCCCTGCTTGAAATGGGAGTAGAGGAACAGCATGTCATCGTTACTCGGCCGACTGGTCAGGGTTTTGACATCTTTCTGAGCTTGCTCAAAGGCTTGCTGGGACATGGCGGTACTCCTGAAGGTTGGCCCACTTGGTCAAGGGCAATCTTGGCCTGAAAAGGATTGGCGGTAAAGTCGCTGCTGTCGTGGAGTTGTCTTACACCCCTTTAATCCCTGACTGCCAGACAGCCATTCTGCCAGCGCGGCATCCTTGGATACCGGAGCCAGAAATGACTACACCATGCCGGACAGTCACGACCAGAATTTCAAGAACCTGATCCTTGATTACCCACGCCAGGCGCTTGAGCTTTTCGCCCCGGAGGAAGCTGCTCACATCGATGATTCCGTGGTTTTTACTCCAGTTCGCGAAGAGCAGTTAAAGGACCGCCTGAGTGATCGGTTTTTGTCGCTGGATATTCCCCTGTTACTGGAATGGCCCGACGGTCGCCGAGAGGCACTGCTGTTCGTGATCGAACACCAAACCCAGTCGAGCCGCTTTTCGGCCCACAAGCTGGCCCGCTACAGCCTCTCTCTGGCGGAGCTATTCGAGACAGACCGGGTGGTGCCCGTGGTGGTCTTTCTTCGGCCCACCCGCTACACGCCCGATACCATCGTGCTGGGCAACGAGTTCCACGACTACCTGACCTTCCGCTATATCCGCTGCGTCCTCCCTGAGCTGCGCGGTGAGCAATATCTGGACAGCACGAATCTGGTTGCCCGCCTGAATCTGCCAAATATGCACCGCTCCCCCGAGATGAAACTGGCGATTTACGCGAGCGCCATTCGAGGCCTGCAAACCCTGGAGGAAAATCCCGAAAAACGCATCAAATACACCGCCTTCATCGACATTTACAGTGATCTTGACAATAATGAACGTCTACTTTTCGAGCAACGCTACCAGCAGGAGTTCACCGCTATGGCAGGGTTCGCAGAACGCTTCGAAGAACAAGGCCTCAAGCGAGGCTTGCAGCAAGGCTTGGAACAGGGCCTTGAACAGGGTCAGCGTAACGCCCGACTGGCCGCCGCCCGCAAGCTGCTGAGTAGGACAAGCATGAACGACGCCAGCATCGCCGAGATTACCGAGCTATCCGAAACCGAGGTGCGCGCCCTGCGTTCGCAATAACTCGCGCCCCTGAGTCAGCGAATTGGATGGGAGAGCTTGTCCGGGTTCTTCGCCTGAATTCCCCGATACGTCGCAAAGATGGTTTGCATATCGGCCTGAATGTCTCCGCTCGGCATCAGGGTGCCGAGGATGCGCACTTCGCGGCGGGCAAAATCAAACGCCACCAGCAAAATCGGCACGCCAGCTTCGTGGGCGATCTGGTAGAAGCCGGTTTTCCAGCGTTCGGCGGCGTGGCGGGTGCCCTCCGGGGCGATAGCCAGAAACATCTTCTCCTCACTGCGGAAGCGGTCGCTGATCTGCTTGACCATGCCCTGCGGCGAACTGCGATCGAGCGGGATTACCCCGATGTTGCGCAACAGCCAGCCGAGCGGGCCGACAAACAGGGTGTCCTTGCCCAGCACATTGACTCGCAATTTCAGCGCCATAATGGCCGACAACCCAAACACGCCATCCCAGTTCGAAGTATGGGGTGCGACAATCACCACCGCCTTGCTGATGTTTGGCAGTTCGCCAGTGATGCGCCAGTGGAACAGCCGCAACAGCAGCAGCCCCAGCCAGGGCAGGAATCCGGTGCTACGGCGGGGAACCTGATCACCAACCGGAATCAGCGGCGAGATGTCGGACATGGCAGAGTCCTTGGCTGGCGGGAGAGCATTGCTGCCATTTTCAGGCCGATTCAGCCTACGAACAAGGTACCAGCCACTGGGGCAGATCAGCCGAATACGGTCACTGTCTGCCGGCTGATCGCGATCAGGCTGCCGGACTGGTCCCATAGACGCGCCCGGGTATGAACGTATCCCTCTGCAGCAAATTCCGTCTCCGCCAGATACTGCCACCACTGCTTACCGCTGCCGGCAGTGGCGCCGGGCATAAACTCGACGGTCCAGGTCATGGAGCTGGCCGGCGCCGGCTGCCGAAGCACCGGTAGCACCGCCGGGGGCCAGCTGTCGACAACGCCGAGCAGGTCGGCAATATCGACCCGGTCACGGGCCGATTGTTCGCGCAACCAGCCACCGATATCGGCCTTTGCAACGCCACTAAACGGCAGCCCTCCGAAGGCCCAGCGGAAATCGTAGTGACGGGTAAACGCGGGGGTGACCCCCTCAATCCAGGGTAATTTGACCGACTCATCCGGCCCCTTGAAGGCCGGCGCCGGACAGCTGTTAACCTGCACGCCGGAGGATCTCGCCACACCGTAACTGGCCAACAACACGGCAACAACCTGACCATTTTGAACGGCGCGGCACTGGCCCTGCACCACCGATTTTCCCCGACGCAGAACTTCTGCTGAACAGGTCAGGTCCCCTTCGCTGGCAGGCGCGACAAAGGAGACGGTGATGGAGCGCACCGGAATATCATCGCCAATCTGCTGCTCCAGCGCTCGATACATCAACGCCGCCAGCAGACCCCCAAACAGGGCGCGACCCTGAGTCCACCCCGAGGGCACCTGTACTTCGCCAGCCGGATCCATCGAGGCAACAATGTCGTGAAACGCCATGCCGGTTTCCTGTGTTTGCGGGAGTCGCAATACTAACGCATCCGGCAATCAGGGAGCGGCAGAATTGAATCAGCGGGGCTTCGGGTGTTTGACCCCCCGCTGCGGGGCAGCGGCAAGAGGATCTTCCGGCCAGGGGTGTTTTGGATAACGTCCGCGCAGCTCCTTGCGCACCTGCGGGTAACCCTGCTGCCAGAAGCTGGCCAGATCGGCAGTGACCGCCACCGGCCGGCGCGCCGGTGACAGCAAATGAATCAATAACGCCACCCTGCCACTGGCCAGTAACGGTGACCGAACCAGCCCGAACAACTCCTGCAGTTTGACCGCCAACACCGGATCGCCCTCGGGCAGATAATCAATCGCCACCCGACTGCCCGTCGGCACCGCGACATGACTCGGCAATTCACTATCAAGCCGCTGCCGTTGGGCGGGCGCGAGCATCGCGTCGAGTGCTGCGCTCAGGGGAAAGCGCGGCAGCTGATCGAGGCGAGAGATACCTGCAAGCCAGGGCACTGCCCATTGCTGCAAAGAGGACAACAGATCCGCATCCGCCACTGATGGCCATTGATCCGGTTCCAGCGCCGCCATCCGCCGAACCCGGGCCTGCCATTGGCGCAGCTCCCCGGTCCACGGCAAGCAGTCCAGCCCCTGGGCGCGAATGCCACCCACCATACCCTCTGCAAGCAGCACCGGGTCGATCACCGGCAAACTGCGTTCATCAAGTACCAGCTCGCCCAGACAGCGTTGTTGCAGTGCCCTGACGGACTGACTCACTGCATCCCAACCCAGCTGTTGCCGCACAGTGATCTGATCAGCGAGCCGGCTTTCAATGGTGGTGCGCTGCAGCGGCGCTGCAAGAAACACGCGCGCCTCGCGCCCGCCCCCATCGAGGCTCGCCGCGACAATAAACTCGCTGGTCGCCAGCCCGTCGTGATCAGCCATCACCGCACCGCGACCATTACTGAGCCGATAGCGAGCCGCACCACCGGAACGGCGATGGCCGATACGATCCGGAAACGCCAGCGCCAGCAGCAAGCCGACTGCATCGCCATCGCCATCATCCTCTCTGTCAGCACCCTGTGATCTGGGGTCGGGCATCAGGCGGGCCACGGCCTGGCGCAGAAAACTCAGCCGGGCACGATCAATCCCCAGCCCCGTTTGCAGCGCCTCGACCCGCAACCGGATATCGACGCCGACATCGCGCAGCACATCTCGCTCCGACAGCAGCACCGCCAGTGATGCCGCCAGACGCCCGCAACCGGCTTGCCGGGCTCCAAGCAGCATGTGGGCCAGTCGAGGCGTCAATGGCATGGCAAGCATGGAGCGGCCATGATCAGTAATCGCACCGGCCTCATCGAGTGCCTGCAACTGGGTCAGCAGATCGACCGCCTGTTGCCAGGCCGATTCCGGTGGTGGGTCAAGCCACACCAGCGTCGCCGGATCGCGGCAGCCCCAGAGGGCGAGCTCCAGCGCCATCCCGGAAAGATCAGCATCAAGAATATCTGCGCGGGCGAACGGCGCCAGGCGCTCGGTTTCCGGCCAGAGCCGGATGCAGGTGCCTGGCCCGAGGCGCCCCGCCCGGCCCGCCCGTTGCTCCGCTGACGCAGCGGATACACGCACGGTTTCCAGCCGCGTCATACCGGTACCGGGATCGAATACCGGGCGACGATCAAAGCCGGCATCGACCACCGTATGCACCCCTTCGATGGTCAGGGATGTCTCCGCGATGGCGGTTGCCAGCACCAGCTTGCGACGCCCGGCCGGCGCCGGGGCGATGGCAGCATCTTGCTCGCCGGCACCAAGATCCCCGTATAGCGGCGCCAGCATCACATCGTCGGGCAATCGTCCCTCGACCAACCGGATCAGGCGACGGATTTCCCCAGTGCCAGGCAGGAATACCAGCACAGAGCCGCAGTGCCTGTTGGTCAGCTCGCCCAGAAGCTCGGCAGCCAGATGCTCGATCCACGGTTGCTTGCCGGGCGCACGCCACTGCACGTTAACCGGATAACTGCGCCCCTCACTGACCAGCACCGGCGCATTATCCAGCAAGGCTGCGACGCGGGTGCCATCCAGCGTGGCCGACATCACCAGCACACGCAGATCGTCGCGCAGCGCCTGTTGCACCTCTCGTATCAGCGCTAATCCCAGATCCGCTTGCAGCGAGCGCTCATGAAACTCGTCAAAGATCACCAGACCGTACTCGGCCAGCGACGGATCACGCTGAACCAGTCGGGTGAGTATGCCCTCGGTGACCACCTCTACCCGGGTGCGGGACGACACCCGACTGTCCATCCGGGTGCGATAGCCAACCGTCTGCCCCACTGGCTCGCCAAGTTGCTGCGCCATAAATGCGGCTGCAGCGCGTGCAGCGATGCGGCGTGGTTCAAGCATAAGCACACGACCCTGCAGCCACGGCTGATCGAGCAACGCCATCGGTACACGAGTGGTTTTACCAGCGCCCGGGGGCGCCTGCAGCACAACACTGGCAGCATCGGCCAGCGCTGCCTTCAGGGCGTCGAGCACCGCATCAATCGGCAATGTCATCAGGTCAGCCGCAGGTCGTGAAAGTGGGTGATTGTAGCTAACGACAGCGGCAGCAGCTCGCTCAGTATGGCGCTGACAAAAAAAAGCCCCGGATTCCGGGGCTTATGAAAGGGTAACCAGAATAACCTTACTTGAGCGTGACCAGCTGCAGATTCGGATTGAAATCCACACTGCGCAGGTCCTGCATATATTCCATGGCAAACTCACGAGCCACCTCGTTCGGCGCCAGCACTGCCTGCTGCATCAGGTACTGCACCACGGTCAACTCGCCCGCCTCGACCGGCACCAGCGGCATGTTGACGTCGACGCCAAGGTCAATAACGGCGAACTCGAGATTCTCGGCTTGGGCATGGTTGATCATCTGCTGCAGCAGGGTGCTGCCGCCGCAGTCGGCCACCAGCAGGGCGCCGGCATCCTGATAGCCGAAGCGCCCGGCACTCATCAGGTGCTCGACGGCCACTTCCAGTGCACCCTCCTGAACCGCAGCACGGCACAAGACGCGGGTGTCGGCGGACGACAGGGGCCCGGCCTGAACGGCCAAAGGAGCCAGAACAAGGGTAGAGACCAGCGAGAGGAATCTGAGGGCGCGCATGGTGTTCTCCGTAACAGGGTGCTTTGATGGGCACAGTATACGAAGAAAACATCATTTTGTTTGCAAAATTATGTATAAGTACCTAGAGCGCACCTGAGCCTGACCCATCAGGCAATCACCATCTGATCAACCGGACAGTGCCTCACCCAGCTGGTCAAGGGTGACCGGCTTGATCAGCTGGCCATCCATGCCCGCCGCCATCACCGCATCCCTGTACTCGGACAGCACATGGGCACTGAGGGCGACGATCCGGCACGCTCGCCAGCCCTCGCGGGCCTCCAGCGCCCGGATTTCACGGGCGGCAGCGGTGCCGTCCATGGTCGGCATGTCGATATCCATCAGGATCAGATCGAAGGCTCCGCCCTGCTGTTCATAGGCCTGAACCGCGGCCAGTCCATCACCGACCATTCTGGCCTCCACCCCCAGTCGACGCAGCATGCCGTCGGTGACGATCTGGTTAACCGGATTGTCCTCCGCCACCAGCACACGCAAACCGCTGAAGGGTTTCACCGCCGTTACCGGGGGCGGCGCCTCTTCGACCGCGCCAGCACTCGCCTGATGCAGGAACAGGCTGCGCAAGCGGACATCATCAAATACGGTACAGGCGTCGACGTCATCGACCCGGTGACGGTGCTTAAGCTCATCGCTCACCCCGCCCCTCACGCCCACCACCAGCCGCAGGGAACGGCCGTCAAGCTGACTCTGCAGGGGAGCCAGCACCGACTCCAGAGCACCGTCTACCTGCTGGCTGTGAACCACCACCATGGACAACGATGGCTGACGGCGCAGCAGATCGACGCAGGCGCCGGCAGACTCGACAATAGCCACCCGACTCCAGCCCTCCCGACCCTGAATCAGCCGACGCAACTGGCCACCGCGATCAAGCAACACCGCATCCACCGATTGGATCACCTGTTTCGCCGGCGCCGCCGGCCGATGAATGCCGAAATCGATTTCAAAGAAAAAGGTCGAGCCCCAGTGCCGGGCACTGCGCACCCCGATATCGCCGCCCATCAGCTGCACCAGTTCGCGACTGATACTAAGCCCGAGACCACTGCCACCGTAACGCCTCGCCACCGACGGCGATGCCTGTGAGAACAGGTCGAACAGATGGCTCTGCTCTTCCGGGCTGAGCCCGATACCAGTATCTCGCACTTCGAACCGCAACCGGCAACGACCGTCGTCCTGCTGACGCGTGGTGACCACCACTTCAACCAGCCCGTGCTCAGTAAACTTGACGGCATTGGACAACAGGTTAATCAGCACCTGCCGCAAACGTGCGGGATCACCAATAATCTCGGCCGGAACATCATGCGCCACGGACCAGTAAATCACGCTGTCGTTATCATGGGCGCGCAGACTGAAAATATGCGCGCACTCCGCGACCAGCGCGGAAAGATCGAAAGGAATCGACTCCAGCTCCAGTTTGCCGGCTTCGATGCGAGCGTGGTCCAGCACATCATTGACGAGGCTCACCAGCGAACGGCCGGAGCTTTCAATCAGATCGATATACTGTCGTTGCTGCAAGGTTGGCCGGGTATCCCGCAATAACTCTGCCAAACCGATAACGCCATTCAATGGTGTCCGTATCTCGTGGCTCATCCGGGCAAGGAATTGGCTCTTGGTCCGATTCTCGGTCTGCACCCGCAGAATCTCGTAGCGGGAGCGGTACAACATCAGTACAAATCCGGCCAGCAGCAAATACAACACCACCAGCCCCAGCAACAACATCACATTCATTCGCAACGAGTCTATTCGCGCCCGCCCGACTACCTCATGCACTTCTGCCAGAAGTGCCAATGACATCTGCTGCAGTGCCGTCACCGCCTGTTGACCGGCCGCATCCGCTTCGCCCCAGTAAAGTTCCACCCGATCGCTGACCAGCACCTGATCTGCCATCTTTTCCAGATAGGCCCAGGCTCCCTCGCGCCCTTCGCCCAGTTGTCTGGCACAGTGCGGGTCAATGCCACGCTCTTCAAGCAGACGCAATTGACGCGCCAGTGACAGCAGGTCGTCGTGCAAACCTCCCCAGGCCAAATCAAAACGGCCGGCATCCACGGAGGCAAGAAAACCGCTGCCAAGCGAGGCATGCAAAGATAACGTGCGAAGTTGTCCGGTGTGGTGTCGCGCCGAACGAAGCTTGTCGCCCATTACCAGCATAAGTTCATTCGCCGTGACGGGTTCGCCCAACAGCAGATCAGTGACATTCAACTCGGCAAAGAGAGCTTCGTAGATGCGATCAATCAATGCCGCAGTAGCATCGAAGGTCACCATAAAATCCGCCTGCACCGGCTGCGCATCCAGCATCTGGCGCGCGGAAACAATGGCGGTGATCTGATCCCTCACCAGCATGCTGTCGCGCTGTGCGAGGACAAAGATCAGATCTGGTAACAGCTCGTCCACATCCTCGAGCGCCTGACTGTGGCGATCATTCAGCTCGCCCACCGCGCCATGAAACCGGGCTGTGCCAAGATCACGCACATCCTCCAGGCGAGCCACCACGGCGATACCGGTATCAAACAGGGTCAGTGCCCGGGCAACCCGATCATGGCGGCCGATATCTTCCATCAGCGCGCCCACCAGCAACCAGCCGAGCAACATGAACGGCAGGGTGATCATCACCATGATCAGCGATGGAAAGGCAGGATTGGGTCGGATGCCGGGGGAGTCCATTCTCTGGATCGGGTCCTCATTGCGGTCGACTGACATCATCATGCCACGAAAAGCCCACTTCAATGACAGGAACAGAACAATTGTCAGGCGGCACTCTGGCCGGGAACAGGCAAGCGCCTTGCCGGGCGCGGCAAAGCCCCGCAGAATCCTCCCTTTGCCTCGCTGGAGCCCGCCATGGACCTGATACGCGCTAGTGTTCTATTGCTCAGTCTGGCACTAGCCAGCTGCATGGTGGTGGATGAGTCCTCGCAGCCCTACGGCCGGGTCGGCATCGCCCTGCCCGATCCGGAGACAGCGCTGGACAGCCTTGTTGCCCCCGAACAGCTGGGAGATTTTCGCCTGCAGGGAACCCTGCAACCGTCGGAGCGCGAGTTGAAGCTGTTTCGCTATGTCAGCGAGCGCGACGAATCGCTGGTGCTGGAATTTGCCCTGTATCCCATTCCGGGAGGCTGGGAAGACCTGCCTCCGCTGCGTATGGTGGACGGCCATTTTGCCCAGATACGCGAGCAGGGTATCGTCAAGCTCGCCCGGCGCAGCCGGCGTGACGTTGTAGAAGTGCTCGGCGACAGCCTCAGCGAGCCAGAGCTGCTCTACCCGATCGCGGTAACCGAGCTGCGCAGCCGCCGCGGCGCCACCGCCATGACTGACGTCCTGATGCTGACCGCCGACGCGCCCCTGTTTGTCCGCCTGCGTCTGGAATCCGGCGTCGCCGATGCTTCGGCCCTCCACCCGACCGCCCGTGATGCCCTGATTGCCTTTGTCCTCGCCGCACGCGCGAGCCATACTGCCGACCATGCCGAGCCATGATTTCACCGCACTGACGCCGGCGCATATCGAATGGCAATCCGGCACCCCGGTCGCACCTGCGTTTGACGATCCTTACTTCTCGCGCGACGACGGCCTCGCCGAAGCCGACCATGTCTTTATCGACGGTAACCAGCTACGTGAGCGCTTCACCTCCCTGCCGCCGAACGCCCTGTTCGTTATCGGCGAGACCGGCTTTGGAACCGGACTGAATTTTCTTCGCGCGGCCCACTGCTTCCTTGACCATGCGCCAGCGGATGCGCGGTTACATTTCTTCAGTACCGAGAAACACCCGCTGACGTCGGCGGATCTCGATATTGCCCTGTCCCGCTGGCCTCACCACTCCGGCCTGAGCGAGATATTGCGGCGTCACTGGCCTCCCGCCAGCCCGGGTTTCCACCACCGCGAATTGCTGCCGGGCAGACTCAGTCTGACCCTGCTGCAAGGCGACAGCGTGGCCATGCTGAGGCTGATGGACTGCCAGGCCGACGCCTGGTTTCTCGATGGCTTTGCGCCTGCGCGCAATGCCGAGATGTGGCGCCCCGAACTGTTTGCGGAGCTGGCCCGGTTAAGTCGACCCGGCACCACATTGGCCACCTTTACCGCCGCCGGATTTGTTCGCCGCGGTCTGGCCGAGGCCGGGTTCAGCATGTCACGGCAGGCCGGCTTTGGTCGTAAGCGAGAAATGCTGGTGGGCCGGATTCAGGGGGCTTCGTGGCACGCCAGGCAACGCGCCAAGCCGGCTATCGCGATTGTCGGTGCCGGGCTCGCCGGCGCCACCTGCGCCAGAGCCCTGGCGAATCAGGGCGTCGCCGTCACCGTTTTTGAGCAGGACCGGATCGCGGCTGGCGCCTCAGGCAATCTCGCCGGCGTGGTCTATACCTCTCCCAGCGCCCATGCCACAGCACAGAACCGGTTCTACCAGAGCAGCTTTTTTCACGCCCTGCACTGGCTCGAACGGGAAGGCTTTCCGATGGCATCGGATCAGGGCGGGCTGCACGGCGTACGACAGCACCCGAAGGACGCGCGGCTCGCCGACAAGGCCGCAGCAGCACTTACCAGCGGCCTTTGGCCGGTCACCGATCTCGCCGGGCTCGACGGCGTCCATGGCGGATTGCACTTTCTGCGCGGGGGTTATCTGTCGCCCACCGACTGGTGTCATCACCTGCTCGACCATCCGCTGATCAGTGTCGTGCCGGCGCGAATCGAACGGCTCGCCCATAGCCAGCGCTGGCAACTGTTTGGCAATGATGGCCCGCTGTTCGAGGCCGACCACGTGATACTGGCCAACAGCCGGGATGCCCTGACCCTGACGGCCGTGCCGGCGGTAAAGCTGAAGCACATTCGTGGTCAGGTTAGCCACGTGCTCGCCACCGAGCGTTCGCGCCAGTGGCGCGAGGCCATTTGCCATGCCGGCTATCTGACGCCCGCCATTGACGGCCTGCATTGTGTCGGCGCCACCTTCGATCTGCACAGCATGGAAGCGAACGTCCGCGAACAGGACGACCGCACCAATCTGTCGGAACTGCAACAACACCTGCCCGACTACTGGCAGGCGCTGGGCGGGGAACAGGCGGAGGTGGTCTCGGCGCGGGTGGGCTTTCGCTGCCAGAGCACTGACTTCTTGCCGCTGGCCGGTGCCGCGCCTTCACAGCCCGCCGGTCTCTGGCTCAGCATCGCCCACGGCAGTCGCGGCATCAGCGGTACGCCCTTGTGCGCGGACCTGATCGCAGCACAGATTCTCAAGCTGCCGTTGCCGGTGGACCGGGAACTGGTTGACGCCCTGTCCCCGGCCCGGTTTATGCTGCGCCACCATCTATCCGAGGAGCTTTCCTGATGACCATGAACCTTGCCAGCCTGCCCACTATTACCGGCTTCTACACCGCCCTGATGCTACTTATGCTGCTGTCGCTGGCGGGCAATGTGGTGCGCTGGCGACTGAACGCCAAGGTGTCGCTGGGGGATGGTGGGCACCGCGATCTCACTGCTGCCATTCGTGCCCATGGTAATGCTGCCGAGTATGTGCCGATGGTGCTGCTGGCGATGGCGTTACTGGAAATGCTCGGTGCTTCCGCCACCGTCATGCATCTCTACGGCGCTACCTTTTTTGTCGCCCGGGTGCTTCATCCGCTCGGCATGACGGCACCGAAAAAGGTTAACAAATCACGGCAACTTGGCATCGCACTGAGCTGGCTGGTGATGATTGCGCTGGCAGTGCACTTGCTTGCCCGCGCCCTGTTCTGATACTCGATTCAGGCGGCGATGCGGTCGGAGAGATCCGATCGCGGCAGGATTGCCGCCCTTATGACGGCAAGTGATCGGCGTCGAAAAGCGAAATGGATTCGGTAGTGTCATCGAACCAGATCACCACGCGCCCCCTGCGTAGCAGTTCCCTGACCTGTTCGACGCGGGTGACGAGCGCAATTTCACGCTCACCATAGTCGGTGCCATCGCGACTGACATACTCTTCCAGCATGTTCTGCAGGGTATCCGCCGGAATGTCTTGCCACGGCACAATCACGCCAGATGGCTCTCGCGGGCCCACTCACAGCGCACCCGCAGGGGCTCATCGGAAGGACGATGGCACATCTCGGCACTGTCCCAGACAAAGGTATGCTTGCCGGCCAGCTCGGTTTCCAGATGAACGATGGCATTGACCCAGTACATGTTACGCAGCAATGCTTCGAACTTGGCGATCCAGTGCTCCCATTCATACTCCACCGCCCGGTAGGACATACCGAAATGGATCACCTGAGTATGGTAGGTGCCGCCCATCAGGTCATCTCCGGGTACGGCAAACATTTCCCGACAGAGAAATGGCCAGGCATCCGCCTGCGGTAATGCCATCACCGCCTGACGATTATGCTGGCAACTGGCGCGACGCTCGGCGAGCGCACCGAAGGGCAGATGTTTGATGCAGCCATAGACAATCGATTCGGTATTCACGCTATCCCCTGCATCTTGCCAGCTGCACCCGGTACTTCTCAGCCTGCTCGGCCACCCGTCGGGCCGCGTCGCGGGCAAACGCATTGTTGGCCGCCGCACCGCGGGCATAGCCACCATGGCCGAGGTAATAATTCAGGTAAAGATTGTAAGCATCATGCTTGGCCACGCGATTCCGGCGGTGGCTCTGATCGTGATACCAACCAACAAAATGAATGGCGTGTTTGAATTTCTGTCGTTTGGCGCGCGAACGGCCGGTTTCATCTTGATACCAGCGCCAGGTGGAGCGCAGCGCCTGTGGGTAGCCGTAAGCGTCGGAGGGACGCGGACCAGGAATAAACCCGAGGTATTTTTTCCGTGGCGGTTTTACCCGCGCCTGAAAGGTGGATTCTTTCCAGATGGTCGCCATGGTCACATGCGGCGGCACACCAAACTCTCGCTCGACCCGCTTGCTGTGTCGGTACCAGTTGTTGATCAACCCGCCCTTCTCGTCATAGATGGCGCAGATATCATGCACATTGGCCGGCTGGGACGCACAACCCGCCAGTCCCAGCGCCATGACCATGACCGTCGCTACCGACTTCATCATTCGCTGCTGATCTCCACGCCGTGTTGCGTCAATAGCGCCAGTAACCAGTCTTCATCCTGCACCGGCACAGCCAGTGACTGCGCCTTGTCTAGCTTGGAGCCGGCAGCCTCTCCCGCCACCACCACCGACGTTTTTGCCGACACGGAACCGGCCACCTTGGCACCAAGTTGTTGCAGCGCTGCCTTGGCTTGATCGCGGGTGAGTCTTGTCAGAGTACCGGTCAGCACCCAGGTCTGGCCATGTAGTGGCAGGGTCTCCGGCTTCTGCGGCACTGATTCGCTGGGGATAACGCCAGCGGCGCGCAACGCGGCGATCACCGACTGGTTGTGCGGTTCGGCAAAAAAATGGCGAAGATGACTGGCCACCACGGGGCCGACATCCGGCACCTCCAGAAACGCCGCTTCATCCGCCGAGATAATGGCGTCCAGACTACCGAAATGATTGGCCAGGGCCAAGGCAGTGGCTTCGCCGACTTCGCGAATACCGAGGGCAAACAGAAAACGCGGCAAACTGATCTGTCTGCTGTGGCCAATGGCTTCGATCAGATTCGCTGCCGACTTGTCGCCCATTCGTTCGAGCCCGGCAACCTGCTCAACCGTAAGTGAATAAATATCGGCAACGCTGGCAACAAGACCGGCATCGACCAGCACATCAACGAGTTTCTCGCCAAGACCCTCGATATCCATGGCACGACGGGAAGCAAAATGGCGTACCGCTTCCTTCTGCTGTGCAGCGCACACCAGACCGCCGGTGCAGCGCGCCACAACCTCGCCCTCGGCACGGAACACCTCGCTATCGCAGACCGGGCAGCGTTCAGGAACCAGAATGGGTCTGGCATCCACCGGTCGACGCTCGGTCAGCACCGCGGAGACCTTGGGAATGACGTCACCGGCCCGCAACACCACCACGGTGTCACCGATGTGCAGATCCAGCCGGGCGATTTCATCCGCATTGTGCAAGGTGGCGTTACTCACCGTGACGCCACCAACAAACACCGGCTCAAGTCGCGCCACCGGGGTCAGCGCACCGGTACGACCGACCTGCCACTCCACATCGCGCAGCACGGTGAGCTCTTCCTGGGCCGGGAACTTGTGGGCAATGGCCCAGCGCGGCGCCCGGGAAACAAAGCCAAGCGTCTGCTGCCGGGCCAGATCATCGACCTTGTAGACCACGCCATCGATGTCGTAACCCAGTGAAGGGCGACGTTCCAGCACCTGCTGATAGAAGGCCAGTAGCGCCTCTACGCCCTCGCAACGTTGCACCAGTGCATTGACGCGCAGTCCGTAGTCACGCAACTGCTCCAGCCCCGCCATATGGGTGGCGGGCACACCGGCGCCATTGATCCGGGCGATGCTGTAGGCATAGAACTCCAGTGGCCGCTGAGCGGTGATCCGCGAGTCCAATTGCCGCAAGCTGCCCGCCGCCGCATTGCGGGGATTGGCAAAGGGCTTCTGACCAGCATCCCGCTGACGCACATTCAGCGACTCAAAACCGGCATGGGGCATGATCACTTCGCCACGCACTTCCAGCAGCGGCGGCGGTGCGCCGCGCAGCCGCAGTGGCACTGATCGCAGGGTGCGGATATTGGTGGTGATATCTTCACCGGTGGCGCCGTCGCCGCGAGTGGCGGCGCGGACAAGTTCGCCGTCGACATAAAGCAGACTGACGGCAAGCCCATCCAGTTTGGGTTCAGCCACATAAGTGACCGCGCCCTCCTCGCCCAACCGCTCACGAACACGGCGATCAAAGGCCAGCAACTCGTCGTCACTGAACGCATTATCGAGGGACAGCATCGGCACTTCGTGGACCACTTCGGCAAAGCCGTCCTGCGGTCGGTCACCGATACGCATGGTGGGAGAATCAGGGGAAACCAGCTCGGGGTGAGACTGCTCCAGCGCCTGCAGTGCGCGGAACACGCGATCATACTCGGCGTCCGGTACTGCCGGGTCGTCCAGCACGTAGTAACGATAACTCCAGTCAGACAACTGTTCGCGCAGACGGCGAACCTGATCGGCAATCGTCTCAGCCACCGGCCACCCGCTGTCGTCGCTCGAAATCGCGCACCCGCTCGCGCATGTGCTCTACGGTCTGCTGGGTAAGCGCGCAGTGCTGATCATCGCGCACTTCGCCGCCGAACCGCTCAGCCAGATGGCGCACGGTGCGCACCATCCGTTCCAGCGCTTCAGCGGGATTGGCCGGCCCGGGCATTTTCAGAAAGAAGGTGACGGCACGGAAACTGTGCCCTTCCATGGCGTCAATATCGAAGGTGCCGGGCTCAAGCGCATTGGCCATGGAGAACTGCAGTTCATCCCGACCGTTACGTGACTGGTGACGGTGAAAAATATTCATGTCGCCATAGCGCATGCCCTGCTCCAGCAGCGCCTGCAACAGATCACGACCGGGCATGGCATTGGCCGCCGAAGTCACCATGTGCATGACAATCACTTCGAGCAGATCCGGATCGGGTTCGCGCGCGGGCGGTTCCTCCGGCGCTGGCCAGTGCAGCTCAGCTTCGACCTCCGACTCGGCCTCGAATTCAGCCTCGACTTCACCAACTCGCGACTCGCCAAACAAATCCACCTGAATGGCAGCGGTAACCGGCGGCTTGACCTGCTCCTCAGGCTCCATCACCAGCGGCGGCGTCTTCATCGCAGCACCGACGTTGGACAAATTGCCCAGGCCAGGGCTCTGACGACGCGGAGCCTGCGCGCCGGCTCCGCGGGCCACACGGGCACCACCGGAAGGCAATTCCGGATTGGTGTCATCCGCCGGCTGTTTCACCAGCTCCCGGGCGCGAGGATCAATACGCAGGTGCAGCCGATTGCTGCGCTCCTTCAACATACGTCGCACACCGTCGGCAAGAATGCCGATAATCAGGATCACCAGAATGACGATCAGCGTTTCCAGACCCACTGCCTGTCCCTCTCAGATTCCGTTTGTCGGTACAGCCACCCTGCTGCGATCAGGCGCTGGCCATTTCCGCAGCTTCGTCTACATCTACTGCCACCAGACGGGATGCGCCTGGCTCGTGCATGGTGACGCCCATCAGGGTGTCGGCCATTTCCATCGCGATCTTGTTGTGGGTGATGAAAATAAACTGCACCACCGGTGACATTTCACGAACCAGATTACAGAACCGGCCGACGTTGGCATCGTCGAGCGGTGCGTCCACCTCGTCCAGCATACAGAATGGCGCCGGATTGAGACGGAAGATCGAGAACACCAGCGACAGGGCAGTAAGCGCCTTTTCTCCACCGGACAACAGGTGAATGGTGCTGTTCCGCTTGCCAGGCGGTCGCGCCATGATCGCCACGCCAGTGTCGAGCAGGTCTTCCCCGGTGAGCTCAAGGTAGGCATGGCCGCCACCGAACACTTTCGGGAACAGCTCCTGCAGACCGTGATTGATACGGTCGAAATATTCCTTGAAGCGGGTGCGGGTCTCCCGATCGATCTTGCGAATCGCGTTATCCAGCGTCTTCATGGCGTCCTCGAGGTCGGCATTCTGACGGTCGAGGTACTCCTTTCGTTCCGACTGCTGTCGATATTCGTCAATGGCGGCGAGGTTGATCTGGCCAAGCCGGGATATGCGCAGAGCAATCTGTTCCAGATCCTCGGACCAGGCCTGCTCATTGGCCTCCTCCGGCAGAATCGCCAGCACCGTATCCAGATCAAACTGCTGCTCGGCCAGCTGTTCCTGTACCGTGGTACGGCGAACCTTGATCTCCTGCCACTGCATGCGCTTCTGATCGAGACGGCCACGGATTTCCTGGGCCTCACGCTCGTACTGCTGGCGACGCCCATCCAGACCCCGAACCTCGTGATCGATGGTTTCCAGCTCTCGGCGCACAGTCTGCATGGACTGTTCGGCTTCAAGGCGGGCCTCAAGCTTTTCTTCCAGCTGCATGGCCAGCTCACGGGCCGGATCATCGCCTTCGCTGAGCTGATCCTGAATCACTGCCTTGCGCTCGGTGAGCTGCAAGGTCTGGGCTTCCAGTCGCGACAGGCCGGCGCGCAACGAGTCGGCCTGAGTGCGCGCGCCCTGCACCTCCATTGCCAGCTGATGCACGGTGTCACGATCATGACGGGCGCGCTGGCGCACCTCGTCGAGCCGCGCCCGCGCCTGATCGCGGCGGGACAATAACGCCTCGCGTGCTTCGGTATCCTGAGCCATGGCTTCAACGGCTTCCGACAGCACCGCACGGGCTTCTTTCAGGTGCTCCTGTT
The DNA here is from genome assembly GCA_046292765.1 of Alcanivoracaceae bacterium. Taxonomy (GTDB): domain Bacteria; phylum Pseudomonadota; class Gammaproteobacteria; order Pseudomonadales; family Alcanivoracaceae; genus PGZG01. Next base: position 337,047 of record JBKBQA010000002.1, on the reverse strand, counting down.
CGCTGGCACGCTGGGTCATGGCTTCATGGAGTTCACTGCCGAGGCGTTCGCGGCGCATGGTGATCTGCTCAAGACGCACCTGACGGGCCGACACCTGGGCATTGATTTCACCCAGCTCGCGACCGACACGGGTACTTTGCCGCTGGCACTCCTCGCGCTCTTCTTCCAGCAACTGAATCTGTTCGCGGCCCGCTTCAAGCTGTTCGCGCAACTCGATGATCTGGTCTTCCAGTTCATCGATTTCCACTCCAAGCTGCTCAAGCTCGCGGCGACGCTCCAGAATGCCGCTTTCCTGATCCTGTTCGCGACTGACACGCAGCCAGTCACTGCCGAGCCAGATGCCATCGCGGGTTACCACCGATTCCCGGCCACTAAGCTGCGGGCGCAGGGTTAGCGCTTCGGCAAGCGAGTCGGTGACATAGACATCCTGCAGTAATGCCGGCACCTGCCCGCTGACCAGTGACGCCAGCGCCTTGCCCTTGCTGCCCGGCGCCACGCTCGTAGCTGCTGTGAGCAGGCAGACACGGCCGTGTTGCAAGTCGCCCAGCCAGCTCTCGACCTGATTCAAACCATCAATGCAGACGCCGTGCAGGGCATCACCCAGCACCATCTCGACCGCTTTCTCCCAGCCGGCCTGCACCTGCAGACGGTCCGCCAGCCGCGGTGTCTCGTCGAGGCCGTGACGGGACAGCCACTCGGACACAGTGCCATCGTCGCCCATGGCGGCCTTTTGCAATGCCTCCTGCGATGCGTGCCGGCTGCGCAGCTTTTGCATACGCTCACGCTTTTCTTCCAGCGTGCGACCACGCTCGGCATTCTCGCGGCGCAGGGTGCTGATCTCTTCCTGTACTGATTCGCTGCGTTGTTCGCCGTTTTCCAGCTGCTGACGCAACTGCTCGACTTGCTCCTCAAAGCGACGCATTTCGGCGGCCAACGGCTCGGCGTCCAGACTGCCCTGCTCCTTGCCAAGACGATCAATACGATCACTCAGGCGCTCGACAGAGGTTTCCAGATGTTTGATGCGGGACTGTTCCACTTCCGCATGACGACGGGACTCGTTGGCGCCGTGATTGAAGTTTTCCCACTCCTGCTGCCACTGCTGCATCGCCTCGTCGGCCGCTGCCAGCAGCTCGCCGGAACTCATTTCCTGCTCGCGCAGCAACTCCAGCTGTGGTTCGATCTCGCCAAGACGACCATCCAGCTCGGCGATTTTTTCCCGGTCTGTTTGCAGGTGCTGGTTCGCTTCCGCCCAATTCGCTTCGATCTGTTTCAATTCTTCATAGAGCTGATGCTTACGCTCGCGCTGGAACTGGATGGTCTGTTCCAGTCGCGCCACTTCAGCGCCGAGACCGTAATACTGCTGCTGCACTGTATTGAAGCGATCCTGCACGTCAGTGTGGCCGTCACGGAGACGCTCCAGCTCGGCATCGACATGGCGCTGCTCGGCGACTTTGGCTTCCACCGCCACTTCCAGCTCGCGCATCACATATTCGATCTGCTCGACCTGAGTATTAAGGTTACGCCAGCGCAGGGCACGCAGCTCGGCGCCCTTCTGACGTTCTTCCAGCTTGTATTGCTTGTATTTTTCTGCGGCCGCCGCCTGACGGGACAGACGTTCGATCTGCCGCTCCAGCTCTTCTCGGATATCGGCAAGACGCTCGAGGTTTTCACGGGTGCGGCGCATCCGGTTTTCGGTTTCACGCCGGCGTTCCTTGTAGCGTGAGATGCCGGCCGCCTCTTCGATATAGATGCGCAGATCTTCCGGCTTGGCTTCGATCAGGCGCGAGATCATGCCCTGCTCGATAATGGCGTAGCTACGCGGACCGAGACCGGTGCCGAGGAAAATATCGGTGATGTCCTTGCGGCGGCACTTGGCGCCGTTAAGAAAGTAGTTCGACTGACCGTCGCGGCTTACCTGGCGCCTGACGGCGATCTCGGAAAACCGGGCATACTCTCCACCGAGGGTGCCGTCGGCATTATCAAACACCAGCTCGATTGAGGCCTGGGCCACCGGCTTGCGGGCGTTGGAGCCATTGAAGATGACGTCCGTCATGGATTCGCCGCGCAGATGCTTGGCGGAAGACTCCCCCATCACCCAGCGTACGGCATCAATGATGTTTGACTTGCCACAGCCATTCGGCCCGACCACCGCAGTCAGGTTGTCCGGAAAGGTAGCCGTGGTCGGGTCGACGAATGATTTGAAACCGGCGAGCTTGATGCTTTTCAATCGCATGGCGTGCGTAACCTGCCCTGAGACGCCGCATCCGGCGGCGCCCTGTCATCCAGTTGAAGAATCCGGTTGCCCCCGGTGCTCCCGGGCAAGACCGTGAAAGGGCCTAGTGTATAGAAAATTGGTCGCCGCCAGTAGGAATCTGCGACCATTCCCGGTGACCGTCGACGCAATCCCCTGCGGAGAGACAAGTGATTGATGCAATTGGTTATTTTTTGCGCGCCGCACGAATAGCCCGGGAACCCGGGCTGCGCCGCTGGGTGGCACTGCCACTGCTGTTCAACGTCCTGCTGTTTGGCAGCCTGTACTGGCTGGCCGGCAGTTGGCTGGGCGGCTGGATCGGCGCGCTCGGCAGCGGCTGGCAACTTGAGGGCGAACTGGCCTTCCTGAACGGACTGATCGCCGCCGGGCTCTGGCTGTTGCAGGCGCTGGCATGGCTTGCCCTGCTGATGCTGTTCGCCAGCACTTTCACCATTGTCGTGCAACTGATCGCTGCCCCCTTTATGGGGCTGCTGGCCGAGCAAATTGACCAACGTATCAGCACTACGCCCCTGCCGGCGGAGTCCATCGCCGCCATGACAGGCCGCACCTTTCGCCGCGAACTGCGCAAAACCTGGGATTGGCTCTGGCGGACCCTGCTGGTCGGCATTCTGGTGCTGGTCCTCTGGCTGACCCCAGTGGTCAATATGGCCGCCCCGATAATCTGGTTCCTCTGGTCGGGCTGGCTGCTGGGGCTGCAATATATTGACTACGGTGCTGACACCCGTCAGGTGCCTTTTGTCACCATGAAGGCTGCAGCGCGCCGCCGACCCTGGCTGGTGCTGGGCTTTGGCTGCGTGGTGCTGGCGGTTACCATGGTGCCGCTTACCAATCTGATGATCATGCCGGTGGCGGTGATCGCCGGGGTACTGATCTGGCAAGAGCAGCTCAGCCGGTATGTCAGGCCAGAGTGATCAACGGAGTGCCCCATGAGCAAAGCCTTGCGTCTGTCTGAAACCTGGTTCCGTCGCGGCCTCTGGCTGGTGGCGATCATGTTTGCCTGGTTCCTGTCCGGACTGGGGAGCTCGCTGGTTGGGGATCTGCCGAAGGTTGAGCAGCGGCTGACCCTCGAACAGGTACTGGACCCGCAGGCCAGCCAGGCAGCCCGGGACGCCGTCTCAGCGGCCGATCAGTCGCTTGAGGATCTCCGTGATCAGCTGCAACGCCAGCGATTTCGCCATCAGGCTGCCGTCGCTGACACCCATGCGGCGCGAGACAGCTTCAACAACTGGATCGCCACCCGTCGTGCCACCGCACGGCCGGATCAGGATCAGGAATTGCTTGAGCGCACTGCCGCACTGGATGCCCTCAAGGGGTTCGAGCGTGACATCGGCAAGTCCATCGAAGCGCTGCAGCAGCGTGAGTACGACGCCTCTCGGACACTGGCCAGCAAGCATCAGGCACTGGCCGACCTGCAGCAAAGCGGATACGAAACACTGGCCAAAGCGCAGCGCCGTCAGGAACTGCGGGTGTTTCTGTATCGGCTAGCCCTGACCCTGCCATTACTGATTATCGCCGGCTGGCTGTTCGCCCGGAAACGCAAAAGCACCTATTGGCCATTTGCCTGGGGCTTTATCCTGTTCGCCCTCTTTACCTTCTTCATTGAGCTGGTGCCTTACCTGCCAAGTTACGGCGGCTATGTGCGTTACAGTGTTGGCATCCTGATCACCGTGCTGGTGGGGCGGCAGGCGATTGTCGCGCTCAACCGTTATCTGGAACAGCAGAAACAGAAGGAAAGTCTGCCGGACGTGGAGCGCCGACGGGAGCTGAGCTATGACATCGCGCTGGTGCGCCTCACCAAGGGCGTCTGCCCTGGTTGCGAACGCCGTGTCGACCTCAGCAATACTGCGCTGGATTTCTGTCCGCATTGCGGCATTGGTTTGCATGACCACTGTCGTCAGTGCAACACCCGTAAAAGCGCCTTCTCGCGCTTTTGCCAGGCCTGCGGTGCCCACTGCGGCCACCCGTGATAGAGCCGGGCCAGCACTGCCACCGACAATCAGGCCGGCGGAGGTTCCTCCACCTCTGGCCCGAGCATGATGGCCACCCAGCGGGTATTTTCGTGAGATTCAAGACCAATCCGCAGAATCATGGTGAGCGGAACCGACAGCACCATGCCCACCGGCCCCAGCACCCAGCCCCAGAAAATCAGTGACACAAACACCACCAGCGTCGACAAACCGAGACTGCGGCCCATCAGCCTCGGCTCGAGAAAATTACCAACGATGGTATTAATGGCAACGTACCCGGCCGCCACAATGCCGGCCACCAGCGAACCATGCAGCACCCACGCCAGCAACACCGCCGGGATGGCGGCAAGGAAAGAACCGATATTGGGGATATAGTTGAACAGGAACGCCAGTGCGCCCCACAACAGCGGGTAATCGACATCCAGAATCCATACCCAGAGCGCCACCAGTACGCCGGTACCCAGGCTGACCATGGATTTGATTGCCAGATAGGTTTTGACTCCCTCGGCAAAGCGACCGAAAGCCGCCAGACCATGACTCGCATCCTTGGTCGCGGCGCGAACCTTGGCCGGCATCCGCGCGGCTTCAAGCAAAATAAAGGCCACCGCCACCAGAATCAGTAATGCATTGCCGAGCACCGAGCCAAAGCGGCCCATCAGCCTGCCGGCGAGACCAATCGCTACGCCGGGATCAAAACGTTCCTTCATGGCAGAGGTGTCGGTATCAATGCCGAACGCTGCCAAATGCTCCAGCAGTCCGCCGGCACGGCTGGTCAAGGCCGCCTGATAGACCGGCAATTGCCCCATGAAGTCGTTCACCGACGCCCCCAGCACCGCCATGGACAACAGCACCACCAGTAGCAGGCCGAGCATCACCAGCAACACAGCCAGCGCCTCAGGGCAGCGCCGCACCACCAGCCAGTTCACCGCAGGCACGCAGACAATGCTGATAAAGATCGCGAGCAAAAACGGCTCAAGCAGGTCCGAGGCCGCCTTCATCCCGGCAATCACCACCACCAGCGCAGCCAGAATAACTGGCACAGGCCAGCGAATTGTCTCAACCATGAAATTCCCCGATTGCCGGTTCCTTAAGTCGGCCTATGATACGGTCTTTCCCGAGGAGTAGGTGATGCGGACTCTGTTATCGATCGCACTTTTTATATTTTCTTCCGTGGCGGTGGCGGACTGCCGGCTGTCACTGCCGCGGGCCGGGTTTGCCGATCAGATCCGTGACCGCGAGCCGGTCGGCGACGGCACAGCCGCTCGGGACCGGCTGTGGTTTTTCAACGAAATTGTCGATGGCAAGGATCAGGTGCTGGTCCACCAGTGGTACCGCGACGGCGAGGAAGATGCCCGCATCCGCCTGCCGGTCGGCGCTGACCGCTGGCGAACCTGGTCGGGACGACGGCTGGAAGCCGGGGTCAGGCTCACCGTGCGGGTGACCACGGAATCGGGTTGTGATCTTGGCGAATACGGCGTCGCCACACCCGCCAGCCCTGCAGCAGCTGATCCTCTCTCTGCCGCCCGCGCTGCGCTGGCGACCGGCGATGTGACTGGCGCCCGCTTGCTAGCCCGGCAGGCCCAGGAAGGCGGCAACCGCAATTCGGCGCTGAACCGGTTTATCGATGAGGATCTGGCGTTGGCGGAATTGGCCCGCGATATCGATGGCGACAACCTTTACGTGGCCGGGGGATGGATTGCCGCTCTGAAAAAGCGACCACTCTCAGGCCATCATGGTATTGCCCTGACAGAGCTGGAGGCACGCTGGCAAACCCGACGGGAGACACTGCAACGGGAGCTGAACACCCGGCTAATGGCATTGCAGCGAACCTTGGCCAGCCTGCCGCCCGGGGCGTCTTGCGCGAACGCAGTGGAGAGTAATGACTGGCTGCCGGAACCCGAGCGGGATCAGCTGATAATCACTGGCCAGCGCCATGAAGCCGGCATCCAGACCATGGAGCTGCTCGACCAGCGCACCGGCCTCTCCCACCGTCTGGAGCGGCCCTGCCTCAACCCTTAGTGCCCGCAGTGACGGCGCCTGCCGTTTCTGCTGTTACGGCGGGTGCTACTACAGAGGCTTGATGGAAAGGCCGCTGATGTCCGGCACCACCGGCGGCTTGTCTTCCTTTTTTTGCCCCATATCCGAGCCCGCCGGGGCAACACTGAAATGACTGACATCCGGTACCACCGGTGCCGGCCCCTGCCGTTGCTCGGCGAGATCCGCACCGGTGGGAGCGACATTGAACGGACCGCTGAAACCGGTTCCACCGGTGCGGATGGTGCCGACGGTTTCCAGCGATCCTCCTGACACCCCTGCCGGCGCCTGTTGCGGCATTGCAGCAGCAGCGGCAGCCGGCGGCGCAGAGGCAACCGGCGCCTCGGCCGCTGCCGGCTCTCCGATTCTATCCAGCTCACAGACCGCACCGGCCTGCTTCATCACCGCACGGAATTTCATCGCCGTTGCCTGATCGGCCTCCTTGCGAACCACCACCCGCTTGCCGGTGAACAAGGCCTCCACCCGCGCGGCGTCCATCTTGAACGCAGCCGCCAGATTTTCCCGGACCCGGGCCGGGTCTGCGCCCGCCACCAGCTCACCGGCAAAGACGACGTTAAATCGGGCTTCAGTCATGGTTGCTCCCGTTGTGATTGCCATGTCCACAGATTAGGCCGCACCCGCCGCTCAGGCAATCCGGGCGGCGGCAAATTCCGCCAGCGCGGCAATGGTCTTGGACGGGTTCAGACCCAGCGCCGTGGGCACTACAGCACCATCCATCACAAACAGGTTGGGATAACCGAACACTTCGCCACGGTCGTCGACCACACCGTGCGCCGCATCATCGGCCATGTTGCAGCCGCCAAGAGGATGCGGCGTGACCAGATTGCGGAACCAGCGCCAGGTGGCTGGCGTGGCAGCCTCGCCGCCAGTAGCCCGGGTGAGCTTCAGGTGCATGTCGGCCAGCCCCTGAACACCAAGCTCAGCCTTGCGGTAGTCCCACTTCAGCTTCAGCTTGTCGCGACGCCAGGGCATCAGCCAGCTACGGCCGAGGTAGAAGGTGCCGCCGGGCTCATCCACTGCCTGGCCGAACCAGGGCATCAGCCACCGGGCGGGATCACGACGCTCGGAGGTGCGCGTCAACGCCCGACCAGCGCGGGTATTGCGCAGCCGATAATGGCGACCGCCCTTCTCCATCAGGTTGCCAATCAGGTCGGGAAAGCCGCCGTCCTCCACGAAGAACCGGGCACCCCCTTCACTGCCATCGAGGAAATCGATGGCGCCGGAGATGGTCGGGCCGCGGGTCGGTGAAACCTCGCGATCCCGGTACCAGGCTGGAGTCAGAAAGTCGCCGTTCGACGTCCAGCCCTCACCCAGACGCGCACTCAGCTTTGGCAGGGTGCGGTACTGATCCCGGCATCGCAGTAGCAGCTCGGTCGATCCGACGCTGCCGGCACTGATGACGACCCGCTCGGCACTGAGATTGACATCACGACCGCTGGCCAGATCACGGACCTGAAGCTGGTATCCGCCTGCCGCCGGGGTAATGCAGCGGACTTGATGCAGTGCCCGCACCTCAGCACCGAGCTGTTCGGCACGGGCGAGGTAATTCAAGTCGAGACTGTTCTTGGCCAGGGTCGGGCAGCCAATGTCGCAGTTACCGCAGTGAATGCAGGTGCCCTGCTCGACCCCCTGATCATTGACCCAGCGCCGGGAATGTCGCCGGTCATGGGGACTATCGAGGCCGTAATGCCACTGCGGATCGAAGGCCACCGCTTGCGGCACCAGCTGGAACCGGTCTGCTGCGCCGATGGCTGCAGCGGCTTCCTGCATTAGCCGGGTCCGGGCAGTCAGCTGATTCTCCGGCAGGCTGCGCACTACCAGCATTTTTGCCACTGTGTCGTAGTGCGGCTTCAGGGCCGGGAAGCGGATTGCCGCCGGCCAGCCCTGTTCGAACACCTCCGGCTTGGCATCGATGGACACGTTGGCGTAGATCAGGGACCCACCGCCGACACCGGCACCAAGGGCAACGCTCATGTCGCCAAAAAAGCGGAAGTCGAGCCAGCCATTCAGGCGCTCAGGCTTATCCTCATCCCAAATCCAGTGACGCTTGCTGACGCTGGGATAGTCCTCCACCGCCCAGCGGCGACCCCGTTCCAGCACCAGCACCCGGGCGCCCTTCTCGGCCAGGCGGCACGCCATCACGGCGCCACCAAAACCGCTGCCAATCACGATGGTATCGAAGTCAGTCATGTCTTCTTCCTTGTGGAACCCGATCCCAGCCGGGAAAAGGCGCGTTTAAATCCATTGTTTTCATGCGGTTGGAATATAGTCTTCAAGTAGCTTCTTTGCCAGTGCCAACTTTCAGATACGCCATTATCTAATGGTTTAATGAGGATTGATTCGCACAGATACCTCTTGATGGCTACATATTTAATGAGGTGATTATATTGAGATTATGATCTACTGATATTCACTCTTGATGATCTACTGGCATATTCTTTTATCTTTATTCGTAAATACCCTCATGTAGATATACGGGTTTCATTATGAAACAGATCGACTTTGTCTCGACCCCCGACGACAGCAAGCCCGGCGCCAGCCCCGAGCGTAAAACACGGCGCCGACGCCGCACCGGTAGCGGTCCCCGTGAGGGCCACCGCCGGCTGACCGCCGATATCCCCGCAGACCTGCACAAGCGATTAAAAATGCAGGCACTGATGGAAGATTGCACAGTGACCGATATCATCATCGAAGCCAGCCGGGCGTGGCTGGCCAGTCGCTGAACCAAGGGTGGCGTTAAGGGAATAACGGGGGAGAGATGAGACAACGCATTCTGATTATTGGCAGTGGCGCAGTGGGCGCCGTCTACGGACACCATCTGGTTCGCGCCGGCTGTCAGGTGAACTTTCTGGTGCGCAGCAGGAAGAGCGCTAACAGCGTCATGCCACGAACGCTGCACCAGTATCGCTGGCTGGGCAAACCGACGGCGGGCAGTCAACATCTTCGGGTACTGACCAAGGCCCATCGCCACTGGGATCAAGTCTGGCTGACGCTACCCTCCGATGCCCTCGATTCACCCTGGCTCGCCGAGCAGCTGTCCGTGTTCCGTGACGACACCGCCTTGATCAGCTGGACCCCGGATTTCCGCGATCACAGCAAACTGACCGCCCTGTATGCCGGCCCGGTCCAGCACGGTCTGATCGGGCTGATCAGCTTCCACACGCCGCTACCGGGCACAGACTCGCCCACGGATGGATTCGGCTATCTGCTACCACCACGGGCCGCCATGCTGGACGACAGCCGCGCCGGCCAACAGGCCGCCGCCCTGCTCCGCGCCGGTGGACTGCCGGCGGTCTCGATCCGCGAGCTGGACTGGTTTGGCGCCCGCGCCACGGCGCTCAATATCACCGCCATCGCCGGACTGGAACTGGCGGACTGGTCGTTTGCCAAGGTGCGTCAGGGTCCCTGGCTTGCTGTGGCCTGTGCGGCGGCCCGCGAGGCAATACTGATCAGCGCCGCCTACCTGAACCGGGACGCCGGCTTTGCCGCCAGAGTGCCGCAGCCGCTGCTGATGAACCTGATTACAAGACTGGCACCGAAGGTCATGCCGTTTCCGCTCGAAACCTACCTCGAATACCACTTCAGCAAGGTGGGTGATCAGACTCGACTGATGCTGGATCACTGGATTGACGAAGGCTTGCAGCGTGACCTCGCCACCGATGCCCTGAAGCAGCTGCGCGAGGCGCTCTCATCGAATGACACTGCGCAGTAGCAGCAATCAGGAAGGCTGCCGGGGATCGACGCCGAGGTGCTGCTCGCCGCGGGCACGGGCAAGATCAATCTGTCGCTGGCGTTCGGCGAATCGGGTGCGCTGCTCCTCGCTGTATTCGTCAATACACTTGGGACAGGACACACCACGCTGATAATGGGCTGACTGCTTGTCCTGCTCCGAGATCGGTCGACGACAGGCATGGCACTGATCAAAACTGCCCGGCTTCAGGTCGTGATCAACCGTTACCCGCTCATCAAACACGAAGCACTCGCCCTGCCACAATGACTGTTCACGGGGCACCTCTTCCAGATACTTCAGAATGCCGCCCTGAAGGTGATACACCTCATCGAACCCCTGCTCCTTTAGGAAAGCAGTGGATTTCTCGCAACGGATCCCGCCGGTACAGAACATGGCGACGCGCTTGTGCCGCGCCGGATCCAGATGCTCACGGACATAATCAGGAAACTCACGGAAACTTTTGGTGCGCGGATTGATGGCGCCCGCAAAGGTGCCGACTTCGTATTCGTAATCGTTGCGGGTATCAATCAGCAGGGTCTGCGGATCACTGATGACCCGGTTCCATTCGTCACCGGACAGGTAGGTGCCCACCACGCGGGTCGGATCGATGTTCTCGATGCCCATAGTGACGATTTCTTTTTTCAGCTTCACCTTGGTGCGCAAAAACGGATGGCAGTCGACCAGTGATTCCTTGTGATCAAGCGCAGCCATGCGGGGGTCCGCCTTCAACCACGCCAGCACGGCATCCACATCCTCACGACGCCCTGAGATGGTGCCATTGATCCCCTCATGGGCCAGCAGCAGCGTACCATGGACATCATGCTGATGCATGACGTCCAGCAACGGCTGGCGCAGATCGGCAAAGTTATCGAGCCGGACGAAACGGTATAACGCTGCAACGACGATCATGTATTGATACCCGAGCTATTATTTCTTCACGATGTCCGCCAAACAGCCTCAGAGGCCGCTACCACCGCGGCAGGCCGGCGACGCAGAGGCAGATTCATTCCGTGCCGACCACTCTTCCGGGGTGAAGGTGTGCAACGCCAGCGCATGTACGGGGCCTGCCAGTTCATCCTGAAGCAATGCATAAACACGCTGATGGCGCTTGACCGGCATCAGCCCGGCAAAGACATCGGACACCACCACCAGACGGAAATGGGATTCCGAGCCCTTCGGCACATTGTGCATGTGGCTTTCGTTGTCGAGCTGCAGCACCGCCACCGGCAAACCGTCGCGGACCTTGCGCTCGATGATGGCGGCAACGCTCATTCGTCACTCCGGCAACCCGCGAAGGCGCGGATTCTAGCAGATTTCATAACCTCACGCCGCCGCCCCGGAGGCTTCCCGGCCGGTTTCATACAGGAGCAGCAACCCCACAAGTCCCCTCTCGATGCCCTGCCGCTACAGCTCCGGAATACTGGTCTGCCAGAACTGTTCGCGCTCGACAGAAACCAGCGGCGCCAGCTCCGGCCCGGGCCCGAAGGTGCGCGCCATCCTGCCCTGAACCCAGGGCTGCCAGGCGGCAACGCCCTCATGGGCAAAGCGACCCCAGGCCGCCATCACCTGTTCCGACAGGGCAGCTGCCACCGGACCTCCACCGGTAAACAACTGGCCGGCGGGGGTATCGGTGAGACCGAACACCAGCGGCACATCCACCACATGGCAAGCGCCGAGTGGCACCCCGAAAGCCTCGATCTCATGACTGAAACGGAAACCCCAGCCAAGACCGCCGGCCCGACCATGGGCATCCAGCAAGCGCAGGGTAGGAATACGGAAGGTACGATCAGTTTCCAGCGCGCTGACCAGATCCATCAGGCCGCGCCGCAGGTCGATCCGGACCTCGCCGTGATAGTGCTCAAACGCCTGCTGCGCCCGCCCCGGCAATTGCCGTTCCATGCGCCGGTGGATTTCTGCCGCGTCCATGGCCTTGAACCGGTCCAGCCCAACCCCGCCGTTAAAGGGCGGCGCAAACTGGAACAGGTGCCACTCGTCTTCACAGACGCCGGCCATCATCGCCTTGTCCCGGGCACACCCGGCGGCGATAGCAGCAATCGGTGATTGCGGCAGCAAATCGCCGTCCACCACCGGCAGATACACCATGCCAAATTGCGGCGTGGTTTCACGCAGACCGCGCCTCACCACCTGCCGCATGGCGCCGTTCTGGGCGCGGACAAAATCCCGGCCGGCCACCGATTGCAGGCGATCTGCGACACTGCCCTCACCCGGCAGACCCTCGGCCACCGCCTGTGCTACACGGGCTGCGTCGTCCGGGGCCAACACAAAGTCCGCGGCGCCAGACTGGACGATGGCGCGCTGGAACAAGCCCGCTGCGGACGGTGTAGCCATGAGGGTGGCAATACTGAATCCTCCGGCGGACTCACCAAACACGGTGACCCGGCGGGAATCGCCGCCGAAAGCACCGATGTTGTCTTGCACCCACTGCAGGGCGGCGATCTGATCGCGCAGCCCAAGGTTGCTGTCCGTTTCCAGTGACGGCGCCAGATCGCGCCACCAGCCAAAGCCCCAGGCACCGAGGCGATAGGCAGGATTGACGACAATGACCCGCTGCGATGCAGCCAGCCGCCGGCCCTGATACAACAGCTGGGACGGCGAACCACTGGTGTAGGCGCCGCCATGAATCCAGACCATCACCGGGAAAGGCCCCTCGCCCTCCGGCACCCAGACATTCAGATAAAGGCAGTCATCGCTAATCTGCTCGGTGCCCATCAGCGGATTAGGCGTCTGCCAGGCCGCCGAGCGGAATTTTTCTGCGGCCAGCACGCCGCTCCAGCCGGCAACGGGACGCGGGGCACGAAAGCGCCATTCGCCCGTTGGCGGTGCCGCAAAGGGGATGCCCCGGTACTCACGCACGCCATCGTTAACGAGGCCGGAGACTCGGCCAGTACTGATTTCAACGCTGCTCACCCTTGCCTCCATACGAATACGCGCGAGAACCTCGCCCGGGAACCATTGCCAGATTCCACCACCCTACCTGTCAGGCGGGACGCTACCAGCTTCCCGGGCGCGGGACGATGACCAGAAAGAACAATCATTTTACGTCCTATTGTCGGACATTTTACAAAGAGCATTTTTTCACCGTCCGTACACTGGACGCCGTTCTCCGCACTCCCCTGGACGCCGGGAGAACAGCCCCGACACCCGACGACACTAAGGAGCACCACCATGAGCGCATTGAACGATACCCTGAAAGACCTGCAGGCCCGCGCCGAAAGCGCCCGCGCCGAACTGAAAGCGGCCGCCGAGAAACTGGAGAAGGCCGCCCGCGGCGCCGCGACCCGTGTCGAAGAGAACGGCAAGAAACTGTTTGATGAGCTGGTCAAGACTGGTGAAAAGCTGGTCAAGCAGCAGGACAAGGCCGCAAAGAAAGCCGAGAAAGCAGAGAAGAACGGCAACGAAGGCCGCCGCCTTGAGCAACTGACCAACCGAGGCGCCGCACTTCTGGGCCTGCCCACCCGCGAAGACGTTGCCTCCCTTGAAAAGAAACTGGCAGCCGTGCAGCGCAAGCTGACCAAGCTGGAAAAGGCTAACGCAGCCTGATCCGCCCCGGTGGCCGGGCACCCCCGGCCACCCCACCCCTCCTTGCACCAATCTTTCCATTCCGCTCTTGACTCCGCATCGTCCATGCCGATGATGCAGCCATGACCATTCCGAATTTCGGCACCCTGAGTGTCGCCTCCTTCTGGCTCGAATACCTCCTTGATGCAGCCCTGTATCAGGGCTGCGATCTGTCGTCCGAACTGGTCCGTCTCGGTGTCACCGATGAGCAGCTGGAATCTCCTCAGGCGCGCATTCCCCTGCGCGTCGAGCATCAGCTACTGGTCAAGGCCCTGCAGGAAACCGGCGACCCGCTATTTGGCCTGCACATGGGCGAACGGATCCGCCCGCGCTTCATGGGCGAGCTGGGCTACGCCAGCATGTCCGGCACCAACCTGCGTCAGGCGATCGACCTGATGGTGCCGTTTCAGCGCGTCACCACGGAGTTCGCCGAGGCTCAGGTACACCGTGAAGGCAATCACGTTCATCTGCTTTGGCATACCGCCTTCGACGAACCTGTGACCACCCGCCACCGGGTGGAAGCTTTCTTTGTCGGCGCGGTGACCTTTGGACGCTGGATCAGCGGCACTGACGAAAACCCGGTGGTGGTGCATTTCCGCCACGCCATGCCGGTGCCAGATGATGCCGAATATCAGCGTGTATTCCGTTGCCCGGTATTGTTTGATCAAGCTGAAAACAAAGTCGTGCTCGACGAGAAACTGCTCGATCTGCCGATGAAAGATGCGGATCCGGAAGTGCACCACATCATGCGCAATCGCTTGCAGCAGGCGGTGACCCGCTACCTCGCCCGCGACAATCTGCTCGATCAGGTGCGAATGGAAATCCGTCGCCAACTTGAGCGCACTATCCCGCAGGTTGAAAATGTCGCCGAGGGTCTCGACATGAAGCCCTGGACGTTGCGGCGTCGCCTGCGCGCTGAGAACACGGATTTTTCAACGGTACTGGAAGAAGAACGTCGCGCGCTTGCCAGCGACTGGCTGATTCACAGCGACCGCTCGGTGAGCCAGATCGCCGCTGATCTCGGCTATTCAGAACAGAGCGCGTTCAACCGCGCTTTCAAGCGCTGGTTCGATACCACCCCCGTGGCCTACCGGCAGGAACGGCGGAAACTGCGTTAATCGCGACGCCGGGGAGGCTTGCCACCGGTCGGGGGGCGTCGACTGCCGCCAGACCGGGACGCACGCGGATCGGCAGATTTACCGGTCCTCGGCGCGCTATCTCGACGCTCCTTCATCGTCGGCTTGCCAACCCGACTGGCCTCTTCGGTTTTCACGGATCCCTCAAGCATGTGCTCAATCAGCGCCATTTCCGGGCCGGTAAGCTCTCGCCACTGACCGGGGCGCAATCCGCCCAGACGGATACTCATGATCCGCACCCGTCGCAACCGCACCACGTTGTAGCCAAGAAACTCGGTCATGCGGCGAATCTGCCGGTTCAGTCCCTGAGTGAGAATGATATTGAAGGTGTCCGCCGACAGCTGGCGTACGGTACAAGGGCGGGTCATGGTGTCGAGAATCGGAATCGGCTGTGACATGCGACGAACAAACTCGTCACCAAACGGCTTGTCCACCGTCACCACATATTCTTTCTCGTGGGCATTACCGGCACGCAGGATCTTGTTGACGATATCACCGTCATTGGTCAGCAGAATCAGCCCTTCGGAGGGCTTGTCGAGCCGGCCAACAGGAAAAATCCGCCCGCCCGGATAGCGTACTGCATCAACAATATTGCCATGCACCGCCTGATCGGTGGTGCAGGTGATGCCCACCGGCTTGTTGTATACCAGGTATACCGCTTTCGGCTTGGCACGCAGCGGTTTGCCGCGCACGGTGACCTGATCTGCGGGTTCCACCCGGGTCCCCATCACCGCTGGCCGGCCATTGACCTGCACCAGTCCGTCCTCAATCAGACGATCTGCCTCGCGGCGCGAACAGATACCGGTGTCACTGATAAACTTGTTCAGTCGAATGCCGCTCAAATGCGCGCTCCCCAGTAACGACGCTTGCTTTGCCCGAGCGTGAGGCCATCGGCATAGCCGTGCATCAATGGCACGCGAACAAACTCGCGCAGGGCAAAGAAACTGATTGGCAAAGTGGCATAAAACACCTTTGCCAACGGATGAACGAAACGCAACTCGCTGCGCCAGCGCATCATATCAGCAAGGTAGCGGGCACCGACGTCGCCGGGACCCAGTATTGCTGCCGCTGCGCGCTGGCCACTCAGCACGGCACCATAGATCCCCTCACCCAGCAGCGGCTCGGTAAAGCCCGCTGCATCACCGACCAGCATGACCCGTCCGGCCACCAGGCGCTGACGATGTCCCCAGGTGCCAAGTGGATAGCCCTGCACCTGAATCAGGGCATCACTGCCAAGACGATCACGGGCGTAGGCTGCCAACGCCGTGCGGTCGACATGTACGCCGCTCTGCGTGCGTACATAGAGCCCGACATTGACATGGTCGCGCTTCGGAAACAGCCAGCCATAGCCGTCCCGCACCGCGCCAAGATCAAAAGTGGTAGCGGGATAGTGCCGACACAGCTCGCGGGGCAACAGCCCTTCAATCGCCATGGCACCGTCGGGATGGCCGCCGCCAAACACCAGGCGACGCACTGCACTGTTGGCGCCGTCGGCACCAATCAAATAGCGCGCCTCGATACGCTCACCATCCACCGTCAGCACCACGCCCTGATCATGGCAGCGAAATGCCTGCAGGCGTTTGATGATGCGTAACTGCGCCCCTCTCAGCAGGGCCTGTTCACGGCAGAGCCGGTCCAGCTCCGGGCGGTGAGTCATGACACATACCGGACCGGGCGCCGGGAACAAAATGTCACGGCGCATGGCATGGGTCATCACCAGTGTCGAGACGGTTTCGCGAATAACACTGTCGAGGGGAAAGCGGTAAAGACGACGGGCTTTTTCAGTGACGCCACCCGCACAGGGCTTGTGGCCGGTATCCGCATGACGATCCAGCATCAATACCGACAGACCCGATGCCGCCAGATCCCAGGCCGCTGCACAACCCGCCTGACTGGCACCGACAATCAGCACATCCACTGATCGTGTCACGCTGACCTCCTGTGCCAAACTGTGGCAATACACCGTTGTTTGATCGCAACAGCGGCAATCAGAATGATTCTTTCAGACCCACCGTCAGGTTAAAGACCTTGCGCCCGGCGGTGCTATCCGCATCCACCGCAAAATAGCCTTCCCGCTCAAACTGGAAGCCCTGCTCTGCCTCGGCGCTGGCCAGCGACTGCTCCGCCACCGCATCAGCAAATACCGTCAGCGACGCTGGATTGATGCTATCAAGAAATGTCTTGCCCGCTTCCGCCTTGTCCGGATTGGCTTCGGTAAACAGGCGATCGTAAAGACGCACCTCGCAGGGCACATTGTGGCTCACTGACACCCAGTGGATTACGCCGCGCACCTTGCGACCTTCCGGGTTCTTGCCGAGAGTGTCAGGGTCATAGCTGCAGCGGATTTCGCTGATCTGGCCATCGGCGCCACGAATCACTTCATTGGCCCGAATCACATAGCCATAGCGCAATCGCACTTCATCGCCCAGCACCAGACGCTTGTATTTCTTATCCGCTTCCTCCAGAAAGTCCTCACGATCAATCCAGACTTCACGAGTCATGGGAATGGCGCGGGTACCCATGGATTCATTCTGCGGATGCACCGGACCATGCAGGGCCTCAACCTGCCCGGCCGACCAATTTTCGATCACCAGCTTCACCGGACGCAGTACACAGAAGGCTCGCGGCGCGTTCTGGTTCAAATCATCACGAATGGCCGATTCGAGCATCGCCATATCGACAATCGAATCTGCTCTGGCGACGCCGACCATGTCACAAAACCGGCGCAGACTGGCGGGGGTATACCCTCGCCGCCGCAGACCGGCGATGGTGGGCATGCGCGGGTCATCCCAGCCGCCAACATGGCCCTCGTCCACCAGTTGCTTGAGCTTGCGTTTGCTGGTGACCGTGTAATTGAGATTGAGCCGGGCAAACTCGGTCTGTTTCGGCACCGCTGGCAAGGTGCAATGCTCAATTACCCAGTCATACAGCGGCCGATGGGCTTCGAATTCCAGCGTGCAGAGGCTGTGAGTAATGCCTTCGAGCGCATCCGAAATCGGATGGGTGAAGTCGTACATCGGGTAGATACACCAGGTGTTTCCGGTCTGATGGTGAGCCACCTTGCGGACTCGATACAGCACCGGATCACGCATATTGATATTCGGGCTGGCCATATCGATTCTGGCGCGCAGCACCGCTGCACCTTCATCGATTTCACCGGCCCGCATTTGCGCGAACAGGGCCAGACTTTCTTCCACCGGCCGATCACGCCAGGGACTGGCTTTGCCCGGCTCCTTCAGGGTGCCGCGATACTCACGCATTTGCTCGGCACTCAGCTGATCCACATAGGCGAGTCCCTTGCGAATCAGTTCAACAGCGCAGTCGTGAATCTGGTCAAAATAACCCGAGGCATAGCGCACCTCGCCGGCCCACTGGAAACCGAGCCAGCTGACGTCACGCTGTATGGCGTTGACGTATTCTTCCGACTCCTTCTCCGGATTGGTGTCGTCAAAACGCAGGTTGCACTCGCCCTGATAGTCGAGTGCCAGACCAAAATTGAGGCAGATCGACTTGGCATGGCCGATATGAAGATAGCCATTGGGCTCCGGCGGAAAGCGGGTCACCACCTTGCTCTGCCGCCCCTCGGCCAGATCGCGGTCGATCAGCTGACGGATAAAGTTAGTGGGGGCGGCATTCTGGTCAGTCATGTGCGTGTTAACCGGCTGAAATCGGGGGTGAGCTAGTGTACAGTGCAGCCCTTTCCCGTCAATGGAACCTCCGCCGAGTCCGGCCTTTGTTAGGAGCTGCTATGAAAGTCCTGCTGCGCACCACCTATGGCGACATCACCCTGGCGCTGGACGCCGAAAAGGCCCCCGTCACCGTGGCCAACTTCGTCAGTTACGTCAACGAAGGCTTCTTCAATGGCACCATCTTCCACCGGGTCATCAGCAACTTCATGATTCAGGGCGGCGGCTTCACCGAAAAAATGGAGCAGAAACCCACCAAGGCGCCGATCAAGAATGAGGGCGCCAACGGCCTGTCCAACGAGACCGGCACCGTCGCCATGGCGCGCACCTCGGATCCGCATTCCGCCACCGCTCAATTTTTCATCAACGTTGCCGACAACCACTTCCTCGACAAGGCTCAGGCACAGGATGGCTGGGGCTATGCGGTATTTGGCAAGGTGGTCGATGGCCTTGATGTGCTGACCAAGATCAAGCAGGTACCCACCGGCACCAGCGGCTTCCACCGCGACGTCCCGAAAGATCCGGTGACCATCGAATCCGCCGAGGTGGTGGAGGGCTGATCATGCGCTGGATGCTGGCTGCTGTGCTGATCCTGCCCCTGCTGGCGCAGGCAGATCGACCGAAAGTGGAAATCGACACCAGCCTTGGTCGTATCGTGCTGGAGCTGGATGAGAAACGGGCACCCAAGACAGTGGCCAACTTCCTCACCTACGTCGATAACGGCTTCTACGACGGCACCGTGTTCCACCGGGTGATCCCGGATTTCATGATCCAGGGCGGCGGCTTCGGCGAGGACTACCTGCAAAGACCAACCCGAGGCCCGGTGGAAAACGAGGCCAACAACAGGCTGCGTAATACCCGCGGCACCATCGCCATGGCCCGTACCCGGGATCCGCATTCGGCCACCGCCCAGTTCTTCATCAATACGGCCGACAACCGGGCCCTGGACCATAGCGCGGAAACTGCCAGCGGTTGGGGTTACGCGGTATTCGGGCAGGTGGTGGAAGGGCTGGATGTGGTCGATCGGATCAGCGCTACCCGTACTGGCCAGGGGCGCCTGAATGGTCATGCAGCGCCGGATGTGCCGGTGATGCCGGTGGTGATTCGCAGCGCCCGCCGCCTGCCCGAGGCCGCCGCTGAGGCCGCTCGATGAGCTACACCCTGTTTATCTCCGACCTGCATCTGGACGCGGGCCGGCCCGAGCATGTCAGCGCCCTTGCCGCACTAATCGATGAACATGCCGGCAAGGCCGAAGCCCTGTATGTACTGGGCGATCTGTTCGAGAGCTGGATCGGCGATGACGACAATACACCGTTTAATCTCGAGGTAGAGGCGGTGTTCCGGCGTTTCAGTGCCGCCGGCGGTCAGCTTTATTTCATGCACGGCAATCGGGATTTCCTGCTTGGTGACGAGTTTGCCCGCCGCTGCGGTGGCAGCCTGATTCCGGAGTACTCCCGCATTGACCTGTATGGCCGCCCCACCCTGCTGCTGCATGGTGACAGCCTGTGCACGCGAGATGAAAAGTATCAGCAGTTCCGGGCCATGGTCCGGAACGACGTCTGGCAGCGGGATATCCTGACAAAAACCCTGCCGGAGCGACGCATGATCGCCCAGTTCCTGCGCATGCAGAGCCAGCAGGGCAACGCCAACAAGGCGGAAAACATCATGGATGTCACCCCGGAGGAAGTGACCCGGGCCCTCGACGACGCTGGCGTGGCCAACATGATCCATGGCCACACCCACCGCCCCGCCGTGCATCCCGAACACAGCCGCGCCGGCGCCGGCCAGCGCTATGTGCTGGGCGACTGGGGCGATCATCTCTGGCTGATTCGCGCCGACCACACCGGCACCGAGCTTCTGCAACGCCCGTTGTAGAGCGGCAATACTGCCCAGCGGGTGGCCCCGTGAAAAAGCGGTGGCAGTGAACTCACCGGTCTGGGTGTCGGGGATGGTCTGCCGGGACGCGCCGTGAACCCATCCATGGGGGCTCGCGTGCAGCATCCCTGCTGCACACGGTCCCGTCAGACCATCCCCGACACCCAGACCTCGCATGGCGCCATTTGCGAAGTCTTTCGCAGCAGTATTACCACTCCCACCGTGCCTCAGCTGCTCGATCCGCTCGCTTTCTGATCGACCCGTGCGGATTTGCCCCGGCTTCTTTATAATGCGCCCCGCCCAACCGGCCAGCGCCACCCTGCGGGTCCGGAAACTCTCACCGCCAAAAGCGATTTCACCAAGGAGATCCTCATGAAAGCTCCCGTTCGCGTTACCGTTACCGGTGCCGCCGGCCAGATCAGCTATTCCCTGTTGTTCCGGATTGCCTCCGGTTCGATGCTCGGCCCGGATCAACCGGTCATCCTGCAGCTGCTGGAAATCACCCCGGCACTGGAAGCGCTGAAAGGTGCCGCCATGGAGCTTGAAGACTGTGCCTTCCCGCTGCTGGCCGGCATTGTCCAGACTGATGATCCGAAGGTGGCCTTCAAGGATGCCGACTACGCCCTGCTGGTCGGCGCCCGTCCGCGTGGCCCGGGCATGGAGCGCAAGGATCTGCTCGAAGCCAATGCCGCCATCTTCTCGGTACAGGGCAAGGCGATCAACGAAGTGGCCAGCCGCAACATCAAGGTACTGGTCGTCGGCAACCCGGCCAACACCAATGCCCTGATCGCCCAGCGCAACGCGCCCGACATCAACCCGCGTCAGTTCACCGCCATGACCCGCCTCGACCACAACCGTGGCATGGCGCAGCTGGCCACCAAACTCGGCAAGAGCATCAACGACGTCAAGAAAATGACCATCTGGGGCAACCACTCCAGCACCCAGTACCCGGATCTGCACCACTGCGAAGTCGACGGCAAAGTCGCCGTGAATCAGGTTGATGCCGACTGGTACGCCAGCACCTACATCCCGGAAGTGCAACAGCGCGGCGCCGCCATCATCAAGGCCCGTGGCGCTTCTTCCGCTGCCTCTGCTGCTAACGCTGCCGTTGACCACATGCGCAGCTGGGCGCTCGGCACCGGCGAAGGCGACTGGGTTTCCATGGGCATCTACAGCGATGGCTCCTACGGCATTCAGGAAGGCCTGATCTACTCCTTCCCCTGCGTCTGCAAAAACGGCGACTGGCAGATCGTTCAGGGTCTGGAGGTTAACGACTTCTCCCGCGCCCGCATGAAGGCCACCGAGCAGGAGCTGGCTGAAGAGCGTGATGCGGTGAAGCACCTGCTGCCGTAATCACTGTTGCCCAGCATCCGGCAACAACACGAAAGGGGCCTTCGGGCCCCTTGATTTTGTCCCTGACCCGAATAATGTGACGCAGTTCGCACTGATTATGCCAATTTTCGTCTCCTTCTTGCGCCGCCTTCCGTTACGCCTCGCTTTGCCGCCGAAAAGCATAACTTCATGTTTTTAATATACTAAATCCTCATCCACTGAAATCCACGCTGCGCAGGCACGCTGATATCAGCGTGGCATGAATCTTGATAAATCCCAGATGTCCTGTGCCATGGAAGCGCCATGCGTATCCTTGCCTTGCTTGTGCTCATGCTGACGGTCTTGCTGCCGGCAGCATGCGCGCCCGTCATTGCCGGCGAACCCCTGCGGCTGTCGCAGGAAGTGGCCAGCCATCCGCTTGAACAGCATCTGTCCTGGTACCGGGATGCCACCGGCCAACTGACGCTGGATGACATCCTGATGCTTGACCAACAGGGCGCCTTTACCGCCAGTCGCGGCTACCCCAGCTTTGGCTATACCCGGGACACGGTCTGGGTGCGATTTCAGGTCCGTCATGACGGTGAAGCTCACGGCCACTGGCTGCTGGAAATTGCCCCCGCGTTCCTCGACGAAATCGAATTGTTTCAGATCAGCTCGGGTGGCGTTATTGCCCATGGCCGCCAAGGCGACCATCAGACGTGGCAGGATCGGGACGTGCCGTGGCGACAGGCGCTGTACAACCTGACGCTGAATGCCGGAGAGCACATCACCTTCTATTTGCGCGTGCGCAGCACCAGCAGCATAGCGATCAACGCGGTGCTTCAGGACCCCGGCCGGTTTGCCTCTGATGCCGGTAATGAAATGCTGTTAATTGGCGCCGTGTTTTCCATCGGCATGATGATGATCGTCATCAGTCTGTTCTTTCTGATGCTGCTACGGCAGCGAATCTACTTCTACTTTCTGCTCTACGTCACGGCCTTTACGTTTTGCTTTGCACAACTCGAGGGCCTGATCCATTTTGCTATCCGACCTGCATCGGCGCTGAAGCTGGAATGGCTTCAGGTGGTGTTTCAGGGCGTGGGGTTGATAGCGATGACGCTACTGTTCTGCGAGCTTGCCGAACTGCATCGTCACTATCCGCTGCTACGTAAATGGCTGATACGCCTTGCCAGCGCTATCGCTGTCATCGGCACGCTGCCGATGCTCGCTGGCGCCTGGCACATCAGCATTCCACTGCTCTGGCTACCGATCGGATTGCTAATCTTCGCCATTCCGTTTGTCACCTTTTTGATGCGAAAAAAGCTCGGCTGGATCGCCTGGTTGTACAGTCTTGCTTTTGGCGTCATTGCCATTGGCCTGATCATCCGATTCGTCTGGGTTTTTGGCGCCATGGGCCCGACCCCGCTAAGCGAAAACCACTTCCCGCTCAGCATGCTACTGCATATGTGCTTGCTGTTTATCACGCTGGCAGCCCGTTATGTTCAGGTTGAGACCAGCATGAGACAAACCTCGGAGCGAGCACTGAACAGCATCCGGGAGTCCGAGCGCCGACTGGAAGCGATGGTAACCGAACGTACCGCCGCACTGGATCGTGCCAACCAGAATCTTAACGATCAACTGAGCATCAGTCAGGTGCACTCCGGCGCCCTTGAGCAGGCCCGTGATCGCTTGGCGTTGGCGTTGGAGAGCGAGCGCCATTCGGGCCTCGAACAGCGACGTTTTCTGCGCATGGTGGCGCATGAATTCCGCACCCCTCTGTCGGTCATCCAGATGGCCGCCGATATGATCCGTTCGGATCCCCGCACGCCCGATGTGCATGCTGAAAAAAACTGCCCCCGTATTCAACAAGCATCAGAACGCATGGCGTCGCTGATCAATCAGGCCCTGCGCGAAGACCGGCTCGACAGTGTCAGTTGGCGCACTAACTCGGCGTTTGTTCAAGTGGCAGAGCTTCTGCAAAGCGGCATCAGCTACGGCGAGATGATCTCATCTGGCCGGCACCAATTCGAACTGCAGTGCGATCAGGATTTGCAGATTCAGGGTGATCATGAACTGCTGCTCACCATGGTTAACAATATCATCGACAACGCGGTGAAATATTCACCATCAGGGGCTGCCGTTGGTGTGGCCGGCTACCTTGATGACGACGGCGCCGTCTGCCTACGGGTTGCCGATGATGGTCCGGGAATGTCAGAGGACGAATGCCGACAGGTGCTGGACAAGTACTTCCGCTCGGAGAAAGCCCTGACCGTTCCCGGCATGGGTCTGGGCCTCTATCTGGTAGATCGCATCATCCGTCTGCACGACGCCCGGCTAGATATCAACAGCACACCGGGCAAGGGCACCGTATTCACCGTGCGCTTCCCCAACATCGCACCGCAACAGGAGACGCCAGCATGACCAGCATGCCCATGCCTTCCATTCTCGTCCTTGAGGATGACGCTGCGCTGCGATCAGTGCTGAGAGACTTCCTCAGCCTGATGGGATATGAGATTCACGAAGCGCCCGATCTGGCCACATTTCGGACCATGAGCAAAGGATTGTGCTGTGATCTGATTCTGCTGGATCTGAACCTGCCCGATGGCGACGGATTGTCTCTGCTGCGTGAACTGGCCGCCGCCAGTGCCGCGCCGGTATTCGTGGTGTCCGGCCGCTGCGATGAATCCAGCCGGCTGCAAGCCCTGGAAGCCGGCGCCGATGACTATATCGTCAAGCCCTTCAATGCCAGGGAGCTGGAATTTCGCATTCGCAACTTTCTGCGCCGGCAGGCCAGCCGGGGGACGGCACCTGTCGACCGATCGACGCACCTGATGCTGGGCGAATGGCGGCTGTTACCGGACCAGTACCGTCTGACCGGCCCTGCCAACGCCATCATCAGCCTGACCCGCAGCGAGCGCGATCTACTTAGAACGCTCATCGTTGCCGACGGCAGCCTGTGCTCCCGTCGACAGCTTGCCCGGGCGATCTCGTCACCCACGGAAACCACCAGCGAAGAAACCGTAACGGTACTGATTTATCGCCTGCGCAAGAAGCTTGAAGCCGCCGGCCTTGCCGGCTCCGTCATCGATACCGTGGCGGGCGCCGGCTATCGGATCAGCATTGTCAGCAACATTGAATCCAGCACATGAGCACCAGTCTCGTTCATATCTCGTTCATATTCCGTTCAGGACATGTCCACTGCAGTACAGCGAAAATATCAGTGACGTATGTCACAAAACTAGGAACTTCGTCTGTTGCCACCACGGCCCAGACGGCCAGCCCCCTGAAATACTCGAAGGAGAGCACCATGACATACCCGATCACCCAACTTCCCCATCTGCTGGCAGCCCTGCTGCTAATTATCAGCAGCGCGACTGCATTCGCCGGCCCCCAAATCAGCCTCGAAATCATTGCCGAGAAAGATGTGGTCGAGATCAACGAACAGGGCGAGGAAGTCACCCGCAGGGTTGTCGCCAACGACACCATCCCGGGCGACACACTGTTTTATATCCTTCGCTACAGCAACGGCGGAACCGAGGCCGCTCGCAACGTGCAGATCGATAATCCGATGCCTGCCAACACCTCCTATGTTGCTGACAGTGCCTGGGGCGATGGCACCGACATCCTGTTTTCCATTGACGAAGGCAAGAGTTACAAAAAGCCCGTCAATCTCACCTATGAGATCACCGACCGCGGCGGACAAAAAAGAAAGCTGCAGGCGTCGCCAGAACAGTACAACGCCATTCGCTGGACAGTCACTGAAATTCTGCCGTCAACGGGGGGCTCCGTAGGGTTCTCTGTTGTTGTGCAATGAATTTTTGCCAGCCGGATAAATGCTCTGCATTTATCCGGCTGGCAAAAACTGTTGCGCTACCCTTTGCACTCCGGGCAGCGCAGCAGGTTTCACCACCCGGGGTGCATAAACTGAGGATAAGGCAATGACATTACTCAAACGGCTTCTGGGGGGATCGGCAATTATTATCGGAGCGGCCTTGATCCCCGGGTTGGCATTCGCCACCGCCGCGAATACCACCATTACCAACACGGTAACGGTGAACTACACGGACGCAGCAAACAACGCTCAGCCGCAGGAACAGGCCAGTGCTTCCATTCTGGTCAACCTCGTCGCGTCTGCGCCACTACTGAGCTCCCCGGCGGATGTGGATCCGACTACCGAAAATACTGCGGTGAACCTGATCTACACCATTACCAGCACGGCCAATGGCCCGGACACCTACAATTTCAGCTCTGCTGATACGCCCACAAACATGGACAATGACGCTGCATTTTCGACGCCAAGTATTTTGCTCGGCGCCACCACGGCAGCATCGGGAATTACCATCGGCGCCACCGTCATCACGGTGCCCTACGATGGCACTGACGATAACAACGTCAATGGTCTGGTGGCCGGCGACACTATCGTTCTTGATCCCACCGGCGTCGCTGAAGTTGCAACCATCCTCAGTGTCGATGAGTCCTCCGGTGCAGCCACCAATACCGTCACGATCACCCTGGTTGCCGGCACCACCAATGCGTTCCCCTACGGCACCCCGATCGGTGAGCGTGCAAATGTGACCGTGACTGTCACCACTGACGATATCACCGCAGGCACCTTCGGCACCCACTCGGTACTGACCACCGCCACTTCGCAGGAAGATGCTCTGGTCGCTACCACTCAAGCCACCGCCACGGTCATCAATGTTCGTCGGCCGGTACTGACCATCAACAAGTATGTCCGCAACAATACTCCGGCATCTCCGTTCAATACCGGAGTAGTGGCGATTACGGTTGACGGCGTCGACTATTACACCTCCGGTGTAACAGGCAATCCGGGTGACACCATGCAGTACCTGATTGTCATCGACAACAGCGCCGCTGGTGCCGGGGTCGCGAGCAATATCATCGTCACTGATCCTGTCCCGCAGTTCACCACCTATCAGTCCAACACCATCGAGCTGGATCCCGGCACCGGCAACTTTGCCGCCCAGGATGATGGCGACACGACTGGCGCAGCCGAGTTCGACGGCACTGCCGGCATTGTCTACGTCTACGCAGGTGCAGGCGGCAGCGCCGGTGCAGCAGGTTTCGGTAACGGCACCGGCGGCACTCTGGCGCCCGGCGAAATCAGCTACATCCGATTCGACGTTGAGATTGACTGATCCGGACCATAGACGGCCAGGCGTCCTCGCCGGCCGTCTATCAGCCCGAAACAACAAGGAGAAACATCATGAAAAAACTTCTAGCCACAACCGTTGCACTGGTGGGACTGAGCCTCGGAGGCGCGGCAGTTGCCGCCACCGGCGGTGGAGCCACCATCCACAATGCGGCAACCCTGTCGTTCAGCGGCGGCCAGGTCACTGCGCACGTTGACGTGGAGGTACTGACCATTGGCGCCGCACCTACTATCACGTCGCAGAATGTCGTTGCTAACGCCGGCGACTCTGTCACTGTCACCTATACGATTGTCAGCAACAGCAATGGCAGTGACATATACGATCTGACAGCCAGCACCAACGATACTGACGTTGGCGCACCATCGTCACTCACCATTACGCCTCCACAGGTCACGCTAGGCGGCTCAATTACCTCGCGTCCATCGGTAGCGGGTGCAATCCTGATCGCCGCAGGCTCAGAGGACAACCTGACCGCCGGTAACATCATCCGCATTACGCTGGGTGGCAATGACTACCTGTACACCATCACCGCCGTAACACCGGGCACCCCCGCCTTCACGGTGGGCAACACCACCACGCCGGAAACACCGACGACGCTGGCATTGACCCCGCAAGGCTCCGCACCCGCTATCATCGCCGGCAATATCCCTGTCGGCACCCAGATCGGCGAAGTGCAGACCTTCACGGTACAGCTGACCGCTGGCACGCCGACTACGCCGGGTACCTCTGGTGAACACGAGATCATCATCGAAGGCACCACTGCAGCCCCCGGCCCAGGCGGCCCGGGTGACGTTATCACCTTTGATAATGTCGGTGGCGGTACGGTAACAGTACTGTCCGGTGAAGCGACGCTGGTCAAGCATGTACGTAACGTCAGTTCAGGTGGCAGCTTTGCCACCACCGGGGTTACCGCTCGCACAGGTGATGTGCTGGAGTATCGCCTGACGGCGGGCACCATTCCCGGAGAGTCCATCACTGGTGCAGTGATTACCGACAGCATCCCCGAGTTCACCACCTATGTGGCGAACAGCACGACGCTGAATGGCAATCCGGTGGCCGATGTCGGACCGAACTCACCGCTGTCAGGCGGACTTCAAGTCAACAGTGTCAGCGGCGCAGCCGGTGAAATTGTTGACGGCGAAACCGCCGTGGTGACCTTCCAGGTTACCGTGCAATAAGCGCGCAACGGATGAAACGGAGCTTTATCCTCAGTCAGAACACCTCGCCGGCATTTGCCGGCGGGGCGTTCTTTTCTGGGTGGCTCGCCCGGGCGCTGCTATGCCGTACTGGCTGGCAGCGCCGGGGCATGCCTTTTGTCGCCATGTTGTTTCTGTTGTTCAGCGGTCTCGCCTCAGCAGCGCTTGTGATTACCCAGCCCCCGGCCCAGCTTAGCTGGTCCACATCGGTTGTACCGGCCACTGCCAACGTGCAGGTGCTTCGCTTCGAGCGGATTGGTCTGTATCGCTATGATCCGGCTTCCACGGACACCCATCAGGTATGGGCGAGTCAGTTTGCCTCACCGGATAGTCTCTCGGGCACGCCATCGCTGCTGAGCGCCCTGCCCGCGCCCATTGATGAGAATGGCACACCACTGCCACTGAACGGCGTTATTCCTCTGGCAGCAAGCGACTTCTTTGAAGGTCGCGAGCCCATATTTATTATTGCTGACGACCCGATTCTGTCGCCGTCTGCCATTGCGACCCGGCCGGATGGCCGCCGGTTTATTGCTGTCACCGTGGATATCAGCAATGGCGACAACTACACCATTGCGCTAGTGGAAACAGCGATCAACAGCAACCTGTACGTCGGATATCTACAGCCGAATATTCCCGGGAGCTCCATCGAGATTCCTCCCGGTAGCACGGTGGAGATTCGTTATGACAACAACGGTGATATTGCCGACAGCCTGACCACAGGATCGCCCTGGTTTGTAGATCCGCTACTGCTAGGCAGTATTCAGGCCGAACGTCGCAGTACCACCAGCAGTGTTCCGTTACCGGATACCGACCTCTTCGTTACCAAGCAGAGCCAACGCAGCACGGTAATGAGTGGTGATTTCCTCGCCTACGACGTCATCGTCGAGAACACCTCTGTCGCTCCGGCACTGAACACATTGCTGATTGATACCCTGCCTGCGGGATTCCGTTATCAGTCAGGCTCACTGCGCATTGACGGCATCGTCGCGCCGGACCCACAGATCGACCCAAGCGGACGACAGCTCACCATTGAGATCGGCACCCTGCCTCCGGGCGCAAACACCGCCATACGGTACGTCACCGAAGTGACCGTGGCGGCGCGCGCCGGCCGTGCCACCAACCTGGCCCAGGCCACCGCCGGCATTATGATATCCAACAGAGCTCGCGCAGAGGTGCTGGTAGAGCGCCCCTTCTTCAATGACCGCGCTTTCCTGATGGGGAGGGTCATCGCCGGCACCTGTGGCGAACAAGATGCGCTCGGAGTTGAAGGCATTCGCATCTACATGGAAGATGGCACCAGCGTCATCACTGACAAGCACGGCCGCTGGCACATTGAGGGAGTGCGTCCGGGAACCCACGTCCTGCAGCTCGACACTGTCACCCTCGGGCCACGTCACACGCTCCGTCAGTGCCATGACAACACCCGTCAGGCCGGCAATCCCCGCTCCCGATTCGTTAATGTACAGGGCGGCACCCTGTGGCGGGAGAACTGGTACATCGAGGTGCGACCCGAACTGGGTGCCCATCTTCAGCAACAGCTCACCACCCGAGCGAACGGCGAGCGGGCGACCGTGACGCTGCCGATTGGCAACGGCGAGACCCTGTTCCGGGAAGTCACCACCCACCTGTTCCTGCCCGATAGCCTGACGCCGGTACCCGGCAGCGCTCGCTTTGACGGCCGTCCACTATCAGACCCGGTGAAGCGCGGCAATTTCTATGAGTTCAGCTTCCCGGTCGACGGCTACTTCTGGCGCCACGCGCTGGAAATTGACCTGATCGTTGACCCGAATATCCGCGATTCGGTGGAGCAGAGCATCCTGTTTAACACCTCCGGCATCACCCCGGACAATCGACGGTTCTCGGTGTCCTCACAAAACAGCGTGCGCGTGCAAGGCGCCAGAATGAAGGATAACGAGCTGGTGCTCCGACCACGGTTTGCCAGTATGTCCGCCACTCTTTCAGAGCAAGACCGCAACGATATTCGCAAATCCGCAGAGATGCTGCGCAATCAGGAAGGCCTGAGACTCGAAATCGCCGGCCACACAGACAGCCAACGTATCGTCCCGAGAGCGGGTCGGGTCATCAACGACAACTACGCCCTGTCAGAGGCGAGAGCACGATCGGTTGCGGAATACCTTTCTGAACTTCTGGCTCTGCCCCTCGAAAGCATCCTTATCGTTGGCAAGGGCCCGGATGAGCCGATTGCCGACAATGAAACCGCAGATGGCCGGGCGCTGAACCGTCGGGTGACAGTAAGGTTCTTTACCCAGCAGCAGGTGTCGACTGCGACACTGGCCACCGTACTGGCCGACAGTGGTATCAACAGAGACCGAGCCAGTGAGCGGAACAATGGCGCACCAGCGGAAGTGCCTCAGGGCTTCATGAACTTGCGTGATGGAATGATGGTCGCCCATCCGGTTGTCAGTGTGACCGCACGCCTTGATGCTCGACTCAAGCCCAGACTGCTACTGAACGGCAATGAAGTTCCAGATGCTCGTATCGGATCGCGTATTCCCGATGATGAGACCAAAATGGTGGTCTACACCTGGGTCGGTGTCGAGCTGGATCGCGTCGGTGAACACACTTTTGAGCTTCAGGGATCCGGCGGGTTTGGCGTCATCCGGTTCCGGGAAAGCGTCACGCTGCGTCGCAGTGGCCAGCTAAAATCGATCCGTGCCGGCGACGCTGCCGAGAATGTTGCAGATGGCCTGACGCCGCTGCAGCTGAACGTGAGGCTGTTCGATGAATTTGACCAGCCTTTGCTGGCGCAAACCGAACTGAGAATTATCGGTGGCACACTTCGACCGCTGAATCATAGCCAGAACGACAATCCGCTCGAGGATCGTGGTGATGTCGTGATTGTGGACCAGAACGGTATAGTGCGCTTTGAACCCGTTAGCACTGCTGGTACCTATCGTCTGCGTCTGACTGACGGCAGGGTCGTCTCTGATGAGCTGACTATCGCCGTTGCACCGGACCTGCGTGAATGGATTCTTGTTGGTTTCGCCGAGGGCACGGTGGGATACAACACCCTGCGCGGCAATATGCAGAATCTCGGCTCACCGGACAAACACGCCTATGTTGATGGAGAAATGGCGTTCTTCGCCCGTGGCACGGTGGCAGGCGAATGGCTGCTGACCGCCGCACTGGATACCCGCCGCGCGCCGGAAGATCGACCATTGGGACAAGCCATCGATCCACAGCGCTGGTATGTCCTCTACGGGGATGACGCGCTACGAAGCCATGACGCTGCATCACGGGAAAAGCTCTACGTGCGGATGGAGAAGCGGGATTTCTATGCCCTCTTCGGTGACTATGACACCGGTTTGACAACCACCGAGCTGGGTCGTTACCAGCGGGTGCTTACTGGCGCCAAATCCGAATGGCGTGGTCGTAATGCCACCGCCAGTGGCTTTATCGCCGACAGTGCCCAGGGCTTTATCCGCGACGACATTTCGCCGGATGGTACCTCCGGCCTGTATCGCCTGAGTCGGGCGCCCATTATCGCCAGCAGTGAATCCGTTGCCATTGAGGTGCGTGACCGGTTTACCAATGAGTTGCTGAGCAGCACTCCGATGACACGCTTTGTCGACTACAGTCTCGATAGCGGCGATGGCACCTTGTTCTTCCGTCAGCCGATACCCGTTCAGGATGCCTCATTCAACCCGCTCTCTATTGTCGTCACCTATGAGGTTGAAGCAGGCGCCGAAAAGACCGTCGCGGGCGGCCGGGTCACCCTGTTTGACGACAACGAAACGGTCACCGTCGGGATCACCGCCGTGAATGATGGCACACTGGCCACCCCGGGCTCTCTCACTGCCGCCGATGTGACCTGGCGTCCCACCGAGCAACACACAGTGAAGGCCGAGATCGCTGGCAGCCGTCAGGACTTGCAACCCGGCACCAGCAATGACCAGGCCTGGCTTCTCGAGCATCGCTTTACCTCGGAGCGGGTTGATACCCGGGTACGAATTGAGGAAACGGAAGCTGGCTTCGGCCTGAATCAACTGTCTGGTAATGATCAGGACCGCCGCATGATGCAAGCGGGGGTGCGCTATCGCCTTGATGAAAATATCACCCTGACCGGCGACACCAGCCGCCAGGAAGTACCGAGTACCGGGAACCGCCGTGATCTGGTCGAAGGACGGGTCGAGTATCAGCAATCTGAGTGGCAGGTGTTCGGTGGCGCAAGACATGTTGACGACCTGACAGCCTCTGGCAACTTCCAGAGCCAGCAACTGATTGCCGGCGGCCGTCGTGATCTGATGGACAAGCGTCTTACCCTGTCTGCCACCGGTGAAACCGGCATCGACAGCGGCCCGGACTCGTCCGATTACCCTTCGCGGTTAATGCTTGGCAGCGATTACCGCCTCAGCAACAAGGTCTCCCTGTTTGCCAATCAGGAATTCAGCTGGGGGCACAACCGGCGTACCCAGGATACCCGTATCGGCGCCCGTGCCACTCCATGGAAAGGCGGCACCGCCACGTCCTCGGTCAGTCGCAGCATGGACGAGTTTGGCCCGCGCATGATGGCCCATGCCGGCCTTTTCCAGAACATCGAACTCAATCAGCACTGGAGTGCAGATGTCGGCTTCGACCGGGCCCAAACCCTGACCAGCGGCACCACCACGGACGCCTTTGATCCGACACGCCAGCCTGCAAGTGGTACTAATGGCAACGACTATACAGCCCTTTCCGGCGGACTGGGCTACCGTAATGCAAACTGGCAGTGGACCAACCGCGCTGAGTACCGTCACTCGGACAATGACGACAAATGGAACCTGCTGTCCGGCTTCCAGCACCGTCTGGATGAAACCGATACCATCGCCGGCCGCGCCCTGCACTTCGATCAGCAGTTCCGCAGCGGCGACATCCTGCGCAGCTCTGAACTGGACTTCAGCTATGTGCGCAGGCCGCTCTCGGAGAGCTGGTTCTGGCTAAACCGTTCGCGGATTATCTATGACGAGAAGCGCGATAGCTTCGGGTCGATCTATGGTCACCGGCTGATCAACAATACCCATCTCAACTTTGTTGCCCAGGAGCGTCATCAGCTGTCAGTACAGTATGGCGCCCGCTACGTTGGGGAGACGATCGACAGCGCTCGCTTCAAGGGCTATAGCGACCTGATTGGCAGCGAATACCGTTACGATATTACCGAACGCTGGGATGTCGGATTACGCGGCAGCACGCTGGCCAGCTATAACAGCGATATACGGATGAACTCGTTTGGCATTATGGCCGGATACAGCCCTGTCCGTGATGTCTGGATCAGCCTCGGCTACAACTTCCGCGGCTTCTACGATAATGATTTCAGTGGCGCCGAGGGCCGGGTACAGGGCATCGTGCTGGACTTCCGCATCAAGTTCGATCAGGACAGTGCCCGACGCGTCAGGAACAGCGTCATGGAGACTGAGTGATGCACCCGAGCACACTGAGGCATGGTCGGGATGTCAACCGATATCCCCCGCCATTTGCTGGCAATATGCCCATCGGGAGCAGTTTCTCTCAGCACGATGAGATGAGGACAAATTGATGTCTGCCCGATCACGACAACGCTGGACGATGGCAATCTGGCTCGGCGTTGCCGCCCTGCTAGTGCCTCTGGCCGCATCCGCCACTCCGATTGCTCTGCAGCAGAGCTTTGCCGGCAATGTCGATTTCGTGGTGACCGGCGGAACACTGCGCACCCAGTCAAACGCTGGCAACCCTTGCGCGGTAACCTCGGGTCCGGTCACCGCCCCGCTTTCCGGCATCCCCGCAGGGGGCACCATCAGAGCCGCCTTTCTCTACTGGGGTGGGTCCGGCCCCAATCCGGATGATCAGGTCACCCTTGACGGCAACACGGTTTTTGCCGATCGGGTATTTACCGAGAATTATGTTGAACCTGGGGTCAGCGAGTTCTACTTTGGCGGGGTGGCCGACGTCACGTCTCTGGTACAGAGCAAGGGTAATGGCACTTACAGCTTCTCTGACTTGACCGTAACAAATACGGATATTAGCACCACCCAGCGTTACTGTAACTTTGGTGTTGTTTATTCGGGCTGGTCCCTGGTGGTCGTGTTCGAACATCCCTCAGAGCCGTTCCGTGTTGTCAATTTTTACGACGGCTTGCAAACCTTTTATGGTAGCCAGATCACGTTGGTACCGGACAACTTGCGAATCCCTGCGTCACCCATCAATGGCAAGCTGGCTGTTCTGACATTCGAGGGTGATGCCGCCATCTCCACAGCCAGAAACGGCTTTACAGAAAGCGTGCGGGTTAACAACAACCTTCTGGTAGATGGCCTCAACCCCGCGAATAACCAGTATAACGACACAATCAACACACTGGGCGTTAACAATAGCTGGGGCGTGGATCTGGATGTCTACAATATCGGCAGCTTTCTGAGTGCCGGTGATACCTCCATCACCACTCAGTACAGTAGCGGCGGCGACTGGGTGCAGTTGATGCTGCAGGTTGTGTCCGCCACATCTGACCCGGTATCCGACCTCTCCATCCGCAAACGCAGAAATGGGGTACTTCAGGCTGGCGGCATGGGGCAGTACAGAATATCGGTGAGAAATAACGGCCCGCTCACCGAACCGGGTCCTATTCAGGTGACAGACACCTTGAATATGAATCTGGGTTATACCGGCTACACCGGTAGTGGCTGGAACTGCTCCGCAGCCGGACAGAATGTGACTTGCACCCATAGTGGTCCTTTGGCTAACGGTGCGGAGTTGCCCGAACTGTTCATCAATGTGTCCGTAGCTGCCAGCGCCGCAGGGCAATCGATTTCGAATACAGCCACCGTAAGTGGCCAGAACTTCGACAACATCAGCGCCAATGACAGCGATACGACAACGGATTTTATTTACGGCCCCATTCCAGGGCTCAAGCGCCTTTATCCATTTTTCCAGAATGCACAAGGTGTTCCGGCCAACAGCCTTAGCAGGGTGCTGCCAACGACTAACACGACCAGCGGTACATTTGGCCCTGGCGGCTCTCGCACCTTGATCCTCAATCCGTCTTTGGCTCGCCCCCTTGATATTGTTGGTAGCGCCAACCCGATTCCCGTGCGGATCTGCTCCAGACGTCAAGGCACAGGCAACTCGAACAACCGCTCGATGCGAGTCTCGCTGGCCTATACCATAGGTGTTACTACGACGCTGATTGGCACACCCCAGACGGTCAATTTCAGCGCCGATGCGTGGACACTGAGAACCCTCGGCTTTGTCCAGCCCGCCGACCTCACTTTGCCGGCGGGTGCCACGCTGAGAGTGGTGATTGAGAACACGACTCCTGCCGGAGCTGGAACCCGTCTGATTGAAGCAAGCTCCCTTTCCTGCGGCGCGCTTGATGTATCCAGAGCGGAGTTGAATATCGGTCAGGTTATCAATGTTGAGGAAGTGGCAGCACATTCCGTGGCATTTCCTGCCAGCAACCCAGTTACCAGTGTCATCGATAACGGCAACACCCTGTTTGTGCGTGCCTTGATTTCTGATCCTTTCGGCAGTTTTGATATTACCTCTGCCGTATTTGATTTGTTCGATGAGGACAACAATCTGGTTAGCGGCCCACTGACCATGAACCTGGTCAATGATGACGTGGCCACGGGCCAACGCACCTACGAGATCAGCGGCGTGATCCCCTCCTGGACGGGAAGCCCCTATACCTTGAGAGTTCAGGGCAACGAGGGCAGTGAAACCGGCGCCAACGCCATATTCAGCTTTGGTGGAACAAGCCTTCAAGTCTCGCCTCAACCGCCCTTTCTACTGTTAACCAAGCTGGCCAGCAGCCCGTCAGCCAGCCCCGGCAGTGTGGTGAGCTACACCATTCAGGTAAGCAATGCAGGAACCGGTGACGCCACGGGTGTTGAAATCGCCGATGCATTGCCACGTTTCCTGAGCCTCGGCATCAACACATTCGGCCCGGGACAGGCTGTGCAGTTCGTCGACGGCAGTCCATCATCCGGCCTGACACCGGGTGCGCCCCAGTTTTCCAATGACAATGGCACGACATTTATCTATGCGCCCGTGTCTGCCGGCGGTGGGGCTCCAGCCGGCTTTGATCGCAACATCACCAACTTCCGCCAGCCCTTCTCGGGCCTGATGCCTCCGGGAAGCAGCTTTATCTTGAACTATGACGCGATTGTGGACTAACCGCAGGGATGCTGTGTAGCCGGTGACAAAGGATCAGGCCGGGATATCCCTGATGCTGGCCTTGATGATTTCCTGCTTGAGATCATCGTAGGTATGCACCGCGGTAAACTGCGGAAACTCGTCAATCACATTCTGCGGCGCGTGGAACAGGATGCCGACATCGGCTTCCGCCAGCATGGTGGTGTCGTTGTAGGAATCGCCGGCGGCGATGACCCGATACTGCAGGCCATGCAGCGCCTTCACGGACATGCGCTTGGGATCTTTCTGGCGCAGCTTGTAATCGGTAATGCGGCCCTGCTCGCTCACTTCCAGTTTGTGGCAGAACAGCGTTGGCCAGCCCAGCTGACGCATCAGCGGCTTGGCAAACTCATAGAAGGTATCGGAAAGAATAATCACCTGAAAGTGTTCACGCAGCCAGTCAACAAACTCCGGCGCACCAGGAATCGGCCCCATCTCGTCGATCACTTTCTGAATGTCGGGCAGACCGTAACCATGCTCATCGAGAATGCGCAGACGCTGCTTCATCAGCACATCGTAGTCCGGGATATCCCGGGTGGTCGCGCGCAGTGACTCGATGCCGGTGCGCTCGGCAAAGTTGATCCAGATTTCCGGTACCAGCACCCCTTCCAGATCAAGGCAGACGATTTCCACAACACACTCCCGGCGATGACGAAGGCGGCATTTTCCCTGTCCTGACAGGGATTGGCAATGGCGGAAAAGAAGCAGGATGCGAGGCCTGAGGTGGTGTCAGGGGCTTGCCGGACTGTGTGAGGCAGGGATGCCGAACGCAAGCCTACAGGGACGTATTCACGGCGTGTCCGTCAAGCCCCTGACACCACCTCAGGCCGGCGAAGGTCACTGCCTACCCCTTGAAAGACCCCTTCCCTACCGAACTGGCAACTCAATCCCCTCAAACAGCTGCTCCAGCTCGTCCCGCGAATGACAGCGCACTGCCGCGTCCACCAGCTCCTTACGCAGGTGCGGCGCAAACTCGCGCATGAACTCATACATAAAGCCGCGCAGGAAGGTGCCCTTGCGGAAACCGATCCGGGTGGTGCTCGGCTCGAACAGATGGCCCGCATCCAGCGTCACCAGCCCCTTGTCCTGTTCCGGCGCCATCGCCATGTGGGCGATGATCCCCACGCCCATGCCTAGCTTGACGTAGGTCTTGATCACATCCGCATCGGCGGCAGTGAACACCACCCGCGCCTGCAGACCGGCCTTGGCAAACGCCTCGTCCAGCTTGCTGCGCCCGGTGAAGCCGAACACATAGGTGACCAGCGGATATTCGGCCAGCGCTTCCAGCGTCAGCGGCGCGACCTGAGTCAGCGGATGCCCTTCCGGGACCACCACGGTCCGGTTCCAGCGATAACACGGCATCATGATCAGATCGGAATAGAGCTCCATCGCCTCGGTGGCAATGGCGAAATCCACCTGGCCCTTGGCCGCCATTTCGGCAATCTGCATCGGTGTGCCCTGATGCATCTGCAAGGACACATCCGGGAAGCGCTCGGTAAACCGCTTGATCACCGGCGGCAAGGCGTAGCGAGCCTGGGTGTGGGTAGTCGCAATACGGAGCTCGCCACGATGCTCGTCACGAAACTCGTGCGCCACCCGGCGAATGGAATCTACCTGCTGAAGGATGTCACCGGCGATCTGCAGGATCACCTGACCGGCAGGGGTAATATGGGTAAGGTGCTTGCCACTACGGGAGAACACTTCGACGCCGAGTTCATCCTCAAGCATGCGAATCTGCTTGCTGATACCGGGCTGGGAAGTATAGAGCGCCTGGGCCGTGGCCGAGACGTTCAGGTCGTGACGGGCGACTTCCCAGATGTAGCGCAACTGCTGCAACTTCATGGCGTCCTCCGTGAGGAATCCTGACAGCAGTTATAAGAACATAGTCAACTATGCCCTGTCAGCATAGAAAAACGGCTCAGTCCCGTTCGGCAATAGCCTTGGGTAGCGTCAGCCTTTGGCCTCGTTGCTGACCCCATGCGGGACATGCCCCGCCGGCACATGTTGCCGCGCCGATTCGCAGTGACCCTGCTGGTCGTCAAAGAATACGTCGGCTCCGAAAGCCTTGAGGAACACACCCTTGTCGAGCCCGCCGAGAAACAGGCTCTCGTCGATGCGGATGTCCCAGGCCCGCAGGGTCCGCACCACCCGCTCATGGGCAGGGGCGGAACGGGCCGTCACCAGCGCGGTACGAATCGGGCAATCGCCGGCCGCAAACTCACTTTGCAGCTTGTGCAATGCCGCCAGAAACCCCTTGAACGGCCCTCCGTCCATTGGCTCGCGGGCAGAGCGACGCTCGTTTTCCGTGAAGGCCTGCAACCCTCCCTGCTGATAGATCCGCTCGGATTCGTCCGAAAACAGCACCGCATCACCGTCAAAGGCAATGCGCAGCTCCTCGCCCTCGCCCGCCCGGCCACCGGGAAGAATGGCCGCTGCCGCATAGCCTGCCTCCAGCGCTCCGCGGACGTCGTCGTAGTCGGTCGACAGAAACAGGTGCGCGCCAAACGCGGACACATAGCGATGCGGACTGGAACCACCGGCAAAAGCCGCCCGCGTGATCGGCAAACCGTAATGCTGGATCGAGTTGAAAACCCGCAAGCCGGTATCCGAGCTGTTCCGTGACAGCAGGATCACCTCCACGCGCGGGTCGCCGGCCAGGCGCTGATTGATGGCCAGCAGCTTGCGCACCAGCGGAAACGCATCGCCGGGCTCCAGCACCTCTTCCTCGTGGGCAATCTGATAGGCGTGATAGGCTGCCAGCCCGTCGCTCTGATAGATGCGATGGCTGTCTTCCAGATTGAACAGCGCGCGCGAGCTGATCGCCACCACCAGTTTGCCGTCGAAGGTTACCGCCACGTACCGTCTCCCTTGTACATAAAATCGTCGGACGATCCGGCAAAAACTATTCTCGCCGCCGAAGCGCTGTCCTATAGTAAGCGCGACTTGACCCGTAACCCAAGGCATAGGGAGCCTTCCATGGCCGCAAAAAAAGTGAAAAACCAGGTAAGCGAACTGCAGGATCAGATCCGCAAGCTGGCCGACCGCTTTGACGAAGAACGTCAAAAGCAGGTTGCAGCACTGGAGAAACAGCTTGAAGCGGCCCGGGAGCGGGTACGTGAGGAGCTCAACAAGCAAAAAGAGAACCTCTCCAAACTGGAAGAACTCCAGAGCGAATACCGCGAGAAGGCTGGCGACGCCGTCAACAAGCAGGTTGAGAAGCTGAAGAAGGCTGCCGACGAGGCCCTGCACCGCGCCAAGGAATCCGAAGCCCGCAAGACGCTGCTGGAAACCGAGGTCAAGGTACTGAAAGCCACTGCCAAGCAGGCGCACAGCCTGGCTGGCTGGATCTCGAAGTACGAGAAAGACCTGGAAAAGCGCGCCAAGGAAATCGAGCGCAAGGTAACTCCGGCGGCCAAACCGGCCAAGGCGGCTGCGAAGAAGGCTCCGGCCAAGAAAGCGGCTGCACCGAAAGCCAAGCCCGCGCCGAAGGCCAAAGCTGCACCGAAAAAGCCTGCTGCCAAGAAGGCCCCGGCCAAGAAAGCGGCTACCAAAAAGGTAGCTGGCAAGTAAAACCGGCGCTGACTGCAGCACAACAAAAAGGGCGCCTCGGCGCCCTTTTTGTTGTGCTGCCCCTGTCAGCTGGCGAATGTCAGCTCGCCGCCGATTCCGGCATCAGACTCTCTTCCAGTCCGGACAATACCGCCAGTGCCGCACTGCCCTCACCCGCCGCAAGCTCGCCAAGGTGGCGATAAAAGCGGACACCAATACGGTAGCCACGCCCCTCTCGACTGCAACTGACCACCTCGGCAGAGACCCGACGCAAGACGAAATGACCGGCATCCAGATCCAGCAACAAGCGGCTACCCAGTGCCAGTGCCCGGGAGCTGAACAACCCGGCGCCGAAGCGGTTGTAGTCCTGTACCTCGCAGCTGGCCGACTGGCCCCTTCGCCACCAGCCAGACACCTTGCGCAATCGCGCCGGAATCCGGGTGTTAATCCGCGCCAGCTTGCGGCGGTTACTCATCGTTCCCTGACGATTGTTCATCTCAACACACCTCGATCATCATGTTCTCAAAGTAATTCAGCACCGGCTGACGCACCTTCGGGTGCAGCCCCGGCAGCGACTTCTGCATCGACGAGTGCGCAGCCTTGTGGATGGTGGCCCGGCCGGCACTGACCAGCCCACGGGTGATCGGGCCGGTCTTGACCTCTCCCATGGTGCGGTCAAAGAAGTGTTCAATGGCCCCATCAGCAAACTGCCCCATAATGCGCACCAAATGCGCCTCATCGCCACCACCCTTGCGGAACGACTCGAACATCAGCGCCGCCTCGTTGGCGGTTTCGGCATCCAGCGGGAAGCCGCACCAGGCCACCCCGTCCTTGATCACCTGCATGGCACTGAAGCGATCGGCAAGCATCTTCTGCTCATCCACCGATACCTTGTGGAAGACCTTGCTCACCAGTGCCCGGGACGCCTTGCCGATAATCGAGATCACGCCGTTCATGACGCTGGCCATGCTGCCCTGTACATTCAGGCTCTTGACCGGGCCATCGAAGAACGCATGCAACACTTCAGTGATAAAGTCGTGGCTGATATCGTCAATCAGCTGCTGATGGATAACGCCGGGCTGGCGCGCCACCGCCTCGCGAAAGGCCTCGGTATTGCGACGCAGGGTGTCCGAGGCGGGAAAGGCAACGTAAACGGTCATAGACTGCAAACTCGACAACTCGTTGATGGCAGGCCGGAATCATACCTGAAACCCGGCGTCAGACGAGATGACAGTGGCGGCCTGTCGGACAGGCGCCAAAGCAACCCCGGGGGAACTTCCGCGAGTGATTGACTGGATTCAAGGCCTGTACCAACCGTTACTGCCGTGGCTAACGGTAATTACCGTTGCAGGCATCGTCATGGCGGTGGCATCGACACTGGCCATTCCCTGGCTGTTGCTGCGAATGCCGGCGGAGTATTTCGTCACCCGCAAACGACCGAACCCGGATCGAAGCCTGCTCGGCTGGCTGGTCTGGCTGGGCCGCAATGCGCTGGCGGTGGTGCTATTGGCGGTCGGCTTCCTGATGCTGTTTTTGCCTGGGCAGGGCATGTTGACCATGCTGGTGGCCATCGGCATCAGTACCTTCCCGGGG
This sequence comes from Alcanivoracaceae bacterium, assembly GCA_046292765.1. Lineage (GTDB taxonomy): Bacteria > Pseudomonadota > Gammaproteobacteria > Pseudomonadales > Alcanivoracaceae > PGZG01. The sequence goes on along the minus strand of JBKBQA010000002.1, from coordinate 295,764 downwards.
AAATACCGGCTGGAGCGGGCAATAATGCGCCAGCCCGGTGTATTCAAGGCTGCGAACTGGGTCAGACGGCGTTACCATCGCACCCCGATCATTCACCCCGACGATCCCGACTACCGTCATCAGGAACCCCATGAGCCTCATTGAAAGCCCGGCGATCCGCTGGCACGGCGACCGCCTCGAACTGCTCGATCAGCGCACCCTGCCGCTGGAAACCCGCTGGCTCAGCCTTGATAACGCCGACGACACCGCCCATGCCATCCGTGACATGGTGGTGCGCGGCGCCCCGGCGATCGGCATCACCGCCGCTTACGCAGTGGTGCTGGCTGCCCGGCAACTGGGCGCCCGCGCCAACCGCGAAACGCTGGCGCCGGCCTTTGCCGTGCTGGCGGCAAGCCGTCCCACCGCGGTCAATTTGTTCTGGGCGCTGGAGCGGATGCGTGCGCTGTGTGATATCGACGGTGAAGCACTGCTCGCACGGATGGCCGCGGAAGCGGTGCAGATTCACGAAGACGACCGCGCCATGAATCACCGCCTGGCCGCCTTTGGCGTAGCGCTGCTGCCAGCAGACAAGCGCGTCTACACCCACTGCAATACCGGCGCCTTGGCCACCGGCGGCCATGGCACCGCGCTCGGCATTATTCGCTCGGCCTGGGCGGCGCGCCGCATTACCGGCGTCGTGGCGGGCGAAACCCGACCCTGGATGCAGGGCGCGCGCCTGACCAGCTGGGAGTTACTGCAGGACAATATCCCGGTAACGCTGGTGGTCGACAGCGCCGCCGGCCATGTCTTCAAGGGTGGCGATATCGGTGCTGTGATCGTCGGCGCCGACCGCATCACCGCCAACGGAGACACCGCCAACAAGATCGGCACCTACAACCTCGCGGTGCTGGCGAAACATCACGGCATTCCATTTATCGTCGCCGCCCCGCTGTCGACCATCGATCCGCAACTCGCCAGTGGCGATGCGATCGATATAGAGGAACGCGCTGCCGCAGAAGTGCGAAGCATTCAGGGCATTCCGGTAGCACCCGACTCCGTGCCCGTGTTTAACCCTGCCTTCGATGTCACTCCTGCAGAACTGATCAGTGCGATAGTCACCGAGCACGGTGTTATCGAGCGTCCCGACGCTGATAAAATGGCCGCCCATCTGGCAACGGCAGGACAGACTCGACGATGACCGCACGCCCCTGGTCCCCTACCCTGTTCCGTGAAGCGGCCCGCACCATTGCCGCGATCAGTCAGCGCCTGTACGAAAAGGGCTGGTCGCCGGCCACCAGCTCCAACTATTCGATGCGGCTGAACGCGGACTACTGCGCCGTCACCGTGTCCGGCAAGGACAAGGGCACCCTCAATGAGGGCGACGTTATGGTGGTGGACATGCAGGGCCACCCCGGCAGCGTTGGCAAGCCATCAGCCGAGACCGGCCTGCACACCCAGATATACCGCCGTTATCCGGATACCGGCGCGGTACTGCACACCCATAGCCTGGCCAGCACCGTGCTGACCATGCACTGGCCGGATCGGAACGAACTGGCACTGAAAGGCTACGAGCTGCTGAAGGCCCTTGATGGCGTGCAAACCCACGACACCGAGCTCGTCATTCCGATTTTCGACAACACCCAGGACATCGATGCACTCGCCGTTGAAGTCGACGCCGCCATGGCCGCTGGCAGGATTCACTATGCCTACCTGATTCGCGGCCACGGCATTTACACCTGGGCAAAAGACATGACCACCTGCTTCCGCCAGATTGAAGCACTGGAAGTATTGCTGGCTGTAGAACTGGAACGCCGCAAGATCGGCTGAGGAGATCATCATGAGCGCCATTCGCATCTACCACGACAGCGACGCCACCACGCCACTGCTGGCCACCGCCGACCGCATCGAAATCACCCGCGCCCTGAACGAGGCCGGAGTGCGTTTCGAACAATGGCAGACCGATGCCAGCATTGCTCCCGGCGACAGTCCGGAAAAGGTTATCAACGCCTATCGCAGCGATATTGATCGGCTGATTGCCGAACAGGGCTATCAAACTGTGGATGTGGTCAGCCTCAACAGCGATCACCCACAGAAAGCAGAATTGCGGAAAAAATTTCTCGATGAGCACCGCCACAGCGAAGACGAAGTCCGTTTCTTCGTCGCTGGTGTCGGGCTGTTCAGTTTACATATCGGCGACAAGGTCTATGAAGTGCTGTGCCAACAGGGCGACTTGATTTCCGTGCCAGCCAACACTCCGCACTGGTTCGACATGGGCCCGAACCCCTACTTCATCGCCATTCGCCTGTTCAACAACCCGGACGGCTGGGTCGCCAACTTCACCGGTTCGGATATTGCCAGCCGTTTCCCACGCCTGGAAAACTGAGAGCATGATCAAAGCAGTTGTTACCGATATCGAAGGCACCACCAGCAGCATTTCCTTCGTCAAGGAGGTGCTGTTTCCCTATGCCGCGGCGCATATGGAAACGTTTCTGCATGAGTACTGGCAGGATGACAGGATACGAGAGCAGGTATCAGCACTGGCTGAGGAAAGTGGTGTAGTTGTCGACTCAGTGGACGCCGCCAACGCCATCTTGCAGCGCTGGATTCGGGAAGACCGCAAGGCCACGCCGTTAAAAGCGCTGCAAGGCATGATCTGGAAGGCCGGCTATCAGAACGGTGACTACACCGCCCACCTGTACCCGGACACCGCCCCTGCCTTGCGTCGCTGGCATGAGGCCGGCTTGCCACTTTATGTGTACTCGTCGGGCTCTATTGCAGCGCAGAAACTGTTCTTCGGTTACAGCGATGCCGGGGATCTGACGCCGCTGTTCAGCGGCTACTTCGACACCACCACCGGCATGAAACAGGAGGTGGAATCCTATCGGAAAATCGCCGCTGCCATTAAGGTGGCGGCCAGCGAGATTCTGTTTCTGTCCGATATCGAGGGTGAGCTCAATGCCGCCCGCGAAGCCGGCTTCCAGACCACCCTGCTCGACCGTGACGGCAAGGCGCCTGCCAGTCAGCATCCCCGCGTCAGCGCCTTCGATCAGATCCCGCTGTAGCTGCACCGCACCATTTACAGGAGCGGCAATTCTGGTGCGAACGGGTGTGGCAGTGAACCGCCCGACCAGGAAGACGGGTATGACCCGCCGGGACGCGCCGTAAACCCATCCATGGGGGCTCGCGTGCAGCATCCCTGCTGCACACGGTCCCGGCGGGTCATACCCGTCTTCCTGGTCTCGCATTACGCTGTTTTCGGACAAAGTGAGCAGGATCGCCGTTGGCATGATGCAAGGCCAGAAGAGGTGGCGGCCTTTGCCGGGACCTTCGGAGCCAGGGATGGCGGAGAAGAGCTACAGGGACGTACTCGTGCGTGTCCCGGCAAAGGCCGCCACCTCTTCTGGCCGGGCGGTTCACTGCCACACACCCTTTCGCCGCTGCTACAGGTCGATGCCAAGGTAGGGGCCGTCGTAGGCGGCGGCCCAGGTTTTCAACCGGCAGGACGGTGCCTGAAAACAATCACCGCGCTCGAGATGGAAGGCAAAGCCGTGTCGGGGGCAGACAATTCGCTCGCCTTTGATCGTGCCCTGCTCCATCGGAAACCCCTGATGCGGGCAACGGTTTTCGATCAGGAATACGCGGCCACTCTGTTGCAATAACAGGATGTCCTCGCGGCCGATACGAAAGCTGGCGCGAAAGCCGTCATAAAGCTGGTCCAGTCGCACCAGTCTGTGAAATGCCATCCACCCGCACCTCGCGCCAATACAAAAACGCCCACCGAAGTGGGCGTTTCGCCGATCTTACTGGCCGTGGTTCTCGGCCAGATAGAACCAGGTATCAAGCACCGAATCCGGGTTCAGCGACACGGAGCTGATCCCCTGATCCATCAGCCACTGGGCCAGATCCGGATGATCGCTCGGCCCCTGACCACAGATGCCGATGTACTTGCCGGCCTTGTTGCAGGACTCGATCGCCATGCTCAACAGGCGCTTCACCGCCGGATCGCGCTCGTCGAACAGATGGCTGACGATACCGGAATCGCGATCAAGGCCGAGGGTCAGCTGGGTCAAATCGTTGGAGCCGATGGAGAACCCGTCGAAGTGCTGGATGAAATCATCCGCCAGCAGCGCGTTGGTCGGCAGCTCGCACATCATGATGACACGCAGGCCATTCTCACCACGACGCAGACCATTCTTCGACAGCAGATCAATAACCTGCTCCGCCTCGCCGACGGTGCGCACGAACGGCACCATCACCTCGACGTTGGTAAAGCCCATCTGCTCGCGCACTTTTTTCAGCGCGCGGCACTCAAGCTCGAAACAATCGCGGAAATTCTCGCTGATGTAACGGGATGCGCCACGGAAACCCAGCATCGGGTTCTCTTCGTGGGGCTCGTACAGCTTGCCGCCGATCAGGTTGGCATACTCGTTCGACTTGAAGTCGGACAGACGCACGATCACTTTCTCGGGAAAGAAAGCCGCCGCCAGCGTACTGATACCTTCGACCAGCTTCTCGATGTAGAACTCTACCGGCCCCGGATAGCCACCAATACGCTTGTCGACGGTCTGCTGCACATCGCGCGGCAGGGTGTCGTAATTGAGCAGCGCCTTGGGGTGGACACCGATCATGCGGTTAATGATGAATTCAAGACGGGCAAGGCCCACACCCTGATTCGGCAACGAGGCAAAATCGAAAGCGCGATCCGGGTTGCCGACGTTCATCATGATCTTGAACGGCAGCTTCGGCATCGATTCAATCGAATTGCGCTGGATATCAAATGCCAGCATGCCGTCGTAGATTCGGCCGGTGTCACCCTCGGAGCAGGAAACCGTCACCTGCTGACCATCCTTGAGGATATCGGTGGCATCGCCGCAGCCGACGATCGCCGGCACACCAAGCTCGCGGGCAATAATCGCCGCATGGCAGGTACGACCCCCTCGGTTAGTGACAATGGCGGCAGCCCGCTTCATCACCGGTTCCCAGTCCGGATCGGTCATGTCGGTAACCAGTACGTCGCCATCCTGGACTTTTTCCATTTCGCGAATGCTGGATACCACCCGCACCGTGCCGGCACCAATGCGCTGCCCAATGGCACGACCTTCCACAAGCACCTTGCCGCTCTGCTTAAGCAGGTAGCGCTCCATGACGGAAACATCGGAGCGGCTTTTCACCGTCTCCGGACGGGCCTGCACGATGTACAGCTTGCCATCGTCACCATCCAGGGCCCACTCGATATCCATTGGCGCGCCATAGTGCTTCTCGATCTCAATGGCCTGACGGGCGAGTTCTTCCACCTGCGCATCGCTAAGACAGAAACGCTGGCGATCCGCAGCCTCCACGGCCACGGTCTGCACCGACTTGCCGGCAGCGCCAGCATCGCCGTAAACCATCTTTTGCAGCTTGCTGCCCAGCGTCCGGCGCAGTACTGCCGGGCGCTTGTTAAGCAGGGTTTTCTTGTGAACGTAGAATTCGTCCGGGTTGACCGCACCCTGCACTACCATCTCGCCGAGACCGTAGGACGCAGTGAGGAAAACCACATCACGGAAGCCCGACTCGGTGTCGAGGGTGAATATCACCCCGGCGGCACCGGTTTCTGATCGCACCATGCGCTGGATGCCGGCAGACAGAGCCACATGAGCATGCTCAAAGCCCTGATGCACGCGGTAGCTGATGGCGCGATCGTTAAACAGGGAGGCAAACACTTCCTTGACCGCGTGCAATACATTGTCGACGCCACGGATATTCAGGAAGGTTTCCTGTTGGCCGGCAAAGGACGCATCGGGCAGGTCTTCGGCGGTGGCGGACGAGCGTACCGCAACGGCCATTTCAGCGTTACCTTCACCGATTTTGGCGTAGCCTTCGCGTATCGCTTTTTCCAGCTCCGGCTGGAACGGGGCATCCACAACCCAGCTGCGGATTTCGGCACCGGTTTTCGCCAGCGCGACCACGTCTTCTACATTCAGTGCGGTCAGGGCATCGTTGATCTTTTTGGTCAGGCCGTTGACTTCGAGGAAGTCGCGAAACGCCTCTGCGGTGGTAGCAAAGCCACCCGGCACGGAAACGCCGGCGACGGAGAGGTTGCTGATCATCTCTCCGAGGGAGGCGTTCTTGCCGCCGACGGTGTCGACATCACCCTTGCCAAGTTTCTCAAACCAGACTACGTAGTTTGCCAAGGTAGTGCTCCCTTATATTACTGTGCCGGGCCTTGTGGACCCGAGTTGCCGGGGTGTCCGAATGGATCACGATGAAGGCGGGATTCTACCGAAATCTGACCGATTTTTCTCGCTGTTGATGACCTTGTCTGCGGTCGGAAGGGTCAAAGCCAGTGGCGCCAGCGCAACAGCAGGATCAGGCCGGAGGCAACCACCAGCGTCAGCAGGGAAAAGGTCAGGAAGGCGAGCTCATGCTCGGCGCCCGGAATACCGCCCAGATTGACCCCGAACAGGCCGGTAATAAAGGTCAGCGGCAGGAACAGGCAGGTAATCACCGCCAGCACATACATGCGCCGGCCCAGCCGGTCGGACAGGCGGCTCTGCAGGTCCTCCTGGGCGATGGTGGCATGCTCCCGGGCCAGATCGATGTCTTCCAGCAGACGCTGCAGACGATCAGCGGCCTCACGAATTACCAGCCTGTCGCTCTCACTGAGCCAGCTGCCGGTATCGGCCACCAGCCGCGCCATAGCCTCCCGCTGGGGGCTGAGATAGCGGCGCAGACTGATGGTCTGGCGCCGCAGCTCGGCAATACTGTTAAGGGAATCGGAGCGCACCGAGCGGACCGTGACTTCCTCAAGCTGGGATACCCGCTCTTCAAGGCTGGCGATCACGTCCTCGAAATGCCAGGTCAGACGATCAAGCAATTCTGCCAGCAACGCTGGTACCGAGCAGGGTCCACCACCGACTTCGAGTGCATCGAGCAGGTCCGACACCGCCTTCAGGCTGCGTCGCTGAGTGCTGATGATGCGGCGCTCGTCCATCCACAGGCGGATAGCAATCATGTCCTCCGGCTGGGCGCCGGGGGGTCAGATTCACGCCACGCAGGTTGATCAGATGGGCATCTGCCAGCGTTGTCACCCGTGGTCGGGTTTCCAGCGTCAGCAGTGCCTCGATGGCCATTTCCGGCAGACCGCTGCGCTCAAGCAGCCATTCGCGGGTCGCGGCCACGGTGTAATCAAAATGCAGCCAAAGCACGCCCTGCTCCGGCTGCCAGCTGTCGACCTCATTCCAACCGACCCTGCGCGCACCACCTTTGCCATCGAGCAGCAGCGCATGCACCAGGCCGCGCTCCATCAGTCGGCCACCTTCACCAGCACCCGACCACGCACCTCACCGGCGAGAATGCGCGGGAACCACTCAGGCAACTCTGCCAGCGAAAGCTGGGCCGCTTGCAAACGTTGTTGCGGCTCGTCAAGACGCCACTCTTCCGCCAGCACATCCCAGACCTGCTGCTTGATATCCAGCGGCAGCTCGACACTGTCGACGCCAAGCAGATTGATGCCGCGGAGAATGAAGGGAAAGACGCTGCCATGCATTTCAGCCGACGCTGCCATACCGCAACAGGCAGCGCTGGCGCCGTATTTGAGCGTTTTCAGGGCATTGACCAGAATATCGCCGCCAACAGTGTCGACTACCCCGGCCCAGCGCGGCTTCAACAGCACCCGCTCCTTACCGGCGGCAAGCTCCTCCCGACCAATCACGCTGCTAGCGCCGAGCTGCCGAAGCCAGTCAGCCGCATCTGCCTTGCCAGAGCCGGCCACCACCGTGAACCCGAGCTTGGCCAGCAATGCGACCGCAATCGCACCTACGCCACCACTGGCGCCAGTGACCAGCACCTCTCCCTGGTCCGGGGCCAGGCCGGTATCCAGCAGGCTCTCGACACAAAGCGCAGCGGTCAGCCCGGCGGTGCCGAGCAGCATGGCGTAACGGGCATCCATGGCCTCCGGCATCTTCACCACCCAGTCGGCCGGCACACGAATGTACTCGGCGTAACCCCCGGCGGTGTTCATGCCGAGGTCGTAACCGGTGACGATGACCCTGTCACCAGCTTTCCAAGGGCCGTCTGCAGCGCTCACCACCACCCCGGCAGCATCAATGCCGGGGGTATGAGGATACTGACGTGTCACGCCGGGATTGCCGGTGGCCGACAGGGCATCCTTGTAGTTGAGGGATGACCACTGCACCCGGATCAGCACGTCGCCGGCAGGCAGGTCGGCAAGCGAGCGCTGCACCAGCGAGGTGTGAAAACCGGCGTCGGTTTTCGCGGTTTGCAGGGCTCGGAAAGTCTCGGTCATGGTGACTCCCGGTTCAGTTATTTCAGCAGGCGCCCGGCGCCGCGATGGAACCAGCTTTCCAGAACACGCACCATGGCGCCCTCCGCGCTCAGGCCGAGTCGCTCGGCCAGATTGCGCTTCACTTGCCAGCTGACTTCGTAAACATCGGCGTCTTTACTGCGGCGCAGCAGATATTCATCACTGGTGGCGAGTTCATCGACCAGCCCCAGATCCAGGGCGCGCAGGCCGTACCAATGCTCTCCGGTGGCCACCCGGGCGATGTCCAGGCCACGACGATTGTCGCGCACAAACTCCTTGAACAAGGCGTGGGTATCTTCCAGCTCTTCCTGGAACTTGGCCCGGTCGCTGTCGGTGTTCTGGCCAAACATGGTCAAGGTGCGCTTGTATTCACCCGCCGTCAGCAGCTCGACATCGATATCATTTTTTTTCAGCAAACGATGAAAGTTGGGGATCTGCGCAACCACGCCAATGGAACCCACCACGGCGAAAGGGGCCGCCAACAGGCGATCGGCGATGCAGGCCATCATGTAGCCGCCGCTGGCAGCCACCTGATCCACACACACCGTCAAGCTGACGCCCTGACTGGTGATCCGGCGCAACTGCGACGCCGCCAGACCATAGCTGTGTACCAGCCCGCCGGGACTCTCCAGACGGACCACGATTTCATCCTTGCCCTCGGCCACTTGCAGCACCGCAGAAATTTCCCGCCGCAGGTTATCGACCGCGCTGGCATGAACATCACCATCAAAATCCAGCACGAACACCCGGCCACGGGTGTTTTCCGCCGGCGGCATTTTCTTCTCGGTTTTGCGCTTGAGCTTTTCATCCTTGCGGCGGCGTTTCTCGTCGGCTTTGCTTTCCGCCTCGGAGAGAATTTCATGACGCAACCCATCGCGCAGATTTTCCATTTCATGATTCAGGTTGCGCACCCGCAGGTAACCATCCTCATTCTGGTGGCGAGTGCGGGCAGCCATGGTGGCAACACCGCTTAGGACAAACAGCATGGCGATGGCCACCGTGGCGATCTTGGCGAGAAACATGCCGTATTCGAGAACAAACTCCAGCACTGACGACTCCTGTTACGTAAAAAGACAACGCCCGGCGAGCCGGGCGGAGTCAGGGATGAAAAAACTTACTCCCAGCGACCCAGTGCCTGCCTTGCCGCCTCATTCAGAGGGCGACCGCTGAGGCCACTGTTAGTCACCAGAATCTCATAAATCGCGCCGTCTGCCATCGGCATAAACGTGGCGCTGCTGTATTGAGCATCCAGCATCATGCTCCAGCCATCACGGGCACTCTGCCAGACATCAAAACCGATCGAGGGTCGACGAATCTGGTGGGTAATCGACTCCTTGGCGAGCTGATCTTCCAATGTCAGATAACGCCCCTGTATCTGGTCAAATTGGAATCCGGGCTGGGCCCCGAACAACGACAACAAACCCTTCCAACGAACAATTCGGGCATCAACCTGCCAGAGGTCGCCACGCAGCTGGTAATCCACGCTGGTGCCGTCCGGCTGGGTCAGGGTGGCAACAAAAGTCTGCGGCGCCAGCGCCCGAAAGCTGATGGTACCGAGCGGCGCCTCGCGGGACAGCGGGTGATAGCTGAACAGATTGAGCGAAAAAAGCGAAAAGTAGACGGCAAGAGCGATCATCGCCAGCCCGGCGGAGCCCTTCAGCCACTGTATCAGCCACTGACTGCGCAACAGGACCATCGCACCGCCAACGACAAACACCAGACAGAAGCTAATGATCAGCAACGGTGCGGTATTGAACCCCATTTCCTGCTCCCTCTTCCCGTATCAGGGACAAACGCCCTGCAACCAGCTGTCAATCAACGACCGCGAGATACTGCCCGGTGGCGGCATGGACGGCAACCGGTCCCGGGTAAACCATCCGGCCTCAAGGATTTCCTCGCCATCCGGCTCGATTTCTCCGCTTTCATACTCGGCATGGAACGCCAGCATCAATGAATGGGGGAACGGCCAGGACTGGCTGCCATGATAGCGCAACTTGCCAACCCGCAAGCGGGTTTCCTCCCAGACCTCTCGCTGCACCGCGTGCTCCGCATCCTCGCCCGGCTCCATGAAACCGGCCAGACAGCTGAACATGCCAGGCGGAAAGTTCGCGCCATGGGCCAGCAAAGCCTGATCGCCCCGGGTAACCAGCGCGATGATGCAGGGGGTAATACGCGGATATTGGGTGTATTCGCAGGCAGGACAGACCATTGCCTGGTCTCGGGCGTGGGCCACGGTGGCGGTGCCACAACGGCTGCAAAAGCCGTGATTACGACGCCAGCCAAGCAGTTGCACCGCCCGCGAGGCCATAATGAAGTCGCGCCGGGAAAGCAGGTGGATCAGCCGACGGAGGTCTTCGCTGTAATAGCCCTCCGGTGCCGGGGCACTGCCATCAAGATGAATTGCACAGCAATGCTGGCCCTGAAGCCGGCCAAGATAGGTGCGCTCCCCCGGAAACAGCATGTTGGCGAGGCCGGCTGAAAAGCATGGCAGCAATGACTGACGCTGATCTGCACTGACCAGCAACCGGTTGCCCTGCAAAACAAACAGCCTCAATTCCCCCTCGAGCGGTTCCGGAGAGGGGCAGAATTCAATTTCCGGCAACATCAATCAAGCCACCGGACGAGCCACGGCATAGCCGAGCTCTTCCATACTTTCCTCGGCGATTTCCAGCACACTCTCACCAATCGGCTTGTGCTCTTCCATGCTCTCCAGATAGTAATCCACGCTGCTGATCGCATCCGCCAGAGTGTCCATCTGCTCGCGACTGGGCGGCGGCACACCGGCCGCCAGCAGAGCCTGCTCGATGTAGGCCCGACTGGCATCCATCACCGCGCGCGCCCGAGCGAGATCAAGGAACATCAAACCACCCGAGGTGGTGGCAAGAATTGCGGGCAGGTTCGCCAGATGCATGCGATCCCAATTGGTTTCCAGAAACGATGCCAGCGAGCGCTTGGCCAACGCCAACCCGGAGCGGCACTCGGACAACACCGTCATCCGTGCCTCGTCAAGCTGGTACAGCGACACCTTGCTGTTGCCCCGCTGACGGTGCATGTCGTCCGAGGGGATCAGGCTGCGCTCGAGGCCGGCAATGGCATTTTCGGTGGCAAGCAAATCATCAACCAGTTGCTGGAACTCCGGTGATTCAATATCCGGGCTACTCTTCCAGCCCCTCACCATATCGGCACGGGCGCGAATCTGCTGTGCCTCGCGGGTAAGATTTACCATCGTCAGCGTACCGCCGATGCGACCAAGAGCATCGGCCACATCGTTGTAATCGGTGTCGGCCACGCCCTGGGCAGCCAGATCCAGTGTCTGCTTGATACTGTTCAGCTCTTCTTTCAAAGACACGGCAACGGTGCGCATCACTGATCCGCCGCCGCCTGCCATCAAGGCGATTTCCGTCTGCAGCTCTGCATCGGTAATCCGCGGACGCAAATCAAACGCCTGCTTGACCTCAGCAATCACGCCGGTGCTGCGGCTGCACAGGGACACCACAAAAATGCTTTCCTTCAGCATCAGCAGCGGTGCATCCGCCGCCAGCGCGCGCTCGCCCTCCAGCGCCAGCCGCTTGATCTGACGATCGTATTGACCCAGCAATGCCTTGCGGGCGGGTGTCATGACCATGTCGTCAATAATCATCGACTCGACCATGGCGCGACCCACCCACCACAATCGCCCCATCTGAGCAGCGCCACACAAGCGATCAATGCGCCCCAGCGCGCGCGCCATAAGTTTGAGACTGACCTGTCGGTTCTGGTCTCGCAGCACCCCCAACAAACCGACCTGATACATGTGCCGCAGACGTCGACTGAGCCGTGGGACTTCCGCTGCGGCCGTGGTGGTGATCGGTACCGGATAGCGATCACGGGCGAGATCGACAGAAAAGAAATGACTTTCCTGCACCAGCGGCTTGCCCTCCGCCCGGCGCAGTTCATTCAAACCGCCAACCATCACTTCGGGCAACGGCCGATTCTTCAGCTGGACATATTCCAGATAGCGCCCCAACAACAGGATCGCCTGACTCAGCGCAGCGCCCATGGCTGCCGCCGCAGAACCGCCTTCGCGCATACGCTGGCAGACCTGCTCCATCTCCGACGCCATCAAGGTCGCCGCAGGCAGCTCCAGCACCTGGAAAATACCTCGCAACTGATGGAACGCCTCACCACAACCCTCCAATTCCACGGTATTGGCCGGTGTGTTGACCCAGGCTTCGAGTTGCCGGCCAGCTTCCCCCAGGGTGCTGTCGATCTCTTCCTTGAGGAAGGTCAGCGAGGTGCTGTTGGTCATGGCAACCATGGATTCTCCGCGATTTTGTTTTCTTATGATCGACCCCGGCGAGCCCGCCGCCCGACAGCCCCGTTCGGGCGGCGGCCGGCAATGCTTTGCCGACTCGGGAAAAAGGGTACGGGCAACTGTCGCACGATGCTAAAGAATGCGTCAACTTATCCCGCCAACCAACTGAAAAAAAAGAGTTTTGCCAAATCGGACACACTTCGCAGAAGATAGAGGCCACGGCCCGAGGTCATCCCTCACGGCGCCACAGGCTGCCGCCCTCCGCCTTCTTGTCGATACCATCGAGGCGCGCTTCATGGCGGGCCAGCTCATCGGCGGAGGCCGTCAGTACCGTCAGCGGCTGGCGACCCGACGGCACACGGCGAATGGCTTCAACGGCCGGGCCGCCAGCACCGCTTTCACCATCCAGCGACAGACCGACCTGACCGCCAGTCATGGCCAGATAGACTTCCGCCAGCAGGCGGGCGTCCAGCAAGGCGCCGTGCAGTTCGCGATTGGAGTTATCGACACCGAAGCGGCGGCAGAGTGCGTCCAGACTGACACGCTGGCCAGGGTACATCTGCCGCGCCAGCACCAGTGTATCCAGTACCCGGCAACGCTCGGCGATGCGGCCGCCGTCGTCACCCAGCAGGCGGAGCTCATGGTCGAGGAAGCCGACATCGAACGGCGCGTTGTGGATCACCAGTTCGGCGCCGTCGATAAAGTGCAGGAAATCGTCCGCCACGGCAGCGAACAAGGGCTTGTCGGCGAGAAAGTCGCTGCTCAGGCCATGCACGTCCAGAGCGGCCTGATCACTTTCCCGTTCCGGGTTCAGATAATAGTGCAGCACCTTGCCGGTGCAGCGGCGGTCGACGATCTCGACGCAGCCGATTTCAATGATCCGGTGACCGAGACTGGGCTCGAGGCCGGTGGTTTCCGTATCGAGAACAATCTGCCTCACCCCGCGTGCTCCCGTGATGTGCCCTTGAGATTGTCGATACCGCGATTGGCGAGCTGGTCGGCCCGCTCATTTTCGTCATGGCCGCTATGTCCCTTGACCCAGTGCCAACGCACCTGATGAGGGGATGCCGCCAGCTCCAACGCCTGCCAGAGATCGGCGTTCTTGACCGGCTTGCGGTCCGAGGTCTTCCAGTTGCGGGCCTTCCAGTTCTGCAGCCACTCGGTGATGCCCTTGCGGACATACTCGGAGTCGGTGGTCAGATCCACCTCACAGGGTTCCTTCAGCGTTTCCAGCGCGCGGATGGCCGCCATCAGCTCCATGCGGTTATTGGTGGTGTCCGGTTCGCCGCCAAACAGCTCCCGTTCGTGCTCGCCGTAGCGCAATAACGCCCCCCAGCCGCCCGGGCCGGGGTTCCCTCGGCAGGCGCCGTCGGTGAAAATCTCGATTTTCTTCAATGGTCCTGTCCTTCCTGATCCCGCCGGATGCGACGCTGCCAGTGTGCCAGCGGCACCGGAATGACTTGCGGTGAGCGCTCCGGCAAGGCAAAGCGCGGTCGCAGCGGCCGGATCATCGCCGCCCGCTTGCGGGCGACGAGAATATAGAAAGCCCCGCGACGCGGCCAGAACCGTCGACCAAGCTGCTCCACCAGCGAAAATCGGCTTCGCCCGGCCTCGGCCAGCGGCATCACATAGTGGGCACTTTCGTAACCCTCCAGCTCCAGCCCGAGTACGCCGAGCCAATCATGTACCCGCTGGGCAGGCAGAAAGCGGGCCAGCCACGGCAACCGGCCAGAGCCGATGCGCAGCAACCGGGTCAGTCCCCAGAGGCTGAACGGATTGAAACCGATCACCACCAACGTGCCGCCGGGGATCAGGGTTCGGGTCGCCTCGCGCAGCACCTCATGGGGGTTGGCCTCGAAATCAAGACTGTGATGCATCAGCACCAGATCAAGACTGTGATTGGCGAAGGGCAGACAGGCCGGATCCCCAACCACACTGGCACCGGGATCGTCCCGGCGGCCGAGGTAATGGTGCCGGCGGATCCGGGTGCCCCCCAGCAAGGGCTGCGAGCGGCCAACACCACACTGCAGGGCGTGGTAGCCCACTGACCGGACCAGAATGTCATCAAGCAACAACCGCTGCTCCGCCAGCATGGCCTGGCCGGAATCGGAGTCAAGCCAATCGGCAAACGCCAGATCGGTATCCGGCGGTGGCCGACGAAAAGGAGAGCGAAGCAGTCTCGGCAGGTCCATACGGGTTGCGCACTGTTCAGCAGCTGGTAAGGTGAGAGTCTACCAAGACATGGCCAACTGTTCTCGCCCTCAATGCTATCTCTGCTGCCTGTTCCCGCGTTTCGAGACAACTATATCTGGCTACTGTACGACGCCAGTGGCCACTGCCTGATCGTCGATCCGGGCGACGCCGCCGTGGTGGAGGCGGCGCTGGCCGAGCATCGCCTCACACCCAGCGCCATTCTGGTCACCCATCACCATCCCGACCATACTGCCGGCATCACCACCCTGCTGGCGCGCCACCCTGTTCCCGTCTATGGCCCCGCCGCCGAGACGATTCCCGGCCGCAGTCATGCGCTGCAGGACGGCGACCGGATCCGCTTCGCCGCCCCTGCGGTCAGCTGGGAGGTAATGTCGGTACCGGGCCATACCCTGGGCCATATTGCCTATTTAAGCGGCGGTGTCAGCCCGCCGCTGCTGCTGGCCGGTGACACCCTGTTCAGCGGCGGCTGCGGACGCCTGTTCGAGGGCACTCCGGCGCAGATGCTGGCGTCCCTCGACCGCTTCGCCGCGCTGCCAGAGCAGACATTGCTGCTTTGCACCCACGAGTACACCGTCGCCAACCTGCTCTTTGCCCGATCCCTGCTGCCCGATGACCCGGCAGTGAAGGCACGTGAAGGCATCGTTGCGGGACTGCGCCAACAGGGACTGCCGTCGCTGCCGTCAACACTGGCCGAAGAAAAACGCAGTAATCTGTTCCTGCGCTGCGACGACCCGACCGTGGCCGCCGCCGTGCAGCCCGAGAACAAACCGACGGATGGCATCATGGAACCGTTTGACCGGCTGTCGGTCTTTACCGCGTTGCGGGCACGGAAAGACCATTTCTGATAACGTGCAACGGCGCTTTTGGCGCCTTTCCCGATCACCTTTTGGTCACCTGTTGTTATGAATAAATTTGCTGTACTGCTGGGCCTGCTTTTCCTCCTTCAGGGTTGTGCCAATCGCGGCGCGAACGTGGCCGAACACGACCCCCTTGATGACTTCGGCCCAATGCTGGCGGCCGCCGCCGAGGAGCGCAATATTGCCCTGCTCTGCGGCGATACCGACTGGCCCGAGCTTGCCCCCCAGACCCTGCCTTTCACCGGCGACGATCTCTGGAAGCGGTTGCGGGCCGGCTTTCGTCTTGATCTGCAGCAGGATAACCCGCGCATCACCGCCGAACGAAACTGGCTGATCCGTAACCCCCAATACATTGAACGGGTAACCACCCGTGCCCAGCGCTATCTCTATCACATCGTCGAACAGGCCGAGGCCCGTGACGTGCCGATGGAAATGGCGCTGCTGCCGATTGTCGAAAGCGCGTTCGATCCGTTTGCCTATTCCCACGGTCGCGCCTCGGGGCCCTGGCAGTTTATTCCGTCCACCGGACGGGCCTTTGGCCTGAACCAGAATTACTGGTATGACGGCCGTCGCGATATTCTCGCCTCCACCGATGCGGCGCTGGAGTATCTTGACCGGCTCGCCGCCCGTTTTGGTGGCGACTGGGAGCTGGCACTGGCCTCCTACAATGCGGGCGGCGGCACCGTGTCGCGGGCCATCACCCGCAACCGCCAGCGCAACCTGCCCACCGATTACTGGAATCTGGATTTGCCGCGGGAAACCCGCGCCTATGTGCCCAAGCTGATCGCCATCAGCCAGATCGTTGCCGAGCCGGAGCGCTACGGCCTGACCCTGCAGCCGATTGCCAACGCACCCTACTTCAGCATTGTCGACACCGGCGGCCAGATCGACCTGCAACTGGCCGCCGAGCTGGCCGGTGTCGACGTCAACGAGATCTATTATCTGAACGCCGGCTACAGCCGCTGGAGCACCCCTCCGGCCGGGCCGCACCGACTGCTGGTGCCGGTCGCCAGCGCCGACACCCTGAGCAACGGACTGGCAGCACTGACGCCGGAACAGCGGCTGCGCTGGCAGCAATACACCATTGTTGCCGGTGACACCCTCGGCGGCATCGCCCGCAAGTTCAACACCACCGTCGATGCCCTGCGCGAAACCAACAACCTGTCTGGCAACACCATCGTTGCCGGCCGTTCACTACTGATTCCGCAACCCAGCGCCAACCCGGAAGCTTACCGACTGAGCGCCGATAACCGCCTGCAGGCACGTCAGGATCAGCCGCGTCCGGGGCGCACCCGCAGCGACTATGTGGTGCGCAGTGGCGACAGCCTGTGGTCGATCTCGCGCCGCCATAACGTCACAGTGCAGGAGCTGGCGCAATGGAATGGCATGGCGCCCGGCGACACCCTGGCCGCCGGTCGCAAACTGGTTATCTGGACTCAGGGTGCGGTGGCCACTGCACCGCCGGCCTCTGATCGCCCGGAAATGATTCGCCGGGTCCACTATGCCGTGCGCCGTGGCGACTCGCTGCACCGCATCGCCAGCCGCTTCAATGTCTCGGTCAACCAGATCGCCAGCTGGAATAACCTCAATACCAGTCGGCATTTGCGTCCGGGGCAGCAACTGACGCTGTTCGTCGATGTCCGTCATGCTCCGTAAATGGCATTGTGCATGGCAACCAGCAGTGCTGCTAACGCTGTTGGTTGCCATCACCCTGCCGGCGGTTGCCGAACCGCAACATGGCTACCATCCCTACGGGCAACTCAAATATCCGCCCGACTTCCGTCACTTTGACTACGTCAACCCGGATGCCCCCAAGGGCGGCACCCTCAAGCTGCTCGGCATCGGCGACTTCGACAACCTCAACCCCTACATCCTTGCCGGCCGCAGTCTTGCCAACACCCCCGGGATGTTCGTATTCGGCTTTCTCGAACTGAGCGACACCCTGATGATGGGCAGTGAAGCGCATAACCGGGTCGGCGACGAAGCCGGCGCTGCCTACGGCCTGATTGCCCAAAGCATTGATTGCCACCCGGCACTCGACCACTGCACCTTCCGGCTACGTGGCGAAGCGCGCTTTCAGGATGGCGAACCGGTCAGTGCTGACGACGTGGTGTTCTCTTTCCAGTTATTGCGCGACAAGGGCCACCCCCGCTATGCCCTGATGTTCAGCCAGATTGATCGCGTCGAGGCCCTCGGCCGTGATCAGGTACGGTTCCATTTCAGCGGCGAGCATCGTCGCGTGCTGCCACTGATCGCCGGCCAGCTGCCGGTGCTGCCGAAGCACTACTGGCAGGACAAGGACTTCAGCCGTCCGACCCTGACGCCGCCGGTCATCAGTGGTCCCTATCGCATCGCCGCCGTTCAGGCCGGCCGCCAGGTGACTCTCCGTCGTGATGCGGATTACTGGGGACGGGACCTGCCGGTGAATCGTGGTCGCTACAATTTTGACGAGGTGGTAATCGATTATTACCGCGACGCCCAGGTGGCGTTCGAAGCGTTCAAAACCGGTCGCTACGATATTCACCTCGACTACATCGCCAAGCATTGGGCCACCGCCTACGACTTTCCTGCTGTGCGCGACGGCCGCATCGAACGCGCCGAAATTCCCCACCGAATTGCCCAGGGCACCCAGGCGTTCTTTTTCAACCAGCGCCGACCGCCACTGAATGACGGCCGTGTCCGTCAGGCGCTGGGGCTGTTGTTCGACTACGAGTGGACCAACCGCACAATTTTCAATAATGCCTATCAACGTCAGCTGAGCTGGTTTCCCAACACCGACCATTCCGCCACCGGCCTTCCCACCGGCCGGGAACTGGCGCTGCTGAACCGTTACCGCGAACAACTGCCCGCCGCGCTTTTCAGCGAACCGTTTGCCCTGCCGATCAGCGATGGCTCCGGACGTGACCGGCGACTGATGACCCAGGCCATCGCCCTACTCCGCGACGCCGGCTACGTGGTGCGCGACCGCAAGATGGTTCACGCCGACACCGGTCGCCCTCTGACGCTGGAAATTCTCAACTATCACAGCCCCGGCATGGACCGGGTGGTGCAGCCCTGGTTGCGTAATCTGGAAGCTGCGGGTATCGGCGCCGACTACCGCAGTGTCGACCAGAGCACCTTCAAGGAACGGCTCGACGCCTATGACTTCGATGTCACCATCTTCGTGTTGCCGCAAAATACCTTTCCGGGCGTGGAGCTGATGGAATACTTTCACTCGAGCCAGGCCAGTATGACCGGCGGCCGCAATTATGCCGGCATGCAGGACCCGGTGGTGGACGCCCTGATTGGCGAGGTGCTGTCCGCCGGGAATCTGGACGACTATCGGGCCGCCTTGCGAGCGCTGGACCGGGTGCTGTTGTGGCGCCACTATACGATCCCGCACTGGTATCTGGGCCAGCACCGGCTGGCCTGGTGGAACCGCTTCGGCAGACCGGAGAAACCGACGCCCCAGGCGCTGGCTATTGAAACCTGGTGGCACGCCACACGGTCAGACGGAAGCACCACCCCATAACGACAACAGGGAGTCCTGATGCTGAACAAGATGTTGCTCGCCCCCGTGCTGCTTGCTGCCGCGCTGGTCGCGCAGGCGTCCCCGGGCAAACATGCGGTGGCCATGCATGGCGAACCCAAGTATGGCCCGGATTTCCGCCACTTCGACTACGTCAACCCGGATGCCCCCAAAGGCGGCAACCTGCGCCGTCATGTGATCGGCACCTTCGACAGTTTCAATTCCTATATTCCTCAGGGCACGCCTGCTGCCAGCACCGCCTATCTGTACGACACCCTGACCACCTCCAGTCAGGATGAACCCTTTACCCAGTACGGTCTGCTGGCCCGCTCCATCGAAATCGCGGCCGACCGGCGCTCCGTCACTTACCAACTTCGCCCGGAAGCAACGTTCTCTGACGGCAAGCCGGTCACCGCTGAGGATGTGGCCTTTACCTTCGAGCTGCTGACTACCAAGGGCTCGCCGTTCTTTGCCTATTACTACAACGATGTGGAAAAGGTTGAAGCCGTCAGCAAGCATGTCGTGCGTTTCCGTTTCCGCCACGGTGACAACAAGGAACTGCCGCTGATCGTCGGCCAGATGCCGGTGTTGCCGAAGCACATCTGGACTGACAAGGATTTTTCCCGTCCATCGCTGGATCGACCGGTGGGCAGTGGTCCCTACCTGATCGAAAGTTTCCAGCCCGGTCGCCGGGTGGTCTACCAGCGGCGTGCCGATTACTGGGGCAAGGACCTGGCGGTGAATCGCGGCCTGTACAATTTCGATCGCATCTCGTTTGAATACTTCCTTGATGAAACCGTGTCACTGGAAGCATTCAAGGGCGGCGCCTACGACTGGCGCATGGAACGGAGCGCCAAGGACTGGGCGTCAGGCTACAACAGCCCGGCACTGACCCGTGGCGAGATCATTCTTGAATCCATTGCCCATCGCCTGCCGGCCGGCATGCAGGGCTTTGTCATGAATCAGCGGCGCGAACTGTTTCAGGATCGCACCTTGCGCAAGGCCATCGGTCTTGCCATGGATTTTGAATGGTCGAACCAGAACCTGTTCCACAGCCAGTACGTGCGCACCCGCAGTTACTTCCAGAACTCCGACATGGCGGCCACCGGCCTGCCCTCGGCAGCCGAGCTGAAACTGCTCGAACCGTTCCGCAAGCAGTTACCGGAAGAAGTTTTCAAGCGCGAATACCAACCGCCAGTCACCGACGGTTCCGGTCGCCCGCGGCAGAACCTGCAGCAGGCCCAGCAGCTGCTGCGCGATGCCGGCTACACCCTGAGCGGGGGGCAATTGCTGAGCTCGACGGGCCGCCCGGTGCGGTTTGAAATCCTGCTCGACAGCCCGGCCTTTGAGCGCATCGCGCTGCCGTTCTCGCGTAACCTTAAAGCGCTCGGTATCGAGGCCGGTGTGCGCCGTATCGATGCCACCCAGTATCTGGAGCGGGTACGCAAGTTTGATTACGACATGATTGTCGCGGTGTTTCCGCAATCGAATTCGCCGGGTAACGAACAGCGCGACTTCTGGCACTCCAGCGCCGCAGACATGACCGATTCCCGCAACCAGATCGGCCTCAGGGATCCGGTGGTGGATGCGCTGGTGGAGCTGATCATTACCGCCCCCAGCCGCGAGGATCTGATCGTCCGTTGCCGGGCGCTCGACCGGGTGCTGCAGTGGGGCTATCACGTGGTACCGAACTGGCATATCGACCAGTTCCGCGTCGCCTACCGCAGTACTCTGGCACGGCCGGCGGTGTCGCCACCGTACGGACTGCCCATTGATGCCTGGTGGCAGAAACCCTGATGAGCTGGTACATCCTGCGCCGACTGGCGCTGATTGTGCCGACCCTGTTCGGGATTCTGGTGCTGAATTTCCTGATCGTGCAGGCGGCGCCCGGCGGTCCGGTGGAACGCATGGTCGCGGAGCTCAAAGGCATGCACACCAGCGGCACCGGCAGCCAGTTTGCCGGCAGCAGCGCCGACATGGTTCAGCACAGTGGCACAGGCAGCGACTACCGTGGCTCCCAGGGATTGCCGCCGGAGCTGATTGCCCGCATCGAGGCCCTGTACGGTTTTGACAAGCCGCCGCTGGAACGCTTTTGGCTGATGCTGAAGAACTATGTCAGCTTCGAATTCGGCGAATCCTACTATCGTGGCAAGCCGGTCACCGAGCTGATCGTCGAACGCCTGCCGGTGTCGATCTCGCTGGGCCTGTGGAGCACCCTGATTACCTACCTGGTGTCGATTCCCCTTGGCATTCGCAAGGCAATGCGGCATGGCACGCCGTTCGATATCTGGAGCAGCAGCGCGATCATCATCGGCTATGCCATTCCCAGCTTCCTGTTCGCCATTCTGCTGATTGTGCTGTTTGCCGGCGGCAGCTACCTGGACTGGTTTCCGCTGCGCGGCCTGACCTCGGACAACTGGGATGAGTTGTCCCTGCCCGGCAAAATCGGCGATTACCTCTGGCACATCACCCTGCCGACATTGGCCATCGTGATCGGCAACTTTGCCACCCTGACCATGCTGACCAAGAACTCCTTTCTTGATGAAATCAGCAAGCTCTATGTGCAGACGGCACTCGCCAAGGGCCTTGGCGAGAATCAGGTGCTCTATCGCCATGTGTTTCGTAACGCGATGCTGATTATCATTGCCGGTTTCCCGGCGGCGTTCGTCGGCATGTTCTTCACTGGCGTGTTGCTGATCGAATACATCTTCTCGCTGGAAGGCCTGGGCTTGCTCGGCTTTGAATCGGTGATCAACCGGGATTATCCGGTGGTGTTCGGCACCCTGTTCATCTTTACCCTGATCGGCCTGCTGCTGAAGCTGGTCAGCGACCTCACCTATGTGCTGGTCGACCCCCGCATCGACTTCGAACGGCGGCAATTCTGATGTTGCTGAAAAATCCCGTTAGCCAGCGACAGTGGCAGGCATTCCGCGATAACCGTCGCGGCTACTGGTCGCTGTGGATCTTTATCGTGCTGTTTGTGATCTGCATGGCGGCGGAACTGGTTGCCAACGACAAGCCGCTGTTGCTCGGCTATCAGGGCAAACTTTACGCGCCGGTGATGTTCACCTACCCGGAAACCGAATTCGGTGGCATGTTCGAAACCGAAGCCAACTACCGTGATCCGTTCGTGCGAGAACTGATCGAGGAAGACGGCTGGATGCTGTGGCCGTTGATCCGCTTTAGCTACAACACCATCAACTACGAACTGACCGTGCCCTCCCCCGCCCCACCGTCGGGGGAAAACTGGCTTGGCACCGATGATCAGGGCCGCGATGTGCTGGCGCGGATTATTTACGGACTGCGCATCTCGCTGATGTTCGGCTTGCTGCTGACCCTGTTCAGCAGTGTTATCGGGGTGATGGTGGGTGCCATCCAGGGCTACTACGGTGGCTGGGTGGATCTTGCCGGCCAGCGCTTTCTCGAAATCTGGTCGAGCATGCCCACGCTTTATCTGCTGATCATCCTGTCCAGCTTTGTCAAACCCGGCTTCTGGTGGCTGCTGGCAATCATGCTGCTGTTTTCCTGGATGGCATTGGTGGATCTGGTGCGGGCCGAGTTTCTGCGCGGCCGAAATCTGGATTATGTCCGGGCCGCGCGCGCCCTCGGCGTCTCGGATCGCGTGATCATGTTCCGTCATATCCTGCCCAACGCCATGGTCGCGACCCTGACCTTTATGCCCTTTATTCTGAATGGCTCGATTGTCACCCTGACATCGCTGGACTTTATCGGCTTCGGTCTGCCGCCAGGCTCACCATCCATGGGTGAGCTGTTGGGTCAGGGCAAGGCCAATCTGCACGCACCCTGGCTTGGCATCAGCGCCTTCGTGTCACTGGCCTTTATGCTGTCGCTGCTGATCTTTATTGGTGAGGCCGTGCGCGACGCCTTTGATCCGAGGAAGTACATGCGATGACCAGCCGCCTCGCGATCAACAATCTCACCATCCGTTTTCCCGGCCAGCCAGAACCGGCCGTGGACGCCGTCAGCCTGTCGCTGGATGCCGGCCGCATGCTCGCGCTGGTGGGGGAATCCGGCTCCGGAAAATCGCTGACCGCCCTGTCGGTGCCGCAGTTGCTGCCGGCTCAGGCCCAGTGGCACGCAGACAGCATTCTGCTCGATGGCGAGGATCTCGGCCGCGCCACACCATTGCGATTGCGTGCCCTGCGCGGCCATCGCATCGGTATTATTTTTCAGGAGCCGCTATCGGCACTGAATCCGCTGCACACCGTATCGCGCCAACTGAACGAAGCACTCAGTATTCACCAGCATTTGAACGACCAGCAGACTCGCAAACGCATTCTCGAGCTGCTGGCGCTGGTGCAGCTGCCTGAGCCGGACAAGATGTTGGCACGCTACCCGCATCAACTGTCCGGCGGCCAGCGCCAGCGAGTCATGATCGCCATGGCGCTGGCCAATGATCCGTCGATCCTGATTGCCGACGAGCCCACCACCGCGCTCGATGTGACGGTGCAACAAGGCATTCTCGATCTGCTCAAAACCCTGCAACGCGACCTCGGCATTGCCGTACTGCTGATTACCCACGATCTTGCTGTGGTGGCGCGCTACGCCGAGGACATGGCGGTGATGAAGCAGGGACGCATTGTCGAAACCGGTGTCACCGAAAAGGTGCTGGCCAATCCGCAACATGCCTACACCCGTCAGCTACTCAATGCCGAGCCCCACGGCGTGGCGCCGGACACAGACCCGACCAAACCGCTCCATCTTGAAGGCCACGACGTCCGCATCTGGTTCAAGCAGAAGCGCAGCTGGGGACGCCACGACTGGTTCCATGCCGTGGACCAGGTCGACTTCCAGCTGCGGCAGGGCGAAACCCTTGGCGTGGTCGGTGAATCCGGCTCAGGCAAATCGACGCTGGCCATGGGTATCCTGCGGCTGGTGGACAGCCGCGGCGACATCCGTCTCGGCAACATCCGCCTCGACACATTGCGCGGCAGTGCGGTGACGCCGCTGCGCAAACGCATGCAGGTCGTGTTTCAGGATCCCTGGGCCACCCTCAATCCACGCATGACCATCGGCCAGATTGTCGCCGAAGGTCTCACCGTGCATGCGCGGGAACTGGACAGCAGCGGCCGCGATCAGGCCGTGGCCGACATTCTTCACGAGGTCGGTCTGGATCCGACCGCCCGCCACCGCTATCCCCATGAGTTTTCCGGCGGCCAGCGCCAGCGCATCGCCATCGCCCGTGCCCTGGTCCTGAAGCCGGAGCTGCTGGTGCTGGATGAACCCACTTCGGCACTGGATCGCAGTATCCAGCATCAGGTACTGGAACTGCTGCGCGACCTGCAGCAACGCCACAACCTCAGCTATGTCTTTATCAGCCACGACCTCAAGGTGGTGCGCAGCATCAGTCACCATCTGCTGGTGATGCGTCACGGCAAGGTGGTGGAGGCCGGGCCCACCGAACAGATATTCTCCTCCCCCCGGGAGGAGTACACCCGGATGCTGTTGGATGCGGCCTTCGATGAACGCAAACGACAGTTGGGAACCCCTGAATAAACCGCTGGTGAATTCCTTACAAACCGGTCACTGGCATCGGCCCTGCAAGCCCCTATACTTGGGCAGCCTTTACTGCCTACAGGGAGAACACCATGGGTTTCATGACCGGCAAGCGCTACCTGATCGTCGGCGTTGCCAGCGACCGCTCCATCGCCACCGGCATTGCCGAGGCCATGCACCGCGAGGGCGCCGAATTGGCCTTCACCTACCAGAATGACAAGCTCAAGTCGCGAGTGATCAAGGCCGCCGAGGCCTACGGCAGCAGTGCCGACCTGTGCTTCCCCTGCGATGTCGTCAGTGACGAAGAAATCGCCACCGTGTTTGTCGAACTCGGCAAGCGCTGGGACGGCCTTGATGGCATCGTCCACGCAGTCGGTTTTGCCCCCGGCTCCGAACTGGATGGCAATTACATTGACGTGACCACCCGCGAAGGTTTCCGCATTGCCCACGACATCTCAAGCTACAGCTTTGTCGCGCTCGCCAAGGCAGGCCACAACATGATGCGCGGCCGTAACGGCAGTTTGCTGACACTGACCTATCACGCCTCGCGCCAGACCGTGCCCAATTACAATGTCATGGGTCTCGCCAAGGCGAGTCTGGAAGCCTCGGTACGCTATCTGGCCGCCAGCCTCGGCCCGGAAGGAATTCGCGTTAACGCCATCTCCGCCGGGCCGATCCGCACCCTGGCTGCCTCCGGCATCAAGAAATTCCGTGCCATGCTCGACCACAACGCTGCCAAGGCACCGCTGCGTCGCAATGTCACCATTGAAGAAGTGGGTAACGTCGCCGCCTTCCTGTGTTCGGACCTGGCCTCCGGCATCACCGGAGAAATCACCTATGTGGATGCCGGTGCCAGCACCTCTTCCATGGCGCTGCATGACGAGGAGTAATACTTAACAGACGCACAAAAAAAGCCGGCGAATCGCCGGCTCTTTTTTGTGCCTTAACCCCACCCGTTGTTACTGGGCAGCACCACCGGCCAGGCGGTTCTCGAACACCTGGACCTTGGTGCTTTCGCGCAGCAGGGTCAGTGCCTGGCGGAGACTGCGGCGACCTTCCGCTGCAGCCAGCTCGGCCAGTGCCATGGCCTGCTCGGTCTCGCTCAGCTCACCACCACCGTCACGGACCGCTGTCACCGCCAGCACCACCAGATCACCGTTGGCAAGACGCAGCACTTCTGCCTGCGGCTCCGCTCCCTCGGCGGGACGAACCGCCCGGAAAGCAGCACGGACCACTTCCGAAGACGGCATGGCATCATCGCGACGAACATTTTCCTGACGACGGACACTGGCACCGAGCAACCCGGCCACGGTCTCCATCGCCGCGCCCTCTGCCACTGCCCCACGGCCGGCTTCGGTCAGACGATCAATCTCGGCCAACGCTCGCTCGCGCTGGATACTGCTGCGAATGCGATCCTGCACTTCCGCCAACGGCATCGGCTCGGCCGGCTTGATCTCGTCAATCCGCACCACTACTGCACGACCATCCGGCAGATTGATCAGATCACTGTTAAGACGCTGGGCACGCAATCCGGTCGATGAAACCGCTTCGCGCACTGCCGCATGGGCCAGCAGTCCCACCGGATTGGCAAGGGTCAGCCAGTCTGTGGTTTTCACCGGCAGACCGAGCTGCTCGGAGGGCGTTTGCAGGTCGCTGTGTTCGAACGCCAGATCCTCGAGGCGGTCGGCGACGTCCACCACCCGCTCTTCCACCAGACGGCGACGCAGATCGCGGACGATATCGTCACGACTCTCTTCCACGGTGGGCATCTCGCGGCTCTGCACCGACACCAGCTTGACCAGATGCAAACCCGCATCCGTGCGCACCGGAGCAGAGACCTCGCCTTCGGCCAGTGCGAACAGGGCCTGCTCCATGGATTCGGGCAGATCACCGCGCCCTACAGGGCCCAGATCACCGCCCATACCGGCAGAAGACGCATCATCAGATGCCTCGCGCACCAGTGCGGCAAAGTCTTCACCCATGGCGAGACGATCCTGCAGGCTGGCAATACGCTGGGCAGCCTGTTGAGTGGTGCGCTCGTCATTCACCGCCACCATCAGGTGAGCGGCACGACGACGCTCGGCACGGGCAGCCACCTGCTCCATGGCGGCGCGACGGACGGCATATTCGGCGTCGATCTGCGCATCAGTGATCTCCACCGACGATTCGAACGAGGCGGGGTCCACTTCAATATAGGCAAGTCGCAGACCTTCCGGGCGCATAAAGCTGCCCTGATTCTCTTCGTACCAGTCGACAATTTCCTGCTCACTGACGCTGTATGCGGTGCCCAACTCGGCGACGGTCTTGCGCAGATAGACGATATCGCGTGTTTGCTCCGCCAGACGGCGCTGCTCGACCACCTCACCCGGGAGGGCGAAGTCGGTGTCCTCAAAGGCGCTGCGCACCTGATTCAGCAGCAGGTCCTGGCGCAGGCTGCGGACAAAGGACTTCTGCGTCATGCCGCGGGCGCGAACAAACTGCTCCAACTGCATGGCAGAGAAACGACCGGCCGGATCACGGAACTGGGGAAGCTCCACCAACAATCGGGCCGCCTGCTCTTCAGACACCGTCAATGAGGCGCGGCCAGCTTCCACCGCCAGCAGCTCATTATTGATCAGACCCTGCAACACCATGGCGGGATTGATAAAGCTCTCCAGCAGGCGCGCATCCACCTCAGGGCTTTGCTGGATGATCTGCTGACGCATCTGCTGAACGCGTTCGTTCAGCACGCGACCGTAGACGGGCGTGCCATCCACCTTGGCAACCACATCCGCCCCACGGCCACCGCTTTCAAAATATCCGTAAAAGCCGGTGATAATGAACGGCACAATGAACAGGACCAGCAGCACCATACCAATTGGGCCGCGAATAAACTTTCTGAACGACTGCATCACCTTTCTCCATCGGCGTGCTGTTCCGTCACCGGAACCGGTTGCCAATCTGACTTCCCGTAAAACAAAAAAGCGCATCCGCTGGATACGCTTTTTTGATGGCGGAGCGGACGGGACTCGAACCCGCGACCCCCGGCGTGACAGGCCGGTATTCTAACCGACTGAACTACCGCTCCGTCACACGTACTCAGTTAACCGCGTCCTTCAGTGCTTTACCGGCTTTGAAGCCAGGCACCTTGGCTTCGGCGATCTTGATGGTTGCACCGGTTTGCGGGTTGCGGCCTTCACGGGCAGCGCGGGTCTTGACCTGGAAAGTGCCAAAGCCTACCAGCGAAACGGTGTCACCTTTTTTCAGGGCGCCAGAGATAGATTCAATGGTCGCATCCAGTGCGCGACCTGCGTCGGCTTTGGAGATATCTGCAGCAGCAGCAATGGCATCAATCAGTTCGGATTTGTTCACGAAATTCCCCTTTGTTTATACAGATTATCAGTTGAGCGCCCGGCTCTCTTTCCCTGACCAAGGCGACTTTATACCAATGGGTCCCAACCCCGTCAAGGAAGGTTCCCGCGGATTCCGGACCGGTCAGGCAGGCCTGAAAGCCGCATCCCTGCTCGCCTGCGGACCTCGTCACATTAACCATGGCCGGGCGCAGTATAGCAGTCTGTGTGACCACGACAGCAGAAATAGGTGCAGAACTTTTTTACCCGCGCAGAGGTTTTACATTGCAGATGAAAATTCGAACGGAACTCCATGATAAGGCAGCGATATTTTTTCCCTCATTGAGCCCTGGCGGAGGTTCCAGATCTACGCAGGCGGCGGACATAGCCGCTTTTTTGTACAAACGCGACAGGTGCACTGATATCAGCGGCGGCCACCCCGGCAAATGGCCCGCCATCCACTGCCACCATTGGTAACGCCGGCGAAAACAAAAACGGGGCCCGAAGGCCCCGATTTCATCCATGCAAACTTAATGAGTGCTAACCCGATCCTCGTCGATATCCGGCTTTTTGCTGTTCTCGGCGGCGATTTCTTCCTCCACCTCGGCCTGACTCAACGGCGTCGGCATATGCTGCAATGCCACCTCCAGCACCTGATCAATCCACTTCACCGGAATGATCTTCAGCGACGCCTTGATATTGTCGGGAATCTCTTTCAGATCACGCTCATTCTCGTGGGGAATCAGCACGGTATCGATGCCACCGCGGTGAGCCGCCAGCAGCTTCTCTTTCAAACCACCGATCGGCAACACTTGACCGCGCAGGGTGATCTCACCGGTCATGGCCACATTAGCGCGCACCGGGATACCGGTTAACACCGAGACCAGTGTGGTACACATGGCAATACCCGCGCTCGGACCATCCTTCGGCGTGGCACCTTCCGGTACGTGAATATGGAAGTCATTGCGCTCCAGCTGACGACGACGGATGCCCAGCGTGCGGGCCCGACTCTTCACCACCGTCCAGGCCGCCTGAATCGACTCCTGCATCACATCACCGAGGGAGCCGGTGCTGGTCACCCGACCCTTGCCCGGCACCGATACGCCTTCGATGGTCAGCAGCTCACCGCCCACCGAGGTCCAGGCAAGCCCGGTAACCTGACCGACCTGATCCTCCTCTTCGGCACGACCGAAGCTATACTTGCGCACGCCGAGATACTGCTCGATGCCCGCGCCTTCCACTTTCACTGGCTCACTGGTGCCGGCCAGCAGATGGGCTTTCACCACCTTGCGGCACACCTTGGCAACTTCTCGCTCCAGTGCCCGCACCCCGGCTTCGCGGGTGTAATGACGAATGATATGACGCAGGCTGGCTTCGTCGAACTGCACCTCCTGCGGTTTCAGGCCATTGGATTCGGCCTGCTTCGGAACCAGATACTGCCGGGCAATGTTGACCTTTTCATCCTCGGTATAGCCGGGGATACGGATCACTTCCATCCGGTCCAGCAGCGGGCCGGGAATGTTCATCGAGTTCGAGGTACAGATAAACAGCACCTCGGAGAGATCGTAATCGACCTCCAGATAATGATCGTTGAAGGTGTTGTTCTGCTCCGGATCCAGCACCTCCAGCAGGGCCGAGGCCGGATCACCACGCTGATCCATGCCCATCTTGTCGATCTCGTCGAGCAGGAACAGCGGGTTGCGGACACCGACCTTGGCCAGCTTCTGCACCACCTTGCCCGGCAGCGAGCCGATATAGGTGCGACGATGGCCACGAATCTCGGCCTCGTCACGCACCCCGCCCAGCGCCATGCGCACGAACTTGCGGTTGGTGGCCTTGGCAATGGACTGCCCGAGAGAGGTCTTGCCTACCCCCGGCGGCCCCACCAGACACAGCACCGGCCCTTTCACCTTGCCCACACGACTCTGCACGGCGAGAAATTCGAGGATGCGGTCTTTCACTTCTTCAAGACCGTAGTGATCCGAATCCAGCACCTGCTGGGCGCGAGCAAGATCATGACTGACCTTGCTGCGCTTTTTCCACGGCACGTTCACCATCCAGTCCAGATAGCTGCGCACCACCGTGGCTTCCGCTGACATCGGCGACATCATCTTCAGCTTGTTGAGCTCCGCCTTGGCCTTGTCGCGGGCATCCTTGGTCATGCCGGCGGCCTGGATACGCTTTTCCAGCTCTTCCAGCTCGTTACCACCCTCGTCCAGATCGCCCAGCTCTTTCTGGATCGCCTTCATCTGTTCGTTCAGGTAGTACTCGCGCTGGCTTTTTTCCATCTGCTTTTTCACCCGGCCGCGGATGCGCTTCTCGACCTTGAGTACATCGAGCTCGCCTTCCATCAGGGCAATCAGGTGCTCCACCCGCTCGCGGGTGTCAGACATCTGCAGGATTTCCTGCTTCTCTTCGATTTTGAGCTGCAGGTGCGCAGCAATGGTGTCGGCCAATCGACCGATCTCGTCGATGCTGGTCACCGAACTGACGATCTCCGGCGCCACCTTTTTTGACATCTTGACGTATTCATCGAACTGCGCCAGCAGCGACTTCGACAACGCCTCGGACTCGGCCGGCAGCGGCAGGGATTCAACAAGCTCATCAATACTGGCGGAAATGCAGACGCCGTCCATCATCAGGTTGGTGATGCGGGCACGCGACACCCCCTCGACCAACACCTTCACGGTGCCATCGGGCAGCTTGAGCATCTGCAGCACGGTGGCAACAGTGCCCACCTCATGAATATCTTCTGCAGTCGGTTCATCGTCGGAGGCATTGCGCTGGGCCACCAGCAAGACCTGCTTGTCGCCCCCCATGGCGGCTTCCAGGGCACGGATGGATTTGGCCCGGCCGACGAACAGCGGCAGCACCATATGCGGATACACGACCACATCTCTGAGTGGCAGCAGCGGGATTTCTTTCAGCACGTTAGCCTCACTGGTTGGGGTAATGCGGTCCAAGACTGAAAAAGGCCCTCGCAGGCCTTTTTCAGAGTTAGTCCGGCGCTACCTTGGATGCCGGTTTTTCGCTGTTGCTGTAGATCAGCAGCGGCTCCGAATCACCGCGAATGGTGGCCGAGTCAATCACCACCTTGGCCACACCCTGCATCGACGGCACCTGATACATGGTGTCGAGCAGGACATTTTCAAGTATCGAGCGCAGCCCGCGAGCGCCGGTCTTGCGTTCCATGGCCCGTTTGGCCACCTCACGCAGGGCATCGTCACGGAAATCCAGATCCACCCCTTCCATCTCGAACAACCGGCCGTATTGCTTGGTCAGCGCATTGCGCGGCTCGGTCAGAATCTGGATCAGGGCTTCTTCAGTCAGCTCTTCCAGCGTCGCCGTCACCGGCAGACGACCGATGAACTCCGGAATCAGACCAAACTTGATCAGATCCTCCGGCTCCACTTCCTGGAACAGGGCACCGACACTGCGGCCGAACACCTTGCTCTTCACTTCGGCAGAGAATCCGATGCCACCCTTCTCGGAGCGGGCCTGAATGATTTTCTCGAGACCGGAGAACGCGCCACCACAAATAAACAGGATGTTCGAGGTATCGACCTGCAGGAATTCCTGCTGCGGATGCTTGCGACCACCCTGCGGCGGCACCGACGCCACCGTGCCCTCGATCAGCTTCAGCAACGCCTGCTGAACGCCCTCGCCAGACACGTCACGGGTAATCGACGGGTTATCCGACTTACGGGAAATCTTGTCGATCTCGTCGATGTAAACGATCCCCTGCTGCGCCTTCTCAACATCGTAGTCGCACTTTTGCAGCAGCTTCTGAATGATGTTTTCAACATCCTCGCCGACATAACCCGCCTCGGTGAGGGTAGTGGCATCTGCGATGGTGAACGGCACATTCAGCAGCCGCGCCAGAGTTTCTGCCAGCAAGGTCTTGCCGGAACCGGTGGGACCGATCAGCAGAATGTTGCTCTTGCCCAGCTCGATGTCGTCTTTCGTTTTCTTGCCCGAACGCAGGCGCTTGTAGTGGTTGTACACCGCCACAGCCAACACCTTCTTGGCGCGTTCCTGTCCGATCACGTACTCGTCGAGGGTTTCCTTGATTTCGTTCGGGCGCGGCAGTTTTTCGGCACCGGTATCGGTGGCGTCGTCCTGCACCTCTTCGCGAATGATGTCATTGCAAAGGTCCACGCATTCGTCGCATATAAAAACGGACGGGCCCGCAATCAGTTTGCGGACCTCATGCTGGCTCTTGCCACAGAAGGAGCAGTAAAGCAGCTTGCCGTCGTCTTTACCGCCGGAGTGGTCGGTCATCGGCTCTCCAAAATTTCCGTCTACAGGGTCAAGATGCAGGCAATATGGGCTGTTTTCAAGCCCGCCTGCCCTTCACCCCTGCTGTTTGATCAGATTTTACCCGGATTCAGGCCATTTCAGCCGGGACGACGGCTAAGCACCTGATCCACAAGGCCATATTCTTTTGCGGCCTCAGCGCCCATGAAGTTATCACGGTCGGTATCACGTTCTATCACCTCAATCGGCTGGCCGGTGTGATGGGCCAGCAGCGAATTGAGCTGGGCACGGATCTTGAGGATCTCGCGGGCGTGAATCTCGATATCGGACGCCTGGCCCTGAAAGCCACCGAGCGGCTGATGAATCATGATGCGCGCGTTCGGCAGCACATAGCGCTTGCCCTTGGCACCGGCGGTCAGCAGGAAGGCGCCCATACTGGCGGCCTGGCCAATACACATGGTCGACACGTCCGGCTTGATAAACTGCATGGTGTCGTAGATCGACAGACCGGCGGTAACCGAGCCACCCGGGCTGTTGATATAGAAGTGGATGTCCTTGTCCGGGTTCTCGGACTCCAGCCACAGCATCTGCGCCACGATCAGGTTGGCCATGTGGTCTTCCACTTGGCCAACCATGAACACCACCCGCTCCTTCAGCAGCCGGGAGAAGATATCAAACGAACGTTCACCCCGGGCGGTCTGCTCGATCACGATCGGCACCAGCGCCGAGCGGGTCGGGTCTTCAATCAGCTTGTTCATTTCCGGGGTCATGGAGGTGAGGCGGCTGAAATCGATCATGGGCGGTTCCTTGTTATGCGAATGGCATCAATGCTGCATGTTATGTCGGGTTTTCAGCAAAGGTCCATAAAGGTGGCGTCAATCCCGGTTCGTTTGCTGCTTTATTGGCCTGAAAATGAAAACGGGGCCCAAAGGCCCCGTCTTATTGATCAGAAAACGATCAACGCTGGCGCTGGGATGCCACCACGTCCTCGTAGGACATGGTCTTGTCGCTCTGCTTGGCCGAGGCCAGCACCAGCTCCACCACCTGCTCTTCCAGCACGGCGCCTTCCACCTGATCCATCTGCTGGCGGTTGCCATAGAACCACTTGATCACTTCAGCCGGCTCCTCGTACTGCTCGGCAATCTCTTCCACCCGGGCACGCACCTTGTCGGCGTCGGCCTTGAGCTGGTTCTGCTCGAGGATCTGACGCACCACCAGACCGAGGCGGACCGAACGCTCGGCCTGCTCACGGAACAGATCGTCCGGCAGGATGCTGGCATCAAACTGCTGACCACCACCGAACTGCTGCATCATCTGCTGACGCATGCGCTGGATCTCGTTGCCAACCAGTGCGGCGGGCACGTCGAAGCTGTGGTTCGACACCAGACCGTCCATAACCTGGCCCTTGATCTGGGCGCGAATGGCGTTGCTCAGCTCGCGATCCATGTTCTTCTGCACTTCAGCGCGGAACTTGGTCAGATCACCACCTTCGACGCCAAAGCCTTTCATGAACTCTTCGTCCAGCTCCGGCAGTTTCTGTGCTTCCACCTTGTTGACAGTGATCTTGAACTCGACCGCGGCGCCCTTGAGCTCTTCGGCGTGGTAATCCGCCGGGAAGGTCAATTGCAGGGCTTTCTGCTCACCGGCGCTGGCGCCGACCAGACCGTCTTCGAAGCCGGGAATCATGGAGCCGGAGCCCAGCACCAGATTCTGGCCTTTGGCGGAACCGCCGGCGAAGGCTTCCTCGCCCTTGAAGCCTTCATAGTCGATGTTGACGCGATCACCCTGAGCGGCGGCGCGGTCAGCGGATTCCCAGCTGGCGCGCTGCTTGCGCAGGTTGTCGATCATGTTGTCGAGGTCGGCTGCAGTGACTTCCGCCACCGGGCGGTCCACGGTAATGACGTCAAAGCTGGCCAGAGCGATCTCCGGGAACACGTCGAATACAGCGACGAATTCGAGATCCTTGCCCGGCTGGTTGGTCTTCGGCTCGAAGCGCGGCATACCGGCCGGCTCCAGCTTGTGTTCCTCAACCGCCTTCAGGAAGCTGTCGCGCATCACATCGCCCAGCACCTCGCTGCGGACGGCGCTGGCAAACCGGCGCTTGACCTCGCGCATCGGCACCTTGCCGGGACGGAAACCGTCGATTCGCAGGTTCTTCTGGGCTTCAAGCAGACGCTGCTCAACAGCGGAATCCAGACGCTCGGCCGGTACGGCCACGGTAACACGACGCTCCAGACCCGAAGTCGTTTCTACGGAAACCTGCATAACATCCTCTTTCATAAGGCATTTGAATTCGTTAAGAAGCGCCACAACCAAGCTGCGGGCTCCATGAAGGCGCCGGATTATAAAGGAAGCGCAGCCCCATGCCTATCAAGCTAAATTGGGGACACGCATGAATTGAAAACTAAATTGGGGACACGCATGAATTGCAGGAGGGCATAAAAAAACCCGCCGGAGGGCGGGTTCTCTTAGGGTGGGGTGGCTGATGGGGCTCGAACCCACGACCACCGGAATCACAATCCGGGGCTCTACCAACTGAGCTACAGCCACCACGTAAACCTTGAAACTTGCGCCCAGCGGACCCGGATGGCACGCCTGGCAGGGCTCGAACCTGCAACCTACGGCTTAGAAGGCCGTTGCTCTATCCGATTGAGCTACAGGCGTCTGGTCCGTCCGCGAACATTGCCGCTGCCCCATCGTCGGTGAGGATGGTCGGGGTGGAGGGATTCGAACCCCCGACATCCTGCTCCCAAAGCAGGCGCGCTACCAGACTGCGCTACACCCCGGGCAAGCAGCTCGAGCGAGGCGGCATATTACTCGCGCCCTTTTGGAGCGTCAACGAAAAAGCCTGTGTACTCAGACCGATTGCCCGCTTTTTGCGCCAACCGCAGCAGCGTGCGAAAATCGCGCCCCGCGCCGCACGCCGGCGCCCTTCCCCAGCCCGATCACACGCGGAGAACGCATGACTGCCCTGATTCTCGACGGTAAAGCCCTGGCCCAGCAGTTTGAAAACGAGATGCGCGTACGGGTGGAGCAGCTGAAGACCCGCGGCGACGGCCGCACGCCGATTCTGGCCACCATTCTGGTGGGTGCCGACCCGGCCTCTGCCACCTACGTCAAGATGAAAGGTAACGCCTGCGAACGGGTGGGTCTTGGCTCCCGCCGCATCGAACTGCCGGACACCACTACAACCAACGAACTGCTGGCAGTGATCGCCGAGCTGAACGCCAACCCGGATGTACACGGCATCCTGCTGCAGCACCCGGTACCGGAACAAATCGACGAGCGTGCCTGCTTCGACGCCATCGCGCTGGAAAAGGACGTCGACGGCGTCACCTGCCTCGGCTTCGGCCGCATGAGCATGGGCGAGCCCGCCTACGGCAGCGCCACCCCAAAAGGCATCATGCGCCTGCTCGAACACTATCAGGTGGAGCTGGCCGGCAAACACGCCGTGGTGGTGGGCCGCAGTGCCATCCTCGGCAAGCCCATGGCCATGATGCTGCTGGGCGCCAACGCCACAGTGACCATCTGCCACAGCCGCACCCGTGATCTGGCCGAGCATATCCGCCGCGCTGATATCGTTGTCGGCGCCGTCGGCAAACCGGAATTCATCAAGGCCGACTGGATCAAGGATGGCGCCGTGGTGGTGGACGCCGGCTACCACCCGGGCGGCGTCGGCGATATCGAACTGGCGCCGCTAAAAGACCGGGTCAGCGCCTGGACCCCGGTGCCGGGCGGTGTCGGCCCCATGACCATCAACACCCTGATCTTCCAGACCCTCGAAGCCGGCGAAAAAGCCCTCGGCTAATTTGCCTCAGGCCGGCACGCCGGAATGGAAACGGAATTCCGTATCCGGCGTTTGCACCAGCTCCTGCTCCAACGCCGCGAACTCCGCCACCCGTGCAGCGATATCCTCGCCGGCGTACAGCTCGGCCAGCTTGAGATAATCCTCGAAATGGCGTGATTCACTTTTCAGCAGGAACCGGTAATAGCGCCCCAGCTCCTCATCCACAAAAGGCGCCAGCGCCGCAAAGCGCTCACAGGAACGGGCCTCGATCAAGGCGCCAATAATCAGCACATCCACCAGCCGGCCAGGTTCCTCGTTACGCATCAATTTGCGCAACGACGACGCATAGCGCGACGGCGACAGATGGTCATACTGAACCCCGCGCTGGCGCATCATCTGGATCACCTGCTCGAAATGCAGCAACTCCTCACGGGCCAGCTGGCTCAAGGCATCGAGCAATTCCGGCCGATCGACATAGCGGAACATCAGATTTAGCGCCGTGCTCGCCGCCTTTTTCTCGCAATGGGCATGGTCGATCAGCAGGATATCCGGATGCTGCAACGCCCAGTCGATCCACGCCTGCGGCGTGGCGCAGGGCAAAAACTCACGGATCGCGGAAATATCGTGCATGGCATCCTCCTCGGGAACGGCGCGCATTATAGGCCAGCCGACCGTTGGCCTGTATCCCGTCGGCAGGCATAATCCGCGCCCATGGGAAAATACGACGACACCCGCACTAACCGACTGCGTGGCCGCCTGGCGGCGGCGGGACTGCGCCTGATCGGCGCCCTGCCGCTGTCGTGGAACCGCGCCTTTGGCGTGATGGTGGGCTGGCTGGCCTGGCGTATCGGCGGCGAGGCCCGCCGTATTACTGACATCAACATTGGCCTGTGCTTCCCGGACTGGAGCGACGCCGACCGGGCGCGACTGGTGCGGGATTCCATGGTGGAAACCGGCAAGGGCGCCAGCGAAACCGCCCTCTGCTGGCTAAAACCCCATCAGGCGCTGACCAAGGTGGTGAATGTGGACGGCGACGCCCCGCTGCGCGCCACCCTCGCCAGCGGCTCACCCGTGGTGGTGCTGGCGCCCCATCTGGGCTGCTGGGAGATAGTGAACTTCTGGCTATCGAACCAGTTCGAGGTTCACGCCATGTTCAAACCATCGCACTTTCAGGCCGTGAACGATCTGGTGCTGCAAAGCCGCGAACACTTCAACGGCACCTTCTATCCCGCCACCGCCCGCGGCGTGGCCGGACTGCTGCGAGCCCTGAAAAGCGGCCCGGTGATCACCGGCATCCTGCCGGATCAGGTACCCGACCAGCGCGGTGGCCGCTTCGTCCCGTTCTT
The DNA here is from genome assembly GCA_046292765.1 of Alcanivoracaceae bacterium. Taxonomy (GTDB): domain Bacteria; phylum Pseudomonadota; class Gammaproteobacteria; order Pseudomonadales; family Alcanivoracaceae; genus PGZG01. The sequence goes on along the minus strand of JBKBQA010000002.1, from coordinate 258,371 downwards.
CAACCGGCCGGCGCTCACCGGCACCCTGCCGGTAAAGCTGATACAGCAAAGCGGCGCTCGCGCTTTTCTGATGTTCGCCAAACGCCTGCCGGGCACAGCCGGCTACTCGCTGGTAATTCGCGAAGCCGATCCCGGCATATATGATGCCGATGTGGACACCGCCCTCACCGCCATGAACCGCAGCGTCGAGGCGCTGGTGCGCGAAGCGCCGGAGCAGTATGTCTGGAACTACAAACGCTTCCGCCGCCAGACGGAAGGCTGGAAAAACCCATACCGAGAAGACTGATAATTCGCGCCACCCGCAGGCGGGGAAACCGTCCCCGGATCAAACCGCCAACAACCTCCCAACCCAAAAACGCGGAGGCTGGTCAGCCAAATTGCTTGTTCATCGCCCGCCTGACGAAGATCGAAACCCGCAAAGCTAATGAAAAGCGACGAGGTATGGCAACATGGGGCTAAATGGCACCCAAGATCAACATGAGTACTGGGCAACCAGGCCATCAAACAAGGCCTTGACTACGGATTCAGCATCAACATCTCCAACCAGCTTCTGATTAAGCAGCGAAAGCGCAATGTCCATTCGAATTGATGAATCAATAAAGCACGGGAATGGCCTAAGCTCGGCACTCATACTCCTGATGTGGTACTCGTGAATTGAATAGAGAGCACCCGATATAAAAGTGAGGGACCCTTCAAGGCCGGCACCCTCAACTGAAAAATCAAGATTCGGATGATACTCATCTGAGGCCGCTTTCCCAGAAAGCATAATCATCATGAGAATTAACATTATTGCCTTCATAATTCGAATGCCTCCTTATCACATTGAAGCCCTACTAAAACCGTCCCTGAAACGGGGTCGAAGCACGATGCTACGTTCAATGCTTCGAATCGCGACGGTCTTTACGCCCATGCAATAAGACCAAACGAACATAACAGCAGCGATAGCCAACAATACCAGCATACGCCGGAGATCATATTCTCTACGCGGCTCTTCGATAAAAATTTACGCGCAATTTGTAGCAGACACCATCGAAATCCATCACTCCCCAAAGAAGTTCAATTTCTTTGAGATCGAAATAAGAACCGACGAGAATAAAATAAGAAGGGAACTCAGTACAATCAATAGAAATATGCTTTGCCCAGCACTATCAACAGCAACAGCGAGGCCATTAGAAAACTGCGCATAGCTGTCACCAAGGCCAGCAACCAACCTCCACACATTGTGGCACTCCCCCTGATACACATCTCTTTCCAGGTCGATCGAATGATAGCCGCCATCTCTAGATGAAAAAATTCCAATGAACTTCAGATCAAAATAGGAACCTATAGAAATAGCAAGCGCGCACACTGAAGCAAGAAGACTCAAGGCAGCTAGAATTAGAACTTTCTTCATAATTTTCCCACCAAAACTATTTCCAATAAAGCACTGCGCCGGTGATAAGGCACCGGATCGCGGCAGGATTGCCGCCCCTAGAGAAAGCCGCTTTGCAGCGACTGATCCCGGCGCCAAAACTTACAGCCATCAGGCTCCGGCCAAAGAAAAGGCCACTTAGAGCTCCATCATCTTCAGTCGCCATCCAGTACAATCAGGCAGATCCACCTCCTCGATAGCCATTACTTCCTCCCACACCATTTGCGCTAGCTTTGAGAGGTTCAGGGGAGATTACTGATCTTTTCCTTTGGCCAAGCCCTTTCGCATAACAAAATGGCAGGCCGGGAACCCCGTCACCCCGGCAAACAATCCAAAAATAACGCCGGCCAATCGCATGGCCATCGCAATTGAGAAATCATAAATATCGAGCCTATAAAGGGCGCAAACGAACTGAATAATTGCCAACGGTATGTATGAAAAAAGGTCCATGTAATGGCACATTTTCGAGTGATCCAGCCAAATACTTTCGGACACGCCCTTAAGCGGCTTGTTGTACCTCAAACGCTTCCGGGCTGAGATAGCCGTTGGCGCTGTTTCGGCGGGTTCGATTGTAGCCCACTTCGATATATTCAAACACCGCTTCCTTCATCGCTTGCTGCGTGGCAAAGCGCTTGCCATGAATCTCCACCTTTAGCGAATGGAAGAAGCTTTCCGCACAGGCGATATCGTAGCAATTTCCCTTGGCGCTCATGCTGCAAAGCATCTCGTGACCCGCAATCAGCTTTTGGTAATCCTACGAGCAGTACTGGCTACCACGATCCGAGTGCACAATAACGCCTTTGGGATTCTTTCGCCGCCATAAGGCCGCTTTCAGCGCATCGCATACCAAGGTAGCTTTCATCCGCTCCGACATGGCCCATGTCAATCACTTTACGGCTATAAAGATCAATCATCACCGCGAGATACAGCCAGCCTTCCTCAGTCCACAGACACGTGATGCCATACACCATCCGCTCAAATTTGGCCTTGTCATAAGACCGGAAAGAACATCGAGTAAAGCATTAAAATCAGTGCGGCCCGCCTAATACCCTCGAGCATCCACTGCCTGAACGACAGACCCGAATCAAGGCAAGGCAAACTACTCCGACCCTTCATCTTTCTCACGCTCGGCCCAGTACAACCAGGCTCCGGTAATGGCTGCGATCGCCAACGCGGCCAGCATATTTCTTGGGGCATAACCAAAACCAAGCGCTATACCCCTAAACAGGGTTATGCCCAAAAAGCAGCTGACCGCGAATATTGCTCCAACTATTATTCTTTTCACAAACATACATCCCTTTTTTCGCATTCCTTTAAACAACGACCAAGATCAAAAATTCCATAGATCGAGTTCGCGTTTGATGCATGGTAAAGCGATGAAACGCCAAACATAGACTCTTTCACAACATACCTTGATATTACCGATCCAACACCCCCCGTTAGCAGAGAGGCCGCAGCAAATTCCGTGTAGCAAACCTTCTCACAGGAGTGAACCAGCGGCTTTCCATCCGGCCTTCGAACATCTTTCATTGGCCTCAAGCCATAGATATCCATGTGATCCAAGGGGCGGGACATCACATACGAATAGGTGTTCATCCCACCAATCAATCCTATCGGATCACTCCGCAAATACCTCCCAATGCCGGGATCGTAGTACCGGAAGTAATTGTAATAAAGCCCCGTCTCCTCATCATGATACTGCCCCGGAAACCGCAGCGGCTGAACAATGTGTGATGTCAGGATATCCACCTCACCGAACGGGTGATAGCGTGCTCGCCAGAGGATCTCGCCGTTGGTGCCGGTGACTGCCTGGGGTGTGCCAAGTTGATCAACGTGATACCAGCCGATATCCGGTCGCGATCTGCCATTGTTGTAAACAAGCAGTGCTATCGGAATCATGTCTCGGTAGATGTATTCCCGAATCGGATTGCCTTTGGCGCTGTACTCTCCGATGAGCAGCCCCGCCTGGTTATAGGCGAAATACAGTTGCCGCCCGTTCTGGTCCGGCTGCTCTGCCATGGCGAGGTGATAGGCTGCTCTGTCCATGGCATCGGCAAGTTCGGCGGTTTTCTGATCACGGGTGGCGCCAAGATCTGCCAGCGCGGCAGCATGCTGCTCGGCCATGTGGCGATAGTGCTCCGCCTCGGCCGTGGCCAGCGATGCCTGCTGTTCGCTGATGGTGGCCTGCTGTAGCAGTTCGCTTGCCTGACTCTCAAGCGACGCCGCCTCGGCGTCCAGACGCGTAGCTTCCCATTGATGCCTTGAGGCCTGAAGGTCGTACCACCAGTTGATCAACCAGCCGTACCAATCGGCGGAACGGGATGCCAGTGCACTATCGGCGCGTTGCTGCTGGATGTTGGCCGCATCACTGCGTTGGGCCGCCTCTTCCAGATGGCGTTCCGATTGCGCCCTCTGTGTCTCGGCCTGCTGCAGCCACTGCCCGGCTGCCTGATCGCGCTGCTCTGCTACATTGAGCGCCGCCTGCTTCGCCGCCCACTGACTTGCCTGATCAAGCTCCAGAGCCATAAGCTCAGCCGCCAGACGGCCTGCGTCCGCCTCCGCTTCAGCCGCCTGGGCGCGATGCCAGTCGGCAACCTCCTCGTCCATGCCGGGAAGCGTTTTGCTCAGCCGCTGCCCAAGCAAGTTGTAGCCATACTCGGCAACCAGCTCATCGCCCTGCCTCACGGCAGCCAGTCTGCCACGATCGTCGTAATCATATTGCAGCGCACCGATCACAACCGGATTGCCCGCCGGGTCATACTGATAATTGAGGTTGCCGGCCCGGGTTAGTCGATTGCTTGCCGACTGGTATATGTAAAGCGTGTGCTCTGCTACCTGAACACCCTGTTGTCGGGTCTGCTCAAGCCGGTTGCCCACGGCATCATAGCGGTACTCGATGAGGCCGAAGCCGCCTTCCGCACGAATGAGACGATTCAGTCCGTCATAGTTATATCGCTCCACCAGCCCCGCAGCATAGGGCGCCGTGCGGGAAATCAGGTTGCCATCTCTGTCGTAACCGAATACCAGATCGTAGAGCGAGCCCTCTTGATGACGGATCAGTTGACCGGCGCCATTGTGCTCGCGACGCAACGTCTGGCCATTGCCATGACGAAGGAAGATCAGATCGCCGAACGGCTGGTAGCGCATGTCGGTGGCAAGGGTGACCGGCTCACCATCGGGCAAGAAGGCGCTGATCTCCTCGATCTTGCCCTCGGCGTTGCGTCGATACTCAATGCGGACACCAGATGGATAGCGCAGGCCCACCAGTCGATTAGCGGCGTCGTGTTCGTAGCCCACTTCAAGCCTGGCCTGGCCCAGTTCGCTGACCTGAGTCTGCAGGTTACCCCGGATGTCATAGCCCAGATTCAGCCGGCTGCGTTGCTCCTGAATGGTGGTCAGGCGGCCGTTGCCATAGACACCTTCGTCGTAAATCAGGTTGGCATCATGGTCGCTGTCCGGGTAGCGAATCTGCGTCAGCCGGTTCAGGGCATCATACTGATACAACACGGTGATCCCGCGAGCATCCGTGCTACGCAGTCGGTTGCCGACTGGATCATAGGCGTGTTGTGTGACGCCGGTATCGGCGCTGTGAAGTTGCCGCAGGTTATCCAGCCCGTCGTACTCATAGCGGGTCTCTGCCTGATTCGGGTCGCGCACCAGGCGGGTTCTGTCATTGCCCTGATACTGGAACAGGGCCACGCCCTGCAGCGCATCGATGGTGCTTTGCAGCCGGTTAAGGGCATCGTACTGGAAGGCGGTGATTCGCCCTTCCGGCGAGCTGATCAGGCTCGGGTTTCCTGCCGAATCATATTCATAGCGGGTGGCATTGCCCTCGCCATCCAGCAGGGTTTTTAACCGATTGAGCTGATCGTACTCCCGTGTCAGGCCGGACAGGCGGGTGCCGGCGGCATCTTCCACCCACTCCTCGACACGCTCACCCAGCGGATTCAGGGTAAAGCGCAGCCGATTCCCCTGCGCATCACGGATGCCGACAAGTCGACGGGCATCGTCATACTCAAAGCGGGTCACCGAACCGGTGGCATCGACGACGGCCGTGCGCTGACCCGCCTCGTCATACTCGAAGCGGAGCTCGGTCTCCCCCACCTGCTGACGCAGCAACCAGCCGCGGGGATGATAATCAGAGCGTGTCACCAGGCCATTGATATCCACACTGCGCTGCGGGCGTCCCCAGGCATCGTGGTCCTGATATTCGGTGCGATGGCCTAGCGAATTCACCGTGGCAATCAAATAGCCCCGTTGATGATCGTACTGGTAATAGGTGATGTCAGTGACATCGTCGCGGGGACCATCGACAGACAGCACCTTGCCCGCTGCCGCGCTGCCACCACTGACCGGCACATACTGCCAGCGGGTAATCCGGGGCTCGCCGTCCGGCGTCGCCGCAAATCCCTGAACGCCGTTGGCATCCCGCGTGGCCCATTGCTCCATCCGGCACAAGGCACCCGGATAACCACCACACTGCACTCCGGGATCGCCTTGATAGTGCCAGCGAGTGAGCCGCAACGGCTCGGCGCGCCGAACGGGCGAACGCCACTGGGGATGCCATTCCGTGGAAAGGGTGCGCTGCTCCGGGCGCCCCACCGCTTCGGATCGCCAGGTTTCCAGATCCGGTCGATGGGGATCTTCGTAACGGAAACGCGTGTCGGTGCCGCGAAAATCGATACGGCGAGTCAGCCGACCCTGAGTGTCATACTGGTGCTGCTGGCCCTGTGATCCACACTGCTGACAGGGTGCCGAGATGGAGGTCACCCGGGACACGCCGACGCGACGGATATACTGATAGAGGCGCTCCTGCCCGAGCGCATCCGTCACCGTGCGTGTGCCATCGGCATGGTAGGCAATGCGAGTGAGATTGGCCTGCATGGAACCATGCTCGCTAGACACCGCACGCCCCTGTGGATCATAGCGATAGCTACTGAAACGCTGGCCGGTTTCCAGGGTGATGCCCGTTAAGGCGTGAGGCAGGTCCGTGTCGTCGGTGTGCTCCGGCTCGTTGTAGTGATAGCGGCGCACCGGACGATGACCGCCCTCCCCCGGATAGGTTACCGACACCAGATTGCCGTTGTCGTCGTAGTCATAATCCCAGCGGGTGCTATCCGGGCCTGTCACGGCCGCCAACCAGCCAGAATGGTCATGATGCTCGGAGTAATACTCAAGCTGCAGGCGGTGACCATAACGATCCGCCACCTCCGCCAGCCGGCCGTGGTCATAATGCAGTCTGATAAGCAGACCACTGCTGTCGGTAATCTGCTCAAGCTGTCCGGCGCCGTTGTAATGCTCAACCTGGTTGGTGGCAGTGTGGTAGCGCCAGCCGATGAAATCATCCTCGTCCATGTCCGCCTCAAGCCGACCTGGCACATCGGAATCCGAACGCCATGCGCCCTGACTGTCGCGGCTAAAATTCCACGCCCGACCATCGGGCCGGGACAGCACCGCCGTGACCACGCCACCGCTGCGCCAGTGAATGTTGCGCGAATAACTGTGGCGCCAGTTGGCCGGCAGGCCCGGCTCCAGCGAACCGGGCATCAACACCTGATAACTGTTGTAGTGGCGAGCGAAGCCTGGCCCGCCCGGTGCAGGCTCGATATCCACTTCATGCTGGTACTTGTTGCCGGTGGCCGAGTTGATCGGATTGGAGCCATTGTTGGGACACTCCCGACCCGGCCCTTTGCCGGGCTGCTCCTCATTGGTGTTGGCGATGCACACCGTGCCCGAGGCCCGAAACCCCGCAGGACAGGTCACGTCCCGGCGGCGATAAATAGCAAAGCTGTCGACAACTCCATTGCTATACCGCGACTCACAAAACCGCACCCGTGAGTGACGAACATTGATGTTTTCGAAACCCAGCTGGAAACGCGGATAGGTGTTCCAGCTACCGCAAGTGCCGTAGGTCCTCTCCTCCGGGGTGCCCCAGGGTCCGGACCAGATAATACTGGCGTCGCCACAACTGCCGTAATGGTGGTTGGCACCATGGGCTTCCGCTGCCGCATCAGAGGTAAAGCCATGGGTGGTCTCCGCACAGCGCACATGGCTGTAGCGCCACTCACCCACCAGCGGCGCCACCGACACCATCTGCGCCTCGGCCATGTTGGTGGCCAGCGCCATCATCACCAGCAGCCCCTGAAGTCTCTTCCATGATTTTTGCCGTGCCATCCTGATCTCGCCTCAGCGGGGTCACTCAATATCGAGCGCTGGAGACTGGCAAGCCCCGGGAAGCACGGGTATAGGACATTGCCGACCTTACAGAAACTTGAGAAATAGCTGACGGCGACACAAGCCAAAGGAGGACAAACCCGGCTGTGTGGCGCCTCATCCACAGAACAGCGCACCCCCATTATCACCATCTGTGAATACCGGGTATCACGCCATTAATGCTGTTTATTCTGCCCCCTCGCTACCAAGCCAACCGGCTTTCCTCTATAATCGCGCCGTTTTGCCACCCCCCGAATTAACCCTAATCATTTGATTTCCAAAAGAAATCAAAACAGCAGACGAGGGATTTATTGTGCTTGAAGCCTATCGCAAACATGTTGAAGAACGCGCCGCCGAAGGCGTGCCGCCGAAACCGCTTAACGAACAGCAGGTGGCCGAACTGGTCCTGCTGCTGAAGAACCCGCCAAAAGGCGAAGAAGCATTCCTCGTTGATCTGCTGGAAAACCGCATTCCGCCGGGCGTGGACCAGGCCGCTTACGTCAAAGCCGCGTTCCTTGCCGATGTTGCCAAAGGCAAAGCCACTTCCCCGCTGGTCACCCGCGTCCACGCCACCCAGCTGCTCGGCACCATGCAGGGCGGTTACAACGTGGCCCCGCTGGTCGATCTGCTGGACGACGCCGAGTGTGGCGCCACCGCCGCCGAAGCCCTGAAAGGCACCCTGCTGGTATTTGATGCCTTCCACGACGTGGAAGAGAAATCCAAAGCCGGCAACAAACTGGCCAAAGCAGTAATTCAAAGCTGGGCCGACGCCGAGTGGTTCACCAGCCGCCCGGATCTGGCCGAGAAAATCACCATGTCCGTATTCAAGGTGACCGGCGAAACCAACACCGACGATCTGTCCCCGGCCCAGGACGCCTGGAGCCGCCCGGACATGCCGCTGCACGCCAACGCCATGCTGAAGAATGCCCGTGACGGCATCTTCCCGGAGAAAGACGGCGAAATCGGCCCACTGAAACAAATGGCCGAACTGAAAGCCAAAGGCCACCCGGTTGCCTACGTGGGCGACGTGGTCGGTACCGGCTCGAGCCGTAAATCCGCCACCAACTCGGTGCTGTGGCACTTCGGCGATGACCTCCCGTATGTGCCGAACAAGCGCGGCGGCGGTGTCTGCATCGGCAGCAAAATCGCGCCGATCTTCTTCAACACCATGGAAGACTCCGGCGCCCTGCCGTTCGAGTGTGATGTGTCCAACATGAACACCGGCGACGTGATCGACATCTATCCGTTCGCTGGCAAAGTGGAAAAAGACGGCAAAGTGATTGCCGAATTCAAGCACAAGTCCGACGTGATTCTGGACGAAGTGCGCGCCGGCGGCCGGATCAACCTGATCATCGGCCGTGGCCTTACCGCCAAAGCCCGTGAGTCCCTCGGCCTGCCCGCCTCCACCCTGTTCCGCCTGCCGGAGCAACCGGCCGACACCGGCAAGGGCTTCACCCTGGCCCAGAAAATGGTCGGCAAGGCCTGCGGCCTGACCGGCGTGCGCCCGGGCATGTACTGCGAACCGAAGATGACCACCGTCGGCTCCCAGGACACCACCGGCCCGATGACCCGCGACGAACTGAAAGACCTCGCCTGCCTCGGCTTCTCTGCCGATCTGGTGATGCAGTCGTTCTGTCACACCGCCGCCTACCCGAAGCCGGTTGACGTGGAAACCCACCACACCCTGCCGGACTTCATCATGAACCGTGGCGGTGTATCACTGCGTCCGGGCGACGGCATTATTCACAGCTGGCTGAACCGCATGCTGCTGCCCGACACCGTCGGCACCGGCGGCGACTCGCACACCCGTTTCCCGCTGGGTATTTCCTTCCCGGCCGGCTCCGGTCTGGTGGCCTTTGCTGCCGCCACCGGCGTGATGCCGCTGGATATGCCGGAATCGGTTCTGGTGCGCTTCAAGGGCAAAATGCAGCGCGGCATCACCCTGCGTGATCTGGTCCATGCGATCCCGTTGCAGGCCATCAAAGAAGGCCACCTGACCGTTGCCAAAGCTGGCAAGGTCAACGTCTTCAACGGTCGTGTACTGGAAATCGAAGGTCTGGAAGAGCTGACCGTCGAGCAGGCATTCGAACTGTCTGACGCCTCCGCCGAGCGTTCCGCTGCGGGTTGCTCCATCACCCTGTCGGAAACCAGCGTTACCGAATACCTGAAATCCAACATCACCATGCTGAAGTGGATGATCGCCAATGGTTACGGCGATGCCCGCACCATTGAGCGTCGTATCCGCGGCATGGAAGCCTGGCTGGCCAACCCGAAACTGATGCGCGCCGACAAAGATGCCGAGTACCACACCGTCATCGAAATCGACATGGATCAGATCAAGGAGCCGGTACTGTGCTGCCCGAACGACCCGGACGACGCCAAGGTGCTGTCTGACGTTGCTGGCGCCAAGATCGACGAAGTGTTCATCGGCAGCTGCATGACCAACATCGGCCACTTCCGCGCCGCCGGCAAACTGCTGGAGAAAGTGGAAAGCGGCGCCATGCCGACCCGCCTGTGGATCGCCCCGCCGACCAAGATGGACCAGCACCAGCTGACCGAAGAAGGCTACTACAACATCTACGGCCGCGCCGGTGCCCGCACCGAAATGCCCGGCTGCTCGCTGTGCATGGGCAACCAGGCACGCATCGCGCCGAAGTCCACCGCGGTGTCCACCTCCACCCGTAACTTCCCGAACCGTCTCGGTCAGGGCGCGGATGTGTACCTGGCCTCTGCGGAACTGGCGTCTGTTGCTTCCATTCTCGGCAAACTGCCGACCGTGGAAGAGTACATGCAGTACGCCGACACCATCGACTCCATGTCGAAGGATATCTACCGTTATCTGAACTTCGATCAGATGAAGGAATATACCGACGTGGCAGACAAGGTGCAGATTCTGGTGGCTCAGGTTAGCTGATTGGGTTCTTGATCTTGGTGGAAATAAAAAGCCCGGCGGAAGCCGGGCTTTTTATTTCCACATCGACAATTCAAACATAAAAAAAAAGACAGAGTAGATGATAAAATCAAACGCAATTCCTATGAAGAAGGAAAAGCTATCCCTTCAAAAAAATACCTCAAAATATATGCATCAAATGCATCAAGAGAGTCGAGAGCTTCGATCTTAGCCCTTCTTTCAGAATCGTTCAGCATTTCAATAATATTTAATATACCAATATTGTCGCCTTCGAAATCTAACAAACCGGACCGCTGAATTTTCCTAGATATCATTCTAGGCAACCCATACTCCTCAAGCTCATAAACCACTCTAGGCAGAAATGCATGAGATGCTCTGCTAACAAAAGAGGAAATATCTATCGCATCACCACCCGATAGAAGAAGATTTACGGTATTTATGTCACCCAATAGAGAAGAGAGTCCAAAAGTAACATTTCTCTCAAGCTGAAAAAACTCATCAATTCCAACGTCATGCTCTTCCAATTTTTTCAGAATCTCAGGAATAGACATGGCCCAGTTATTTGACAAAATCTTAACAAACTCGACAAACTTGGAGTATGGAACGCCAGCAACATTCTTACAGCCCAAGGCCTTATACAAAGTAGGGCCCCATTGTGACACGTCAGAAGAATTCAGATAGCCTATTCCGGCCCAAGTATCAGGGTCATCTTTTATCTGCCTAGCCAAACCAAGAATAAAGTATGAATCACTGCTTTGAAAAACCCCCTCTTTCTGAATCCGAGCATACATCTCTTCACCAAATAAGTAGGACATTTCCTCTTTATAAGAAATAATTTTTGCAATTTGCTCTCTAGTCAGATCATTGCTATCAATCCTGCCATCCATGTCGCCAACAAGTTCATCCGGAATATCAAGCTCAAGCTGAATATGAGAATCTAGCGGCGGCTTTTCCAATATATAGATCTTACCTACAAAATGCTTAAACATTCGCCCGCCTCGGCCAATTATATTTTTATAAGTAAAATCATTAATCTTGGCCCTTCCCCTTCCACTCAAATTGCTCCATAGAACAACATTCTCAGCCGAAGTATTAACCCCTTCTATAATTGATGAAGTAGAGACCATATTCTTTAATCCATCGACCTCTTCAAAAAGCCTAATCTGAATCTGCCCTAATGATCGATGAAGCCTGCCGTTATGAATTCCAGTTGATCTACTAACAAGCCTGGTAAGACTCCAATTGAGAGAATAATTTTTTGTCAACCAAGAACCAAACATAGATATTAGCCCGCTGGAAGACTCTTCCATTTCGGACATAATCACAGTAGAGACAATGTCAATATTGGTAAATGTCCCAGCATATATAAGGGTCTTTCCGTCAGTTGAACTAAGAATATCGACCAAAGCCTTACTCTTCTTCGCCTCATCGCCGCCTATACTTTCATAGAGCCTTTTTTGCTCTAAAAATACAGTATTGAAATTTAGCGATATAAAATCCATACCCTTTGTAAAGATGCTATCTTTTAGATCTGAAATATTGGGAGCCAAGAAGTATCTTTGAGAGGACTTACCTTCCATCCTGAGGATTGCCCTAATAAGAGATGGAGATCTATCTTTGTCGAACTTTAAACTTGCCTTATAAAACTCATCCACAATTAATATATCGATATGATCTATTTTTTCGGCATATGAAATTGCTCTTTCCTGTGGAAATATAAAAATATTTTTATCGGATAGTGGAACATCAGAAGTAGTAATTATTCTGTACTTATTGGAGAACTTGGCCTGAAGCCTACGACGAGTTTCATCAGTAAGAGCGATGGTAGGAACTATTATCACAACATTTTTCGGATTTTTTATTGAAATATACGAATCAATAATAAAGCTCTTCCCGAAACTTGTCGGAGCACTAACAGCTATATTTTCACCATCCAAAAGCCTTTTCAGAATAGACGACTGCTCTCTGTGAAGGGTGACACTCTCTTTACTGCCGATGTCGACCCTAAAGGAATCATAAACGATACGCTCCTGCCAAGACGCTGATTCATATTGGATATACGGATACAACCCCAAAATCCTAATAAAATAATTTACCATCTCTCCATACTGAAGATTTTCTCTCTCGTGCAGATCAAGAAGCTTTATCAAGTAGTTCCTTGCTGAAGCCTCATCACGCTCTTCAATAAACTTGTTAATTTGCTGGCACTCATCGAAGAAGATCACTCGCAATCCCCCTTGAAATGCACTACGTTTTTCACGAACTGATTTACAACTTTTTCTTTATCAGGGACCGGAAAAAGGATTAAATGGAACTTAACCTCCGAATATTTGAAAATTTCACTGCTAATTTTTTTTACTTGCTTTTTAAAATATGACTCAGCTCTGCCCAAATAAAATTTTCTAATATTCTCAATGTATTCATCAGAGATTTCACTCTGCTCGCTTGTTATAGAGCAATTATGGAGCAAAAGTATTGGAATGTTTATTTTTGACTTTATAGTATCAATTGATGCTTTATTTGAAAGAGACTTGGATATTCTCTCATATAGCGATTCACCCGAAACCAATGACCTCAAGGAACCAACACTTGATATTATAGAGTTTTCTTTTTTTAATTTATCCGATTTTAAAGAATCCATGACAGAGTCAACGACAACATCCAAACGAGAATCAGATATATCGCTTAAAAATTTTGCCTCTCCAAACCATAGTGTAAAATCGCTTTTATCGTCACTAATTACAACATGGACAGAATCTGAACCTTTAACCGTATCTTGAGAGTTTTGCTTATAGAATATCTTTGGGACTACCGGCAATGCTTTGTAGTGATCCCGCATAATTCCATAAAGAAGAATTTCAGCAAGCTCGCTACCCTCTCCTATTTTTTTCTTTGATTCTTGATCTATCAGTCTAAGATTTTTCGCCGCACGGCGTAATACAGAAAGAGGATTCCCAACCAAGTTAGACCTTTCCTCATATGAAAGAGCTGTTTCCGCAATATTGTCCCATATATATTCTTGGAACTTTTGATATCGCCACTGCCCATCTTCAAAATCATTAATTAATCCAAGAACGTACTTGTTATGGGAAGGGGATAAATCACTCCCAGCAAATAGCCTTATATAGCTATCGTTAACTATGACCTCAAATTCCATGTTTGGACATTCCATTAGAATGAGAAAAATTCATAAGCACAAAAATATCGACGCAAAACCATCACCGCAGTGATGCTTCCAATCAGCATGCTTTCAATGAAGCCAATACATCCAGAAAATCCCCCACCGCCACCGCCGTAAACTCCAGCCCCTTGCGGGAATGCATGGTCACAAAGTTAACGGCATCGGCTCGCTGCAGCACGGGCGCTCTGCCCGTAGCTTTGTTGGCCTGCTTCAGCCACTTCACCGGGATGCCGCAGCGGGAGAACAGCTTTTTTGCTTGGCCGGCCTGCCACTGGCGGCAATTCACCCCTCATAATCCTCAACACCCAATATCAGCGAGCTGGATGGAGCCGAATTCACCTGATCATCCAGATCATCAATATGACTCTCCAGCGGCGGATCAAGCACATCCGCATCATCCCCCTCTTCCGCCACCTGCACCTTCGGCTGCAGCTTCGGCGGCGCCGCCACATAGGCGCGCAGATGCTGCCCGACATCCTTATAAAACCGTGGCACCGCTTCTTCCAGCTGCTCGATAAAGGTTTTCGCGCCGCTGAACTTGGCGGCCATGTCGTGCACCAGCATCACTTCGAATGCCACTGGCGCCAGCGTCTTGTTGCCGCCTTCGATTAATGCCGGATCTTCGCGCAGGTCTTTCAGCAGTGCCTGGGTGATGGGCGCCCTGCCCGGCCAGCTGGCGCGGATATAAACATTTTCCGGGTTGGACTTTGCCAGTTGCTTGATCAGCCAGCCGACGCGGGCGGAGGTTTTCTTTTTGTCCTTGGGGGCGGTCACGCTCATATAGATGCAGACACTGCGGCGCACCAGATCGGCGACCACTTCCAATGGCGCGGCAGCATCGGGAATATCCAGCCGGGCGTAGAGCTTGTGGTTCTTGACCAGATGCTCGCAGTCGTCGCGCATGCGCAGTTCGGGGTCGTCGCGGTGCGGTTTGGAGATATAGGCCTGCACCGGCGCGTTGAGCTTTCTGGTCATCAACAGGCACAGGTCGCGCACTTCCTGATGCCAGGAGGAGACGGACGCTTCCACCGAGGCATCTGTCTTCGGCAGTACGGCGCCGGCCTGTATTTTGGCCACCAGATCTTTCCAGTCCGCATTCATGCGATCGAACCGGGACACGCCGATATTCGGGTGGCCGAAGTAGCGCACCATTTCGGTGAGGATGTATTTCTCGGCGGGGTTATCGAAGACGTTTTCAGTGAGCAGCAGCTTGGCCTGCGTCCAGGCAAACACCCAGGACCAGTGATACAACGCCACGCCCTTCCCCGCCGCCTTGGACACCTTGACCGGGGAGTGAGTGGGAATGGTGGCGAACTGGTTGGAGATGGTGATCACCGCATCGATACCACTGGCCTTGGCAAGCGCCAGATACCGCTCGACCTGCTCCGGCTCCAGCTCGGCCTTGCCGATCTTGGCTTCTACCAATGCGCTCCATGTCTTGCCGCCGCCGGTATCCAGCATCAGCAAGCCATCGGGACGGGATTTGCCACCGGCCGAATCCTTGGCGAACACCACCTCGGTGTAACCACCCAACGTCGCCCGCTTGCCGCTGCGCAGGCCGATGGAATCGAGCATGGCTTCGCGAAACGGACGCACCGAAGACAGGGTGGCAAGCAGAATGGAGGCGGCGCGGGCTTCTTTGTTACTGTCGACGGTAACCGGCAATAGCCGAGCCACTTCGCCGGATTTAAGGCTGGCGGGGAGAGTCATCTGGAATCCCTGTTGTTGTTTTAATCGTCCTGAGTAGTGCGAAGGTACCAGAACGTGAAGGGATGGCCAAATGGTTAGCGGGGGAAATTCTTTGGATATCAGAATGATATCAATGGCGGCCAGTGACGTGCTGTATGCATCACCGCCAGAATCCGCAGCTGCTTGCCCGACATGTCGTACACGAGCATGTAGTTGCTGTGGACGACAAGCTCGAAGGTGCCCGGCACTCTTCCCTCTCGCCCACTTTGCGGGTGGTCCACGAGCATTGCAGCCCTGGCGGAGAACAACTCGTCTAGCGCCAGAGCGGCCTGCGGATTATCCGCTTCGATGTACTCGTAGATGTCGTCTCGATCCCGGATGGCCTCGGGAGTCCAGAAAAGCTCCATCACTCAGATGAAGCCAATCGAGCACGGGTTGCGGCGCGCCGGGCAGCGAACTCGGCCTCAACGTCGGCGGCTGGAATCAGCTCCCCCGCCGCCGCCGAGGCTCGCGCTTGCGCTACCTTATCGGCCAGCCAGGCGTCGTAGTTCTGGGCTTGCTGTTGCTCGGCCACATAGTTACGCATGAAGTCACGTAAAAGCTGGGCTCCGGTACGATCACGGGCCTTGGCCGCATAGGCGAACTCGGCCTTCAGGTCTTCATCAACCCGGAAGGTGAAGGTGGCATCGCTCATGGCTTGCTCCTTGATGTGTTACATGATGAGTGCATGGTAGCACGTTACAAAGCCTGGCACCCAGACAACCCTCCGCGGCTTGATAATCTGTAATCCACAGATTACAGTCCGCCATGTATACGGTTCTGACAACAGAGTTGTTTGAGGCGCGAGAACTGGCATCTGTTTTGCTGCAAAGAGCGCTGAGGAGACACCCATGAAAAAGCCCACTCTGAAACGCTGGGATGCCACCGAACATCTGAAGGATGAACAGGACTGCCTGCTTTATCTCCAGGCAGTCATGGAAGACGCTGACGTCAATGAAAAGCTGATCGCCGCCGCGCTGGGTGATATCGCTCGCGCACGCGGCATGATGCAAATTTCGCGGGAAACCGGGCTGGCGCGGGAGGCACTGTATAAGGCGCTATCGTCGGAGGGGAACCCTACCTTTGCGACTGTGCTGAAAGTAGCGAAGGCATTGGGATTTCAATTTTCGGTGACACTGTCGGGGAAACCGGATTCTCACCCACCGGCATAAGGAGAAGCCTCATGAACAGCAAGAAGCACCCGAATAAAGAGTATCAAAGCTTCCTGCAACGCAAAGTCGAAGCAGGTCGTGCGGATATGGTCGCCAACATGGGACACCTGAACGAAGAAGTTGAAGCGGAGTTTGCCAAACGCCGGGCAGCATTAAACCCTAAGCCGCAATAATCCGAAATGCCGTCGCCCTGGCGATTGGCCGGACGTGATTATTAACCCGCTTCAAATCCACAATGCCGTAATTGGACATGGTTTTCAGAGTGCGCGACAGGTTGCCCGGCGTGCGCCCGGTTGCCAGCGACTTCATTACCATCAACCCTTTCTGGCGGCCTCCGCGGCCACAAACGCCGCCAGCCTGGCCAAAAACTGCTGCAAGCCCGTCCCCTCCCCCATTTCGCGATAGCTCCCGGAACGGGCTGCAGTGCGCGGTGATAGAATCAGCGCACTGGCTGTGTAAAGCTGCTCACGCACCAGCTTCTCACACAGAATTTCGTAGCGTCGCGCATAAGAGGCGTTAACAAATTCCGGGAATGGTGCGAACCTTGGCAGCGTGTCGAGTCGACTATCCCGAGTCGAGTTCTGCTTCTTCCAACAGCATCAACCAACCTACAAAGGGTTGTGGCGCGCCCTTGCCGAAAGCACCTTCTCGATAAGCTGTCCAGATATCGGTCGCCATACCGAGGGCCTCTTCAGTTCTATTGTTGAAGTTATTGCCAAATAAAGGGCCAACATGGCTTTTGAATTCGATGGCGGCAACCAGATGATCCTGATGCGTGACTACCAGATCCCACATCTTGGTGGGGCGAAAATAGCCTGGCAGTGTCAGTAGCTGCCTGGTGACATGGCACTCAGCACCCGGCAGGCCGTTAGCCCGCACCACATCTTTAACCAGCTGCACAAAGCCATCCATGTTCTTGCCGGCAGTAACAGCTCCACGCTCGCCCTGATCACGGCGCTCGGAGGTAGTGCTTTTCTCCGAGGCGGAATTCCGCTGATTCCAGAACTGGCGGATGGCGCTCTTTGCTTTGGTTTCATACCCGGACAGATCAAGCGACACGCATGGCTTCCTTGTTGTTATTCTTCAGCAGTTCTACTTCACCTCCGGAAAGACCGTAAAGCTCTGAAATCAGCGCGGTTACATCATCCTGTCGCCGGGCATCTATAAGCGCTGTGCGAAGCGACGATGGCACATCGGACCAATGCGGCAACCGGATGCGACGCAGGTACTGCGCCTGAAAGCGTAAATAGCCACCGCGCATTCGGGTGGAATACGCTGCAACAAACAGACTGGCAATGCCACTTCTCAGTACGGTTTGCAGAGCACGGATATCCCACTCGTCACTGACCATAAAATACAGGTTGTGGTGGGGATAATATTTGCCCTGATCCAGAACAATGTTGGCCTCGCCCTTGATATCCGGGATTAGCAGCTTTTCACGGTACATCAGGGACGGCGTAATACGATCGATAGTACGGTACCAGCTATCTGGCGCTTTCTTTGCCACATGTCGCGCAGCGATCAGATCACGGTGGGATTCAATATAGGCAGCAAACCTCGGATATTGGGTCAGGTCTGCGAGCGAGCCGTTTTCCTCAAAGGGGTTCAGCACCGCATCGCCGCGCCAAACGATGTCACCCGACACAATATCTCGCGTTTTCACCAACGGTAGTTTGCGCTCTGGCTCCACATCCAGATCATCGTAAGGGGCAATAAAGGCCTTATCGGCACCGGTGGCGACACCGATACCGATCTTGCAGCCCGCTTCCTCTATTAACGGAAACTGCGCCTCCAGTCGTCTGACCAGTTGCAGTTCAGGGTTGCTCTCCATGACCCAGGGTTGGTCCGCCGGCAGCGGGCCGGTTTCAGTTACATCAGCAGATGGCACGCCATCGCGTAGTGCTGCAACCAGCGGCTCCAACACGGCGCGAGTGGCCGTAGGCTTGATGGCAACGCGGGTGAGGCCCGGCGCTGCTTTTTCAATAACGGTAATGGCGGGATAGGCGATTACGTCGCTGGAGAAAGCAGCGGTGTCGACCATGTCGACAAAAATCTTGAGGTGATAATTGCTGGCAATCAGTTTTCGCAACGGGCCGCCGTAGCGATTTTTGACCCAACGATCAGAACAGATAAAACCAAGCTGCCCTTTATTCGCCAGCAGCGACAGGGCGCGCTCATAGAACAGCACATACAAGTCCGCGCGGTCATAAAGCGTAGCAAAGCGGCGCCGATATTCAGTTAACAGTACCTCGGGAATGGATTCCTGACGCACATAAGGTGGGTTGCCAACAATATAGTCATACGCCACCACGTCGGGGGTAGTGAGCAAGAAGTCCCCCTGAATCAACCAGTGATTCAGAATCGCGGCAACGTCCTGATCAGCAATTCCCGCACTCCTTAGCAGTGCCTCCAGCTGGGAGCGCGTTTCCACGACGGATTCCGGCTGCAACTCCACCGCCCGGATGGCCCGGCTCAGCGCCTTGACCGGATCAGTCTCTTTTCCATGGGTTTGCCAGGCGGCCAGAAGGCGCTCAACAGCGGCCTTGAGAAACTCGCCGTGACCGAAGGAGGGCTCCAGCAGCACCTCTTTATACAAAGGCTTGTCTGCGGTGTAACCTGCCAGATCAAGAATGAAGGCCACGGTATCAGGGCGCGTGAAAACAGCGCCCCGCTCCTTGTCACCGGAGGCGGCCATAGCGGCGACGGCCTCCTCCAGCAAGGGATTGGCATCGACATCACAGAGAAGATCAAGCTGTTGATTTACAAAGGTGTTCAAGCTCATCCCCCCAGAAGTAATCGTGGCAGCAATCGCGACAGTAATCCTGACAACAGATAGGCATCAGACCAGCCCGCCCCTCCTGGGCGACCCGCGATGTTCTGAAAGGTCGGATTCGGTCGATATTACTGGCCGTAGGTTCAGCACACAATTAACGGGAGGAAAGCCAACGCTTGCAGGCCTCTCACACGCCAGTGGAAACCGGTGCAAGCAACGCCGCGATGTCCGCCTCGCCGAGCGCACCGGCACTGGCCGCCCCCTCACGGTAAACGCTATCCGCTAATTGCTCCTTGCGTTGCTGCAGCGCCAGAATCTTTTCCTCGACGGTGTTTTCGGTGACAAGACGGTAGACGAACACAGTCTTGTCCTGGCCTATGCGATGGGCGCGGTCGGTGGCCTGGTTTTCGACCGCCGGATTCCACCAGGGGTCATAATGGATCACGGTATCTGCCTCGATCAGGTTTAGGCCGACGCCGCCCGCCTTGAGGCTGATCAGGAACACCGGTGCCGAGCCAGCGCGGAAGTCATCGATGACCTGCTGCCGCTTGCGGGTCTGTCCGGTGAGCTTGAGAAAAGCGATGCGCTCCCGCTGCAGATCTTCTTCGAGCAGTGCAAGCATGCTGGTGAACTGGGAGAACACCAGGATGCGCCGACCCTCGTCCACCAGCTCACGAACCAGTTCAATAAAGTATTCGCGTTTGGCCGAAGGCGCCTGACGGCCACCCCGGGAAGTCGGCAGCAATTGCGGATCGCAACAAATCTGGCGCAGCTTGAGCAGTGCATCCAGTACGGTGATGTGGCTGCGCGCCAAACCCTTCCCTGCAAGGGCCTGACGCACACGCTTATCCATGGCCAAACGCACATTTTCATAGAGGTCCGCCTGCCGAGGAGTCAGCGGTATGGTGCGGGTAATTTCCACTTTTCCCGGCAAATCCGCTGCCACTTCATCCTTGGTGCGCCGCAGCAAAAAAGGCGACACTCGGCGGGCAAGCAATGCAGCTCGCTCACCGTCGCCATCTTGTTCTATGGGTTTACGGTAGTGTTCGCGGAACCGGCTTTCATCCCCCAGATATCCGGGAATGGCGAAGTTGAACAGAGACCAGAGTTCGCCCAGATGATTTTCCATTGGCGTGCCAGTCAGGCACAGGCGATGACGGCTTTCCAGTTGCATGGCGGCCTGCGCGGCCTTGCTACGTGGATTCTTGATCTGTTGCGCCTCATCGAGCACCACATAATGCCAGGACCGGGCGGCGAGGATCTCGCAGGATCGCACCAGCAGGCCGTACGTGGTGATGATCAGGTCCGCGTTGGCAAACGGATCGTCGGACTGGTCGCGATCCGATCCGTGCCACACCAATGTCGACAGGGTCGGCGCGAAGCGTGCGGCCTCGCGCTGCCAGTTGCCCAGCAGGCTGGTGGGGGCAATGATTAACACTGGCTGATCCAGGCGTCGACCGCGCTTCTCTGCGTGCAGCAGAGCCAGCACCTGCACCGTTTTGCCGAGCCCCATGTCATCGGCGAGGACACCTCCGATACCGAGCTCGCGCAGCCGCCACATCCAGGCCAGGCCGTCGCGCTGATACGGGCGCAGTTCGGCCTGAAAACCTGCAGCGGGAGATCTGGGCGCAAGCGGACTGGCCAGCGCTCTGGCAAGGTGCTTGAGTTCCTTATCGTGTAGCTGCAACCGTGCCCCGGACATGGCCGCCACGGCCAGCGCCTGGACCCGGTTCAGGCGCCCGCTACCCGCCTGTTCCGGCTGATCGAACAGTGCGAACAAGGTCTTCAACAGCTCGCCCAGCATCGCGGTTGGCAAGTGCAGATAACGACCATCGGCAAGCGGCAGGATCACGGGATCCTTGCGTTTTTCAAGCGCTTGGGGCGACGGCACCTGCTTGATCAGCGCCGCCAGTAATGTTCGCAAATCCAGTCGTTCCTCACCGACCTGAATGCCAAGGGAGAAATCAAACCAGTCCTGACCGCCTTCGTTGATCTCCGCCTGCCAGTCGTCTGCCTCAAGCAGAGTAACCTCGAGGTTCTTGTCCCGGCTGATACGCCAGCCATCGCGTTTCAACTCAGGAAAGAAGGATGCTTCCAGTTGCAGCCAGCGCATTGCCTGATCAGGAGCCGAGCTGTCGAGAAAGGTAAAGCACTGATCATCTCCACATAACAACGCATGCAAGTCTATTTGCCGGAGGCGTTCGACAGCACTACTTTCCCGCGTTAGATCACGCGGCATCTCGTAACGCTTGCCGTCCGCTACCCAGCTTGCCTTCTGCTGCTCCAGCGATAGCGGCAACACATGACCGCTATAATCCATACGCAGGCGCGCCAGAATACCCAGAACCTGATCCCGGAACAGATGCAGCACCGGCGTCGGCTCGCAGAATGGCAAGGGCACCGTTTCCAATCGAATTGGCGGCGGCAGTACATCCGGCGACAG
The DNA here is from genome assembly GCA_046292765.1 of Alcanivoracaceae bacterium. Lineage (GTDB taxonomy): Bacteria > Pseudomonadota > Gammaproteobacteria > Pseudomonadales > Alcanivoracaceae > PGZG01. The sequence continues at coordinate 236,539 of JBKBQA010000002.1, read as the reverse complement.
CAGTTGCGCTAACCGCTCACCAACGAGCACGGCCTGAGACTCAGGCACCACCGGCATACGTCGCAACAGGGAGAGCGCCGCCGTCGGTAGTGGTGTATCCACCTCTCCGACAACACCGGCGCTGGGATCCACATAGCACGGAGTGGCACTCTGAATCAGATGAACGCTGCCTCTTCCCGTGAAGGGAACCCCCTCCAGCTCGAGCACACAATGAAAACTCCCGCCCTCCCGGCGCCAGGAAAAGCCAAGCGCCCTGCGCTCGCCTTCCAGCAGCAACTGTCCGTTGGGCTCCCAGTAGCAACGCCCGCTACGCACCATTTCCGTCAGCAGCGGCGCCAGCGCCGGTGTTCGCAGAATGGGTGTTTTCGTGGCCTCCCAGAGCGGAGGCATGCACGAAGACAGTAACGCCAGTATCAGGCGGTCCGTACCATCCAGGCAGTCAGTGAGGCGGTAATCATTGAGCACATCGTCCGCAGGCACCACCCGCCCTTTACTCCAACCACCTTTGGCAGCCTGCTTCTGATGCCGCACCGTCAATCGCACCGAGCCGCGCCCACCCTCAGATACCGATGGTGCGAGCTCATAACACAACCGTTCCGCCGACGGCTTTGTCGGCGCGGGATGCAAACACTTCGACAGTGACGCCAGCCAGTTTGTCAGAGCCGGATCGACCTTGGCCGGAGATTCAGTCCGCGTGACATTGCGCAGCTGCTCATCCAGCGCCAGGAGCATGGCAACGCCGTGCTTGCAGTCATACTCATAGGGACAGCTGCACAAGGTTGCTATTTTTTCCGAGTCGTACCGGGATAACCAGACACCGACCTCGTAGGGTTTGCGCCCGGAGCCCTTCACGCGGGCCTGAACAACGAAACCCTCCCCCTCATCCATTACCTGCAAATCCATTACCTTGCCGCTGGCAAAATAGTCGCGTCCACGCTGGAACACGGCTGGGGAAAAATGACGGCGGATGATACTGGCAGAGAGTTGTAACTCGTCAGCAAGGCCTTCAGGGAGCATGAGCAGTCCGGTATATCCAGAGGAATGGCCGCAGATTCTGCAATAGCTGCCACTGTGGAGCAAACCATCATGATGCCAACTGGCTGGGAAAGCTCTTTGGCTATCAGGTGGATCCGGGAGAGCTGGTTAAGTTAAGTGCCTGATCATTCACGCGATTAAGCCGCAATAATCCGAAACGCCGTCGCCCTGGCGATCGGCCGGACGTGATTATTAACCCGCTTCAAATCCACAATGCCGTAATTGGACATGGTTTTCAGAGTGCGCGACAGGTTGCCCGGTGTGCGCCCGGTGGCCAACGCCAATGCCGAGATGGACTCCGGGTTCATCTCCTTCATCACCCGCAACAGCGCGCGATTATCATCACTGAGCACTTCCGCCAGCGACTTCATGGAGGTGAACCAGATTTTCGGCTCGCCAGATTTGGGCTTGTAATCACCACGGGCAATCGCCAAGGCCCGCTCGCGGATCTTGTCCTGAGGCATGATGCCAATTACTAAGGTGGTCATGGTTGCTTTACCCCTGATAACAGGCGCGTGCCATAGGGCTCGTGCAGACTCAGCGAATAACGGATCCCGTGCGGAACCTCCTTGCTGACCGTTACCTGCCAGGCCTCGATCTTCATCCAATATCCGCCACCCTGATCGAATATTGATCCATGAAGCTCAAGCAGGGTATCCATTCCCGTGTCTCGTTTAATCTCCGACTATATCACCTGATGATAAACCAATCCAAGAGGAGGAATATATCAGGACACCCACATCTACTTTGTCAGCCGATACCTACAGTCCGGTGCAACTGCCCCACTGCTATCACCGCTCAGGGCTCCCCCCCATGCACAAGATTGTATAGCCATGCGATACACGATAAATTCCTCGGGCAGATTCAACTATCAGGACTACCACTGATGAAAGACGCCACGATGATGTTTAACCCCCCGCACCCGGGCGAAACCCTGCGCGATGACATTCTGTCGGAGCTTGGCCTGAGCGTGACGCAGGCTGCCGGGCAGCTCGGTGTTTCACGGGTGGCACTGACGCGGGTACTGCATGGCCATGCGGCTATCTCGATCGACATGGCGCGGCGTCTGGAGAAATGGCTTGGCGGCCCTGAGCATGGCCCCAGTGCCGATAGCTGGCTGCGCCAGCAGCTTCAGCACGACCTGTGGCATGCCCGACAAACGCCGGAGCCGGATGTGCAGCCAGCGATCAAGCGATCAGGTGATGGAGCTTAAAGATTGATGTCGGTTACCCCGCATACCGCCCTACCAGATCCATCGTCAACGCATATTGCCCCGCACAAAATTCGGCAAAAGGTTGCAACGCACTTTCATCCGGCCAGACACCGGTATGTCGGGTGAGTTGGCCAACGTAGAGCTCGTAGTCGGCCAGCAGCTGAATGTAGGGCCGCCGTTGTTCCACCGGAATCACCAGCGGTGGCCAACCATTTTTCAGTAAAGGAATATTCGCCAGTAACCGGGAGATGCGGCCGTTGCCATCCCAGTAGGGATGAATATGCACCAGCCCGGCGTGAATCTTTGCGTAGTAGTGTGCCGCCTGATCAAGGCTCAGCTTCCCCGTCTTGTTGATAGTGCGAATCACTTCCTTCATCAGGTAAGGCACTTCCGCTGGCGCGGCGTATTCGATAAACACCTGGCGGTTATCCGAGGTCACCGCATAGGTGCCGTTGATTTCGTTTTTCCAGGCACCAACGGGTTTGTAGATGTCCGTTACGACTTCGCTTTGCACAGCCTTGTGCTGATCAAATACCTGCTGCTCGGTAAGCGGCCCTGCCAGCCCCTGATAAACCAGATCGATGGCGCGGGCATGGCCAACAATCTCCTGATGCTCCTTCAGTGGCTTGCCGGAAATGGTGAGCCCTTCTTCGAGGATGAAGTGGGTGTCACCAAGGGTCAGGGTGTTGCCTTCCAGGGCGGTGGAGGTGTGTGTCCAGAGATCCCGCAGCTGTTTTAGCAGGCTGGTTCGGTGTTGTTCTGGCACCTGACGCAAGAAAGGCGGCGCAGCTTGCTCTTGCCGATACAGATAGCGGGTGGAGCGCTTGGCCCCGGTACGCTCCACCAGCCCCTGCTCCGCCCACTCCGCCAGCCAGCGCCGCAGGGTACGTTCAGGCACCTGAACGGGCAGAAAGGCATGAATGTCATTGAGCGACAGCAGGCGCTGCTGCTTTTTCAGCCAGCGAAGGGTGGCGGCTTGGGTGGGTTTGTTGGCCATTAATCGCTACCGGATAAATAATACGGCCATATTTTCACATATACGGCCATTTATCTAGCAGCTTGGCGCCGGGACTACAGAGTACTCCTTCGTTCTCTGATACCCCGTCACTCCGCACCGTGGCTTGCTACGCCCGTCATATTCCCGATTGCCGAAATAACCCTATAAGGGTATTTTATGGACAAGCTTCAACCCTATTATTCCCTGCCCACCCCGCAGCAGCGGATACGCAATCATGAGCAGATACAGGCAGTGCCCGGAATGTGGCGAGAAAGGACGCAAAGGCATGCACTCGTTTCAGGGCGAGAGCATGACATTGAACGATCAGCTAACACGGATAGCGTATCTGTCCGGCTGGCGTTGCGCCTCCTGCGGAACCGTGGAACTTGATGCTGACTCTGTCAGCCGTTACACCGCTGCCAGTGATGCGCTGATACATCAGCGCCGCCGCGAACAACAGGTGGAACTGCGCCGCATCCGACGCAAGTTGAAGCTGACGCAAAAAGAAGCCGCCGCTTTGACAGGCGGCGGCCATAACGCCTTCTCTCGCTATGAGCGCGGCGAGGCGCAGCCGATGCCGGCGGTGATGAACCTGTTCCGGTTGCTGGACCGGCATCCGGAGTTATTGGGGGAATTAAAGAACGGAGCCTGAGTGAAAACGGGCATGAATCCATGCCCGTCCGTGAAACCGATCAAGTGATTTTTAAAGTAGCTTTAGTTGGAGTCGAGCTGCATCACACCCAACGTGGTGCCACTGATGATCCGCCCATTACTGTCGATCTGCGTGCTCGCGTAGAAGCTGTTGTAGATCGGGCTAAAGCCGATAAATTTGCTGAACTTGCGATCTCCAGATCCCCAGTCCAGTCCTTCCAATGTCCAGGCACCAAACATCGCACCGATGCAGTAGAACATGTTCGAGCTGGCGCTCATGGTGGGAATGCCATTCGGGCAGCTGACATCCCTGTTTACCCAGGCGGTTCTGAGCTCACCCTGGCCGCGAACCCCGGCGCCGGGCACCCACTCGAACTTGTGCACGCCCCAGGGCTGCACCATCGGTAGCTGGCTAAGCGTGATCACCACACCATTCTGAAGGCTGATCAAAGCCGGATTGCTGTTAAGAAAATTATAAATTAACGGGGTGCTCTCCGGGCTCGCTTGCAGGGTATTGCGGTAATCATTGCTGACCACCACCGCACCATAGCCCCTCACCAGCACAGATTGCTCGCTGACGGTTTGCTGGCGCTGGGAATCGCCAAAGGTAATCGGCACCTGGGCAGCAATGCGACGACTTTTCGTGCCGGGTATTTGCTCCCAGTGGTTGGGGATTTCATCACGCCAGAACAGCACCAGATGGGCAAGATCCTGCCCATCGGTGATAACTACAAAGCGATCCTTGTCGGCCGGTCCGCCCATCAGCGACGGCGTCGCCCCCGATCCCTTGCCAAGCCGGCCAGGGGCCTGACCTTCACCTGCCTCGTACTCGGCGCGCCAACCGCCCTCATGTTCCGCCAGGCTCAGGGCGAATCCTGTCCATTGCACTCGGTACATGGCCTTTTCAGTGACAACATAAATGCCATTTTTCTCATCTGCGGCAATGGAGTTCGACACTTCCTCACCGGCTGGATCCTGTTTATCGCCCAGTTTGATGCTCCAGTGTTGAGAAAAATCCCGATTCAGAACGATCACGGTACCGAGCTTTGTTGCCAGTGCGATCCGGCCGTCCCAGAGCAGACTCATGCCGACAATCGGATCGCTGCTGGCATCACCGCGCAAACTGCTGGCCGGCAACTCGAAGGAACTACGCAGATAAATTTGTGAGTTGATATCGCCCGGATACTGGTCGCGATAGGCAAGCACGGTGATACCATCGACAGTAAAGAAGGTGTTGTCCCTGTCGACCAGGGTATAGGCGCCGGATGTGGCGTTGGCAAAATTACCGATATTCACCCCGGACGGCTTTTCAAGGCGATGGACGATCTGGTTGTCGCGCAATTTGTAAACGGCGCCGAAGGTCGACCCCCAATGAACCCGGGGCTTGCCCCACTGACGATCAAGGTAGTCACCGAAAAGCCGCTCTATCAACCGGCCTTGCCGTGGACGCGGATAGGCCGGCGACGCGGCCAATGTGATATTGGTGATTCCGGTTGTAACGTAATCACGGCCGGTCAATGGCTCGCTGGTGATTGGCCCGGGAAGAGGACTGGACCCTTGGGCATACGGCGTACGATGGCTCATCGGCCAGGGGCTGTCGGCCAGATAGGGGTTAGCCGGCGGCTCATGGCCATCGACGGCGAAGGATGGTGCAGCCAGGATGGCGAGCAAGACTGGCGCTATCCATCGAGTGATTATCTGGGCCTGCATGTTGTTCTCCTGATGCTGTTAGTTGCGGAATGCCGTGTAGCGGCAAAGCAAATAGTTGCGGAATGCCGTGTAGCGGCAAAGCAAAACGTGCGGCACAGAGAGTAAGCGCTGGAAGACTTATGGTTTTACCGCTTTGCGACAGAGATTGATCCAATGACGACAATGCAACAGCAGACTAATAACAAAGTCGTACTGCAGAACACCACCATGGCCACTTGGGCTGGCGCCATTGCCCGAGCTCTGCGCGCCTACGGTGTTGATGATCGACGTCTGTTTGCCGATGCGGATATAGACCATGCGCTGGTGAACAATCCCGCCCAACGCATTCCGGTGGCGGACATGACGCGACTGTGGAATCAGGCGGTGGCAGAAAGCGGCGACCCTGCTTTTGGATTGGCGGTGGCGCAGCAGGTCAATCTCACCACCTTTCATGCCCTCGGCGTGGCCGCCATGGCCAGCGCCACCGTGCATGAGGCCGGTGATCTGATCTGCCGATTCGCCAGCATGATTAGCGACGGCATCGCCATGCAAATGGACCAGCAAGGCAACGAATTCGGGCTGGTGCTCGGCATGCGCCCGGACTATCCGCGCTTTGCGGATGCCTCCGTAGATGCGGTGATGGCATCCATCTATCTGATCGCTCGGCAGTTAGTACCTCAAGCGGGAGCAACGCGCATTACGTTCCAGCATCCCTGCCAATCTGATCCAACCCTTTATCAGCAATTTTTCCAGTGCCCGGTGATATTTGGCGCATCAAGCGATGGAATCTATACCGCCATGGATGGCCTTGCATCCGCGCAACTGCCTTCCAGCAGCCCTCAGGTAGCACGCGCCAATGCCGCATTGTGCGAGGACTATCTGTCAGAGCGCCAGAGCCAGATCAGCGCGCGGGTGCGCGACCTGATCGCGAAGGAACTGGAACAGGGTGCGGCGCCCGCTTTACCGAATATTGCCCGCACCCTTGCGATGAGCGAACGCAAACTGCAAAGGCTTTTACGCGAGGAAGGCATTCATTTTCGTGACCTGCTTGACGACGTGCGAGCCGTACTGGCCAGAGAACTGCTGGCCGATGATGCACTCAGCATAGGTCGGGTTGCAGAGCAGCTGGGTTTTGATTCGATGAGCTCATTCTCGCGCGCATGCCGGCGTTGGCACGGTGTGCCACCACGGGCGTTGCGGCAAGCATAATCAGGGGAGCACTCCCTGGGTCGGCCCACCTTGATGACGACTGCGCCAGACCAGCGGGGTCTCACCCACCAGTGACTTGAATGCGCGGCTGAAGGAGTTGGTGGTATTGAATCCGGTTTGAATGGCGATTTTCTTGATCGGGAAGCGAGTTTTTATCAGCAGTTCTTTTGCCAGCCTCAGCCAAACTTCATTGGCGATGCCCTTAAAGGATGTATCTTCCTTGGCGAGTTTGCGCACCAGCGTCCGCGGAGACATATTCATTCGGTCGGCAAATTCTTCCAGCGATGGGTACTTGCCGGTATTCGCCAATTTGACCAGCTCATGGTGCACTACCGTTGCCAACGACATCGTGGCATCAACGATAGAGAGCTCATCTTCGAGGATTCGCTTCACGGCACTGAAGGTAGCGTCATTGGGGCTGCGGGTCATCACGCTCATATCATCGGAGCGTCCTTCCATGCCGTTAAAGTCGCTATTGAAGACCACGCGGGTGGCGAACACCCCTTCAAGATCGCGGCGGTGAGCCTCTGCTCGAGTGCCTTCACCATAGCCGTGGGTGAAATGAATGGCCCGCGGAACCTCTTCTGACATCACGTCATTTGAAATGATATGAACGGCAGCAGTGACGATTTCCAGCAGAAAGCTGTTCATTTCTCCCATATCGGTGGTCATTTCAAGGCAGAAGCGAACCCGGGGTGGCACCTCGATCAAGTCCGCCCGCATCACCGGTATCAGCAGCGGCAGGTAGCGCACCGCTACCAGCAGGGACTCACGCACATTGCTGGCGCTCAGTGCTGCCATGCCGGCCAAACCCGCACTGGTGGCAGAGAAGTGACTCATCCAGCCCTTCAGTGAGATCTGCCCCTGAGTGCGATGACTGACCCACTTGAACAACCCGTACAGCTGCTCACCATCGATGGCAAAGGCAGGGTCGTCGAACTGCTCGGGGCTGGCGCCCAGATGACTCAGCAGGTCAACAAAAGAAACCCCCGCCGCCTGACGATCAAGAACATGGCGAATGGGTTCGAGTACCGTTCGAGGGAAACGCAGCTCCTTCCTGTCCTTACCTGTTGTTTTCATTCTTGTTCGACTTCAGCAGGGATGGGATTGATTCTCAGGGTAATGCCCGGCATTGGCAAACGCCGGTAGCAGATTGCCCCTGACGACATGTGAACGGATGTTCTCTATTGCCATCATCAGCCACAGTCCTTACTGGCGGCTTTTGTGCACATTCTGGCCAGTATGGCTTCTGATCTCCGGCTAGGGTGGGCTGGCACGGATAAAGCCATTCCCATAGACCTGCAGGGCTAACGGATATGAACAATAAGAAACGCGCCATGTCGATTGCCGCCGCAACAGGATTAATGATCTCCACCCTGTTCATGGCCTCAACCGCGAATGCCCAGATTGCCGGGCATAACGTCATTCTGGTACACGGGCTGATTTACACTGACCTTATCCAGCCGCCCTCCAAAGAAGAGATTCTGGCACGACGCAAAGTCTCTGACTTCTGGCAATCCCGGGCAGAGGGCTACTTGAACTGGTCCGCCGCCGATCGCCTTGAGGGCGGAATTGCCGAAATCGTGTTTGAGCAGGCGAAGAGGCACTCCGCTGAAGGGTTGTGCAACAACGGCTGCGTACTGGTGACCCACAGTACCGGAGATCTGGTTAGCCGATATTTTCTCGCCCATCAGGAAGCCTGGCTGAGCAGCGCCGGCTATGCCCCGCTGAACATCGTGGCAACGATTGATTTTGCCGGTGCGGGCGGCGGTACCGACCTTGCGGACATCGCCGTGGCGGCGGCCAACAGTGATTACGTGCCCCTGCCAATGAAGCTCGCCGCAGGCGCAGTGCTGGGCATGAATCTGGATATCACTGACTATAAAGAGCTGGGCGTGGTACTGGATTTGACGACATCAGGAGCACGCAATCATGCCAACTGGCCCAACACCATCCCGCGCCTGCGCTTCTCCGTCAGCGGCGGCGAGGGGATCAATGTTGCTACCAAGCCCTTTATTCGCGGTGCGGATGACACCGTGGTGCCGGCCCATTCCAGTTGTGGCGCGTCTGCACCTGATGCCATAGAAAGCTGCTCTTCCAGCATTTCCTATGACGGCAAGCGCACCTGGCAGTTCGGGCCCCGCGGGCTGCTGCCGAATCATTTTCCGGTGCTGATGGCGTCGGCCTATGACCACTTCAATCTGGTCGCTGACCAGCATAAGGGCAACACCACCTATGTACTCAACAACTTCTCTGCCGGTCTGACCGTTGACTTTTCTACCCGCACTCAGACAGTAACTCGTCGCTGGTGGGAAATCTGGAAAGAGACCGGCACTTGGCAATATGTTGACGGATCGGATAGCAACTCGTTCTCTCGCCTGATATACCAGGCGCTGAATGACTGAACGAGAGGCCGCTACACCATGAGTAAATTCGTTCCGTTGATCGGCGTTGTGGCTTTTGTTGTTGTCCTGGTATATGTATCGGGAGTTGATGACAGAACGCCTGCTGATACAACGGGACAGCAGCCTTTATCCAGCCCCTCTTTACGTTTTGAGAGCGGCAACATCCAGACTGAGATCAGCGATCCCGCAGCCGACAATGGACCAGGCATTCCAGATCACCGTGCCGAGGCCATTGAAGGCATCAGCAACCCGATGCGAGACCAGCTGGCCGATGTCGCTCAGAGTTACCGGCATAACGCCCGGTTTCCACCCTACTCCCAACCGCTGACAGAGAATGACTGGGCCGCCCTGAACCCACGCGCCTTCAGCCCTGCGGAAAGACCTCTGTCCAACGCGCCGTCGCTAAAGGTCTCCATTGAATTGCCCCAGTATGTACTTGACAGGAACCATGACCTACCGGTGAAGGTAGTCGTGGCGAGCGAAGGCGATGGCGCTAATGGCTCCTCAGTCAGAGCAACCGGTGGTCATGTGCTTATCCGCCACAGTTCCGGCAACAGCTCAGCAGTGCCGCTTGGCAGCGCCGTTCAGCAGGGCCATGTCGAAACATTTTTCGCCACCATCCCGGCGGCAGAACTGGCATCTTTCCCCGACGCAGAGGTGACAGTAGCAGCTCAGCTGAGACTTTCTGATGGCCAAAGCGCGACGGTGACCGCCGTCGCACAGTTATATCAAAGCACTGCAAACCTGCATTATCTTGGATCGGCCTATGTCGAAGGCGCGCACCTTGTGATACCGGCTCACTTTGAAGTGATGAGTGCCGGCTTTTATCGTGTACAAGCAAATCTTTTCTCGGAATCGGGCATGCCGGTCAGTCACCTGAACGCTACCTTTATGCTGACCGGTGCAAGCGCCATCGGCCTTTTGAAAGCACACGCGACTACGCTTCGAGAGAAAAACAACCCTGGCCCCTATGTGCTCACCGATATCAATGTGATGCGCATGCCATCTGCCCCGGGGGAACAGACACGCTATGGCAGTGCCAAACAAAGCAGCTATTCGGTAGCCGGATTCCCGCTGACAAGCTATAGCAACGAGTCCTATGAAGATCCGGCTACGCAACAACGGATAAAATTTCTCGAAGCGTTGGGTGGCGAGGGGCTGTAGGCAAAAGGCACCCCTGACTCAGCTGCGGGCACCACATAGCGGCCCTGCAGCAAGTAACTCAGATAGTTGCTCTGCGCTCATTTCTTCGAACGGGTCTGGTTGCCACAAGTGCCACGCGAAGGCGCTGGTCTGCGCACCTATCAACAACATGCCGGCCAAAATCGGCCAGCGCCAGCGCAACAACACCGTGCGTGCGGCCTGATACCAGGCCAGCCACTGGGCGATCAGAATCAAGCCGATGGCGCAGCAGATCATCTCTGATCTCCCATCGGCTCCAGCGTCAGCGCCGTGCGGCCATCAAGGTGCAATTGCACAACCGCACGGCCATGACTGTCGGCACGTAGAATTTCACTGCTATCACTGCGGCGGTACTCGCCACCCGGTTGCAGGCGTTCGATGGCAAGCGACTGCAAGCCCGGATCGGCACCGTTGTACAGCACCAATTCCAGATTGCGGCCATCGCTTATTGCCCGCGCCACAAGCACATCCGGGTACCGACACTCGGTAAGTAGCGGGCCTTTAAGTGCATCCGCCTGTGGCCCACGGTTGATCAGGTGGCGCCAGTCGTTGCGCCGCGCCCAGCGTGCGGTGGCCAGCATGACATTGGTGGCACAGGACACACCATCCAGTGCCAGTGCTGCACCGTCGCGTCGCGGCCGGGCGACTTCTGCTTCGCGTAGCGCGGCCTCGGCGATCTTTTCATCGCCCTGCTCGCGCGCGGCAAGAGCTACCAACGCCAGATTCAAGCAGGGATTCATCGAGTAGTCACCGACATCAACCATCAGGTTGTGCGGTATGCCAAGTTGCAGATGGCCGTCTTCAAGTTGCAGCGATTCATACCGGGCTATCGCATAGGCGCGCCGCGCATGCCCGGCATGCAGGGCGTTGAAATAGATTGCCACACTAAGCTGACTGAGCATGCCGAACTGTGGCGGCAACGTGCGGGTGGCGAAGTCGAGCCCGGTCAGGTCACTGCGCATTGGCACCATATCGCCATCTTCAAACAGGAACTCCTGCTCGAAGCGGGTCAGCATGGTGTCGAAATGCTCGTTCATGTGCCCGGTGCCGTGCTGGCGATCAAACGGAATCACCCCGCAGATACCGAATGCATTGCACAGCGGGAAGGTCCAGTACGGCTCGCACGGGTACATGGTGTAGGGCGCACTGCGCCAGTTGCCCAGCAGCGAGCCAATAAAACTGCCGGAATCATGCGGAAAGGTTTTGCCGTCACCATAAAACGGTTTGAACACCAGACTGCCCGGTTGCTCGTAACGGGTATCGCCGGTGTTGGCGGCATAGGCGGTGATCCCCACCAGCGACCAGCCGGTAAGCATGACGTTATCGCGGCCGGCGGGATCGACATCAAAACGAAACGAGCCGCGACTTTCCCATTTCCAGTAGCCGCATACTTCCGGACGAGTCAGGCTTTCGATGGCGTAACGCTGCGCCTGACTCAGGTAACCGTGAAAGTTCGGGGTGTAATGGCACTGCATCATGGCCAGGCCATAACTGATGTAGTTGAGCTGGTAACGCAGAGCAGCAAGCTGGAAATTGTCGCGCCGGCTAAAACCTTCGAACTGCCCGACCGGTTGCAGGGCCAGATCGAAAACATAACGAGCTGCCACCAGTGCTTCCGGTGTCAGCTCGCGGCTGGCAGGATCCGGTTCCGCCACACTGACCTGCTCCAGCTCCCGCAGCGCCTGCGGCAAAAAGGCACGGCGCCGCTCGGCGCGGGCATGTCGCCAGCGGCGCGTGCGCGCCTCACGCAACCAGCTTGTGGCGGCGATGACCAATGCCACCAGCGGAATCCAGCCGGCATCGGCACTCACCGCATCACCGGCCATCATGGCCGCGATCAGGGCCGGCAAAACCCAGCCCGCCACCGGCAACGCCAGCATGCCGGTCAGCGACCAGCCAACGCGCAAGGCTACAAATATTGTGAAAGACAGTAGCGCCATCCACCAGCCATCAAGACCAAGAGCGAGGAAGCCCGCACCGGGAAACCAGACCCCCAGGCCCAGCACCTGTAGCGCCACTGGCACGGCAACCCCGCCGATGGCCTGCAGGGCCAGCGGCAAGGTGCCGAGACTGATCAGCACCAGATAAACGCCAAACGAACGACGGCGCAGCCGCGACTGCACCGGGCCATGGGGGCTGTCGCGCCGGGGAATATCGGGAATCGCATCGCTGATCCGGATCTGCTGCATCGAATGAAACCCGCTAGTTCTGACCTGTGCTATTAGGCATGGTCAGCGCTGCAGTGACAACAGCAACAGGAAACACGGGAAATGTGCAGATCAGCACTGCTGGGTGCCTGTCATCCTGAGTTTGGCTTACTGCTCGGAAGTGAACCAACCCGATTTGAACCCGGCCACTGTCCGGGTCATTTCTCTGCTTAGCCATGGCAGCTGATTCATCAGCGGGAAGCCCATATCTCTGCCCCAACCAGCGCCGGGAATACGGGATTGGAATATCGGCGTCAGTAAACGGCTCATGCTTTGATAGAAACGGATCATGCCGCCACGCTGACGATGATAATGCGTCCAGACATCATCCCAGTTGCTGTTCTGCGCCACGGCATCAGCAAGTGCCCGGGCATCCATCAGTGCCATGTTGGCGCCCTGCCCCAGCTGCGGACTCATGGCATGGGCAGCATCACCGATCACCCCGATCCGACCTTGCGCCCAACGCTTGAGAATGACATCGCGATAGCTCGCCGGGATCAACTGCTGCGGTGAGGTCAGTGCGGCGAGTACCGTTGAGCTTTCCGGCCATAGCGACAGCACGCTTTCTTTCCAGCTGTGAAAATGTTCCGGCTGCTGATGCCACTGCATCATCTGTATCACCGGCATGCTCCAGAAAAAACTGACCAGTGCCTGATCCGGCTGATGCGGGGTACTGCCGCTTGGCAACAGGCCGATCATGGTATGACTGCCGTCATAACGCTGCTGCAAACGCGGCTCATCAAAAGGCGCCGCCTGCGGCAGGATTGCCCACAGGGCGCCCCACGGATACTGACGATCAAAGCGCACCAGTTCCCTCGGCCTGAGCGTACTAGCGCTGCCATTGGCAACCAGCACTGCGTCAAAGGCCTGCTGATCCGCTTCCCCGGCAGCGCTGCTTGCAGCGCGCTGCAAATCGAGAACCACTTGGTCGCCTTGCTGGTGAATGGCCTGCACGGCGGTGTCCATCCAGCGCTGGTGAGGTTCCGCGCTGAGCGCCTGATCGAGTACATGGCACAGGCTGGCACGATGCACCCCCAGCCCATGCAGACCAGCAGACAGATCGGAATATTTTGTCCGCATGATGCAGCGCTGCGAGCGGGTATCGCCATACAACGCATCGATGCGCGCACCATAGGCCGCCATGGCGTGACCAAGCCCCATGGACTCCATCACCCGCAGTCCGGAGGGTTGCAACAACAACCCCGCACCCACCGGGGTTAACGCTGGCGCTCGCTCAATCAGGGTAACGTCATGGCACTGGCGAGCCAGCAGAATAGCCGCCGCCAAACCTGCGGTACCGGCACCAATAATAGCGATACGTTGACGGGATAACGGCATGCCTAGCGCTCACAGGTGACCGCCGGCAGGAGCGCCGGTTTGTCTTTGCAGATTTTCGCCAACGCCGGCGCAGAGGCGAGCAGCAACGCAGCGGCTAGCGCACTGGCCAGCCCGATGTTGACGCGCCAGATTGCCATGTCTGCTCTCCTTAATCTGGTCTCCAAACCCCGCCCCGAATGTCAGCATGACACCAGCGCTGACACAACCCCGAAAACAGGGGTGTTTGTTGCTAACGAGCAGCCTGGTCAATGGTTGCCTGCCGAAGCAGGCCGGCACTACCTTTAGCAGATCGCTTGCTCTGGATCATGAACAACCCGGCCAAGGCTGATACCCTGTGGCCATGCAATAACACAAGGCAGCGTCCTTTGATCCTGACCCTTAATCCGGGCAGCTCCTCCCTCAAGGCCGGCTGGTTCAACCTGAACGGCGAGGCACTGGCCGCCAGCCAGAATCTGGCGGTGAACTGGCAGGCCGAGGGTGCGGCTGCAGAAGCGCTGACGGCCCTGCTTGCAGCGGCACCGCCCCGGCCGCTCACCTGCATCCTCCATCGTGTAGTGCATGGCGGCGATCACTTCCATGGCCCTGCCCGTCTCACCCCGGAAGTGCGCGATACCATTGCCCGGCTGGCGCAACTGGCGCCGTTGCATAATCCGGTCAGCCTTGCCCTGATCCGCGAGTGTGAGCAGCGCTTGCCCGGCTTAACCCAGTTCGCGCTGTTCGATACCGCCTTCCACCATACTCTCCCGGAGGCGGCGGCCCGCTACGCCCTGCCCACGGCGCTGACGCAGCAATATGGCATCCGCCGTTACGGTTTTCATGGCCTGTCCCATGCGGCGGTGACGCGACGCGCGGCCGAGGCACTGGCACGCCCTCTGGAAAACCTGAACCTGCTCAGTCTGCATCTGGGTCATGGCGCCAGCGCCTGCGCCATTGCTGGCGGCCGTAGTGTCGATACCTCCATGGGCATGACCCCCACGGAAGGTCTGGTGATGGGCACACGCAGCGGCGATGTGGATGCCGGTGCGCTGTTGCATCTACTGAACCACGCCGGGTTCGACAGCGCGCAACTCGACACCCTGCTCAATCGCGATAGCGGTCTGCGCGGGTTATGCGGTGAGGCCGATATGCGCAAGGTACGTGCCGCGGCTGATCAGGGTGACGCCACTGCCCGGGTTGCATTGGATGTGTATGTTCACCGGCTGCGCCGTTATATCGGTGCCTTTACCGCCGTGCTCGGCCGGGTGGACGCGCTGGTGTTTACCGGTGGCGTGGGCGAAAACGATGCCGCCCTGCGCGCGGAGGCCTGCGCCCGTCTTGATGCACTCGGTATTCAGATCGACCCGGCGAGGAACAGTCAGCCCCTTTTTGATGTCGACACTGGCACGGCAAAGATCAGCATGCCCTCATCCGCCGTCACCCTGCTGGTAATCCGCGCCGACGAAGAACAGGAAATGGTGCGCCAGTGGCGTGCCATATTTCAGGAACCGGGAGAAATAGTGTGACCACCAATAACACCCTTGACGAGCAGACCCTCGTCGCCATGGATGGCTACTGGCGCGCCTGCAACTATCTGGCCGCTGGCATGATTTACCTGCGGGACAATCCGCTACTGCGCCAGCCGCTGAAACCGGAGCACATCAAAAAGCGTTTGCTCGGCCACTGGGGCGCCAGCCCCGGCTTGTCATTTATTTATGTGCACACCAACCGGCTGATCCGCGAGCAGGATATCAATGCGCTGTTTATCGCCGGGCCGGGCCATGGCGCGCCGGGCGTGCTGGCGCCGGTGTATCTCGAGGGCACTTTTTCCGAGGTGTATCCGGATCGCAGCGAAGACGAAGAAGGATTGCGCACCCTGTTCCGGCAGTTTTCCTTTCCCGGCGGCTTTGGCAGCCATTGCACGCCGGAACTGCCCGGCTCGATTCACGAAGGTGGCGAGCTCGGTTACAGCCTGTCGCATGCCTTTGGTGCCGCCTTCGACAACCCGGATTTGATCGTGGTGACGGTGGTCGGCGATGGCGAAGCGGAAACCGGGCCACTGGCCACCGCCTGGCACTCGAACAAGTTTCTCAATCCGGCCCGTGATGGCGCCGTGTTACCGGTACTGCATCTGAATGGCTACAAGATCAACAACCCGACCGTGCTGGCGCGCATTCCGGAGGACGAATTGCACAGCCTGCTGCGCGGTTATGGCTGGGAGCCGATCATGGTGTCCGGCAGTGAACCGATGGATATGCATCGGCAAATGGCGCAAGCAATGGATTATTGCATGAGCCGCATTCGCACCATTCAGCAGCAAGCACGCGACGCAGATATCGTGACTCGACCGCTGTGGCCGATGATTGTGCTGCGCTCGCCAAAAGGCTGGACCGGCCCGAAGGAAGTGGACGGCCACAAGATAGAAGGCTCCTGGCGTTCGCATCAGGTGCCGCTGAAAAATGCTCGTGATAACGAAGACCATCTGCGTGCGCTGGAAGTCTGGCTGAGAAGCTATCGCCCGGAAGAGCTGTTCGATCAGCAGGGCCGATTGGTGCCCACACTGCGCGCCCTATCACCGCAAGGCACACGGCGCATGGGCGCCAATCCGCATGCCAATGGTGGCCTGCTGCGCCGCGATCTGCGCATGCCGGATTTCCGTCACTTTGCGGTGCCGGTGGAAAAGCCCGCCGGCGACAAGGCCATGAACACCCGTCCGCTCGGCGAAATGCTGCGCGACATCATGCGGCTGAACAAAGACAACTTCCGCCTGTTCGGCCCGGACGAAACCACCTCGAACAAACTCGATGCGGTGTACGAAGAAACCGGCAAATTCTGGATGGACAATCCATTGCCGGAAGATGCGGACGGCGGCGAACTGAGCGCCGAAGGTCGGGTGATGGAGATTCTCTCCGAGCACACCCTGGAAGGCTGGCTGGAAGGCTATGTGCTCACCGGGCGTCATGGCTTTTTTGCCACCTACGAAGCCTTCGCCCATGTCATCGATTCGATGTACAACCAGCACGCCAAGTGGCTGGCGATTTGCGAGGATCTGCCCTGGCGTGCGCCGATTGCCTCAATCAACTTGCTGATCACTTCGACGGTGTGGCGTCAGGACCACAATGGTTTTACCCATCAGGATCCGGGTTTTATCGATATTGTCGTCAACAAGAACCCGGCCATCACCCGGGTGTATCTGCCACCGGATGCCAACTGCCTGTTATCCACTGCAGATCATTGCCTGCGCAGCCACAACGATGTGAATGTGATTGTTTGCGACAAACAGAGCCATTTGCAGTATCTGGATATGGACGCCGCCATTCGCCATTGCACCAAGGGCATCGGCATCTGGGATTGGGCCAGCAACGATCAGGGCAGCGCACCGGATGTGATCATGGCCAGCTGCGGCGATATCGCCACTCAGGAGGCACTGGCCGCCACCGCACTGCTGCGCGAGCATTTCCCGACCCTGAAGATTCGTTTTGTTAACGTGGTTGACCTGTTCCGCATGTCACCGTCGGATGAACATCCGCACGGTCTGTCCCATGCGGATTTCGACACCCTGTTCACCCGTGACAAACCGGTGATCTTCAACTTCCACGGTTATCCCTGGTTGATTCATCGCCTTGCCTACCGCCGCACCAATCATCGCAACCTGCACGTGCGCGGCTACAAGGAACGCGGCAGCATCAACACTCCGCTGGAGCTGGCCATGGAAAATGGCGTCGACCGCTTTAGCCTTGCCATCGACGCCATTAACCGGGTGCCGGAACTGGCCATCACCGGCGCCCACGTCAAAGAGAAGCTGCGCGACGAACAGATCGATTGCCGACACTATGCCCACGAGCACGGCATCGACAAGCCGGAGATTCAGCAGTGGGTGTGGCCTTACTGAGGTTCGCCCGCAGGGCGGGCAGGCTAACCATCAGTGTGAGATCTTGTTCAAACCTTTGCGAATACCCTTATCCAGCACCGCTCGGATAATCGGCCCGATCAGTGGCAACCTGCCCTCAAACTCGATGGTGTAATGCAAATGCGAGCCGGTCGGCGTCGAGGAAAAGCGCATCACGCCGAGGTGATTCTTAAGCGGGCTACCCTTGGTAATACGGTACTCAATCAGCTCGTTCTCCCGGTATGCGGTCACCGTCTCGACGAAAGCCGGGCCACCCAGGGCCCGCATCTGACGGGCAGAGCCAATACCGTTGCGGGCGCCCTGGCCATCGGCAATGCGGCGGATCCTGGTCGGGTAAAAAATGGCTTCGAGGTTTTCATGTTCGCTCAGGTAGGCGAACAGCTTCTCGACGGGGAGGGAAAACTCCTGATGAATCTCGATACGTTGCATGGGGTGTCGGGCTCCTGATGACAGAAGCACCGGTCAGGCTGGCCGGTGCAGGGGCGCCGGCCAGCATCCCCGATCAGGCAACGCCGGGCAACACCCGACTGAGCCACTTTTTCTTGGCCTTCTCGACCAGATCCCGGGCATCGTGATTCCAGGGATGGAAGTTGGGGCTGTAGTACTTGAAGTAGGACGGCAGCAGTTTCCGAAATACACCCGGCTTGCCCCACATGTAGTTCACGGCGCCGAGCCAGGGTTTGATATTGAGCAGCTGGCCGTCTTCTTTCATCAGCTGGGCCAGATGAATCCCCGAAAACACCGGAAACAGGATGCTTACCGCCATCATCTCGGTGACACGGACAAACTCGCTGCCACCGATGGCCTTGTAGACATCAAAGGCCACCGCCTTGTGCTCGGATTCCTCGATGGCGTGCCAGGCCCAGATCGGGGCCATGCGCGGGTCCATCTCGTCCAGCGCGTCGTATTTGAGCAGAAACTCTTCGGCCATCAGGGCAGTAAAATGCTCCACCGCCACGGTGTGGGCCAGCTGGCGCTCCGGGCTCAGGTTCTTGCGCATCCAGTCCATAAAGCTCTGGATCTCGCGGTCGAGCCGGTCAAGGCCGATGCCGCGCTCCTGCAGATAGCCGTTCAGCGCCTTGTGCTCTTTGGAGTGGTGCGCCTCCTGACCGATAAAGCCGCGAATGGCTTTTTGCAGCTCCGGATCGGTGATCTGGCTCTGGTAATGACGAACAGAATCGATGAAGAAGCGCTCACCAGCCGGGAAGCTGGAGGACAAGGCCGCCAGCAGCAGCGTCTTGACCGGGTCGTTGCTCCACCAGTAGCGCGGCAGATCAGCCGGGAAATCAAAATCCGGCTGGCGCACCTCCGGAATCATGCCTGCGGGGGTGGCCATCCTGTTCTTGCGGCGGGTACTGATACGGGCGGCTGCGGTCATCACTGCTCTCCTCTGATCTAGGCCGTTGCTGCGATATGGCCCATACAGTACTGGCAGGAGGCGCTAACCCGTGAGACCCTGCGCGGACATTGTACTTGTCATTGGTGGCCAGCCTGGTAACGCCCTCCACGAATACGGCTCTTGAGTGCCTGCCCGGCTGGACCCGGATACCGGGGCAGTCCGCCACCTATCCGCGCATGTTTGCCGAGGTGGCGGCCCGCCATGGGGTGCCAAGTGCCCGGTTATTGGAACATGCAGGCCTGCCCGCCGAGCTACTTGATGATCCGGCGGGCCGGGTGTCGTTGCAGGATATCTGGCGACTGCTCGACACCCTGATGGCGCTGACCGACAACCCGTCTCTGGCGTTTGAAGCTGGTCTGCAGATGCCGCTGACAGCCCACGGCAGCCTTGGCTACGCGCTGATGTGTGCCGGCTCACCCCGGCAGGCCATCGACATCCTCAGGCGCTTCTGGCATCTGCGCGGACGGGGATTTTTGCTAACCGTGGACATTACCCGAGACGGCCTGTTTTTTGAGGTGGCACCGGAAGCCAATCTCCCGGAGAGGCTGCGCGAATTTCAACTGAGCGCCATTCTTACCAGCATGTACCGCTCCATGCAGTTCATGATGCCGATGCTGAAAACTGACGACGAAATCTGGCTGCAAGGGCCCACACCCAAGGGCTTTGAGCACTACCGTTCGCAGTTGCCTGAGGTGCGTTTCACCATGCCTCGTCCCGGGATATCGTTGCGTGGTGATCTGGCAGCCCTCGACCAGCCCCTGCCCACTGCCAACCCGGAAGCACTGAAACAGGCGCTGCTACAATGCGAGCGGGACAGCGCCTTGCTCGATCAGGGTGATGATATCGTTCGTCGGGTGCGGGCAGCGCTTGTCCATGGCGCCGATGGCTACCCCTCTCGCGACCAGCTGGCCGGGGAGCTACATCTCAGTCCGCGCACGTTCCGGCGCCGGTTGCAGGATCAGGGCCACAGCTATCAGTCACTGCTGGATC
The DNA here is from genome assembly GCA_046292765.1 of Alcanivoracaceae bacterium. Lineage (GTDB taxonomy): Bacteria > Pseudomonadota > Gammaproteobacteria > Pseudomonadales > Alcanivoracaceae > PGZG01. The sequence goes on along the minus strand of JBKBQA010000002.1, from coordinate 216,338 downwards.
AGGCGCGCCGGCGCGACAGCCTGACCCTGCTCCGCAATCCGGCATTGGAAGTCCGGCAGATTGCCGGGCTGCTGGGCTACTCGGACCCAGCCAACTTCACCCGCGCATTCCGCCAGTGGACCGGGCTCGCGCCCCGCCAGTGGCGACAGCGTTCCTGATCAGCCAGCGTCTGCGTCTGCAGTGTCATCCTCCGCAGGCTCTGCCGGTGCCGCCCGAACCCGTTCTCGCTCCAGCTGGATCACCACATCAATTCGGCGATTTTTCTGCCGTCCCAGTTCGGATTCGTTGTTGGCGATCGGACGGGCTTCGCCATAGCCCACCGGCATCAGCACCGCATTGGCAAGACTCGCATCGCCCTTGAGGTAATCCACCACCGCTTGAGCCCGTTGTTCGGACAGGACCAGATTCGCCGCGTCCGCACCATGGGAATCGGTATGCCCCTCGATGGAGGTGAGCTCTGTTCTGGAAATCTGAATCGCATAGACCACCTTCGCCAGCAAGCGCATATGCTCGGTGGTGAGTTCGTGTTTGCCGCTGGCAAAATTCAGCCCCACCATACGAATGATCATGTTCTTGCCCTGACGGAAGATCTCGGCCTCTTCCGGACGGAAGATACTCTCAAGTTCCGCCAGCAACGCCTGATAACGCTCCTCCGCCGCCAACTGCTCGTTTTTGATGCCAAGCTGTTCTGACAGGCGGGCGATTTCCTCGGACTGTTCCTCCACAAGCAGCCGCATCTGTGCCAGCTCCTGAGACTCCTTCTGCAGCACCGCAATGCGAGCGCGAATCGCATCGCGAGTGGGCTCATAGCCTTCATGCAGCGCGGGCACAATGTTCAGATCATCGGCAATCGCAATCAGCGGCTTTTCATAATTGGTGATGATGTCCTCAACCGCAAAATCCTTTCTCGCCACGCCAATGGCGAGGCGACTGATGGTGATCGCATGCTGGGCCTCGTTTCTGGCGCGACGCGCCAGATCGCGTGGGTAGTCGGTATCGTAGCGATTCTCTGTCAGCTCTCGCTCGGCCTGCTGCAGCAGTAATTTGGCATCGATATAGGTCTTGATGGCATGGCGATCAGCCCGCTCTGCCTTCGCCTGTCGCATCAGTTCATGGGCGCCGCTCAGGTAATTGGTTTTGATCGCTTGCAACTCGGCTTGCTGATAGAGCTCGGCCACGGTGCGAGAGGCGTCCTCCGCACGACGGATATCACCGCCCTCGACCCGGCGGGTGGCGTCCCGCAAGGCGTCTTCCGCCCGGCGCCAGATGTCGGCGGCATGGGTAGGTGCATCTGCTGACAAGGCATTCTTGCGATTTTGTACCGCCCGCGAGAACGCCACCGCACTGATCTGAGTGGTTTCCATGGCGCGATTCAGCCAGCTCTGGGCTCGGGCTACCTCCTGTCGGGCGGCATCGGGGTTGCGACGTTGATGAAAATGATTGTCGGCATCCTTGTAGTGCCGCATGGCTCGGGCGAACCGGTCCGGTGACAGAACATCCGCCTGAGCCTCCTGAGCCGCCGCAAGCTGGCGATCAACGCTGCCGAATATCTGCCGGTACTGGGCGATGCTCGAATCCGCCGCCACCAGCGCCGGCCACCCCAACACAGCCAGACACAGGCCGGCCAACACGGTACGCAAGACTTTTTTCATTACGGTGCCTTTATCATTCTGATTATATGCAAGACAGCTCAGCGTCCCCCGGACCCGATAACAGCATGATGACACCGCCATGGCAACCTTTCTGCCATCTGGATGTAGTGGAGAAGAAGTGCTAGAAAGGAGGACAATGCCGCCACAGAGTCACCATCATGCCGCGCACCACCTCTATCCACCGGATTACTGTAATCGGCGGCCTCTGTCTGGTACTGCAGGGCTGCAATCTCGAAGTGAATCCGGATGCCCATTTTGATGTGCCTGCCTACGGCTGGAACACTGACGTTTCAGTGATTGATTCGCAGTGGCGTTCCTGCCATCTGGACGCGACAAGCAACACCAACATTCGCCAGCAATGGGAGTTTGGTTCACGCACGGTGCGGATCAGCGAACATCGCCATAACACCGCCGACACCACCTGCACCGGCACCTCGACATTGATCTGGCGCCATAATTATCGCTCCGCAGAAGACGGCGGTATGGCGATGGCACTGGGATGGGAAGATGAAAGCGGCAACCGCACCGTGAACGGCGGCGCGCCCGGCTCTCAGGATGGTCTCGGCTCCTTGCCCGGCCAGCCGGATATTCGCCGCACACTGCTGACGTTTAACAGCGCTGATGCCGGCACCGGAACGTCGCCGCTGACACCGGGTAGCGCATTGCGATTGAGTCTGTTCATCGACATGAGCGGCACGCCGATTCGTCTGTTTGTGGCGCCCTTTGGCACGGCCAACGACGCTGACGGCTATCCCGCTTACCTGAAAAGTTTTCGCCCGCTACGCTTTATCCAGCCCTGATCATCAGGTACCGCAGAAAGTCTGGCAGACACGCTCGGCAGGCTCGGGTGGCCCCATCCATTCAGCTGCCGCCAGCTGATCATCAAACGGTCGCGCCAGAATATCCAGCAACCGATCGAAGTCGCTGAAATCCCCCTGCACCGTTGCTTTCTCGATGGCCTGCTCGATGCGGTGATTGCGCGGAATCACTGCCGGATTCACCGTACGCATGGCTTCTGTGCGTGCTGATGGGGTTATTGATTCGCGCGCCAGACGTTGCTGCCACTGCGACGCCCAGTGGTCCCACAGTGCCGGCTGCGGAAAATATGCGCGGGGCTGCTCCGCCTGCAGCGGATCGGCACTGGCCGCTGCAAGACTGCGAAACAGCAGGGTGAAATCCGCACCCGCCGCATCCATGGCCGCCAGCAGCGATTCGATCAATGTCTGGTCATCATCCTGCTGCGACTGCAAGCCCAGCTTGGCGCGCATGCGCTCAAGCCAGGCGGCGTCGTAATAGCCCACAAAGGCGCGGATGATGCCGGTGGCATATTCCACCGCTTCGGCCTCATTCTCGCCCAGCAGCGGCAGTAGCGTTTCGGCAAAGCGCGCCATATTCCACTGCGCAATCGCCGGCTGCATCCGGTAGGCATAGCGCCCACCGGTGTCGATGGAGCTGAACACCGTTTCGGGATGATAGGCGTCCATAAAGGCACAGGGGCCGTAGTCGATGGCTTCACCGCTCACCAACATGTTATCCGTGTTCATCACGCCGTGAATAAAGCCGATGCTCATCCAGTTCGCGATTAGCACTGCCTGACGCTTCACCACCGCTTCAAGCAATTCACGATAGCGCTGATCGCTACCGGCCAGATCCGGGTAGTGCCGATCGATGACATGATCGGCAAGCAGGCGAAGATTCGGAAACTCGCCACGGGCGGCAATGTATTGAAAGGTGCCAACCCGGATATGGCTGGCCGCCACCCGGGTAAGGATAGCGCCTGGCAAGGCGCCGTCCCGATACACGGCATCGCCGGTCGTCACCGCCGCCAGTGCCCGGGTGGTCGGCACACCCAGAGCATGCATGGCCTCGCTAACCAGATATTCACGAATGACCGGCCCGAGCGGTGAGCGGCCATCGCCGCCCCGGGAAAACGGTGTTTTGCCCGCTCCTTTGAGCTGCACATCCTGACGCCGCCCATGAACGTCGACGACTTCGCCTAACAGAATGGCACGACCATCACCCAGCTGCGGATTGAAGCCGCCGAACTGGTGGCCAGCATACGCCGCCGCCAACGGCTCGGCGCCCTCTGGCAGGACATTGCCGGAGAAAAGCTGCGCCAGCGCGTTAGCATCAACATCGTCGAGAGTCAGGCCAAGCGTCCCGACCAGCGCCTTATTGAGTCGGATCAGACGCGGAGACGATACCGGAGACGGTTGGCAACGGCGAAAAAACGCCTCGGGCAAACGGGCATAGGAATTATCGAAGGGAAAAGACGGCATGAACTCCTCGGGACACATAACCAGTAAAGCCGGCTTCTACTATAGCGCCTATCGCCTCCCACCTCAGTGATATCACTTTGCCGCCTTGCGCACAGACTGCCAGAGGTCGATAGTGCCAGTAAATGGGTATATTTTCCCATATTTGCAGGGAGGTTACATGCATCGCATCATGGCTGTAGACGACTCGGAAACCGTCCTCCATGCCCTCGGCAAGACGTTACGCCGGCACACCGACTGGGAAGTGGAGCTGTTCTCCGATGCATGCGCCGCCCTGCAGCGGGCCCGGACCTGCGTTTTCGACGCCTTTGTCTGTGACGTCCACATGCCGGGCTGCAACGGCGTCGACCTGTTGGCGGAGATACGTGATATCCAGCCCCATGCCTGCCGGATACTGCTAAGTGGCACGACAGACACCGACACGCTGATTCGCGCCATCAATGACGCTGGCGCCTTCCGCTTTTTCGGCAAGCCATGGCGGGATCAGGATCTCATTGAAGCACTGAAGCTCGGCCTGCAGCACAAGGACCGGATCACAGAAAATCGCATCCTGGCCGATCGGGCGCGGGAGAGAATGGAGACATGGGCAATTCCCCCACTTTCAGCCCAGTGCTGAGAGGAATAATGCATGCAAAATGATGTCATATTGCTCCCTTGTATCGCCGCTTCTACTGAGCAAGTGTTGTCAGTGTGAAAAACACGACAAGCCTGTCAGAGCAGGCACCACGGGAGACTCGCGATGCACAGAATCATGGTGGTAGATGACGAGGAAAGTATCCTCAAATCCCTCGGCAGAACCCTGCGCCGGATGCCCGACTGGGAGGTGGAGTTTTTTTCCAGTTCTCAGGAGGCTCTGCGGCGGGCTCGCACAACAATCTTTGATGCCTTTGTCACGGACTGCAACATGCCGGGCTGTAACGGCATCGACTTCCTGACTGAACTGCGCGATATCCAGCCGGATGCGTGCCGCATCCTGCTTACTGGTATGGTCGATGTCGACACCCTGATGAAAGCCATCAATCAGGCTGGCGCGTTTCGCTTCTACGCCAAACCATGGGACGACAACCTCCTGCTTGAAGGCATTCAGGAAGGACTGCGGCTGCGCGACATCCTCACCGAGAACCGCATTCTGGCCGACCGGCTTCGTGACCAGCAGGCGGAGCTTGAGCGCTATCGCCTTCAGCACACCGGTTAAATCTGGCGCGATGCCGCATTAAAGAGGAGCACCATGGAGTATCTCGCCGAATTGCTGGTTCAGCTCTCCCAGAGCAAGGAGGGCGCAGCGTACCTGCTTATTTCCATCATCATGATGCTGGTAGTGATCCTGTTTCTGCACAAGACCTACCGGGCATCGATCACTGTCGCATCACGGCTTGCCGAGTTTTCCTCCCTGACGGGGAACAGCTTTGGCAACCGCATGAAGCTGATTGAAACCAATGCCGATGCGTTTCGTCTCAACCGCGATGCGCTCGGCCCTTTGGCGCGCATCATTGACGAGTACTGCGTTGTTACCACTGACGTCGATGGCATGATCACGTACTGCAACAGCCGATTCATGTCTCTGACTCGAGTAAATCAACGGGACATTGTCGGACGACAAGAGCACTTCGAATCTATCGAGACAGATCGGCAATCCAGCTGGACCAGCGTCCACGCGCGACTGTCGCCAGAGCGGGTCTGGCACGGTGAGCTGTGTCTCGCCGTGCCAGCCGGCACCGTCTGGCTTGACTGCTTTGTATTTCCATTACCGCTTATCACCAACAATGATTCCGGCTACATTTTTTTTGGCACTGATATCACCTCCATCAAGCAGCACAGTCAGACGCTGATGAACGAGGTTCGCCAGCGCGACGAAACCATCAGCAAGATGGAAGGAATGCTCTACAACTCGGAAAAAATGGCCTCGCTCGGCGTCATTTCCGCCGGCATTGCTCACGAGATCAATAACCCGATGGCGTTTGTGCTGTCCAACGTCCGTCAGCTGAACGACCGCGCCTTGACACTGTGTTCTGCCCTGACCGCACTGATTGACCGGATACCGGGCGATCAGCTCGATACCGCTTTCTCACGCATTCCTCCCGATGGCGTGCGGCTGCAGGATATCCGCATAGCATTGGGGGATGTCCCCGATATCCTCGAAGAAACGTTCGATGGCATTGATCGGATCCGCAAGATCATTGCTGATCTGAAATGCTTCTCGCACAGCAATCAGGAACACTACACGGATGTTGATGCCAACCGCTGCGTCGACGTCTCTCTCAGTCTTGCCCGCCATGAAACCCGCAACCGGGTGCAAGTTCACCGCTCCCACGATGGCGACGCCCCGATAATCCCGGGTTCGGAATCCCAGCTCACTCAGGTGTTCCTTAACCTGATCGTCAATGCCGCCCAGGCCATGAAAGAGGGCGGGGAGATCCGCCTTGATTCCCGTTTTGACTGCCATCAGTATGTGATCTGCATAGCAGACAGCGGTCCGGGTATCCCGGAAGATGTGATGGTGGATATCTTCGAGCCCTTCTTTACCACTAAACCCTCCGGCGAGGGGACGGGGCTTGGCCTCGCGATCTCTCAGGATATTATCCGTCGCCACGGGGGCAGTATCGGAGTGGAAAGCAGGCCAGGTGAAGGCACCACCTTTACGGTCACCCTACCAGCACAGAAGGCCTTCAGTTCTCATGCAGCCTGACATCAGCTACGACCTTGCCTTTGAAGACGGTCGCCGGGAACAGATTCGTATCCACATGGACCCCGCCTCGGGGGAGATCCTGCCAGACCCGGATTACATCCCTCCGACCTGGGCCCTGCTGGGCCATGCCCAGTGCGATCACTGCCCGCTGCGCGAGGACGAAGTTACCTACTGCCCGATTGCCCATAACATCGCCGGCCTGTTTCGTGACAAGAATACCGGTAATTCCCACGACCCTGTCCATCTTGAGGTCCGGGTCGGCCAGCGGTTGTATGTGTTTGACACCACCATGCAGCGGGCACTGAGCTCGCTGTTCGGTCTGATTTGTGCGCTGAGTCCCTGCCCTCACACCCTGCCCCTTCGCCCCATGGGGGTGCTGCATCTGCCACTGTCGACCGACGTGGAAACCATGGTCAGGATTTCATCGCTGTTCCTGCTGAAGAGTTATCTCGCCCATCAGGATAATCCCTCTGTCCCGGTCGACCTGAGCGACATGGCCAGCACCTACCTCAACCTGTCGACCCTGAATCGCGGCATGGCCGCACGGATGCGTTCGGCATCCTCGTCAGACGCGCCGATCAATGCCATCACCTTGCTGGATGTGCTGGTAAAGGATGTGCGCTTCGAGCTCGACAGCCAGCTCAAGCTGCTGAAGGAGCTGATGCGGGTCTGATCTGCTCAGCGCGCCAGTCGGCGCAACTCGAGCACCAGCTGCCACACCTGAGTATCCGTGAGTGCGGGATATGCAGGCATGGATGTGCCTGGTGATCCATGGCGGATAATCCAGAACAATTGACCGTCGGCGATATCACGCACGGTGCGCTGGCAAGTGAAGTTCCTCGGGGGCGGATTGAAGCTGGCGGCCAGCGGACCCTCTCCGTCGCCCTTGCTGCCATGACAGATGGCACATCCCTGCCCGCCTTCCCTACCCAGATACAGTCTTCGCCCCGCTCTCAGGTCGGCCCGCGTTGGCGCCAGCGGATTGGCAAGCTGCAAGTACGCATCCGGCGCACTACCGGTAAAGCGCGGCTGAGGGCAGCGCGCATCCGCCACTGCCATAACCGGGACCAGCCAGCACGCTGCTATCCACCCTGCACAACGCATCATCCGCATCACTCTGCTTCGAATCAGTCGCTACAGGATAGATCGTCTGCAAAGTATGGGGTTGACCATGATCAATCAGGGCGGAAAAAAGAGGCCACCGTCATGGTGGCCTGAACACGGAGAATCAACGCGGATCAGAGTGTGCCTTTCAGTTGCGGAAAGTCATCGGCCTGCCATACCACCGGCACATGGGTGACGCGGGAGATTGCCAACCAGGCCAGCACCGCCGCCTGCAGCATCAGCGCCGATCCGGCCGGCGCTGCAGTGGCGGGATGCACCAGTGCCAGCACCAGCAGCAGATTGAGCGTGGTCAGCGCCAGCGTGGAGACACGGTCCGCGAGACTGGCCACCAGCACGGCTGCCGCCAGCGACAGCGCCTCGATGCCAAGCACCACCTCCAGCGCGAAGCCGCTGCCAACCAGAACGACATGGATCAGGCCAAAGCTGGCGCCGGCGGCGGCAAACATCCGGATCGGTGCCAGTCGGCGGGCTTGCCCGGCATCCATCCGGGCCAGCGGCGTCGACGCCACCGCCGGCGATACGGTGGGGGTGTCCGTGATGATCTGAGTGGGGAACAGGGTCAGGGTGCTCATGGTGTACCTCCGGTCCTTGCTGCGCCGCCGAAGCGGCTGACGGAACCAGATTAGGCCTTGACAGCCGGGCGCGTAAGTGGCGTTATTGACATTGTTATTGCCATTACAGCCAAATTGATGGTGCAGAAAATGCCAAATGTGACTGTTTTCGCCGTTGATGACATTCTTGCCACTGGGGTCACCGGCCCGCTGGAAGCCTTCAACATCGCCAATATCCAGGCCGACCTGCTCGGTCTGCCGCCGCAGCAGCGGTTCAGCTGGACCGTGGTGTCAGTGGACGGCAAGCCGGTGCGTAGCTCGGCGGGCTTCATGTTGCCGGTGGAGGGTAACTACCAGCTCGCCCGGGAGGCGGAGATCATCATCATCCCCGGCTTCAACCACCGCAGCGGCCGGGATGTGAGTAACTTTGTCTCGAACATGCCTGATGGTTATCTCGGCTGGCTCAAGGCCCGCCATAATGACGGCAAGGTGCTGTGCGGGATCTGCAGCGGTGCCTTCGTGCTGGCCGAGGCCGGCCTGCTCGACAACCGCGTGGCCACCACCAGCTGGTGGCTGACCAAAACCTTCCGGCGCCGTTATCCGGCAGTGGATCTGCATCCGCGGGAAGTGGTGACGGAAGACGCCAACCTGATCTGCGGTGGCTCCGCCTCATCGTGGATGCACGTCTGTCTGGTGCTGATCCGCCGCTACATGAACCATGAGGTCGCCAATGCCTGCGCAGCGATCATGCTGGTGGATCCCCAGCAAGCCAGTCAGGCGCCGTACCTGCGGGCAGAGCACCTGACCGCCAGCCAGGATGATGCCATTGATCGTGCCATCCATTTCATGCGCGAACGCGTCAGCCACGACATCAGCATTGCCGATCTGGCCGGCATGGCGGCCATGAGCGAGCGCACTTTTGTCCGTCGTTTCCGCGATGTCACCGGCATGCCGCCGGGCCATTACCTGCAGAAAATGCGCATTGATCTGGCCAAGCACCAACTGGCGCATACCGATCTGTCACTGGATGCCATCATGACCAGCGTTGGTTATAGCGACATCAGCTCGTTTCGACGACTGTTCAAGAAAGAAGTGGACGCGTCCCCGAAACAATACCGGGAACGGTTCGGCAAGATGCGCTCGGCATAGACGACCGCATCTTGCCAAAGCACATCAGGAGTGTGAGAGCGCTTCGGTATGAGCCTTGGCGGCATCCTCGAACTGCTTCGCCGACAACTGCCATTCCTCGCCCTTGTAGTACGCCTCTACCCGCGGGTTCATTACCCGGAACCAGAGCGGCGGCACCAGTGCCAGCAGGTACATGCCGGCATAGCCGGTGGGCAGCTGTGGTGATTCGTCGTAGTGACGCAGCACCTGATAACGGCGGTTAGGGAAGGCATGGTGATCGGAATGACGCTGCAGATGAAACAATCCCATATTGGTCAGCAGATAGTTGCTGTTCCAGGAATGGGCCGGCGTGGTGCGCTCGTACTTGCCGTTATCCAGCAACCGGCGGTGCAGGCCGTAATGCTCCACATAGTTGATGATTTCCAGCGTAGTAAAACTCATCCAGCAAACGCCGAGATAAAACACCAGTCCGAGCCAACCGAATACCACCGCCGAGGTGACGATCAGCGACAGGCTTACCAGGTGCCACCAGATCAGCTCGTTACGCCAGTGTAGTGCCGGCAGCCCCTTGCGCTTGAGGCGCTCCGCTTCCAGTTTCCACGCGTTGAGGAAGTTGTGCTTGTAGGCATGCGGCAAAAACCGGTAAAGGCTCTGACCATAACGGGATGACGACGCATCCTCCGGGGTGGACACCGTGACATGATGTCCGCGCACATGTTCGACCTTGAACCCCGGGTAGCACACAGACGCATAAAGCAAACCGCCGCCCCAGCTTTCGATGCGGTTGCGCTTGTGAATCAGCTCATGGCCAACATTGATGGCGAGAATGGCGCTGACGATACCGCAGGAGAGAATCCAGCCGATCTGGCCAAGCAGGGAGAACTGCTCATGGGCCTCGACAAACACCCAGGCACCGAAGGCAAGCACCACAAACTGGGTCGGTACCACCATCACCGTCAGCACCGAATACCATTTCTGGCCGGAGAGCCTGTCCACCTGTTCGTCCGTGGGGTTAGCCGGATCCTTGCCGACCAGATGATCAACTATCGGCAACACCGCGAAGATCAGGAACAGCGGCCACCAGGCGTAGAGGTTGTACTGGCCGCTCTCCTGCATGTTCTGCCAGGCGTTGTACGGTAGCCAGGCGACCACGTAGACAATCAGGTAGAGCACTGACTTCAGGGCAATCATGACGCTGGGGGGCAAGCGGGAAAACATTCTCGGACTCCGGGCTGGGGTGATGCCCTGACTATGACCGAGCGCTTCGTCAGGCGCCGGTCCGGGTCCGCCAGCAATCTGTCATTTTCAGACAGTCACTTTTCCGGTAGCGTGTCGGCATGACACCCATGGATGCCCTCACCGCCAGCCGCTACCTTGCCGGAGTCCAGCAGATGCTGGCTGAACGGGGCATTGCCCCGGCTGCTCTGCTCGATGGCACGACACTAACCCAGTCCCAGCTGGACGACATCGGCGGCTTTGTCAGCGCCAGTGATCAGGATCGCTTTCTTGCCAATGCCATTGCCCTCGGCGGCGACCCCATGCCCGGCCTGCGCCTCGGCAGGCGGCTCAATATCAGCGCCCACGGCAGTGCCGGGTTTGCCGGATTGACCGCAGCCAATGCCCGCACCGCACTGGAAGTCGCGGTGCGTTTCTTCCCGCTGATTACCCAGCTGGTGGCGCTGCGTCTGGAGCAGGATCGGGAATCCATCTGTGTGGTGGTGGAACCCCAGCCCGAGCTGACAACGCGCTGCGAACAGTTCGTGATCCAGACGCTGTTCAGCAGCATTTCCCTGATGGCCGGTTTTTTGCTCGGGCCGCTAGCCAGTGGCCTGCGTCTGGAGCTACCCGGCGACCGCGACGACGCGCTGCTGGAGGGGCTGCCGGAGCTGCGGCATGGCATCCACTTCAATACCAGCGGCTACCGCATCCGATTGCCGCAGTCGGTGCTCGATACCCCGTTCGCTCTCGCCGATACCGCCGCCCATCAACTGGCACTGGCGCGGTGCCAGAAAGAGCTGGCACAACTGCAGGCACGCAGCTCACTGGCCCATCGGCTCTACCAGCGCTTGCTGCACAGCGACGACACCCTGCCGTCTCTGGAACAACTGGCGGCGGACATGGAGATGTCATCGCGCACCCTGCACCGCCGGCTGGAAGCGGAAGGCTGCCGGTTCCGGGATCTGCTCAACAGAGCGCGGATGAGTCGCGCCGAACGCCTGCTGAAGCAAGGCTGGTCGATCACGGATGTTGCCCACACCCTCGGCTACGGTGATTCCGCCAACTTCACTCGGGCGTTTCGCCGTCATCATGGCATGCCACCGAGCCGGTTTATTGAACCGCCACACCGCGATTGACGGAACCCCTGCGGTTTGACAGGCTCCAACCCCCGTCGCCCCCGTTTTCGGAGTCAGGATGTTTTCCCGCCCATTACTGTTTATTGCCCTGTTGTCATCGACCCCATCCGTGCTTGCTAATGAGACCGCTGTGCCGGCGGAGTTTCCGGTCTGTATCGAGCGCCTGCAAAGTACGGCACTGGAGCGTGGCATCAGCCGCACGGTGGTGGAGCGGGACCTGGCCGCAGTGAACTATGTTGAGCGCGTGATCGAACTCGACCGTCGCCAGCCGGAGTTTACCGAAAGTTTTGCCACCTACTTCGAACGCCGCGTCACCGAGGACCGCATCGTTCGTGGTCGCGCCCTGCTGGTGCAGCACCGAGCACTACTGGATCGAATATCGAAAGAGTACGGTGTGCCACCACAGTATCTTGTGTCGTTCTGGGGGCTGGAAACCAACTTCGGCGGCTTTTTTGGCCGGATGCCAATTCTGGATTCGCTGGCCACCCTCGCCTGCGATCCGCGCCGCAGCGAGTTCTTTACCGGTGAGCTGATCAATGCGCTGAAGATCATCGACGAAGGCTCCATCACCGCTGAACGGATGCAGGGTTCCTGGGCCGGTGCCATGGGTCACATGCAGTTCATGCCATCGATATTCCTGCGCTACGCCACTGACTACGACGGCGACGGCAAGCGCGATCTCTGGGGCAGCCTGCCCGATGCCATGGCCTCCGCCGCCAATTTCCTGCGCGGCATCGGCTGGCAGGAAGGTGAACGCTGGGGCCGCGAAGTTCATCTGCCGGCACAGTTCCCCTACGAAAAAGCCGGCCTTACCACCCGCCTACCGCTGAAGGAGTGGCAGGCGCTGGGCGTACGTCTTACCGATGGACGCGCCCTGCCCGGGCTCGACATGGAAGCGTCGCTGCTGGTACCCACTGGCCATGCCGGCCCGGCGTTTCTGGTCTATGACAACTTCCATGTGATCATGCGCTGGAACCGGGCCGAGGCCTATGCGCTTGCAGTCGGACACCTGGCCGACCGCATCAATGGCGCCGGGCAACTGTCACGCACGCCCGTGCAGTCGCCGCGCCTGAGTCGCGATCAGGTGCGTACGCTGCAACAGACACTGAACGACAAAGGCTTCGACGCCGGGGAACCGGATGGCATCCTCGGCCCCGGCACTCGCGCCGCCATCAGTCGCTATCAGGCGTCACGCCAACAGATTGCCGACGGCTTTCCCGGCACCCCAGTGCTGGCGGAACTGGGCGTGACGGTGGAGTAAGCTATTCCCCGCTGATCAGGCCACCTGCATTACCCGCCCGCGATACACAATCGTGCGCATCGGTCTGGCCACATCGTCGTTGCCTGGCTCTGCTGTGACCGGCGGTTCCGGCTCCGCCACCGGGCGCCCCCGATACATGCGCGTGACCACCGGCGGTTCGGCCACCACCACCGGCGCCGGCAGGTCCGGCCCTTCAAGATCAATCAGCAACAACCGCATTTCCGCATAACACCGCTGCAGGGATTTGGTCCGACTGCTGCCGGCATAATCGGCCAGCAGCAGGCGCAGACGCGAGTCATCCAGATGCAGTTTGACGCCAAATTCAGCCTGAATCAGACGTCGACACTGATTCACCTGACGGAGAATGTCGTAGCGCAACAGCCAGGCGTGATCCGGTTTCGTTTCGATCATGGTGCGCGACTCCTGCTGACAGATGATGAACTTACCTAAGGCAGGATTCATGCCAGCCCGTTCTGCCTGAAAACAGCAATTGCAGCGCCATTAGAGGGCGCCACGGCCATCTGCCGCACCACGGCGGAACACTCTCGGCAACAGCCGAGGTTGTGGTAGCCTGAAGACATGAACCTCCGCAGTCTTTCACACGCAATCCTCCGCTCGGCAGTGCTGCTGGTCGTAGTGCTGGCATTTTGCTCCGCCGGTCATGCTCGCACCCTGCTGATCGCAACTTCCTCCTCCATTCCCCCTTATGTCATTGCCGATCAGGATCGCGGTATCGTTGTTGATATTTTGCAGGCAGCGCTGGCGGCGCACGGCTATCGGGTCGAGTTTGTTTACGCGCCGAACCGCCGGGTGGAGCGCATGATCGAGGACCGTCAGGTCGACGGCATTTTTAATCTGGCCGCTGGCGCCATGAGCGGGGTGCATTACAGTAAGCCAATCGTTCACTACGATAACGTTGCCATTACCCTGAAAAGTTTTCCCCTTCACCTGAATCAGGTGGGCGATCTGGATGGCCTGCGGCTGGTGGTTTTCCAGAACGCGCCGAAATTTCTTGGTAACGAATTCGGCGCACTGTTGCTGCGCAACCCGGCATTCCAGGAAGTGAGCAACCAGCGTTCGCAGGTGCAGATGCTGTTCCGCGAGCGGGCGGATGTGATCATCATGGAGAGGCGGATTTTCGAGTACTTTCATCGAGAGCTGGCCAGCCGCGGCGAGATCGGCGGCGAATACCGCATCCACAGCCTTTTTCCACCGGCGCCACGCTATGCCGCCTTCGTCGATCCAAACGTCCGAGACCAGTTCGACGACGGCCTCGCCCACCTGCAGCAGACGGGTCGAATTGACCAGATTGTCTTGCGCTATCTGGTCCCGCTCAGCCCCTGAACAACCAGCGCATCGCCACCGCCAGCCCCAGCCCCCAGGCGCCATTGACGATCAGCCCACCGATCACCGTGGTGCTGCTAACGTCCAGCCCCTTGAGTGGAAACACCAGCAGCATGGCCACGGTGGTGGGCCCCACAGCGCCGACAAGTAGCGCAGACAGCCAGTGCACCGCGCCACTCCAACGGCGAATCAGCCACCACACTGGCACACCCCAGACCCCGCCCCAGAACGCCAGCGAGATTACCTGGGGGATACCCAACGGAGGCACCGGAGCCAGATTCCAGGGCGGTGCCGGAATGGCGCCAGCGAACCAGAACAGGCCAATCACACCCTGATGAAACACCAGGGTAGCGACAAATCCCGCCAGGAATGCTTTTATCCAGACCATCGCTGTTCTCCACGCCAAGACACTATGAGGCTCCATCATGTCACTGGAACTGTTCGGCTCCAATGCATCGCCCTACTCCTGCAAGCTCCGGGCTATCCTGCGCTATCGGCGCATTCCGCATCAATGGCGTCGCTGCATGCCGGCCATGGCGCCGGAGTTCGCCGGCCTGAAACTGAAGCTGATGCCGATGCTGCGCGACAGCAACACCGGCGAGTGCCGGCAGGAATCCACCGCGCTGGCACTGCAACTGGAGCAGGAGTTCGATGGACGATCCGTTCTACCGAGCGCGGAAGCGGATCAGTTTATCTGCCATCTGATCGAGGATTTCGCCGACGAATGGTGCACCAAACTGATGTTCTACTACCGCTGGATTGACCCGCGCACCGCGGAGGAATCCGCCGGCTGGATTGTTGACG
This sequence comes from Alcanivoracaceae bacterium, assembly GCA_046292765.1. Taxonomy (GTDB): domain Bacteria; phylum Pseudomonadota; class Gammaproteobacteria; order Pseudomonadales; family Alcanivoracaceae; genus PGZG01. Next base: position 201,157 of record JBKBQA010000002.1, on the reverse strand, counting down.
ACACCATGCCGCAAACCGACCCGACCGCACGCAGCAACATGATCCGGATGATCAGCGAACGCCAACGCGGTCGCATGGCGCTGGTGGGCGTCGGCCCCGACAACGGCGCCCTGCTGGAGAAAAGCATGCACGCACTGCTCGCCGCGCTGAAGCCGCTGGCCGAATCTGGCCTGTACCTGTTCGGCCCGCGCCCGTCGCTGGCCGACTTCGGCCTGTACGGACAGTTGTTGCAACTGGTGACTGACAGTTATCCCCGCCAGATCATCATGCAACAGGCGCCGGCATTGCGGCACTGGCTCACAGCTCTCGATGACGCTTCTGGCGTGGAGGGAGAGTGGCAATCGGATATCGCGGTCTGTCGCGATGCGCGCACGGCCCTGTTGCAGCAAATAGGCCTGATCTACTTGCCGTTTCTGCACGCCAATGCACAGGCGCTGCAAGAGCAGCGCGAACAGCTGTCGCTTGGCGTTAATGATCTGCCGTTTCATCAGGCGCCGTTTGCCTGGCAGCACAAGTGCCTGCAGCAACTTCAGGCGCGCTGGGCGGCGTTGTCGCCGGTGGCAAAAGAATTGCTGCAGCAGGAACTGGCCGATAGCAACTGCCTGCCCTGGCTATAACCAGCTTGACGGAGCAAAGCGGGCGCTGAACCAGGACAGAAAACGCCGCCACGGCGAGCTCATTTCCGTGCGCCATACCTTGAGCCCCTGCGGGCCCTGACAATGCCACATCAGCCGGTTGTGCTCATCGAGATGCAGCCGGTAACTGATATCCGCCGTCATGGCCTGGTCCGCCAGCGCCGTGAGCTGAGAGGCCAGCAACGGGCTATCCATCAGCACACCGATTTCCGTGTTCCAAAACGCCGAGCGCGGATCCATGTTGAAGCTGCCCACAAAAGCACTGTGCTGATCGAAAATCAATGCCTTGGAATGCAGACTGACGCGACCACGCCAGGGCCAGTGCCAACGACCGTTGCGGTACGGGTGGGCGCGCATTTCATGCAGCTCCACCCCGGCTTTCAGCAGTGCTTTGCGATAAAGGGTGTAACCCCCATGCACCAGCGGCAGGTCGGTAGCGGCGAGGGAATTGGTCAGCACCCTTACCCGCACACCACGGGCGGTGAGCTCACTGAGCAGCTCCATGCCAAGCTCGCCGGGAACAAAATAGGCGCTCACCAAAATCAGTTCTTTTTGCACCGCCCGCACCCGGTCGATCAGTGGGCTGAATACCAGCTCCTCCACCGGTGGTGGCTCGGGGGTGCCGATCTTTTCCGGGCTATCCACCAGCAGTTGTGCTGAAGCCGGCACCATCTCGCTCAGTAGTCGTGCGCCACACCCACCGCGCTGCCATTGGCGCAGCGACGACACATAGTCCTCTCGTTCACGCATGGCGGTTCTCATTCGGTCGATCACCCGCAGGCGCCAGCGTTTATGCTCCTCGATGTTCGGCACGAACAGGCGGAACCGCGACATGGGCAACACAAACGGGCTGCTCCAGTACTGCTCGAAACTGGCCTGCATCTCGGTCACCAGCGGGCCTCGCACCATCAGATCGAGATCACTGAAGTTCATCTCGCTGGAGGCACCGTAGTACTCGTCGCCAAGATTGCGGCCACCAGTGATCGCCACTTCGCCATCGGCCAACCAGAGCTTGTTGTGCATGCGCCGGTGCAACCGCTGCACCCGCGACATAAACGAGAAGAACCGGGTGACCGCGAGGCGGCGGCCGGATTCGATCGGGTTGAACAGCCGCACCTCGATATTGTCGTGACAGGACAGCGCGGCAATGCGGGCGTCGTGGCCATAGCTGGTCATGTCATCCAGCAACAGTCGCACCCGCACCCCCCGGTCGGCGGCATCGAGCAGATGCTGGATCAGCATCCGGGTGGTCAGGCCATCGTGGAGGATGTAGTACTGGATATCGAGACTGCGGCGGGCGGTGTCGGCCAGGTGGGCGCGCATGCCGAGCGCATCCATGCTGCCTTCCAGCAAGCGGAACTGGTTGTCGACGATCTGTGCTGTATCACCCATGCAAATTGGCTCACCGACTCCTGCCCGGCGATTGTGCCCCATGCTATGCTTCGCGGCCATTGCTGTTGCCACTTTGGGCCCCTTCCGTGCCACTTTCCCAGGCCAACAAAGCCGACTTGCTGCTGGTGCTGGTGACGGTGCTGTCAGCCCTGAGCTGGATCTTCTCCCGCGAGGCGGTGCAGCTGATGCCGCCATTGCTGTTTATGTGTCTGCGCTTTTTGCTGGCCGGCCTGCTGCTGGCCCTGCTCGGTCGCCAGCAGCTGCGGCGGATGACACTGGAGCAGGCCATCCGGGCGGTGCAGGTGGGCCTCGTGTTCGGAGCTGCCATGTGCTTCTGGGTGCTTGGCCTGACCCATGCCAGCCATGTCGGCGAAGGCGCCTTTCTGACCATTCTCGGCGTGCTGATGGTGCCGGTAATCGGCAAATTCCTGTTTGGCGAAAGCCCGCCACTGAGCACCTGGCTCGCCATCCCGGTGGCACTGGCGGGGCTGGCTCTGCTGGCACTGAAAGATGGCTTCCGCCCGGAACTGGGCCAGATCTATTTCTTTATTTCCGCATTCGGTTTTGCTTTTTACTACGCACTCAACACCCGCGCCGCCAACATGGCCACCGCGATCACAAAGAGCGGCGAAGTACGCCAGCGCCAGGCCATTCCGCCGCTGGCGCTGACCACCCTGATGGTGCTGACGGTATCGCTGGTCACGGGCCTTGTGTCACTGGTGATGGAACCCTGGACGCCCACCTTCACCAACTTCGCGCCGATGCTGATCGTTTGGATCGGCGCCAGCGCTATCATCGGCACCTCGATGCGGTTTTTCTTCCAGACCTGGGCCCAGAGTCTGTCTGCCACCAGCCACGGCGTGGTGATCATGGTGGTGGAACCGGTCTGGGTAGCGCTGTTCGCCGCGCTCTGGTTTGGCGAATCCATGGCGCCGATGCAACTTGCCGGCTGTGTGCTGATTTTTGCCGCGCTGCTGGTCAACCGTTGGCACGCCGTACGGCGGTTTTTGAAAGCGCTGCTGTAATCGCAGCGTCAGCTTGTGAGAGCGGGTTCTGCCGCGATGCGATAGTTGCGGCGCCTAATGAAGCACCGCTTTCGCGCCAACGATTGGCGCTCCTACAAAGGAGCGCCGCCTTGTTGGGCCTGATGTTGGTGCTGGCTGCGTGTTTCTTCACTGTTATCCGGGCGAGCCCAGCCGGACAGCTCGCGGGTGATAATCCCGGCCAGCGCCCGGATATGGGCTGGTTCCGCATTCAGGGCGGGGATGTAGTGATAGGTTTCGCCACCAGCCGCCATAAAGTAGCCGCGATTTTCCACATCAATTTCTTCAATGGTTTCCAGACAGTCCGCCGAAAATCCGGGGCACACCACTTGCGCATGACGTACGCCCTGCCCCGGCAATGCCTTGAGTACTTCGTCAGTGTAAGGCTTGATCCATTCCTCGCGACCAAAGCGTGACTGGAAGCTGGTGAGGTACTGGCTCTTGTCGAGGCCGAGCCGCTCCGCCAGCAGTCGTGAGGTTTTGTGGCATTCGCAGTGGTAGGGATCGCCGTTATCAAAGTAGCGTTGCGGAATGCCGTGGTAGGACATCACCAACTTGTCGGGGCGACCATGCTGTTGCCAGTGAGCTTCCACGCTTGCCGCCAGGGCGTCGATGTAGGCGGGGTCGTCGTGATAGTGGCTGACAAAGCGCAGATCCGGCAGCCAGCGGCGGGCGGTGAAATCCTCTGCCAGGGCATCAAAGGTGGAGGCTGTGGTAGGAGCCGCATATTGCGGGTACAGCGGCAGCACCAGCAGCTGGCGCACGCCCTGTTGTTGCATGGACTGCACCACCTCAGCAATGGAGGGCTTGCCGTAACGCATGGCGCACTCCACCACCAGATCCTCTCCCCACTGGGGCTTCAGCGCCTGGCGCAGGGCATCGCGTTGTGCCAGGGTGTGCAGCATCAATGGCGAACCTGCCTCGGTCCAGACACTGCGGTAGGCATGGGCGGATCGACGGGGACGAAAACGCAGGATGATGCCGTTCAGGATGAAGAACCAGATCAGCCGTGGCACCTCCACCACCCGGGGATCGGCGAGGAACTGCGCCAGATAACGACGCAGGGCCGGGGTGGTGGGCGCCTCGGGGGTGCCAAGGTTGGTAATCAGCACCCCGATTCGACGGGGCTGATCGTGGCGGAAACCGCTGACACCCTGATAACGCATAACATCAAACCTGTAGCGACATGAAATTCAGCCGCCGAGCATACGGATCAGCTGCAGCGGCAACGTGAAAGCCCCCATGGTAACGGAAAGCAGGCATGAGAAGGCACTAGCCACCATGAACAGCGGGAACGTCTTGCGGGCGCACATCGGTAGCAAATTCACAGCCACCCAGTTCCTCGGCATCACCACCCACCACCAGGCAGTTCCAGTAGACGGTGTCGTCACGTTCGAACCATTGCGGCGTCATCTTCACCGCCCGGCGCCGGAATGGAAACGCCTCTGGCAGCTCAATCAACAGCTCTCCGGAACGTCTGTCCAGCGACCACTGAACCTCCTCCAGTAGCCCGGCAAGCTCATCAGTACCGGCATCGGAGAAGGACTTGAACTGCTGATGATATTCGTCCAGATACCAGGCAGCCTGTGATACCGCCTCATTGATGCTATCGAACCGATCGTGCTCACTGTACCAGCGAGGATGACTGTCAGATTCGCCATCATCATCGTACGGATCCGCGGCGGGCGACGGCATCACCATCGCCATCAACAGTGCCAGCTCTTCCAGTGTGCGCGACGCTCCATTCAGCCGTACCTCCCCCTGATGGGTAGTTACGGCCAGTCGCCAGTGCTGTCCATGCTGTTCAACCATTCCTGCCTCAGCGGCGCCCTCAAGAGCCTCGCGAACATGCGGCGGCAGCAGCTCATCACGCCAGTCCACGCGCAGCTCCGTGTCCAGCCAGGCCAACATCTGCTCCGCTGTCAGCGCAGCGAGACTTTCCGCTGTCATCTCCGGGCTCAGTCCGCCCTGATACACCGTCTTCATCCCGCCGGACACAATCGGTTGTTCATCTTCGAGCACCAGTTGCAGTGCCAGCGATGAGCTGCCGGCACGCAACAGCGGCCCCGTCACCAGCTTCATGATGTCACTGGTGACCTCCACCATGCGCTGCTGAGCCACCATCATGGCTTCCATATCCGGCCGCTCCTGCGCCATCGCCTTCTCAAGACCATCACTGAGTTCGTTGTTGATCTGGTCGATCAATTCATAGATGCGCAGCATCGCCACACCATCGACGCCTGACACTGCCACACCAAGGTAGCCCTTGCGCACCGGGACATCCTTGATGTCGAGGTTCTCCAGCCACAGGCGCACATCGGAGGACAACAGCCCGGCCTGCTCGCGGGTATCAACCTGAACATGCATATCGCCCTTGAAGGCGTAGCCGGGCATGGCCAGCGCCATGCCCTCGAATGCCGTCGTGCTCTGGTAAAGGGGTAAGGTCTGCGCCAACAGGCCGGTGATGGTGGTTTGCGACGAAGCCCGTTTCAGCGCGAAGCTGGAGCCCATGGCGTCAACCATAAGGTCTTTCAGTTCCAGCGTGCTGCTACGCAGAACAAGATTGGCATCCACCTCCATATCCAGCTGGAGCAACTGCAGGTGCCCACTACCGAGCGGGGAGTCCATACGGAACGGTGCCACTGCCACAGTCAGGAAGCTGTCTGCCGCCAGATCCATATAGCCGCTGATGCTCAGCGGCGGCTGTCCGGCGAACAACTGGGCGATCTGAGCCTGCACCTCTTCTGGCAGCGGACTCAGGTCGAGGCGAGTATCAAAGCCGGCGAGGCCTGCACGCAGCCCGGCACCGGCACGCACTAGCGGGCCATGGGAAATCCTGTTCAGAAAACAGATATTGACCGGCATAGCAGCCTCACCGGCCTCAAACGCCACGCAGCTGCGGTAGGACGAGGACAGCATGCCCCGGCGATAGTCTTCGATCCGAAACGCAAGCCGGTAGCGCTGCATTTCCTGATTGGCGAGCACGGTCTGGGTGTGTGTAACGTCACGGATTTTGCCGCCGATAACCCAGCTGCTGCCCAGCCAGGCAATGGCAACGAGGCCGATGACGGCCCATGTGGTGATGGCAGGTTTGTTCATGAGTCCCCCGACTCTTTCAAGGCGGCGGGAATATATCAGCAAACGGCGGCAGAGTTTGTAGGATATCTGCCATTGATGTGATTGGCAGGGGGTGCGGCCGCAACCGGCCGCACCCCCGTCGGACTTATTTGCCGGTGCGAGCGTTATTGGCGCTGATGAACAACATGTCCATGAAGCCATCCATGTACTTGCGGCTCACTTGGGTAAACTGCTGCGGGGTTACTTCGACATCGTAGCGGGTAATGTCGGTGCTGGTGGCACTGACGCCACTCAGCGCGGATACCATCGCCAGGCCCTTGGTAACACCCGAGGCGACGCGATCGCCCGTGGTGGTGGCATTGCGCACCTGCTGATAGAACTGCTCGTCTGCCAGCACCGGGATTTTGGTGAAGAAGGTCGGCGATGCATTGTTCTTCATCATGCAATCGGTGCGACCTCCCAGTGCCTTCCAGCATTTCAGCTCGCTGGCAGGCTGCACGGTGATGTCGCCGCTGACCGCCAGCTGCACCTTGCCTTCCACCTGAGCGCTGTTCTTGTTGGAGAGCTGGAATGCTTTGGTATGGCCATCAGACTGGATCTGGGCAAAGTCCACCAGCATGTTCATCTGCACGGAATCAATCTTGAGCTCGTTCATCATTCGGGTTTCGAGCTGGATCGCAGCGCCGCCACCCACCTGCCGGAACGCCTGCCCGAGGTTGGAGGCGGTGCCGATATAGCGGGGATCGAAGATGGTGGTGCCGGTGGCGGAAAATACCTTGTAGGTGCTCTGGCCCATCTTGTACTCGTAGGGGCTCTTGCGACCCGCTTCGAGCAGCTTGACGTAATTCTCGTTCTTCATCAGCTCGCTGCGCGGCACCACTTCAAGTCCGTTGGCCGCCATGCGTTGCTCCGCTGCATTGCAGATGTCGTCGGTCATTTTCTGCATGGTGGCATCGTCGAGCCCCGTCATGCTGTACACCACAACGACTCGCTCATCCACCCGGCGAGTATTGCCGGCAGACGGATCACCGAACAGGCCCGCTCCGGTGGAAGCGCTGGCGCTCGACTTGTCGGCGAACATGACGTTGCAGCCTGTCAGGGCAACCTTGCTGACTTTCTTCATGTTACCGGCCGGCTTGTTGGCGCCGATGAAGGTGGCGGCCTGACTGGCCGCAGGGTCTGCCGGCTTGAAGGTCGGCGGCGGTGGTGGCGTGGTGGCACACCCTGCCAGCAGGGCGGCAGAGACAGAGAGGGCAAGCAGGGACGGTTTCATCCTGACAGACATGATGTTGTTCTCCTTGAAGGGGGACGTTCGCATTACCAACTGAGTGGTCGCCTAAACCTACCTTCGTAGAGAATCAGATCACACTCCCCGAAACAGGGGGATGCTGTAGCCATGCCTTGGGCGTCAGCCCGGTCCAGCGCCGGAACGCGCGGGAAAAGTTCGAGGCATCCTGATAGCCCAACGCAAAAGCCACTTCACTGACGCTGGCACCATCCCGGCGCAGGGCCTCGCAGGCTCGGCGACACAGCTCAGCCTCCAGCAAGTGGCGCCATTGGCAGCCTTCATCCTGAAGCCGGCGCTTGAGAGTGCGGGACGATACGTGCAGCTGTTTCGCCATGGCTTCGAGGTCCGGCAGCTGGCTGGCGTCCGGGCAGGCCGCAAGTTTCGCCGCTACCCGTTCGCTAAGACGGTTCACGGCCCGGAACAGCAGCTGGAACTCCTGCTCACACTGCTCGCGCGCCAGCGCCGCCACGGCCGGATCAGCAAGACGGGGCGCCGCGTCAAACACGGACACCGGCAGCACCAGCTCGTGTATGTCGGCGCCATAATGAATCGGCACCGGCAGCGGCATGCGCTGGCGCTGGTACCAGAGCGGCGGCGGCCCCGGCATCGACAGGCTGGCATTCTCCAATGGTGCACCGAGCAATTGTTCCGCTATGTGGGCGAGACCGATCAGCATCATTTCCATGACGAAATCACGCAGGTCGGCCAGCTCCGCCCGGGCCTCGAAGCGCACCCGGACCCGGTCGCCCTCAATACGGTGGCTCATGGACAAGAACGGTGCCCGCAACACCAGATAGCGCCCGGCGGCTTCCAGCGCCGCACCGATACTGGGGCTGGAGAGGGCCATCATGCCCAGCGAGCCATGCAGGGTAACCTTCAGCGCCGACGCATAGGCCGGCCCGAGGCCCTGATCGCCCGCCATGGCAATGGCACGGCGGGCAGCACTGTGGGCAAGCAGCACGGGGATGCGGCTGTCCGGTGATAACAGGCCAGCGCGGGATATGCCGAGCTCCGCCAGCAGCTGACCGTCATCATGACCAAACTGCCGCAGCACGTCGCATAGCAGCAAGACATAGATTCCGGGAACACCAATCTGTGCGGCGGGCGCCGCCTTACTCTGGCCCAAACTCACCAAACCATGGCCCTCCACGACGGGACGATGACAGCAGTGTCTGTCAGACTCATCGAGCATAGACCAAGCGGGTGCTTGGTTGGCACCCCCCAGTGCCGCCCTGCCCCGGCGCCCGAGTCAACCGAGGACATGCCATGTTGCTGAAGATGCGCAAGAAAAACGCCCGCAAGCCCGCCCACGTGCAGATCAGCCCGGAGCGCAAGGACTTCGCCTTTGCCGATGTGCCGCGCCACTGGTTCGACAACGACCCGGTGCTGACCCACTTCCTCAACGCCCTGTCGCTGACGTTTCCGGACGGCGAGCGCCTGTTCGTCGATTCGGTGCGGGAGTTCCGCGACGTGGTCACCGACAAGGCCCGGCAGAAGGAAATCTCTGGCTTTATCGGTCAGGAAGCGATGCACTCGCTGGAGCACGACAGCTTCAACCGCATGCTGGCCAATCAGGGCTATCGGGAAGAGGCGGAAGGTGGTCAGGCGCTGGCGCAAAAGTTTATTGGCATCGGCCGCAAGCGGCTGTCGAAGCGGCAACAACTGGCCGCTACCGCCGGGCTGGAGCACATCACCGCCATCCTCGCCCACCGGCTGCTGAGTGATCCGGCGTTACTGGAGAAAATCGACCCGAGTGTGCGCGCGCTGTGGGCGTGGCACGCCATCGAGGAAACCGAGCACAAGGGTGTGGCATTCGATCTTTATCAGGACGTGTCCGGCGACTATGCCCTGCGGGTGCGGGTGTTCCTCAGCGCCACCCTGGCGCTGGCAAGTTACACCAGCACCTATACCGCCGCATTCCTGAAACGCGATGGCCTGCATCGCAAGCCGCTGACGATGGCAAAAGGGCTATGGAAGCTGTTTGGTGTCAATGGCCTGCTGCTGCCCCTGGTGCCAGAGTACTTGCAGTACCTGCGCCCGGATTTCCACCCCTGGCAGCAGGATAACAGCGAGCTGATCGTCCAGTGGCGCGGCCTGCTGGAACAGGCCAGCGCCGCCGCCTGAGGTCTGACGCTAGCGGCAGGCGCGCAGCTTTTTGCGCATGCTGTTGCGGATGTCGGTGAGCTCGAAGCGGGACTTGTCCTGCATCACCCGGGCATCCAGACGGTGCAGGTGCAGCATGGGGGCCTGCTTCTTGAAGGCGCGCAGGTCGCCCTTGGTGAGAATCGGCAGAAACTCATCGCTGCGCTGTTCAAACTCCGCCGCTACCTGCTCCAGTCCCGCCGCCAGCGGTAGCGCCCTGCCCTTGCCATCGTCGCCCTTGATATGCAGATAGAGGCCGGTGCGCCCGACCACGCCGCCGGGAACGATGGTGTAGTCGGTCGACAGGATGGCTTTGTCTGGGATCGAATACCAGGTCTCGGTGAACGCCTCCAGATCCGGCACCACCACCAGATCCGGTGAGTCTCCGGTCGGCACAATAACGTCGTAGCAGGCATAGATCTGCTCGACCTTGTTGGAATAGATACAGAGGGAATCGCGAAAATGGCGGACAAACTCCACCGCCCGACGATGATCATCGAACTCGCTCAAGCTCCAGATCAGGCTCTCGTCGGACTGAAGATCAATGGCGGCAGCACTGACGGCGGACATGGGCGAACCCTCTGGCTGATTGCATAGCGACATCATCGTACCCGTGACGGGTATCACTTTGCATGATCTGCATCATGCCTTCGTATCAGGTTTTACAATTCACGCTAACGGCGGCGCTGTCCAGTCCGCCGGTCGCTTGCCGGGCCTGTGGCGGGGTACAATGCGGCATTGTACGCCTGCCGGAACCCTGCATGTCTTCCCTGTCCATTCCCCGCCCCCGTACCAGCCTGTTCGGCTACCCCCGCTACTGGGCGGAATGCTTTGGCACGGCCCCCTTCCTGCCCATGTCGCGGGCGGAGATGGAACAGCTCGGCTGGGACTCCTGCGACATCATTATTGTCACCGGCGATGCCTATGTGGACCATCCGTCATTTGGCATGGCCATTGTCGGCCGTTTGCTCGAAGCGCAGGGGTTTCGGGTCGGCATCATCGCCCAGCCGGACTGGACCTCGAAGGACGCCTTTATGGCGCTGGGGCAACCGAACCTGTTCTTCGGCGTCGCCGCCGGCAACATGGACTCCATGATCAATCGCTACACCGCCGACCGCAAACCGCGCTCGGACGACGCCTACACCCCCGGCGGCGAAGGCGGCAAACGCCCGGACCGTTGCTCGCTGGTGTATTCCCAGCGCTGCAAGGAAGCCTGGCCGGATGTGCCGGTGATTCTCGGTGGCATCGAAGCCTCGCTGCGCCGCATTGCCCACTACGACTACTGGCAGGACAAGGTGCGCCGCTCGATTCTGCTCGACGCCACCGCCGACCTGTTGCTGTACGGCAACGCCGAGCGTGCGGTGGTGGAAGTGGCTCATCGTCTGGCCCGTGGCGAGCAGGTGGAATCCCTTACCGACATTCGCGGCACCGCATTCATTCGCCGCGACACGCCGGCCGGCTACTGGGAAATCGACTCTACCCGTATTGACCGGCCGGGCCGGGTCGATCGCATCATCAATCCCTACGTCAACACTCAGGAAATGGATGAGTGTGAGGTCGAGCGCCGCAACAACCCGATGCTCGGTGTCGACATCAATGATGCCGGCGAACAGGTGGTGCAGATCCTGCCGCACCCGAAACTGAAACGGGACCAGACCGTGATCCGGCTGCCGGCCTTCGAGAAGGTGCGTAATGATGCTGTGCTTTACGCACACGCCAGCCGCGTGCTGCATCTGGAAACCAATCCGGGCAATGCCCGCGCACTGGTGCAGCGTCATGGCGAGGTGGATGTGTGGCTGAACCCGCCACCGATCCCGTTGACCACGGAAGAAATGGATTATGTCTTCGACCTGCCCTATGCCCGCTCCCCCCACCCGGTCTATGGCGACGCAAAAATTTCCGCCTGGGAGATGATCCGCTTCTCGGTCAATATCATGCGCGGCTGTTTCGGCGGCTGCACCTTCTGCTCGATTACCGAGCACGAGGGCCGGATCATCCAGAACCGTTCCGAGGAATCCATTCTTCGAGAGGTCGAACAGATTCGCGACAAGGTCAAGGGCTTCACCGGCGTGATTTCTGATCTTGGCGGGCCCACCGCCAACATGTACCGGATTGCCTGCAAGAGCCCGGAAATCGAAGCCGCCTGTCGCAAACCGAGCTGTGTCTATCCGGGCATTTGCGACAACCTCAACACTGATCATTCACATCTGACCCAGCTCTACCGCAAGGCGCGTAGTATCAAGGGCGTGAAAAGAATTCTGATCGCCTCCGGCTTGCGCTACGATCTGGCGGTGAAAGACCCCGAGTATGTGCGCGAGCTGGTCACCCATCATGTCGGCGGCTATCTGAAAATTGCGCCTGAACACACCGAGCAGGGCCCGCTGTCGAAAATGATGAAGCCGGGCATTGGCTCCTACGATACGTTCCGGGAAATGTTTGAACGGTTCTCAAAGGAAGCCGGCAAGGAGCAGTACCTGATCCCCTACTTCATCGCCGCCCATCCAGGCACCAGCGACGAAGATATGATGAATCTGGCACTGTGGCTGAAGCGCTACGGTTTCCGCGCTGATCAGGTCCAGGCGTTCTATCCGTCACCGATGGCCAGCGCCACGGCGATGTACTATTCCGGCAAGAATCCGCTGCGCCGGGTGACCTACAAGAGCGAAGGTGTGCAGACACCGAAAACCGCCGACCAGCGCAAGCTGCACAAGGCGTTCCTGCGCTATCACGATGCGAAAAACTGGCCGCTGCTGCGCGAAGCACTAAAGCGCATGGGTCGAGCGGATCTGATCGGTGACGGCAAGCACCAGTTGATTCCGAAAACCCAGCCGGCGGATGCCCGGGAATATCAGGCGCCGCGGCGGAAAAACTCCACCGATGCCCACCAGCGTCGCACCACCGCAAGCGGTAAACCCGCTGCCGGCAAACTGCTTACCCAGCACACCGGCCTACCACCCCGGGAGCAGGGTGAATCACGCTCGCGCCAGGCTGGCAAGGCGTCCTCACCGACCCGCGCCGGTGGCACTCCGGGCAATCGTGGCAACACCTCCCGGCCGGGCGGCAACCGACCGGCCAAAAGCAGAACGCCCCGCTAGGCGGGGCGTTCTGCTTGCTCTTCAGCGATCCGGTTTACAAGCCGGCAAAGTTCACATTGCCCACCAGCGACTTCATCAGCGCCAGCGCCTGCTCACTGTCAAAACCGTTCCAGTCGTCCTTGCTGGCATCAATACGCAGCGCATGGCGATCATTGAGGATCGCCACCAGCGACCATTCCCCGGCCTCATGGTAAATCACTCCGGTGGCGCCGTTCGGCAGCAGTAGATCCTGCGAGGTGCGCTCGCTACCGTCCGCCGGTGAACGCTGGGTGGCGATGATTTCACTCAGCGCCAGAACATTGCTCTGCACCAACTCGGACCAGCTGCCGTTGTCCGGGGACAGGCCGGCCTGCTCCGGCGTCAGCACCGACAACGAGTACACCACCTGGGCATCGTCATCAACATACTGTAGCTGGGCGCTGATCTGGGAATCACAGCCACGATAGGATTCAGCGATGCCCTCGACACTGTTCTGGGTGGGAAACGCCGCCATCAGATAGGCGATCTGGCCGCACTCCCTGCTCTCATCCATGCTGGTGCTGGCGTCCACCGGCGCTGTTTTCGCCGCCGCCCGTTCCGGGCCGCTCTGGTCACACCCTGACAGAATTCCCGCTGCGGCCAGACACAGCAATACCGTACTGAATACTTTCATCTCGATCCCTCCTGAAAAATACGTGGCAAGAGCATAGTCCCTGTGCGGCGTGCCCTGCCAGTATCGACAGAGAATTGCGCGCACCCGTTCACAGATTACCATTAACGTCCGCCATCGTACTCCTTCAAGGCACGGATAAACTCCCGGGCGCTGAAACGATGCTGGTTGGCCAGACTGCGATACAGGCCATCTAGTGCTGCATCATTGCCCTGCTGCTGATGCAGCAGCGCGGTCACCATCAGGACTTGTTCTGCCGTCATGTAGTCATTAAAGCTGGCATTGAGACTATCCGCCCTGATCCGCGCCAGCAGGCGCCGGGAATCCGGGCGCAAGGCGACATTGCTGTCCATCGCGGTGTGCAGCTGCTCAAGCTGGCGAATCAGTGCGGCGCTGCGCTGCTGGATCGGCCCCCTGCCCTGCTGGCTGGCCTGATGCAGGGCAGCAAGTTCCTCGCGCCAGCGCGCTGCACGGGTCGGATCAGTGGCATCCAGCAACCAGGCCACCATCAGCAGGGCACTGTCATTCAGTCGCACTGCGCCGGGACGCAATGTGCCCGCCGCCCGCGGCTGCCACTTGTCCGCATCCATGGCGGTGTGACAGGCATGACAATCAAAGAACGCCAGCTCCGGCCACAGAGGAGTGGCCATAAATTGCGGCCCACGCAAACCGTCGAGCAGATTGCGCGCAGTGCGCAGTTGCCCTGCGGTCCACAGTGCCATGTCATCCGGTGACTGCTTGCGCTGCCGATAGCCGTCATCATCGCGATGATGGGACGGCCACAGCCGACTATAGGTGGCGAGCTCAAACTGCAGACGGGGATGGCCGGCCCCCATGATGTCGTGGCTGGCAAGGCGGCTGCTGTCACCCACATGGCAGCCCGCACACACGGCGGCGCGCACATCCGCATGCTGTAGCAGGTTCAGACCGCGACGGAGATTATCCTCGTGGGTGGCCCCTTTCTCGGTATGCGATGACAGCCAGCGCTGTGAACCACCATGACAGGCTTCGCAGCCAACACCATCGGAGAGCTGGAACCGCGGCCCGCGCTGCGCTTCAGGCACGTAATCACTGTGGCAGGCAAGGCAGGCCGGTGCTTCATGAGCCGGGCCGATACCAAGTTTCTGCGCCATCCGTTTCGAGTCATCCGAGAGCAGGGTTTCGTAGGCACGGGCATGGGGATCGCGCTGGCCCCAGATCACGTATTCGCTGTGATAGATGTTGGCACCACTGCGCTCGGTGCTGCTGCCATGACACACCGATGAGGCGCAGGTAGCGACGCCCATATGCTTGTCTGCCACCCAGCCCGGCGACGTTAGCAACAGCAACGCCATGAACAGAATCCGTTTCATCGTTGACCTCCCGTTGGTGTGACGCGGTCTGTGACAAACCAGGGCTTGCCATCGGTGTTGAGAAATAACCGGCGCATTTCTTCGAGGGTAAAGGGACGGGAGCCATGGCGACCGAACACCGCCATCTGACCACCGGTTTCATCGACACCGCGGTCTCGCTCCAAACCACGGGACAGAGACAGGGCCGGATAGCGAGTATCTGCCACGGCAATCAGTTGTGGCACCGGTGACGGGTTGAAACCGTAGAAGTTTGGCTGGCTGGCCGGCGACGTCAACTGAATCACCTTGAGACCGCCCTTGCCATCGGCCACATAGGCGAAGGCCGACGCATTGGTGCTGGCAACAATCACATCACGGCTGTCTGTCAGCGCCCCGGCAGCGGTATAGCGCTGGTAAAGACGCAGCTTCTCCGGATTCTCCATATCGATAATCACCAGCCCGTCCTGACCTGCCGCCACATAGGCATAGGCACGAGCCAGATGCAGTCGCTGTGCATCGGCCAGCGCAATGGTGTTGTTGCTGACCAGCCGGGCTTGCTCCGGCAGGGTCACATCCACGGCGCTGACGCCGCCCGCATGGGTGACGATCAGATAACGGAACTGCAAAGCAGAAGCCCGGACATCCTGCAACGGAATCCGCTTGACCAGCTGCGGCGCCAGCGGGTCATCCAGCGACAGGATCACCAGCGCCTCGGGGGTGGCGACATAGGCATAGTAACCGCCAAGGGTGATGTGGCGGGCGCCATTGAGGATGCCATCGTCGTTCCAGGTCACGGCGCGTTTGAGGAAATTGTTGCGGAACTCACCATCGGCAAAGGTGGTGATATCCACCACGATCAAACCCTCCTCGGCATCGGTAATCACTGCATAGGAGTAGATCGGGTGGAATGGCTGCTCCAGATTCTCCACCCGCATCAGGTCGCCGACATTGCGGCGTGGATCCACCGGCTGGTTAGTGGCCAGTGCCATGCAGGTGGCATTTCGGCTCGGCACCCTGGCATTGTGACCAAGCGGACTGAATGGCGCAGTGATGATGCGTTGTGACACGCCCTTGTTATCGATCCCGGCAATGTCATACACCCGGAAGCCCCGTCGACCCTCGGCCACAAACAGGTACTCTCCACGCATCTGCACGCAACCGGCCCGATCGCCGCGATGGCTGTATTGCTCCTGCAGTTTCATGTCGCGGCGCAGGTGCTGCTGATACCAGTCCGGGTAGGCATAGCGATGCAGATAAGAACCGAACACAGCCTGCGGCTCATCCCATTCGGTGACTGCCACGGCCTCTACTCCACCGTCGCCACCCAGCCAGGCAAAGCGGCCAACAAAGTTGATGTAGTTGGTACCAAGCATCAACAGCTGCGCCATGATGGCGTTGTTGTCGTTGTCCTCAGACAGATGACAGTCGGTGCAGGTCTTGGTCTCGGTGCGTCGCTCCGTGTGCGGATAATGCGGATTGAACGCCTGGGAACTGTAGCCACTGGCCGCCACCGGCGGTTGCTGGATATAGATGCGCTCGCGGTTGGCATTGGTGGAGCTGAGCACCAGCGCCGAGGTGGAACGAGTGGGCGCGATACGGCCATCATGCACCGGCCCGCGTTTGCCGAGCATGAACATCTCATCACGGGCAACCTGCGGATTGTAGGTGGCGTAATTGCGGCTTTCGCCACCCTCGTAGTGATGCCGCTCGGTCTTCCAGTTGGCTTCAATGGGCAGATGGCAACCGCCGCAAGAGGTGGTCCATGAGGTGTGGCAGGTGTAGCACTCGAAATCCTCATCACGGTGGGCACGATCCGACGACTGCACCGACAATCCCCAGGCCATCGAGTTGGTATCGCGGCTCATCAGTTTGGCGCGGGCAGCTTTGGCGTTGTAATTCCCGTGTTTCGGATTCACCGAGTCCTTCACCAGACTCATCTGCCACTCCAGCCCCGGTGTCAGCAGCGAACGCTGAATCAGCTTGCCCTGTACCCACTCGAACCGCTTCTGGCCATCCGGATTGCGCAGCATGGACAGATCATGGCCACCGGCCGGCGCTGCCGCACCACTGGTGCGCAGCGTCGGATAGTTGTCCGCGGTACCGTGACAATCCTTGCAGCCGATCTCCACCGCATGACCCACCTCGCCATACAGATGACCATTGCCATGACTGTCCTGACTGAAGTGGCAATCCACACAGTGCATGCCCACATCCACGTGGATGGATGACAAATGCACTGCTTTGCTGAATTTCTCCGGATCGTCTGCAGACACCAGCGCGCCATCCGCGTCCAGCAGGTTGCCCTTGCGATCACGTTTGAATACAGCGCGGAAATTCCAGCCATGGCCATGGTAGTCGGCAAACTGGGTGTCCTTTAACTGCGGGTTCAGCTCCCACACCGACGACAGGAAGTTGAGGTCGCGCCACTTGCCACGCGCTACTGCGCCCTCGGGATTACGGTCGTAGACCTGACGCATTTCCTCGTCGGACGGGTAATGCTGCTTCTCTGGCCACATAAAAGGCGCATCGGCCTCGTAATCCCACATGGTGTAGCCGAGATAGGTGTTCATGAACATGTTCGGCTGGTGCATGTGACAAACCATGCACTGACTGGTGGGAATGGCACGAGTGAACTGGTGACGGATCGGATGGCCCGGCTCGTCTCTCGGAATCAGCGGATCGGCGCTGGCGCTGGTCCCCCAGTGACCATGTTTGGCGTAAGGACCGCTATGGCGGGGATCGCGGTCGTTGGCATAAACCACATGGCAGGACGCACAGCCCGAGCTGCGATAATCGCCGGGCTGATCGTTGGTGCCAAGAAACCACATCAGCGGATCGTTCAGGCGAGTTTTGGTGATGTTGATCACCGGCACCGCAATCCGGCCACCGGTACCCGGACCACGATTGGACTGCTTGACGTCCGGTCGGCCGGGCTCTTCAAGGCGCTGGATCAGTCCGAGTGAATTGGGATTGCCGACTTCCGGGAACAGGCTGTTGATATTGCGACCGCCGTCCTCGAACACCCGGAACACGTCGCCGGGTTTAACCGTTTCCCAGGCTGGCAACGGCAACAGGGTATTCAGGGCGCCGAAACGATGGGTCATGTCCTCGGTGGGTTCCATTAACGGCGTTATCGCCGCCGGCTGGCCATCGCGGGTATAGCCCTCGCCGAGTATGTAGCGTTTATAGGGCAGAATACCGTTGTTGTAAGCGGCGCCACCCCAGAGCATGGCGCCGGTGGCCATGATGGAACGCTCCGCTGCCAGAATCTGTGGCATATGGCAGCTACCACAACCCTCGCGGACGATGCGGTAATCTGACGGATTGACGAAACGGATATATTCCGGCGCCTCCTTGTTCAGCAAGGTGTAGCTGATCGGCGGGTTGCTGCTGCGCGGCCAGCGCCACTTGTCGGCATAATCCGGCAACACATGGGCCTGCTTCATGGCCTCGAAGAACGCCGGATCATCACGGTGGCTGTTGTCGGGACGATAGACGCCGGCATTGCCACCATGACAGTCAGTGCAGCCGAGCACCACGGCCGGATTGGCGTGCATGGTCTTGCTGTCCGATGCGCTGTGGCAACTGCCGCAGCCACTGCTCTTGCGCACCGCGTCTGCGGGTGTCTGGAACGATGGCGCCGGCGGTGCGGTAATCCGGTTGGCCTGTTTGACCACCGGTGCGTCAGCGGCATAGCCCGGCGCAAACAGCAGCGCAAGCAGCCAGACAGCAACAAGACAGAACCGGGTGTACACTCCGTTTTTCATAGTCCCTCAGTAGGTCAGGATCAGGTTACCGAGTACCGAATAGCGGGACCCACGGTCGAACAGATCATCAAAGCCTGCTCCGGGCAGCAGCTGCGCCACCGACAGGCGCGCAACCACATTCTGGATCGCCATCGGTCGCCAAATCAGCGCCGCCGAAACGTCCCAGCCGATTTCACGATCAATACTGTCTTGCTGTCTCAGCACTTCAATCACTTCGGTGCGATCGAAGGCAAGATGATTGACGTTGAAGCTCAGGCGCGTGGTCGGGGTCATATCCAGATCCGCGCCGACGCCGAGCAAGCGCAGGCCCGGATTGGTGAAGTTGGACTGACCATGCTCTTTCGAAGAACGCAGATTCGGCAGCAGGCCGTTGCGGGTTGACAGGGTAACGCCACCACCGGCAATGAAGGGCACACCCTGACGAATCCAAAAGCTGGTGTCAGCGCCTGCGATAATCGGGTTCTCGAACACCGCATCAAAGCCGGTCTCGACATCATCAAACGGATTGCGATCGCCGGAGGCATGCACCGCCGTAGCGCGCAGCCGAATCCAGTCCATGTCGATGCCGGCCTCGAAGGCTGCGAAAGTGGCGCGCACGGAGGTGGTCTGGTCATTCATCACCCCCGGAGCATTGCGGCCTGCCGCAGCATACAGGGAGGCTGTCAGGTTAAGGCGTCCGAGGTGACCGTCGCCGTTATAGCCGAGGTAGGTGATATCGTAATCGCGCGGCACTTCCCGGCCAAGGGAGGCCGGGCGGGCAATAAAACCGTTGTTATCGTAGAAAAAATTGTTCTCGCGATTGCGGTTATGCAGCAGCGTGAACTGGCTGATAAAGCCGAGTCGAAGAAAATCCTGCCAGTACAGGTTGGCGACAAACACATCGTCGTCGCGCATCCGCACACCGATATCGTTCAGGCCGCTATTGGTATCTTTTTCCAATCGCCGGAACCAGGCCAGATTGTACTGGAAGATATTATTGTCGCGGGTACCGAACAGGCGCACACCGAACGGGCTATCCTGAAACAGGAAACCACGGAAATCCGCATTGAATGGCTGGATGCCGACCCGGATGCTGTCGAAATCGTAGCGGTCGGAGACATTGCGAATATGGTAATCAACAAAGGCGCCCTGTACGCCGACATGGCTGTCGTTGCGGCTGTCGCCTTGACGGGGATCGATATAAAGGGCTCGCACTTCCTCGACTTCGGTGCGATTGAAGTTGAACACCGGAATAAAGCGAAACTCCCAGTCCGGCGGACGGAACACGGTATCGCCGCGCAGCCAGACCAGCTCCACCAGCAGGTTCTGGTTGAACGTAACCTGCTCGCCACTGCCAAACACATCAATGTCGCCGCTGTCAGCGCTGGTCTGGTTGCCCACCGGCGTGGGGATATCACGTAATTCCAGTACGGTATCGGAGATGGCGGTGACGGCAAAGAACCATTCACCATAGACCGGCTTGTCACCTTTCAGCACATTACGCTGGTAGGGATTCCAGAGGCTGTTGTCATACCCCGGCAAACTGTCAACGATCCGCCAGCGATCCGGCACCGCCTGCAGTGGCTGATCCTGAAACAACGGCGCCGGTGGAATGGCGTTGTTGTTGCACAGCTGCCGCTGGCGGCTGGTGACTTCCTTACCCGGCAATCGCACCTGCGGTGGGTCAGCGTCGTCCGGGCAGACTGCCAGCCCCGGCATGCAGAGGGTAAAGGCGATCATGGCCACGCCGTAGCGGATCATCATTTGCCTGTGCATGGGGTCTGCTCGTTGCCATCCAGAAACGGCGCCTGTGGACACTGCACATAACGCAACCGGGTACCCTGCGGAGTGAGCTGGTCGGCACGCACCATCGCCGGGGCGTTGTTCAGGGTGCCGAGTATTTCGCCGCTCTGGTGCACCGCCAGAAAAGCGATCATGTCGTCCTGATCAATGCCATCACCGGAAACGCCAACACCGCCCACCAGCGTGCCAGCACGATACACCGGCACACTACCTGGGAATATCTGCAGTCCGTTGCCAATCGGATCGACATTGCCACCAGGGGTAACGCGACTGATGGTGCTGCATCCCGTTGCCACATCGGCGCCACTCAAGCCGGCAGCAAAGGCGACATGGCCAATGATCTGGTTGTAACTCACATCCAGTTGCAGGCCGGTGGAAAACGGACTCCACTCACCGGCCGGTTTCGACAGCGGGCCATGGGGCGCATTGCGCAGGCCATCCGGAAAAAACGGCCGTGACAGATTGCCAACAGCACGATCACTGAAGGCAATGGCGCCATCGGCCAGCGCCGCAGGAATGTCGAGCACCAGTCTTAGCGCATCGACGTAGTCGGCGATGCTGATGCTCTGCGCCACCGTTGGCGCACCGCCAACCAGCACTGGGCCGAGATACTCCGCCGCTGGCAGCGCCTGCAATTCGGCAGCGGCGGCAGCGCTGGAAAAAAAGGTAGCAGTGCGGGCTTTCTGCAACGACACATCGATACCGAACACCGGTGCGTCACGGGTTCGCACCAGACCCAACACCACCCCATTGCGATCCACCACACTGATGGTCACCCGCGCCTGACTGCCCAGTGGCCGACGAATCTGAGCCCGGGCCCGGTTTGCCAGCTGCAGCGCCTGATCCAGAAGGGTCTCCACCTCTGTGAGCGTCAGACCATCACCACCATCGTTGGCCGCTGTCGGCGGATAACGTGGCGCATCTGCGGCATCGACCAACACAAAGGCATCGCGACCAGGGAACAGGTTCTCGGTATCCGCGCGAATACCGGATGCACTGGTGCTGAAGGCCTGCCCCGCGACAACGCCTCCACCAGCGTCGAAATATCCCGGCACACTGACCAACACGCCAGACAGATCAGCAAACAACGGCAGCGGCTGGTGGCGGGTCTGCACTGAACTGACGGCCATGTCACTGAAGCGCAGCTGTTTGCCTTCTACGGTAATGCGGTCTGCCCGCCGGTCCTGTGGTGCCAGCAAACCGCGACTGCCGGCCAGCGCGATGGTCTCATCGGCTGAGATGTCCCGATCTGCCGGTTGCTCATCAAAGCTGTAGCGGTCGTCCACCACCACACCAATACCACCCACCAGGGTACCGTCTCGATATAGCGGGAAGCCGCCGGGATCAGCGGACAGCCCCAGTGGTGCATGCTTGGGGCCATGACTGCCGTCGGCCACACGCACCATCAGATCAGAACAGGCAAGCTGGGAGAACTGGACACCGAATAACGGACCGCCGGGCTGATTGCGCTCACCCGGATTGAAATGTTCCTGAACAATCTGACTCGCCGAGCGGGTGCTGAAGGCGTTGCCTTCGCTGGACAGATAGGCGCCGGTTATGGCCTTACTGATGGCGGCCAACGTCGCCGGAATAAAGCTGATGTTTTCCAGCCCGCCACTAACCGGATACGGTGAGGCGATGGTGACCTCGGCGGCAGCACCGGGCATTTGATAGACCGCCAACACATTGCCAACCCGGTCGGATACGGCAATGGTGGCCGCAATGCCGCGCTGGTTCGCTTCAAGCTCGGCGGCGGCAATAATATTTTCCACGTCGATGGTGGACAGAAAACTTGCCGCCGTCACACAGCTGCCATCACATCCCCCCTGTGGCAGGGAGTCGCCGCCACAACCGGCCAACAACAGCATCAGCCAGCCAAATCGCTTCATGGCTGCACGCCCGCGCCATGGCCATCAAACTGATGATAGCTGTGACAACTGATGCAACCGGAACGCAGTCCCGATGATGCCTGCTGACCGACATGGCAATCCTGACAGACGGCGATATCCGGCATCAGCACATCACTGGCTTCGCTGGAATCCGTCGCCGCATGGCAGTCTGCACATTCCATTTTGGTATGGCGCTGATGCGGAAACTCGCTGGAGACAAACCAGCGGCTGTTCAACCGCACCGGCTTGACCCACCACTCTGCAGGTTGCTGGTTGGTCCGCTCAACCTCATGGCAGGTGACACAGGCACGTCGCTCGAACATGTCTTCCGCCACGGCCAGACTGCGATTCTCGACCCAGGCCAGACCTTCGCGCTGCAGGCGGGAAAGATTGTCACCCTGCCCCGGTCGCAGGGCGCGGATATCACCCTCTTCCGCACGGTTCTGGATGAAACGGCCGCTGTAGTATTCGCGCAAATTCGCCAGCACTTGCTCCGGACGACCATGAGGCACCACCCGCTTCGGATCCAGCGGATCGAATGCCAGGCCGTGACAATGGGCGCAGTGCTGCTCCATGCTCACCGGCGCCATGTTGATGCCATCCAGTGCCGGCTGGTGACAATTGCCGCATGCCAGCACCTCCCAGACACCGTCGTCATTCTTGATCCCTTCCGCGTCCAGATGCAGGGCGTGGTCAAATTTCAGGTGGCTGTTCTCACGCAGGCTGGCACTGACCTCGCGACGATGCCCCTGCAACCAGCTACGCGTATCCGCTTGCCATTCCAGCAAGCTGAGGCGGAACGGCGGATGATCGGCAAGAAAATCCGTGGCCCGTTCTACCTGAGGTGATGTCGTCATGCGTCGGCCCAGATCATTATGGCAGCTGGCACAAAAGCGCTGATCCTCAAACACCATCCGCGCCTCACCATTGTGCTCGTGGTGACAGGAAGCGCAGCGCTCACCGTCAAACATCGGCAGATCAGGATGATCAACGGGTATATGCAAAGCGGTACTTTCATGGCAGGCAATGCAGGTGTCGTTAGTGACGCGCTGGAACGGTGTGGTATGGCAAGCCTGACAATCCTTGCCGATGGTGCTGTGGACAGAATGCAAAGGTCCGCTTAACCAGAGACTGTCATCCGGTAACGGCGTGCCGCGCAGCAGGCTCTCCGTATCCGGCTTCAACAGCACCATGGCAGGCAGCACCAGGGCAACCATCAGCAACAGCAAAAACAGCCCCCAGGCCCAGAGCCGCGGCCGCGACCAGGTCACGCCATCAAGGCGGGTGTTAAACACAGACGGATCAACCGCCGGTGCATCCTGCTGCTCAAGCAACTCCAGACTGAGCGCCAGATCAAAACCATCCGGCGTCGGCAACACGATCAAACGATAGTCGCCGATCAGGATCTGATCGCCCTTGTTGAGTACCGCGACCCGGGTACTGCGACCATTGACGGTGATGCCCGTGGCCGCACGACTGCGGATACGACACTGGCCGGCGCTGAGGCTGATATCCGCATGCTGATAGGCGATACGATCGCCCTGCAGCAACAGACCCTGATCGGTGCCCCGGCCGATGGTCAGTTCGTCGACCGCCAGCTCTTCATCCTTGTAAGCCCGATTCGGGCCACTGCCAGCGCCGAGGCGGCGGATCAATACATACATGGGGTCACCAGTAGAAGAACACGCTGACGATATGGGCCGTCAGCGTTGCCAGCAGCGCCATGGTCAACGGCACATGACAGTACAACCAGATTTCCATGCGCGACTGCAGGCGGATGTCCGCCAGCAACTGCCGGATCAATCTGGCCTTGCGGGAGACCAGATCAATCAGCTCCTGAAACAACGCCGCCTCAGTTGGATCGACACTACGTGACAACAGGCCGGTCAGCTCATCAAGCAGACGACGCTGAACAGGATTGGCCACCCGTCGCCACTGCTTCTGTTTGCCACGCTGCGCAGCAACCATCATGTCTGAGCGATCCAGACCCCGAAGCAGGCTCCAGACGCCGCCACCGACACGGAACAACTGAATGGCAGAAATCGCCATGCGGTCCGCCGGCGAGCCAAGCCCTTCCACAATCAGGCTGGTCTTGCGATCAATGTCGGCAATCTCGCGAAAGATCAGATCGCGGGTCATGCCATCGCGGTTACGGGTAATGCGTTCCGGGTAACGCCAGTACACCCAGCCGCCATAGAAACCACTGACAATCACCAGCACCATCAATAACCACGCCAGCGTGTGAATATTCAGAGCAAACTGAAAACCAGTGTGCAGGGTAGCCACCACCAGCAGAGCGCCACCCAGATAGACATGGGCAGAGAGCCAGCCCTTGACGGTGCCCGCTCTGGAGTAATAAGCCCGCTTGCGCACTCCGAACAAAGCCAGCCAGACAATCAGCAACGCAGCGATAGTGCCGAGGGTGTAACCCAGCCAGGTCCCCCCATTTGGCAAACCGAGCGGCTGATGCCACCAATAGGCAATCACACTGGCGATCACCAGCAGCAGGGCAAACCAGAACCAGAAACCGCCTCGATGGGACAGAAAAGAACCATGCATGATCAGTCCTCTCTTACCAGTTCAATAAACTGTTCGGGACTGATTCGCACCGCCGCACCAGTGGGACAAGCGCGCACACAAGCCGGCCCACCTTTCAGGTTGGTACACATATCACACTTTACCGCACGCTTTGCCGCATCCTTGTTTTTGGCCGGCTTGTGCTCTGCCCCAAACAGCACGCGACGCCAGAGCCCGGGTTGAGAACCCCCTACCGTAGCCATCTGGATCACACCGTAAGGGCAATTGCTTTCGCAGTTACCGCAACCGATACAGTTATCGGCAATCACCACCTCACCACTGGCATTGCGGCTGATCGCATCCGGCGGACAATCCTTCATGCAATGAGGATGCTCGCAATGACGACAGGAGGTGGGAACATGAATCGAGGCATAGCTCGGCCCCGCTTCCCGATTCAGTCGCGAGGTACCGCCATGGGTAGAGGCACAGGCGGTTTCACAGTTGTCACAACGAACACACAGGGACTCGTCGATCAGCAGCACATCGGTGGCTTCACCCAGCCCCTGACGCATCAGAAACGACAGCAGTTCACCGCCCTCGGTGGAGGACTCCATCGTCGCGTTGGCGCGCAGCCGGGCCTGCAGCTGGGTCTGCACCTGTGCTTTCAGCTTCGGATCCTTTTCCAGCAGGGCGAGGAAAGGACCACTTTTCATCACCACCGTTTCGGTGGGCACCACTGCGCGCACGGAAGCGGTGCGACGGGTATTGCCGAGCAGTCCCATTTCGCCGACATATTTGCCCGCGGGCACATAGGACAGCACCACTTCCCTGCCCTGCAGGAAGCGCGATACGGTGAGCGAGCCGCGCCGCACCAGATGCAGCTCATCACCACTTTCGCCTTCGGCAAACAGCACTTCACCGGGGCCATACTGGCGTAGCTCCGCAGAGCCAACCAGATCCGCCAGATCTTCCAGTGTCGAGTTGGGAGAAAACTGGGAGTGGATCGCGCGCAAGATAAATACCTGGTCAATGCGGCGACGCACCTCATCCACCGACGACATCAAGCGCAGCATGGTTCGACGGGGTGTCTCTACCAGCACACAGTAACGCCCGGCATACACCGTCGCATTCCGCCGCCGACCGGAAATCAAACCCATTTCACCGAAGAAATGGCCCTCACCGACACTGACGCGCTTGCCAGTTTTCTCGTCGATGACGATTTCCACCGACCCCTCAACCACCGAGTAGAAGGAATTGGTGTAATCATTGCGAGAGAAGATGACCGCACCTTCGCGCGGCGTATGCACCTCGCTTTCCAGCATCACTTCGCGGAAACGCAACTTGTTCACTGGCCCGAAGCAGAGCACCGTACCCTGTATCTTTTCCAGTGTGGCATCTACATCCAGGGCAAACGGCAAGGCAGCAAACTTGTCGGCCAGCAAATCATGATCCACTGGGGTAATCGGTCGGCCGAGAATATGCTCGATGACCTCGTAACCCTGATTCATGGCCTGTTTAATCAGCGGATAGCCGGCCAGTGCACCAATCACGTAGAGGCCCGGCACATTGGATTCATACTGGCGGCTCAGCTCCGGCACGGCATTGGCAGCCTTGCTCGGAAAGCGGATACCGCAGGATTCGACAAAGTCTCGCGGCGGCACTGCACCCAGCCGGGCAATGATGCGATCCACCGGCACCTGCACCTCGCCTTCGGCGGTGTTCAGGTTTACCCGCATGCGACTGTCGCCCGCCGGCAATAGCTCAATACGCCCCAGACTGCTGTTGAAATAGACCTTGATGCGGCCGCGCTCCATGGCATCGTTGAGCAGCGACAGGTTGCCTTCCTTGGCGCGGGCAAATTCATCCCGGCGGTTAATCAGCATGACCCGATTCTGACGCGCCAACGCCAGCGCGTTCTCGATGGCGGAGTCGCCGGCGCCGACTACCATGATGGCTTCATTCTGGTATTCATCAGGATCGTCCAGCTGATACTGGACAAAAGGATTGTCTTCGCCGGGCACGCCGAGCTTGCGAGGGTTGCCCTGCAGACCAATGGCCAGTACCACATGTGCGGCACGCACCTCTTTGCCGCTGCGAGTCTGCAGTGTGAAGTCACCGCGCTGTCCCCGGATTGCTACCACATCGGCGTTGATAGCAACACGAACACCAAGCTGCCGCGCGGTTTTTACCCAGACCGAAAGAATTTCCTCACGACTGCCAGCATCAAAAGGCACCGCACTACGCAAGGGCAGAAAGCCAGGCTCCGCCATGACGTGCTTGCCTTTCTGGTAACGCTGAATGGTATTGGCAAGATGGGGCGTGCTTTCCAGCAGCAAATGCGACAGGCCCAGCTCAGCGGCATGTCCGGCGGCACTCAGACCGGCGGGACCGGAACCGACTATCACAACCTCAAAACGATTATCCGTCACCCCCGTCAAACCCCTTCCGTGCAATTGGTGAACCCCCCGTGCGGCGAAGCCATCATAATTCGGTTATATGACGCTACTCACGCAGTTTTTCCGGGAAAAAAGACATTTTTCCTGTTTGCTTCAGCAAATCCGCGTCTGAGTCAGATGAATTTCCTAACTCATTGATACGCCGAGTCCCTCAATTTGATCTGGCTGTGATGCAACACGCACCATTCAAGAGTACAAGGAAGTAGAAGGACTGACCAATAACAACAATGCTATTCACAAGGAGAGTGTGTGATGGGTCGATCAGTGGTGTTTTCTGCCCTGCTTCTGGCCGGCGGCCTGATGTATTACCAGCCGGTGCAAGCAGCGGATGCTGATTCATGCCGACCTGCGCAGCAGCACAGCAGCCACCCGCACAGCCGGGAAATCCTGCAGATGCTAACCAGAGCGGATACGACTGGCCGGCGTGAGCAGCTCGAACGGTTTCTGGCCAATCCCCCCGACAGCCGGCTGTCCGTCGACCGGGTGGCACTTAATCGGGCCAGACTGACACTGGCCGCAGAGTACCTCAGTGCATCCCGCTTTGCTGAAGCGCGCCAACTGCTCAGCACCATTGAACTCGACAGCCCGATTGCAGTGCAGGCCTCGCTGCTGCTGGCTGAATCATTCCGTCTGGAAGGCGATCCTGTCCGCGCCAGCCAGTGGCTGCTGCGCACCGGACAGCGCTATGGTGCCGACCCTGAGGCGCTGGCGAGCATGCTGGAACAGGCCACCGAGCTGCGTCTGCAGGGCAACCCTCATCAGGCCTTCGCGCTCTACAACATGGTCCAGAGCCAGATTCTGGATAATGCCGAGCAGGTTGGCGCCATGCGAGCAGAAGCGAATATCCTCATTGAGCGCCTGCTACGCACCCGACTGGACGAGAGCCGGGCCGCCCAGAGCCAGATGCTCAAGCAGATGATCCAGGACACCGACAGCACCCTGATCATGGAGCTGGGGGCGCTGGCCCGCGCCGCCGCCGAACGCCGCTGTCTGGAACGACAGCAACGTCAGCTGTCCGATCTGGCATTTGACAACTCTGCCCAACAGGCCCGTATTCGCCCATTTCTGGTCATGCTGGAGCGGGAAGAAGGCA
Source organism: Alcanivoracaceae bacterium (assembly GCA_046292765.1). Classification (GTDB taxonomy): domain Bacteria; phylum Pseudomonadota; class Gammaproteobacteria; order Pseudomonadales; family Alcanivoracaceae; genus PGZG01. The sequence goes on along the minus strand of JBKBQA010000002.1, from coordinate 173,000 downwards.
TGCTCAGCCGGCGCCTTGAACAGCTGCAGCCAAGTCCGCAGGACAACGACGAAGAGGTCGCGGAACTGCAAAAGCAACTGGAGGCCGCCCGCAACCAGCGCCAGACCTTGCTGGTACAACAGCAGCAACTGCCGGATGAGGCCGGTCGACGCCATCGCGAGCTGGCGGAGCAGATTGCCCGGCTGGATCAGGACAATCAGACGCGCCGGGAGCGGATACAGCAGGAGCTGAGCCAGCTCAGCGCGGTACTGATGGCCCGCTACCGGGAACTGGCGGCGGAGAGCCAGTATGGCCGGGCCACCCTGCTGGACGAACACAAACGCGGCGGCTAAAGACAGCATGATCACGGCACTTGCATTACTGTCCGTTTGAACAGTAATCTAGGCACTACTGACCTTACGTACAGGTGCCGACATGCTTCCAATTACCGCTGTTGCCGATCAGGCTCCAACCCTGAATGCCCTGCTGGACCGTCCCGGCATCTGGCGTGGGCGCCCATCCCGTCGCCAGAGCGAGGTTCTCGACAGCGGCTTTGCCACCCTGAATGAGGCCCTCCATCAAGGTGGCTGGCCCGCCGCCGGTCTGGTGGAATTGCTTTGTGCCGGCCCCTGTCCGCAGGCCCTGCGCCTGTTGTTGCCGGTAATGGCGGGCAGTGACGACGGTCTGCTGGTACTGGCCAATCCCCCCGCCAGACCCCGGGCCGACACCCTGCAACAGGCTGGCATCAAGAGCCATCGGCTGCTGGTCATGCGCAGTGAGCGGCAGGACACCCTGCTGCAGGCCTGCCATGAAGCCCTGTCCAGCGGCGCTGTCAGCACCCTGGTGGTCTGGCTGCCGGACCAGATGGACGACCAGATCAGTCTGCGTCGTCTGCACATGGCCGCGCGGGAAGGCAATTGCCTGCTGGTGGCGATTCGCTCTGTGGCTCATGCAGACCGCCCCTCCCCTGCTGTTTTGCGCCTGCGTTTGCGGGTACAGCCGCCAGCCCATCTCGGACTCGATATCATCAAGCAGCCGGGCGGCTGGGGTGGTCAGCGACTCAGTCTGGCACTGATGCCCGACCGTCTCAGTCAGCCGCTGGCAGCCAGTTGCGATATGCCGGTACCGCCACGACTGCGTGAGCGGCAGCCAAACAACCAGCGCCATCTGGATCCGGACAGCCGCTTTGCCTGGCGACGCCCGGCCATGTCCACTCCCGGCGTGCAGAACCTGCCGTTCTGATCCTTTCCATGGCCATCAGGTATCCGTGCCATGACGCTGTGGCTGGCCGTGCACTTTCCACAGCTGATGATCGATGCCCTGCATCCCCCGACGACCGATGGCGTGGCGGTGGTGGTGCGGGAAGATCACCGGCTGGTGGCGGCGGATCGCCGCGCCACAGAGGCTGGCATCCGTCTTGGCATGCGCCCAGCCACCGCATTGGCTCTCTGCGATACCCTGCAGCTGCGTGATCGTCAGCCGGAACAGGAGCAACACTGGCTGATCCGTCAGGCACGACCGTTGTCACGGTTCACACCGATGATCTGCCTGCAGGACGACTGCCTGCTGCTTGAGCTGGGGCCATCGTTACGACTGTTTCATGGTCCTGAGCCACTGCTGGATGCCATCACCAGACAGCTACCCGAGGCCACAGGCTATCGACTGGCCTGGGGCCATACTCCGCTCGCCGCGCAGCTGCTGACCCATCAGCCGCTGACAGCCAGCCAGGCCTGCCTGATCATGGACAAATCCGGCCGCCCCGACGCGCCCCGCTCACAAGCCCGGTTTCTTGCCCTGCTCGGCAATCAGCCCCTCGACCTGCTGCCGCTGCCCGCCAGACTGAAGGCCTCCGTGCAGGGTACCGGCCTGCGCCGTCTGGGTGATCTGTTCTCGCTGCCACAGGCAGCCCTGCAACGTCGCTTTGGCGCCACCTTTATGCGCTGGCTGCAGCAACTGCGGGGCGACCATCCGGATCTGCGCACACCGATTCCATTGTTGCAGCGCTTTAGCGAGTCACTGTCTTTCGATGAGCCGGTGAGCCATACCGCACACCTGCAGCTGCCGATGCGAATGCTGCTGAACAACATGAGCGACTGGCTAAGCCGTCATCAACTGCAGGTGCGGGTCATCCGCTGGCGTTTCTTTCCACTTCATGGCGAACCGGAAACGCTGCTGATACGGCGCGCCCACCGTGACCATCACGCCCACGGCTGGATGGATTTGTCGCAGCGTCATCTTGACCGACACCGGCTGGCGGCGCCGGTGCTAAAGCTGGAGCTGGACGCTGGTCGAGCACTGCCCATGGAAGCGGGGGCAGAACACCTGTTCGCTTCGCTGGAGCGACCGGCCGCCACCACACTACTGGAGAAACTGGCTAATTTGCCGGGCCTGTTCCTGTATCGGCCCGCTGCCTCCGACAACCATCTGCCTGAGCAGAACGAAACCGGCGAGAATCCGCTGGCACCACATCAGCGGGACAGCTTTGTCACGCCACCACCCTTCGTTGACACCCCTCTGTGGCTGCTCGACAAACCACTACCACTGCACTGCCGTCATGGCGCACCGCACTGGCGTGGTGCCGCAATGGAGTTACTCCCCGCCCACCGCCGTCTGAGCGAACCCTGGTGGCAACAGGGTCAGCCCCGTCATTACCACATTGGCCGCCACCCGCTCGGCATTTACTGCTGGCTGTTCTGTTCACCGGATGAACAGGGCCAATGGTTCCTGCACGGATTTTTCTGATCATGGCCTCTGACAAACCCGATTTTGCCGAACTGCACTGCCGCTCGGCGTTCAGTTTTCTGACCGGCGCCAGCCAGCCAGAGGAGCTGGTGCAACAGGCGGCCCGGCTTGGCTATCGTGCGCTGGCGATCGCTGATGAATGTTCGCTTGCCGGCGTGGTGCGGGCCCATCGGGCTGCGCGGCAATTACCATTGAAACTGATCATCGGCAGCCAATTCCGGGTTGAGGATGATAACCATGCGTCACCATTGCAGCTGGTGTTGCTGGCGCCTAACCGGCAAGGCTATAGCGAGCTCTGCCAACTGATCAGCCGCGCTCGTCGACGGGCAGAAAAGGGACACTATCTGCTTTACTGGCAAGACATCACCCGACTGATTCGTCACTGCCTGTGCCTGTGGATACCCGGCGACATCAGCGCAGAGGCACAACAGCAAGGTGCCAGACTGAAAGCCCATTTTGATGATCGACTCTGGATTGGCTGCGAGTTGCTGCAAGACCAGCATGATGGCGCCCGCTATCAGCACCTTTGGCAGCTGGCAGACCATCTCGATCTGCCCATGGTGGCCAGTAATGATGTCCATATGCATGACGCCGCGCGCCAGCCGCTGCAGGATGTGTTAACCGCACTGCGGCATCGCTGCACGGTACAGACACTGGGCAGACGCCGGTTCAGCAACGATCAACGCCATCTGCGATCACGCGCTGTGCTGGCCGGCATCTACCCGCGTGCACTGCTGGAAGAAACTGTACGCATCGCCGAGCGCTGTCAGTTTTCCCTGCAGGAGTTGCGCTACCAGTATCCTCAGGAAGCGATTCCGGTGGGACAGACAGCAGCACAATGGTTACGGCAACTGGTATTGCAAGGCGCTGCACAGCGCTGGCCTGCGGGCATTCCCGACGCCGTCAGCCTGTTGCTGGATAAGGAGCTGACACTGATTGCCGAGCTTCGCTACGAAGCCTACTTTCTCACCGTCCATGACATCGTCATGTTTGCCCGCAACCAGAACATTCTCTGTCAGGGCCGCGGATCCGCCGCCAACTCTGCAGTCTGTTACTGCCTGTTCATTACCGAAGTGGATCCGTCACGGAGCCAGTTGCTGTTCGAACGCTTTATTTCCCGGGAGCGCGATGAGGCACCGGATATTGATGTGGATTTCGAACACGAGCGTCGCGAAGAAGTGATGCAGTACATCTACCGAAAGTATGGTCGCGATCGTGCTGCCCTTGCTGCCACGGTAATCAGCTATCGCACCCGCTCAGCAGTGCGCGATGTGGGCCGGGCTCTCGGAATCGACCCGTCGGTACTCGACGCCCTGAGCCGCAATCTGGCCTGGTGGGATACCCCGGCGGAGTTGCCACAACGGTTCCGGGAGGCCGGCCTGCACGATACCACTCTCACCCGGCACTATCTGTCGCTGGTGGATCAGCTACGCGGTTTTCCCCGCCATCTGTCCCAGCATGTGGGCGGATTTGTCATTACCCATGAGCCTTTGCACACGCTGGTGCCGATCGAGAATGCGGCCATGGCCGATCGAACACTGATTCAATGGGACAAGGACGATCTGGAAAGCGTTGGCCTGATGAAAGTGGATGTTCTGGCGCTAGGCATGCTGACCGCCATTCGCAAGATGCTGGATTTGATCAACAGCCCGCCTCCAGGGCAGCAACAAGCCGGTCGGGATCAAGGCAGCATATTACTGAGGTTGCAGGATATTCCGGCGGAGGACCCGGCCACCTATGCCATGCTGCAGCGCGGCGACAGTGTGGGCGTATTCCAGGTGGAATCGCGAGCGCAGATAAACATGCTGCCGCGACTCCGACCGGAAACCTTTTACGATCTGGTCATTGAGGTGGCCATCGTCCGCCCGGGCCCCATTCAGGGCGACATGGTCCATCCCTATCTGCGTCGCCGCAATGGCGAGGAAGCCATCGACTACCCGGATCAGCGCATTCGCAACGTGCTGCAACGGACCCTCGGCGTACCTATTTTTCAGGAGCAGGTAATCCAGCTGGTGATGGTCGCTGCCGGATTCAGCGGTGGTGAAGCGGATCAGTTACGTCGCGCCATGGCCAGCTGGGGCAAATCGGGCAAGCTGATGGAGTTCGAGCAGAAGGTGATTGATGGCATGACTGAAAATGGCTACAGCATTGATTATGCCAGACGTATTTTTGAGCAAATGAAGGGCTTTGGTGGCTATGGTTTCCCCGAATCCCATGCCGCCAGCTTTGCCCTGCTGGTATATGTATCCGCCTGGCTAAAGTGTCACCACCCGGCCGCATTTTACTGCGGCCTGCTCAACAGTCTGCCCATGGGGTTTTATTCCGCGTCGCAACTGATTCAGGATGCCAACCGTCATGGCGTCGAGATTCGCCCTGCCGATGTGGACCACAGTCACTGGGATTATTCGCTGGAACCGGACAGCCCGGAAAGACAACCGGCACTGCGCATCGGCTTGCGCCAGATCAGCGGTTTTCAGGCTAACGCGGCAGAACGTATTGTCAGCGCACGGCAAAGACAACCGTTTAGCAACATTCAGGATCTGTGCAGCCGGGCAACACTGAATCGTGGCGAGCGGGAATGTCTGGTGGCGGCCAATGCGGTGCGCCGGCTCACGGGTCACCGGCATCAGGGCTACTGGGATATTCTCGGCGTTGAGGAGTCGCGCCCCCTGTTTGGTCAGGAGCAGCACGATGTCCGTGATGGTGTATGTCTGGATGCGCCATCGGAGTTTGACACCATGCTGGCTGACTACCGCGCCCTGTCACTGACCACCGGACGTCACCCTCTTGCCCTGTTGCGTCACAAGGCACCCTTTGATCGGGCCATGAACGCCGCGGGACTTCAGCAGGCACGCCATGGTCAGCTGGCCCGCGTCGCCGGCCTGATCACCAACCGTCAACGCCCCGGCACTGCCTCCGGCGTCATGTTTGTGACCCTGGAAGACGAAACCGGCAACACCAATGTGGTGGTCTGGAACGAGACGCAGAAAACATACCGGCAAGCGCTACTCGGTTGTTCGCTGGTATTGATCACCGGCACGGTGGAGCGCAGTCCGGAGGGCATTATCCATCTGGTTGCTGGCAGGATCGAGGATCAACAGGCCGCGCTGCACCAGCTGGTGGTGCAGTCGCGGGATTTTCATTAAATCAGGCCGGCGTGCGACTGCGTTGGCGACGTCCGTCAGCCTGGCGGCGCTGGCCACCGTCTGCGGACACACGAACACCGCCATCACGACGTGGCTGGGCTGCGCCTCGGCTGTCCTGCGAACGTCGCGGCTGCTGCGCCTGAGGGCGCTGACCACGACCGCCGGGGCTGTTGCGACCGTTCGGGATCGGCTCCGCCCGGATGCTCGGATCCGGCTCAAAGCCCGGCACAACTTCTTTCGGCAACTGGCGCTTGATCAGCTTCTCGATGCCTGCCAGTAGCTTCAGCTCATCGACACACACCAGCGACAGCGCTTCACCTTCCGAGCCCGCCCGACCGGTACGACCGATGCGGTGGACATAGTCCTCTGCCACATTGGGCAGCTCGAAATTGACCACATGGGGCAGTTCGCTGATATCAATACCACGAGCGGCAATATCGGTGGCGACCAGCACTTGCAGCTTGCCAGCTTTGAACTCGGAGAGCGCCTTGGTGCGCGCGCCCTGACTCTTGTTGCCATGAATGGCCATGGAAGAAATGCCCTGCTTGTCGAGCTGCTCGGCAAGACGGTTGGCACCGTGCTTGGTACGGGTAAACACCAGCACCTGATACCAGTTGTTGTCTGTAATCAGTTTCGCGAGCAGCTCACGCTTACGCTCACGATCCACCGGATAGACTTTTTGCGAGACGGTATCGGCGGTGGCGTTACGACGCGCCACTTCAATCAGCGCCGGCCGGTTCAGCAAACCATCCGCCAATGACTTGATCTCATCGGAGAACGTGGCAGAGAACAGCAGGTTCTGTCGCTGCTTAGGCAGCAACGCGAGAATTTTGCGGATATCGCGGATAAAACCCATGTCCAGCATGCGATCCGCTTCGTCGAGCACCAGAATCTCGACCTTGCTCAGATCCACCGTGCGCTGTTGAACGTGGTCCAGCAATCGGCCCGGCGTGGCGACCAGAATATCGACACCACGGCGCAGCTTGTCGATCTGCGGATTAATGCCGACACCACCGAACATCACCATGGATTTCAGTGGCAGGTATTTGCCGTATTGGGCAATGCTTTCTTCTACCTGGGCCGCCAACTCTCGGGTCGGGGTCAGCACCAGCACGCGGATCACCGGCTTGCCGGTGGTGGCGCGGGGAATATCCATCAGGCGCTGCAAAATAGGCAGGGTAAAACCAGCGGTTTTGCCGGTACCGGTTTGTGCACCGGCAAGCAGATCGCCACCGTTCAGCACCGCCGGGATGGCTTGCTGCTGGATCGGTGTGGGTTGGGTGTAGCCGAGTTCGGACACGGCACGAACAATATCGGCACGCAGGCCGAGGGATTCAAAAGACATCAGAAAGGAAACTCCGGAAAAACATCGGCCTGTCGCCCCTGCTTGTCAGGAACGCCAGTCAAAGGCAGACGAGGTTACGCGCAAATGGCGAGATATAGAGGCAGCGCGAAGACTGGTAAACCACGCTGATGGCGAACTGTACCACAGTGGAATGGCAAATATTGAAAAATATCGCCGTGACACACAATAAGATGCATACAGAATGCATCTTACCTACACTGACATTACTGCGGCACACCGGCTGGTGTGTGGCCATCTGGCTGTGGAGCCATCCCAATGAATAACAGTGTTCCGTTTGCCTACCCGTTTCGCATTTTCTTCCTGTCGCTGGCGGTCTGGGCGGTACTGGCCATGGCGCTCTGGCTGGTCAGTGTGTCCGGCGCCATGACATTCCAGTTTGCTGTGCCGGCGCTACTCTGGCACCAGCATGAAATGGTGTTTGCCCTGTTGCACGCAGCCATTGCCGGCTTTCTGCTTACCGCGGTGTGCGTCTGGACCGGCACAGAGCGATTGCATGGCAACGCGCTCGTACTGCTGTGGCTGGTATGGCTGGCAGGGCGGGCGGCCATCACGATCCCCGGCCTGCCCGAGACACTGGTGGTGTCGCTGAATCTGCTGTTCCTGCCACTGGTGATGATAGATGCCGGACGACGGATCATTGCCACACGACAATCCCGCCATGCCCCCATTCTGGTGATCCTGCTGTTGCTATGGCTGGCGCAGGCGGCGTTTCTGCTGGGCATCAGTATCACATCGCTGCAGGTTGCCCTGATTGCCGCCAGCGCATTGATGCTGGTGATCGGTGGCCGCATCACTCCCGCCTTCTCCGGTAACTGGTTGCGCACGCGCGGCGGTGACCCCGGCGTCATTCATAATCCGCTCTGGCTTGAGCGCCTGACCCTCGCCGTAATGCTACTGCTGTGTGTTGTACTGCCGTTTGCCTCATCCGGCATGATTGCGCTGCTCGCCTTACTGGCCGCGATCATTAGTGTTGCACGCATTTCCCTCTGGCGCGGCTGGCTGGTCCGGGCTGAGCCACTGCTGTGGATCCTGCACCTGTCACTACTCTGGATTCCTTTCGGCCTGCTGCTGCTAGCCGGCAGTCGCGTCGGCCTCTGGCCTGACAATGTCTGGATCCATGCGCTTGGTGTCGGCGCCATGGCCAGTCTGATTCTGGGGGTCATCAGCCGCGTCTCGCTGGGGCATACCGGCCGGCCGCTGATTCTGCCGTCGGGCATCGCAGCGGCCTTTGTTCTGATTCAGGCGGCGGCCATCCTGCGTGTGCTAACCGCGCTGCAACTGATCCCGTGGCTCTCCGGCGCAACAATCAGCGCCATGCTGTGGTTAGCAGCCTGGCTGCTATTCCTGCTGCGCTACACCGCGATTTTGCTTCGCCCGCGTGCGGACGGGAAACCCGGCTGATGCGTCTTACCCTGCACACCGACTACGGCCTGCGTCTGCTGATGCACGTCGCCCTGAATCAGGGCCAACGCTGCACCATTCGTGATGTGAGCGAAAGTTTTGGTATCTCCCGCAACCATCTGATGAAAATTGCCAGTCTGCTGCAACAGCAGGGCTACCTGCTTGCCACCCGCGGCAAGGGCGGCGGACTGGCACTGGCGCGCCACGCTACTCTCATCCACCTCGGCGATCTGGTTTGCACACTGGAACCGGATATGGCACTGGCCGAGTGCCTGGGCGAGGCGAACGGCTGTGTGGTGACATCCCAGTGCCGATTGACGGGCATGCTGGTGGAAGCACGTCAGGCCTTTATTGACAGCCTCAACCACTACACGCTGGAAGATATTTGTCGGCCGAGACAACAGGCACTGAGGCTCCTCCTCGGCATCGCGGTGGTCTCCAACTAACCTCGCCCTGCACAAACGGCGGCAACGAAAGGCGCGCCGTGCGCGCCAGAGGGAGGGATAGATTCCGCAATCGCTTATGGCGATTGCTCCACCCCTGCGGGGCGCCTTCGGCGTCCTGCGCCGCTGCGCGGCTTGTCGAACGAGGGTTCTCATCAAGACATCCCTCACCGCCAGATATAAAAAAACCCGCTTGCGCGGGTTCTTTCGGCTGCCTGCCATGATCAGGCGCGCCGTGCGCGCCAGAGGGAGGGATAGATTCCGCAATCGCTTATGGCGATTGCTCCACCCCTGCGGGGCGCCTTCGGCGTCCTGCGCCGCTGCGCGGCTTGTCGAACGAGGGTTCTCATCAAGACATCCCTCACCGCCAGATATAAAAAAACCCGCTTGCGCGGGTTCTTTTATATCTGGCGGTGAGGGAGGGATTCGAACCCTCGATACGCTATTAACGTATACACACTTTCCAGGCGTGCTCCTTAAGCCACTCGGACACCTCACCGGAATTTCCCTCAGAAACCCGCCGCAGGGGCCGGTTTTTGAAGGCGCGTAGGTTACCCGAGGTGTTTCGGGGTGGCAATCGGAAATGGCGGCGGGGTGATCAAATCACGCACAGTTACAGCGCGCGGGCAAGGTATTCGGCCTGATAGCGACTGGCCACCTCGCCATCGGCATTGCGGGCCTCCGCCTCAATGGCTAGAACCGCCCGTTCACCGCGATCGAGCCGTTGCCGAAATCGGGCGAGACTTTCCGGGGAGCAGGTCACCTCAATCAGCACATCCCCGGTCACGGGCCTGAGGTAGCGCAGGCTGTTGTGCATCGCCAGCACGTCCGAGCGCCCCACCCGTTGCTCCGCCTCCAGGGTGGTGAGACACCAGCCGGCCAGCGCCATCAGAGCCGCCTGACTGCCAGCGAACATGGTGCCCTTGTCATTGATATTGGCATCGAGCGGGGCGCTCAGGAGCAGTCGGCCTTCGGCAAAACCCTGCAGGGAAAACTGCAGATGGCGGGTGAGCGGGATATGCTCGCGCACCCGCGCCGCGAGCTGGTCGAGGTCAGGCATCCGGCAACCACCGCCGGTGCAGGCTCGGGTCATCTTGACAGGACGGGCGCGGGCCGGCCGCCGGTGTGCCAAGGTAGATAAAGCCAACGATCTCGTCTTCAGCGCGGAAACCGAGTCGTTTTTTCAGGGTCGGGCTCAGCGCCGGTGCGCCGGTGCGCCACATGGCACCGATCCCCATGGCATGAGCAGTCAGCAACAGGTTCTGTACCCCCGCTGCGCAAGCCATGATCTGATCGACCACCGATACCTTGTGACCGCTGATTACTTCCGCCACCACCACCAGCAGCATCGGTGCCCGCAAGGGTCCCTGACGCAGCTTTTCACATTGGGCATCGGTAATATCAGGCTGATCCACGCGGCCGCTTTCGGCCAGCATCTCGCCAAGACGAGCCCGATCGTCTCCCTCCACCACCAGATAGCGCCAGGGACGGAGCAAGCCGTGATCCGGCGCCCGCACCAGGGCGTTTAACAGGACGTCCAGCTGACTGGCATCCGGGCCCGGTGCCGCCAGACGCGGGCACGACACGCGCTGCTGGATTGCAGTATGAATATCCATGATGTCTCCGCGGCAGAAGCCGGCATTGTAGCGGACTGCCAACCTTACTGACCAAATACGTACTACGCCTTCTTTCCTAACGATATTGCGGTTAACCTTCACCTATCCGTATCAGCCGGACAAGAGTGACATTGAGCACCGTAAAGGCCCCCGCCCCCGGCAAACGTCGCCGTATTGATGAAGATCCGCAGGCCTACGCCCGGCGGATAGCCAACTATATCCGTCTGCTGGAGTTTATTGTCGCCGTTCTGCTGCTGTCGGTGGGCATCCAGCAAAGCGTTTATCCGTTCGATTATCTGATTATCCTTGCCCTGCTGCTGGCCTACCCGCTAATCGCCCAGACCATCGCTGCCTATATGGAGCGCAAGGGCCAGCGTCAGCAGGAAACCAGCCGTATTCTGGTTCAGGTCGATGCGGTCATGATCGGCATCGCCATGGCCGCACTGCACTTTTCGCTGGTGCCCGCCATGACCCTGCTGATCATCGTCCATGCCAACGCCGTGACCAGCGGCGGTTTGTACATCTGGCTGATGAACATCTTCGGCACAGTCGCGGGCGCCGTGGTCGGCAGTCTGGTGCTTGGTTTTCATATCCTGCCAGCGGACCAGACGCCGACGATGCTGAATCTGATGTCGATGCTGGGACTGGGCCTGTTCGTCGGCGCCACCGCTTTTCAGACCCACACCCAGACCCGGGTGCTGCTGACCGCGCAGGCGCGCCTCGGGCAGCAGCAGAAGCAGGCGGTGGAGCTATCGCGGAAACTGGCCAAGTACCTCTCCCCGCAGATATGGGGCTCGCTGTTCTCCGGCAAGCGCGACGCCAAGGTGGAAACCCGGCGCAAAAAGCTCACCGTGTTTTTCTCCGACATCAAGGGCTTCAGCGCCATGTCGGAAGAGCTGCCACTCGACACCCTGACACGGATGCTGAACACCTACCTGAGCGAAATGACCAGAATTGCCAGTCGCCACGGCGGCACCGTCGACAAGTTTATCGGCGATGCGGTGATGGTGTTTTTCGGTGACCCCAGCACCAAAGGCTCAAAGGAAGATGCCACTGCCTGCGTGGCAATGGCGATCGACATGCAGAAGCAGATGAAACTGCTGCGCCAGCGCTGGAAGCGCGAGGGCATTGAACACAAGCTGGAAATCCGCATTGGTATCAACACCGGTTACTGCACGGTGGGTAACTTTGGCACCGACACCCGCCTTGACTACACGATCCTTGGCACCGATGTGAATCTGGCCAGCCGGCTTGAATCGAACTGCCGGCCGGGCCATATCCTGATATCCCAGGCCACTTACGAGCTGGTCAAGGAGCGCATCCTTTGTCGCGCCATGGATGACATTCAGGTAAAGGGCTTCAATCGCCCCATTGCCGTTTATGAAGTGCTGGAGATGAAAAGTCGAGCAGGCAGCGGCGCCGGCTTTCTGTCGCTGGAAGCCCCCGGCTTTTCCATTCATATGGACCTGCACCGGGTGCGCAACTTCGACAAGAAGCGCATCCTGATCGGTCTCGCCAGTGGGGCCAAGGGCCTCAAACAAGGTGACGATACCCGGGTCGATCTTGATACCGAGGGATTTTCTCTGCACATCGACAGCAGTCAAGTCCGCGACCGCGACAAAAACAAGATCATGGAAATCCTCGGTAAAACCGCCATGACGGTCAAAGACCGCATGATTGTGTGATGGCCTCGCCACCACGGACAGGCTGGCTCGGCGCGATTGAATCTCTGGGCAATCGGTTGCCCCACCCCACGCTGCTGTTTGTCTGGCTATGCCTGTTGCTGCTCCCGGTCAGCGCACTACTGGCTGTTATCGGACCGCAGGCTGCGCACCCTGTCAGCGCGGAAATCATTCAGGTTCGCTCACTGCTCTCTGGCGATGGTCTGCGCTGGATGCTGACCAGCATGGTCAGCAACTTCACCGGCTTCGCGCCTCTGGGCGTGGTGCTGGTGGCGATGCTCGGGATTGGTTTGGCCGAGCAATCCGGCCTGCTGGGAAGAATGTTGACCGCACTGGTGCGGCGCGCGCCGGGCCCACTACTGGTGCCACTGGTGGCGCTCGCCGGGGTGCTGTCGAGCCTTGCCGCCGACGCCGGTTATGTGGTGCTGGTTCCACTGGCGGCGCTGCTGTTTCGGCAGGCAGGACGCTCTCCGCTGACCGGTATTGCGGTGGCTTTCGCCGGCGTGTCGGGCGGCTTCAGCGCCAACCTGCTGCTTGGCCCCGTCGATGCACTGCTGGCCGGGATCAGCACCGAAGCGGCTCGCACACTCGACCCCACAGCCACTGTCAGTGCGGCGGCCAACTACTGGTTTATGCTCGCGTCCGTGGCGCTGGTGGTGGGTGTTATCACGCTGGTGACGGCAAGAACCACCGACTGTCCAACCGACTCAGCGGAGCCGGAGCAAATCAGCGCCGACCACACCCCGATCAGCTCCACCGTGCTCTGCGCACTTGCCTACCTGACGGTGATCGCGCTGCTCGCCCTGCCCGCCGGCGCACCGCTGCGGCACCCGGAAACCGGCGCACTGCTCAGCTCGCCATTCATGCACGGGATTGTCATTATCATTGCGCTGGGCTTTGCCATGAGTGGCATTTGTTATGGCCGCGCCAGTGGTCGCTTCCGCCGCGCCAGCGACGTCATTATCGCCCTCGAAACCACCATGGCTCAGCTCGCCGGCTATCTGGTGCTGATGTTTTTTGCTGCCCAGTTTGTGGCCTGGTTCAATTGGTCAGGCTTGTCGCTGGTGCTGGCGGTAAAAGGCGCCGCAGCGCTTGCCGACACCGGCTTGCCAGCGCCGGCGCTGCTAATCGGACTGGTGCTGCTGGTGGCGCTGATCAATCTGCTGGTGGGCAGCGCGTCAGCGAAGTGGGCACTGCTGGCGCCACTTTTGGTGCCGATGCTGATGCTGCTTGGCGTGACGCCGGAGGCAGCGCAAGCCGCGTTCCGGGTCGGCGATTCCGCTACCAATATCATCACACCGTTGATGCCCTACTTTGCGCTGGTGCTCGGCTTCGTCCGTCGCCACGATCCTGCGGCGGGGATTGGCACTCTGATGGCGATGATGCTGCCCTACAGTCTCACCCTTCTGCTCGGCTGGACGATACTGCTCGGCCTTTGGCTCACTCTCGGCTGGCCGCTGGGCCTGTAACCGGCATGGCTCCCGTTTGAACACAGAATGTCGTTATTGTCGAACGATGCGACGGTTGAGCGGTTGATCGTCGAAATTGGAGCGAAACGGATTGATATCCAGACCGCCTCGCCGGGTAAAGCGCCCGTACACACTCAGCTGGCGCGGCGCACACTGATTGAGAATATCGACAAACATCTGTTCGACAATCTGCTCATGAAAACCCTGATGGTTACGGAGCGAGATAATGTAGCGAAGCAGCGTCACCTGACTGATTGGCTGCCCGATGTAACGAACCACCACCGTGGCCCAGTCCGGCTGCCCCGTGACCGGACACAGACTTCGCAGCAAATGGCTGTACAGGGTTTCGGTGCGCTCGGCACCCTGATCTGCCAGTAGCCGGACATCCCCCGCGTTGTCATCGACTTCCAGCTCAATACGGTCGATGCATTGGCCGCTGATATCCAGCCACGGCTCCCGCGCGGCGTCATCCAGCGTCAGCAATCGCACATCCACCGGGCCGCCGGCACAATCGGATAGATCCCGTTCCATCAGCGCCCGAACTTTCTGCAAGGAATCAAAGCGCGTGTTGGCAAACGAGTTGATGTACAGCTTGAGCGATTTCGACTCGACCAGATTGCGACTGTTGCAGGGCACCCGGAACTCCGCCATCGCCACCACCGGTTTGCCGCGAGGGTCGAGCCAGGACACCTCGTAGGCAGTCCAGAGGTCAACACCATGGAATGGCAAGCCGGCGGGATCGATGTCCAGCACCTCGCGTGCATCCCAGCGCGGCACCGGACACAGCAGCGCGGGGGTGTACTGGTCGATGTACTCGGTACGGCGCCCGAGCGGGGTGTCATCAAAGGGGTTGGCCATGTGCCTCTCTCCGGTAACCGTTAACGCCATTCTAGTGGCAGGCCTGCGCGTTGAAACATGATGCCGTCCGCATCCCTACAGGGTACTCCCGGCTCAGTGACGGATGCCGGTACCACGCTGCAACAGCCACAGGGCAAACAGGAACAGCGCCACCGTGAACATGACGATGATCCCCAGCGACACCCAGACATTGACATCGCTGACGCCCAGCAGGCCATAGCGGAAGGTGTTGACCATGTAGACAATCGGGTTCAGCAACGACACTGTGCGCCAGAATTCCGGCAGCAGATCAATGGAATAGAACACCCCCCCAAGGTAGGTCAGCGGCGTCAGCACAAAGGTAGGAATAATCGCGACGTCATCGAACTTGTTGGCAAAAATGGCATTGATGAAGCCACCGATCGAAAACAGCGTGGCGGTTAACACCACCACGATCAGGGTAACGAACAGGTGTTCAATATGCAGTCGAGTAAAAAACAGCGACAGCAGTGTGACGATAATCCCAACACAGATCCCACGGGCCACACCGCCGGCGACATAACCAAGCAGAATGGTCAGCTCCGAGGTTGGCGACACCAGCATTTCCTCAATGGAGCGCTGGAACTTGGTGGAGAAGAATGAGCTCACCACATTACCGTAACTGTTCTGAATAACGCTCATCATGACCAGGCCAGGCACGATAAACTGCATATAGTCGAAGCCACCCATCTCACCGATACGGCTGCCGATCAGGTTGCCGAAAATAACGAAATACAGTGTCATGGTAATCGCGGGGGGCAGCAGGGTCTGGCCCCAGATACGCAGGAAACGGCGGATTTCTTTCGCCAGAATGGTCTGGAATGCGACCCACTGGGTGGAACTGCTCATGCGCCTGTCCCCGCTGGCAGATTGCGTTCCACCAGCCGCAGGAACAACTCCTCCAGCCGGTTACTCTTGTTCCTCATGCTGAGCACGGAGATATCGCGCTTCGCCAGATCATTAAACAGCTCGTTCAATGGCTGGGCTTTCGGCACATCCACCTCCAGCGTGCGCGCATCCTTCAGGCGCACGGTCATGCCGTTGAGCACAGGCGCCTCTGCCAGAGGTGCCGCCAGGTCCAGCACAAAGGTTTCAACGTCGAGCTTCTCGAGCAGGGACTTCATGTCGGTATCCTCGACGATGCGACCGTGATCGATGATCGCAATACGGCGACAAAGAGACTCCGCCTCCTCGAGATAGTGAGTGGTGAGAATAATGGTCTTGCCCTGGCGGTTCAGCTCAATGAGGAAATCCCACATCGAACGACGCAGCTCGATATCCACCCCGGCGGTGGGCTCATCGAGAATCAGCAGATCCGGCTCATGCACCAGCGCCCGGGCGATCATCAACCGGCGCTTCATGCCGCCGGACAGCGTCCGCGACTGACTGTCGCGCTTTTCCCACAGACCGAGACGACGCAGGTAATGTTCGGCACGCTGGCCAGCCAGCTTTGCCGGGATGCCATAGAAGCCGGCCTGGGTAACGAGAATATCGAACACCTTCTCGAACTGGTTGAAGTTGAACTCCTGCGGCACGACGCCAACGCGCTGCTTGGCGGCCACCCGCTCCCGGTCGAGGTCATGACCGAACACTTCGACACTGCCCGCACTCTTGTTGACCAGCGAACTGACAATGCCAATGGTGGTGGACTTGCCAGCACCGTTCGGGCCCAGCAGGGCAAAAAAATCGCCAGCCTCAACCTGCAGGCTGATCCCCTTCAGGGCTTCAACACCATTAGAATAGGTTTTGCGCACATTGCGCAGCACAAGAGCAGACAAGAGCATCAATCTCCGCGAGAAAGGTCGGTGGATCATACCAGAGCGGTCAGGATCTCGCTGTCAGTAGCTGATCAAGGCGGCGGCGTTGCCACTCTCCGCGCCAGACCCAGTGCAGCTCGTGGTCATCGAACCAGAGCCAGACCCCCTCCATCATCCACGGCCAGTCCTTCTCAGTGACCTCGGTCAACCCGAGCAGACTGGCAACGAAGGCAATCAGAATGGTGTCATGGCTGACATGCACTGCCAGCGAGCCCGGCTCCGGCTGGCGCGCCTGCAAAAAACAGAGCAACTTCTCCCGGCCGGCCTGTGGCGACAGCAGCCCCTGAAGGCCATCACTGAGGTGGTGATTGATGAAGCTCAGGGCGCCAAGCTTCATGAAATGCGGACCGACCTGAGCGACATCTTCGACGTAGCAGCCCGGCTCCACCAGCACCATACTGCGCTCAATCTCCAGTGGAGCAGCGAGCAGCCCGGCGTCAATACCGCCTTCCATCATGGCGCTGGCAGTGTCCACGCAACGTCCCACTGGGCTGCTGGTGAACCGGCTAACGGGGCGGCCAAGCTCACCGCCCCACTGGCGGGCAATGGCGACGCCCTGTGCCGTCAGTGGTAGCCGATAGTCGGCGAAGCCATCCTTGGCCAGTTCACGCACGGAATGGCGCGTAAACAGATGCACCGGCGTGGTCGCCGGCAACAGGGGCAGAGCCTCTTTCAATCTCGGATGCAGTCGGGCCATTGTGTCCAGTCTGGCTATGAAATCTGGTGTCGCGTTGCCCTGAGGTCAGGACGGCTAAAAGTCAGAGGTTATACTGCCTGATCGCGTCAATAAACGTCAGCGCAGGTGCTTCGCCACTTCCCGACGCAATCGGATCAATTGTCGCCGAATCAGTTCCTGATCGCCCGTCATGGGCCGATAGGCCGCGCGTTCGTAACAGTGTTGCCAGTCCTGTAGCGGCGCAGCAGCCCGAGGCCAGCGCTCGGTTCCCTGCCGGGCCAGTGCCGCGGGCGACAGATGATCCTCCGCAGCCAGCCCGCGGCGACGCAACAGACGCACCATGCGCTGGTACTCACGCTGCCACCATTCAAGCCCCGGGCGACGGGCTTGCCACAGCATCCACGCCAGCGCCAGCAGCATTACCGCTCCTCCCGCGACGCCCAGGGCAATCGCCATCTTCTGCGGTGTGACCTGCCCCATCCAGCGGGTCAGAAACTCGAACTGTCGCTGCTGGCTGTAACCCAGTACCCACTTTGCCCAACCAAACTCGATGTAATCGGCCAGATGACTCAGGCGCGCCATCAGCGGCATGCGGCGCAGGGCGCCGACGAAACCGATATCGGTCAGCTCGCCAAAGCCGGCCAGTGCCTGCTCCAGACCCAGCTCAATCCGCGCCGGCGCCACCGCTGCGGTGGGATCAAACTCCACCCAGCCACGGCCTGGTAACCACGCCTCGACCCAGACATGGGCATCGTATTGGCGAATCAGCATATGGTTGCCGAGGGGATTCAGCTCCCCCCCCTGATACCCGGCGACAATGCGCGCCGGTATGCCAGCCGCGCGCAGCATGAAGGCAAAGCTGGAGGCATAGTGCTCGCAGAACCCACGTCGAGTGCGGAACAGAAAATCATCGACGGTATTCTCACCCAGCAGCGGCGGCTCCAGCGTGTAGTAAAACGCCTCTTCGTTGAACCATCGCAGCAAACGCATGATGAACTGTTCATCGCTATCGCTTTGCTCACGCCATTGGCGCGCCATTTCGTGTGCCCGGGGGCTACTGCGGGGCGGCAGCATCAGATTGAAATTGCGCTCCCAGTCGGCGATACCCTCGCTGGCGACGGCCATGCGGTAACTCACCACCGAATAATCAAACGTGGTTTCAACATCCGAGCGTTTGACCAGCCTCAGGTCCCGCGCCAGCCCGACATCGGCCTTGTCGGAAAACGGCACCGACAATGCGTATAACCACTGACGACCAGTGCGACTCATGACCACCCGATAGCGCCAGACAGGCTCGCCGCGGGTGTCGATCAGCTGCTGATACCAGTTCGGCGTCGGTGTCTCGGCAAAACGGATATATTCATCCCGGTCCAGCGCCGGCGGCACTGCCTGGGCCCAGCGCCGACCATCGAACCAGCTGTAGGTGAGGCCACGCCAGTAACGTTGGGCCGGCGCCGGCACCGGGCCTTCAAACTCAACCCGGAATGCCGTTTCCGCCGAACGCGACAGCCGGCTGATTTCGCCGGGCGACATCGAGTCGCCCATGCCGGTGCGAGCCTGCGACTGACTGGTCGGCATACTCCACAACGGTGGCAATCGGGGCACTAACACGAACAGCACCACCATCAATGGCAGCGCCTGCACCACTAGCGCCCCGGACTGACGAACATGATGCCAGGGTGACACGCCGCTCTCAGGATGATTGATACCCACCAGCGCCGCGAGCAGGATGATCAGCACCAGCAGGTTGTACAGAGAGGTGAGCGGGTCGATCGCCAGCAGAAAAGAGGTCGCCACAACAAAACAGGCGAGAATAATCACCACATAAGCATCACGCAGCCGGAACATCTCCAGCATCTTCAACGCAAACGCCGCCACCAGCAGACAAACTCCCGCTTCTGGCCCAAGCAGGGTGCCGTAGGTCCACAGGGTGGCACCGACCGCGCCAATCAGCAGCAGGCCGCGCACCAGACGCCCCGGCATCACGAACCGCCCTCTTTGTACCAGCACCCGCCAGATCAGCAGCGCAGGCACCATCACCTGCAACCAGAGCGGGCCATTCCAGAGATGCGGCAGCGACGCCAGCAGGGCTCCCGGCATCAACCAGACGAAGGCGTGACGAGGAACCTGATAGACCCGTGCCATCAGCGACCTCCGCCGGACAGCGCCAGCATTTCCAGCGTCTGTTCCCGGTGAAGAGGCCCATGGGCCGGCGCCAGTTCACCATCCGGCAACCGGAGTCCGTAACGCAACGACTGATGCTCCATCTGCAGTACCCAGTAGCACAGTCGACTGTAACGACTTTCCGGGTCGAGGCCGGCGAGCAACTCCCATTCCAGCCACAGACGCCCTTCCGCCGGATCGGTGAAGAGCTTGGTATTGAGGCCGCGGCCACGGGCGTAACTTTTCCAGTCCACCAGCTTGAGGGAGTCACCGACGATATAGTTGCGCAGCCCCTCGAAATCCTCGCTGCCGATATCATGCTGTTGTTTGCCACTGTCGTCGTCGCCACCACGGGCCGGGCATTCGCCACCTGGCAAGGGCTTCGGCCAGGCCAGACAGAGATGGTCAAGATCGACCAGACTCCAGGTGCGCAGCAACCCGACCGGATAGCGGCTCTCGATATGCAGCCGCCCGGGATGCTGTGGCCCCCGGTGCCGCAACGACACGCTCAGCCACAGACTGCGCTCCTGATCCGCCTCGACCGAGATCTCCTCGGCGGGCGCACCGGGCCAGTTCAGCCACAGGCTGCGATGGGCACGACGCTGACTCAGTATTCTCACTTCAAGCGCGCCGCAGGCACCGGCAAAACCGGGACGCATGCCGCCTGCCACTAACGTGACGCCGGCAAGATTTCGAAAGGTGTGCAGAATCGACATCAGGAAAATGCTGACCAGCAGAAAAGAAAACGCCATCAGCAGATTGTTTTCATAATTAATCCCGCCAATAAACAGCAGCGCGGCAATGGTGAGAAACAGGAATCCGTAACCGGTCGGCACGATGAAAATACGGCGCTGGTCCAGCACCACCTCCCGTGCCGGCGGGATGCGCCGTTGCAGCCAGCGGTGATAAAGCGAGCTGAACGTGCGGCGCAGACGCTTCATCAGCCGCGCCGCACCACCGGTACCGACTCCAGCAACTGCTGGGTGGAGGAATCAAGGGCGCCGCCGACACTGGCTTGCAGGCGATGGGCGGTCACCGGACCAAGCACCACCTGCACATCTTCCGGCGAAACATAATCTCGACCGGCCAACAGCGCCCAGGCGCGGGCAGCCCGCAGCAAGCCGATACCGGCCCGCGGCGACAGACCGGCGACAAACAGGCCGCTGGTCCGACTGTGACCGAGCAATCGCTGCACATAATCGACCAGGTCTGCAGAAGCATGGACCTTATCCACCCGTGCCATCTGCTGCATCAATTCGGCTGCACCAAGCACCGGCGTCATGGTCAGGGCCTTGTCGCGACGGTCGCTGCCGGCAAGCAGGGCGCGCTCGGTTTCCGCCGACGGATAGCCAAGCGAAATACGCATCAGGAAGCGGTCAAGCTGCGACTCCGGCAGCGGGAAGGTGCCGGCCTGAGTTACCGGGTTCTGGGTGGCGATCACGAAGAAGGGCTCCGGTAACGGACGCGATACACCGTCCAGTGTCACCTGCCGCTCTTCCATTGCCTCCAGCAATGCGCCCTGGGTTTTCGGTGTTGCCCGATTGATTTCATCGGCCAGCAACAACTGGGTAAATACCGGTCCTTCACGCAACTGAAACTGCCGCGTATCCGGATCAAATACCGACACGCCAAGAATATCGGCGGGCAACATGTCGCTGGTGAACTGGACCCGACGGTACTCAAGCGAAAACACCCGGGCCAGCGCATGGGCCAGCGTGGTCTTGCCCATGCCCGGCAGATCCTCGATCAGCAGATGGCCACGCGCCAGCAGGCAAGCGATAGCCAGACGAATCTGCTCTTCCTTTCCCAGCACTACCGAGGACACTGCCTCGATGGCACTTCGCACTGGCGTTGCCATGTTTACTCCTGGTGGCCGAGTGCAGCCAGCCCGCGCTGCATGTCTGCCTGCAAATCATCGATATGCTCTAGCCCCACCGCGACACGAATCAGATTGTCGGTGATGCCGGCACGACGTTTTTCGTCTTCTGCCACCCGACCGTGGGTGGTGCTGCCCGGATGGGTGATGGTGGTTTTGACGTCGCCCAGATTGGCGGTAATCGAGACCAGCTGCGTAGCATCAATAAAACGCCAGGCCGCCTCGCGATCTGCCTGCCCTGCCGCGTCCCGCACCTGAAACGACAGCACGCCGCCAAAGGCCCGCTGTTGCCGGCTGGCTAGCCCATGATGCGGATGGTCCGTCAAGCCAGCGTAATGAACCCGGTCGATTCCCGGCTGCTGTTGCAGCCACTGGGCCAGCGCCAGGGCATTGGCTGAGTGTGCCTTCATGCGCAGCGACAGGGTTTCGAGGCCCTTCAGGAATACCCAGGCGTTAAAAGCGCTGAGGGTCGCGCCCGCAGTACGCAGATAACCGTACACCTCTGCCATATCGGCAGCCCGGCCCACCACAGCACCACCGAGACAGCGACCCTGGCCATCCAGATACTTGGTGGCACTGTGAATGATGATATCGGCCCCCAGCTCCAGCGGCCGTTGCAATGCGGGCGTGCAAAAGCAGTTATCAACAACAAGCTTCGCACCCGCACCATGAGCCAATGCGGCCAGCGCGGCAATGTCGGCGACCTCGGCAAGTGGATTGGATGGCGTTTCAACGAACAGGAACCGGGTCTCCGGACGTAACTCTGCACGCCACTGATCGAGATCGGCGATGTCTACCAACGTCACTTCAATACCAAACTTGCGCAGGTATTTGTCATACAGCACATGCGTGGTACCGAACAGGCTACGCGAACTGAGGATATGATCGCCCGGCTTCAGGCAAGCCATGAACAGGGCCGTGATGGCCGCCATGCCGGACGCGAAGGCGACACACTGCTCACCCCCTTCAAGGGCAGCGAGACGTTCCTCGAAGGACCGCACAGTGGGATTGGTAAACCGCGAGTAGATATTGCCCGGCTCGGTGCCAGCAAACCGTGCGGCCGCCTGGGCTGCACTCTCGTAGACAAAGCTCGAGGTCAGAAACAGCGCCTCGGAGTGAGCCATTTCATCGGTGCGGAGCTCGGCGGCGCGGATCGCCAGGGTTTCAACGGTCAGATTCTCGGGCAGACGCCGCTTGCTCATGTATTGATTCCTGCCTCAGTTGGCGTTGTGCAGATCCACCGTTTCGTTGCTGGCCAGGGCTGCCGCACGTTCACGACTCTTCTTCTGCTTGACGGTGTCGTTGCGCTGCTTTTCCAGCCGATCCAGATAGCTACGATCAATACAACCGGCGATGTAGCGACCATCAAACACCGAGCAATCAAACTCTTCAATAGCCGGATTTCCCTCCCGGCACGCCGCAACCAGATCCGGGAGATCCTGAAAGACCAGCCGATCAGCACCAATCAGGGTGCAGATCTCGTCGTCCGAGCGACCGTGGGCAATCAGTTCACTGGCAGCAGGCATGTCAATACCGTAGACATTGGGATAGATCACCTGCGGCGCCGCCGAGGCGAAATAGACCCTGTTGGCGCCGGCCTCGCGGGCCATCTGGATGATCTCGTTGCAGGTGGTGCCACGGACAATGGAATCATCCACCAGCAGAACATTCTTGCCGGAAAACTCAAGCTCGATAGCATTAAGCTTCTGGCGCACTGATTTTTTCCGCTGCTGCTGCCCCGGCATAATGAAGGTGCGGCCGATATAGCGATTCTTGATGAAACCCTCGCGATACTTCACGCCCAGCACATAGGCCATCTGAAGGGCGGCAGTACGGCTGGTGTCGGGAATCGGAATCACCACATCAATGTCGTGGTCGGCCCACTCCCGCAGAATTTTCTCCGCCAGCTTCTCGCCCATGCGCAGGCGTGCCTTGTAGACGGAAATGCCATCTATGATCGAGTCCGGACGAGCCAGATAGACATGCTCGAAAATACACGGAGTGAGGCGGGCATTGGCGACGCACTGGCGGGTATAGACCTCGCCCTCGGCGCTGATGTAAATCGCCTCCCCCGGCTCCAGATCGCGCACCAGATGAAAGCCAACCCCGGACAAGGCGACGCTTTCCGAGGCAATCATGTATTCCGGGCCATCCGGTGTATCACGACGACCGTAGCACACTGGACGGATGCCGTGGGGATCACGGAACGCCAAAATGCCGTAACCGGTAATCATCGCAATCACCGCATAGGCACCCTCGACCCGCCCATGCACCCGGGACACTGCCTCAAAAATATCATCCGGCTGCGGCACCAGCTTGCCAAGCTGCTGCAGCTCGTGCGCGAACACGTTGAGCAATACCTCGGAGTCCGAGGAAGTATTGATATGGCGAAGATCGGCCCGATAAATATCTTCCGCGAGCGCGGTGGCATTGGTCAGGTTGCCGTTATGCGCCAGCGTGATGCCGTAGGGCGAGTTGACATAAAACGGCTGTGCCTCGGCGGAACTGGCCGTGCCGGCGGTGGGGTAGCGAACGTGGCCGATGCCCATATTGCCGACCAGACGACGCATGTGCCGACTGCGGAACACGTCGCGCACCATGCCATTGTCCTTGCGCAGAAACAGCCGGTCGCCATCACAGGTAACGATACCCGCAGCATCCTGACCACGATGCTGCAACACAGTCAGGCCGTCATAAATCGTCTGATTGACGAAAGAACGACCGACGATACCGACAATTCCGCACATGTAACCTGTCCCCTAGGCTGATCCGATTTGGATGATGAATGCGGCAAGCTCCGCAGCAACAGTCCGTGTCCAGTCTTCCAGCAAGGCAAAATGCGGCACCAGAGTGGATTCATGCCACCAGGCATCCGCAGCAAAAACATGACCACCAACCGCCACCAGCACCACCACCAGCACCACTCCACGGACGGCACCAAAGGCCATGCCGAACAGACGATCGGTGGCCGACAGGCCGGTGACCCGCACCAGCTCGCCAAGCAGGTGGTTGATCAGCGCACCCACCACCAGAGTGGCCGCGAACAACAGCCCGAATGCGGTCGCCATGCGCACGCTTGGGATCTCGATACTGTTCTCCAGCATCAGCTCCAGACCGGGACCAAACAACCTCGCCACAATGAAAGCCGCAACCCAGGCCGCCAGCGAAAACGCCTCCCGGGTGAAGCCGCGGCGCAGGCTGATCAGGGCCGAAACAGCAATCACCAGCAGGATCAGGGCATCAGCAACATTCATGGACAGGACGGGCGCCGGAGAAGGGCGTCATGGTAGCAGAAAGGGAGCAGCGCGGTCAGGGTTTGAACGGCACCACCTGCGTATCAAGGGCAAAGCGCGAATCGTGGCGCAACCGTTCACGGCTGGCCTCGGCGCGATTACGTTCCAGCTCCGGCCCCACCAGTACCTGCCAGCCAGACCCGGCCACTGCCTGCACGTAACTGCGGTATTCCGCCTCCAGCAGCGCGTGCTGCATTGCCCGGGCTTCGGCTTCGGCCGGGAATACGGTGACCAGCACTGCCCAGGCCACCGGTACCGGCAGGGAGTCTGCCGACAGAACCGGCTCACCGACCGATTCTGCCTGTAGCCGAACGTCGGCTCTGGCCGCGTCGATGGCGGCGTCCACCCGGCGCTGCTCGTCCAGCGACACCGGCGGAGATGCATCGGGAGTATCCAGAGCCGGTAGCGGCGGAATGGTCAGATCAAGCACCACGCCGGGACGGGTCGGTTCCCGCAGGATCAGCGGCGCCAGCATGGCCAGCATCAGCAACAACAGTACCAGCGCCACCAGCTTGTGTTGCAGCCGCGACTTCATGTCAGTGTCACCCCCGCTGCCTCGGCAGCTTCCGCCACGGTATGAAATGAGCCAAACACCAAAACCTGATCATCGGGCTGTTGCGTCGCTCTCAGCGCCGATACCGCATTTGCCACGGACGCGAAGCCCTGCCCTGCCCCAGCCATCAATGCCTGCAGTGACGCTGCCGATCGTCCCCGAGGCCCGCCAAGGCCGGCCAGATACCAGTGGTCAACACTGGCGGCGAAATCGGCTAGCACCTCGCCAGCGGGCTTGTCCGCCAGCATCGCACACAGGGCCCTGCGCCGGCCAACCGGCGCCGGCAACAGTTGGCGAAATCGCTGCAGGGCTTCGCGGTTATGGCCAACGTCGAAATACCAGTCGACGCCATCCACCTGAACACGCTGGCAGCGCCCCGCCAGCCGTGCCTGACAGGCCAGCTGCGGCCAGCTGTCGGGCAAGGCCCGCAGCAGTGCCAGCGCCTGCACGGCGACGGCCAGATTGTCTTCACCCAACGCCACCGAGGCAGTCAGAGGAAGATTGCGGCAGGCATCGTCCTGCTGCCAGAAAAGCCCGCTGCCATCGATGCCAAACTCTCGGCCAGCACGCATCAGCAGCGCCTGTCCCTCGCGGGCCGCCTCGCCGACACTGTCCGGCATGTCGAGGGCGGCAAACAGCAATGGCCGCCCCGGCCGAAGAATGCCGGCCTTCTCGCGGCCGATCTGCTCACGGTCATGCCCCAGCCAATCCTGATGATCAAGACCAATGGAGGTAATCACCGCGACATCCGCATCGATAAGATTCACCGCATCGAGACGCCCGCCCAGCCCCACCTCCAGCACCACCAGATCCGGCTGCGCCCGCTTGAATAGCCAGAATGCCGCCAGTGTGGTGAACTCGAAATAGGTCAGCGCCACCTCGGCCCGGGCCTGCTCGACCTGCTCGAAGGCGCGACAGAGGTTGGCATCAGCCACCGGCTCACCATCAAGGCGAATTCGTTCGTTGAAGCGGAACAGGTGCGGTGAGGTATAGAGGGCGGTGCGCTTGCCTGCGGCCCGAGCAAGTTGCTCGATCAGGGTAACGGTGGAGCCTTTGCCATTGGTGCCAGCAACGGTGACTACGGGGCAGTCGAAGCTGACTACTCCCAGGCGCTCTGCCACCACCCGGATGCGTCCAAGGCCGAGCTCGATTTCCCTGGGGTGAAGGCGCTCGATCCGCGCCAGCCAGTCGTCCAGCTCCATTCAGGCAGCAGGCAACGGCGCGTGGGTCAAGTTGGCGAGCAGACGATGGAGGGTGTCCTTCATGTCACGACGGTGGACGATCATGTCGATGGCACCATGATCAAGCAGGAACTCGCTGCGCTGAAAGCCTTCCGGCAATTTCTGCCGAACGGTCTGCTCAATCACCCGCGGACCGGCAAAACCGATCAGGGCACCCGGCTCCGCCACGTTGATATCACCCAGCATGGCCAGCGACGCCGAGACGCCGCCATAAACCGGGTCGGTCAGCACCGAAATAAATGGCAGGCCGGCATCGCGCATCCGCTGCAGCGCGGCACTGGTACGCGCCATTTGCATCAGCGAAAACAGTGCTTCCTGCATCCGCGCACCACCGCTGGCGGCAAAGCAGACAAATGGCAGGCGATTATCCAGACAGACATCAACGGCTCGCAGAAAACGCTCCCCGACCACCGAGCCCATGGAGCCACCCATGAAGTTGAACTCGAACGCGGCCGCCACCACCGGCAGTCCATTGACCTTGCCACGCAGCACCACCAGCGCATCTTTCTCACCAGTATCCTTCTGGGCCGCGCTCAAGCGATCCTTGTACTTTTTGGAGTCCTTGAACTTGAGTCGGTCCACCGGCTCGATATCGGCACCGATTTCGCTCTGTGGCCCCTCATCCAGAAACAGGGCAAGCCGCGCCCGGGCGCCAATGCGCAGGTGATGCTGGCATTTCGGGCAGACATCCTGATTACGCTCCAGCTCCGGCTGGTAGATGACACTGTCGCATCGGGGACACTTGCGCCACAGTCCCTCCGGGACATTGGCCCGACGGCTGTCGTTATCGGCCTTGCGAACCGAGGGCAGAATCTTTTCCAGCCAGTTACCACCGCTCATCTTGCCTAGCTCCGTCTGATTGCCGGGTCAGCCCTGATCCATCGCTGCGCGCATGGACCTCAGTATGGCGGACACTTTTTCCGGGATTACGGCGGGGGAGTCGGCATTGTCGGCAATCTGCTGCACCAGCGCGCTTCCCACCACCACTCCGTCGGCCACTTTCGACACCAGCCGGGCGGATTCAGCGTCCTTGATACCAAAGCCTACGCCGATCGGCAATTTGGCGTGTTTGCGAATTGTTTCCACCCGCGCTGCCACTTCGACCGGATCCAGCGTCGCGGCGCCGGTGACACCCTTCAGGGACACATAATAGAGGTAGCCACTGCCGGCCTGACTGATCAGCTCCATGCGTGCCTCGGTGGTGGTCGGCGCCACCAGAAACACCAGATCAATGTCGCGCACACGGAAAACCGGCGCCACGTCCACCGCCTCTTCCGGCGGCAGGTCGACCAGCAGCACGCCGTCGACACCGACCTCGGCACAACGACGGGTGAAGGTCTCGTAGCCCATCGCCTCGACCGGGTTGAGGTACCCCATCAGCACGATCGGCGTGGTCTTGTCGGTGTCGCGAAAACGGGCCACGGTGTCCAGCACAGTGCGGACCGAGGTGCCACCGGCAAGGGACCTTTCGCAGGCCAGCTGGATCACGGGACCATCGGCCATCGGATCGGAAAACGGCATGCCCAGCTCAATCACATCGGCACCAGCTTCGACCATGGCATGCAGCAGCGGCAGCGTCACCTCAGGCGCAGGATCGCCGGCGGTAACGTAAGGAATCAGGGCCTTTCGACCCGAGGCGGCCAGTTCAGCAAAACGTGCAGCAATACGGTTCATGGATGACTCGCCTTCAGAAAGAAATGCCGTCGAGGGCAGCGACGGTAAGAATGTCCTTGTCACCGCGACCGGACAGGTTGACGACGATGATCTGATCCGGCGCCATGGTGGCGGCGAGCTTCATCGCAAAGGCCACCGCATGGGCAGACTCAAGCGCCGGCATAATGCCCTCGACCTGGGTCAGGGTGCGAAACGCCGCCATCGCCTCATCATCGGTGGCACCGACATAGTTGACCCGGCCGATGTCTTTCAACCAGGCATGCTCGGGGCCAACACCCGGGTAATCGAGACCGGCGGATATCGAATGGGTATCGATGATTTGGCCATCCTCGTTTTCCATCAGATAGGTGCGGTTGCCGTGCAAGACACCAGGACGGCCCGCAGCCAGCGGCGCTGAGTGGCGGCCGGTTTCAATCCCGTCACCGGCCGCCTCAACACCGTACATGGACACCGACTCGTCATTCAGGAACGGATGGAACAGGCCGATGGCATTGGACCCGCCTCCGACGCAGGCCACCAGCGCATCCGGCAAACGATCGTTGAGCTTCAGGCACTGCTCGCGGGCTTCACGACCGATAATCGACTGAAAGTCCCGTACCAGCATCGGATACGGGTGCGGGCCCGCCACCGTGCCAATGATATAAAAGGTGTGATCGACATTGGTGACCCAGTCACGCATGGCTTCATTAAGCGCATCTTTCAGGGTGCGGGAACCGGAGGTCACCGGAATCACCTCAGCGCCGAGCAGCTTCATACGATAGACATTCAGTTTTTGCCGCTGGACATCATCAGCGCCCATGTACACCTGACACTCCAGACCGAGCCGAGCCGCCACCGTGGCGCTGGCGACCCCATGCTGCCCGGCGCCGGTTTCGGCGATCACGCGACGCTTGCCGATGTGTTTTGCCAGCAGTGCCTGGCCAATGGTGTTGTTCACCTTGTGGGCACCGGTGTGGTTCAGATCCTCGCGCTTCAACCATATTTGTGCACCGCCCGCCAACTCGCTCAGGCGTTCGGCGTGATAGAGCGGTGACGGTCGGCCGACATACTGGGCCATGTCACGGTCAAAATCAGCGCGGAACTGGGAATCATCCTTGAGGCGCAGATAGACTGCCTCAAGGTCTTCCAGCGCGGCCATCAGCGTTTCTGAAACAAACCGGCCACCATATCGACCGAAGTGTCCGCGGGCATCGGGAAAGGCAGCAAAATCGATTTTTTCAGACACGGTGAACTCCTTCAAAGAAAGCAGCCATGGCCGCTTCGGATTTGATGCCAGGATGACGACGGCCATCAGCATCGATCTGTTCCACGCCGCCGCTGACATCCACGGCCCAGGGCCGGGTAATGCGGATCGCGTCAGTGACATTCTGTGCATCCAGACCGCCAGCCAGAATCAATGGCTGCGGCAGCGATGCGGGAATGCGCTGCCAATCGAAGGTCTGGCCCGTGCCACCGGGAATGCCGGGAACATGGCTGTCGAGCAGCAAGCCGCAGGCATCGTCGTACTGCGCTGCCATCGCTGCCACATCGACGCCCTCCTTCATCCGCAGCGCCTTCATGTAGCTGCGATTGAAGCGGCGGCAGAATACCGCTGGTTCGTCGCCGTGAAACTGGAGAATGTCCAGCGGCACCTGCTCCAGCACCTCGCACACCTGTTCGTAGGTCGGATTCACAAACAATCCAACCCGGGAGACAAACGCGGGAGTCGCATCGCAAATGTCGGCAGCCTGTTCGATGGTCACCACCCTCGGGCTGGGCGGATAAAACACCAGACCGATGGCGTCAGCACCCAGCCGCGCCGCCGCCTGCATGTCAGCGATACGGGTGATGCCACAGATCTTGACGCGAACTCGTTGCAAGACAGCCTCCAGAGAAGCCCCGATTCTAACAGACTGTGGTCAGCGTAGCGTCAGCAGCGCCGGGTGACACTATGCTGGCCGGGCTCAGCCCCGGCGGTAGGGGTTACGACGCGGTTTACCAGGCGGCTTCTTGTCGCTGCGCTGGCCACGCAACCGGGCCCGGCCATAAAGGCCGGTATACTGCTTGCCCTTCAGATCGACCTTGCCGGCCAACTGATCAATCTGGTCCGGGCTGAGGTCCATCCAGCGACCTGCCTTGAGTTGCGGCGGCAAGGTGATCTCGCCAAAACGGACCCGGATCAGTCGCGCCACTTCCAGCTCCTGCGATTCAAACAGGCGACGGACCTCGCGGTACTTGCCGCCGGTCAACGACACCTTGTACCAGTGATTGGCAGCCTCTTCAGCCCCGCCGGCATCGACCACGCTATCAAAACGGGAAAGGCCATCTTCCAGCATTACCCCATCCAGCATCGCCCGACGTTTTTCCGGGGTCAGCTCGCCACGCACCCGTACCGCATATTCACGGACAAAGCCATTGGACGGGTGCATCAGTCGATGGGCCAGCTCACCATCGGTGGTGAATAGCAACAGACCGGAAGTGTTGATATCCAGTCGGCCCACCTGCACCCAGCGCATGCCGGTCAGGCGCGGCAGATTATCAAACACCGTCGGCCTCCCTTCCGGATCGTTCCGGGAGCACACCTCACCAACCGGCTTGTGATAGGCAATAACGCGGCGCACAACATCTTCAGGCGCTTTCGTTCTGATGATATGGCCATCCACGCGAATGACATCCTCGGGTTCTACACGATCGCCCAACGTGGCGATCTTGCCATTAACGGATACCCGGCCTGCCTCAATCCAGGTTTCCAGCTCACGGCGGGAACCAAGACCACTGCGGGCCAGCACTTTCTGCAACTTCTCACTCATTCCGGCGACCTCGGTTGATCACCGTCCTGGCCATCATCACTGACTGTTTCTTCGTCCGACAGTTCATCATCGACATCCGGGAACAGCTCACTGTCGGACTCCTGACTGACTTCGGACACCGCAACTTCCTCGTCCTGCTGGCCCGGCTTGCGACGAAATTCCGATTCAAAACTGGTCAACACCGAGTCGACCTGCTCCAGACTCATCAGGGTAGACTCATCGATCTCAGGCTCGTTATTGTTGATCGCCTCCATGATAGTGACCTGACGGCCGCCATCTGCAACGATCAACTCGCCATCCTCGCCACGGGGCGCACACAGGGCGGCCTCTTCCAGTGCCAGCTCCTCGTTGATCTTGTCGAGATCACGAATTTCCGACAATGACGGCAAGTCCTCGAGACTTTTCAAATCGAAGTAATCGAGAAACTGGCGCGTGGAGGCGAACATGGCCGGACGGCCGGGTACATCGCGGTGCCCGACAATGCGCACCCAATTACGCTCCAGCAGTGTCTTGACGATCTGGGTGTTAACGGCAACACCACGAATCTCTTCGATTTCACCCCGGGTAATCGGCTGGCGGTAGGCAATCAACGCCAACGTCTCGAGAATAGCACGACTGTAACGCGGCGACTTTTCCTGCCATAGACGACTGACCCACGGCCCCATTTCGCGACGCACCTGGAAACGGAAGCCAGACGCCACTTCTTTCAGCTCAATACCGCGATCAGCATAGCTTTCAGCAAGCTCCGCCAGAATCAGATTGAGGTTATCCCGGTCCGGCCGCTCCGCTTCATCGAACAGAGACAGCATGGTGTCACGATCCAGCGGGCTATCAGCGGCAAGAATGGCGGCCTCCAGCACCCGACGAATCAATATCGCATCAATATGCGCGGCCACTTTGGGGGTTGTCGGTGCATCGCCCTGTTCCGTCGCCGATTCCTCCACCGCATTCGCGGCGGCATCCGTCGCCGGCGATTCTGCCAAGGCATCAACGGTCTGAGCATTGTCCGCTGGCATGTCGTCCTTCACATCTTCAGTCATTGGCCGCACTCACTTCAAAAGGCAGCTGATCTTCGTCTTCAAGCAACACGGTGCGGGCCTTCAGATGCAACGGTGCGAACGGTTCGCTCTGAATGACTTCCACCAGTGAGCTCTTGATCAGCTCCAGAATTGCAATAAAGGTTACTACCACCCCGGCACGACCTTCCTCCGGCTTGAACAGGGTGAAAAAAGGCACGAACTCGCCGGCGCGCAAGCGATCCAGCACGTCCGCCATCCGCTCGCGGGTTGATAACTTCTCACGCGAGACATGATGGCTTTCAAACATGTCGGCGCGATGCATGACATCCTTGAGGGCCAGCAACAGCTCTTTCAGTTCAACGTCCGGGTCGGCGCGCTCACGGGTGTAATCAGGACGCCTTGCCTGCACAGTCCAGAAGTCCCGCTCCATCCGCGGTAACTGGTCGATATCCTCAGCCGCCTTCTTGAACCGCTCGTATTCCTGCAGACGACGGATCAGTTCAGCACGGGGATCATTTTCGTCATCGCTTTCATCGACCTTCGGCCGCGGCAATAAACTGCGTGACTTGATCTCCCCAAGCATCGCCGCCATCACCAGATACTCGGCGGCCAGCTCGAAATTAAGCGCCTTCATCAGCTCGACATACTGCATGTACTGCTCGGTGATCTGAGCCACCGGGATATCGAGGATATCGAGGTTCTGGCGCTTGATCAGGTACAGCAACAGGTCAAGCGGTCCCTCGAAGGCTTCGAGGAACACTTCCAGTGCATCCGGCGGGATATAGAGATCATCCGGCAACTTGGTGATGGCCTTGCCATAAACCAGACCGAACGGCATCTCGCTCTGCTTCGGCTTTGCCTCAGCGGCGGCTTCGTGGGCAGCCGCGATTCGCTCGGCCTGTTCCTCGAGCGCTGCCACCACATCTTCAGCGAATTCTGGTCCGCTCATTCAGACATCCTCATTGACGGTGCTCACGCACGGTACACGCCACAATGACCCTCAGGCGCGGTACTTCAGGCCCATGACCTGACGCACCTCGTCGAGGGTATCACGGGCGGCCTCGCGGGCCTCTTCACAACCTTCGGCGACGATACTGCGCACCAGATCCGGGTTGCGGATGTGCTCTTCAGCCCGCTTGCGGATCGGCTCCAGTTCCGCCTGCACCGATTCGATCACCGGCTTCTTGCAATCCAGGCAACCAATACCGGCATTGCGACACCCTTCCTGCACCCATTGTTTCGTGGCGTCCGAAGAATACACCTCATGCAGCTGCCATACCGGACATTTGTCGGGGTTTCCGGCATCGTTGCGGCGCACCCGGGCCGGGTCGGTGGGCATGCGACGGATTTTCTCATCCACATCCGCAGGCTCTTCCCGCAGGCTGATGAAGTTGCCGTAGGATTTGGACATTTTCTGACCATCCAGCCCCGGCATTTTCGACGCTGGCGTCAGCAGGGCCTGGGGCTCCGGCAGGATAATCTTGCCACCGCCTTCGAGATCGCCAAGCAGGCGCTCCTTGTCACCGAGGGTGATATTAGCCTGATCGTTCACCAGAGCCTGAGCAATAGCCAAAGCCTCTTCATCACCATCCTGCTGATACTTGCGGCGATTGTCGGTGTAGATCTTCGCCTGCTTCTTGCCCATCTTGCGGATCGCCGCCTCGACCGCCTCTTCAAAGCCGGGCTCACGGCCGTACAGGTGGTTGAAGCGTCGGGCGATCTCGCGGGTAATCTCGATATGGGCCACCTGATCGGCACCCACCGGCACCATGCCGGCGCGGTAAAGCAGGATATCCGCCGACTGCAGCAGCGGATAGCCGAGGAAGCCATAGGTGGAGAGGTCCTTTTCCTTCAGCTTTTCCTGCTGGTCCTTGTAGGTCGGCACCCGCTCCAGCCAGCCCAGCGGGGTCATCATCGACAGCAGCAGATGCAGCTCGGCATGCTCGGGAACTTTCGACTGGATAAACATGGTCGCCGAACCCGGATTCACCCCCGCCGCCAGCCAGTCGATCACCATGTCCCAAACCGAACTCTCGATATTCTGGGGGTTCTCGTACTCGGTGGTCAGGGCGTGCCAGTCAGCAACAAAAAAGAAGCACTCATACTCGTGCTGGAGCTTTACCCAGTTCTTCAGCACGCCATGGTAGTGACCGAGGTGCAACCGGCCGGTGGGCCGCATGCCGGACAAGACGCGTTGGGAGGAAACCACTGAACTCAAGACAGACTCCGGGAGGGACGATCGAAAGGCGCGATTATAGCGGGTTGCCGGGGGTCGGTGACACTGCTGAAGATCAGAAAATCCGGTCTACCGGCCCCGCCCCTTCGCGGACAATCACCGGA
The DNA here is from genome assembly GCA_046292765.1 of Alcanivoracaceae bacterium. Taxonomy (GTDB): domain Bacteria; phylum Pseudomonadota; class Gammaproteobacteria; order Pseudomonadales; family Alcanivoracaceae; genus PGZG01. The sequence goes on along the minus strand of JBKBQA010000002.1, from coordinate 138,839 downwards.
CCGTCTTCGTCCACCAGCGACACCACGGTGGTCTCGTCGAGCCCGCCGAAGCCGCCGTCGATAATCAAGTCCACCCGGCCGCGCAGCACGGTCTCGATATCGTAGGGGTCGGTGAGCGGATACTCGTCACCCGGCATGTGCAGGGTCGAGGTCATAATCGGCACCCCCAGCTCAGCCAGCAGCGCCTGACAGATGGCATGATCAGGCACCCGGATACCGATGGTGCGCTTTTTCTCATGCATCAGCCGCCGCGGCACCTCGCCAGTGCCCTGCAGGATGAAGGTGTAGGCACCCGGGGTGTGGGCCTTGAGCAACCGATAGTCGGTATTGCTGACCCTGGCGTAGGTGGCAATCTCGGACAGGTCGGCACAGAGAATTGAAAACTGGTGCTTGTCGTCAAGCCGGCGTAACTGGATCAGTCGGTCCAGTGCACCCTTCTCACCGATACCGCAGCCCAGCGCATAGGTGGTGTCCGTTGGATAGGCGATCAGGCCTCCCTTACGGATGATTTCCGCCGCCTGACGAATCAGACGCTGCTGCGGATTGTCGGGGTGAATATGAAATGTTTGCGTCATGGGGCGAGGATTGTGGGCATGCGTGCGGCGTCCGGCAAGCGGGTCGCCATCAGACTTTGCACCAGAGGCATGTCCGCCGGCACCCTCGGTAACCGGCCAAGCTCCAGCCAGGTCTGTTTAGGGGTGTGAAAATCCGATCCACCGGAAGCGTGCAACGGGTAATCACGCAGACACTCGGCCAGCAGTACCTGCTGTTGGGCGTTCAGGCCCGGGGTCAATACTTCGAGCCCCTCTCCGCCAGCAGCAACAAACTGGTCCAGGCAACGGCGCAGCTTGCGGCGGGTGAAGTTATAGCGTGTCGGATGAGCCAGCACCGCCACCCCGCCGGCGCTACGGATGGCCTTGATGGCCTCCTCCAGTGTCACCCACGGAGTGGCAACAAAGCAGGACTGACCGGGCTTGAGAAAACGGTTGAAGGCGTGCTGTTCATCCCGGGCACGACCCTGCGCCACCAGCAGTTTGGCAAACCAGGGGCGGCCCGGGGCGCGCTGGCTCGACAGCGCCACGGTCTTGTCGTAGCTGTTGGCCAACCCCGCAGCCTTGTCGATGCGGGCACCGATCCGTTCCGCCCGGCGAGTACGGGCCTGTTGCTGGGAAGACACCAGTGCAGTCATGGCCGGGTGTTGCGGATCAAAACCGAGCCCAACCACATGCAACTCCCGATTATCCCACGCCACCGAAACCTCAATACCGGGCACCAGTGTCAACCCGGCCTCCTCGGCCGCCTGCCTCGCCTCAAGCTGGCCGGCGAGAGTGTCGTGGTCCGTCAACGCCAGCAGTTCGACGCCATGGGCAGCCGCCCGCGCCACCACTTCCGTCGGCGTCAGTGCGCCATCGGAGGCAAGGCTGTGGCAGTGGAAGTCAAACCGGCCGGAATGCGTCGCAGCCTCAATATCAGTTAATGTCATGGCAACATTCTAGTCGGTTCGGAAGCGCACGGCGAATCCGTGCTTTGGCAGGCTGGACCTGTCGGGGTACCATCCGTGCTCCTGTCCGCCGGAACCGATTGATGAAGCAGTTTCTCGACTACCTGCCCGTGGTGGCTTTTTTCGGTGTCTATTTTGCCACCGGGCGTGACATCTACATGGCCACCTGGGGCATTCTGATTGCCTGCACCATACAGGTCAGCGGCAGTTGGCTACTGTGGCGCAAGGTCGAGAAGATGCACTGGTTTGTGTTTGTTATCACGGCCGTTTTTGGTGGCATGACCCTCATACTGCGCGATGACACCTTCATCAAGTGGCGCCCCACTATCATCAACTTCCTGTTCGCGCTGGTACTGTTCGGGGGACATTTCCTGCACCGCAACCTGCTCCAGCGCCTGCTTGAAACCCTGATGCTCAAGGGTCTCGGTCATATCATCGCGCTACAACCGCTACAGTGGCGCATCCTCAACCTGATATTCATTGGTTACTTCCTGTTTGTTGGCACGCTGAACTTGTACGTCGCGTTCAGCTTCAGTACGGATTTCTGGGTATTGTTCAAAGCCATCGGTTTCTCCATTCTCAGTGTCGTCTTTTATGGCGGTGTCCTGTTTTATCTCTATCGCTGCATGTCCCCCGAGGAACGCCGGCGATTGTTCGAGGACAAGACCAGCCCGACCCACACCGAGAAGGATTAGCGATCATGCTTTATGCCATTATCAGCGAAGATCACCCGGGCACGCTGAACAAACGCCTCGCAGCCCGCCCTGATCATCTGGCTCGTCTTGAGGCACTGAAGAGTGCTGGCCGACTGACACTGGCGGGACCACACCCAGCCATTGATAGCGAGAATCCGGGCGAGGCTGGCTTCACCGGCTCGCTGGTGGTGGCAGAGTTTGACAGCCTTATCGCCGCGCAGGCTTGGGCCGACGCCGACCCCTATCTAACAGCGGGTGTTTATGCGCGAGTAGTGGTGAAGCCCTACAAGCGCGTGTTCTGACTTGCCCGGATCATCGGTCAGTGATCTGTGACACGCTTTTCTGTTGCGAAATCGTTGAGACTTCGCGCCCTCGCGCGATTCAAGGAGTTCTGTTCATGCGCCTGTTCCCCACCCTGCTGGCACTGTCACTGCTTGCCATTGCCCCGCTCTGGTCCACTCCTGCTTCGGCCGCTCGCGGCTGGATCGGCGACACCGTGTTCGTGCCAGTACGCTCAGGCGCCGGCGCCGGCTTTCGTATCGTTCATCGCGGACTGCGCACCGGCACTCAGGTCGAGATCGTGGATTTTCCGGAAGGCGCAGAATGGGCGCAGATCCGCATGGGCGAGATCGAGGGATTTATCAACGCCCAGTATCTGATGCGCACCCCGCCAGCAATGGTCCGTCTCGAACAACTGGAGCGGCAGCATGAGCAATTACGCCAGCAGCTGGCGGAAGCTCGCCAGCAGGTCACCACCCTGACCAGCGAACGCAACCAGCTGACGGCAGACAACCGTCGCCTGAGCGGCGATCTCAGCAACCAGAATCAGGAAGTGTCGCGTCTGCAAGATGTGGCGGCGGATCCGATCCGTCTCGACCGGGCCAACCGGGAACTGAACGAGAAACTGAGCCGACTTCGCACCGAGCTCAACACCGTGCAGGCAGAGAACGCCATGCTGCGCAGTGACCGCACCTCAAGCATGTGGCTGGTGGGCGCAAGCATTCTGATCGGTGGCTGGCTGATTGGCTGGCTGATGAGATCGCGTTCATCGCGCGCCCGCAGCAACTGGACCTGAGCAGATTCCGGCAGAGCGGATTATGGCTGCTCTGCCGGTCCAGCTAACGGGGCAGAATGACCGGCTCCTGTTCCAGCACCACATCGAACAGGTGCTGCACTGAGCGGCGAACCTGATCGGCGAATGCCAGCACCTGTTCCCCGCTGGCCGCACCGTAATTGGCCAGCACCAATGCCTGACTGGCGTGCATGCCGAGCTCCCCCATGCGCTTGCCTTTCCATCCTGCCCGCTCAATCAGCCAGCCCGCCGCCAGTTTGAAGCGGCCATCCGGCAGTAAGTACGAAACCATATCCGGATACTGTTGTAGCAGACGCTGCCGGTGGGATGCAGAGATCACCGGATTTTTGAAAAAACTGCCCGCATTGGCGAGTTCTGCCGGATCCGGCAATTTGCTCCTCCGCAGGGCGCAAATCAGCTCACGCAATCCACTGGCGGTGTGTTGTTCGCGGGGCAGCGCCTCAAAGCGCGCCTGCAAGTCCGCGTAACCGAGCGCCAGTGGACGGTGCCGTGACAGCCGCAGGCGCAGCGATGCAATCAGCCAGCGGCCGGGTTCGGCGGTCTTGAACAGGCTGTCGCGATAGCCAAAGCAACACTCCTGCAGGGAGAAGCGTCGACGTTCCCCGGTATCCAGAGAACAGGCCTCAAGCGAGTCAAACAGGTCGGCAAGCTCGACACCATAGGCACCGATATTCTGAAACGGCGCGGCACCGACGCTACCGGGAATCAGCGACAGGTTTTCAAGCCCGGCAAGGCCCTGTGCCAAACTCCAACGCACCAGAGTATCCCAGCTCTCACCGGCCTGGCATTCGATCAGGGTGTCGGCGCCCGACTGCTCGACCACCTGCATCCCGCGCATGGCGGGACGAATAACAAGACCGGGAAGATTACTGCGCAATACCAGATTACTGCCCTCACCCACCACCGTCAGCGGCCACCGATGACGCTGCGCCTGTGTCAGCACGTCAGCAAGGTCGTCGAGTCGCTGCAACAAAACATAGTGGGCCGCGACCGCCGGCAGCCGCAGGGTGTTGGCGACGGCCACATCAGACAAGATCATGGCGCCCTGCCTTCGCGCAGACTGGTAATCAGTCCATCGCAGGCCTGTTCAATCATGTCGAGAACATCGTCAAACCCCTGCTCGCCACCATAGTAGGGATCGGGCACATCACGAACGGAAAGACCGTCAGCATAATCCAGCAGCAAGCCGAGGGAGGCCGGATGATGACGCGGAGCAATCTTGCGAAGATCAGCCAGATTTTGCTGATCCATGGCGAGTATCAAGTCGAAGGCGGTGAAGTCCTCCACGCTTACCTGACGGCCGCGCAACGCGGAAAGATCATAACCACGCCGCTCCGCGGCGCGCAGGGTGCGGGGGTCTGGCCGTTTGCCAATATGCCAGCCGGAGGTGCCGGCACTGTCTGTCAGAAAGTCCCTGAGACCCTGATCGGCGGCGCGCTGGCGAAACACCCCTTCGGCCGTGGGTGAGCGGCAGATATTGCCAAGACAAACAAAAAGCACTCTAACGCTCATCAGAACAGCGCCTGCATCCGTCGCAAGTCAGCTTCGCTGTCGACCCCGCCGGGCACCATTTCGCAGGCCGGCGCCACATGGATGGCCACACCGTTGGCCATGGCACGCAATTGCTCCAGCGACTCGGTCAGCTCGATGCGCGCCGGCGGCCAACTGACAAACCTGTGCAGAAAGCCGGCGCGGTAAGCATAGATGCCGATATGTCGCCACCACTGCCCCGGCGGCAAGGCATCCCGTTCCGAGGCGAAGCCATCCCGATGCCAGGGAATCGGTGCGCGGGAAAAATACAGTGCCTTGCCGTGTTCGTCAGCGACCACCTTGACGATGTTGGGGTTGAATACATCGTCACGCAGTTCGATCGGCTCACACAGGGTGGCCATGCCGCAGTCCGGATGGCCCGCCAGATTAGCGGCCACCTGATCAATCACCGCCGGCGGGATCATCGGCTCGTCACCTTGCACATTGACGATAATCTGATCATCCGTGAGCCCCAATCTGGTGGCAACTTCCTCAAGGCGATCCGTACCGGAGAGATGATCGGCGCGGGTCATCAACACCTCACCGCCATGCTCGCGCACGACTTCATAGATGCGCACATCATCGGTGGCCACACAGACTGAACGGGCACCACTCTGCGTGGCGCGCTGCATCACCCGGATAATCATCGGCAGGCCGCCGATATCAGCCAGCGGCTTGCCTGGCAAACGGGTGGAGGCGTAACGGGCGGGAATCACCACGGTAAATGTCATCGGGCGCTCCTGTGTAAACGATCAAGAAGGTCATCAAACAGCACCGGCGACAGCCGGGCGCTAACCGGGAGATACCAGAAATTGTTACTGGCAAGGCCGCTGCATTTCACCGCATCCTTTTCGGTCATGACGATGGTCTGCCCCTCAAGACCGGCAAAGTCCGCGGCGCTGAACTGGTAGTGATCCGCCATCGGATGTCCGGTAACGCGAATATCCCAGACGCTCAAGGCCGAAAAGAAGCGGCTGGGATTACCAATGCCGGCAAAAGCGTGGACCAGCGGATGACGGGCTGCAAACTCTTCCATCGGCATGCGCTCGCCAGTAGCGAGATTGACCGGATCATCCAGTTGCAGCACCATCACTGAGGCCGATGGCCAACGTGAATCCGGGCGGCCATTGAGAACCACATAATCCACCTCGTCGAGGCGACTCGCCGGTTCACGCAACGGCCCCGCCGGCAGGCAGCGACCATTGCCAAGACCGCGCTGCGCATCCAGTACGACAATCTCGACCGATCGTGGCAAGGCATAGTGCTGCAAGCCGTCATCACTGATAACGAGATCGGGATTGAACTGCTTGACCGCATAGGCCAGCGCCCGGGAACGCTTCGGATCAATCACCACGGGCACACCGGTGCGACGGGCGATGAGCAATGGTTCGTCGCCCGCTTGCTGGGCTGACTGTCCGGGTTCCACCAGCCATGGATAGGCAGGTGCACGTGAACCGTAACCGCGACTGATCACCACCACCCGCAAGCCTCGGGCGCGACAGAACTCGCAGAGGGCCACCACCAGCGGTGTTTTGCCCGTGCCGCCAACGGTGACGTTGCCAACCACCAGCACTGGCACCGGCGGCCGCAGCCCACGACGACGGAAACGCAGCAGGCGCCATCGGGCGACCCAGGCCACCAACGCACTCAGCGGATAGAGCGCCGGCAACCAGGATGCGCCATCCTGCCAGGCGCGACGCAATGCCCCGGCCATGGCACTGAAGCGCTGCTCAACGTTCTTCAAAGTTCATCCGATAAAGCTGCGCATAGGCGCCATCCCGCGCCAGCAGCTCGCTGTGGCTGCCACTTTCCATCAGACGTCCCTCGTCCAACACCAGAATGCGATCTGCGCTCTCGATGGTCGACAGGCGATGCGCAATCACCAGCGTGGTACGCCCCTGCATCACCCGTTCCAGCGCCTGCTGGATGCGGAACTCCGACTCGGTATCTAGCGCCGAGGTGGCCTCATCAAGGATCAGAATCGGAGCATCCTTCAGCAACGCCCGAGCGATGGCGAGACGTTGCCGCTGGCCACCGGACAACTGGGTGCCGTCCTGCCCGATCTCGGCATGCAGTCCACCATCCAGCGCCTTCACGAAGTCCCAGGCATGGGCATCCTTGAGTGCCTGAATCACCTGTTCATCGGTGGCAGAACGCAACTCCCCATAGGCAATGTTGTTGCGTACGGTATCGTTAAACAGCATCACCTTCTGACTGACCATGGCAATCTGGCGACGCAGGTCCGGCAGACCAAAGTGGTCAAGCGGATGGCCGTCGAGCAGGATCTGACCACCATTGACATCATAAAAACGCGGCAACAGCGACGAGATGGTGGTTTTGCCGGCGCCAGAACGCCCGACCAATGCCACCGTCTCCCCAGCCCGAACATGAAATGACAGCCCTTTCAGCACCGGCTGATCCGGATCATAACCAAACACCACATCACGGAATTCGATCTCGCCCCGGGCACGATCCAGGGGCTGCAAACCCTTGTCCTGCTCCGGGGTGGTGTCCAGCAGCTCGAACAGTGAAGCGGCGCCGGTCAAACCACGCTGAATCTTGACGTTAACTTCGGTGAGCTGCTTGATCGGCTTCTGAATCAGACCAACGCCGGTGAAAAAGGTCAGGAACATTCCCACCGAGACTTCTTCGCCCATCACCCGAAAGAACAGGTAGATGATCGCGCCGACGCCGGCAGAGATCACCATGTGAACCAGCGTGGTGCCTACCTCCTTGGTGGCCACCAGTTTCACGTTCTGCTTTTCAAAGCTGCGACTGACCTTGAGAAAGCGCTCTTTCTCCTGATCCTGCCCGGCAAATATCTTCACCGGTTGCTGGCCTTCGATGGCCTCGCCGACATAGTGACTGATGTTACCCATGTTCGACTGCATGCGCCGGCTGATGGTGCGAAACCGCTTGCCGGAATAATTCACCACCAGCGCAATGGCTGGCGCCACGGTAAACAGGATCAATGTCAGCTTCCAGTCGATATACAGCAGGTAGGCCAGTAACAGCATCACTGTCAGGCCTTCCCGGATGATCACCACCACCGCGTCACTGCCGGCGGCAGTGATCTGCTGGGCATCAAACACCAGCTTGGAAGTAATGCGTCCGGTGGCATTGCGCTGAAATACTGACTGCGGGAGATTAAGGACGTGGCGAAACACCTCGTTGCGGATCTCGAACACAATATGCTGGCCAAGCCAGGCCACCGAATAGGCACCAATGAATTGGCCAATACCCTGCACAAAGGCAATGGTGATGGGCGCCAGTGATATCAGCAGGATCATTTTTGGTGTCGGGTTTTCAAAGGTATCAACGATCACCTGCATCATGTGCGCGGTGAGAGGCTGCATGGCGGAATAGATCAGAAAACCGAACGCACTGGCCAACAACGCATACCAGTAGCGTCGGGTGTAGGCCAGCAAACGCCGATAGACCGCCCAGACCTCCCCCGGATCTCCGGCAGCATTCATCGCCCCGGCTCCTGCGTGGTAATGCTGAGATTGACGAAGCCGAGACGGCCGGCAACATCCATCACCGTCACCACCGCCTGATGCGTGGCGTTGGCATCCGCGACGATAACAAACGGCACCTCGGTACCCTGCTGGGATAGCGGCAACAGCACGGCACGCAGGGTATCGCGATCACTACGCGCGAGGCGCTCGCCGTTGATCATGTAGATGCCATCGGCACCGATGCTGACCTCGATCATGCGCAACTCAACCACCGGGGCCACACCCTCTGCTTCCGGCAGCAACACGGACAGGCGGGTCTCGCGGGTAAAAGTGGTGGACACCATAAAAAAAATCAACAGCAGAAACACCACATCAATCAGTGGCGTCAGGTTGACCTCGACACTGTCCTTGCGGGCGCGACCGAACTTCACGCCTTGGCACCCCGGCTGGCCTTGGGGATTTCCGCCCGATCGCCATGGAACAGGTCTACCAGATGAATGGCCTGCTGCTCCATGGCGATGGTGATCTCCTCGACACGGCGCACAAAAAAACGATGGAAGAACATTGCCGGAATGGCCACCGACAACCCGGCTGCGGTGGTGATCAGTGCCTTGGAAATGCCGCCGGCGAGCAACGCCGTATCCCCGGCTCCATGCAGCATGATGGCACTGAAAACATCGATCATACCCACCACGGTGCCGAGCAGGCCCAGCATCGGCGTAATAGCCGCCACCGTCCCCAGCGTGTTGAGGAAGCGCTCAAGGTCATGGACCACCTGGGCCGCCACTTCCTCGATGCTTTCTTTCATGATGTCGCGACCATGGCGGGCATTGGCCAGACCGGTGGCCAGAATACGGCCAAGCGGCGAGTCGCTGGCGAGCTGCTGCAACTGGGCCTGATCGAGTGCGCCCTTCTTGACCATCCCCTGAACGCGGCCAACCAGGCCGGGGGGTGCAAGTCGCTCACGCCGCAGTGTCCAGAAACGCTCACTGACAATCCCCATGGCAACCAGCGAGCAGATCAGAATGGGCAGCATCAGCCAGCCACCGGATTGAATGATTTCCAGCACAGCAGAACTCCGAAGGAATGACGGTGGCTACTCTACCACAGGCTCCGGATGTCGCCACGGGAAAGCCTGCCGTTGACGCCATCGCAGGGGCTCGGGATGGCCACGCCGACCGAACACCAGCATGCCGCTATGCCCGGTCACCCGAAGTACGATGCCCTGTTCGCGATAACGCTGCTGAATCGCCACCGCCGGATGCCCGAAGCGGTTGCCATAGCCGGCACTGGCAAATGCCTCTGTCGGATCCACCGCCCGCAGAAACGCAAAGGAAGAGCTGGTCTGGCTGCCATGATGCGGCGCCTGCAGCAGATCTGCCTTCAGGCGCTCATGCTCGACTAACCAGTGCTCCACGTCGCGGCCGATATCGCCAGTGAGCAGTACGGTCTGGTTGCGCGCCTCGATCCGGACCACACAGCTGCGGTTATTGCTGTGGCGCAAGGGCAGCTGCGGGGGCGGCCAGATCACCTCGACGGAGACCTCGTCGAACCACCAGCGCTGATGTCTCAAGCAAGGGATACTGCCCGGAATACGCTCCGACTCGCCCGCCACCAGCATCCCGGGCACGCCGCCGGCAAAGGCTGCCAGTCCGCCGGCATGATCAAGATGGGCATGACTGACAAAGGTCAGATCCGGTTGCCGGCGCTGCCGGGCCAGCCAGGGTAGTAGCACCTGACTGGCGGACTCACCCCCGTGCCAGCCCGGCCCAAGGTCGTACAGCAACAGGTGGTTGCGGGTACGCACTGCCACCATCTGCCCCTGACCGACATCGAACGCCACCAGCTCCGCGTGCCCTGGCTCAGGCCGGTGATGGTCCGGCCAGAGCCACGGCAGCACCAGCACGGCCAGCGCCCATCGAGGCGCCGGCAACGATGGTGTCAGCCAGAGCAGCAACCAAAGCGCGAGGCACAGCGCTGCGAGCAACGATACCGGCACCGGCAGCGCCGGCACCGCCGCCAGCCATATCAGCCACTGCCAACTCCATTCCATCAACCAGGCCGCCAGTACCAGCAACTGGGGCATCATCGGCAACAGGGTGCCGAGTAGTGCAAGCGGCACCAGCAGCAAGGAAAAAAGCGGTACCAGCAGTAAATTGGCAGGCAGTGCAGCAGGACTCCATACCGAGAACAGCAACGCGGTCAGGACGCCGAACACCAGCGACAGCGCCAACTGCAACCGCAGCAAGCCGGATACGGCGCAGGACATCAACAACGCCAGCAACGACACCGCGCCGAATGACAGCCAGAAACTGGTATCCAGCAGCGCCAGCGGTGACGGCAACACCACCGCCAATGCCGCGACACAAAGCAGACGGGACACCGGCCAGCGCTGAGCAAGCAACGACAACAGCATCACCACAGTGGTCATTACCAGTGCCCGCACCGTGGGCAGAGAGAAGCCCGCCAGAGCGGCATATCCGAGCGCTGCCATCAGCGCCGGCAGCACCGCCAATCGCTGCGCCGCCTGCCGACCGGAGCCAGCGCTCATCAGCCCGGCCAGTAGCCAGCGCATCAGCCACCAGATCAGGCCTGCCACCAGGCTGATGTGTAGCCCGGAAATGGCGAACAGGTGTGCCGTACCAGTACGTTGCAACAAGGCCCAGTGACCGGCATCCAGACCGCGACGATCACCGGTCACCAGCGCTGGCAGAAGGGCCGCGGCCAGCGGCGAAGCCGCCAGTCGCGAACGCAGCTGCTCCGATTGCTGGTCACGAAACTGATCCAGCCCACCCGCATCGGCAAGCCATTCCAGTGACAGCACAGAACCTCGCGCATGCAGCCCGCGACTGAGGGCATGGCGCTCAATGTCGAACCCACCCTCATTTAGCTGCGCGTACACCGGCCGCAAGCGCACCGTGAGCTGCAATTGCTGCCCGGGCCGGACCGGTGTCGCCTCGTCCGTGTGCCAGATCAGAGAAAGTTGCTTGCGGCCGGGCCAGCGCGGATCCGCCGAGGCACCCCGGAACTGAAAACGGACGCGCTCAATGGCACCGTCACCGCGCCCCAGCCGCTGCCGTTCTGGCAGCCCGACAACCTCACCGACCAGCGACAGCTCGATCCCCTGCAGCGTCAGCGGTAGCCGCGCTGCCAGCGCCGCCTGCAGTTGCAGCTCGGTATACCAGATAGCAAGCAATCCCGACACCAGCCACAGAACCGACCGGCGCCACCTGGCCCGACCGACGAAACCGAACCAGCCGATCAGGGTCAATACAGCGATGATCGAGTGGCCAAGCAGCGTGGCCAGCATGACGGGGGGCAAGCACCACATCCCTGTGCACTCATGGCAGAAACCCGGGCATAATAGCGCCCCGATAGCAGGGACAAGGTCAGCCAATGCCGAAAAGAATGTTCAGGAAATACCTGCCGTCGCCGGATAAAATCCGACAACATCGATCGCTGGGCTTCCTGGGCGCTGTGCTGTCAGACCCCAACCTCTGGCACATCAACCGTCACTCCCTCGCCGGCGCTGCCTTTATCGGCATTTTTTCGGCGCTCGTGCCGATTCCCCTGCAGATGGTGCTGGCCGCCGTGCTGGCGGTGCGTTTCAAGTGCAATCTGCCGCTATCGATCGTGATTGTCTGGTTTACCAACCCCTTTACCGTGGTGCCGGTGTTCTATTTCACCTACCGCGTTGGCGCCTGGTTGCTGGGCATGCCAATCACTCCGCCAAGTCAGGTGAACTTTGCCTGGTTGATTGAGCAGATGATTCCGCTCTGGGTGGGATCCATTCTGTGCGGATTGGTGTTCGGCGGACTGGCGTGGGGCATCATCAAACTGGTCTGGCGCCTTGCCGTTACCCGCAGCTGGACAGTACGGAAACGGCAGCGACGCATCAGCCGCGAGCGACGCGCATCAGAGACTGTCGACAAAACTCAGTCGGACGACAACCGGCCTTCGTGAAGAGTCAGCACCCGCTGGCAGCGTGAAGCAAACTCGTTATCGTGGGTGACGATCAGAAAGGCAATCCCAAGACGCTCGTTGAGATCCTGCATCAAGGCCTGTACCGATGCGGCGGTCCGCTCATCCAGATTACCAGTAGGCTCATCTGCCAGTATCAGCGCCGGTGATGTTACCAGCGCTCGGGCGATGGCCACCCGCTGACGTTCGCCACCGCTTAGCATCCCCGGTTTGTGGCGCAACCGCGGCCCCAGCCCCACCTGCTCAAGCAACGCCGTCGCCCGGTCACGTGCTTCCGCCGGGGAAACCCCGCGTATCAGCAGTGGCATGGCTGCATTCTCCAGCGCACTGAACTCCGGTAGCAGATGATGGAACTGGTAGATGAAGCCGATTTTTTCGTTACGAAGCAGGCAACGCTGTTTCTCCGCCAGCACTTCCAGCGCCTGACCACAGACAGCCACCGTACCAGCGCTGGGGTCGTCGAGGCCGCCGAGCAGGTTGAGCAGCGTAGACTTGCCGCTGCCCGAGCTTCCGATCACCGCTACCCGCTCCCCCCGGTTCAGATGCATGGTGACATCGCTCAACACGGTAAGGACGTTATTGCCTTCACGGTAGGTTTTTACCAGCCCGGCTGCTTCCAGTACGCGCTCATCACGACCGGCGTTATTCATAGCGCAGCGCCTCCGCAGGCTGCACCCGACTGGCTCGCCATGACGGGTACAGGGTGGCACTGAAACTGATCACCAGCGCGATGGATACAATGGTAAAGACATCGCCCCACTGCAACTCGGACGGCAGGTAATTGACAAAGTAGGCGTCGAACAACTGGGCATTGAAGGTGTCCTCCATCCAGTTGGCGATTGCACTGATATTGGTGGAGAGCAGCACGCCAAGCAACGTTCCCAGCGCCGTACCAGCGACCCCGATCAGGGTGCCCTGAACCATGAAGATACGCATGATCATGCCCGGTGTTGCGCCCAGCGTCCTCATCACGGCGATGTTGGCGCGTTTTTCGGTCACCAACATGACCTGACTGGAAATGATATTGAACGCTGCCACTGCCACAATGAAAGACAACAGCAGTGTCATCATCGTTTTTTCCATGCGGATGGCTTGAAACAGACTGCCATGACTGCGCGTCCAGTCACTGCTGAAATAGCGGGGACCGAGCTCACGCTCAAGACGCCAGCCCACCACCGGGGCCTGAAAAAGATCGTCGAGCCTGAGACGGATGCCTTCCACGGTACCAGGCTCCCGCGCCAGTCGGGCAGCGTCCTCGACATGGATATAGGCCAGCATGCCGTCCACTTCGGCGCGAACCCGGAAGATCCCGGTGACAGTAAAGCGACGGAACCTCGGCATGACACCGGCCGGCGACAGGGTGGCCTCGGGCAGCACCAGCGTGACCTTGTCGCCGATACCTGCATTCAGCCGGCGGGCCAGGCCATAACCGAGCACGACATTGAAGCTGCCAGCCTCAAGCGAGTCCAGTTCGCCAAATTCCATGAACTCGCCAACGATTGACACCCGCCGCTCAGCCTCTGGCAGGATGCCGGTGGCAATCACTCCGGCCACTTCGCCCTCGTGGCTGAGCATGCCTTCCATCTGGCGGAAGGGCGCCGCGCCAATCACCGCGCTGTGACGGGTAGCCGCCGCCGCCAGTGCCTGCCAGTCATGCACCGGTTCCCGACCCGTGATGGCGACATGGGTCACCATGCCGAGAATGCGGGTCTGCAGCTCGCGATCAAAGCCATTCATGACCGACAGCACGGTAATCAACACGGCCACGCCGAGCATCAAGCCCAGCGCAGAGATCATGGTAATGACAGAAATAAAGCCGTTGCGGGCCCGGGCGCCTGTGTAACGCAGGCCAACATAGAGTGAGAATGGTTTCAGCATGGCGCGCATTTAAGCACTAAACCCCGGCGCGGAGAAAGCCGGCCCTGCAGACATCAATAGCAGACCAACCCCAGTCCGCCCCCGGATGCGGACTGGTTCACGGCGCTGTCGCTGATATTGGCCTGATTTACCAAAGCAGTTGAATAAGCGGCGCTAACTTTCTAATATCACTTGAAATTGCACCTCCTGTAGGGGATTGGGAATGCGTATAACAATAACCGCCCTGTTGGCCGGCTGCCTGCTCGGTCTCTCTGCTGTCGCCGCAGCCTCCGATCGCTTGCCCGATCGCGGCATGACACAAGACTCCGTCCGCAAACAGTTCGGCACCCCGAAACGCCAGGTGGCCCCGGTCGGCACGCCCCCCATAAGCCGCTGGATCTACGATGGTTTTACGGTTTACTTTGAAGGCAACGTCAGCATTCATGCCGTTTCTCACGGACGCACGCTGACCACTCCTCCGGTGACATCCTCGGCTCCGCTGTCTGCTCCGGCAGCATCGGCGCCCGTGAATCTGGTCGAAGAGCTGCCACAGATTGATGAACTGGCCCCCGGTCAAACCCCGGCGAGCGCAGTGCCGCCCGCCAGTCCCGAGCCGGCCGGACCGACAGAAAATACCTTCCGCTTTGACCCGGTCACCGGCCGGATTATCGAATTCGGCCCGGATGGCAAACCAATACAATCACCCACTGCCCAGCCGGCACCGGCCAGAACACCGGATGCACCGCAACCGGTCGAGAGCAAGCGAGCACCTGCTGTGGTTGCCCCAGCGCAGGCAGCCCCGAGCGGCGGCGCCAGCATGCGCTTTGACCCCGCCTCCGGGAGAATGGTCGAGGTGGGGCCGGACGGTAAGCCTGTCGCCCCGGCGCCAACACCGTCACCGGAACCCGCTCCAGCTCCGGCGCCTGCTGCGGTTGCACCTGCTCCGGCTGCACCTGCCGAGGACGCCGCACCGGCAGCGGGACGATTCCGCTTCGACCCGGCCTCCGGCCGCATTGTGATGGATGAACCTGCTCCTGCAAGCAGCGAGCCGGACCCGGCCGCCGAATCGACGCCTGCTCCAGCCGCCACTCCTGCGCCGGCGCCAGCCCCAGCCCCCGCACCGGAAAAACCGCCTGAGCAACCGGCATCCGGTGGCAGCGGATTCAGTATTCAGTGGTAATATCGTCGCCACGTCATCACCACTCACAGAAAACCGGATCCTGATCCGGTTTTCTTTTTTCAGGAGACCCCGACCGACCATGAGCAGACTGCTGCCCGAGTGGCACCCGCAATGGGGCGTCATGATTGCCTGGCCACACCCGAGCACCGACTGGGCCTATGTGCTGGAGCGTGCAGAAGCCACCTACACAGCCCTCGCCCATGCCATCCTCGCCCGGGAAAACCTGCTGGTGCTGTGTCGCGATGATGCCCACGAACAGCATATTCGTGCCTGTCTGGGAGCCGTAGATTCCGCCCGTCTGCATATGCGCCAGCTGCCCTACAACGACACCTGGGCGAGAGACTTCGGCCCTCTTTGCGTGACCCGGAACGATGGGGTGGTGCTGAAGGATTTCACCTTCAATGGCTGGGGTGGCAAGTTCGAGGCATCACTTGATAATGCCACCAGCGTGGCGCTTGACTGGTCGGTGCCGCTGGAGTCAGTGCCGCTGGTGCTCGAAGGCGGCTCAGTGGAAATCAATGGTCGTGGCCAACTGCTCACCACCCGCTACTGCCTGATGAACCCGAACCGCAATCCGACGATGGATCAAGCCGCCATCGAAGCGGAGCTGCGCCGGCAGCTCGGCGTATCCGAGTTCTGGTGGCTCAACCATGGCGATCTCGAAGGCGATGATACAGATGCCCATATCGATACACTGGCCCGTTTCTGTGATGACACCACCATCGCCTATGTCCAGTGCGAGGACCCGCGCGACAGTCACTATGATGAGCTGCAGCGGATGGAGCAGGAGCTGCAGGCATTAGCCACACAACACCAGCTGACCCTGGTGCCGCTGCCGCTGCCACCGGCCCAGTTCGATGATGACGGCCAGCGTTTGCCTGTCACCTATGCCAATTTCCTGATCATCAACGGCGCCGTGCTGTTGCCGATCTACGGCTGCGACACCGACGCGCAGGCAGTGGCACAGATGAAACAGGCGTTCCCGAATCACGATATCGTACCGATCAACTGCCTGTCCCTGACCTGGCAACACGGCAGCCTGCACTGCGTTACCATGCAGCTGCCGGAAGGCGTCAGGAACTGACAACGTCAACACCACTGTGGGAGCGGCAATCTTGCCGCGATAACATATCGCAGAACAGAACGTCCGCCGAGGAGAGCATCATGCGCGTTGCCGTGATCCAGCAATCAAACAGCGCTGATCTGGAAGCCAATCAGCAGAAATCCGAACAGCTGGTGAGAGACGCTGCCGGGCGTGGCGCCGAGCTGGTGGTGTTGCAGGAACTGCATCGCGGGCTGTATTTCTGCCAGACAGAAGACACCAACGTGTTTGATCAGGCAGAAACCATTCCCGGCCCCTCCACCGAGCGCTTCGGAAAACTGGCCCGAGAGCTTGGCATTGTGCTGGTGACCAGCCTGTTCGAGAAACGCGCCACCGGGCTCTATCACAATACCTCGGTGGTACTGGAGAAAGACGGCAGCATCGCCGGCCAGTACCGCAAAATGCACATCCCGGACGATCCCGGTTTTTACGAGAAATTCTTTTTTACTCCGGGCGACGCCGAGCGACTGGACGGTGAGAACGGTTTCACTCCGATCGAGACATCTCTGGGCCGACTGGGTGTGCTGGTGTGTTGGGATCAATGGTATCCGGAAGCCGCCCGGCTGATGGCATTGGCTGGCGCAGAACTGCTGCTCTACCCCACTGCCATTGGCTGGGACCCAAATGATGCCGAAGACGAACAGCAGCGCCAGCTCAACGCCTGGATCACCATTCAGCGCGCCCACGGTGTTGCCAACGGATTGCCGGTGCTGGTCGCCAATCGAACCGGGTTTGAAGCTTCTCCCGCCGGCGACGGTGGTATTCGGTTCTGGGGCAACAGCTTTGTTGCCGGGCCTCAGGGAGAGCTGCTTGGCCACACCGGCGTCGACGGTGACGAGGTTCTGCTTGTCGATATCGACATGGCCCGCACCGAGCGCGTCCGTCGCATCTGGCCGTACCTGCGCGATCGTCGCATCGATGCCTACGCGGATTTGACCAAACGCTTTCGTCGCTGATCGTTACAACCGACTGCGCACCCGGACACCGTCTGCCAAACTGTTGTCCGGGTGCCGCACCACCTGCTCACCTTCTTCCAGTCCGCTCAACACGGCGATACGAAACCCGTCACCATTGCCGACCTCGACCCGGCGATCACGAGCCTGGCCGTTTCCCACCACGAAGACATGATAGTGCCCGTCGCGACGGAACAGTGCCGACTCAGGCGCCGCCAGCACATCATCACCACGCCAGAGAATAAAGTGGGCATCAACACGATAACCATCTCCCAGCAGCGCCCACTGCTCTTGCGGCGAGGAAATATCCAACACCACACGCACCCGCTGCTCCTCGACGCCGAGCGCCGACACCTTGGTGAAGCCCACCGGCTCCACCGTGCGCACCAGCGCCATCAGGGTGTCCCCTCCCCAGCCGGTCAAGCGCACTTCCGTGCCGGGATGAATCTTCACTGCGTCAAAACTTTGTACCTCGACCTCGACTTCCAGCGCAGCCGGATCACCCAGTTCCAACAGCGACTGTCCCGGTGCAACCACCCCTTCACTCTGGCGCAGGCGTTGCAGTACCGCCCCGGACACAGGCGCAATGATATCCACCAGATCGGTCGCCACCTGGCTGCCACTGGCGGCGGAAACGGCCACCCGCATACGCGCAGCTTCCAGTTCGTGGCGTGCCACATCAACGCCGAAGCGGGCCGAACGTAACGCTGCCGTCGTCCGAGTGGCTGCCGCTTCGGTCTGCTGCAGCACCTCAACGGAGACCAGCTTTTTTTCTGCCAACTGCTGGATTCGTTTCAACTCACTGGCCGCCAGCTGCTCATCGGCCTGAGCTACCGCTACCTGCTGCTCCGCCGCCGCAACGGAGGCCCGCGCCGCCGCCACCCGAGCCTCTGCCTCAGCGCGGGAGCGGGCGTCGAGCACTTCACTGCGCAATGGTTCAAGGCGCGTCAACAGCTGGCCCTTAGATACCCGTGCACCCACCTCCAGCTCAATCCGGCGGACATAACCCGCCACCGGTGCAGATACCACGAACCGGTTCTGAACCCGGGTCCGGCCTTCCTCGACGATGGTCACCTCAAGCGGCTGCCGGCTCACTACGGCAGCGTCCACCCACACTGGCTGCGGCCGCAGGGTCGTTACAATCGCGGCCACGGCCGCCACCCCAATGGCACCCCAGAACGCGCCCCGCCCCAACCAGTTACGTCGTTTTGCAGTCACTTTTGTCTCCGTTACTCGCGGGTCTTCAACACTTCGATAAGATCCAGTTTCGCTACCCTGCGCACCGCCACCATGCCTGACAGTATGGCAGAGACAATCACCACCGTGGCAGACAACGCCAGTGTCTGCGGCGGGAACAACAACGGAATCCGGTACAGTTCACTCTCCATCAGTCGCACCAGCAACCACGACAGCTGCTGCCCCACCAGCCAGCCAAGGGGAATGCCCACCAGCAACAGGATGGCAAGCTCACCGAGCAAGATGTGGTCCACCTCGGACGGCCGGTAGCCTATCACCCTCAAGCTGGCCAGCTCCCTGCCCCGCTCAGCCAGCGAGATGCGCACCGTGTTGTAGATCACGCCAAAGGCAATGACTCCGCCCAGCAGGGAAATGAACAGCGTATAGGTGAGAAAAGTACGACCGATGGTGTCATGAAAGGCATCAAGCATGGCCTGCCGCTCACTGACACCAGCGACTAGCGGTCGCTGTTGCAACAACGCCAGCACCTCACTGCGAGCGCCGGGTTCGATCGCAAGTTGCAACTGGTTTATCTCGGCACCACGGCCACGCAAGCGCTGCAATTCTGTCAGTGACATCCAGGCACCAACACCGACGAATTCACGCGACCCTCCGGCGACGGTAACCTCCGTCTGTTCGCCACTACCATCAAGCCACTCCACCGTGAGCCGATCGCCAGGCCTGACCTCAAGCGCCTCAAGCAGAAATTCTGTCAACAGCACGCCGCTAGCCGGCAGCGGAATACGGTTTAGCCCGGTGTCGACCCGAAAGCTGAGCTGAGCATCTTCTTGCAACCCCACCAGTCCAACGCGCCAGCTGCGATGGCCTGCACGCAGGCGCACTGGCACGGCCAGACTGCGTTCGACCGCGCGCACGCCGGGCAGGCGAGCAATCTCATGCATCGCCCGATCTGTACGAGGCTGAATCAGCGTGACCGTCATGTCCTCCTGCTGCACCCGGGCGAACTGGCTATGTACGATCAGGTTGATGGACGCAAATTGAAACGTACCCAACACAATAATGGCGGTCGCCATGGCAACACCAAACATGGACATCAGGGAGCGCAACGGACGACGCTCGATATTACGCAGGATCATGCGACTTGGCTGGCTGAACCGGATCATTGCCAGCGCTCGCTCCAGATGAGTGCGTCGATACAGCGGAGGCGGCTCCGGTCCCATGGCAGCTGCGGGCGACAACCGAAACGCTCGCATCAACGCCCCACGAGCGCCCATCAAGCCGGCCAGCCAGCCGATCACCACTACCAGCCCGGTCAGCCCCAG
Source organism: Alcanivoracaceae bacterium (assembly GCA_046292765.1). Classification (GTDB taxonomy): domain Bacteria; phylum Pseudomonadota; class Gammaproteobacteria; order Pseudomonadales; family Alcanivoracaceae; genus PGZG01. Next base: position 118,970 of record JBKBQA010000002.1, on the reverse strand, counting down.
CGGCACCTCGAACAGCAAATCGGGAAAACGAAAATACTCGACATAGATCGCCGTCATTTCCCGGGCCAACCACAAGCCCGCAGCAAGCCCCAGCACAATGCCAACCAGCATGATCAGTGACACCAGCTTGCCAAAATGCATGCCCACTTGCAGGTTGCTGTAACCGAACGCCTTCAGCACAGCAATAACATCACGCTGGGTGGCCACCAACCTGCCAACCACAACATTGATCAGAAATACCGCCACGCTCATGAAAATAGCCGGAAACAGTAACGCCATCGTCCGCAACTGGTTCAGCTCCTCACTGAGGAAGCGGTCAGAGCCATGATCATCCCGGCCATAGGCACCGGTGCTGCCATAGCGTCGGAAAATGTGATCAAGCTGGTCAATAACCGTTTGCTCTGCAGCATCCGGCTGCAACGACACCAGTACGTTATTGAACGCACCCTGCATATCTGTTGCAGCGGCCAGCGCCCGCTCACTCATCCACAGAATCGCATAACGATGATAATCCGGCAGCATGCTGCCAGGTGGAATGACATAGATAAACTCGGGTGACTCGGCGATGCCAACCACCCGTAACGACTGCCAACGACCATTGATGATGGCGCCAAGCCGGTCTCCGGGCTTGAGGCCATGGGCTTCGGCAAAACTGCCGATAACCACAACCTCATCTCCACGTCGCGCATCCGGCAGGCGACCGGCGCGCAGGAAAAGACGATGCATTCCGGGCTCGCCCTGATCCGGTAACGACAGCACCCGACCACTGACCGGATCGGCGAAGCCATCTACCTGCAATCGCAACGAGGTCTGCACCCGCACCTCAGCACGGGCAACACCAGGAAGGGCGCGGACATCCGCCAACAGGTGACGAGGTGCCCGGGTCATATCGACAAAAACGTCGGCAAAGCCGTGCTGGCGGTAATAATGAACGCGGGTTTCCGACAAAGAGGCGTAATTGACCAGCGACACCATACAGACTGCAATACCCCCCGCAACCACCAGGGCGATGGCAAATACCTGACCGCGCAGGTGAGCAAGCTCGCGAACCAGCTTGCGATCCAGCACTGACAAGCCCTTCACCAGCTCAATCCGGCGGGATCCGCCCGCGTCTGGTTGTGCCGTATCTCGCTGATGCCACCATCACTGAGTGTGATAACCCGATCTGCCATGGCGGCAATACCGGCATTGTGGGTAATGATCACCGTCGCGGTGCCCAATTGCTGGTTCACCCGCGCCAGTGCCTGCAGCACACGGATGCCGGTTTTCGAGTCGAGCGCACCGGTCGGTTCATCGCACAACAATACTGAGGGTTGTTTGGCGATGGCGCGGGCAATCGCTACCCGCTGCTGCTCCCCCCCGGACAGCTCGGCGGGAAAGTGATGACCGCGATTCTGCAGATCCACCAGTGCCAGCGCCTCCTCCGGCGCCATCGGATTGGGTGATATCTCGGTGGCGACAGCGACGTTTTCAAGCGCCGTCAGGCTGGCAATAAGATTATAGAACTGGAATACAAAGCCGACATGATCACGACGATAGCGGGTCAATTGCCGCTCGCTGGCCTGACTGAGCTCAACATCGCCATAGCGCACTGTGCCCGATGTGGCATTGTCGAGACCGCCAAGAATATTGAGCAACGTCGACTTGCCGGAACCGGACGCGCCGAGCAAGACCACCATCTCACCGGCAAACAATTCCATATCCACGCCCCGCAAGGCATGTACCGCGAGCTCACCTTCGCCATAGACCTTGGTCAGACCACGGGCGTCAAATACGGTATCGACCATGTTGCTCCCTGTGTTGAACAGCCACTTTGCCCGGTGCTACGCCTGCGCGTATTGATACAGGTCACGGATAGACGGCCATGGCGAGCCGGCGGCATACTTTCCTCACAACAGCCAGAGGATACCCCATGCTGCCAGCCATTGTCGGTCATCGCGGTGCACGCGGAGAGGCACCGGAAAACACCCTGTCGAGTTTTGAAAGGGCGGTGATTGCCGGGGTGCCGGAAATCGAGCTGGATGTTCGCCTGTCATCCGATGACGCGCTTTTTGTGCTGCACGATCCAGACCTGAAACGTACCACCGGCCACAGTGGCAATGCCCATCGGCTACCGCTGGCGGGTCTGGTCGCCCATGATGCCCGTCAGGCCATTGCCGGCTGGCCAACGCCTTGCCTGATCCCGTCACTGCAGCAGGTGCTGGACAGTTGCCCCGAGACCATGCGCTTTCAGCTGGAGGTAAAAGCAGACGGCAAGGCGCCGCTGAAGCGCATCGCCGCAAGACTGGCAGGCATGATTCGCGAGCAGCAGCTGGAACACCGGGTGGTGGTGACGTCCGGACATGCGGGCTTTCTTGAGCTGATGCGTCAGGAAGCCGCCGAAATTCATCGCGGCTACGTGTGCCAGTACCGCTACAGAAAACCGATCCAGCAATCGGTGGCGCTGGAATGTCGCTGGCTGATTAGCCATTTCGGTCTGGTGACGCCAAGCCTGATGGAACAGGCCCGTCGACATCAGCTGGGGGTATCGGTGTGGACCGTGAACGACCTGAAAGAGGCCGAGCGTCTGGTGTCACTGGGCGTCGATTCCATCATCACCGACTTCCCCACCGCCTTCCTTGCCCATTTTCGCAGCCGTGTCAGCCGTGACCAGTAGTTGCACCAATCCTGGCGCGAAGGGGTGACCGCGCCGGCATCGCACCGCTGGTGTCAGGGCAGGGAAAGGAAATGGCGCAGCTCTTCCTCACGGGCCTTGGCATCGCGAAAGCCGAGCGAAATAAGGCTACGGGTGAAGCCCGGTTCGAACAACAGATAGCTGACCGCCGCGGCCCCCGGTGAGCGGGTCGCACCAGAACCACGCAGGAACATCCGCAGGGTACGTGGCAGTTCGGTGATATGCCCGGCGGCAATCTCGTCAATCGGCTGCGACGGATAGATCTTCAACACGTCCACCTCCCGCAACTGCACACCATGCTTTTCGCGGTCTTTCGCGGGGATGGCAGAGAGTGTCTTGTTGATTCGCTCCAGACGCTCGACATCACCCTCCAGTGTGTCGACAAACACGCTGTTGAGAATGTGTCCGAGCACCTGCGCCAGTGAGGGGTATCCGGTCACCTCCCGCTGATGCCCGGCACTGGTGTTACCGGATACACCGATCACCAGTACCCGCTCGGCGCCAAGGTGCAAGGCCGGACTGATCGGTGCCAGCTGACGTACGGCGCCATCACCATAATAGCGACCGTCCACTTCCACCGCCGGAAACAGAACCGGTATCGCTGATGAGGCAAGTAAATGCTCCGACCCGATTCGTGCTCGACGACCGATACGGCGGGCCCGATGCCAGCCATCCAGCCCTTCCCGCCCCTGGAAGAATGCTATCGATTCACCGTTGGCATAACTGGTGGCACTGATGGAAAGCGCTTCAAGATCCCCCTGATCCAGACTGTGCTGGATACGCTCGAAGTTGATCACCACATTGAGCAATTTGTGTAGCGGTGTACTGTCCAGCAAGGCGCTGTTGACCGGGGTATGCCCGGCAACAATTCCACCAACCGCCCAGCGCAGCAAGGAACGCACGAACGCATAGAGATCGGTGCGATAGACCTGTTCAGCGGTAATGTTTGACCAGATGCGCTCAAGCCCTTTCACCGCCATCCGGTAGTTATGGGCATTGGCAGACAAGGCGGCAGCATTGAGCGCGCCAGCGGATGTTCCACAGATAACCGGAAACGGATTACGGGTGCCGCGAGGTACCATGTCGGCGATGGCCATCAGCACACCGACCTGATAGGCAGCGCGGGCGCCACCGCCGGACAGGATCAGACCCGTCTTCTTCTTGTGCAAGGACACCGCCGCTCCGTTGGCACCATGATGGCCCCGATCATAACGGAGACTGGTAGAAACGGCGATGTTGGTGTTTCAGAAGGTGCGCTTGTTGGCATCGTAGGCCTGAGGCACCGGCTTGCCGGCTGCAGCCTTGACCTGCTCATCGCACTTGCTCGGCTCGCCACCACAGATTTCGCAGTTTTCCTTCATACCAAGCGCATTCAGGCCGCCACAGGATCCCTTGATGGGCTTGTTGGAGAAGATCACGCCCACCGCCATGGCGACGATCAGCACGGCAAACACCAGAATGGACGCAATGATGGTTTCGATCATGGTGCTGACTCCTCTGCCAGATAGGCCCGAAATGCCGGGGTCATGCGCTCTTCCAGACCCTCTTCTGTCTGGACCATGAGCAACACCGCAAGTTTCCGCTTTTCAGCATACGCCAGCCCTTCCGCGGGAGCGAGGATAGAGAGTGCGGTGGCCAATCCGTCCGCTTCCAGACAACGAGGATGGATCACGGTGACCGACACCACCCCATGCCCAATCGGCGAGCCAGTGCGGGGGTCAATCAGATGAGAGCGGCGACTCTGGCCATCGACAACATAGTTGCGGTAATCCCCGGACGTCGCCACCGCCGCGTCACGGACATTGAGGACATGGGCAATCTCGCGCACACCCGGCAGAGGCCGCTCCACGGCAATCCGCCAGGGCTGGCCGTCGGGCTTGGCGCCGCTACCGCGCAGGTCGCCGCCGATCTCGACCAGAGCGTTTTTAACACCCCGGCCATTCAAAAGCTCCATGACCTTATCGACAGCATAGCCCTTGGCCGTGGCGGAAAGATCAAGATAGACATCCCCCGGCTGATGAATGGCCTGATCAGGCTCATTAACACCGACACGCTGCCAGCCCACCCGGGCAAGCGCCGCCTCCAGCAACGCCGCTTCGGGCAGGGTGCCCGGCCCTCGCTCGGGGCCAAAGCCCCAGAGATTTACCAGTGGGCCGACGGTGGGATCAAAGGCTCCGCCGGTGTCTGCGGCCAACGTCAGGGAATACCGGACCACCCGCCAGAAATCGGGCGACAGGGCCTGCCAGCTGTCGGCAGCGGCCTGATTGTATCGGGAAATGTCGGAATCCGGCCGATAGGTACTCATTTGCCGATTGATCGATTCGAGCACCAGCTCAATGTCCTGACGCAGGGCCGGCAGCGTCACCCCCTTCGGCAGGTCCACCACCTTGACCGACCAGGTCGTGCCCATGGTGGCACCGTGGATCAGGTGAATCTGTTGTGGCCTGTCGCAACTGGCCAGCAACAGCAGCACACAGACAGCAAACAGGGCCCGAAGGCCCTGTTGTGCGCGTAGCGCCAGTCCGATGGCGCCGTGGCGGCTGGTTGCCTCAGCCACCGAAGTCATCCAGCATAATGTTTTCACGCTCGACGCCCATATCTTCCAGCATTTTGATGACCGCCGCGTTCATCATCGGCGGACCGCACATATAAAACTCGCAGTCTTCCGGCGCCGGGTGCTTCTTCAGATATTCCTCGAACAATACCTGATGGATAAAGCCCTTCAAACCGGTCCAGTTGTCTTCCGGCTGCGGGTCAGATAGCGCCAGATGCCACTGGAAGTTTTCGTTCTCGGCTGCCAGCTGATCATATTCCTCTGCGTAGAAGGTTTCGCGCAGTGAGCGGGCACCGTACCAGAAGCTGATCTTGCGCTTGGATTTGAGTCGCTTGAGCTGGTCAAAAATATGCGAGCGCATCGGCGCCATGCCTGCACCACCGCCCACGAAGACCATCTCGGCCTCGGTCTCCTTGGCGAAGAACTCACCGAAGGGGCCGAATACAGTAACCTTGTCGCCCGGCTTCAGATTAAACACAAACGAGCTCATCAGGCCCGGCTGGATGTTCGCCTGCCCCGGCGGCGGTGTGGCAATACGGATATTGAATTTGAGCAGACCACGCTCATCCGGATAGTTTGCCATGGAATAGGCGCGGATCACGGTTTCAGCATTCTTCGTTTTCAAATCGAAGAACTTGAAGCGCTCCCAGTCACCACGGTACTCCGCCGGAATATCGAAGTTCTTGAATTCGATGTCATACGGCGGCGCCTCGAGCTGAACGTATCCACCGGCGCGGAAATCCACTACTTCCCCTTCCGGCAGTTTCAGCACCAGCTCCTTGATGAAGGTGGCAACGTTGTCATTCGAAATGACCTCGCACTCCCACTTCTTCACGCCGAAGAACTCCTCCGGCACTTCCACTTTCATGTTCTGCTTGACCGCGACCTGACAGGACAGGCGCCAGCCTTCGCGGATTTCGCGCTTGGTGAAGTGCCCCTCCTCGGTGGGCAGGATGTCACCACCACCCTCCAGCACCTTGCACTTGCACTGGGCGCAGGAGCCACCACCGCCACAGGCGGAGGACAGGAAGATACCCTTGGTCGCCAGAGTTTGCAGCAGCTTGTCGCCAGCGGCCACGTCGATGCTCTTCTCCGGGTCGCCGTTCACATCAATGTGGACACTACCGGTGCTGACCAGCCTGGAACGGGCCGCCAGAATGATCAACACCAGAGCCAGAACGACTGCGGTGAACATCCCGACGCTGAACATAATCTCGAAATTGAACATCGTGCTACTCCCTCCCGGTTACAGCTGCACGCCAGAAAACGACATGAAGCCAAGGGACATCAGGCCGACCGTGATGAAAGTAATACCCAGACCTTTCAGACCGTCGGGCACATCGCTGTATTTGAGCTTTTCGCGGATGCCGGCCAGCAGAACGATGGCCAGAGCCCAGCCAGTGCCGGCACCCGCTCCGTAAACCACGGACTCGGTGAAGGTATAGTCACGCTCCACCATGAACAGGGAGGCACCCAGAATGGCGCAGTTCACGGTAATCAGGGGCAGGAAGACACCCAGTGCGTTGTAGAGCGCCGGCACATACTTGTCCAGCACCATCTCCAGTATCTGCACCATGGCCGCAATCACGCCGATGTAGCTCAACAGGCCGAGGAAGCGCAGATCAAGCTTCTCCAGCGCTTCGATACCGGTCCAGGCCAGTGCGCCCTCAGCCAGCAGGTTGTGCAGGAGCAGGTTGTTCACCGGCACGGTGATCATCAGCACCACTATCACGGCGATACCGAGACCCAACGAGGTCTCGACCTTCTTCGAGATGGCGATGAAGGTACACATACCAAGGAAGAACGCCAGCGCCATGTTCTCAACGAACACCGCGCGGATAAACAGACTCAGATAATGCTCAAACATGTCCTGTCTCCCCTCAGAGCGCGTCGCTGACGCGCGAGTTGGCGGTGATCGTGAACTGATCCTTCTCGACCTGATCCTTCTTGGCCACACGGATGGCCCAGATGATAAAGCCGATCAGGAAGAAGGCGCTCGGCGGCAACAGCATCATGCCGTTGGGGATATACCAGCCACCATCGGTAACTTTTTCCAGAATGGTCACACCGAACAGACTGCCTGAGCCGAACAATTCACGCAGGAAGCCAAGCACCAGAAGGATGAAGCTGTAGCCCAGGCCATTACCGAAACCATCCAGCAACGAGGGCACCGGCGGGTTCTTCATGGCAAAGGCTTCAGCACGACCCATAACGATACAGTTGGTGATGATCAAACCAACGAACACCGAAAGCTGCTTGCTGATGTCGTAGGCGTAAGCACGCAGGAACTGATCCACCACAATAACTAACGAGGCAATGATTACCATCTGCACGATAATGCGGATGCTGCCCGGGATCTGGTTGCGGATCAGGCTCACGAACAGGTTCGAAAAGGTCACAACCACGGTGAGCGCGATACACATGGTCAGCGTAGTGCTCAGATTGCTGGTAACCGCAAGAGCCGAACAGATACCGATGATCTGCAGGGCAATCGGGTTATTGTCCAGAATCGGCTTGAACAACAGATCTTTTGGCTTGGTGGCTTCTGCCATTGTCGTTCTCCTCAGTTCACAGCCGACAGGGTCAGCGCATCTTCCTCAGCCTCTTCCACCGATTCGGCGGAAGCGCTGCGCAGACGCGACAGGAACGGGCCAAAACCTTTCTCGCCCAACCAGAACTGGATCAGGTTATCGATACCCTTGGTGGTCAGGGTGGCGCCGGCAAGACCATCAATCTGGTGCCGCGCGGCCGGCGAAGACGGATCCACAGTGCCCTTCACCACTTCGATGGCCAGATCGCCCTGCTCGTTGTACAGGGCCTTGCCCGGCCACAGGCCTTTCCAGCGCGGGTTATCGACTTCACCACCAAGACCCGGCGTTTCGGCATGCTCGTAGAAGCCAAGACCGGCCACCGTGTTGACGTCCGGCTTCAGCGCCAGAAAGCCATGCAAGGTGGACCACAGGCCGTAACCACTCACCGGCAGGATGATCACCTGCACTTCGCCGGCATCATCTACCGACAGGTAAATCTCGGCCACATTCGGACGGTGGCGGATTGAAGCAATGTCCTCTGCCGACGACAGACGAACACTGGCCTCGGGATCGCGAACCGCACGGCGCTGATCATAGCTTTCCGGCATGTCAACAAACTCGCCGCTGTCCAGATCAACAAAACGACGCTCAATGCGCTCAAAAGCAGCATCCACATCCATGCCCGGCTGATAAAGACCGGCGGCCTGAAGAACGTTCATGCGTTTGTCGAGCAGACGGTTCTGCTCCTGAGTCGGACGCAAACCCACGGCAGCGGTGGCCACCACAATCGCACACACCAGGCAGACGGACACCGCAACGATCAGGGTGCCGCTTACGGAATCTTTATTGAAGGCCATCAGGCGATCCCTCCGGTACGGCGCAGGCGACGATTCACATTCGCCTTGACGACAAAGTAATCAATCATCGGAGCGCACAGGTTAGAGAACAGGATGGCCAGCATGATGCCTTCCGGGAATGCGGGGTTCACCACCCGGATCAGCACTGTCATCACCCCGATCAGGGCACCGAATACCAGTTTGCCGGTGTTGGTCATGGCCGCCGATACCGGATCAGTGGCCATAAACACCATACCGAAGGCGAAGCCACCGATGGTCAGGTGCCAGTACCAGGGCATGGCAAACATCGGGTTGGACGGGCTGCCAACAGCGTTGAACACGGCCGACATCGCCACCATGCCAAGAAAGACACCCAGCATGATGCGCCAGCTGGCGATACGGGTCAGCAGCAGGATCGCCGCACCGATGGCAATCGCCACCGTGGAGGTCTCACCAATCGAGCCCTGAATGCCGCCAAGCGCGGTCTGCATCCAGGTCAGGTCGACCATGCCATTGGAATAAGCCACACCGGTCAGGCCGGCGCTGTAATCAAGCTGGCCTTCCGCAGCCAGCGACAGGGCGGTGGCGCCGGAGAAGTTATCGACTGCCGTCCAGACCGCGTCGCCAGACATCTGCGCCGGGTAAGCGAAGTACAGGAACGCACGGCCGACGAGCGCCGGGTTGAGGAAGTTCTTGCCGGTACCACCGAATACTTCCTTGCCGACCACGACACCAAAGGAGATGCCGAGGAACACCTGCCAGAGCGGAATGGCGGGCGGCAGGATCAGGGTAAAGAGGATACCGGTAACGAAGAAGCCTTCGTTCACTTCATGACCACGCTTCCACGCGAACAGGCCTTCCCAGATAAAACCGCCAACGTAGACGACGATCATGATCGGGATGTAGTACACGGCGCCGTGTAACAGGTTGGCGAACAAGCTGCCGTGGTCAAAGCCGGTCAGCGCCGCCACGATGGCGGTGCGCCAGCCCTCGATCGGCAGGTAGCCAAACTCGGTGATCTGCATGTTGGCCTGATAACCGGTGTTGTACATACCGAACAGCAGCGCCGGCATGGCGGCAAACCATACCGTCATCATCACCCGCTTCAGATCAATGCCGTCACGCACATGCGCTGCCGAACTCGTCACGGCGGACGGGCTGTACAGCATGGTGTCGAACATCTCGTAGAATACGTAGTATTTCTGCAGCTTGCCGCCGTCGTGAAAGTGCGGTGCTACCTTGTTGTCGAGAAACTGTCTGAGACTCATATCAGCCCTCCAGCTCGATCCGGGTCAGATTATCCCGCAGGATCGGACCGTACTCATATTTGCCGACGCACACATAGGTGCACAGCGCCAGGTCCTCTTCCACCAACTCCAGCGCCCCAAGCCCCTGGGCGGCGTCGGTATCACCGACGATCAGGGAACGCAGCAGCTGGGTGGGCAAGATGTCGAGCGGCATCACTTGTTCGTAGCCACCCACCGGCACCATGGCCCGCTCACTGCCGTTGGTGGTGGTAGTCATGGCCAGTTTCTTGCCCGGCAGCAGTTTTGACAGATAGATGTTCAACACCGAGTGACGCTCGATACCCGGTGACAGGTAACCGAACATTTTGCGCTCACGGCCTTCGAGCAACACCGTCACCTGCTGCGACTGACGCGACAGAAACGCCAGCGCACCACGGGCATGGTGGCCATTGAACACAGAACCCGCGACGACGCGATTATCGCCACTTTGCACCTGCCCGGCGGTCAGCTCTTCGGTGGACGCACCAACGCGGGTACGCACCAGGCGGGGCTCACGAACCTGCGGACCCGCCAGCGCGACGACCCGGTCGGTGTACAGTTCGCCGGTGGTAAACAATTTGCCGATGGCGATGACTTCCTGATAAGCCACGGACCACACGGTCTTCTTCGGGCCCACCGGATCAAGGAAGTGAATGTGGGTGCCGACGTTACCGGCCGGGTGCGGTCCGGCAAAGGTTTCTTCACGCACCTTGCCACCAGCAAAGGATGGCAGCTTCGACATCGGCGCACGACACACCCATACCGGGCCGTCTGTCAGTGTCGAGAGCACCGCCAGACCGTCACGGAAAGCTTCGAGCTGCTCAGCGATGACCAGATCCGGATCCGCCGCCAGCGGATTGGTGTCGATGGCGGTGACAAAAATGGAGTTCGGGGTGCTGCCCGGCGTTGGCACCTTGCCGAACGGACGAGTGCGAATCCCGGTCCACTGCCCGGACTCGATCAGCTGCTTCTGCACTACTTCCCGAGCCAACCCAGCCAGAGCGCCACGCTCGTGGGCGCCAAAGTTGGTGGCCTGCTCATTGTCCGCCAGCTCGATTTCCACTGACAGCAGCACCCGTTTTGGACCACGGTGCACCGCCTTGACGATGCCGCCAGCTGGCGCAGTGTAGTTCACGCCTTCACATTTCTTGTCAGTGAACAGGAGCTGACCTTTCTTGACCTGATCGCCGTCCTGCACGGCCATGGTCGGCTTCATTCCGGGATAATCGGGACCAAGAATGGCCACGCTGCGGACGCGGTTGCCGTCAGAAATTGCCTGACGCGGTGCCCCGCTGATGGGAAGTTCGAGTCCCCGCCTGATTTTGATCATAGCTTCTTGCCCAATTTAATGGTTCCGGGATCATGTCCGGGCGACGCCCGGACCGGTGAAGCAGCGCAGGAAATACCTGATTTCAGGGCATTTCCGGAGAAACGGCCGCATAACGACCGGCTTAGCCGGGCTGCGGCGGGCGCCATTATAGGGACACCCCCGCACTGTTGCCAGCCAAACGGCGTATCGACGTGCCGGTTTTTCAATCTTCACGCCGAATAACGAAAGGCCCGCATCTGCGGGCCCCTTGTTGTGCCATTACGCCTGCGGGTAGGAGGGATACTCCACGCCCGAGATCTGCTGCAGGATGCGCACCACCTGACAGCTGTAGCCGAACTCGTTGTCATACCAGACATAGAGCACGCAGTGATTGCCATTAACAATCGTTGCATTGGCATCAATAACCGAAGCATGCCGCGCACCGACGAAATCGGTGGATACCGCATCCGGCGAGCTGACGTAGTCAATCTGGCGCTGCAGCGGCGAGTGCAGGGACACCCAACGCAGATAACTGTTCAGCTCCTCCAGATTGGTTTCCTTCTCCAGCGTCAGGTTCAGGATCGCCAGCGACACATTCGGCGTCGGTACGCGAATGGAGTTGCCGGTCAGCTTGCCAGCCAGCACCGGCAGGGCCTTGGCAGCGGCGGTGGCAGCACCGGTCTCGGTAATAACCATATTCAGGGGCGCGGCGCGGCCTCGACGATCACCTTTGTGGAAGTTGTCGAGCAGGTTCTGGTCGTTGGTGTACGAGTGCACGGTTTCCACGTGGCCATGAACAATGCCGAACTTGTCACTGAGGGCCTTCAGCGGCGGCACGATGGCATTGGTGGTGCAGCTGGCGGCCGAGATGATCTTGTCATCCGCGTTCAGGATGTCGTTATTGACGCCGTGAACAATGTTCTTGATGTCACCCTTGCCCGGCGCCGTCAGGATGACCCGGCTGATACCCGGGCACTTCAGGTGCTGGGACAGACCATCGCGGTCGCGCCACTTGCCGGTATTGTCGATCAGAATGGCGTTCTTGATGCCGTATTGGGTGTAATCAATGCTGGTCGGGTCGTTGGAGTAGATGATCTTGACGAAATTGCCGTTGGCGATGATGGCGTTATCTTCCTCGTCCACCGCAATAGTGCCGGCAAACGGACCATGCACGGAGTCCCGACGAAGCAGGCTGGCGCGCTTCTGCAGGTCGCCCTTGCCGGATTCACGCACGACAATGGCTTTCAGACGCAGGCCCTTGCCGGAACCGACCTTCTCGATCAGCAGCCGGGCCAGAATACGGCCGATACGACCGAAACCGTACAGCACCACATCGGTAGCGTCCGGCAGCTCGGCCGTGCCATTGATGGCGCTGCCCAGCTCCTGACGGACAAACTCGTCGACGCTTTGACCGCGGCTGTCCTTCTTGTAGGCCACCGCCAGCTTGCCGATATCAATCCGGCTGGCGGCCAGATCCAGCTTCATCACCTCCTGCAGCATCGGGAAGGTATCGACCACCGACAGCTCGGTATCCTCAACCTGTTTGACGAAGCGGTGGGCCTTGAGAATCTGGATAACCGACTGATTTTGCAGGGAGCGGCTGTAAACCGTGATGGTGACATTCTTCTCGCGATGCAGACGACCGATCATCGGGATCATCGTCTCGGCGATTTCCTCACGGTTCTTCCAGCGTCCGAAATGGTCTTCCAGCTTGTTCACGGGCAGCCTCTCAAGGTGGGGGGATTCGGGGCGCGCATTCTATCCCCAACCCCCCCACCATGCCACCCCGACGAGCCCTTTAAGGTAGCGGCCATCCTGCCGCGATGGGTCTGGCGCGGGCGCTGGCCGTCCGTGACCGAATGCAGTCGCTCTCCGTTACTCGCTTGGTGCATTCGGTCACGGACGGCCAGCACAATCGGGCATCGCAGGACGCGTCAAATTGGCCGCTCCCGCAATCAGGCCTGCATTTCGCCTGGCCGCAGACGCATCAGGCCCTCCTGGGCGACGCTCGCCACCAGAGCGCCATCCTCGGCATAGATCAGACCGCGGTTAATGCCACGGGCACCGCTGGCGCGAGGGCTATCGGTGCAATACAGCAGCCATTGGTCGGTGCGTAGCGGCTTGTGAAACCACATGGCGTGATCAAGACTCGCCGCCTGCAACTGCGGCTGGAAGAAATGCATGCCATGGGGCAGCATCGCCGTGCCCATCAGGCCAAAATCCGAACAGAACGCCAGCAACACCCGATGCATGGCCTGATCCACCTCCAGCGTTTCCGGAATACGGAACCAGGTCATCCGCTCCGCCGATTGCGGCGACACATCAAACGGATTGCGCGGCTTCACCGGCCGGAATTCCACCGGCCGATCCTGCAAAAAGGCACTACGAAACGGCTCGGGAATATTGGCCGCCACCTGACGGCGGATGTTTTCGTCGCTCTCCAGTTCTGCAGGCGGTGGTACATCGGGCATGTCTGACTGGTGCTCCACACCCTCCTCCTCCAGAGCAAAGCTGGCCGCCAGCGAAAACACCGCTTTGCCATGCTGGATCGCATTCACCCGGCGGGTGGTAAAGCTGGCGCCGTCACGAATCCGGTCCACCTCGTAGATGATCGGCAGGTTGAAGTCGCCGGGGCGCAGAAAATAAGCATGTAGCGAATGCACCGGCCGGTCCGCCGGCACGGTGCGGGAGGCCGCCATCAGCGCCTGCCCTGCCACCAGCCCGCCAAAAATGCTGCGCTGCCCGGTGGCCCGTGTCTGGCCCCGAAACAGATTCTGCTCCAGCGACTCCAGCTGAAGGATATCAAGCAATTCACGAACTACCTGGCGCATGAGCACACCTCGCTACGGCAAAAGAGCCGCAGTATACACCCTGTCGAATCTGCCGCCGGGGCCAATCGGGATGGCAAAGGAGGCTCCGGCGTACCCTGCAGGAACGGCGATCCTGCAGTACAATGCGCCGCTCGCGAGAGGACCTGCATCTTGATTCTGCTTCCTGACGACTCCCTGTTCCCCACCGGCAGCGACAATTTTCGCCACTGGCGCGGCCTCGATGATGGCTCACTGGCCGTTACCCTTGCCACGCTGGCCCGGGAAACCCCCGGCCTGATTGTGCTGGTAACGCCGGATCCGGGTCGCGCCCAGCAACTGCACGACAGTCTGGCGTTCTACCTCGGCAATGATCCCGCTCTGCCTCTGCGTCTGTTCCCGGACTGGGAAACCCTGCCGTGGGATTTGTTTTCGCCACATCAGGACATCATCAGCGATCGCATCGAGGTGTTGCACCGCCTGCCCGGCCTGAGTCGCGGCATTCTGGTCACGCCGGTCAGCACACTGATGCAACGGCTTGCGCCCCGCCGCCACATCGACGGCAACAGCTTTATGCTGAAAACCGGCGAACGATTTGACATGGACGCCACCCGGGGACGACTGGTCGGCGCCGGTTATCGCCAGCGCGACAACGTCTACGAACATGGCGAGTTTGCCGTGCGTGGCGCCATCATGGACATCTTTCCGATGGGCGCGGATCAGCCGTTCCGGATCGAGCTGTTCGATGATGAAATCGAATCACTGCGGCTGTTCGATCCGGACTCCCAACGCTCAAGCGAATCCATTACCGAGCTGACCTTGCTGCCGGCAGCAGAATTTCCCCTTGGCGACGACGGCATCAGCCATTTCCGCAATGCCTTCCGCGAGCGGTTCGATGTCGATCATCGCCACTGCACGCTTTATCAGGACATTTCCGAAGGGCTTGCCAGCGGCGGCGTCGAATACTATCTACCGCTGTTCTTCGATCAGCTCGCCACCTTGTTTGATTACCTGCCACGGGACGCTCGCATCGTCCAGATGGCTGGCTGTGACGAAGCCGCCAGCCATTTCTGGGATGAGGTCGGCCAGCGTTACGAAAGCCGCCGTCATGACATCCGCCGACCGATTCTGAGCCCAGTGGAAATTTTTCTGCGCCCGGATGAACTCAATAGCGGCCTGAAATCCCGCCCTCGGGCACGACTGCACCCGGATGACGGTATCGCGTTTGCATTCGACACTCTGCCGGAGTTTTCCGTCGAGGCGCACAGCGATCAGAATCCCTTTACCCGCATCCAGACCTTTGCGCTTGCCCACCCGGGTATCAAGGTGCTGGTGTGCGCCGAAACGGCAGGACGGCGCGAGGCGTTATTACCGCTGATGCAAAAAGCCGGCATTCAGCCACAGCTGATCGATAACTGGCTGTCGTTTATCCGCGAACCGGCAAGCTGGCAGCTGACCGTGGGTGAGCTCGATCGTGGTTTCTGGTCCGCCCGCGACAACATCATGGTGCTGGCGGAATCACAGCTGTATGGCGAGCGCATCCTGCAGCGCAGACGTCGCAAAACCAGTGATGCCAGTGCGCCGGAAGCCGCATTCCGCTCCCTCGGCGAGCTGACAGCTGGCACACCAGTGGTCCACATCGATCATGGTGTCGGCCGCTACCAAGGCCTCGTGCACATGCAGATCGACGGTCAGCAGCACGAACTGCTACTGCTCGAATACGCCGGAGGCGACAAGATATATGTGCCGGTGGCCAGTCTGCACCTGATCAGTCGCTATGGCGCAGGGGATCCCGATCACGCACCGCTGACAAAACTCGGCTCCGACCAGTGGAGCAAGGCGCGGCAGCGAGCGGCGGAAAAAATCCACGATGTCGCTGCTGAGCTGCTTAACACCTGGGCCCGCCGCGAAGCAAAGCAGGGAAGATCGTTCCCGCTGGATGACGAAGATTATCGTCGCTTTGCTGCCGGCTTCGCGTTCGAAGAAACTCCGGACCAGCAACAGACTATAGAAGCGGTGCTGCGCGATATGCGCCTGCCCAAACCGATGGATCGGCTGGTCTGCGGTGATGTCGGTTTCGGCAAGACCGAAGTTGCCATGCGCGCCGCCTTTGCAGCCGTACAGAACGGTACGCAGGTGGCGGTACTGGTACCCACTACCCTGCTCGCCCAGCAGCACTTCGAAACCTTCAGCGACCGGTTTGCCGACTGGCCGGTAACGGTGGAAGTGCTGAACCGGTTCCGCAGCGGCAAGGAAAAGACCGATGCCCTGAAGCGGCTCAAGGAAGGCAAGGTCGATATTCTGGTTGGCACCCACCAATTACTGCAAGAGAGTGTCGAGTTCAGGGATCTTGGCCTGATTATTGTCGACGAGGAACACCGCTTTGGCGTTCGCCACAAGGAACGACTGAAGCAGATGCGGGCCGAGTGCGACATGCTGACGCTGACCGCCACCCCAATTCCCCGTACGCTGAATATGTCGTTGGCCGGTTTGCGGGAAATTTCCATTATCGCCACCCCGCCGCAACGACGGCTATCAGTGAAAACCTTTGTCCAGCAACACGACGCCCCCCTTGTCAAGGAAGCGATCCTGCGCGAGTTGCTGCGCGGCGGTCAGGTGTACTACCTGCACAACGATATCGACACCATGACCCGCACTGCCAACGAGATCCGCGAGCTGGTGCCTGATGCCCGTGTAGGCATTGCCCACGGACAAATGCGCGAGCGGGATCTGGAGTCGGTAATGTCCGACTTCTATCACCGCCGCTTCAACGTGCTGGTGTCTACTACCATTATCGAAACCGGCATCGACATCCCTTCTGCCAACACCATCATCATCGACCGGGCCGACAAGTTTGGCCTCGCCCAGCTTCACCAGCTACGCGGCCGGGTCGGCCGCTCCCATCATCAGGCCTATGCGTATCTGATGACACCACCACCCAAAACCATGACCAAGGACGCAGAAAAGCGTCTCGAAGCCATTGAAACTGCCACTGATCTGGGAGCCGGTTTCCAGCTTGCCAGCCATGATCTGGAAATTCGCGGCGCCGGTGAGCTGCTCGGCGATGAACAGCATGGCCATATCGAATCGATCGGCTTCTCGCTGTACATGGAGATGCTGGAGCAGGCAGTACAGGCGCTGAAGCGGGGCGAACAGCCGGATGTGGAGAAGCCCCTGTCCGGTGGGCCGGAGGTGAACCTGCGGATCCCGGCGCTGATTCCAGAAGACTATCTGCCTGATGTGTTCAGTCGCCTGACCCTGTACAAGCGCATCGCCGGCTGCCGCAGCGGCGAGAACCTGCGCGAGCTACAGGTGGAAATGATCGACCGGTTCGGGTTGTTGCCGGCACAGGTCAAGCACCTGTTTGCCATTACCGCCCTGCGACAGCGGGCCGAACAGATTGGTATCCGCAAGATTGATGCCGGCGGCCAATGGGGCCGACTGGAATTCTCGGAGAAGACCGTGGTCAATCCCTTGAGTCTGGTAAAGCTGGTACAGTCAGCACCCAATCGTTACCGGCTGGATGGGGCCACGGCACTGAAGTTTGCCCTGGATGCCGATAACCCGGAAGAAAGAATCGAGGCCGTCAACGCCCTGCTTGATCGCCTTGCCGGCAAGCCCTGAGCCCTGCCGGCATTACTGAATTGATCTGGAGACACCATGCGCATCGCCCTGACTGCCCTGCTGCTCGGCCTCGCCACTTTCGCAAGTACGGCGCTGGCCAACCCCTACAGCGGCATGTCCATCCCGGAATTGCGCCGCACCATCGCCGAGCAGCCAAAGGTTCTGGAAGAAAGCTGGTACCAAGTGGAGGTGCTGGTATTCGCTCGCAAGAATCCGGCCAGCAATGAGTTCTGGCGCCTTGACCGTCAGCCCGACCTGAATCGTAGCGCCCTGATCCGGCTTGATCGCGATGAGCCGGAACTGCCTGAGCATGTTGACGACATCGACCGCCACGCCCGAGGCCTTGGTGCCTGGCGGGTGCTCGATGGCAGCACCCTGCCCCTGAAAGACATGGCCGAGCGGCTCGACAAGGCCGGGGACCGCATCCTCCTTCACCGCAGCTGGCGGCAACCGATTCGGGAACGGGCCCGGGCATTTCCTGTTCTGGTCGAAGGTGGCAACCCGCTGCCCGTCACTGCGCTTGACATGGATGCACCTGAACCATCGCCACTGACGGGGATTGACGGCAGCGGCGCGTTCAGCACCCTGCCCGCACTGGTGGAGCTCAAGGAAGATAGTGATTATCTGCAGCGCGAGCTGCAGGGAGCCCTGCGTTTGCATCTCAGCCGCTTTTTGCATGTGGAACCGAACCTGTGGTTCAACACAACCAGCGCAGATGGCCAGCGGTTCTGGGTGCGGATTGATCAGAGCCGACGGATGCGCAGTGAAGAACTGCACTATCTCGACCATCCGCTGTTCGGTCTGCTGGTGCGCGTGACACCGTGGAAGCACCCCGAGCAGAAAAAACTCGACGACATGAAAGCGGCCCTGCGCTCCCGAGAGGGGCGCTAGGGCCAGATAAGTGCCCTAGAGCCAGACAGCATCCCAATGGGGATAAAAGCGCAGACTACTCACCAGTCCTGCTCGCACAGGGTTAAAAACCAGATAACGGGCCAGATTCCGCAGATCCTCATCGCGACGTACCGCATGGTCATGAAATCCCCGCTGCCACAACTTCCCAAACGGGCGAAGGGTAGCTACCCGGTAGGACGACACCCCTTTCAGCGCCCCCACCGTCATCGACAGCGAACACTCCCCTGTTAAACGCAGCAGCCAATGCAAATGATCGGGCATGACCACAAATGCCAGCGTTTCCGTCTTGCCGAGACGATCAGCATCGTGCATGCAGTTGATAACAGCCCGCGCGGCGGCAAAGTTCTCAAACACGCGCTGGCGCTGACAGGTCATCGTGGTAATCAGATAAATCTGTCCCGGAGCAGGATCACGCCCCTTTGGCAAAGCGCGGCAGCCGGGAGAGAGTTCATTAGTCATGGCCGGATGATCACAGCGGAAGCGTGATTCACCGATAGGCGAACACAGACATTCGATGTCAGCCAAAGCATTATTCGCTTGGGGACTGGCGCTGCAGCGCCGGGCGATCAGACGTACTGGCCGGCGCACCAGCCAGAAGACCAGGCCCACTGGAAATTGTGGCCACCGAGGTGGCCGGTGACATCCAGTATTTCACCAATGAAAAACAAACCCTGATGATCATTGGCCATCATGGTTTTAGACGACACCTGCGCAGTATCAATGCCACCCAGGGTCACTTCCGCCGTGCGGTAGCCTTCGGTGCCCGAGGGTTTGACGCGCCAGTGGTGCAGGCTGTCGGCCAGCGCAGCCAACCGTGTGTTGTCAAAGCGCTGCCAGGTGTCTTGCCAACCATGCTGCTCACACAGTAACTGGGCAAAACGCTTGGGCAGCTTGTTGGCCAGCCATGTCTCCGGTCGCGCGTTCGGCTGACGGTCGCGCAGTTGCCTCAGCTCCGGTTCACAGTTGCCGTCCGGCAGCAAATCAATATCCAGCTCATCACCAGGCTGCCAGTAACTCGAAATCTGCAACATGGCCGGCCCGGACAAACCACGATGAGTGATCAGCATGGGTTCACGGAAGTAACCGCCGCGACAGTGCACCGCCACCTCGGCACTTAGCCCGGATAACGGCGCCAACCGTTCCTTCTGTGCGGGCTGTAGCGTAAAGGGCACCAGAGCGGCGCGCGTCGGCAACACGGTCATGCCAAACTGTCGGGCCACGTCATAACCAAACCCGGTCGCCCCCAATGTCGGAATCGACAATCCACCGCTGGCGATGACCACCGACTCGGCACGCATCAGTCCTGCGCTGGTTCGCAGCTGCCAGCCACCCTGCGCTGGCACAATTTGCTCAATCGATGTTTTCAGCGACACCTCGGCCCCTGCCCACTCACACTCTCGCAGCAGCAGATCAAGAATCTCCCGGCTGCTGTCGACACAGAACAACTGCCCGGGTGCCTTCTCGCACCATGCCACAGCATGCCGGTCTACCAACTCGAGAAAGTGCTGCGGGGTGTAGCGCCTCAGCGCCGAAATGCAGAAATGGGGATTGGCCGAAAGAAAATTGGCGGGAGTGGAATTGAGGTTGGTGAAATTACAACGTCCGCCACCGGACATCAGGATCTTCTTGCCCGCCATGTTGGCGTGATCCAGCACTCGCACCCGGCGGCCGCGGTAACCGGCAGTGGCGGCGCACATCAGCCCCGCCGCGCCGGCCCCGATTACAATGACATCAAGATCAATCAAGCGTCGGCCACCAGTGCGGTCAGCGCTTCGCACACCTTGCCCATGCCCGCATGAATCACCGCCTCAATCTCCTCCATGGTGATCTCTCGATCGGACTTGCCGGCGCCCGGATTCACCACCAGCGACAACATGGCGTAGGGCAGCTCCAGCTCACGGGCAAGCACCGCTTCCGGCATACCGGTCATGCCGACGATATCGCAACCGTCGCTCTCCATTCTGATGATCTCGGCGGCAGTTTCCAGCCGCGGCCCCTGAGTGGCGCCATAACAGCCACCATTGATGGCATGAGCTTCCACCTTGGCCAACGCAGTCAGCAGCCTTTGTCGCAATGACGGCGCAAATGGCCATGAGAAATCCACATGCACCACTGGCGCCACGCGCTGGTCGAAATAGGTGGTTTCACGACCCCAGGTGTAATCAATGATCTGGTCAGGCACGACAATGGCCGCCGTCGGCGCCCGCGCGGTAATCCCTCCGACGGCATTCACTGCGACGACCTCCGATGCACCGGCCTGCTTCAGTGCTGCCATGTTGGCGCGGTAATTGACTTGATGCGGCAATAACACATGCGGATCACCGTGGCGGGCAACAAACAGCACCCGCTTGCCTGCCAGCTCACCTTCCACCACCGGAGCCGACGGTGCGCCCCATTCCGTGTCGATGTCGTGGCGCGCCAGTACCGTGAGGCCAGTCATGCGCGTGAGGCCGGTTCCACCAATAAATGCCAGCATGATTACACTCCCTCCGCCGCAAACAGGCCCGGCGCATTGCGCCAGTACTCGCGATAATCCATGCCACAACCAAACAGATAGGCATCCTCAGCCTCAACGCCCGTGTAGTCCGCCTTCATGCCTGGCCGAGCCTTGCGTTCGTGCACCTTGTCGACCAGCACGGCCGTGGCCACCGAGGTGGCGCCTTGCTTTTCACAAGCGTCGATAATGGCGAGCAGGGTCGAGCCGACATCGAGGATATCGTCGACGATAATCACCTCGCGGTCCTTCAGCGACGTACCTGGGGTAATAACCCATTCGATCTCGGTACCGGAGGTTTCACCGCGATAGCGACTGGCATGCAGGTAATCAATCTGCAGCGGAAAATCCAGCAGGGGCAGCAGCTTGCCCATCAGCACCACACCGCCATTCATGATGGTCAGCATCAAAGGATCCCGCTCGGCATAGTCACGATTGATCTCGCTGGCCATTCTGGCAATAGCCGTGTCAATCTGCTCCGGCGAGTAGAGCTGACGGGCATTGCTGCGCACCTCCAGCAGGTGCTGACGAAACTCCGGGGTCATCAATATTTCCTCACGTCATTGAGCGGATTGGAGCAACTGCCGGGCGACGTCACGGGCAGCCTCAAGTGCCTGCGGATCAACAGGAAGCTCACGGGCGCGCATGCTGATCGCCGGCACCACCGGCCGGGTTACACGGGTTTCCAGATAACGTAACACCTCGACCGCACCGGCGCGGTCATTGCACACCAGCACCATATCGCAGCCCGCATCGAGCGCTGCCGCAGCGCGCTCAGCGTAATTACCTGCGCCCGCAGCACCCTCCATGGACAAATCGTCGGAAAAAATCAGTCCTCGATAGCCCAGCTCTTTGCGCAGTATCTGCTGCAACCAGAACGACGAGAACCCGGCCGGCTGACTATCGACCTGATCGTAAACAATATGAGCCAGCATCATGCCGGCGAGACGGTCCGCCAGCCGGATAAAGGGAACCATATCCTGAGCCCGTATCTCATCCAGACTGCGATGATCCACCGGCAACTCCAGGTGTGAATCACCCTGAACGAATCCATGGCCGGGAAAATGCTTGCCGGTGGCGGCCATGCCGGCATCGGCCATGCCGTCGATAAAGGCCCCCACCAGCGACACCACCACATTGGCCTGCTGATGAAAGCTGCGGTCGCCGATCACCGAGCTGGCGCCAAAATCCAGATCCAGCACCGGCGCGAAACTGATATCGACACCGTGCGGAACCAGTTCCGCCGCCATTAGCAGACCCAGCTGCCGGGATGCCAAAAGTGCCGCATCAGGATCGCGGTCATACAGGTGACCAAGGGTGCGCATTGGCGGCAGGCGGGTGAAGCCATCGCGGAAGCGCTGCACCCGCCCCCCCTCCTGATCTACGGCGATAAGAATGTCCGGATTCTCGGTACGAATCTCGCCGATCAGGGCATCAAGCTGAACCGGACTCTGGTAATTGCGGGCGAACAGGATCAGCGCGCCGGTGCCGGGATGACGGAGCAGCTCGCGATCTTCCTCGGTCAATGACAGGCCAGCAACATCCAGCATCAGCAGCGGCTGGGCAGACATGGGACATCTCCCGGGGGTTATTCAATCAGGACAGGACAACCGACCGTTACAAGGTCGAATAATTCGATGACATCCGCGTTTCGCATCCGCACACAACCGTGGGAGCGTGGCACGCCCATGGGCTGGTCATCCGGGGTGCCGTGAATATAGATGAAGCGGCGCATGGAATCCACGCGACCGAGACGATTGCGACCCGTCTCATTGCCACACAGCCAAAGGATGCGCGACAGTATCCAATCCCGCTTCGGAAACCGGACGGCCAGCTCCGGGGTCCAGATCTCGCCAGTGAAACGCCGCCCCACCAGCACAGATCCGGCTGGCAATCCGGCGCCGATACGGGCGCGGATACGATGGCTGCCACGAGGGGTACAGCCGCTGCCCTCTTGTTCCCCTGCACCGTTAGCGGCGGTAGAAACCGCGTACAGGCGCTGTTCACCCTTGTCGTTAACAAGGCGCAGCGACTGGTCAGCAATGGATACCCGGATATGCATGGGCTTCAGGATGCCGGCAACGCCGCCCGAATACCACCGGCGAGAAACGCCAGCAGCCGTTCGTCCACCTGCTGCGGCGACACCTCAACAGCAAAATCACTCCGGCAGATGGCGCGCAAGGAATCCATCCCGGAGAGGGTAAAGATGGTGGCGCCGAGGGCGAAGTGGACCCGCCAGAACACTTCCATAGGAGGTACATCCGGCACAGCCAATGCCAGCAAC
Organism: Alcanivoracaceae bacterium; assembly: GCA_046292765.1. Lineage (GTDB taxonomy): Bacteria > Pseudomonadota > Gammaproteobacteria > Pseudomonadales > Alcanivoracaceae > PGZG01. The sequence continues at coordinate 95,659 of JBKBQA010000002.1, read as the reverse complement.
TTGAGAAAACGTCGGAATACACTGCCGTAGTGCTCACGAAAGAAGCGGCGCAAATGCCCCTGAGCCTGACTGTAAGCAAGGCCACTCAGACGAAAGAAGATCGCCACCCGCTGCGGCTCGCCGCGCTGCACCGCGATGGCACTGCGGGACAGGGTGGCCAGCAACCGCTCCAGCGTCACCCGCTCCGGATTCGCCTCAAGATCGCCGAGCATGCTTTCCAGCTGGGCACAGAAAGGATCGAGGAAACGCTCGAACACCGCCTGAATCAGGGCCTCCTTGGAGCCGAAGTGGTAGTTCACCGCAGCCAGGTTGACCCCGGCCTTGCTGGTAATGGCCCGCAAGCTGGTCTCGGCAAAGCCCTTCTGGGCAAACAGCACCTCCGCCGTGTCCAGAATCCGGTCGACCGTCCCTGCCTGAGCCATGGCGCCCCCTAAACAAACGTTTGAAACGTATGTTAGCGCTCTGCCTGTGGGAGCGGAAGTGCTAGCGAGAGAGCGGCAGGCCGGGCTCGTTGCCCGGCTCCCGTTCGGCCACCTCGGCCCGCTCGATCGCCCGTAGCAGCTCGCGATGGTGCTGGGCACTGTGGCCCGAGTGCATATACCGCTTGGCCTCCTGCATCACCGCTTCCAGCAAGCCATGCCGATAATTCAGGCTCAGCAGCGCCTTGCCCAGAAAGTGCTCATCAACATCGTTCTCGCGCAAGAACGCAGCCTGCGTCAGGGCTTTCTGCAACTCTTCGCTGGTCGGCTTGCCCATATCCACCCCCGGACTGTTGTGATTTTCCCCTCTGTCAGTTTGCCACAGCCTGCGCGAGGTTTAACATCGGCCTACTATCAGCCTCGCGGAACCCTTCATGACGGCATTTTCCTTCTCTACCACCCGCAGCCTGATCTGCGAACCGGGGGCCAGCGAGCGACTCGCCCAGATCAGCATGGATCTCGGCATTCGTCGCCCCTGCGTGGTGACCGATGGCGGCATTGCAAAAAGCGGACTACTCGACCCGTTGATCAACCGGTTGCGCGAGGCAGGCCTTGCTGTGCGCGTATTCAGCGGCGTTATTGCCGATCCACCGGAAAGCATCGTCGAGCAGGCGCTGGCGAGCGCCCGGGATGGACAGTGCGATGGCGTCATTGGCTTCGGTGGCGGCAGCGCCATGGACACCGCCAAACTGGTGGCGCTATTACTTACCGGCCAACAGTCACTTCGAGACGTCTACGGTGTGGGCAACGCGAAGGGCCAGCGGCTGCCACTGATTCAGGTTCCCACCACCGCTGGCACCGGCTCGGAAGTGACACCTATAGCGATTGTCACCACCGGCGAGACCACCAAGATGGGCGTGGTAGCGCCACAACTGTTACCGGATGTGGCGGTGCTGGATGCCACTCTCACCGTGGGCCTGCCCGCCGCCGTCACTGCTGCCACCGGCATTGATGCCATGGTCCATGCCATTGAGGCCTACACCAGCAAGCACCGCAAGAACCCTTATTCCGATATGCTCGCCCGTGAGGCGCTGAAGCTCTTGTGTGCCAACATTGAAACGGCCGTCAATCATGGCGACGATCTCAATGCCCGAAGCAATATGCTGCTGGGCGCCATGCTCGCCGGCCAGGCCTTTGCCAACGCCCCCGTGGCAGCAGTGCATGCCCTCGCCTATCCACTCGGTGGCATCTATCACATTCCGCATGGCCTCAGTAATGCGCTGGTGCTCCCGCATGTGATGCGCTTCAATCTGCCCGCAGCGGAAAAGGCCTACGCAGAACTGGCACCACTGGTCCTGCGTGGCGGCACGCTGGTTGGAGGCAACCCTGCCACCACCATGATCAACTGGCTGGCCCATCTCAGTGAAGTGCTCGGGCTACCTACCCGACTACGCGATGTGGAAATTCCGCAAGACGCCATCCCCCGTCTGGCCGTCGATGCCATGCTGCAACAACGATTGCTGGTGAATAACCCGCGGGAAATTACCGAGGCGGATGCCCGCGCCATTTATGAAGCGGCCTGGTGAGCAACAATGAGTGAAAGAAAAGCCATCGGCACTCGCGGCAACTACTTCTATTTCTGCCCGATCACGACCCGCTGGAGCGACAACGATATCTACGGTCATATCAATAACGTGACCTACTACAGCTACTTCGACTCGGTGGCCAACCGCTTTCTGATTGAACGGGGCGGTCTTGATATTCATGGCGGCGACATGATCGGACTGGTGGTGAGCTCCGGTTGTAATTACCACGCGGCTCTCGCCTACCCGGATCGACTCGAAGGTGGCATGCGTGTCAACCGGCTGGGCAACTCCTCAGTGGAATACGGCCTGAGCATTTTCCGCGAAGGTGACGATCAGGCCGCTGCCGAAGGTCATTTCACCCATGTGTTTGTTGATCGCGACTCCCGCCGTCCGGTTCCCATCCCGCCAACCATCCGCACTGCCCTTGAAGCATTACAGTAAGAAACTGCTGAGATGTTGTCCTGAATCAAGGGCAGGTTTTCAAGGGGCGATACCATAGGGGAATCAGCCAGCCGGAGGTTCCCGCATGCAATTTCCACTTAGAATGACTGCACTGATCATATCAACGGTAGCAATTGCCCTTGTCGGTTGTGGCGGCGGCGGCGGCAAGAAGCGCACGCCACCAATAGAACCTCCCGTCATTCTATCAGGCAGCTGGCAGTACAAGCAGATGCTGGATGTGGACACGCACGGCGTACAGCCGGGGCTCGCACTGAACGACGCCGGAGAGGTCGCACTGATCTGGAATCGGGTCAATACGCACGGCGACTATAAGTGCGTGGGTGCGGATACTTTCTCTGTGTCCGAGGCAAATTGGAACCGAACACCAGGCTATGTGGAATGCTCAGAGAATCAGGCGATGATTGCGCCGATCGCGATCAGTACCGCCAGTCGCCGAGCGGCTGCCTGGGTCAGCCAGGGCAGCTCCGGACCTGGTTTTGCTCGTGTTGTGGATCTCGCTACCAATACCGGCAGCGATCGGCGCATCTGGCGTGACAACAATATTGATGTTGCGCCGTTGCTGCTTGCCACGGCCAGCGGCGGCACCGAGGGTGCTGTAGTCTGGGAGCAGACATCTGGCAGCAGCTTTGGCTATTACGAAAATATCTGGATGGTGCGCCACAGTGACCTCGATGGCTGGAGTGACACTATTATCGATCTCAACTATCAGGGCGGAACGGGTACCTACCCGCACCGGAACAGGTCGCCCGCTATTCACATGAACAGTGCTGGCGTTTCGCTGCTTATCTGGAACCTGTCAGAGGGCTATTACAGCAATGATCCGCCGCCGCAACTGCAGGCCATGCTCTATGCTCCTGCCACGAGTGAGCTCCACCCCGCCCGCACGTATGCCCACATACGGGCATACAACGATGTCAATGAAGTCCCGCTAAACCGCGTGGCGTGGGTGGATGAACAGGGAAACGCCACACTGGTATGGGTACAGAACACTCCAGAGGAAAACACCAAGGCACTTCGCTACCGCCGGTTCAATAACGGGCAGGAAAGCTGGTCCGAGATGGCCATGCTGGATAGCGTGACCATTGGCAATATCACCAATGTGCGGATTCACGGTGACGCAGACGGCAATCTTTTGCTGGTGTGGGAGCGAATTGCAGAGCAGCACGAGGAGCTCTATGCGCTGTTCGATGCCAGTACGGCAAGCTGGTCCGCGACTACCCTATTTGGGCCCGGTGATCTCCAGCAGGTCCAGCTTGGTGGTGATAGCCAGGGCAATGCAGTTCTGATAGGCGTACAAGCCAACAATGACATCGTTGCACGCCGCTACGATGCCACAGTCAGGACCTGGGCTAGCGCTGAGGTAGTGCACGAGGGCTCGCAGTTGGCCAACCTTACCATGCGAAGCAATGCTCGCGGAGAGACAGTCGTAGCTTGGGATGAGCCAGCAGATGTTGACAGAAGAGTCTGGACAGTGCGCCTCACAGCCACAGCACCAGACGTGTAGCGGGAGTCAGGCGTGGCGCTACTTCACCGTGTCCTCAGTGGAGCCGCTGCACGACGGGGCGAGAGCCCTTTTTGCTGGCAGTGGCGCAACCATCTGCAGGGCGACAGCCCTTGACGCAACGACGTAGCAGCGCACAGATTTCCGCATCATCACGCTGCTGTAACAGATCCATCAGGTTGACCAGCGCGGGGACCAGTTCTGACCATGGAATCATCTCTTCATGTGCGCGAAAAATGGCAGGATGATCGGTGCCAGAACTGTTATCCCCGATAAGGAGTTCTTCATAGAGCTTTTCACCGGCACGCAGACCGGTAAACCGGATTTCGATATCTCCCTCAGGATGGTCCACCCCCTTAAGCGACATGCCCATCAAGCGAATCATGGTGCAGGCAAGATCATAGATGCGAACCGGCTCGCCCATATCGAGCACAAACACCTCGCCACCATTCGCCATCGCTCCGGCCTGAATCACCAGCTGCGCCGCCTCGGGAATGGTCATGAAATAGCGAATCACATCCGGGTGCGTTACGGTCACCGGCCCGCCCTGACGGATCTGTTCCCGGAACAGCGGGACCACCGAACCGGATGACCCCAAGACATTCCCGAACCGGACCATGGTAAATACCGTCTTACTACCGCGCCCGGCCATAGCCTGTAACACCAGCTCGGCCATACGCTTGCTCGCGCCCATAACATTGGTGGGTCGCACTGCCTTGTCGGTGGAGATCAGAATAAACCGCTCTACCCCGGCCTTCTCGGCCTCCTCTGCTATCACCTGAGTGCCCACCACGTTATTGCGCACACCGGAACACACATTGTGTTCAACGATGGGAACATGTTTGTAGGCCGCCGCGTGGTAGACCGTCTGGATACATTGTCGTGTCATTACCGACGCGACCAGCGCGCGATCGGTCACCGACCCCAGCACAGCAACCAGCTCAATAGAACGGCGACCACGGAGCGCACGCAACTCCTGCTCCATCAAGTACAATGCAATTTCACTGACTTCCAGCAAAACGAGCCTCGCCGGTCTAAGCCTCAGCAGCTGTCGGCAGAGCTCACTACCGATGGAGCCGCCGGCACCACTGACCAGAACATTCTTTCCTTTTACAGCAACATCACGCAGTGCCTGTTGCTGTGGCACGGGATCTCGTCCGAGCAATTCCTCGATAACAACATCGCGCAACTCCTCAATACACGCCCGGCCCTGAATAATATCCGCCAGTGCCGGCACAGTTTTTACCTTGATCCCGAAGAGTTCAAGGAAACGGACCACCTCCATTCGCCGACTCCGGGACGCCGAGGGCATGGCCAGCAACACGGTATGAATCCGACGCTTTTCCAGCAGATCCCGCAGCCCGCGACGATCCAGCACCGGCAGGCCTTGTAACAGCTCTCCACGACGCACAGGATCGTCATCGACAAACGCCAGCGGCAGGTATTCTCCGGCATTGATCAGCGATGCTGCAGCCTGAATACCGGCGTCACCAGCACCATAGATCACCACCGGCCGACGGAGACCATGCTGACCGGAAGCCCATAGCAGATATCGACGCGCCACAAAGCGACTGCCACCGAAGTAAAGCAGACCAAGCAACCAGTAGATTACGAACACGGAACGTGGCGTGGCAGTGGCGGGCACCATATACGCCAGCGAGGCCAGCGCCATGGAAGACAAGGTCATGCCAACAACAATGGCATAGGCCGTCTCGCTGCCGAGGAAGCGAATTACCATGCGATATAAATGCAGACAATACAGAACGAGCACGGTGATCAACGAAGCGGCCGGCAGCAACCACCAGTCAAGCGGGATCTGTGGTGGAGTATCGAGGCGGATCATGAAGGCCAGTACAACGAGTAGCGGCAGCGCCAGCGCATCGACCAGAACCATAAGAAAACGCTTGGCAAGCCGGGGCCAAGCTATGATGTTCAGATGCAGAAGATGAAAGCGGGATTGGAGAGGCATTTCGTGCCGGGGCTCTCTTGCCTAAGCATTATGGCAGGAGAGTTTAGCAACGTGAAGAAAGCAAAAATACCCACCAGGCCTCGGTTACAGAAGACCCTGTTACCGCACAGAACACCCCAGCTTCATCGTGATATAATTTGGCCAGCAGCCGCCTCTTGGCGACAGCCGGCCACCGCATCAATCAAACCATAGGTCGAGGAATCCGTGCTCCCCCCGGCTTGCCCCTGAATCCGGCGCAACGTTTCAGTTGCAATCCGCTTGCCCATTTCCACGCCCCACTGATCAAAGGGGTTGATCTGCCAGATCACCGCCTGGGCAAAGACCTTGTGTTCATACGCCGCCAGTAAGGCGCCGAGAGCGAACGGCTCCAGCTCGTCGAGCAACAGGGTGCTGCTTGGCTGGTTGCCGTGGTAACGCATGTAAAGCGGCAGCTGCTGATCTGCCGGCAAGGCTGCCTCGCCCAGCGCCAGCAGACGCGACTGGGCAAAACAGTTCGCCAACGCCAGCTCATGCTGTGCAACCAGCTCAGCGGCGGCTGCGTCGTGTTGCGCATTATGGTAACGACGTGCTGGAGCAATAAAATCACTGGTGACGGGCTCAGTGCCCTGATGCAACAGCTGGTAAAAAGCGTGCTGGGCATTCGGCCCTACCTCTCCCCACAGCACCGGGCAGGTGCCAGTAGGTACAGGCTCGCCGTCCCGGGTCACTGATTTGCCATTGGACTCCATTTCCAGCTGCGACAGATAGGCAGGAAGATGCTTCAGTCGGCCATCGTAGGGCAGCACAGCCTGAGCATGAATATTCAGACAGTTGGTATTCCAGATACCAATCAGCGCCATCAGCACCGGAATATTGTCCAACCACGGCGAGGTGCGAAAATGCTCATCCATGGTATGCGCGCCATCGAGCAGCGCACGAAAGCCTGACATGCCAATACGTACTGCAATCGGGAAGCCGATGCTCGACCAGAGCGAGAAACGGCCGCCTACCCACTCCCACAATCGCAACTGATTTTCGGAGGGAATGCCCCACTCCGACATTCCCTGTGCATTGCCCGAGATACCCACAAAATGGCAGCCGACCACCGTCGGATCATCACCAAGGGCTCGTTGTAGCCAGGCCCGGGCGGTGCCCGCATTATAAAGCGTGTCCACCGTGGTAAACGACTTCGACGAAATCACGAACAGGGTGTTCTGCGGGCGCAGGCGACGCAGCAGATGCGACACCTGACTGCCATCCATGGAAGAAACAAAATGCAGCTGAATCGCCTCTCCCTCTACCTCATCCTCCAGCGCCCGGCACACCATCATGGGCCCGAGGTCAGAGCCTCCTACACCGATGTTGACGACATCAGTAATCACCTCGCCGGTAACCCCACGCCACTGCCGGGCATGCAGTCGACCAACGATGTGCTCCATATTCGAGAGTACCTGCTGAACCTCATCCTGCACCGGTGACAGTTGGTCCGCGGGCACCCGCAGGGCCCAGTGCATGGCGGCACGATCTTCAGTGTGATTGACCTTCTCGCCAGCAAACAAACGATGAATCCAGCCGCGCAGATCGCGGCTGTCCGCCAATGTCGATAGCAACTGAAGGGTTTCTGATGTGACTCGCTGCTTGCTGAAATCAAACAGCAACGGCCCGGAACGACGCGACAGCGTTGCGAAGCGAGCCGGATCGAGCGCGAACAGCTCAGCAAGGTGATGCTGCTGAAGACGCTCAGCATGTTCAGATAAGGCCTGCCAGACAGTATCGGAAGGCACTCCGGGACGTACACGCATCATCTGCTTCTCCGTCACTGCCGGCCGATGCCGTAGTAAATAAATCCACTTGCACGCACAAAGCCTGGGTCAAGAATATTTCGCCCATCGAGCACTACCGGAAACTTCATCAGACTGTGCAGCCGGGGAAAATCCGGGCTCCAGTAATCCTTCCATTCGGTGACCAGCATCACCGCATCTGCCCCGCGCGCAGCCTCGTAGGGATCGTCCACCAGTACCAGATCATCGCGCTCACCGAAGCGGGCATGCAATGATGGCAGCGCGCGCGGATCATGGACGCGCACTGTTACACCTTGGGCCCAGAGAGCCTCCAGCAAACGCAACGACGGCGCATTATCGATCCGTCCCGTGCCGGGTTTGAACGCCGCTCCCCACATGGCAACCGAGCGCGACCGGAGGTCAGTCCGGTAGTGCTGCCAGAGCTTGCGGAACAGCACTTCCTTCTGCCGCTCGTTGATGAGCAACACCTGTTCCAGCAGTTCCGAACCAACACCGCTGGCCTCCAGCGTGCTGGCCAGACTCATCACATTCCGGGAAAAATTCATGCCGCCGAAACCGCAGCCGGGATACAGATAGGCCTCACCAATACGCGGATCAGCGCCCATCCCCTTGCGGACATGTTCAATATCAATACCGAGTGCATCCGCCAGACTGGCCATGTCATTCATGAAACCAAGACGGGTGGCCAGCATGCCGTTAATCGCCAGCTTGGTGAACTCTGCTTCGCGCGGCAGCATGATACGAAAGTTCTCTCGCAGGCGACTGAACGGCCGCAGGATTTCACGAATCAGCTGTTCTGCCCAGTCACTGTCGCAGCCTACCAACAGATGCGAGGGACGCATAAAAGATTGCAGCGCCGCGCCTTCCTGCAACATTTCCGGCATGCAAATAACGGCGCGATTGACTGTCACTGCTGCACCACGCTGCAGCCGTATCTGCAACTGCTCACTGGTGCCCACCGGGAAATTGGACTGATTGACCACCAGCCAGCTTTGCTCCGCTCGTGCCGCCAGTCGGTCGACAATCTGTTCGGCGGCGCTCTGGGCAGAGGGCGACAGCGCCAGAAACACGGCGTCAACCTGGTCATCCGACGTGGCCTTGAAATCACCGCGCTGCAGACGTCCTGCATGCTGCTGTTCATCCATCAGGGCATCAAGCCCCGGCTCCTGAAACGGCAGTCGCTCCGCATCCAGCTCATCCGCCGCCGCGCCGGGCGGCACCCGCAGGGTTACCACATGCCCCGTGGACGCCAGCGCCGCCGCTGTGACCAGCGCCGTCAGGGTGTCGCCGTAAACATCCAGATGCATGGATCAGTCCTTGTTATTTATTTTTCGGATAATGCACCCCGGCCCTCACGGGCGGCAATCAGCTCGGCGAAAGGTCGGCCCAGCTCCGGGTGTCTCAGGCCATATTCGAGCGTTGCCTCAAGGTAGCCGATCTTGCTGCCACAATCATAGGTGGCCCCCATCATCCGATAGGCTTCCACCGACTGTTCCCCTAGCAACATGGCAATCCCGTCGGTCAGCTGGATCTCGCCACCTGCTCCGGCAGGCGTTCTGGCCAGCAGTTCGAAAATGCGCGCCGGCAGTACGTAGCGCCCCACCACCGACAGATCCGACGGGGCCTCGTCCGGGCGGGGCTTCTCCACCACTCCGGTCATCAGCCCGCTCTGCCCGGCCTCCGGCGCGGCGCCGGCAAGCGAGACTACGCCATACTGATCCACCTGCGACATCGGCACCTGCTGCACCATGATCTGGGCCGCCTGATGCTGCTCATAGGCCGACATCATCCGCGCCAGGTCATTGGCGCCAGGTACACCGTGGCCGTCCACCAGCACATCCGGCAACAGCACCGCAAAGGGGGCATCACCAATCACCTCACGGGCACACAACACCGCATGGCCAAGACCCAGCGGGCGCCCCTGACGGACACTGATCACCCGCACGCCAGCCGGCACAATACTTCGCACTGCATCAAGCAGCGCCTGCTTGCCCTTCTTTTCCAGCTCGGCTTCCAGCTCGTAGTGGACATCAAAGTGATCTTCAATGGCCTTCTTGAGGCCATGGTTCACCAGTACGATCTCGGTGATACCGGCAGCAACCGCTTCCTCGACCACATACTGAACCACCGGCTTGTCGACCACCGTGATCATCTCTTTCGGGATCGCCTTGCTGGCAGGCAAAAAACGGGTGCCAAGACCGGCAACGGGCAGTACGGCTTTACGAATCATCTGTTCTCCCTGGAGCCGGTCTCAAATTACAGCCTGACGAAAAATAACGGGCACCGCACATCCCGAAGCAGCGACATCAGCGGGCGATACTGTTGCCACGTCCTACGGCCCAGTACTGCAGCCCGGCTTCAGCAACCTGCTCCGGGTCATACAGGTTGCGGCCGTCAACCACGACCGCGTCCGCCAGTTGCTGCTTGAGCCAGCTGAAATCCACCGCCCGGAACGCTTTCCATTCGGTACAGATCACCAGCGCGTTCGCACCGGCCACCGCCGCATCTCGACTTGCCACCAGCTCGAGCCCGTCGCGCTCGCCGAAAATCCGCGACGCCTCATGCGTGGCCTGAGGATCAAACCCCCGCACCTTGCCCCCGGCGGCCAGCACGGCTTCCACCAAAACCCGCGACGGGGCTTCGCGCATGTCGTCGGTTTCCGGCTTGAACGACAGCCCCCAGACAGCAATGGTCTTGCCACTCACCGTCCCCAGCGCCGTCGTCAGCTTGGTGAACAATGTTTGCTTCTGGGCTTCGTTTACCACCTCAACGGCATTGAGCAAGTGCGCCTCATACCCCGCCTGGGAGGCTGTGCGAGCCAGTGCCTGCACGTCTTTCGGGAAGCAGGAACCGCCATAGCCCGCACCGGGATAGATAAAGTGATACCCGATCCGGGGATCCGAGCCGATACCGATCCGCACCGCCTCGATATCCGCTCCCAATCGCTCGGCAAGATTGGCCATCTCGTTCATAAAACTGATTTTGGTGGCCAGCATGGCGTTGGCCGCGTACTTGGTGAGCTCGGCGGAGCGCACGTCCATCACGATCATCTTGTCGTGATTCCGGTTGTAGGGGGCATAACACTCGCGCATCAGTTTCTCGACTCTGGCCGAGTCTGTCCCGATGACGATCCGGGCAGGCCTGGAGAAGTCCTCAATGGCCGCCCCTTCCTTCAGAAATTCGGGATTGGAGCAGACATCGAAATCCACCTCAGCGCCACGCTCCACCAGTACAGTGGTCATCGCCGCGCCCACCTTGTCGGCGGTGCCCACCGGGACAGTGGATTTATCAATCACCACCTTGTAGTCGGTCATGTGGGTGGCGATGGTGCGGGCCACGGTCAGCACATATTTGAGATCTGCCGAACCATCTTCATCAGGCGGGGTGCCCACCGCAATGAACTGCAGCGTGCCAAATGCCACCGCCTCGGCTGCGTCAGTGGTAAACCGCAGTCGCCCCTCGGCGACATTGCACTTCACCATCGGCTCAAGCCCGGGCTCATAAATGGGGATCACCCCGTTCCGGAGCCCTTCGATCTTGCCCGCATCCACGTCCACGCAAAGCACATGATGGCCCACGTCGGCCAGACAGGTACCGGTGACAAGGCCCACATAGCCGGTACCAAAAACAGTGATCTTCATGGCAATTCCAGAATCAGAGACTCGCGCATTATACCTGCAAAGAAGCAGCAATCCTGCCGTTCCTGCACGTTACCCCCAACAATCAAGCGCCGTAGAAGGCCCGGTACCAGTCGACGAATCGGCCCACCCCGTCTTCCAGTGATACGCCGGGACGGTAGCCGGTTGCCTCAAACAGCGAGGAGGTATCGGCGCAGGTCACTGACACATCACCAGGCTGCATCGGCAGCAGGTTGCGGCGGGCTGTCTTGCCGGTGGCACGCTCGATGGCGGAGATAAAATCCACCAGCGGCACCGACTGGCCAAGGCCTATATTGAAGACCCGGTGGGGCACCACGCCATCGGCGGCCAGCGGCGCCTCCATGACCCGGACCACCCCCTCGACAATGTCATCGATGTAGGTAAAATCGCGGGCAAGATCACCGTGGTTGTACACATCAATAGGCTGATCCGACAGGATCGCCCGTACAAACTTGAACAACGCCATATCCGGGCGCCCCCACGGGCCATAGACTGTAAAGAAACGCAGACCGGTGGCGGGAAAACCAAACAGATGGCTATAGGTATGTGCCATCAGCTCGTTGGCCTTTTTGGTGGCGGCATAAAGGGACACCGGCTGATCCACGCGATCCGCTTCCGAGAACGGCGTCTGGTCGCTTTCGCCATAGACGGAACTGGATGATGCATAGACCAGATGCGCCACCTGTTGGTGACGGCAGCCCTCAAGGATATTGATGAACCCCATCAGGTTACTGTCAACATAGGCATGGGGATTATCAAGCGAGTACCGCACCCCGGCCTGGGCCGCCAGATGCACTACCCGATCGAAAACATCGACGGCAAACAACGCTGCCATGCCGTCACGGTCCGCGATATCCAGCCGGACAAAGCGAAACGCAGAATACGGCGACAGCTCGGCCAGCCGCGCTTCCTTAAGCGCAACATCATAATAGGGATCGAGGTTATCGAGACCCACTACCTCATGCCCCGCCTCCAGCAACACACGGGATACATGAAAGCCGATAAAACCGGCGGCGCCGGTAATGAGAATCTTCATTGATGCCTCCAGGGCGCAAAGCGGGGTGACGGAAAGCCCAACATTATACAGGCGAACGGCCCCGTTAGGAGCGTCGGCAATACCCGCCTACCGGGCCATGGCCATGACTTCTTCCAGCACCTGACAGGTTTTATCGATCTCGCTTGCCGTCAGGGTCGGGTGCACCAGAAACATCAGGCTGGTTTCACCCAGCTGACGAGCGACTGGCAAGCGTGGCTCTGGTCGCCAGCCAGTGCCATCAAAGGCTCTCTCAAGATACACCTCGGAACAGGAACCGGAAAAACAGGGCACCCCACGCTGGTTGATCTCGTGCATGATGCGATCCCGGCTCCAATCGAGTGCCAGCGCCCCGGGCTCCACAAACACATAGCACTTATACGCCGCATGCTCTGCCCACTCCGGCAGCTCGGGCACCCGCAGACCAGGTAAATTGCGGGCCACCTGCCAGACACGGTTGGCATGGGCACGGCGAGCAGCCGTCCACTGCGCCATTCTGGCCAACTGGATACGGCCCACCACACCCTGAATCTCGGTCATGCGCCAGTTGGTGCCAAAGGTCTCGTGCAGCCAGCGAAAGCCCGGCGGATGCGATTTTTCATACACAGCCTCCCGGCTTTTGCCATGATCCTTGTAGCTCCACATCCGCGACCAGAGGTCGGGGTCCGAGGTGGTGACCATGCCACCCTCACCAGCGGTGGTCATGATCTTGTCCTGACAGAAAGACCAGGCACCGACATGGCCAATACTCCCAACCGAGCGACCCTTGTAGCGGGCGCCATGGGCCTGGGCGCAATCCTCGATCACAATCAGATTGTGCTCGGCGGCTAGCGTCATGATCGGATCCATGTCACAGGGCATGCCGGCAAGATGCACACAAATCAGCGCCCGAGTGCGGGGCGAAAGAACCGCGCGAATGGTCTCGGCGGTGATGTTCTGGGTATCGCGATCCACCTCGGCAAATACCGGCACCGCACCGGCCGTGAACACACAGGAAGCCGACGCCAGAAAGGTACGCGGCGTGACAATAACTTCATCGCCGTAACCAATTCCCAGCGCCTTCAGCGCCAGATCCAGCGCCAGGGTGCCATTGGCAAGTGCCACCGCATAGGCAGAGTGTGCCCATGCTGCAAATTCTTGCTCAAACTGACGGCATTCGTCGCCCGTCCAGTAGTTCACCTTGTTAGAAAGCAGCACTCGGGAAACCGCATCGGCCTCTTCCCGGGTAAACGAAGGCCAGGGGGAAAATGGGGTACCCAACATAATCACACCTTCAGGAGCGGCAATCCTGCCGCGACCGGACAAAATCGTAAGATGCCTAACGAACCAGAACCCGAGCCGGATTACCAACCATGGTCATATCCGCAGCAACATCCTTGACCACCACCGCCCCGGCGCCGATGGTGGCATCAGGACCCACACTCACAAGCTGCCGGACAGCGGCGCCGATCCCTACCCACGCACGGTCCCCAACGCGAACACCACCAGCAAGGGAAGCACCAGAACTGATATGGACCGCCTCACCCAGCACACAGTCGTGATCGACCCGCGCACCGGTATTGATAATGGAGCCAGCCCCCACCACCGCATCCACATTAATCACCGCGCCGGCGAACACCACCGAGCCCGATCCGATGGACGCATAGCGGCTGACCACTGCCGCCGGGTGTACCAGCGATACGACAGCCGCCCCGGCTTGCTGCAAAAGAGCGAGCTTCTGCTGACGAATACGATTATTTCCGATAGCCACCAGCACCCCGTCAAAATCCGACAGCGTCTTCAGTAGCCCAGCGGTGTCACCCGCAACCGGCCAGGCACCATTCATCTCAAGGCGCGGCCAGACGTCATCAAAAAAAATGACATCATTCCAGCCAATCAAACCGGCGCAATCGGCCAGCACCTTGCCGTGGCCACTGGCACCCAGTACCGCCAACGAGCTCATGACCCCGGGCCCTTGAAACGTGACATAGTGGCTTCGCCCTCTGCAGAAATCCCCTCCCTTATCAGTATCGTTTTGACCGTGAGAAACAGAATCTTTATATCAAGCCAGAGAGACTGATTATCGACATACCAGACGTCAAGGCGAAATTTCTCATCCCAACTCAAGGCATTACGCCCATTCACCTGTGCCCATCCCGTGATGCCGGGACGGACCTCATGACGACGGGACTGATCAAGCGAGTAGAGCGGCAGATACTCCATCAAAAGAGGGCGGGGGCCGACAAGGCTCATGTCTCCTTTGAGGACGTTCCAGAGTTCGGGCAATTCGTCGAGGCTGGTAGAGCGAAGGAAACTGCCAAACCGGGTCATCCGCTGCTCGTCAGGCAATCCACTGCCCTGCTCATCAATGCCATCTCGCATGGTCCGAAACTTGATCATCTGAAAAGGCTTGCCGTGCAAACCTGGCCGCACTTGGCGGAAAAACACCGGGGCAGCCAGATGCGCCCGGATCAGTAGGATCAAAACGACCAGCAACGGAGACAATAGCAATAACCCGGAGAACGCAGCCAGCACATCAACGATACGTTTGATCATGGCATCTCCGGCCCGCATGTCAGGCAACCCTGCCCCAGAAGATTGTGGTAGTAATCAATAATATCCGCAGCGTTCTTACGCACATCCAGCAACTGCTCCACGCGTCGCCGACCGGCACGCGCAAGACGGCCGGCGGCATCCGGATCTGACAGCGACTGTACGATTGCCTGACTGAGGCTGACTGCGTCCTTCGCCGGCACAAGCCAACCGGTTTCACCAGGCCGAACCAGATCCGGAAAACCGCCAACATTAGTTGCAATGGTAGGAACCTCATGCAGCAATGATTCCACTGCACCACCGACGTTCTCGGAATGGGACGGATGCACCGCAACATCAAAATCCTGATATATCTGGTGTACATCACTGCGATAGCCCGTGAGGATCACGCGGACATGAGTGGCCCTGCCAGCAAGCGCACGAACCTTTTCAAAATAACGGTCGGCCCCGGCCCAGGGGCCGCCGACAAGAAAACAGGTAAGACCGGGAATCTGCCGGCCGGCAAGATCAGCGGCAGCGATCAGATCCTCGTGCCCTTTCAACCCGACTCTCTGACCAAGATAGCGCTTAGGAGCGTAAAAATACGCCACATTCCCTACGACAGGCGCATTCGCCGGCACAGCGTACTCCTGACGTAAAAAATGACTCCTCCCTGCTCGCCGCTCCGGCAGATCGACCCCGTAATACACCAGCCCAAGGCGTGAAGGATCTATGCCAGAACGCATATACCTCTGCCGCGTCCACTCACAGGACGCCAACCAATAGTCTGCAGTGCCGGCAGTCAGTATCTCGGCATTACGGAAAACGGGATGCTCAAGGTGAAGCGGGCCGGGGACTTGGAAGATACGCCTGACAGGATGGCTACGACCGAGCGCAAGCCGAAGCGCCAACGTATTGGAAACAAAATGGCTATGCAGAAGATCAGGCTGCACTTGATCAACCAAGCGATGAATATCACCGAAGATCCTGAAATTCCTGATCGGGCTATGGATATCGATGGCGGTATCAAAAAGATGAGGGGTTACACCGGCTTCCCGATAAGCTGGGACCAATGGACCATCAGGGAGCGCAACATGCACGTCGACACCGAGATGCGCGAGCTCCCGCATCTGCCTCAATGCCCAACTGGCGCCAACTGATGTTTTCAAAAAGTGGAGGACGCGCATATTGGTGCCCTAAAAAAAATCGCGAATGCGAGAGTAAAAATTCAATCGCCTCTCACTAAGCACTTCATCTGCATACTCGCGAGCCTTCGCTATATTAGCTCTCGACATTCTACTTCGCACGCAAACATCATCGATAACTTCAAACAGAATGTCACCAAGTGCACTCCTGTCATCACTGGGAAAACAAAATTCCGGATCAAGCAATTCAGAAATCCCGCCAACATCGCTTCCAATCGCAGGCAATCCTCTGGAGAAAGCCTCTATTAAAGCCCGTGGCAACCCCTCCGTTCTTGAGGGCATGACAAAAAGATCAGATGAGTCCATTAAATCAAAAACTTTATCTCTGGAAACGTCTCCTATAAATTCAACATTATCACCAACACCAAGACTATCGGAATGCCGAATCAAAGATGGTCGGCACTTTCCATCACCAGCAATCGTAACTTTGATATTCGGAAAGCGAGAGACCAGAGAAGGTAAAACATCAATAAGAATGTCGAAACCTTTATAAACTTGCTCCATAGATCCAACCATCAAGATACGAAAGACATCTGCCTCCGAATACTTGCGTATGCGCTTATGATGAACAATGGCCTCGCCAGGAATATAAACACTGGA
This sequence comes from Alcanivoracaceae bacterium, assembly GCA_046292765.1. GTDB lineage: Bacteria > Pseudomonadota > Gammaproteobacteria > Pseudomonadales > Alcanivoracaceae > PGZG01. Next base: position 78,933 of record JBKBQA010000002.1, on the reverse strand, counting down.
AAAATGGGATGCAAAGGCAAAAGGCGAAGCAGGATACTTATGCTGCAGCATCTCGGATGTCACATAGGAGGCGGCGCACGCCATTCTGCAAGCAAGTTTAGTTGAACCAACAAAGAACCACCTTAAGGGCGGCGAAAAAATCCCCCCAACACCGCCGACAGAGAAAACGCCATCGGGATCCCCGACGAGCTCAACAGCAAATTTACGCCTGAAAACCACCAAAAAAATGGAAAGCAGAGAACCAACCATACCGGGAAGCCGAATAACAAACCCTCCCCTCATGAGCGAGGCTCTCGCCAGAGCAAAGAGAATAAAGGGAAAAACCAAAAAAAAACGCAGCCGGCCCCTATAGTAGGGCAACGCGAAAAACCTTATTCTGGGATCATCTATACATTGTGCACCAGCTAACTTTTCATCGCATTTTTCGAGCCTGCAAACCACCGAAACGCTTTCAAAAACATCAAGGTAGCGCAACCAAAACTCAGGTCCAAAAGCACGAGAGTAGACCTTTCCAGAATCAGACAATAAAAATCTTTCCTCGAGGGCGACTATGACTCTGACAGCAGGGCGATCAGCCACGGCGCCCACCATTTATGGGACTAACAGCGATTTGCGCCCTGCCAAGAATGGCCAAGACGATGAAATACAGAATCAAACAATACATCAGTGACTTCAAAATAATAAGAAACTCCCCGCGTATTGAGTACATAAAGAAAAAAAGGAAGTGATAGTAAAGAAGCATTCCAAATCGAGCACCGCTATCGGCGAGCCTCTCAACGCATCTGTAGTATCTGGCGAGGATGAAAAAAAATACAAACACCCCAACGAAACCAAAATTAAAAAATGCTTCGGCTTCGAGCGAGAACCCATAGGCGCCTGCGCCGCCTGAGAAGTAATTTGATAGCCAGACCGAACAGGGGCTCCATAACCTGACAAAACCAAAAGTGACTGCATTAATTGTCGCCGACAAATAGGAAAGACCATAAATAGGCTCGCCCACGCCATCAAGGTACGCCAACAACACCGTGATGACCATCAAGTTGCTACCCTGATTTAAAAATGAGCCGATAGCACCTTGAGACATGACATCCGATTTTGATAATGACATCACAACAAAAACAGCCGTAAGAATCACCGACATGATAGCGGGATAAATATAGCCGGACCTCGTTCGATTAATACACCAAAAGTAAACAGGCAAAAAGAAAAGTAGAAAATCTCTCTCACTCATCATGAATGAGTAAAAGCAATACATCATAATGCAAAGAGAGAAGCCCCAATGACGCCCCCGCTGGCTATCAAATAGAGCCATGTAGCAGATAAGAACACAAGGAACCAGCGTAATTGCTGCATAGTGATAAATTCCAACTCTTGATATTTTAACGACCTTATTCTCGTACGAAAACAATGCGCCAACATAGTAGGAGTAAAGTATAATTCCAAGACAAATAAGCATTGCAGGGATATAGACAAATTCTTTTGCATTTCTACCCGGCTGCATCATCAGCGCAAAGTCTCTTGACTTAAACTTTAGCCCAGGAACAAGTAGCCCGATAAGAAGTGCAAGAATCGATATAAGAAATACAGATATTGCAGGCTGTAGATATCTAAGATCAATTCCTGAATAGACTTCATATCCCAGCAGACTTGCGAGAGCAGGACCAAAAAAGAAATATGCGTACAAAAGTATGTAGATCTCCATGGCAGACACTCCCTTTCGCAAACGGAGCCTCACAGCCAGAAGAAAAATAATTAATCCAAGAACTGCCACATAGATCAAATCAATGCCCTGCCAGAACGAAACGCAATGTAATAATAGTAATACGCATGGGAAGCCATAATTGCCATACAAGATAGCAAACCTGCAACATACCCCCAGAACACATAGCAACCAAGAAAGGCCAGGATTCCGATCAATGAAAAAACCGAAGACGATCGAAAAATCAAGAAGTAGCTCTTCTGCGCTGTAACAAGGCCGGCTCCAATTGAAAGAAATATTGACAACAGACATATAACCGATGAAATGTATATGATCATCCTCGCCTCATGGTCAAAAGACAGGTCGTATATAGAAAAGTAAATAGATCCGACCCCGGGAGAGATCATCAGGCCATATATACAAGCCCAAACAACGATTGAGAAATGCAGGATTTTTTTCGATTCCTGCCAAACTCCCGCCAGATCACCCTCATGAAACATCACCGAGATAGCATAAAGCCTTGCCTGAACAAGCACATTTACCATAACAGACACTGCCGTCGTTACGAATGCACAAGCAACAAAAAGAGACAGTATTCGGTAGTCTTCGTAATACCCAAGAATATACCTTGGAATATTACTCTCTATCGCAACCACGAAGGACGACAAACCCAGAGTCATAGATGAAAAATAGTCTGGCATCCGAGGAGAAGCCCCTCCAGCTGAGAAGAAAAATATGGAAATAATAATAAACCCGACGCTTTGGCTTACTGCAAAACAATATACAGACGAGTTAATCGAACCAACTACGTAGGAAACGCCAATGACGGCCAGCCTCAGCAGAAAAATAGCCGCGATGGAATCCAGCCTGGATAGCTTTAATGCCCTGGCCAGCGGTATATCAAGTGAGAGCTCGGAAAATTTTACGACAAGGAGAACAATTAGAAGACCGCTCCCGTCGGCATTAGCGGAGAGCACCATTACAAGCACACAGGCGGTGATTAGATAGCCAAGCCGAAAGAGGTATAGATAACTTTCAGAAAAAAGATTGTTAACCAAAAGGAAATTTCTGGACGGAATCGCTCCCAATACAGCAACAGGAGTTGCCACTGCCACCCAAAATGAAACCTCACCTATTAATTCTTCACCACCATGACGCCCGGCGAAATATACTAACATCCATGGCGTCATGAACGCCGCCATCTGATGAAGCCCGACAAGCATCGCTTCTCTTGACAGGACTTGCATCAGGACGGCACCACAAAGCCTTCAACACTCATTCTCCAGCCTTCTTAAAGTCGCAAATCTGAATGCTCAGATTTCATAATGTGCTTGAGGTCGTAGAGCACATGCGTTCCTTTACCGAAGCCCCGAATTTCATCAGCCGACATTGACTTGAAACACATATGTGACACCGCAACGACAATGCCGTCATATCCGCCCAGCTGCGGTGTTCCCACTGGGGCTATGCCATACTCATACTCCGCCTCAGCGGCATCCACCCAGGGATCGTAGACATCGACGTCGACATGATATTCCTTCAACTCATTGATCACATCGATTACCCGAGTATTGCGTAGATCAGGACAGTTTTCCTTAAAGGTCAGCCCCATCACCAACACTCGCGACCCCTTGATCTGTATGCACTTGTCCAGCATAGCCTTGATCATTTCACTGGCCACATACCGGCCCATCCCGTCATTTGTTTTCCGGCCTGCCAGAATCACTTCCGGGTGATAGCCAATTTCCTGAGCTTTGTGTGTCAGATAATACGGATCAACCCCTATGCAGTGCCCTCCCACCAGGCCTGGCCGGAACGGCAGGAAGTTCCATTTTGTGCCCGCCGCTTCCAGCACATCCAGAGTATCGATGCCCATCTTGTTGAAGATCATCGCCAGTTCATTGATCAGGGCGATATTCAGATCACGCTGGGTGTTTTCGATCACCTTCGCGGCTTCGGCCACCTTGATGCTGCTGGCCTTGTGGGTGCCGGCAGTAATGATGCTGGCATAGAGCGCATCCACGCGATCAGCGATTTCCGGAGTGGAACCGGAGGTGACTTTTTTGATCGTCGTGACTCGATGTTCCTTGTCTCCGGGATTGATGCGCTCCGGGCTGTAGCCAGCATAGAAGTCCTTGTTAAACGTCAAGCCGGAGACTTTCTCCAGCACAGGAACGCAATCTTCTTCGGTGGCACCGGGATAGACAGTGGATTCGTAGATGACGATGTCGCCCTGCTTCAGGGCCTTGCCGATGGTTTCCGATGCCTTGATAAGCGGAGTCAGATCCGGCCGCTTGTGTCTGTCGATCGGAGTCGGCACGGTCACGATATAGACATTGCAGTCCTTCAGGTCCGACGGATCACAGCTGTAGTGCAGCCGTTTGGCGTCTGCCATTTCCTCAGCACTGACTTCAAGGGTGTCGTCTCTGCCAACATTCAGGGCATCGATGCGCTTGCGGTTGATGTCAAATCCCACCACCGGGTAGTGCTTACCGAATTCAACGGCCAGCGGCAGACCGACGTAACCAAGACCGATAATAGCCAGACGTACATCCGGGACAAGGGTGGCGGGCATGAACAGCTCCTGTTAGTGAAATGTCTGGGCCGGCTGGCAGCCGATTCGTGGGCCCTGTATTGGGCGTTGTGAAGAGTGCGATCAGAATAAGGTTGAGGCATTAAATGTCAATGAAGCCAGTCGTCAGTTCAGGGAATCCACGCGCCAGGCAAAGCGCCGCGTAGTGACAACTTCGCATCCTCATCGCCATGCACAATCCTGATTTCCTTCGGTGGTTGGCGCATGCCAGAGACAAAGCGGATCAGGCCGTTGCGGTCGGCGTGGGCGGAGTAGCCTCCCAGGGTGTCGACACCGGCACGGATGGCATAGAGCCGGCCATCCAGAAGCGCCTCTCCCCCACCCTGCCCGGCTTGCTGTATCTGACGGCCAGGCGTCCCGCCGGCCTGATAGCCCACTAGCAGGATGTTATGACGGGGATCATGCAACATGGCCTTGAGATAGTTGACGATTCGGCCGCCAGTACACATGCCACTGCCACTGATGACCACGGCGGGCCGAGCGCTATCGGCAAGATGATTCACCATGCGCTGGTGAGCGTCGACGCTGTCGACAGTCAGCAGCTGGTCGAACGCCAGTGGCCTGCGGCCGGTTAATACCCGCTTCAATGCTTCCGATTCCCAGAACCGGGCAAGCTGGCGATAGACGGCCGTGAAACGGCTGGCCAACGGCGAGTCGAGAATGATCGGCAAGTCCTTCCAGGCGAAACCGGGAGCGGCCTCGACGTCGGGATGGCGATAGATAATATCCTCAAGCTCGTAAAGCAGCTCCTGAGTTCTGCCAATGCTGAACGCCGGAATCAGCACTGTGCCCTGATCTTCCAGCGCGCGGGTGAGAACCCGCTTGAGCCGTTCGCGTCGACGCCGGCGATCTTCATGCCGGCGATCGCCGTAGGTGCTCTCCAGTACCAGAATGTCGCAGCCCCATGGGGATTTTGGCGCTGGCAGGATGGGTGAATGCGGAGCGCCAAGATCGCCGGAGAAAATGATCCGTGTTGGCGTGGCGGTTTTTAACTGGCCAGAGGATTGTGCTCCAACAATGGTATTGTTGGAGGGGGTGGTGCGGCATTCAATGTACGCTGAGCCGAGAATATGCCCGGCGCGTTGCAAGCGAATATCAAGACCATCGAACAGCGGATACCAGCGCCGATACGGGATTGGTCTGAGGCGGGATTCAATTAGCTTGATGTATCGTTGCACACTTGCAGGTTGGCGACTAAAGCTCATCCGAAAGGCATCCTCGAGCACGATCGGCAATAATGCAGCGGAGGGTTCGCTGCAGAAAATCGGGCCGTCAAAGCCGGCCGCAAGCAACCACGGCAAACGGCCAACATGATCTATATGAACGTGCGTGAGCACAAGCGCCTTGACACGCCGCAGGTCGAAGTCTATCGCGAGGTTCGCGGCGGATGCGCCATACGGCGAGGTATCGCTTCCCTGAAACAGGCCGCAATCAATCAGGATGCTGCTGTCATCGTTCACTACGAGCTCGTGGCAGGAGCCAGTGGTGCCATGGACGGCGCCGTGGTGATGAATCTGGGGGTAGTGATCAGCCATGGGGGAATCCTTTCCTCCTGTTGTAAAGCGGCAAGCCCGCCGCCAGTTCGATTGCTGCTTCCGATTTGTTACTGGTGCGAGACGTACCATGGCATGGCGCGGTGGATACCGTCGCCAAGACGGTACATTACCTCATAGCCTAACAACTGCTTCGCCTTGCTGATATCCGCCTGGGAATGGCGCACGTCACCCTCGCGAAAATCCTGATACTCCGGCGCTCTGTCGTAACTCACTCCCAACGTTGCCAGCGCATCGCGGAGATGGCCGAACAGCTCATTCAGGGTGGTACGATCACCACAGGCTACGTTGTAAACCTGATTGCGCGCCTGCGTGGATGAAGCCGCAGCAAGAATGTTCGCCTGCACCGCGTTATCGACGAAACAGAAATCACGGCTGGTTTCGCCGTCGCCGTTCACGAACACGGCCTCACCGCGGATCATAGTGGCGGTCCACTTCGGAATCACCGCAGCATAGGCACCGTCGGGATCCTGACGCGGGCCGAACACATTAAAGTAGCGCAACCCGATGCTGGAAAATCCATAGCAGGTGGAAAACACATCGGCATACAGCTCATTGACATACTTGGTCACCGCATACGGCGACAATGGCTTGCCAATCTCATCTTCCACCTTGGGCAGCCCGGGATGATCGCCATAGGTGGAGCTGCTGGCGGCATAGGTAAAGCTCTTCACCCCGGCATCCCGAGCCGCCACCAACATGTTGACAAAGCCATCAATATTGGCTGCATTGGTGAGCAAAGGATCTTCGATGGAACGGGGTACGGATCCCAGCGCTGCCTGATGCAGGACATAATCAACGCCCTGACAGGCCTGTCGACAGTCGTCGAGCTGGCGAATATCGCCCTCGATAAACCGGAACCGCTGCCACTGGGCAGTAGATACCAGTGACTGAACCTCATCCAGATTGTGCTGGTAACCGGTTGCGAAGTTATCGAGCCCGACCACCTGTTGATCGAGTTTAAGCAACGTCTCAATGAGGTTGGAACCAATAAATCCCGCTCCGCCCGTTACCAACCAGACTTTCGGGTTAGAACGCAGTTGCTGCTGGACCTGATCATAACGCGTGGACATGCCCGACTCCCTGTTAGCTACTTAGTCCTTGCTGGCAGTATTGTCGCCATACGCATAGGCGTAGTAACCATAAGCATTGGCGGCTCGCTTTTCCATACAATTCAGAATCGCACCCTTGATCTGTACTCCGTTCTGGGCAAAGCGACGGTTCGCCACGTCTACCTCATGGGCGGAGTTTTTACCGAAGCGGGTCACTAGCAGACTGGTGCCGGCATACTGCCCGACAATTGCCGCATCGGTGACCGCAAGTACCGGCGGCGTATCGATAATTACCAAGTCATAGCGGTCGGACACCGCCTCGATGAGCGCGGCAAAACGGGGATGCATCAACAGCTCAGCCGGGTTCGGAGGCGCTTCACCACGGGGAATGAACCCAAGATTGGAAACCGCCGTTGCCTGTATCACCTGCTCCAGCGAGGTCTGCCCTGCTAGCCAGGATGACAGGCCGACTTTCGACGACAGGTTAAAATCATGGTGCAACCGCCCCTTGCGCATGTCGGCGTCAATCAACAGCACCCGGTTGTTCACCTGGGCCAGCACCACCGCCAGATTGGCAGACACAAACGACTTGCCAACACCGGGACTCGGGCCTGAGACCATCAACACCCGATTGTCCGCGTCCATCATGGCGAAATGAAGACTGGTCCGCAGGCTCCGTAATGACTCGACCGCAAGATCAGCCGGATCGGCCAGCGCTAGCACCGATCCTCGGGCATCCATGCGCGTCCGCCGCCGCCTGCCGGGCATGCCGGACAACAATGTCTGGCGTTGCGACAGTGGCACAGCGGCATAGACTGGCAGACCGACTTCCTCGATCTGGGCTGGCGTCTCAATTCCTCGAAAGAAGGCCGCTCTTATCAGCACGGTGCCGACACCAAACATGCTGCCGAAGATCAACGACAGGGCCATAATCATGCCTCGTCGTGGCCTGATCGGCTCCGCAGCGGTGGCTGCGCGATCGATGATCCTGACATTACCGACGGTGCCGGCACGAACCACACGGAGTTCCTGGCTCTTGTTCAGCATCTGCACGTAAATTTCCTGATTCACATGCACGTCGCGGGTCAGGCGCAGGACTTCTTGCTGCGTATCGGGCAGTGTTTTGATCTGTTGGCCAAGACGCGCTTTTTCATCGATTACCGCCTGCTGTTGCTGCAACAGGGTGCGAAAAGCCGGATGCTCACGCGTGTACAGACGGGCGAGCTCTTTTTCCTGAAACAGCAGCTCGTTTTCCTTGGCCTCCAGAACCACCAGCCGGCTCAGCACCTGCTGGGTTTCGAGCGTCAGATCCACCGAGCCACTCTCAAGACGGAATTCATTCAAGAACGTCTCCGCCCGCTCCAGCGCAGCACGAATGTCAGGCAACTGCTGTTCGAGAAATTCGAGGCTCTTTTCCGCTTCCGCTGACATGCGCTTGATGTTCTGCATCAGGTAAGCATCGGCGATGGCGTCTAGTATGGCTCTGGCACGGGCCGGTGACGTGCCGGCAAATGACACACTCAGAATACCGCTATTGCGGCCCTGCTCGGATACCGCAAAACCATCCCTGACCCGACTGATGACCGCCAGCGGGTCGTACCGGGTCAGCTCAAACCGATCTCCGGCTCTGGCGCGAAAGTGGCTAATCGACAGCTGGATACGACCATCCTCAGACTGTGCCTGCCCGCCCTCCGTAGCGCGCAGAATATCAACGCCACCCAAGCGCAGCATATAACCATCATCGTATGCCATCAGCTCGAAAGGTTGGCCATATAGAGCCGGCGGAACCACAAACTCCGCAACGCGGATGTCGGTGTCAGCATCCACCACCGCACGAAACAGCGGGCCCGGCTCCGATGCCGGCGACGGCGCACTGAATCGGCCGATCAAAGGCCATTGCAGCCGACGAAGGGAAACATCCATCCCCAGAGCTTGCACCGCTTCGCCCAATACCATGCGCGAACGCAGTATCTCAATTTCTCCGACTGCCGAGCTTTCCTGCTCAAGCAGCTGCGATACCTCGACAAAGCCAGGCACCCCTCCCTGCTTTTTTTCCACCTGCAACAAAACATCTGCGCGATATATTGGCGTGGCCAGCAAGGCATACAGCGCACCGAATATCACCACAGCCGCCGCAATAGCTGCAATCAGGATACGGCCATCCACCAGCTGCCCCCAGACTCGGGCCAGATCAATTTCTTCATGATGGTAGCTACGTTCCGCCGCCACGAGGGTGTGATCTTTCATTGCCACTCCTGTCAGCCCAGCCGTGGGCGCCAGAGGGCGACCGCGTTATCCATAAGTTCATATATATGCAAAAATGTCTCGCGGTCGCGGCGGTAAGGATCAGCGATATCCTGTCCGTCGGACCAATGCGCGAGCAGAAAAACCTTGCCACTGGCAGTGGGGAACTGCTGCATGAGCCGGTCTCGCTGACGCCGCTCCATCACCAGAATCACATCCGCATCGGCACAGTGTGTTGCGTTGAGTTGGCGCGCCCGATGCAGTGGGCATGACAGCCCGTTTTCAGCAGCGACGACGCGAGCCGTTTCGTCCATCTCCTGTCCTACCAGTGCCATCAGACCTGCCGAGCTGATATCTCGCTCGGGCATCTGCCGTTGCAGCATGGCGACCACCGTGGGGCTACGGCAAATATTGCCATCACATACCACCAGAATGCGCTTAAACACGACTTACGGCCTGCTCAAATCACGCTCGGTGCGGACCCCGAGATAAACTGCATTGACCGTCGGCAACAGGTTGCTGATCACGCGATTCCAGCGCGCAATCGGGGCCGCCGTCACATAAACAATATCCCGTGGCTGCATGACAAACTGGTCGGCCAGCACCAACGCGGTGGCATTGCGGGCATCAAGCTGAAACACATCAATCCGCGCTTCGCCATCTTCATCGCCACGTCGCAGCACGAAAATGCCTCGTGCATTGGCGCTGAGCTCATTGATGCCACCAGCATCAGACAGTACGCCCGCCAACGACAATCCATTGCGGTCCATCATGACCTGCTGCGGCTGTCGCACTTCCCCCAGCACGAATACCTTGCTGTCATCATTGCGCGCCACATGAACAACATCGCCGTGGCGAAGCGCCACATTCTGGGACATGTCACCCTGACCGATCAGCGCCTTCAGTGACAACGGAAACTCCCTGCCGTCCCGGTTCAGCACGACCCGCTGCCAATCCGCGTGTTCCGCCAGATCGCCGGCGGCAGCGATGGCGTCCAGCAAGTACATTGGCACATTGGTGACCGCCAGTGGGCCTGGCCTATTGACCGCACCGGTGACATAGACTCGCTGGGAACGAAAAGCCGCCACGGTGACATCCACCTGAGGGCTCTCAATATAGCGTCGCAAGCGCGCGGTGATTTCGGCGCGAATCGTGGCAACATCCTTGCCGGCCACTTCCAGGCTGCCAACATGGGGATAGAAAATGCTGCCGTCCGCATGGACCCAGTTGCCCGCTTCCGTCGGGCTGCGCATGGAGCCCGCCGGGATGGTCAATTCCGGGTGACCCCAGACAGTAATGTTGAGCACATCGCCCGGACCGACAAGATAGGCGTAACTTTCCTGCGATGACGCCCGCAATTCGTCCGGCAGCATGTCCGGCACGGGCGTAACTGCTTTACCAAAGAGGCCCGCATCGATGGCATGGGTGCGCACCAGATCCGCCAGCGCCGGCGCGTCTTCGGAGCGTTCAGGTGTCCCGCTGCGGATATGGGAGCCGGGCATCAGCGTGCACCCTGACAACATCATCATGGCTGCCAGCATCAGGATCGAGTTCGCTCGGTTGTGCCTGGTTATCCGCATGGTGTCGCTATTGTCCCGTGTGGCATGGATCTTCCGTTGATCTAGCGCGCCCCGCTGGCCAGCCGATACTCCCAGCTGGCCATAACCCGGTAACGATCGACCTTACCCGTGGCAGTCTCGATCAAATCGGTCATGGTGTGAGCCGCGAGGGTAATGCGCGAATCCCCCAGCGGCAACCCGTAACGGATTGCCAGTATTGCAGTTTGCTGACGCGATGCGGCCAACGCCAGCGGTGGCACCGGAGTCAGTGAGCCGGGCCGAAAGGCATCGGCCTCGTTCAGTGTCGCGTGGCTCACAGTGGTGGCAAGGTCCTGACCGTTGGCAAAGAACTGGCGCAACCCGAGGGAAATCACTTCGGCATCGCGCTCCCAGGTGCTGCCCATATTGCGACCCTTGTAGCGGAATCCGGTTTCATAAATCGAGTGTTCATAGGCAACCAGCGGCCGGCTATCACGGAGGAACCAGCCACCGGCCATGGTATTGCTGCCCTCCAGAAACCAGCGCTGCTGCCCTGCGCCGAGCGCCGTACCCAGCTCTACACCATACTGAGCGATAAAATTGGTGGGAAGATACCCCGCCTCATCCTCACCAATCATCTGACCGTAAAGGCTGATACGTCGATCAGCGAACGGCAGGGTATAGCGGGCATCAAAGCCACCCATCTGGTCGGACGGGTCATCGTCAGCACCAGGACCGCTGGAGACAACGTTGTCCCGTCCGATCAGCGCATTGAAAAGGGTGGTGAAGTCTCTGGGTCTGCCCTCACCCGCCCACTGGAGGGTCCGGCTGAGACCGATTTCCAGCCCCTCTACTGGCCGCGCGGTCCATCGCATGCCGATCAGCTGGGCGCCGGCGGGCTTCCGTTGCTGCTCAAGCTGGGCGACGAACAATGAGGCGTGCCAGGGACCGATCCAGCCAAGCCAGACGGAGTCAAAGCGGCGGCTTTCGATCCTGCTCAGAAACAGCGACGGCAGCGGCCGCGCATTGTGGGATAGCGCCAGCGCGCTGTGCCACCCCGGCCCCCACCAGCGATCCATGGCGCCCACGCCCAATGCCCAGTTACCCGCAGCAACTGCCAGATAGCTGCCGTCAAAACGCGCCTCGTTCTGGCCGGCGTCGGCAGCACTGATCTGGAAAAAAACATCGGCCCGGTCGCCGCTCTTGCCTACGCCAGCACTGACCATTGCTTTCTCGCGTGGCGACGACGCAAAACTGCGCCACAGCGGCGGCTCGGTGGCGCCACTCAGCGCGAGCGTAACCCGCGAAGGCGCCGTCGTGGCGAGGGCGCGTTGGCGTTGCACATGAGTCAGCGCAGCCGAGCCGGCGCAGGCGCTGGCGGCGTCATCCAGTAAAGCGAGATCTGCCCAGGCGATGGGCCAGGTGGTGACCGGGATGGAAACGCAGCCACGATCTGCCAGCCACTGGATACTGTGCCGCAAGCGTTCGTCGTCGGCCGGCGTCCACCATGATGCTACGGCAACCACTGGCAACAGGAGGAACTGGCAAACTAGAAGCCGGAAACGGGCCAAGGAAGTCCCTTTGTGACCACAGGTTGGCAGCCTATTCTAACGATGCAGCTCGATCATTTACAGGAACTGGTCCCGATAGGGATCCTGGGAGGATGGCTCGCGGCAGTATTGCCGCTCCGACAAGACATGCCGGCTCTCATGTGAGAGCCGGCTTCCGGAGGAACAGTATCAGAGGCGGATACGGGAGCGGTTCTTTTCCACAGTGCTGCCACCGATGCCCTTGACCTTGGCAAGATCGTCGGCGGTTTTGAACGGGCCGTTTTTCTCGCGCCAGACGACGATCTCCTCCGCCTTTTTCATGCCGACACCGACGAGAACTTCCGACAGTTCGGCAGCGGATGCCTTGTTGATGTTGACGGCAGGCTGGGCCTGAATGGCCGGCTCGGGGCCAGCCGCATGGGCCTGCGGAGCCACAATGCCGAACAGCATGGTGACGGCAAGCAGCAGTGCCTGGAGATGGGTGCGGATAGTGCTGAGGGTGGTAGTGGTGTTCATAGTCGTCTCCTTTCGGTTTAAGGGACGGCTATTGTGCTCAGGGCGGTGCGCGGTCGCTGTCGGCCACCGCCCTGTTGTTGCGTGCTACCTGCTCTTCAGACTTTGTATGATTTCGTCCACGGCCTTTGTCGGCGATGCCGCACGGGTGATCGGGCGACCGATCACCATGTGGCTGACACCCAGTGCCAGGGCCTCCACCGGCGTGACAATCCGGCTCTGATCACCGGCGTCGCTACCAGACGGGCGAATACCCGGTGTCACCTTGAGAAAATCATCGCCACACAGCTCACGCAGCATCGGCACTTCCTGTGCGGAACACACCACGCCATCAATGCCGCAGTCCCTCGCCAGCAGCGCCAGTCGACGCACCTGTTCCGCCGCTGGCACGCTGATGCCGATCTCGGCAAGATCCTGATCGTTCATGCTGGTCAGTACCGTCACCGCCGTCAGCAACGGTCGTGAGGACAAATTGGCCAACGCCTCACTGGCCGCCTCCATCATGCGACGCCCACCGCTGGCATGAACATTCACCATCCACACACCAAGCGCGGCAGCACTCTTTAGGGCCGCCGCCACCGTGTTCGGAATATCGTGAAACTTGAGATCCAGAAACAACTCGAAACCGAGCGCCTGCAGTGACTCGACAACTGACGGACCTTCGCGGGTAAACAACTCTTTGCCCACCTTGAGACGAACCACAGCAGGATCAAGCTGCTGCGCCAACGCAATAGCGTCAGCAAGACACGGATAATCCAGTGCCACAATAACAGGCGAACGATTCATTCAGACTCCCCGGTTCGGATGGGGTTTGAAAGTGCCCCAGTGTTTGCAGGATGGACACTGCCATTGACGACGCTGCACTTCATAGCCACAGTCGCGACACTGATACAAGGCTTTCTGGTGCAGCAGTTGATCTGCCAGCTGTTTGAGCATGGCCAGCGGTTGCTGGCCGGCGTTGTCGGCATTACCCGCATGCAGGTCGATAATCTGTTTCATCCCGGCAACACTGGGATGAGCCTTGACGTGATCAGCAATAAGGAGCGACGCAGCCTGATCACCAAACTGGCTGCGCAGGCGCTCTGCCAGTTTCAGAACAATTGCTGCAGATGGGGCGTCGACGCAAAGACGCGTCAGGTACTGGGTGAACTGGTCAAGACGATCAAGCGCTTCGTAGCACCGTTCCAGATCATCCAGCACCTCGTCGAATACCGCCGGATCCTGTCGCCGAACACGCCGCAACGCACGCATGGCGCTTTCCCAGTGGCGGTCGGCGATTTCCATGCGGCCCTGCAACAGACTGGCACGAACACAGTTGCTGTCGAGCTGCAGTGCCCGGCGCAGGGTACGGCGGGCGGCGCCCGCCTCTCCACGCGGCATCATGCGCTCAGCCAGCTCACAGTGATAATGCGCCAGCACCGGGGCGATGGAATCGTCCAGACGCAACAGGCGCTCGGCAACACTGATGGCGCTGTGCCAGTCCTTTTCCTGTTCGAACACAGACAGCAGCAAGCGCATCACCAGCGGGTCATGGCGGCTGCCACGGTCGAGCAGCTTTTGCAGGATGTCCTCAGCCCGATCCAGTACCCCTGCTACCAGATAATCCTGTGCAAGCTCCAAGTGGACATCATCCCGAGCTGCGGCGGGCAACTGGGGATGTTCCAGCAGATTACTGTGAATCAGGGTGGCACGATCAAGCTCACCGCGTCGACGGAATACCCGGGCCAAGGCCAAATGGGTTTCGAGGGTGTGTTCGCTGACAGCGAGGCTTTTGACGAAAATCTCAATGGCCTTGTCGGGCTGTTCATTAAGGAAATAATTGAGGCCGCGAATGTAATCACGGCTGAGGTTTTCTTCCCGCCGCATCTGCCGGCGACGACCGTCACGACGGCCAAGCACGTAGCCGATGACAATCGCGAGGAAGAACAACAGCCACCACTCGGGCTGATTCACAGGAGGGCTCCGTCAGGAACCGGTTCGGGCAGATACCGCCACTGCGGCCGCATCGTCGGCTTCCTGCATGGCCTGATTAACACGCTCGCGCAGCTCCTTGCCGGGCTTGAAGTGAGGTACATATTTGCCCTGCAGCTCGACCGAGGCCCCGGTTTTGGGGTTACGGCCCACTCTGGGGGCACGAAAATGAAGGGAGAAACTGCCAAAGCCGCGGATCTCGATCCGGCCACCCCCTGCAAGGGCATTGGCCATTTCCTCGATCATGGTTTTGACGGCAAGCTCGACATCACGGGGAGACAACTGGGCCTGACGAACGGAGATGCGTTCTATCAGCTCAGACTTGGTCAATGCCATACCCTGCTCCCTGATGTTCATGGAACCCGACCTCCCCGATGCGGGAGCGGCAATCTTGCCGCCCCCGCATCGGGGGGAAGGGATTTTGCTGTTACTCGTTGCCGCCCATCTGAGCCTTGATCAGGTCACCGATGGTCTTCGGGGCCTGAGCATCCTGACGCAGATTTTCTACGGCTTCCTGCTCGTCCTTCATGTCCTTGGCCTTGATGGACAGGTTAATGGCGCGGTTCTTGCGATCCACTGCAGTGATCTTCGCTTCAACCTCATCACCCACCTTCAGCACGGCAGAGACATCTTCAACACGGTCACGGGACACTTCGGAGGCCTTGAGGGTGCCTTCGATGCCGTCAGCCAGCTGGATAGTGGCGGACTTCTGGTCAACCGCCACTACCTTGCCCTTGACGATCGCGCCACGGTCATTGGAAGCAACATACTGACCGAACGGATCACCTGTCAACTGCTTGATTCCAAGGGAAATTCGCTCGCGCTCCGGGTCGATAGACAGGATCACAGTCTCCAGCTCGTCGCCCTTGGCAAACTTGCGTACCGCGTCCTCTCCGGTTTCTTCCCAGGAGATGTCGGACAGGTGCACCAGACCATCGATGCCGCCTTCCAGGCCAATGAAGATCCCGAAATCGGTTATCGACTTGATCTTGCCGCTGACTTTGTCGTCTTTCTGGTACTTGGTACCGAACGATTCCCACGGGTTCGCCTGGCACTGCTTGATGCCCAGCGAAATGCGGCGACGGTCCTGCTCGATGTCGAGGATCATCACGTCCACTTCGTCGCCGATGGAAACGACTTTGGACGGATGAATGTTCTTGTTGGTCCAATCCATTTCGGATACGTGCACCAGACCTTCCACGCCTTCTTCGATTTCGGCAAAGCAGCCGTAGTCGGTAAGGTTGGTGATCTTGGCCTTGACCTTGGCGCCCTGCGGGTAGCGCTTGACGATGTCATGCCACGGATCTTCGCCCAGCTGCTTGAGGCCGAGGGAGACGCGCATCTTCTCGCGGTCAAACTTGAGCACCTTGACTTCGATTTCCTGACCGACTTCAACGATCTCGGACGGATGCTTGATGCGCTTCCAGGCCATGTCGGTGATGTGCAGCAGACCATCGATACCGCCCAGATCAACGAACGCACCGTAGTCGGTGAGGTTCTTGACGATACCTTTGACAACCATGCCTTCCTGCAGCGACTCGAGCAGCTGATCGCGCTCGGCACTGTGTTCGGCTTCCATCACAGCGCGGCGGGAAACAACCACGTTGTTACGCTTGGCGTCGAGCTTGATAACCTTGAAATCCAGCTCTTTGCCTTCCAGGTGAGCAACGTCGCGCACCGGACGGATGTCGACCAGGGAGCCTGGCAGGAACGCGCGGATAAGGCCGACGTCGACGGTGAAACCGCCTTTGACCTTGCCGCTGATGATACCTTTAACGATGGCGGTCTTCTCGAAGGCTTCTTCGAGTTCGCCCCAGATTTCAGCGCGCTTGGCTTTTTCGCGCGACAGGCGGGTGAAGCCCATGCCATCGTCGATGGCGTCAACGGCGACTTCTACTTCGTCACCTACGTTGATTTCCAGCTCACCACGCTCGTTTACAAATTCTTCGCGTGCGATCACACCTTCGGACTTCAGTCCGGCATTAACGGTGATCCAGTCGCTGTCGATGGCAACCACGGTGCCGCGAATGATCGCACCACGGGCTACGTCGAGGTCTTTAAGACTTTGTTCAAACAGTTCGGCGAATGATTCGCTCATCGGGTTGTACTCACAGGTTAACCATATCAGCCAGCAGATACGGGCAGCATTAAGTTAAGTTGAGCGACGGCCTTGCTGGTTTACTTTGGCGACCGCACGTCAACCAATCCGCGTGCATTCAGACGAGGGATCGTCTGCGTGCTTCGTCAAGGATCCGGTTCAGCACGGCATCAATCGTCATGTCGGTGCTGTCGATCACCAGCGCATCTTCAGCTGGCTTCAACGGCGCCACATCACGGTTCATATCGCGCGCATCCCGGTTGCGGATGTCCTCGACAAGGGCGGCGAGATTAGCACCAAACCCCTTTTCCTTCAACTGGTTATAGCGCCGGCGGGCGCGCTCTTCGGCGCTCGCGGTGAGGTATATCTTGAGGGGGGCGGCGGTAAACACCACGGTGCCCATGTCGCGGCCATCGGCGACCAGACCGGGGGCCACGGCAAACCCCTGCTGCCGGGACAACAGGGCATCGCGGACACTCTGGTGTACGGCGACCCGACTGGCCAGCTCGCCCACTTCTTCGGTCCGCAGATAGTCACTGACATCCTTGCCAGCAAGCTCAATCAGCAACTCGTCGCCCTGCTCGACGAACCGGCACGGCAACTCCCGTGCCAATGGAATCAAGGCATTAGCGTCTTCCAGGGAGACCCCCTGATCACGGGCGTGGAGCCCGAGCAGACGGTAGAGAGCGCCGGAATCCAGCAGGTGCCAGTTCAGCGCCGTCGCCACCCGGCGGGCGATAGTGCCCTTGCCCGACGAGACGGGGCCATCAATGGTCAGCACCGGGATGGTGGTCGCCACCATCTCAGTCCTGCTCCACGGTGAGCTTCAGGCCGGCAGCACTGGCCAGTTCGGCAAAGCCCGGGAAAGAGGTAGCAACGTTGGCGCAATCGTGGATCAGGATTGGCCCGCTGGCCTTGAGCGAGGCGATGGCAAAGCTCATGGCAATGCGGTGATCACCGTGGGCGAAGACCTCACCGCCGCCATACTGGCCACCGCGGATGCGAATACCGTCTTGGTAAACCTCATTCTCGACCCCCAGCGTGGTCAGGCCATCGGCCATCACCTGAATACGGTCGGATTCCTTCACCCGCAGCTCTTCGGCACCATGGAGGATGGTCTCCCCCTCGGCATTGGCGGCGGCCACGAACAGCACCGGGAATTCGTCAATGGCCAGCGGCACCAGCGCTTCCGGGATGGTAATGCCCTTCAGCTGAGCGCTTCTGACGCGGATGTCCGCCACCGGCTCGCCGCCGGCATCACGCTGATTTTCAAGGGTAATATCCGCGCCCATCAACTTGAGGATATCGATAATCCCGGTCCGGGTCGGGTTGATGCCGACATGGCGCAGCAGCAGCTCGGAGCCCGGCGCGATGGAGGCGCCGACCAGGAAAAAAGCTGCCGAGGAGATGTCTGCCGGCACTTCCAGCGAGCAGGCGTTGAGCTTGCCGCCACCGCTGACCTTGCTGGTGGCACCATCACGGACAACCTGATATCCGAAACCGGACAGCATCCGTTCAGTGTGGTCACGGGTGGGCGCCGGCTCGGTTACCGAGGTTTCACCCTGGGCGTAGAGGCCGGCAAGCAGGATGGCGGACTTGACCTGGGCAGAGGCCACCGGCAGGTCGTAGTGGAAGCCTTTCAGCTGGCGCTTGCCACGAATATGCACTGGCGGCGTGCCCCTGCCGGTGGTCGCAATCTCGGCACCCATTTCGCGCAGCGGCTTGGCCACCCGCTCCATCGGCCGCTTGGTCAGCGAGGCATCACCGGTCAGTTCGGTATCGAACGGCTGGCCCGACAGCAGACCCATCAGCAGGCGCATCGATGTGCCGGAGTTGCCCATGTACAGGGTGCCATTGGGTGCCTTAAGACCGTGCAGGCCAACACCGTGGACTCGCACCCGACCCGCGCTGGGGCCTTCGATAATCACACCCATGTCGCGGAACGCCTGCAAGGTGGCCAGTGCGTCTTCCCCTTCGAGGAACCCCTCGATCTCGGTGGTGCCTTCGGCCAGAGCACCAAGCATGATCGAGCGGTGGGAAATGGATTTGTCTCCCGGCACCCGCAGGGAGCCGTTAAGGGCGCCGCCCGGTTGCAGGTGAAATTCAACCCGGCGCCCGTGGCCGGCGGAAGCAGACTTGCTCATGGATGTGGTATCACTCGGTTTGTCGTCAGTGAGGTGCTGGGCGGCGGTGTAGGAAGTCCGCGCCGACAGCGCCAGAAAGTGGGCCCGGGCGCTGTTGGCCCGGGTCATGATGGCCAACAGGCTGTCGCTGTCGCCCTGCTCTACCGCGTTACGGAACTGCAGCAGCCCGGCCTGAAAGAGGTCCACTGCCTGCAGTACGGAGTCGCGGTTTTCCCTGAAAATATCGTGCCACATGACCGGATCGCTGGAGGCGATGCGGGTGAAGTCGCGAAAACCGCCGGCAGCATAGCGGAAGATGTCGAGAGAATCGCCCTGTCGGGCCAGTGTATCCACCAGTGAGAAGGCGAGCAGGTGCGGCAAATGGCTGGTTTCCGCCAGCACCCGGTCGTGCTCATCGGGTTGCATGGACAGCACTTCGGCGCCCACGGCGGTCCACAGGGCGCGCACCTTGGCGGTGGCGGCCGGGTCGGTATAACTGATTGGCGTGAGAATAATCCGGTGCTTTTCGTACAGGGTGGCGTCTGCCGCATCAACGCCGCTCTTTTCCTTACCGGCAATCGGGTGGCCGGGGACGAAGCGCGAAAGGTGCTGGGGAATGGCTTTTCTGGCCGCGTCGATCACCTTGCCTTTGACGCTGCCGCCGTCGGTGATGATCACGGTGTTGCTCAGGCCCGGCGCCATCTGCGCCATGGTATCCGCCATGCTGGATACCGGCACGGCGAGGAACACCAGATCGGCGCCGCGGACAGCTTCGGCCAGATCAGTGCTGCCGTCGTCAATCAGGCCCAACAGTTTGCCGCGATCAAGCGTGCGCTCGGAACGAGAACCCGCGACGATGGTGCGCGCCAGCCCCCGAGTACGCATCGCCGCCGCCAGCGAGCCACCGATCAGACCAAGGCCGATAATGGCAACCCGATCAAACATGGCAGCTCCGCCGTTGCGGGTCATGCCAATACCTTTTGCAGCGCCTGCAGGAAGCGCTCGTTTTCCGCAGCGAGGCCGATGGAAACGCGCAGATGGTTGGGCATGCCGTAGGAAGCAATCGGGCGAACAATCACCCCTTCCCGCAACAGTGCGTCATACAACGGCTGCGCCGGTCGACCACAATCGAAAGCAATAAAGTTGGCCACCGACGGAATCGCATGCAGGTGCAGCGCCGAAAGCCCTTCGGCGATCTGGCCGAGACCCGCGGCATTTTCACTTTTGCTGTCTTCGATGTAGTTTTCATCGTGCAGCGCCGCCTGCGCCGCAGCCAGTGCGACGGCATTGACGTTAAACGGCTGCCGCACCCGGTTCAGAACATTGGTGATTTGCGGATTGGCCACCGCATAGCCGGCCCGCAGCGAGGCGAGGCCATAGATCTTCGAAAAGGTTCGGGTGACGATCAGATTCGGATAACGGTGGAGGTAATCAAAACCGTTCGGATACCCTTCCTCCTCCACATACTCGACATAGGCTTCATCCAGCACCACCAGCACGGTGTCCGGGACACGCGCCATAAAAGCTTCCAGCGCATGACGATGGAACCAGGTACCGGTGGGGTTGTTCGGATTGGCAATAAAGATCAACCGGGTACGCTCGGTGATGGCATCCGCCATGGCGGCAAGATCATGGCCGAATAACTGCGCCGGCACTTCCACCGGCGTTGCCGAACAGGCCAGCGTCACCAGCGAATACACAGCAAAGGCATGCTGCGAGAAGATCACTTCATCGCCGCGACCGAGAAAGCTGCGGCCAATCAGCTCAAGCACATCGTTGGAACCATTGCCCAGAGTAATTTGCTCCGGTCGCAGACCGAACTTCTCCGACAGCGCCGCCTTGAGGTGAAAACCGGCACCGTCCGGATAACGATGCAAACCCTCCAGCGCGTGACGGGCCGCCAGCAGAGCCTGCTTGCCGGGTCCGAGCGGATTTTCGTTGCTGGCCAGTTTGACGATATTGCGAATACCAAGTTCGCGCTCCAGCTCCTCGATTGGTTTGCCGGTCTGGTACGGCTTCAGCGTCTGCACACCCGGTGTTGCCAATGCAATATAGTCGCAGCTCATCATGCTCTCCTCGCTATCATGGCCCGGGCTAACCTGTTACAGCACCGCTTTCGGATAGGACCCGAGAAAACGGATGTTAAGTGCATCCGCTTCAAGATCGCTTAGCACCGCCTGAACGCCAACATCAGAGCGATGTCCTTCGAAGTCGATAAAGAACACATAGTTCCATTTTTCCGTCCGCGACGGTCGGGACTCCAGTCGTGTCAGATTGATGCCATGGCGCTTGAACGGCTCTAGCACACTGTAAAGCAGACCGGGCCGGTTCTTGCCGCTGGCCATGACGCTGGTTTTGTCGTTGCCGGACGGCGGCGTGTCCTGCTTGCCAATAATGATGAAGCGTGTGGTGTTGTCCGGACGGTCTTCGACATTCCGGTGAATGATGTCCATCCCGTATAGCTCGGCCGCCATTTCACCGGCAATGGCGGCCGCGTTCCACTCGTCCTTGAGCCGCTTGGCGGCCTGGGCATTGGACGACACCGCCACCCGCTCCACCGAAGGCATGTGGCTGTCGAGCCACTTGCGGCACTGCGCCAGTGTCTGCTGATGAGAATAGATGCGGCTGATGCTGTCGCGACGTGTGGCGGAGCCGATCATCAGGTGGTGATGAATACGCAATTCAACCTCACCACAAATCTTCAGGCCGGATTCCATGAACGTATCCAGCGTATGGGTAACCACGCCTTCGGTGGAGTTTTCCACCGGCACAATCCCGTAGTGGGCCGCGCCCGCGTCCACTTCACGAAACACCTCGTCGATAGCCCCCATCGGCACACTGGTGACGCCATGACCAAAATGCTTGAGCACCGCCTGATGGGTAAAGGTGCCCTCGGGGCCAAGGAAGGCGATTTTCATCGGCTGTTCGAGTGCAAGACAGGCACTCATGACTTCCCGGAACAGGCGGGCGACGGTTTCCGCATCGAGCGGCCCCTGGTTGCGCTCTTTCACCATGCGCAGCACCTGAGCCTCACGCTCGGGCCGATAGAATACGGCTGCGTCGCCCTCCTCTGCCCGCTTCACATGGGCGACGGATTGGGCCAGGCTGGCGCGTTCATTAAGCAACGCCTGCAGCTTTGCATCCAGCGCATCAATCTGACTGCGCAGTTGTTCCAGTGTCGGTTGGTTACTCATCAGCCGTTCCGCTTTGCAAAATCCTTCATGAATTCAATCAGGGCATCCACTGCTGCCTCTGGCACCGCATTGTAAATACTGGCACGCATACCACCAACAGAGCGATGCCCCGCCAGGTTGTACAGTCGCGCGCCGTCAGCTTCTTTCAGGAACTGCTTGTCCAGCGCCGCGTCGGCAAGCACAAACGGCACATTCATGCAGCTGCGATCCACCCTGTTCACAGGGTTACTGTAGAAGCCACTTTCATCAATGTAGTCGTAAAGTTTATTCGCCTTGCGATCGTTAACATCAGCCATGGCGGCAAGGCCACCCTGAGCCTTCAGCCACTTGAACACCAGTCCCGCCAGGTACCAGGAGTAGGTTGGCGGGGTGTTATACATCGAGCCATTGTCGGCATGAATCTTGTAATCCAGCATGGCCGGCAACCCACTGACCCGGCCGATCAGATCGCGGCGAATAATCACCACGACGATACCGGCAGGGCCGATATTTTTCTGTGCGCCGGCATAGATCAGGCCAAAGCGATTGACGTCGAGTGGCCGAGACAGAATCGACGAGGAGAAATCCGCCACCAGCGGCGCACTGGTTTCCGGAATAAAGGGAAACTCAACACCCCCGATGGTTTCGTTCGGCGTGTAGTGAAAATACACCGCATCCTTCGAGGTGACCCAGCTGTTCCGTGCCGGCACATAGGTAAAGTTGCGGTCTTCGGCACTGGCGACCACGTTGATGTTACCAAAACGCCTTGCCTCGGCGATGGCTTTGGTGGACCACTGTCCAGTATTAACGAAGTCTGCGGTCTCGCCCTTGTTGAGCAGGTTCATGGGAATCATGGCGAACTGCTGGCTGGCGCCACCCTGCAGAAACAGCACGGCGTAGTCGTCACTGATATCAAGGAGGTCACGCAAATCACGCTCGGCGGCATCGGCGATGCTGACGTATTCCTTCGAGCGATGGCTCATTTCCATGACCGACATACCGCTGCCCTGCCAGTCGAGCAGTTCGGCACGAGCTTGTTCGAGAACCGGTTCAGGCAGTGCGGCGGGGCCAGCACAGAAATTGTAGGCACGGGTCATGGAGAGTTACAGCTCCGGGTTCAGGTTCATGTTGCATACTGCAGGAGCGGCAATCGTGCCACGATGCAGTGCCGGATCAGCGCACCCATCGCGGCAGGATTGCCGCTCCTGCAATCGTGATCACGGCAGGACTGCCGCTCCTACGGGTCTTCTATCAGTCGTCGGTGTTTCCGTCGGCGTCTTCGTCGAGCTCGTCTTCCTCGGCGCCTTCCAGCTCCGGGATGCGCTCAACGCCCACCAGATGTTCATCGCTGGCGAGCTTGATCAGGGTGACGCCCTGAGTATTGCGTCCAAGCAGGCTGACTTCATCGACGCGGGTCCGCACCAGCGTGCCCTGATCGGAGATCAGCATGATGTCCTCTCCGCCAAATACCTGAGTGGCGCCCACCAGCAAACCGTTACGCTCGTTACAGACCATGCCAATGACACCCTGGGTACCACGGCCCTTGGTCGGGAACTCGTCGACCTCGGTGCGCTTGCCATACCCGTTCACCGAAGCGGTGAGCAGATGGCCGCCCGGCTGCGGCACGATCAAGGCGATAATCTCTTCGCCATCGGCCACCTTCATGCCGCGGACACCGCGCGCGGTACGACCCATAACCCGCACCGCCGCCTGACGGAAACGCACCACCTTGCCGTTGCTGGCCACCAGCATGACGTCTTCGCCGCCCTGGGTCACCGCCACGTTGACGAGACTCTGGCCTTCCTGCAGCTTCACAGCGATCAAACCGTTGCTACGCGGACGAGCAAACTTGGCCATCTGGGTACGCTTGACGACACCATTCGAGATGGCCATGAAGATGAACGGCCCCGGCAGGGTGTCGGCCACATTTTCATCGTCGCCGTCCTCAGCCACATCAACGACATCAACGACGTCAACGTCGTTTTCCTCGGCATCAGCATCCTCCTCCGGAGCCTGACGCATCATGTCCCGGTCGAGACGAAGGATGGCGGTGATACGCTCCCCTTCCTGCAACGCCGGGATCAGATTGATAATCGGCTTGCCACGGGAACTGCGACCACCCTGAGGCAGTTCATACACGCGCAGCCAATACACCTTGCCGACATTGGTGAAGCACAACAGTGTGTCGTGGGTGCCGGCCACCAGCAGGTGTTCGACATAATCTTCGTCCTTCACCGCCGTTGCCGCCTTGCCACGACCACCACGCTTCTGGGCGCGATAGGTGTCAATCGGCTGCATCTTGGCGTAGCCGCCGTGGGAGAAGGTCACCACCACGGTTTCTTCGGCGATCAGGTCTTCCATGGAGAAATCTTCGCGGGAAACCTGAATCTCGGTACGACGGTCGTTAGAATACTCTTCGCGGACGGCATTCAGCTCGTCACGAATGACCTGCATCAAACGCGCAGGCTCCGCCAGAATCATCCCCAGCTCGCGAATCTTGTCGAGCAGGTCCTGATAATCCAGCACCAGCTTTTCCTGCTCCATGCCGGTGAGCTTCTGCAGGCGCAGATCAAGAATCGCCTGTGCCTGTTCCGTCGACAGGTAGTACTTGCCATTTCGCAGGCCGAAAGCGTCATCCAGACCGTCCGGGCGGCAGGCGTCTTCACCACCGGCACGCTCAAGCATCTGAATCACGTTACCAGGCTCCCAGGGCGTGGCGATCAGGCGCTCTTTGGCCTCCGCGCCACTGGGCGACTGCTTGATCAGCGCAATCACCGGATCGATGTTGGCCAGTGCCACAGCGAGGCCTTCCAGCACATGGCCTTTCTCGCGCGCTTTGCGCAGTTCGAATACGGTGCGGCGGGTAACCACTTCACGGCGGTGGCGGACAAACGCCTCCAGCATATCTTTCAGATTCAGGGTGCGCGGCTGGCCGTCCACCAGCGCCACCATGTTGATCCCGAACACACTCTCCATCTGGGTTTGCTGATAGAGGTTGTTCAGCACCACGTCGGTATTTTCGCCGCGCCGAAGTTCGATCACGATGCGCATGCCGTCTTTATCGGATTCGTCGCGCAGCTCGGTGATGCCTTCGAGTTTTTTCTCTTTGACCAGCTCGGCGATTTTTTCGATCAGGCGGGCCTTGTTCACCTGATAGGGAATCTCTGTGACGATGATGGCCTGCTTGCCGGACTTGTCGGTGTCTTCAATATGGGCACGGGCGCGCATGTAAATGCGACCACGACCGGTGCGGTAGGCCTGCACGATGCCGGCGCGGCCGTTGATAATGCCCCAGGTCGGGAAGTCCGGGCCCTTGATGTACTCCATCAGGTCGTCAACGGACAACTCGCTGTCGTTGATCAGCGCCAGACAGGCGTCGATGACTTCAGCAAGGTTGTGTGGCGGAATGTTGGTAGCCATGCCGACGGCGATACCGGAGGAGCCGTTGACCAGCAGGTTCGGCACCCGGGTCGGCATCACTGCCGGGATCATTTCGGTGCCGTCGTAGTTCGGTACGTAGTCGACGGTTTCCTTGTCGAGGTCGGCCAGCAGCTCGTGGGCGATCTTCGACATGCGCACTTCGGTGTATCGCATGGCGGCGGCGTTATCGCCGTCGATGGAACCGAAGTTACCCTGCCCGTCCACCAGCATGTGGCGCAGCGAGAACGGCTGGGCCATGCGCACGATGGTGTCGTAAACGGCAGAATCACCATGGGGGTGGTACTTACCGATTACGTCACCGACCACACGGGCGGACTTCTTATACGGCTTGTTCCAGTCATTGCCGAGCTCGTGCATGGCGAACAGGACACGCCGGTGAACCGGCTTCAGGCCGTCGCGGACGTCCGGCAGGGCGCGGCCGACGATCACACTCATGGCGTAGTCAAGATAGGACTGTTTCAGCTCGTCTTCGATATTGACCGGGGTGACTTCTTTGGCGAGATCCGTCATTGCTGTTTTCTATCCCCTGAGAAGCATCGGCCATGGCGGCCGGAAAGCCCGGAATCATACCACAGACACACGGGAAACCACGCCCTGTGGGGGGGCGCTTTTTTAACCAGATCGCGCACCTGAGAGCCTCTGAGGGCCTCTGGCGCCGCCAAGGCCCTGCCAGAGCGCGATTGCCACTCACATAATGCAGGCCCCCACATCTGGGCTCCTGCTATATACTGCGGCCTCCTTGAAGGCCCGGAGACCTCATGACTGCTGCTGACCTGATCGTCCATGCCCGTTGGATTATCCCGGTGGAGGGTAGCGGCCCGCTGGCACACCATGCGGTGGTGGTCCGCGATGGCCTGATCGCCGATATCCTGCCGTCGGACCAGATTGAGGGCCGCTGGCAGGCAACCCGCACCCTGACGCTGGACCAGCACGCCCTGACACCCGGCTTTATCAACGCTCATACCCATGCGGCAATGAACCTGTTCCGCGGTCTGGCGGACGATCTGCCGTTGATGACCTGGCTGGAAAAGCATATCTGGCCGGCGGAGGGCAAATGGGTCAGTGACGAGTTTGTCCATGACGGCACCCGTTTTGCCTGTGCCGAGATGATCCGAGCTGGCACCACCTGCTTTGCCGACATGTATTTCTTCCCCGAGGCCATTGCCCGGGCGGCCAAGGAGGCAGGCCTGCGGGCGGTGCTGTTCTCGCCCCTGCTCGACTTCCCCACCCCCATGGCGCAGGGGCCCGATGACTACCTGCGGCTGGCGCTGGCAGCCCACGACAACTGGCGCCACGAACCACTGATCCAGATCGGCTTCGGCCCGCACGCGCCCTATACGGTGTCGGATGCCCCGCTCTCCAGATTGCTCACCTACGCCGAGGAGCTCGACCTGCCGATCATGATGCATGTTCATGAAACGGCCGGAGAGATCATGATGGCCACTGCCGACGGCGGCCCGCGGCCACTGAAACGGCTGCACGGGCTCGGCCTGCTCGGACCGCGCCTGCTGGCTGTCCACATGACCCAGCTCACTGACGACGAGATCGCCCTGCTGGCCGAAACCGGCACCTCTGTGGTCCACTGCCCGGAATCCAACCTGAAGCTCGCCAGCGGATTCTGTCCGGTGGAAAAACTGCGCCGTGCCGGCGTCAACGTGGCACTGGGAACCGATGGCTCTGCCAGCAACAATGACCTCGACATGCCAGGGGAGATGAAAACCGCTGCCCTGCTTGCCAAGGCAGTGGCCGCCGATGCCTCTGCACTGCCAGCAGCTGCCGCACTGGAGATGGCGACACTCAACGGCGCCCGCGCCCTTGGCATCGACGGCCAGACCGGTTCACTGGTTATTGGCAAGCAGGCAGACATGATTGCAATTGACTTGGGCGCTGTGGAAACCCAGCCGCTATTTGATCCGGTGGCGCAGATTGTCTACTCCGCCAGTCGCCAGCAGGTCACCCATACCTTCGTGGCCGGTCGCGCCCTGATGGAGGAACGGGCCCTGACCACCCTGAATGAAGCCCGGGTGCTGCGCGATGCGCGCGCCTGGGGCGACCGTATCCGTGGAGAGTCCGCATGAGCCAGAGCGCACGCAACGTCGACGCCGCCGAAATCGCCAAATTTGAAGCACTGGCAGAGCGCTGGTGGGATCCGAAATCGGAATTCCGCCCGCTGCACGACATCAACCCGCTGCGCCTCCACTACATTGATGAGCGCGTTGGCCTGAAAGGCAAAACCGTCATCGACATCGGCTGTGGTGGTGGTCTGGTGTCGGAAGGAATGGCCCGGCTTGGCGCCACGGTCACCGGCATTGATCTCGGTGAGGCCCCCCTGGCAGTGGCGCGCCTGCATGCGCAAAAAGAAGGTGTCGAGGTTGAATACCTGAACATTGCAGCAGAAGAAATAGCCGCACAACGAAGTGGGCAGTACGATGCTGTAACCTGTCTGGAAATGCTCGAGCATGTGCCAGACCCCGGCGCGATTATTGCCGCCTGCGCGAAGCTGGTGAAACCGGGTGGGCAGGTATTTTTTTCCACCATCAACCGCAACCCGAAAGCGTTTGCGCTTGCAATCGTCGGCGCCGAATACATCCTGCGCTTGCTGCCCCGCGGGACCCACGAGTACGCCAAGCTGATCAAGCCCTCGGAGCTCGCCGGCTGGGCCCGCGATGCCGGCCTGCAGCTAAAGGATACCTGTGGCATGCACTATAACCCCTTCACCGCCAGCGCCACGCTGAACCGCGATGTGTCAGTGAACTATCTGGTGCACTGCATCAAGGCAGAGAATTGATCGTGACCGACGCCGTATTTTTTGATCTTGATGGCACACTGATCGACACTGCTCCGGATTTCCACGCGGTGCTCAATGCCATGCTCACCGAAGCAGGCATGCCTTTGCTGCCCTACGACAAGGTGCGCTCGCAAGTATCCAACGGCGCCCGCGCGGTAGTGCGAGCCGGATTCGGCGGCACCCCGGGCGAAGCCGCATTTGATCGACGTCTGAACGAATTTCTCGACCGGTACGTGGATCATCTGACCGTGGGCACCACCCTTTTTGCCGGCATGGCCACCATCCTCGACCGACTGGACAGCCACCGCATTCCCTGGGGCATTGTCACCAACAAACCAGCCCGTTTTACTGTGCCACTGCTGGCAGGGCTGAACCTGAACGGGCGGGTTGGCCCGGTGATCTGCCCGGATCATGTCGCCGAACGCAAGCCACACCCCGAAGGTTTACTGAAAGCGGCGGCGATGGTCGGTGCGGAACCGGCTCGCTGCGTTTACGTCGGTGATCATGATCGCGACATTGCCGCGGGTCGCAATGCCGGCATGAAAACCATCGGTGTCACCTTTGGCTATCTGGATGACGGCGAAGACCCGCTGGCGTGGCAAGCGGATCATTACGCCGCCGATGCAGAACAATTACTGGCACTGCTGAACCTTTAGGAAACGCTGACATGTTGGAGAGACGATGAGCAACATCCAGCAGGATGCACTGAATTACCAGTGCCCCCCTGATGCCTTCAAGGATCGCATCATTCTGGTTACCGGCGCTGGCGACGGCATCGGTCGGGCTGCCGCGCTGGCGATGGCCGGCCACGGCGCCACGGTGATTCTGCTCGGCCGCACTCAGGAAAAACTGGAAGCGGTATACGATGAAATCGTTGCCATGGGCGCACCGCAGCCGGCGATGGCGCCGGTCAATCTGGAGGTGGCTCGCCCGGCGGATTTTGAGGAGCTGGCGCAGCTGTTTGGCGAGGCCTTTGGCCGGCTTGACGGCATTCTTCACAATGCCTCGGTGCTGGGTGAGATCACCCCCATTGATCAGTACAGCTACGGCACCTGGGACACGGTGATGCAGGTGAATATCAATGCTGCCTTCTATCTGACCCGGGCGCTGCTACCGCTGCTGAAAGATTCCTCCGACGCCTCGGTGCTGTTCACCACCTCCAGTGTTGGCCGCAAGGGCCGGGCCTTCTGGGGGGCCTACGCAGTGAGCAAGTTTGCCACCGAAGGGCTGATGCAAGTGCTAGCCGACGAGCTGGAGAACGTGGCGCCAATCCGGGTGAACTGCATCAACCCCGGCGCCACCGCAACAAAGATGCGGGCGCTGGCCTATCCGGCGGAGGATGCAACGCGGCTGAAGACCCCGGAACAGATCCTTGCTCCCTACCTTTACCTGCTCGGCCCTGCGGGGGGTATGGTTAATGGCCAGTCGATCGACGCCCAGCCGAAGTAATACCCATTGGCGAGAGGGGTGTACGGGCCATTCCCCAAGGCCCTGCCCCCTGCTGTCATCCTGCCAGCTGCCCAATGCTTGGCCTCACGGCGGCGGCTGGTGACTCATCGGTCAACCGGATTTAAGCTGACTTCACCTAGTGTGGCCCCAGCACAACTTGCGACCGGAGAAAATAATAATGAAACGGTTTCTGTCCCTCCTCCTGACCGGCCTGCTGGCCGTCGCCGGGGCGGGCTCTGCCAATCAACCCTCCATCACCCTCAGCCCCGAACAGATGGCCGAGTTCCAGCGCCTGCTGCCCGGCGTGGAACTGACGCCGGAGCTGATCCAGATGATGACCGACATCAGCCTGAATGCCGAACTGCCGGTTAATGAACGTCTGCGCGCCATCGCCAGACTGTCTGGCATCGACAAGCTGCCCGAGGGCCAGCGACTCCGGCGCGTCATCTGCATCTGGGATCTGGTCGGCCGTAACGGGCCAGTGTTCGGCGCCGCCATGGAAGCCCGGGCGCAGGCACTGGAATTCGGCATCGAGCTGGACATGGTGCCGTACACCAATGAAGGCGTCATGGTGGAGGAATTCAAGGCCGGCCGCTGTGACGCCGCCCTGATGAGCGGCCTGCGTGCCCGCCAGTTTAACAAGTTCACCGGCTCCATCGATGCCATTGGGGCGGTGCCGGATCGCGATCATCTGCGCACGCTGTTCCAGGTAACCACCCACCCGCGCAGCGCCGGTCGCATGGTTAGCGGACAGTATGTCGTACTCGGCATTTTCCCCGCCGGCGCGGCCCATGTGTTCGTGAACAACCGCGAGATCAATACGCTGGCGAAAGCGGCTGGAAAGAAAGTGGCGGTACTGGACTACGACCCGATGCAAGCCAAAATGATTGCCGGCGTTGGCGCCACTCCGGTGGCAACCGACATTACCAGGGCACCGGGCATGTTCAACAACGGCGTGGTAGATATTCTCGCTGCCCCGCTACTCGCTTATGAGGTACTGGAGCTTTACAAGGGCATGTCGCCAAACGGTGGCATCATTCGCTATCCGCTGGCACAGATCACCATGCAGTTGATCGGCCGTCTCGATAAGTTTCCCAATGAGGTCGCACAGCTGATCAGGGAATCGTCCTTCGAACAGTATGATCGCATCACCACCATGGTCATGGCGGAAGAGAGCAAAGTACCGGACCGCTGGTGGATTCCAATCCCGGAACGGGACATGCATGAATACGACATCATGATGCAGCAGGCGCGTATCAGCCTGCGTGACATGGACTACTACGATGCCGAGATGCTGTCGCTGCAACGTCGCATCCGCTGCCGGTTTGCACCGGACCGTGGCGAATGCGTCAATCCGGTCGAATAAACAGGATAGCCAGAATGATGCTGAAAAAATTATTTTTTGCCGCCATGGGCCTTGCACTGGCAACCAGCACCTTTGCCAACACCGTACCGATGAGCGCATCCCAACGGGCGGAACTGGCCCGGGTTGCACCAGGCCTGACCATTACCCCCGAGCTCGCCGATACACTGCGCGCCACCGCCTACGATCAATCACTGTCGATCCCGCAGCGCGTTGCCGCCATTCGCCAACTGGCCGGTTCCCCGGATGGGGAAATGGTCAAGCGCACCATCTGCATCTGGGACATTGCTGGCCGCTCCGGCCCGATCTTTGCCGCAGCGCAGGATCAACGCAGCCAAATCATGGAGTATGGCGTTGAGGTGGATATGATTCCGTACACCAGTGAAAGCGTACTGGCGGAAGACCTTAAATCCGGACGCTGTGACGCAGCACTGATGACCGGGATGCGGGCACGCCTGTTCCACCGATACAGCGGCACCATTGATTCGGTGGGTGGGGTTCCGAGTGACGAGCACATGCGGGTTTTACTGCAGGCCGTCAATCATCCGCGTAACGCCCATAACATGGTCAGTGGCGAGTATGTTGTGCTGGGCATTGCCCCTGCCGGTGCTGCCTATGTGTTTGTCAACGACCGCTCCATCAGCAGTCTGGCCAAGGCGGCGGGAAAGAAGGTCGCGGTGCTGGATTATGATCGCACTCAGGCAGAGATGGTGTCACAGATCGGTGCGACACCGATCTCCTCGGACATCGTCAGCGCGCCCAACAAATTCAACAATGGCGTTGTGGACGTACTGGCGGCACCGCTGGTGGCGTATGAGGTATTGGAGCTGTACAAGGGCATGACGCCGAACGGCGGTATCGTTCGCTTCCCCTTGGCACAGATCACCATGCAGTTGATCGGTCGACACGACAAGTTTCCGAACGAGATCGCGCAGCTGGTGCGGGAAGCCTTTCTGCAGAACTACGACCTGATCATGGCGCGACTGGGCGAAGAGACCAACAAGGTGCCGGCGCGCTGGTGGATTGATATTCCGCAGCGGGATCAGCAGGAATACGAGATCATGATGCAGCAGGCGCGCCTGCACTTGCGGGATCAGGGTTACTACGACCCGGAAATGCTGGCTCTGCAGCGACGTGTTCGCTGCCGGTTCGATGGCGCGCGGGCGGAGTGTGTTAACCCGGTGGAGTAAGTAGCACCTTGCAGGAACGGCAATGTGTCGTCTAGTGCAGCAGGCTCTTCTGCAACTCCATTTCTTCCAGACCACCCCAGATATCAACCCTGGCATCGGCAAACAGGTCTAGCTCCGGTGCCAGCGCCTGCACATAGCGATCGAAATAGAGGAACTGCTTCAACAGCAGCGCAAACTCGCGGGGAAAGCGGATGCCGTGCTCCTCGCCAATGCGGATCAAATCCATCAGCAATCGGTTCACTTCGCGATCATTGCGATCGCCCTGAACCAGACTGGCCGGGTCCACCTGCATCAGCCGGTCCTGCAACTTCTCGATATCCGCCGCCAGCGCGTCCACATTGACGGCCTCGCGGGTCATGCCAACCACCGCCATCGCCTCGGCAATCGTGCGGTTATCGCCTCGCCCGATACCGTCAAACAGCTTCGCCATCGCCTCCCAGGTGGACTTGCGGATACGACCGACAATACCGAAATCAATAAATCCGACCCGACCATCTTCCAGCAACATCAGATTGCCTGCGTGCACATCGGCGTGAAAAAAGTCGCACAACATCAGGCTGGAGAACCAGGTATTAAGCGCACCAATCAGGGTTTCTGCCGGATCGGGGGTGTACTTTCTGAGCACCTCGATATCCGTAAGCGGCACGCCGAAGAAGCGCTCCATGGTCAGTACCCGCCGACCGGACAACTCGGGGTAGGGCTGCGGCGCCACCGCCAGTGTATTGCCAGTGGCTTGAAGAAATTCATTGAAGCGGCGCAGATGATCGGCCTCCAGTTCGAAGTTGCACTCCTCAAGCATGGATGCCTGCAGCTCTTCGATGACCCCGGAGATAGCAGAATGGGATAACCCCGGAGCCAATCGCTCCACCAGTCGGGAGGCGAAGTAGAGGAAATTGAAGTCGGTTAGCAGCACATGGTGAACATTCGGCTTCTGCACCTTGATCACCACCTGTTCGCCGCTATGCAGACGGGCGGCGTGGACCTGAGCGATGGAGGCCGAGGCCAGCGGTTTGGGGTCGACCCAGGCGTACAGGCTTTCCAGTGGCTTGCCGAGTTCGGTTTCCACCACTCGCCGGACATAGTGGAACGGCAGCGGCGGGGTTCGGTCAAGGCACTTCTGGAATTCCTCTACATAGGCGTCCGGGAAAATGGACGGTGAGCTGGCTATAAACTGGCCAAGCTTGATATAGGTGGTGCCTAGCTCCTCAAAGGTCTCGCGCAGCAGGCGCGGCAGCGGTGGCCGATCACCCAGCAGCCAGCTGGTGCCACTGCGAGCCAGAACCGAAACCGTCTGCAGCACCCGCAGACCGCCACGGGCGGCCGTCAGGGCCAGCCCCAGACCGGATCGCCCCTCTTCCAGCTCGGTCTGGGTTTCCCTTGGGCCTTGGCTGTTGCTCATTGTGATCTCACCAGTTGTTATCAATGGCGCAATTGTTACCCATCGGTAACGGCAAAGGTATCAGACAACCGTCGCATGTGGACGATTTCGGTGCAGTCGCTGCAGGCACTGATTTTCCTGACACTCCCTATTCACGTTGCGTTTTGTAACCGCCGGCTTGTGCCATTGCAGACCATTCGGTAGTTTAGCAGGCCTTGCGCTCGCCGGACCGAGGGGGTCTGTGCTGGCTGCTACCCAGAATAAAAGTGCACTGATAACAATAACCCGGAGAAGTCCCGATGATCCCCACCGCCTTTTTGCCCTCCCCGACTGCGGCCGCCCGTGGCGTGCTGATGGGCGCGGCCCTGATGGTTCTGCAGGGTTGCGGCATGGTCTATAAATCCACCGGTGACGTGCTGATGGGCTTCGGCCGGTCGGAAATGCTGCCGCACATGATGGCCGACGACGACACCCGTATTGCCTGTGCCGCTGGCGAAGCGCAAACCCCGCTGCTGCTGGCGTTCGAACGGGTCGGATCAAAGCCTGACAAGCTGGCAGTGCTGATGTATGTCACTGCCTCGAGCTGCACCGACGATCTCTCGCTGGAGCAGGAGCTGCGCTATCTGCGCGCGGTCAAGCAAGGCAACGTGGCAGAAGCTCAGGACGCCCGTATTCTGCAGAAGCGCTACGCCGCCATGTCAGCCCGACGCCAGTATGAGGCCTACCGGCGCCTGATGGTGGCCTACAAGCACCCGAAAGACGGTGAGTGTCCGAAACTGAGAACCGACTTCGACCAGCTGGTATGGATGATCGGCATGGTGGGCGGCGTCCAGGCGCTGCTTAACGACGGCGTGGCCGACGGCTCCGTGGGCGTACCGCGAGATATCGCCGCCAAGGTCGAACGTGGCGCAGCCTGCCTGAACAACGACAAGTGGTGGGGCACCCCGCGCGGTATTCGCGCCTCGATCTGGAACATCCTGCCGATGCTGGCGCCAGCCAATGCCCAGCCGTGGGATGAGCTGCAGAAAGCTGCTGATGCCGGCTTCCGTGACGGTGTCCGCCTGGGCAGCGCCATGTACGCGCTGGCCGCCTACAGCAAAGGTGACGATGCGCACCTGCGCAAGGCGATCCGCGACTTCGCCGCCAACGACAAGAAGGTTCACCCCGAGTACCGGATGATGGACGCCATGGCTTACGCCATCATCAGCGGCATCTCGGATCGTATGTGGACCGAAGCCACTGGTCGTCGCACCCCGATGGGAGGCCTTGGCACTTTCTGGGATGACGCCGCCAGAGGCCAACCCTCCATCAACATTGACGACCTGCTGTAATCGCCCGCGGGGGTGGAACTCTCCACCCCCGCCCGCTATCTGACACCCTGAGTTGTAACGCTGGAGACCTTTCCATCATGCGCCATCGCAAATTCGTATCCCTGCTCGCTGCTGCCGCCCTCAGCACCTTCGCGCTGTCGGCCAACGCCAGCCCGGTCAAGCGCACCCTGTGTGTATTCGACATCGTTGGCCAGTCCGGTGATGTATTCAATATGATGCGCGACTACCGCACTGCGGCAGTGGCCTGGGGCGTGGACTTCGACCTCAAGGTCTATACCGACGAAATGATCGCTACCGAAGATCTGAAGGCCGGCCAGTGTGACGCCGCCGCCATCACCGGTATCCGCGGCCGCCAGCTGAACGCCTACACCGGCAGCCTCGACTCGGTGGGCTCGCTGCCCTCCTACCGCCACGTCAAGGAAGTGATTGCCGTGCTGGCCAGCGGCCATCCGGCCATCGAATCGAAGCTCACCAGCGGCCAGTTTGAGGTCGTCGGCATTTCTCCGATGGGTGCGGCCTACCTGTTCGTCAAGGACCGCACCATCAACACTGTCAACAAGCTGGCCGGCAAGTCGATTTCAGTTATGGAATACGATGCTGCCCAGGCTGCCATGGCACGTCGGGTGGGAATGGCGCCGGTGCTGTCGGACATCACCAACTTTGCCGGTCGCTTCAACAATGGCAACGTCGATATCTGCTTCGCACCGGTGATGGCCTACTCGGCACTGGAGCTGTACAAGGGCATGCAGCCGAACGGCGGTATCGTCGATTATGTACTCGGCCAGCTGACACTGCAGATCATTACCCGCAAGGACCGCTTCCCGGCTGGCTTCGGCCCCGAATCCCGCAAGTACGTGCTGAGTCAGTTCGATCAGGCTATGCGGATCATCGAGAACGCGGAAAAGGAAGTGGATCAGAAGTGGTGGATCCGCATCCCGGAAGCCGACCGCGCCCGCTACGACGAAATGATGCGCGACTCCCGGATCGCCCTGCGTGATGACGGCATCTATGACGCCGACATGATGCGCCTGCTGCGCGGCATTCGCTGCCGCCTCGACGCCTCTCGCGCCGAGTGCGTCAATCCGCTGGAGTAATGGTACAGATGTTCACTTTTCGGGGCCTCAGGGCCCCGAATTTGTATCTGCCAGCAATCACTGTCTGATTGCCTGTTTTTTCGCCATTTTTGGCCTCTGCGCCCACTTTTCTCGGTAGGCAATGCCCCCCTGCTGACATAGAATCCGGTGCACTGTGTTGCGCTTTTGCTGCACGCTTGATCACTGCGCCTAATCCAACGCCGATCAACGGCATTAACAACAACAATCGGGAAGACCATGCAAACACGTACCTTTACCGTGGCCAACCGTTCCCCGGGTGAGTGGCTATCGTCACTGCCCACCGTCGTCATCCTGCTCCTGACCATCTTCCTTGCTTCGGGTGAGATCATTCACTCCCAGCTGCTGAAGATCGGCGAGAATACCTGGCAGGGCTATTTCGAGCTGCGCACCGCAGGACTGATCTCTGAGCCGACCTGTAATCAGGATCCGGACATCGAGTCGGAGCTGCAACGCGCTATTCGGGACAAAGAAGCCGCCATGGCGGACGATCCGCTGGCTGGCATCTTCGGCACCGATATCGATGCAGACGCCATGCGCCGCTCACTGATGAGCTCCCGCGAGATCTGTCGCGAGCGTTGGGCCTCCTACGAGCGAGTGCAGGACCGCGTGACCCCGGGCGTGATTCTCTACCGCAACCTGGAAACCGGTGTTGCAGGTATCGTGACCACGCTGGGCAACTACAAGCGTCTGCTGCTGTGCGTGCTGGTGCTGATCTGTGCCGCCACCACCACCCTGCAGCGCCACCATATCGCCCTGCGCCCGGCCCGGACCGCCAAGGACCACTACATCGGCACCTCCGCGCAGTTGCTCGCCAACCTGATGCTGCTGATGTCCGCCACCGTGTATCGGGGCCAGGAGCAGCTCAGCATGCAGCAGGGAGTGCAGGTCCATGACTTCTATCTGCACTTCTTCTGGATCGCCGGTTTCAGCCTGTTGTCCGCAATCAACCTATACCAGCTGGTCAAACCGCCGAAGAACATGGAACAAGGCGGCAGCTGGGGCCATGCGTTCCTGACCATCCCGCTGTACAGCTTCATGTGTCTGACTGCCGGCGCGCAATTCATGTCGCAGGGTTACTACCACGGCATCAGCGTCTATCTCGGCATGATGATGGAACTGTCTACCCTGTTCCTGAATCTGGCTCTGTACATCTGGATTGGCATGATGCTGAAACAGACTCGCATGGCCCAGCTGGCGTTTGACGTGCTGCGGCCCTGGAACATGTCACCGGAACTGATGTGCTTTGTGGTGCTGGCGCTGGCAGCTTTCCCGACCGCATTCACCGGCGCCTCGGGTATCTTCATCATTGCCGCCGGTGCGGTGATTTATCAGGAACTGATGCGCTCCGGCGCCCGCAAGCAGCTGGCTCTGGCGGCCACCGCCATGTCCGGCTCCATGGGTGTGGTTCTGCGCCCCTGTCTGCTGGTGGTGATCATCGCCGCCCTGAACCGCAGCGTAACCACTAACGAGCTGTTTAACTCTGGCTTCAAGGTATACCTGCTCAGCATCTTCCTGTTCTTTATCGTGTCGCAGTTCTATCGCACTGAGCCGTCGCGCATTGCGCCCTTCTCGGAAGCGGTACCAAAGAGTATTCGCGCGCTGGCGCCGCTGGCACCGTACGCCCTGATCATCGTTTTCGTCGCCCTGTTCTTCCGTGATGTGCTTGATCGCAAGACCGACGAATTCTCAGCGCCGATCATTCTGCCGCTGATGCTGATTGGTGTGCTGCTGTACGAAAAAATGAGCAGGCACTTTGTTCATCTGGCGGCACTGGGCGCCATCGTCCTGCTCGGCATGTCGTTCATGAACATTTTTAACGGCAAGGTGCCTGAGGGTGATGTGGTTGGCCTCGTGATCAGGAACCTGCTGGTGCTTGGCGTTCTGCTCAGCAACTACCTGTTCTCCACCAAGCCGCTGAGTGACCGCGTCGCCGGCCATAACGAGAAGGAAATCGGCACCAGCATGGAGAGCTCGCTGCGCCTCGCCACCAACGAGACCACCGGTCACATTGGTGCACTGTTGATGCTGATGGCCCTGTCGGTCAGCACCGGTGGCATCAT
Source organism: Alcanivoracaceae bacterium (assembly GCA_046292765.1). GTDB lineage: Bacteria > Pseudomonadota > Gammaproteobacteria > Pseudomonadales > Alcanivoracaceae > PGZG01. The sequence continues at coordinate 40,711 of JBKBQA010000002.1, read as the reverse complement.
CGAGCGCTCCGGCCTGATGGAGCAGCTGCCAGAGACCTTTGCCAATATCTGGATAGCGACGACCATTCTGGTGATCACCATGGTGGTGATCGGCATGATCATGGACCCCTACGGCGCCGTGATTCTGGTTAACGCCACCATCGCCCAGGTTGCCTTTGCCAACGGCATTGATCCATTGCACTTCTGGATGATTACTCTGGTGGCCTTCGAACTGGGGTATTTAACGCCACCTGTGGCATTGAACCATCTGCTGGCGAGACAGGTCGTTGGGGATAATGAAGTCGAGAGTGCCAAGATACCGAAGGGTCAGGCCAGCTTCTTCCGCCGGTATGAGAAATTCATCCTGCCGATTCTGGTGATGCTGACGGCTCTGCTGATGGTGTCTTACCTGCCGTTGATGTCGGAAGGACTGCACAGCTGGATGTTCCAGAAGGCTGCGGGTGGTGCTCTCTGACCAGATCGGAGAGAATCATGACTGAACAAAGGCAAGACCCGCAGCGGCCCACTGAGCCGCTGCCGGCCACCATGAAGCCCGCGCTGAAACTGGTGGCCTTTCTGGCGGTGGTGGTGGCGTGTATCGCCATCGCCGCCATCCTTGTTGACAGGACGATCTACGGATAGACCATGAGCGACAGTCACGCAGACAAACGTCGTTACCCGCGCCTGATGCGGGAAGAAACCCTGTCGATCCGTCCTGTTGGCGGCACCCATGGGGAGCCGCTACGGGATGCGATTTACTGCGCCACCGTGGACATGTCGGCGGCCGGGTTACAGGTGCGGCTTGACAAGCCCCTGCCGGAACACCAGCTGCTCGATATGTGGATCGCCATGCTTGATGATCTGGGCACCTACCACCTTCAAGGCAAGGTGAACTGGGTACGTCAGGAGGGCAGTGAGGGACTGGTGGCAGGGATTCAGGTGCTGGACAGCAGCGAAGACCTGCGCGGCTGGCAAGACCTGTTCAACTGATCTGGGATCTTAAACGCGGCAGGATTGCCACTTCTTGCAGGCTCTGCAGGAGTGGCAATCCTGCCGCGTTTTTTTGTCTGTCAGGAATCCGGCAGCAATGAACGGATCGCTGCAGCGAGGCGATCAAGACGCTGACGGCGCGCCTTCAGATTCCAGCGGCGGGCAAAGCGGGTGGTCCAGTTCAGCAGGGAGCGAACACCGTCACCACGCCGTCGCGGAATGATGTGCAGGTGAGCATGGGGCACATGCTGGTTGGCGACCTTGCCATCATTGATCAGCAGGTTGTGCGCCTCGATTGAAGGATCCAGCCGCTTCTGTGCAGCCATGACCCGCTCAGCCAGCACCAACATATGCTCAAGGGTGCCGCGCTCAAGCCCCTCCACTTGTGCCGCATGCTGCCGGGATATCACCAGCGCATGACCATCACTGACCGGAAACAGATCCAGAATCACCGTCGCCACGTCGTCTTCATGGATCAGACTGGCGGGTGCCGTGCCCGCCAGAATGTCGCAGAAAATGCACTGATTCACCGGGGCGTTTCCGCCGCTGCGCTGGCTGCCGAGCAACGATGTTGCCACCAGGCCACCAACGCAACCGGCAGCAGGCCCAGCACGCCTGCGAGTACCACCATCTTGCCGGCTCGCCAGAACGAACCGTCCTGCTGCACCGTGCCGTCGAACAGCGCCACCAGCCAGGCCGGCGCCAGCGCGTCGTTAATCGGCGACACCGGCGCCGGCACCAGTGCAATCAGCACCGGCACCACCGTAATGAGGGTGCGCCAGACCGGCGACAGAAATCGGGACCCGCGCCACAACACCCACCCTGCCCCGGCCAGTGCCACCAGATACCAGCTCCACGCTACTGCAAATCCTTCCGTCACGCCGTATTACCTCACCCAGTTAATCAGATGGTGCTCGTAGTCATCCGGATGGACCAGAACTTCCGACACCAGTTCGCCGCGCATGGAAATGCCGGCATCAATCACCGTCTGCGTAGTACCACTGACCAGCGGATGCCACTGCTCCAGCGCCGTGCCCTCATACAGTTGCCGGTAAGCACAGGTTTCCGGTAGCCAGCGGGCCCGCTCGGCGAGGAAAGCCGGCGTTACCCTGAGGCAATCCGGTACATTGATACTACGCTTGTCATAGCTGGTGCAGCGGCAGCGCTCACAATCCAGATAGCGGCAGGCGACATCGGTATAGTGCAATTCGCCGGTATCTTCGTCCTCCAGTTTCACCAGACAGCAGCGACCACAACCGTCGCAAAGGGCTTCCCATTCCTCACCGGTCATGTCGACCAGTGGCACGGTTTCCCAGAAACGGTCACGCATCGCGCTGCTTCCGTGCCAGTGGCAGGGGGACTTCCTGATCCGGCGGTGGCATTTGCAGATAGAAACCCTGCTCGCGAATCTGCGCCATCACCTTGTCGGTCTCCGCCCGCGCCAGCTTTTTCTCCGGCGACAGCAACAGATCCATGGCGTGGCCGGGTTGGCCAAACACTTTCATCAGCGCTTCCGGCAGGGTGCACAGATCGGTACCACGGCGCACATACAGGTACATGCCCTCACGCTTGGGGCTGCGATAGACACTGCAAAGCAAACGATGGTCGTCAATCACAACAAACCTCCGAGACTGTCGCCGATCACCTCGGCCCGCCAGCCGGTAAAGGGCTCTGGCATCTGTTCCGGATGCCGGGCCAGAGACTCCAGCCAGCGCCGCCGTGCCAACACCTCGGGCGCTAACTGGTGCGACGATGCCAGCGCATTGAAATGATCACGCAAACGCTTGGTGCGATCACGCACCAAAGGCTCCGGCATGCCCGGCAAGGGATCAGGTATGTCGCCCTGGTCTGCGCCAGCGAGAACAGAGAGCAATTCATCGGCAAATTTGCGCAGCGCTGATGGATGCATTCCGCACGCCGACAGTTCCGATTTCTGCCCGGCCCCATTGGCCGCCAGAATCAGCAACTCCGGATCCTTGAGAACAAAACTGCGGGGAATATCCCGCTGACGGGCCGCCTGATCACGCCAACCGGCCAGTGACCTGAGACGCCGACGGCCGGGGCCATCCAGCGAGGCTGCGCCCTTCACCGCTCGCCAGAGTTCGTCTGTTGGTGTAGTGCGCTGGCAGTCGTCCACCAGTCGGCGGCATTCTTCCTGCCACCAGCCGAGGCGACCGAGGTGGGCGAGCCGGCCATGGATTTCCTCGTACAACCCGGGCAGGTACTCGACATCGTGGGCCGCGTACTCCAGCTGTTCGTCGCTGAGGGGGCGCTTCAGCCAGTCTGTGCGGGTGGCGGTCTTCGGAAGCGAGACGCCGAGCAATGTCTCCACCAGCCTCTGATAGCTGCATTGCAGGTCATGGCCGCAGAGCGCCGCACCAACCTGAGTATCGATAATCTCTACCGGGACGATATCACCCCACACTCGCAGTGCCTCAATATCCTCCGAGCAGGCGTGCATCACCAGTGGATGCCCGGCGAGCAGCCGGCCCATTCCGGGCGGTTCCACGCCGGTCGGGTCGATCAGGTGACAGCCATTGCCATCGTTTACCTGTACCAGCGCCAGCTGCGGCCAGTAGGTGCGCTCCCGCATGAACTCGGTATCGACATAGAGGCGCGTACCGCTGCCCTGCACGGCGGTCAGGCTGGCAAGGGAGGTGTCGTTATCGATCCAGTGAAATCCGCTCAAGGCTATATCCGGCAGGTCAGTTCAGGGGCGCATTATACCCACATCCCGGCCGCCTGCGCCGGCTTCCGCCCCCTGACGACACCGGCTTTCTCTGCTAATCTTGCGCCCCTGTCGCCATCGCCCAAGGACATCCCCATGACCATCAAACTCGTACTCGTGCGCCACGGCCAGAGCGCCTGGAACCAGGAAAACCGTTTCACCGGCTGGAAGGACGTAGACCTGACCGAACAGGGTGTCGGCGAAGCCCGTCGGGCCGGGGAACTGCTCAAGGAAGCCGGCTTCGAGTTTGATGTTGCCTATACCTCGGTGCTTAAGCGCGCCATCCGCACGCTTTGGACCATCCTCGACGGCATGGACCAGATGTGGATTCCGGTGATCCGCAACTGGCGCCTTAACGAGCGCCACTACGGTGCCCTGCAGGGCCTGAACAAGGCCGAGACGGCGCAGAAATATGGTGAGGAGCAGGTACTGATCTGGCGTCGCAGCTACGATATCCCGCCGCCGGCCATGGACAAGACCGACGAGCGTTACGCAGGCCACCAGCGGGTCTACCGCGACAATCTGAAGGATGAGGAAATTCCTCTCACTGAGAGCCTGAAAGAAACCGTGGCCCGCTTCGTGCCTTACTATCAGGCCGAGATCGAACCGCAGATCAAGGCTGGCAAGCAAGTGCTGATCGTCGCCCATGGCAACAGTCTGCGGGCACTGGTGAAGCACCTCGATTCCATTTCCGAGGAAGAGATCATCAAGCTCAATATCCCCACCGGCATCCCGCTGGTGTATGAGCTGGATGACAACCTGAAGCCGATCCGCAGTTACTACCTGGGAGACGCAGAGGAAGCCGCCAAAGCTGCGGCTGCGGTGGCCAGTCAGGGCAAGGCCTGACGCCATTCTGGCATGATTTGCGACAACGGGGCCTAAGGCCCCGTTGTTCGTTATGGAACCGGCGCTGACCACTCTGGTCACAGAGACAACCGCTCAGGTCAACCCGGCCCTCGCCTGAACCCCCCTGTGACGGTATTCTCTGCGTCAGATGTGCCTTTGTCGGCGCGGGTAGAACCAGAATAACAACCGGAATCCGACCATGAAAAAGACCCTGATTGCCCTGCTCTCCCTCACTCTGCTGGCCTCGGCGACGGCCCATGCCAACAGCCCGATCAAACGCAAGATCTGCGTGTTCGACATCATTGGCAATGTCGGTCCGGTCATGGGCGCCATGCGCGACTGGCGCACCGCCGCCCTTGAATGGGGTCTTGATGCAGAGCTGATCCCGTTCACCAACGAAGCCATTGCCGCCGAAGACCTGAAGGCTGGCAAGTGTGATGCGGCCCTGATGACCGGTATTCGTGGTCGTGACTTCAACCAATACTCCGGCACGCTCGACTCTATTGGCGGCATTCCGAGCGTTGATCACATGCGGATCGTACTGCAGGTGCTGGCGCATCCCTCCTCGGCAGACAAGATCAGCACAGGGGCCTACTCCGTGATGGGCATTGCCCCTGCGGGTGCGGCGTTTGTGTTCGTCAACGACCGCGCCATCAATACGCTGGCCAAGGCTGCGGGCAAGAAAGTCGCGGTACTGGAATATGACCGCACCCAGAGCATTCTGGTCGCCCAGATCGGCGCCACCCCGGTGAACTCCGATATCACCAACTTCTCCAGCAAATTCAATAACGGTGTGGTGGATGTTATCGCCGCCCCGCTGGTGGCCTATGCTCCGCTGGAACTGTACAAGGGCCTGTCGCCGAACGGTGGCATCATCAACTACCCGCTGGCCCAGATCACCATGCAGCTTATTTCCCGCACCGATCGCTTCCCGCAGGCGATGATGCAGACGTCCCGCGAGTACTTCTACAACAACCTTGATCAGATACTTGATGGCCTGGCTCAGGAAGAGAAGTCAGTGGATCCGAAGTGGTGGGTAGACATCCCCGCTCGCGATAAGTCAGAGTACGAAATCATGATGCAGGAAGCTCGCATCCAGCTGCGTGATCAGGGTTACTATCACCCGGAAATGCTCGGACTGCAGCGCCGCGTGCGTTGCCGTATTGATAACGCCCGCGCCGAGTGCGTCAATCCGGTGGAGTGATCCATCGACCATAAAAAACCGGGCATGGCCCGGTTTTTTATGGTTCTTCTTTCTTGTATACCGGGCTACAGCCCCATCTGCTTGGCAATGACCTCGTTCATGATCTCGTAAGTGCCGCCACCAATGGCAAGGATGCGATTGTCGCGGTAAAGACGCTCGACCACGGTGCCACGCATGAAGCCGCTGCCACCAAAAATCTGCACCGCATCGTAGGTAACGCGATCGGACACGTTGGTGGCAAAGTTCTTCGCCATGGACACTTCCTTGATGCAGTTCTGTCCAGCCGCCATCTTTGCCGCCACTCGGTAAGTAAACTCTCGGCTGGCTTCAATATCGGTAGCCATCTGCGCCAGCTTGTGCCGGGTTACCTGAAATTGCCCCAGCTTGCGACCAAATGCTTCACGCTCCTTGACGTAACGCAGGCATTCTTCCAGCGCGATCTGCGATGTCATGTTCGCCATTACGCACAGCATCAGACGCTCCGGCTGGAAGTTGGTCATGATGCAGAAAAAACCGCCATTCTCCGGACCGATCAGATTGGCCGCTGGCACTCGACAATCTTCAAAGAACAGCTCGGCCGTATCACTGGCCCACCAGCCAGTTTTCTTCAGAGTGCGCCCGACGCTGAAACCGGGTGTGCCCTTCTCAACCAGCAACAGACTGACACCACCAAACCCCGGTTCACCGGTGCGCACCGCCACGGTGTAATAGTCGGCGCGAACGCCGCTGGTAATGAAGGTCTTGCTACCGTTAACGATGTAGTGATCACCGTCCCTGACTGCCCGTGTGCGAAGGTTGGCAACATCAGAGCCGCCACCGGGCTCAGTGATGGCAAGGCAGGCAATTTTTTCTCCGGCCAGCACTGACGGCACCACGCGGGCTTTCAGCTCCGGACTGCCCCACTTCACCACCGGCGGCAGACCGATATCCATGGAGCCAAGGCTCGCCACCAGCCCGCCGGAAGTGGAACGCATCAGCTCTTCGGTGCAGGCAATCTTCATGAAGACATCTTCGCCAGTGCCACCGAACTCCTCGGGATAGCCGATCCCGCAGATCCCGGCATCGGCGGCCTGCTTGTAAAGCTCCCGGGGGAAAGTCCCGGCCTCCTCCCAGTCGTCGATATGGGGCAGGATGTCGCGCTGGACAAAGCGCCGCACGGTGTCGCGCAGCATGGCATGGGTGTCGTTGAAGTAGTCGAGGCTGGTGCTCATCGGAGTCTCCGGGAAACGATGGCGTGACCGTACCAAGCGCTTGCTTGGTTGGCAAGGCGCAAGCGGGCCAGGATCGCCTGACGGGATCACGGAGGTTACAGGGGACGGCGAGACTTCAAGGCCTGCGCGAGGGTAGCGCCATCGACGTATTCGAGATCGCCGCCCATTGGCACACCCTGGGCAATCCGGCTGACGGTGATGCTGGTCCCGCGAACCATATCGAGGATGTAGTGGGCGGTGGCCTCGCCCTCCACCGTCGTCCCGGTGGCAAGAATGATCTCACGAATATCGCCGAGCTGACGCTCCAGCACGTCAAGACCGATCTCCTCCGGCCCAATACCGTCAATCGGCGACAGGTGCCCCATCAGCACAAAATAGCGGCCTCGGAACTCACCCGACTGCTCAATGGCGAGCACATCCGCCGGTGATTCCACGATGCACACTTGGGCCTGATCCCGTCGACTGTCTGCACAAACCGGACACAGCTCGTCCTCGGCAAAATTGCGACAGCGACTGCAGTGCTTGACCCCCTGCATGGCTGCCTCCAGGGCCGCCGCCAGCCGGCCGCCGCCCTCCCGGTTACGCTCCAGCAGCCAGTAGGTCATGCGCTGCGCCGAACGTGGCCCGACACCGGGTAACACGGTGAAGCCTTCGATCAAACGCTGGACCAATGGGCTGTGCTTCATAAACGGATTCCGCAGGCCGGCTCAGAACAGCTTGAAGCCCGGCGGCAATGGCAGCCCGGCGGTCATCCCGACCATCTTCTCCTGCTGCTGACGCTCCACCCGACGCACCGCATCGTTGACGGCGGCAGCGAGCAGGTCTTCAAGCATTTCCTTGTCTTCCTGCATCAGGGACGGATCGATCTCCACGCGACGGACATCGTGCCGCCCATTCATGGTGACCTTGACCATGCCTGCCCCGGCCTCGCCGGTAACCTCGGCATTGGCGATCTCATCCTGCATCTTTTTCATTTTCTCCTGCATGGCCTGAGCCTGCTGGAGCAGATTGTTCATATCGATTTGCATGTCAGTCCTCCGGTTGGATGGAGTCGATATCAAGGCGTCCGCCAAAATCCCTGCCCAGCGCCACCACCACCGGGTCCTGGCTGATCAGTTGACGGGTCTTTTCCAGTTTTGCCTGCCGTGCCACGGCAATTTGCTGCGCCGGCGTATCGGCGACGCCCTCGCGCCACTCGGCAGTAAGACGCACCCTGCTACCAAGTCGTTCCGATATCACCGCCGCCAGCTGCTCAAGACGCTCCGCAGTGGCCAGCATCTGGTGCCCGGGTTCCAGTTGCAGAGTCCAGCTGAGACCATCACGCTGCATCAGCGCCGATTGTTCAGCAAGGTTGCGCAACATGCCATCTACCGGCAACCCAGCCACCAACTGCGCCCACCAGGCTGGCCCTTCACCGACAACCCGGGGCTGCGCGTCCCGGCCGGCAACCGGGATCGATTCGACTCGCGCCGACGGCACCGCCACCGGCAACTCCAGAACGGGTGGCGCTGCCACAACCAGCCGGGGCGCCACAGCCGCCGCCTGCGCTGAAGACGGGGCCGACTGGCCAGGGCGGTTCTGAGCCGGTACCGCCCGCAATTCGGGACGGCCCGGCTCAACCGGCTTTTTTGCCCCGTCACCGCCTCCTGCGGGCAGCACACCTTCGGGACGGAACAGCACCATTCTGAGCAGAATCATTTCGAGCCCAGCGCGCGGATTCGGGGCCTCAGCAAGATCGCGGCGGCCGCGCAGGGCGACGTCATAGCACAGCTGCACCTGCTCGGCGGTATAACGTGCAGCCAATGCGGCCACACGTTCATCGGCTTGTCGCGCAGGCACGGCCTGAGACACGGCGAGGGCGTGCAGACTACTGATCAGCTCATCGAGTAACGCCAGCTCATCGGGCGACTGCTCTGCGACCTTATCCAGTGCTGCCAGCACCGACTCGGCCGCGCCGTCCGCCAGCGCATCAAGCAGTGCCAGCACATGGGCTCGATCAACACTGCCCAACATGCCGCGCACTGCGCCCTCGGTGAGCGGATTGCCACTGAATGCAATAGCCTGATCAGTCAGGCTCAGGGCATCACGCATTGACCCCCGCGCCGCCTGACCGAGCAATGCCAGCGCCGGCGCATCGAAGCCGATCATCTCGCGTTCAAGCAGATCCGCGAGATGACCCGCAATCCGATCCGCCGGCAGCGCCTTGAGATTAAACTGCAAACAACGGGACAGGATGGTGACCGGCAATTTTTGCGGATCGGTTGTCGCCAACAGAAACTTCACGTGCGGCGGTGGCTCTTCCAGTGTTTTCAGCAGCGCATTGAAGGAATGCGCCGACAGCATGTGCACTTCGTCGATCAGGTAAACCTTGTAACGACCGCGAGTCGGCGCGTACTGAACGTTGTCGAGCAGCTCCCGGGTATCCTCAACCTTGGTACGACTGGCGGCATCTACCTCGATCAGATCGACAAAACGTCCTTCGCCGATTTCGACGCAGGTATCACATACGCCACAGGGCTGCGAGCTGACGCCCTGCTCGCAATTGAGACAACGGGACAGAATGCGGGCGATGGTCGTCTTGCCAACACCGCGGGTGCCGGTAAACAGATAGGCGTGGTGAAGGCGATCATGGTCAAGCGCGTTGATCAGCGCCCGCGATACATGTTCCTGCCCCACCAGCTCATGAAAGGTGCGCGGCCGGTATTTACGCGCCAGAACCTGATAACTCATCAAAGCCCCACAGCCAGCATTAAAGGCGATATCGTACCAGAATTCCGCCCCGTAAAAGGGCTGTCTCCATGGAAGATCAGGACAAACTGAAAGCTGGCACAATGCAGGCTCGAAGGCACCCTGAAGAACACCAAAAATGGAGACAGCCCTGCCAGCCACACCCCGGCACACGACGTCACTGCTACCGTTGCTTCCTTCCGGACCTGGCGGGGTTCACAGCTGGTCATTGCGGGGGGACCGACAGGGCTGCCATTGAGCTCCCTTTCGGAGAGGGCGGCATTGTCGCGAAAGCCCGCCACCATTGCAAGGCGGATCAGAATGTCTCGACCAGGGCCTCCCATTGTGTCAGCACTCTTTCGGCGAATTCCTCTGCCGGCATCGGCCTGCCGATCAGAAAGCCCTGGGCCTCGTCACAGCCCAGCGAATCCAGAATGTCCAGTTGCTCGGCGGTCTCCACCCCTTCCGCCAGCACCCGCATATTCAGATGCCCGGTCAACTCGATGATCCCGGCCACCAGCACCCGCTGCTGACGATCCTCCACCAGGTTCTGCACAAACGAACGATCAATCTTGATGGTGTCCACAGGTAACTGGCGCATGTGGGACAACGACGAAAACCCGGTACCGAAATCGTCCAGCGACAGGCCGTATCCCCTTGCCCGCAAACGCCCGAGTACCCGCAGCGCATAGTCAATATCCTGCATGGCGGAGCTTTCGGTGATTTCAAACTCGAGCTGGGCCGGAGCCAACTCATAGCGGGTCCGCACTTCCTCGATGCGGTCCACCAGATACTCATCAAACAGTTGTTTTGCCGACAGGTTGATCGACAGCACCAGAGAATCCCGCAGATGACCCCAGCCCGCCAGATGGCGACAGGCCTGCCCCAGCACCCAGTAACCAAGCCGCAGAATCTGTCCGGTTTCCTCTGCCACCGGAATAAACTGGTCCGGCGGGATCTGCTCGCCCTCCGGCGTGCACCAGCGCAGCAACACCTCGGCTCCCGCCAGATGACGACCTTCCAGCTGCATCCGCGGCTGGAACACCAGCGACAACTCGCGATCCATATCGATTCGCTTCAGTCGCGCCGCCAGCTCGGCAATGCGGTTAGATTCCGCCAGCATCGATTCGTGGAAGAAGCTGAAGCGATTCTTGCCGCTACGCTTGGCCTGATACATGGCCAGATCGGCCTCCCGCACCAGCGTCTCCACATCATCGGTTCTGCCGTCGCAGGCGGCAAGACCGACGCTACAGGACAAGCCGAATTCGACCTGATCAAAGCTGACCGGGTTACGCACCCGCAACACCAGTTCTTCTGCCCACTCGCGCATGGCACGCTGGTCTGTCAGATCGGGAAGAAACATGACGAACTCATCGCCGCTCTGCCGGGCCACCACTGCCTGCTCACCCGCCAGCCCCACCAATCGGCGGGCGATGGCGACCAGCGCGGTATCGCCCGCCTTGTGTCCCAGGGTGTCATTGATGAGCTTGAAGTCATCCAGATCGACAAAAGCCAGCAGGCCACGCTGTCCATCCTGAAGGCGCTGCGCCACCAACTCTGTGAAGTAGCGTCGATTCGGCAACCCGGTGAGGGCGTCATGACGAGCAAGAAAGTGAAGCTGCTCTCGTTGCCGCTTGCGCTCGGACACATCGCGGATAATTGCCACCATCTGCTCAGCATCAATGATCGCCATCGGCGACACCACCATCTCGAGTTCAAGCGTCGCCCCGTCCCGGAACCGTCCGACCACTTCTCTGGGAGTGCGAAAACGCTCGCGAAAACTGTCCAGCAACTCGGCCAGAGACTGCCCCTGCGGACGTTCGCTCTCCGGCATCAACTCGATAACGGTTTTCCCCAGAATGTCGACAGCCCTGAGACCAAAGATGGTTTCTGCACCACGGTTGAAACCGGTTATGACCCCATTCATATCACTGACTACGACTCCGTCAGAAATTTGCTGCAACAGCACGTCGGTCCACTCACGCAGCTGCACCACGCGCCGACGGCTGCGCAGCACCCGCAACAGGGCCTTCTCCTGCCCTTCGCTGGCAAAGTCTGCGCGTAGTCGCTCACTCTGGTACAACGCCAGAATCAGGCCACCGCTGATCAGCATGTAGAGCACCTGCAGGGTGGCGAAGTGCCAGTGCCCCCAGTGACTTTGCCGTGCCAGAGGGTGTATGACCCAGAAGGCCGCCAGTATCAGAAACGCAGTAGCAGCAACCAGAAAGCCGAGCGGCCGTTTGCGATCACGTCCACGCCAGAAGAACACTGACAACAGAACACATGCCGACGCCAGCAGCACCGTGCCCGGCAGCTCACGACAAAGTGGCTCGCCATGTATGGTCAGGTAGCAGAACATCAGCCAACCCATTGACAGCACTACGAGCCAGCGCAATACCCCAGACGGGGCTCCACCGCCCAGCAATTGCAGTCCCGTTAATAGCAGGAACGCTCGGAGCAACAAATCCACGTCGGCATAAAACGCCACCGCCGTAACCGGAGGTGCAAACATCAGAACAAGATGTCGCAACCCATCCAGCGCCATCGCTGCAGATAGCCACAGATACCCGCGTCCGGCACCGCCACGTCCATAGCCATAACATACCAGCGCCAGCAGCAATGCACTGACAACCAGCCCGTAGCGGATGACGTCGTAAAGCAGATCGGAGGGATACATCGGCAACCTGATTCTTGTTATGCGGGGATCATACCTGCAACTGAAGCCCTGAATCGACCAGTTTGACCCAGATCAACCGGGCCGCCTCCGACGGGTGCCACTGCCCGCCCGCTGATCTACACTGACTCCAAGAGCTATCACATGGAGTACATCATGATTCGAGTTGCCATTAATGGATACGGTCGCATCGGCCGCTGTCTGGTCAGAGCGATCTACGAGCGGGGCCTGCAGGATCAGATTCAGGTGGTGGCCATCAACGATCTGACCGATTTTGCCGTACTCGCCCACCTCACCCGCCACGATACTACCCATGGCCATTTTTCGGTGCCGGTGAGTCTGGACGGAGACACCCTTCAGATTGGCAGCTGGTCGGTTCATCTGAGCAAGGAAAAGGATCCTGCGAAGCTGCCGTGGAAAAGCTGTCAGGTGGACATTGCGCTGGAGTGTTCCGGCAAGTTCAAGACCCGCGATGCCCTGAAGGCTCACCTCGATGCCGGCGCCCGGCGGGTACTGGCCAGCTTCCCGGTGGCGGATGCTGATCGCACCATCGTGGTCGGGGTCAATGATGGCGACCTTCAAAGCAGCGATCTGGTGGTATCAAATGCCAGCTGCACCACCAACTGTCTGGCACCACTGGTCAAGGTGCTCGATGACGCATTCGGTTTCGAGCAGGGGCAGATGACCACGATCCATGCGTACACCAACGACCAGAACCTGATCGACAAGGCCCACAACGATCTCTATCGGGCGCGCTCGGCCACGATGTCGATGATCCCGACCCAAACCGGCGCTGCCAAGGCAGTCGGACTGGTATTGCCCCATCTCAAGGGCAAGCTGGACGGCATGGCCATTCGCGTACCTACCCTCAATGTATCCATGGTGGACCTGCACTGCCTGCTGCGTCGGGACGCATCAGCAGAAGAGATCAACGATGCACTTCGCGCCGCTGCAAACGGAAGTCTCAAAGGCATTCTCGGTGTCAATGAGGAACCGCTGGTGTCGTGGGACTTCAACCACAACCCCCTTTCCAGCATCGTCGATCTGGCGCAGACCCGAGTAATGGGACGCCAGGCCAAGCTGATGAGCTGGTATGACAACGAGTGGGGGTTCACCGAACGAATGGTCGATATGGTCCTGAAAATGGCCTGATAGAGACTGGCCCGCTGTCCCGAAGGACAGCGGGCGCAGAGGCCGCCTCGCGATTCAGAAGAACGGGCTGTAATGGTCCTCCTGCCCGGCCTGCCGGGCTTCGCGATGGCGGGTCTGCATGACCTTTTCTACCGAACTGATCTGACGGATATCGTCGGCATCCACCATCACCAGATAGTTGCCGTCTCGCTCAACTCCGTCGAGATAGGGCTGGATATGATGGTTGCGGGTGGAGATTCCGCGAATACCCCCGACCCAGGCGCCAAAGCCGGTACCAAAGGCGGTTGCCGCAATCAGCGCTCCACTCCCCAGCTGCACCCCCCAGGGGTCCACCGCTGCCAGGATAAAACCACCAAACAGACCAAAGATCATGCCATAGAGGGCGCCCATAAAGCCGAAGTGGAGGATGTCGGTTTCCTCCCAGACAGAGGTGGTATTGACCCGGGCCTGCTCCAGCACCCCGGCATTGCCACCGAGCACGTGAATCCGATTCTCACCGATACCGGCTTCCTGCAGGTCGCGGCTGATGCCGAGTACGCTCGAGAGGGATCGAGTCATATAGTAGAAACGCTTCATGGTGATATTCCCCTTACCAGTAAGTCCTGTTCCGATTCTGCGCCCGGAACTGGGGGGAGGGAATGAATGGCAGAGACCCTTTTGCTATATCAGCGGGAGCTTGATAGCGGAGGGTTATTTGGGTCGAACCTGGGAGCTTCTCGAAGCACCTTCCGGGTGCGCCACTAAACAAAAAGGGTCCCTTGACGCTTCGATCCAGTCCTTCCCTTCCCGGAAGGATAGATTCGCCATCGCTTGCGCGATGGCTCACCCCTGCGGGGCGCCTGCGGCGTCCTGCGCCGCTGCGCGGCTTGTCGAACCTGGGAGCTTCTCGAAGCACCTTCCGGGTGCGCCACTAAACAAAAAGGGCCCCTCGCGGGACCCTTTTTGTTTAGTGGCGCACCCGGAAGGATTCGAACCTCCGACCCCCAAGTTCGTAGCCTGGTGCTCTATCCAGCTGAGCTACGGGTGCGTGTCTGTGTGCGAGGCGTGGCCATCGCGAGAGGCGCGCATTATTTCCAAAGGGGATGGCCGAGTCAAGCCGAAGTCGCCTTAAAAGTGAACGGTCAACAATCGATAACGAGACGCTCGGTGCAACAGCTGGATCATCGGGCGCGCTTTGCGCGCCTGAGAGAGGGATGGATTCCGCAATCGCTTATGGCGATTGCTCCACCCCCTGCGGGGGCGCCTGCGGCGTCCTGCGCCGCTGACGCGGCTGGTCGAACAAGGGTTCTCATCATGACCTCTCTCACCGCCAGACCATAAAAAAAGCCCCTTTCGGGGCTCCTTTTATGGTCTGGCGGTGAGAGAGGGATTCGAACCCTCGATACGGTTTTAACGTATACTCCCTTAGCAGGGGAGCGCCTTCAGCCACTCGGCCATCTCACCGTAATGAAAAGCGGCAGCCTGAGCTGCCGCCGGCATAATACCATCTGGAAAAAAAAATCCCAGCGTTGATATCAGCCCTGATCACCGTCTGCTGCTTTTTCGTGCTGAATGCGGAGATAAATCTCCTCACGGTGCACAGCCACTTCTTTAGGAGCATTGACACCCAGGCGTACCTGGTTGCCTTTGACTCCCAACACGGTTACGGTGACTTCATCACCGACCATCAGGGTTTCGCCTACGCGGCGGGTCAGAATCAGCATGGTTGGTCCCTCCAGGGTCCTTAAGGTCAAACGAGCGCATTCCCCGCCTGCAAGGCCCGGCTCTCCGTGAATCCATAGTACGGGACTGCTGCCCGACCCTACGAAGCGGGGACGGGGATTATGACAGACTTTGTTCGTAGTGTCTGCCGGGAGTCAGACAGACGGCTTGTCGAGCTCGAAGGCCGAGTGAAGCGAGCGCACAGCCAATTCAAGGTACTTCTCGGCGATCACCACCGAAATCTTGATCTCCGAGGTGGAGATCATTTCGATGTTGACACCCTCACCTGCCAGCGACTGGAACATCCGGCTGGCCACACCCGCATGGGAGCGCATACCCACTCCGACCAGTGAGACCTTGGCGATCTTGTCATCCGCCAGCACATCACGGGCACCCAAGTCTGCTGCCACCCGCTCCAGAATTTTCTTTGCCTTGGCCATCTCGTTACGATGAACAGTGAAGGTGAAGTCGGTGGCACCATCGGCACCGACATTCTGAACGATCATGTCGATTTCGATATTCGCATCACCAATCGGTCCGAGGATCTTGTAGGCGATACCCGGGGTATCCGGCACACCACGCAGCGTCAGCTTGGCCTCGTCACGGGTAAAGGCAATTCCGGAAATAACCGGCTTTTCCATATCAACCTCTTCATCGACGGTAATCAGGGTCCCGGGACCCTCCTGAAAACTGTGCAGAACACGCAGGGGCACATTGTACTTGCCAGCGAATTCTACCGAACGGATCTGCAGTACCTTGGAGCCCTGGCTGGCCATTTCCAGCATTTCCTCGAAGGTAATACGATCGAGGCGGCGAGCCGCATCCACCACTCGGGGGTCAGTGGTATAGACACCATCGACATCAGTGTAGATCTGGCATTCATCGGCTTTCAGCGCGGCCGCCAACGCCACCGCGGTGGTATCGGAACCTCCGCGACCAAGCGTGGTGATATTGCCGTCCGGATCGACACCCTGGAAGCCGGCCACCACCACCACCCGACCCGCAGTGAGATCGGCGCGCATGCTCTGCTCGTCGATGTGCTCAATACGCGCTTTCATGAAGGCGCTGTCAGTCCGGATCGGCACCTGGCCCCCGGTAAAACTGCGGGCATCGATGCCACGCTTGAGCAGCGCCATGGATAACAGTGCGATGGTGACCTGCTCGCCGGTGGAAACCAGTACATCCATTTCCCGTGGTGTCGGGTCATCGGTGATCTGCTTTGCCAGGCCGATCAGGCGGTTGGTCTCACCGCTCATCGCCGATACCACCACCACGATCTGGTGACCTTCTGTCAGGAAGCGACCAATCTTCTCGGCCACCGCCTCGATCCGCTCGACGGTCCCCACCGAGGTGCCGCCGTATTTCTGCACTATCAGGGCCATAGGGTTCCACTTGGGTGAGAAAAATGCGGGCGCCACTCTATCATCAGTCGCGCCCGGTTTGTAGGAGCGTCGCTCGCTGCAGGACAGGCGGGCTCTGCCAACGTTCTACCGGATTAACACCCTGCCTTAGCGCCCTGCAATCCAGGCCGGGACCTCTGCCAGCGCCTTGGGCAATGCGGTCAGATCCGACCCGCCACCCTGAGCCATGTCAGCACGGCCCCCGCCCTTGCCGCCAAGCTGTTCGGAGACATGGCGGACCAGTTCCCCGGCATTGAAACGCCCGCTGAGATCGCTGGTAACCCCGGCAACAACGCTGATCTTGTCGTCCTCAACGGCCGCCAGCAGGATCACCGCCGAGCCGAGCTTGTCTTTGAGCTTGTCCATCGCTGTGCGCAGGGATTTGCTGTCAGCACCATCAAGCTGGGCTGCCAGCACCTTGACCCCGTTGATCTCCTGTACCTGAGTGCTGAGATCATTGCCGGTGCCAGACGCCAGCTTCTGCTTCAGTCGCTCGATTTCTTTTTCCAGCTCGCGACTGCGGCTGACTACCTGTTCTATGCGTGCGACCAGCTGATCGGTAGGCGCGCGCAGTACCGCCGCGCTGTCACTGACCAGCTGCGACAGCCGACGCATTTCCGCCAGCGCCCGCTCCCCGGTAACGGCTTCAATACGACGCACACCGGCGCTGCTGGCCGCCTCGGCAATCACCCGGAACAGACCGATATCACCGGTGCGGCCAACGTGGGTGCCGCCACACAGCTCTTTGGAAAAACCCGCCTCACCCATGGTCAGCACCCGAACCTCGGCATCGTACTTCTCGCCGAACAGGGCCATGGCCCCGACCTTGCGGGCTGATTCAATATCCATCAGTTCGGTGGATACCGGTGCATTGGCGAGAATCTGGCGATTGACGATCGACTCGATCTCGGCAATTTGCTCTGCCTTCACCGCTTCACCATGGGAGAAATCAAAACGCAGGTAATCCGCATTGACCAGCGACCCTTTCTGGGTGACATGGTCCCCCAGCACCTGACGCAAAGCCGCATGCATCAAGTGAGTAGCAGAGTGATTACGCATGATGGCGCGACGACGGGCTTCGTCAACGTGGCCAGCAAGACGGTCGCCCACCTTCAGACTGCCCTGCTCCAGTACGCCGATGTGCAGATGGGCGGCCTGACGCTTGCGGGTATCCGCCACAACAAACCGGCTGCCGTCATTGGTGAGGACGCCAGTGTCGCCGACCTGGCCTCCGGACTCGGCATAGAACGGCGTCGACGACAACACGACCATGCCATCCTCACCGGCGGCCAGTGACAACACCGCTTCGCCATTCCGATACAGCGCCACCACCTCGGCCATATCGGCAAGACGGTCGTATCCGGAAAAATCGCTGACCGCATCCACCTGCAGGCGATCATTGTAGTTGTTGGCAAAGGCATCGGCGCCACGGGAGCGACTGCGCTGCGCGTTCATGCAGGCATCAAAACCCGCCATATCAAGTGTCAGGCCGCGCTCGCGAGCCACGTCATTGGTGAGGTCCACCGGGAAACCATGGGTGTCGTAGAGGGTAAATACCACGTCGCCGGGAATGACGTCGCCTTTCAGGCCACTGACCGCAGACTCGAACACCTTCATGCCGTCCGCCAATGTGCGGGCAAACTGTTCCTCTTCCGCCAGCAGGGCTTTTTCAATACGGCTCTGCGCCTTGGTCAGCTCTGGATAAGCCTCCCCCATCTGCGTCACCAGCGAGGCAGCGATGCGGTGGAAGAACGGCTTGTCCTGACCCAGCTTGTGGCCATGGCGCAGCGCCCGTCGAATGATGCGCCGCAATACATAGCCGCGCCCCTCGTTCGAGGGAATCACACCGTCACAGATCAGAAAGCCCGCCGAGCGAATATGGTCGGCAATCACCCGCAGGGATTTTTCCTCCATATCCTTGCAGCCGGTGGCATCGGACGCTGACTTCAGCAGCGCCTGAAACAGATCAATCTCGTAGTTGGAATGCACATGCTGCATCACGGCAGAGATACGCTCGAGGCCCATGCCTGTGTCAACGCTGGGCTTTGGCAACGGTATCAGAGTGCCGTCCGGCTGACGGTCGAACTGCATGAACACCAGATTCCATATCTCGATAAAGCGGTCGCCATCTTCTTCCGGTGATCCCGGCGGGCCACCCCAGATATGGGCGCCGTGGTCGTAGAAGATCTCCGTACACGGGCCACAGGGACCAGTATCGCCCATGGTCCAGAAGTTATCTGATGCATACGGTGCACCCTTGTTGTCGCCGATACGGACAATACGGTCCGGGGGTACGCCCATGTCGTTGGCCCAGATAGCAAAGGCCTCATCATCACTGGCATACACCGTGACCATGAGTTTCTCTTTCGGGATGTTCATCCACTGCGGGCTGGTGAGGAACTCCCACGCGAAGCGGATGGCATCCTGCTTGAAGTAATCGCCGAAACTGAAATTGCCCAGCATCTCAAAGAAAGTATGGTGGCGGGCGGTGTAGCCGACGTTCTCGAGGTCATTGTGCTTGCCACCGGCCCGGACACAGCGCTGGCTGCTGACAGCACGGACGTAATCGCGTTTCTCGCGGCCAAGGAACAGGTCCTTGAACTGGTTCATGCCGGCATTGGTGAACAGCAGGGTCGGATCGTCGTGGGGGACGAGCGAGCTGCTGGGAACGACGGCGTGGCCCTGCTGGGCGAAATAGTCGAGAAAGGCCTGGCGGATGTCAGCACTTTTCATGGGGTTCGTCGGGGTCCAGGGTGGCGAAATCAAGGGCGGCAGTATAGCGGGATGGGGGCGGGATGACGATGGTGGTCCGGGTCTCCGGGGCCGGGAGTGAGGAGCCTCAGCCTTGGCTGTCTTCCTCGGACATGTCCAGGGCGTGGAAACATTGTTCTCCGGTGAAGCCGCGGTACTGGAGATAGCGGAGCTGGCGGGCCTTTTCTTTCTGGTCGATGACGGGCTTGAGGCCGAAACGGCGCTGGCGAACCTGACGGGCGAGCTCGAACCAGTCGGCATCAAGGCTGGCAAGCGCCTGGTCAACCAGCGGCTGGGGCAGGCCTCGCTGGCGCAGATCCTGCCGCAGGCGGAGCAGCCCATGACCACGCCCAATCGAGGAGCGGATCATAATATCCAGATAGCGGGATTCATCAAGGAAGCGGTGTTCTTCAAGCCACTGAAACAGCTCATCGAGGACCACCTCCGCACCGAACTTGCGACGCAGCTTGCGGGTAAGTTCGGCGCGGGAGTACTCGCGCCGCGACAGCCAATCAAGGGCCGCGCGACGCAAATCCGCATCGGACTCAGTCATCGGCCTCAACGGCTTCTTCCGTCGCCGGGGCGGAGATCGGCGCTGCCAACAGGCGGGCACGGATTTCGGCTTCGATTTCTTCGCGCACCTTTTGGTTTTCCTTCAGATAGTCGCAGGCGTTCTGCTTGCCCTGGCCGATCTTGTCGCCCTTGTAGGCATACCAGGCGCCGGACTTGTCGATCAGACCGAGCTGGACGCCCATGTCGACGATCTCACCGAGGACGTTGATGCCATGGCCATAGAGGATCTGGAAGTCAGCCTGACGGAATGGAGGAGCCACCTTGTTCTTGACGACCTTGACGCGGGTTTCGTTGCCGACCACCTCATCGCCCTGCTTGACCGCACCAACGCGGCGGATGTCGAGGCGTACCGAAGCATAGAACTTGAGCGCGTTACCGCCGGTGGTGGTTTCCGGGTTGCCAAACATGACCCCGATCTTCATGCGGATCTGGTTGATGAAGATCACCAGGCAGTTGGCATTTTTTACCGAGCCGGTGATCTTGCGCAGCGCCTGACTCATCAAACGGGCCTGAAGGCCAACGTGGGCATCACCCATCTCGCCTTCAATTTCTGCCTTTGGCACCAAGGCCGCCACCGAGTCGATAATGATGACATCGACGGCGCCGGAACGGACCAGCATATCGGTGATTTCCAGCGCCTGCTCGCCGGTATCAGGCTGGGAAACGATCAGGTCATCAAGTTTGACGCCGAGCTTCTCGGCATAGTCCGGATCGAGGGCGTGCTCGGCGTCGACGAAGGCGCAGTTGGCGCCCTGCTTCTGGGCCTGAGCGATCACGGACAAGGTCAGGGTGGTTTTACCTGAGGATTCCGGACCATAGATCTCGACAATGCGTCCCTTCGGCAGGCCACCGATGCCGAGCGCCACATCCAGACCCAGCGAGCCGGTGGAAATGGCCGGAATACGCTCGCGCTTCTGGTCGCCCATGCGCATCACGGCACCCTTGCCGAACTGACGTTCAATCTGGGCCAATGCCGCGGACAGTGCCTTGCCTTTGTTCTGATCCATGTGGAAATCCCTCTGGTGGTCGCAGCGGCGACGGGCTCGCCGGCCGGTTGCTGTGTGGGTATCGGTTGACCGTGGTCAGCCGGATGGGGCAATAAGACACCAACACCCGACCACTGTCAATATGGACAGTATTATGCCTGTCCGGGGAAAGATCGCAAGGGTCAACCGCCCAGTCGGGCTATCAGTCCCTGCAGCGCACGGATGACAGTTTGTTCCCTCACCGCGTGTCGGTCTCCGCCGAACAGAAAGCACTCAGCCTCGGCGTAGCCGAGCTTTTGCCCCCAGGCGATCCAGACAGTGCCCACCGGCTTGTCGACACTGCCTCCATCGGGTCCGGCGATCCCGGAGACGGCCACCGAAAGGTGCGCCCTGGAGCGCTGAACCGCACCGCGAGCCATCTCCAGCACCACCTCCTCGCTAACGGCGCCGAAGCGATTCAGGGTGTCGGCAGACACGCCCAGCATGTCCTGCTTGGACTGATTGGAGTAGCTGACAAAGCCGCGCTCGAACCAGGCAGAGCTGCCTGCGACCGAGGTCACAGCCTCGGCAATCCAGCCACCGGTGCAGGATTCCGCCGTCACCATCATGATTTTTTGCCGGGCAATCAACCGGCCAACGCGCTCGGCCAGAGTATGAATCTGGTTATCCATGGCACTCCACCAACCACACGACTTCTTCAAGTCGACTTAGTCCACGCTCCTTAAAACGCGGTTCATGCTGAAGAATATCGGCACGCTCCAGCTCCGTCACCCGGGCGCGACCGGCGAAATGCTGCCGTACTTCGCTCGCCTGGACGCTGAAAGGCGGCCCCTCCATAGCGACCTGATCATATTCCAGCGTGATCAGCAGGCCGCGGGCATCTGCCGTGAGTTGCTCAAGCAGATGAGCCACGTAGCGCTCACGCATGGGCGCAGGCAAGGCAATCAGCGCTGAGCGATCATAAAACAGACTGAACGGCTGCTCTGCAGTGAAGTTGAACCAGTCGCCGCAGTACAACTGCCAACCGGCGCCAGCAAATCCGTCGGCCTGTTTTGCAACCGACAGCCCAGCCTCGGAGGCAAACGTCTGCAGTGCCTCGCCACTGAGCTCCACGCCGCAGATATCGTGACCCTCTGCCGCCAGCCAGCCCATGTCGAGGGATTTTCCGCAGAGAGGAACCAGCACCGGGGCGCCAGGCTGCCCTGCCACCCGATGCCAGTGACGCACCAGTTTCGGATGGGGACGCGGCAGGTGAAAGCCGATCTCGCCCCGGCGCCAGCGCTCAAGCCAGAATTGCGGTTCCACCACACGCCTCCAGAAGTGCTATTGAGAAGATGCGGATTATGCCCAGCTGCCCGCGCACCTCCACCCATTGATTATTTTAATAATAGTTGTATAGTCAAAACATGAACAGAAATGAAGCAACCAGCATTTTTGAATCCCTCGCCTCCGGGGTGCGTCTTGACGTGTATCGGCTGCTGGTCAAGAACGGCGCTGACGGTCTCGTTGCCGGCGAGATTGCCTCGGCACTCGATATTCCGCCTAGCAATTTGTCCTTCCATCTCAAGGCATTAACTCAGGCAGAGATGGTGAACGTCACTCAGGAGGGTCGATTCCAGCGCTATCGGGCCAACATCCCTCTCATGTTGGATCTGATCGCCTACCTCACAGAAGAGTGCTGCGGCGGGCATCTGGAACAATGTGGGGAATTGCGCAGCGCTGCGTTCTGCGCGGATGCCGGCAGCTCACCTGTTTCCCGGACTACTCATAAAATCTAGCGGAGATACTCCATGAGCAACATTGAAGTTTATGACCCCGCCCTGTGTTGCAGCACCGGCGTGTGCGGTGTCGATGTGGACCAGACGCTGGTCAGCTTTTCCGCAGATGTGGACTGGGCCAGACAGAATGGTGCCACCATTGAGCGGTTTAATCTGGCCCAGCAGCCAAAGGCGTTTGCCGACAACCCGCTAGTAAAAGCCCTTCTCGAAAAGTCCGGGCAGAACGGTTTGCCTCTCATACTGGTTGACGGGAAACAAGCTCTGGCAGGTCGCTATCCAGACCGTGACGAACTGGCAGCCTGGATGGGCGTAAGCGCCAAGGTCGCATCGCCCACACCAAAGGGTTGCTGCGGGCCTGCCACCAAGTCAGCCAATGCCGCCAAAGGTGGTTGCTGCTAATCGGAAAGGAGTTCAAGAGTGCAATTTCTTGTCGATCCTCCACGTTTTTTCTTTTTCACCGGCAAGGGCGGCGTGGGCAAGACCTCCATTGCCTGCGCCACGGCGGTCAAACTTGCCGATGCGGGAAAACGCGTACTGCTGGTTAGTACCGACCCCGCCTCAAACGTGGGGCAAGTCTTCGGCATCCGCATTGGCAATAACATTACCGCCATCACTGCCGTGCCCAATCTGTTTGCACTGGAGATTGATCCCGAAGCAGCGGCGCAGGCTTACCGGGATCGCATTGTCGGCCCGGTGCGCGGTGTTTTACCCGATACCGTCGTCAGAGGCATTGAAGAACAACTTTCCGGCGCCTGCACCACAGAAATTGCGGCGTTCGACGAGTTCACCGCGTTGCTAGTCGACTCTGCGCTGACCGCCGAATACGATCACATTCTGTTTGACACCGCGCCCACTGGACACACCATTCGCCTGCTGCAGTTGCCCGGTGCATGGAGCGGTTTCCTTGAGACAGGCAAAGGCGATGCATCCTGTCTGGGACC
This sequence comes from Alcanivoracaceae bacterium, assembly GCA_046292765.1. Classification (GTDB taxonomy): domain Bacteria; phylum Pseudomonadota; class Gammaproteobacteria; order Pseudomonadales; family Alcanivoracaceae; genus PGZG01. The sequence goes on along the minus strand of JBKBQA010000002.1, from coordinate 17,070 downwards.
ACTGGCAGGACTCGAAAAGCAGCGTGAGCAGTACAAAGCTGCCGTAGACGCTCTGGCCGATGCGAAACGCACCCGGCTGGTACTGGTCGCGCGCGCCCAGACTTCAACACTGCGCGAGGTGTCGCGCACGCACGAGGAACTGGCGGATATCGGTCTGCGCCAACAATCGCTGGTAATCAACGGTGTGTTGCCGGAAAGTGCGGCCAAAGGGGATGCGTTGGCCGGTGCAGTGTTCGAGCGGGAGCAAGCAGCCATTGCCACCATTGCGGACAACCTGAAGACGCTACCCTGTGATCAGATCCCGCTCAAATCATTCAACTTGGTGGGCCTGGATGCACTACACCATTTGCTCGACAACACCGAAAGGACCGTCGAGAGTCAGCAGCTGATCCCGTCAGAATCGTTGACGGCACCCACACTGGCAGCTTTGGTAGATGAGATCGCCGGCGACGGCCACGGCCTGGTCATGGTGATGGGCAAAGGCGGCGTCGGTAAAACCACAATGGCAGCCGCGATAGCAGTAGAGCTCGCCCAACGCGGCCTGCCGGTTCACCTGACCACCTCCGACCCGGCCGCACACCTGACAGAAACCCTCAGTGAAACACTGGACAACCTGAGCGTCAGCCGGATCGATCCGCATGCCGAAACCGAACGCTATCGTCAGCATGTACTGAATACCAAAGGCGCCAAACTCGATGCTCAGGGGCGTGCTTTGCTAGAGGAAGATCTACGTTCGCCTTGCACTGAAGAAATCGCCGTTTTTCAGGCCTTCTCACGCATCATCCGCGAGGCGGGCAGGAAATTCGTGGTCATGGATACAGCACCCACCGGACACACCCTGCTATTGCTGGATGCAACCGGCGCCTACCACCGGGAAATTGAGCGGCAGATGGACGGCAAAGGGGTTCACTTCACCACTCCGATGATGCAACTGCAGGACCCGAAGCAAACCAAGGTGCTATTGGTAACTATTGCCGAGACCACCCCTGTACTGGAAGCCGCGCATCTGCAAGACGACCTGCGCCGTGCCGGCATCGAAGCCTGGGGCTGGATTATCAATAACAGTGTCGCGGCCGCAGATACCGTATCGCCTCTGTTGCTACAGCGCGCGGCGAACGAAATCAAGGAAATTGACGCCATAGCGAATGTGCACGCCAGGCGCTATGCCGTTGTGCCGCTATTAGCCATTGAGCCGGCGGGGCAAAAGAACCTCCGCGCGCTGTTAAATAAATCTGAAGACATATTTCGAGGAGATTCTGCATGACCACACGCTCACCGATCGGCTTTTTTGAGCGATACCTGTCACTGTGGGTTGCGCTGTGTATTGCTGCGGGTATTGCTCTGGGCAGTGTGCTACCAGCACTGTTCGAGGCTCTGGCCAGCTTCGAGTATGGCTCGGTCAACTTCGTTGTTGCCGTGCTCATCTGGTTTATGGTGTATCCGATGATGGTATCGGTGGACTTCTCTAGCCTGAAGCGCATCCATGAACGGCCCAAGGGACTGATCATCACACTGGTGGTCAATTGGCTTATCAAGCCGTTCACCATGGCGGCTCTTGGCGTGCTGTTCTTTCATTATTTCTTTATCGACCTTATTGACCCGGCCAACGCCAGCCAATACATCGCCGGGCTGATTCTGCTTGGTGCCGCACCTTGCACTGCAATGGTATTTGTCTGGTCACAGCTTACTCGCGGGGATGCCACCTACACACTTGCTCAGGTGGCACTCAATGACGTGATCATGATTTTTGCTTTTGCCCCGATCGTTGCCCTGCTGCTGGGAGTCACTGACATCAAGGTACCGTGGGCGACGCTGATACTATCTGTTGGCCTGTATGTGTTAATTCCATTGATTGCCGGCGTTATTACGCGCATCAAGCTCAGTCAGAACGCCGAGAATCCTGTGCAAGCGGGCATTGCTGTATCGCGCTTCAATGCCCGGGTCAAGCCGCTATCCATACTGGGGCTATTGGGCACTGTGGTATTGCTGTTTGGCTTTCAGGGCAAAATCATCCTTGATCAGCCTTTGCTGATCGCCCTGATCGCTGTGCCGCTGTTGATCCAGTCCTATGGCATTTTTGCAATTGCCTATGGTGCAGCCAAGCTCTGGAAAGTCCCCTTCAATGTAGCGGCACCATGCGCGCTGATCGGCACCTCCAACTTTTTTGAACTTGCCGTGGCCGTTGCCATTGGAATGTTCGGTCTGAATTCCGGTGCTGCTCTGGTCACCGTCGTCGGTGTTTTGGTCGAGGTACCGGTGATGCTGTCGCTGGTTGCGCTGGCGAATCGGACACGTCACTGGTTCCCGGAAGCCGTAGAATCAAAAAATGATTGAGCACAGAATTCAAACAGGAGATGGACCGATGTTTTATTCAGCACTTGTAGCCCTGGACCTGTCGCCCGCCGAAGAGCCTGTTCTCGACTGCTTGCCAGACCTGATGAATTGGGGAGTAAGAAAGCTCACCCTGACCCATGTTATCAAGGTGGGTTATAACGAATTTGCCGACCTTGGCCATAAAGAGCATTACAGGCAATGGCTGGATAAAAGTGCAACCGCACTACGAGAGAAGGGCTTTGAAGTCGATATTGCAGTTCGCAGCTCCGGCGTCATAGCTGATGAAATTCTCGCTACCGCCGACGATCTTTCTGCGGATCTGATCATTATCGGCTCCCGCGCTCAAAGCCGAGTACGCGGCATTTTTCTTGGCAGTGTCGTGCGTGAAGTCATACGCACCGCAACCCGGCCAGTGCTACTGCAATGGGTCGAGCCTGATGCCGACACCACCAGAGAGCGCTGCGAAGCAGTCTGCAAGAACAGCCTTAGCCACATCTTGCTGGCGACGGACCTTTCTCCTCAGGCCCGTGCTGCTGAAGACGCTGCTATCAACCTGGCTCCCGCAGCGAAGCAGCTCGACTTGTTGACGATTCTCACTGGCGATGCACTGGCAGCAACACCTGCCTGGCCGACTATGGTAACCGCTGCATTAGAGGATATCCGTAGTCGCCTTCCGGATCAGTCAGTACAGGCCACCATACTGACCAAAAAGGAAAATTCTGACCGCAGTAACGCCCAGATGATTTCCCAGGTCGCAGCTGACCGTGATTGCACACTGATCATTGTCGGCAAACACGGTCAGGGCTGGCTGAAAAGCAAAATAATCGGATCCACGGCTGCCAGCTTGTGTGAAATCGCCCGACGGCCTGTACTGATGGTACCGACCAGGAACCAGGAGTAGCCATGAACGCCGCAAGTCGCAGTCAATCATCTATTAAAGGCATTCTGTTCCTGTGCGCAGCCAACTCCTCGCGTAGCCAGATAGCTGAAGGGTTGGCCCGGCAGATACTTGGCCCCGGAGTCAAAGTCAGCAGCGCCGGTTCCATGCCCTCCAGGCTGAACCCGCATGCAGTGGCAGCGATGGGGGATATTGGCGTTGATATCAGCCAGCATTGGGCAAAGTCTATTGACGAAGTGGATATCGATGGAATTGATCTGGTGGTGACGTTATGCGCCGATGAGATCTGCCCGGTACTACCCGGCAAAGTAAAGCGGCTTCACTGGCCAGTGGCAGACCCGGCTGGACAGCCGATCGATGGCGAAGATATCGCCACCCGATTTGCCGTCGCACGGGATCAGATTCGGGCAAGAATCAAAGTTCTCGCCGGGCTATTGAGCTTGCCAAGTAGCCCTGATGCGGGTGAATTCCATGGCAGCCTGCGCGTCACCGATCTGGCCGAAAGCACCCGTTTCTATGCGTGGCTGTTGGACACCTGGCCGAAGGAGTGGACGCACCGCTACGCGACCTTTATTCGTGATGACCTGAATCTCAATTTTGTGCTGGTGGTGTCCGACGGTAAAACCTTGCACCACGATACGCTCTATCATCTCGGTATCGGCATGACTGACCGGCAGGCAGTTATTGATGCCTATCATCAGGCAGTGGCGTTCGGTGCTCATATTGAAAAGCCGCCTCGCACCACCTGGAAAGGGACGCCCTTACACGAGCTATGGTTGATGGACCCGGATGGCAACCTGATCGAGATCTATGCACGGCTGACTGATGCCGAGCTGGCAGAAAAGCCGGCAGATGAACTGCCCGTCTTTCTGGTTCCCGGAACGGCGTCGCGAGGGATAGAGTAACACTCTGTATTGTGTTTAACGGGCAAAGCCAGTCACTGGCCAACTCTAGGCAACCATACAAATCATCGGGAGAATGGAAATGCCTGATCCAAAGTTCGTCAAGCCATGGCACGGCGTCCCTCGCGAGGAAATTCACTGGAACCCTTCTGTCGTCGACGATGCCTGCATCGGCTGTGGCACCTGTGTTACCGGCTGCAGCCGTCTTGTCTACCGCTACGACTTCGAACGCAAAAAGGCGGTGGTGGTGGATCCGCTGAACTGCATGGTTGGCTGCACAACCTGCGCTAACACCTGTCCGGCCAACGCCATCGAATTCCCGCCTTTGGCCAGCGTGCTGGCACTGGAGTCCCGAGAGGATGTCCGCCATGCCATTGAAGATGACTTACTTAACCGGCATGACATACTTAACTCGCCGCTGAGCATTGCCCATCCGGATCGCATTATCAAACTGCGCATCGAGGAAATCGAGCGCGCTACCGACAGCGTTATCCAGCTGACATTGGCACCAGTCACCCTGAACGAGTGCTTCTGCGAATTTATGCCAGGCCAGTATATTGAGCTATGGCAGCCCGGCTCATCATATCTTTCCCGAGCCTATTCAATTGCCAATGCACCACATGGCGATGGTCGCATTAGTCTGCATTTGCGTCACGTAGACAAAGGCCGCTTTACTGAGTGGGCTTTTTCGAAGATGCAAGTTGGTGATGAACTGCAGGCTCGTGGCCCTCTCGGCCAATTTACCATGCGCTCCGTCCCTGAGGCTCCCCTGCTCTTTATAGCTGGCGGCACCGGCCTGGCACCTGTGCTCTCATTGATCGAACAGCAGGCAGACCTGTTTCCTGATCGTGACATGGTTCTGATCTGGGGCATGCGCAGTGGCGACGACTTCTACGCACTGGATAGGCTTCAATCACTTACCGCCAAGGCGCCGGGGCTGTCGATCGTATTGGCCGCCGAGTCACCTGACAGTCCGATAGCTGAATTTCAGCAAGCACGCTACAACCGTGGCAACATCATTGATGCCATCAACGGAACTGATTTACTGGTGCAAAAGCGGGATATCTATGCCGCAGGCCCCGCCCCAATGCTTCGCGAGCTGAGAAAATTGCTTGATGCCAATGGCATCGAGGAGCGCACTGTTCATTTTGATTCCTTCGGAATCTAGACCTGACGAATCACTATCGGGGGAAAGGAAGTGGATATGGACACGGCCTTTACCCTGAAAGTGATCGCCATGCCTGCATAACGATGGTTGCCATCGACGCGAACACGATCTTCGAGTACCTCCAGTACCGTTAACTGGAACTTCCCCTGCTGCCCGCCCGGCGCGAAGGTCATGCCGGGATAGGGCCGGCTACCTTCGGGCAGATGGCTATTCACCACTTCAAAAACCAGATTTTCCCGGTGCGGGCCATGTGCTTGCTCAGGCTCCAGCCGGACGGTGCGCTCTTCGCCTGCTTCAATGTTAAACAACGCATCTGCAAGCGCCGGAAACAGTGTGTTATCTCCCTCGCTATAACGCATTAAACTGCGATCATCGGACCGCTCCAGACAATTACCCTGATCATCGAACATTTCCCAGCTGGCAGTGATCAAACGTCTATTCATTTTTTTCTGCTGGCCGGCGGCGGGGTTAATCGCGCCCAGCCATCTGCGGGAAGCTGGCCGCGCAGGTGCGAGGCATCCAGTCCCTGCGCTTCAAGGCTCGCGATCATCTCAAGCATCGCCTGCGCAGGAATGCCAGCCTGCCTTGCCTGATTGACGGCCGCTTCCGGCACGGCTTCATACCGATGATCCTGTTGCACTCTGAGATTTAGCGCTTCGCGCTGCTGCTGGCGTTGCAGCGCCATATCCGGGGCCATCTGCGCAGGCTCATTGGCACCGAGCAGGGCAAGTCGATGTGCCACCAGCAGGTAAGTTAAATCGGCCAGATAGCGCCATGGTGTTTCTGCCGCGTGCTGCATTAGGCTCCTTTGCAATGGTGCCAGCCCCTGCAACACCTGACTCAGATAAACTCTCTGCCACTGGCCGGCAGCAGGCTCGGTTTCAAGTCTCGCCATGACTTCCAGCAGCACCGGTAAATCATCCGGTCGTTCGTGACTTTCTGAAGACAGCTGCAAACCGAGTTCCTGCAGAAAGCGGCTCATGGTTTGCGCATAGGGCCCCATCAGATCTCCGTCTACGCCGCTGCCAAGCGCAATATACGCAGCATGTGGCGGCACCAGAAACAGCCTGGAGTAGATCACCAGCAGGGTCTGGTCATCAGACCCGACCAGCGTCTGCGACAACATTCTGGTATCGACTTCCAGTGACAGCTCATGACCGAGGCTACGCAAGTCGTCAGCAAGACACTCCCTGAGCGCCAGACACTGCAACGCCGTGGTGGGTGGCTGCCACGCCTGAGCCAGAGTGGACCAGAGTTCATGCCAGAGCGGCGCATTATTTGCCATACAGAATGCGCTCACCGAATGCATAGATAGAAATTGCCAGTGCCATGCCGGTCAGAGCCACCATCCACTCGGTAACGGATGGTGCGTACTGGATCAGCCCCCACTCCCAGGTTCCCTTGAACAGGGGAACCAACTGCCCGCCAATAACGAATTCATAGCGTGCAATAAACAGCCCGACAATGATGGCCAGAGCAGTGGTCGCGGAAATCATGCTGGAAGGCCTGCGAATAAACACCAGCAGCACCAGCGGCAGAACAATGCCGACAATCAGTTCGAACCAGAAAAAACCACTGCCGAGCATGTGCTCAAAAACAGCATGGTGGCCATCCTGAACGGTCCACAAACCGGTGGTAACACGCGCCAGCCAGGTGAAGGAATACAGGATCATCGCCGCCAGCAGATATTTTGGCATCTGCTCACCGATCAGGGTACGCACTTGCGGGGACATCAGATCGCGACGAAAGCCAACGCTACTCTGGGCAAACAGACTGATCAGTGCCAGTCCAAGCGGCAAAGAGCCCACCAGAAAATACAACGGCGTGGTGCTACCAAACCAGACCGGACGCATGGCCATCATGCCGTACACCAAACCCTGGGTGAACAGACCACCGAGGGCACTGATCAGTATCAAGACGGTCAGCCAGCCAGGCAGCTGGCGCGACCCTTCGGGAGCGCGCAGCCATAAAAGAGCCACCACCATGCCGAAGAGGTACAACGACCAACACGCTCCCATCCACAGCAAAGGTGAGCGAATCTGCATGTTAAGTGGAATCGCCCAGAGCGAACGCACGGGATGGCCCAGTTCCAGCGCCAACGCCACCACCGCACCGATCGACAAGCCCAGCGCAAGCATCAGATTGCGACGAACCAGCCCGTGCATTCCGGACTGGTTCATCAACAGGCCAACCGTGCTGACAATGGCGACACCGAAGGATCCCAACGCCAAAAAGGCATAGGTCACCACCAGCAGCCCCCAGGGCAGAGCACTTCCCTGATTGAATGCTCGCCCGCCCTCAGTGACCAGCGGGTATAGGCCAGTCACCCCAATGGCCAACAAAACGATGGCGACAACCTGCAGGATTTTGCTCTGCCCTTGCAAGGCCGCTGCTCCGTTATCGGAATGAATGGATGTCATGGTCGAGTTCCTCACGATTCCTTGTTGCGATCAGTAAAGGCGGGAATTGAACCGCCCTCCCCGGTCAGGTAATAGACCTTGGGTTTGTTACCGGTCTCCTCCTTGAGCCGGACTCCGCGTTTATCACCGATCAGTTGGTTAACGTGACTTTCCGGGTTATCCAGATCACCAAAGTAGCGCGCTTCCGGCGCACAGGTACGGACACAGGCAGGGACAAACTCCACCAGTTCCGGATCACGCGGGTCAAGATCGGCCACACCTTCAGGTGCTTTGCTGATCTTGTGGTAGCAAAAGGTGCACTTCGAAACCACACCCTTGGGTTGAATGCCAATACCCTTCGACCAGTCTTCGTTCGGATTCTGGTAAGGCGGCGACCAGCTTTGAACATCGCCCGATTTGCTGGCAAAGACATCCTTGACGTCCGGCTCCAGCAGCGGCTTTTCGTCAGTGTAGAAGCGCACACCGTATGGGCAGGCAATCATGCAGTATTTGCAGCCGATGCATTTATCCCAGTCGACCAGCACCACGCCATCGTCGGTGATATAGGTAGCTTTGGTCGGGCAGACATGTACGCATGACGGGTTTTCACATTGCATGCATGGCCGCGGCAACCACTTGAAAGTTGAACTGGGATATTGTCCTTCCCGATAGAACAACACGTCTTGCCAGGACTCGCCAGGCACCGTGTTGTTTTCCATGCTGCAGGCGGTAGTACAGGCCTGGCAGCCGGTACATTTTTCCAGATCAATTACCATTCCCCACTTGGCCATGTTGCTATCTCCTGATCCTGTTATACCCGCGCCTATACCTGCAATCAGGCGCGCTCGATGCTCACCATGCCGGAGTAGTAGCTGGCGAGGCCGGTAATGGCATCGGATTTGTTTTCGGTAAGTTCGCCGGAATGCCCCGGCCCGCGGTTCTTCGCCCATCGACCCTGAGCCCAGTGACCCAGCTCCATCGGCAGCACCAGCACATCCGGACGCTGCCCCGGTGAATATCGCGCTGTGGCGGTGATTTCACCGACATTGGATTTCAAACGAACCCGGTCACCATTACCAATGCCATGATTACGAGCGGTGCGCGGATTGATCTCGAGAAAGATGTTGCCACGCCCACCGGCAATCGGCTGGATATAGGCCAGAGCCTGAGGCAGATTAGCGCCACGACCCTCAGCATGAAGAGCAAGCTTCGGCGTTACCAGATGCAGGTTGCCCTTACCGGTATAAACCGGTGGCAACCACTGGATCAGCCCCGCGCGCTCGGGCGCAATACCCAGCTCCCGATGGATATAATCGGCGTGGTCGGTAAGTTTGGTGGAAACCAGTTCGAACTTTCCGCTCGGTGTCTTCAGCAATTTTTCAGCGACTTGTGACTCTGTCATACGCCGGCTATAGCGCTCGCCGTCCCATTCATAGAACTCACCCCGAATCTGCCGCCAATGGTAGGGCTTGCGATACCAGACACCTTTTTCTTTCCAACTATCGAAGCTGTTAACCCCGTTGTCGCCCGGGTTTTCTTCAAATCCCTTGGCCAGATGGCGAATCACATTCTCGGTACTACCCAGTGCCCGGTAGTAATCGCCCATCGGACCATCAATTCGTTTGCCGATCTCGATCAAGGTGTCACCGTAAACTTTGGTGTCATGCACGGGCTTGATCGCCGGTGTTCGGATCTGGGTCATCGGATAGCCACGGAACGGATAAGTCGGCGCATCCTGAAGCCGTTCCAGATAGGTGTGATCCGGCAGCACCAGATCTGCAAACATCGCCGTTTCACCGGGATATGGTGAGGTATCAATAACGAACAGTTCGCGCATGGCGTCTTCCCAAACCTGCGGGTTGGGCGATGTCCAGATCGGATTGTTCAGATAGAACATAATGGTATCGAGCTTGTAGGGATCCCCCAGCAGTGAATTGGGGCCGATCTCCTGCTGCATGTTCTTGACCATCGGCCAGCGATCCGTGCCTTTCATATCGATACGAGGCACTTCGCCGGAGCCAATTCGCTGCTGCATGTTACGGGCGTGATCATCCATGAAGTCTCTGGCATTTACCGGCAAGGCGCCGTAGGGCACGCCCATTTGATAAAACAATCCACCCTCGGCAAACAGCGCGCCAGTCAGTGCGTTCAGGGCGTGAATGGCCATGCCGTTATAGCAGCCATTGGAGTGTGCTGTTGGGCCACGTTCAAACAAGGCAATGGCTGGACGGGTGCTACCAAACTCTCTCGCCACTTCGACAATCGCTTTCTCGGGCAACGTAGTAATCTCACTTGCCCACGCGGGTGTTCTGTCTTTGACTTCCTCGTTCCACCAGCGAGCCAAATCCTTGACCCAGCGCTCTCTCAAATATTCCGGGTTGATAGTTTCACCTGCGCGAAACTGATTTTTTCCGCTATAAAAATCACCGACAAACTCCCGATCCCAGAGCCCTTCGGTCAGCATCACATGAGCGATAGCAAGCGCCAAGGCGCCGTCAGTACCTGGCTTGATCATCAATGCCCGATCCGAAGCGGCCATGGTCGTGCTCATCCGCACATCAACAGTAACTACACGAGTCTTTGGACTCTTGGTGCGGATTCTTCCCCATACCTGCATATTGTTGTTGTAGGGACGAAACGCCTCCAGGAAGCCGGCACCAAAATTCAGTATGTAATTGGTGTTGTCGTAGTCGTAGGCGTTGTAGGACTGATTGCCGTCGGTCATTTCCTTGGCAATCATGCTGCCATCGGAACAGATCGAGCTGTGGCCGATGGCGACATTAGGCGAACCGTACAGCTTGCCAAAATCACCTTGCAGACCCGCATCGGATGCCCCCCAGCCGCGACCATAAAGCAACGCGAAACGGTATGATTCATCACGTTTGCGTAAATCATTCAGCCGCTTTGCGACAATATCCAAAGCGTCATCCCAGCTGATTGGCACAAAGCCCGGATCCACATCCCGGCCCTTTTTCGGGTTTGTCCGGCGCATCGGCCCTTTGAAACGATCCGGGTCATAAAGCAGGTAGGTACCAAGATGGCCCTTCGGACACAACCGGCCATTGGAAATGGGGTGATCAATAGTGCCGTAAATACCGTGGACCCGACAATTTGTTGTGTAAACATCGATACCGCAGCGCGCCGGGCACTGATGGCAGACATTCTTGGTAATTTGGGTGTCGGTACTACCCCATGGTCGCGCATCAATATTTTCTCGCGCTTCAGCCTGCGGTGGCGTCAACATTTTCAAAGTGAGCCCGCTGCCCGCCAGCGCACCGGTGGCGCCGCTGACCTGCAAAAACCGTCGCCGCCCAGGATTAAAGGGTTGTTCGCTCATCGCTAACCTCATCGCGGCCGCACGGGCCTATTGTTTATCAAATGTTCGCTGATCTACTGCCGGAACAGCGACATCACATGGTCATGCATCAACCCATGATCCCGATGGCAGGCTGGACAAAGCGGAAGCCGGTTCCAGTGCTCGTCATCTGCCGTGTCACTATGTACTTCCTGATAGATATGGCCGCACTCGCTGCATTGACGCTGCTCAACCTGACGAAGTACGCCACTGCCGGGAAGGTGATTTCTCTCCACGGCAATAGCCTCAGAAGGACAAACAGCTTCACAGTGACCGCATCCCAGACAAAGATCAGAATCAAAATGCAATGCCCCGGAGGCACTGATCTGCAAAGCGTTTGATGGACATAGTCGGCTGCACAGGCCACTGACATCACAGCGGTTTGTGTCAAGGAAAGCCCGCGGGTGCAGTATCGGATCGGGGTTTCGGGATTCGTGTTGCTGCGCCTCCATGCGCCAGCGCCGGCGCGGCGCGGGGCCGGCATCGGCAATCCGGATGGACGGTAACGCAGGGCGCACAAGCTGGCGAAAAAAATCCCGGCGACTGACTGTGTCAGGCAGCGCCATCAAGGCTTCGGTGTCACAAGCCAGCAGACACTCATGGCAGTTGGTACAGGTATCCGATACCGTCAGGATCTGCCCACGATCCCCGCCTACCACACTTAGTGCGGCTTCCGGGCAGGCATCCCGACACTGTCGGCAGTCGATATTCCATGGCGCAGTCACAAGACAACGAGATGCCACATGCGCCAAGGTAATACCTGGCGTCACGGTCAGGCGTGTTGGCTGGTTACCGTTGTATGTCACCTCAGCACCCGAGTCATGGGGACGGGAGGGCCGCCCCTTGACCGAACCTAAGCCAGCTTCATGCCCCCGTCTATGATTTCGCGGCCCTACCCACGGTTTCCTTGACTCAGGTCAATCGGGACTGGCCACTGTTGCCTGCCATGCGTTTCTGGGGACATCACCCGAAGTGTTTTGCTATCCTCCCCCGCTTGATCCGTAGCGAGCACCAGCAGGCCATGTCACAGGACGATTTCAGCAGCCACACCCCGATGATGCAGCAGTGCGTGTTCATTGATTTTCAATGACTTATATTTCTTTGGAGGGTCAAAAGCTATACTAAAAGCTATACTAGCGTGGCGGATTTCCATGAGTATCTGCGAACCATAGCGAACTCTCTTCGGGCCTTTGATAACTTAAAAAGTATCAAACCGGCAGATTACGCTCGCCTAGCTTCCCATTGGCATGCCCGATGGCATTTGCTTACCGTAATCATGTACCATCCAAAGTCTTCGAAATCCGATTTGTAAGAGCTGAAGCGGCGCCAGCCGTTCCGGACCTCCGACGCGTGGCGTCGGTAAATACGCTCTCACGCTTCCCGGTTGATGATCGACTGGTTGAATAAGAGCTCGTCTTTCCCGTACGTCATCCGATGCTCGGTACCCGGCGAGGTGCTGAAAAATGAATGGCGACTGACCGATCCGATCCTAAACAGGCACATGCCTGGAAAACCTTGCTGGCCGACCCCACGGCAGGCTTCGCCCTGTGCGACAGCACCGGCACACTACTGCAAGGGAACGATGCATTCTGCTCGCTTCTGGAACTGAAATCGGGTTCGGCTGCAGGACACTCGTTGATTAGCATCGCTTGGCCACAAAGCCGCCCAGAAGTTCACGAGCACCTTCTTGTTGCAGCAAAAGGTGGTACCCGCGCATTCATTTTCAATGGCAGCAATCCTTTCAACGCCCGCCCATTCTCAATGATGCTGGTGCTAATGCCATTCGGCACATCTGCCGGCATAGAGCAGATTGCCTGCCTTGGGTTCCCACTTCGACAACCGGATCAGGATAGTGACCTGTATCCGCTGCTGGACAGTCTGGGAAAGGCTGCAGTCATACTTGATGAGCACGGCGATGCTCGCTGGACAAACAGGGTTTGCCGCAAGATGACTGGCCATCAGGTTCGGGAGCCAGATCCCGTCACAACACCCTTTCTTACCAATACGAAAGATCTGATCAACGACGCCATGGCTGCTGTATCGCGGGAAGGGATGTGGCTCGGAGAAATCACGGCCACCCATGCAGAGGGGCACACACTCGATCTAATGGCGTCCATCACCCCTTTGTCCAGCACCTTGATGCGTGGACGCAGGTGGTTACTTCTGTTCTCTGACATCACCAGCCATCAGAACCATGTCAGGCATCTCGAACATCTTGTCCGGTACGACAGCCTCACTGGCCTGCTCAGTCACAATACATTCAGGAACCAGATTTCAGATGCAATATCGATCTGCCGGCACCAAGGAAATAAGCTCGCCGTGCATTTTATGGACCTCGACAATTTCAAGAATGTGAATGACTCCTACGGCCACAAAGCAGGAGACGACCTCCTCCGAGAAGTGGGGCAGCAACTACGAGAAGAGGTCGAAGCAAGCGAAGGCACGGTTCGCATGGCGAGACTTGGCGGAGACGAGTTTTCCGCACTTATTATGCCGTGCAACAGTCCGGATGAAAAAGCGGAAACATTCTGCCGAAATATCGTGAGAAGATTTAGAAAACCTATTGAGTCAGGATCCTTTAAACATACCCTCTCATTCAGCATTGGAGGCGTAGTGGGCCCCAATCCCGATGAAACCGCCAATGAAATCCTTCATCGAGCAGACCAGGAGATGTATCGGATAAAGCGTCGAGAAGGAAAGCTATTTTCCATTCTGTCATCATCATTTCAGGGAGCAACCAGTAGAGCCATGCGAGAAACCGAGCTAGCTTATGCAGTACGACGCAACCAGATAGAGGCCTATTTCCAGCTGGCTGCCAACCTCAAAAACGGACATTTCTGCGCCATCGAAGCCAGAGTCCGCTGGAGCAATGGCGGTCACACGCAGCTTACAGCCTCCGATATCTTTCGATCTGCACACCAAACAGGAGAGCACTGGGTCGTTGATCAGGCAGTTCTTCAATACGCCATAAGCGAATTCTCCAGATTGAATAGCAAATGCTTTTCCGACCTCTACCTGGCAATCAACTTGACCACTGAAACCGCCAGCATCAATGAGAATTCCGAAAACCTTTTAAATTTTCTTTCCAAAAATGAGTACTATCGAAAAAGATTGCGCATTGAGATACCGATAGAAGCCATTCTTCAATACCCAGATACTACAAAGGCATTGATCTATCATCTTACAAAGTGGGGAGTGCAAGTCATAGTCGACCATGTAGACAGCGCAGATCTACAGATTTCGGCACTAAAAGATGTGCCCGTAAAAGCCATCAAACTGCATGAAAATCTGGTAAAATCAGCACCGGAAGATGTCGCGAGTACGCAGCGAATCTGGCTGATCTGCAAAGCAGCCAGAGAACTCGGCATCCCGGTCTTTGCCGAGGGAGTTGTCCGCATTGAGCAGCTGGATTTTCTACTTCAATCAGGATGCCAAGAGGCTCAAGGCCCTCTTATCAGTCCACCCAGAAGCCTCGGCAATCTAATGCCGCTTCTTGAACGAGGGCGCTGCTGGTAAAAATCATGGAACCGAATACCGCCATTACTGAGCCAGGCCACCTCAGTCGCTCGATCAGTCGACGAAGGACGTTTGCAATCATATCGCATCCTGATGCCGGCAAAACCACTCTGACAGAGAAGCTGCTTTTGTTTGGTGGCGCAATTCAACTTGCCGGGACTGTTAAGGCGAAGAAATCGGGAAAGTTTGCGACATCCGACTGGATGGCAGTTGAACAACAACGTGGCATTTCTGTGACCAGCTCGGTCATGCAGTTCGAGTACAACGGGTATATCATCAATCTGCTAGATACTCCAGGGCATCAGGATTTCTCCGAGGACACATATCGAGTTCTGACGGCAGTGGACGCAGCATTGATGGTTATCGACGCCGCGAAAGGGGTGGAGCCACAAACCATCCGTCTCCTGGAAGTTTGCCGGCTACGCAACACCCCAATCATTACCTTTATCAACAAACTTGATCGAGAAGTCAGGGAACCCATTGAACTGATTGATGAGATCGAAGATGTTCTGAAGATTCGCTGCGCGCCTATAACCTGGCCTGTCGGAATGGGGAAATCATTCCGAGGTGTATTCCATCTTATTAATGATGAAATGCATCGCTTTAAACCTGGGGATGACCATCAACACGCAGATATTTCAACAGTAAAAGGAATTGACGATCCTATTCTTGATAGCCAGTACCCGATGGAGGTGGATTCATTACGTAACGATGCTGAACTGGTGCGTGGCGCTTCCGACTTATTTGATCTCGATAGATACCTTAAAGGTGAACAAAGCCCGGTATTCTTTGGCTCTGCCATCAACAATTTTGGAGTAAGGGAGCTACTCCAGTCGGTGATTGACTGGGCCCCACCACCGCAGTCACGTAATGCCGGCCAGCGGACCGTCGAATCACTAGAACCGAGTTTCAGCGGCTTTGTGTTCAAGATTCAGGCCAACATGGATCCAAGGCATCGTGATCGGATCGCGTTCCTTCGAGTCTGCTCTGGTCGATTGACACCGGATACCCGAGTACTTCACGTGAGAACTGGCAAGCACCTTAGGATATCTCACCCGCTCACATTTATGGCCAATGAGCGCACTGCGCTTGAGGAGGCTGTCGCTGGCGATGTCATCGGAATTCATAACCATGGCCAGTTTCAGATTGGCGACACTCTGTCCGAAGGTGAGACCCTTTCCTTTAAAGGCATACCATATTTTGCTCCGGAGCTGTTTATGAGGGCTCAACTCAAAGACCCCCTCAAAACCAAACAACTCAACAATGCGCTTAAAGAGCTTGGTGAAGAAGGGGCGATTCAGGTCTTTCAATTAATGCTCGGAGGAGCTCCGGTACTCGGCGCGGTGGGTCAGCTTCAGTTCGAGATTGTCAGCCACCGACTAAGAGCAGAATACGGCGTTGAATCGATATTTGAACCCGTCAAGGTGAAACTGGCACGCTGGATAAGCACGTCAGACCGGAAAGCTTTAAGGGAATTCGAGGGAGGAAACCCAGCCAGACTTGCAAAGGATGTTGATGGGAACCTGGTTTTTCTGGCGGAATCCTACGCAATACTCAATCTGACCTGTGAAAAATGGCCACAGATGACCTTTCGTGAGACCAGGGAACACGGAGAAGTTCTGAACGAATAGCGAATTCTACTTCTCCTGACAGACAATACAGCGAGTAAGCGTTGGGTCTACCGAAAGCCGACGGATATCTATTTCATTTCCACAAACAAAGCACTCACCAAAAGAGCCTGATTTTATACGTTTCAGTGCTCCGTCAATACGAACCAGCTGAGCTTCGCGACGGCGCTCGGACTCCTGAGCCATTTGCTGGGCTTGCATGGCATCCATGCGCGACAGCCGACCAACACTCGCCTGATCCAGAATCACCGGTCTGGTTGACTCTTTGGAAGTACTGGCTATTTCAAGCAGCTGCTCTTTCATCTGCTCAAGCTTGTCGGCGAATAACTGCAACTGCTTCTCATCCATACAGCCCGCTCCCTCTACAACCTGCTAAACCTTGCCACTATACCGCCTGCTCGGCAAGGCGGTGTTTTTCAAGATAGTTGTCGCGTTTAACCGTTAAGCTGCTTTGCGCTTTTCTTCCTCCGATACCGGGTTCAACGTCACGATTTCAGCCCGCTTCCAGTTTCGGGTTGTCCCTGACCAGCGATTCGGGTGACGTTGCCGGGCCTGCCGATAGACTTCGTCACGCTTCTTTAGGATGGCAATATCCTCTCCGCTATGGCGCTGCGCGGGTGTCACGAAGCCAATGCCGCTGTGGCGGTGTTCGTGGTTGTACCACTGCATGAAGCGCTCCACCCACTCGCGCGCTGCCTCCAGTGAGGCAAACCCGTTGGCGGGCCACTGCGGGCAGTATTTCAGTGTCCGGAACAGTGACTCCGCATAGGCGTTATCGTTGCTCACTCTCGGTCGGTTATGCGATGGCGTGATCTTCAGCTCAGCCAGTTTGGCTCGCATGGTCTGGCACTTCATCGGCGCACCATTGTC